>CALSMP010000023.1 GCA_943787485.1 uncultured Luminiphilus sp. | reverse complement strand
AATGCCGACGACGAGGTCCGTACAAAATAGTATTGATGCTGCAAAAATTGCGCGGGTTGCCCATACCACGCTGGCGCGCAGTAAAGTAATAAGGAGAGAACACGCTGCCCACAAAAATAATGATCGTAAGCGCTGCGTGGCCGTCATCGCTAAAGGCATCCAAATACCACCAGCGATAGCCATTATCGGGCACCGGCCAGTCAAACCCCAGATCTCGGCCAGCTAACGGCCTTTGTGACTCCATAACCCCATTCTCCGGGCCCCGGAAGAGCGAGCAGCTGCCTATCAAGGGATGTAATATTAGTTGAACATTGACTCTGTCTTGTTTACTTTACACTAATCGCCGACTCCCCGCTGGAGGGAAGCGCTATGGATGAATCAGTACTGAACTGTGAGCACGGGCTGGGGGTCTCCCTGCGAGACGCAACGGGCGACCAGTGCCCGCCCACCCTCGCCAGCGCACTCAATTACGCAGTCTTTCCGGGCGGCGCCAGAGTAAGACCGCAACTGTGCCTCGCGGTCGCGCTGGCAAATGGTAACCCTGAGCCCGGTCTGGCATCCGCGGCAGCTGTGGCTGTGGAGCTCCTCCACTGCGCCTCGCTCGTCCACGATGATCTCCCCTGCTTTGATGACGCGACAACACGCCGAGGAAAGGCCTCGCTGCACGCCAAATTCGGCGAGCGGATTGCTGTGCTTACCGGCGATGCCCTGATTGTTGCTGCTTTTCAACACATGGCTCGGGCAGCAAATACTGTCTCCGATCCAACTCGCTTAGCCAGTGTCATGGGCATTGTCAGCGCGGGGGTCGGCGCACCGATGGGTATTTGCGCCGGGCAGGCCTGGGAATGTGAAAGCCGCGTGGACGTCTCGCTTTATCACCGGGCTAAAACAGGCGCCTTGTTTGTCGCGGCAACTTGCGCGGGTGCCGCCGCCGCGGGGGTTCCCACACCCGGCTGGGTGGAACTCGGCAACAGTATCGGCGAAGCTTACCAGGTGGCCGATGATATTCAGGATGCTATCGCGGACCCGGACAGCATTGGCAAGCCAACCGGCATTGATATCGCCCTTGATAGGCCGAGCGCGGTAAGAGAGCTCGGAATCGACGGTGCGGTGAAGCGCTTAGAAGCCTGTATCACTCGAGGCCTTGACTCCATACCCGCCTGCCGAGGACGTAGCCAACTCCATGCGGTGGTGCAAAAGCATTCGAATCGGTTCTTCCCCAAGGGAATTAAACGCTCTGCAGCCTGACTGATGGAAGCCTTTTCGTCCTATTCGAGCAAGCGCGATCATCCGCTCACCTGGCGCATGAAGTGGCATCGCTACCGGAATAAGCTACTGAGCAATCCGGCCTTTCAACGCTGGGCTGCGCGCAATCCTCTGACCCGATCCATCGGGCACCGCAAGGCACTTGCCCTTCACCACTTAACCGCAGGATTTGTTTATTCCCAGACCTTAAGTGCCATTGTAAATCTAGAGTTACTTGACCGCTTAGCAGACGGACCTGTGCACACCGATGAGATTGCGCAAGGTTCAGCGCTGTCGATTGCGGCCGCTGAGACGCTACTTAAAGCGGGTGGGTCACTGGGTCTGATCGAAGCCTACGGTAACGGCCTGTGGGGGTTGGGCGAACTGGGAGCTGCAATGCGGGCGAATCCGGGCATTGCCGAAATGGTCCGGCACCACGAGCATTTATATCAGGACCTTGCCGACCCGGTCCGTCTATTGCGACATCGGGAGGGAAGCGCGCTTTCGCGCTACTGGCAGTACGACACTGTACTCGCTGGACAGGGCAACCCCCAGGTCTATAGTCAACTGATGCGCGAATCCCAAGCCATGATTGCAGATCATGTGCTTGACGCAATTGATCTCTCAGGCTGCCACTTACTGGTCGACATTGGCGGCGGCACCGGCGCCTTTGCGGGTCGAGCCTTGGATGCCTTTAACACCCTGAAAGCTACAGTTTTTGACCTCCCCGCGGTCGCTACTGCTGGGGCTGAACTCAACGTCGACAACCCAAGGCTGCGCTTCGCCGGTGGCGATATGTTCAACGGGCCGCTGCCTCTTGGTGCCGACGTCGTGTCATTCAACCGCGTACTTCACGACCATGATGATGACAAGGTCAGGAAAGTGCTCCGCAACGCCTATTCCGCGCTAAAGCCCGGCGGCCAAATCGTTATTGCTGAACCCATGGCCGAAACCACCGGCGCCGAACCCATTGGGCACGCCTATTTTGGGCTTTACCTCTGGTCACTAGGCAGCGGCCGGCCGCGAACCCTTGAAGAGCTCTCTCGATTCCTTCAAGAGGCCGGCTTTCACGAGCTCGCAGAGCAAAAAACCCCCATGCCCTGCCTCGTGCGGGTGGTGACAGGTATTAAACCAATTTCGTAACTTTTTCTTGACACCTGCTTGTGTCTGATTAGACTTACAGTTTGATGCCGGAATAATACCTAAATCCTATCCGGCACAACGAAGGCGCGCGCACCTTAAGAGCGCCTTTCTGGAGTGGTTACATGGCGCAGTCAGCGACAGCAGTCGTCTTCGAATCTCCCGGGAATCTGTCCCTGCGGGAGGTGTCCTTGCCTGACTGTGATCCAACAGACTGCCTTGTCGAAATAGACTACTCAGGCATTAGCACCGGCACCGAGCGGCTCTTGTGGCGCGGTGAAATGCCCCCCTTTCCCGGGCTTCGGTACCCCCTCGTCCCCGGCTACGAAAGTGTTGGCCGGATCGTCCTTGCTGGCGCACACGCGTCACTGACACCCGGTACTCGGGTTTTTGTGCCAGGAAGTCGCGGCTTTCAGGATGTTGAGGGCTTGTTTGGCGGGGCGGCAAAACGTCTGGTAGTGAATTCCAGTCGATTGATTCCCCTCGACGACAGCATCGCTGAGGAAGGCGTGTTGCTGGCGCTTGTGGCTACCGCGGTGCATGCGCTCCGACGCTTTGATGGTGGCCAACTCCCCGAACTCATCATCGGCCACGGCGTGCTGGGCCGGTTGATCGCCCGAATAGCCCTCATGATGGGCGCTGACAATCTGGTGGTATGGGAGCGCGACCCGCTACGCGCCCAGGGCGGTGAGGGCTATCGAGTCATCGCTCCTGAGGAAGACTCCGCAAGCTACAACCAAATCTGCGACGTCAGTGGAGACGCTGAGATTCTCAATGCCTTATTCCCGCGCCTGAATCATCGCGGCACCGTTGTGTTGGCAGGTTTTTATCACGGGGCTGTGCAGTTCGCGTTCCCCCCCGCTTTCCGTTGTGAAGCGACCATTGCCATCGCAGCCGAGTGGCATGCTGACGATCTGAATTTCGCAACGAGCTTGCTGCAGGAACACGCCATTCGCGTTGACGACCTTATTACCCATCGTTTTGCGGCGAGTGACGCTGCTCCGGCCTACACCACGGCTTTTTCTGATCCGACGTGCCTAAAACTGATTCTCGACTGGAGATCCCTATGAGTCCAACTGAAGCTGCCCGCGTCTATGACCCTGGCCTCGAAGCGAGTGGCGCAAGGGCGGACATCATCGCCACCGCGGCAGAGGCGGCGCCCAAGACACAAATTATCGCCATTTACGGCAAGGGAGGCATTGGCAAGAGCTTCACGCTTTCTAACCTCTCCTACATGATGGCGCAGCAGGGCAAGAAGGTTCTTCTGATCGGCTGCGATCCAAAGAGCGACACTACGTCCCTTCTTTTCGGTGGCAAGGCGTGCCCCACCATCATTGAAACGGCCTCGGCGAAAAAAGCGGCTGGTGACGAAGTCCGCGTGGAGGATGTTTGCTTTAAGCGTGACGGGGTATTTGCGATGGAACTGGGAGGCCCCGAAGTGGGTCGTGGCTGCGGTGGTCGAGGCATCATTCACGGCTTCGAAACCCTCGAGAAGCTCGGGTTCCACGATTGGGATTTTGACTACGTGCTTCTTGATTTTTTAGGTGACGTGGTTTGCGGTGGCTTCGGCCTGCCGATAGCACGAGACATGTGTCAGAAGGTCATTGTGGTTGCCTCGAATGACCTACAATCCCTATACGTCGCCAACAACGTCTGCTCCGCGGTGGAGTATTTCCGCAAACTGGGTGGCAACGTGGGTGTCGCGGGGATGGTAACCAACAAAGACGACGGCACTGGAGAAGCACAGGCTTTTTGCAAAGCCGCGGGAATACCGGAGCTAGCAGCAATTCCTGCTAACGAGGACATTCGCCGCAAGAGCGCCAACTACGAAATTATCGGCCATCCCGAGGGGGAATGGGGATCTCTGTTTGCCGATCTGGCAGCCAACGTCGCCGCGGCGCCGCCACACCAACCGACTCCGCTTACTCAGGATGAACTGCTTGGGCTCTTCGATGGCGACTCAGTGGGTCGCGACGTTGTACTCCAGCCAGCATCTCTTGAAGATCTTTGTGACGTTGAGAAGATCAATCGGCCATCACTTGAGGTCGTTTATGACGATGTCTGAGCACCAAATAAGTGACACTGATAGCGTGATCGCCTCCGATACCACACCCGAGGCCATTGGCTGCCACGGCGATCGTGAAGCGCTGGCGAACGGAGCCGGGGGTAAGGCAAATCAGGAGCTGCTAGCGCAGTATGCCGAGGACTACCCCGTTGGCCCCCACGACCAGCCCCAAAGCATGTGCCCGGCATTCGGCTCATTGCGCGTCGGCCTTCGAATGCGGCGAACGGCAACGGTTCTCAGCGGATCGGCCTGCTGCGTTTACGGCTTGACGTTTACCTCACATTTCTACGGTGCTAGGCGCACGGTCGGGTACGTACCCTTTGATTCGGAGAGCCTGGTCACCGGTAAGTTGTTTGAGGATATTCGCGAATCAGTGCATACCCTTGCTGACCCTAAAAAATATGACGCGGTAGTTGTTATCAACCTCTGCGTCCCTACCGCATCAGGTGTGCCGCTCGATTTACTGCCAAAAGAAATTAATGGCGTTCGCATTATTGGCATCGACGTGCCCGGCTTCGGCGTCCCAACTCACGCCGAAGCAAAAGATGTGCTGGCGGCCGCCATGCTCAAATACGCACGCGCCGAAGCCGCTGCCGGACCGGTTGCTCGACCTAGGGGCGGCGATTCAGCAGAGAAACTACCGTCTATCGCTCTGCTGGGCGAAATCTTTCCGGTCGATGCCATCATTATTGACCGACTCCTCAGACCGCTTGGCATCGCGGCGGGTCCCGTCGTACCAACCCGGGAGTGGCGTGAGTTATACGGCGCCATGGCCTGTGATGCGGCGGCGATGCTGCACCCCTTCTATGTCGCCTCACAGCGAGAGTTTCAGGCCGCGGGGAGACCGGTCATCGGGTCCGCACCTGTCGGTGTTGAGGGCACCATTGCGTGGCTAGGAAAAGTCGGCGACCAATTTGGTCTGTCACCCTCAGTGGTGCAGACACAGCAAAATGCGATGCGAGGGGCGATCACTGCTGCGCTCGCAGAGAACCCCATCAAGGCTCGGATAACGCTCTCGGGCTATGAAGGGTCAGAACTTCTGGTTGGACGCCTGCTTGTGGAGAGCGGTGCCGATCTTCGTTATGTTGGCTCTGCCTGCCCGAGCACCAAGTGGAATCAAGAAGACCGTGAATGGCTCGAAGCCCACGGTGTTTGCGTCAAGTTTCGAGCGTCCCTCGAAGATGACCTCTGTGCCATGGATAGCTTCGAACCCGATCTTGCCATCGGTACAACACCGGTTGTGCAGCATGCCAAGGAAGCAGGTGTTCCCGGCCTGTACTTCACCAACCTTATATCCGCCCGCCCTCTAATGGGGCCGGCGGGTGCGGGATCGCTCGCGCAAATTATTAATACCGCGGTGGATAACAAACATCGATTCGATGCTATGGACGCGTTTTTTGAGGGCGTCGGCTCAGGTGAGGCCGCTGGGGTTTGGACAAAGGAAACCGCTCGTGAAGCCGGTCTCACACGAATCGGGGGGGCAGCCTGATGTTAGTGCTTGACCACGATCGTGCTGGCGGCTACTGGGGATCGGTTTATATCTTTACCGCCGTCAAGGGGCTGCAAGTCATCATTGATGGCCCCGTGGGGTGTGAAAACCTGCCCGTAACCTCAGTCCTTCACTATACGGATGGTCTCCCCCCTCATGAGCTGCCGATCGTTGTCACCGGTTTGGCTGAAGAGGAGCTTGGTCAACGGGGTACGGAAGGAGCGCTGCGTCGCGCGCATAAAACGCTCGATCCGGACATGCCCAGCGTCGTTGTCACCGGTTCGATCGCTGAGATGATTGGCGGCGGTGTGACCCCTGAAGACACCAATATCAAGCGGTTCTTGCCCCGAACCATTGACGAAGACCAATGGCAGAGCGCCGACCGCGCGCTGGTCTGGCTGTGGGAGCAATACGGGACACGAAAAGGTAAGCGCAAAGTAGAGTCAGAAGCGCCCTTGGTTAATGTTATCGGCCCCGCTTACGGCTACTTCAATACCGCCTCTGACCTCGCCGAGATCAAGCGCCTGATCGAGGGCATTGGGGCTAAAGTGAATCTTGCCTTCCCACTGGGTTGTAACCTAACGGACATCCCCAAGCTGGGTGACGCGGCAGCCAATGTCTGCATGTATCGAGAGTTTGGCTCAAAGTTATGCGAAACACTTGAAAAGCCGTGGTTCCAGGCTCCGATTGGGCTTCACAGCACCACGAAATTCTTGCGGGCTCTGGGCGAAGAACTCGGATTGGATCCCGAGCCGTTTATCGCAGAAGAAAAACACACCACACTGAAACCGGTGTGGGATCTATGGCGATCGGTTACTCAGGACTTTTTCGGCACCGCCAACTTTGGCGTATGCGCAACAGAAACCTATACCCGCGGCCTGCGTCATTTCCTTGAGGACGAGCTTGGCCTGCCCTGCTCTTTCCATTTTGAACGAAAGGCCGGTGTTAAACCTAATAACGAAGCGATTCGTCAGGCGATCGCCGACACCGCGCCCTTGATCGTGTTTGGCAGTTACAACGAGCGGATGTACCTAGCGGAGCTTGGCAGTAAGAGCATCTATATTCCCGCATCGCTTCCCGGAACCATCATCCGCCGACATACCGGCACACCGTTCATGGGTTACGCGGGCTCCTGCTACCTCCTTCAGGAGGTGTGCAACGCGCTCTTCGATGCCCTGTTCAATATCTTGCCTCTGGGTACAGAGTTGGACCAAGTCGAATCGACACCGGTCAGAGCAGATATCCGCTGGGCCGATGACGCGGAAGAAATGCTTCAGACACTGGTTGCAAAGCAACCGGTTCTGGTTCGGATTTCAGCAGCCAAACGGATTCGTGATGCAGCCGAGCACGCTGCCCGCGATGCGGGTTCTGAAGCCGTTGTAAAAGAACATGTTTTGCACGCAGGACATGAATTTAAAACCGATGACGCAGCCTGACGAAATAAGGGGAGTGAGTTATGTCCGCAGCATTTGGTAACAAGCAACAAAGCTTAGGAGAGCGCCTGCAGTTTCGATTTCTGGTTGGCCTGGCGTTCTCTTGGTTCTTTATCGGTGCGGTGTGGTGTCGCCTGACTTTTCAGTCAGTGGAGCACGCGGCGCCGGGCGAGAGCTGCTTTCAGGCAGCAAAAAAAGCAGCGTACGGCGTGGTGCCCTACGCATTTATGAAAGTTTGAGATTTTAACGCGCCGCGCAGGATGGTGGCGAAAAGCGAGAAGAGACCCGGCATCGCGATAAGGATGACCGCACAACCGGATTGAGGGACATGACATGTCATTACTAAGCTTTGAGAAGAAGTATCGTGTCCGGGGGGGCACACTGATTGGGGGCGATTTATTCGACTTCTGGGTAGGCCCCTTCTACGTAGGGTTCTTTGGCGTCAGCACTGCGTTCTTTACAATTCTTGGCACGGCGCTGATTCTCATTGGCGCCTCCCAGGGTGACACCTGGAACGTGTGGCAGATCAATATTGCGCCCCCAGACCTGTCCTATGGGCTCGGCGTCGCCCCGCTTGATGAAGGCGGGTTATGGCAGCTCATTACCATATGTGCAACCGGTGCCTTTGGTTCTTGGGCATTACGGCAAGTGGAGATCTCGCGCAAACTAGGTATGGGCCTCCATATTCCCTTTGCTTTTAGCTTCGCCATCTTGGCCTATGTCACTCTGGTGATTATCCGACCCGTCCTGCTCGGTGCTTGGGGTCATGGATTTCCCTACGGGATCCTGAGTCACCTCGACTGGGTATCCAATGTGGGCTACCAGTTCCTGCATTTTCATTACAACCCCGCACACATGATCGCGATTACTTTCTTCTTCACCACCGCGATGGCGCTTTCGATGCATGGATCGCTGATTTTAATGGCAAGCGATCCAGCTGAAGGTGAAAAGGTGAAAACGGGCGAACATGAAAACACTTTTTTCCGTGATGACATCGGTTATTCCATCGGAGCTCTAGGCATCCACCGTCTCGGCCTCTTCCTCGCTTTGAGCGCCGCCTGGTGGAGTGCTCTGTGCATTGTGCTTAGTGGCCCATTCTGGACGAAGGGCTGGCCCGAATGGTGGAACTGGTGGCTCGAACTGCCGATTTGGAATTGAGGGGTACTGACTCATGATTGAATACCAAAATATCTTCACGCAGGTACAGGTCGATGCTCCGGATTACCCCGGTGTGCCTATCGGCAAAGACGAAGAACACCGTATGGGAGGGCCGATCCACAGCTGGATCGCAGGGAAACTGGGCGACGCACAGATAGGCCCGATTTACTTGGGGCCGTCAGGATTCATGGCCTTCCTGTTCGGCGGGCTGGCGTTTCTCATTATCGGTCTCAACATGTGGGCCTCAGTCAACTGGGATCCCATCCAGTTCATACGACAGCTTCCCTGGTTAGCATTGGAACCACCGGCGCCTGAGTACGGTTTGAGCATCCCTCCTCTTAACCAAGGAGGTTGGTGGCTGATGGCAGGCTTCTTCCTAACAGCCGGTATCCTCCTTTGGTGGTGGCGAACCTTCCAGCTAGCGCGCAATCTTGGCATGAGCAACTACCTCGCCTGGGCATTTGCCGGTGCGATTTGGTTATACCTAGTTTTGGGATTCTTTCGGCCCATACTGATGGGCAGCTGGAGTGAAGCCGTGCCGTTCGGCATTTTCCCCCACCTTGATTGGACTGCGGCATTCTCCATGCGCTACGGCAATTTGTTCTACAACCCGTTCCACATGTTATCGATCGCATTCCTTTATGGCTCCGCCGTTCTGTTCGCCATGCACGGCGCAACGATCTTGGCTGTAAGCCGCTACGGCGGCGATCGAGAAATCGATCAGATCACCGACATCGGCACCGCAGGTGAGCGTTCAATGCTCTTCTGGCGCTGGTGCATGGGTTTCAACGCATCAATGGAATCCATTCACCGCTGGGCCTGGTGGTTCGCTGTTCTCACAGTGATTACCGGCGGTATCGGCATCTTGCTTACCGGAACCGTGGTTGAGAACTGGTATTTATGGGGTGTGAAGCACGGTATCGCACCTGCCTATCCCGCCATCGACGCCATGCCTGTCGTCGATCCGCTGATGACGGAGGCTACCCAATGAAAATATTTAATTCACTGAAAGCTGTCGGTCTAATGGTTGCTGGCTGCCTGTTTCTAGCGGCTTGTGAAAACCCGCCGCCGGAAGCCGTCCAGCGTGGTTACCGCGGCGTAGGTCAGGAGCTACTTTACAACCCCGATGCACTATCGGAGGCCATTGCCAACAACCAAGTTCCGGCTCCCCAGCCACCTATCCCTGCTGGCGGGCCTAAAGCCGGCGATATCTATGAAAACGTTGAAGTGCTAGGTGACTTAAGCGTCGGTGAGTTCACGCGATTGATGGTAGCCATTACGGAATGGGTCTCACCCGAAGAGGGATGTAACTACTGCCACGTGGACGAAGGTTTCCAGTACGACACCAAGTACACCAAAAAAGTGGCTCGCGTCATGATCGCCATGACACAAAAGGCCAATGTCGCATGGGGCGACCATGTCGGTGGCGCAGGCGTCACCTGTTACACCTGCCATCGTGGCCAGAACATCCCCGAGTATGTATGGGCCACTGATCCAGGGCGGCCACATCCTCCAGGCGTGATGACCGCGGGTCAAAACATCGCCTCCGTCAATGCGGCCTATAGCTCGTTGCCAAATGATTCGTTCTCTCTGTATCTGGAGGGAGACGAGGAGAAAGCAAAGGATCTACCTTGGCGTGTGGCAGGTCGCACCGCCCTACCCAATGGCAACGCTGCGAATGTGAAAGAGACCGAGTGGATCTACAGCCTAATGATGCACTTTTCAGATTCGCTGGGTGTGAACTGCACACACTGCCATAACACGCGAGCGTTCTATGACTGGGAGCAAAGCTCACCGGAGCGCGTAAGAGCATGGCATGGCATACGTATGGTCCGAGAGATGAATAACGACTACATCAACCCGACCACTGACTGGCTTCCGGATCATCGTAAAGGACCTTTAGGCGACCCACTCAAGGTCAACTGCGCTACGTGTCACCAGGGTGCTTACCAGCCCCTACTGGGCGCCAACATGGTCAACGACTATCCGAACTTAGCAAAGTACACCGTAGCTGCACCCACTACCGACGTAGGGGAAGAGGCCGAAGCAGCCGCGGAGTCTGAAGAAAACACAGAGGGAATGACCGCAGGGAACTGAGGTCACCCCTTGATCCCAACTAGGCAGGCAATAGCTGGCTGGGAAAGAAATCTACCAAAGAGCTCCTCGGGGCCCTTTGGGAGATCGTCGAAACATCCCACAAAGGATGCTTCGGCGGTGAACCGTCGCACGACGCCTTCTTGGCATCATTGCGGCATCTGGCTTGACAGAACATGGGAGGTAAAACCATGAGTGAGCAAGGCGGTAGCCCATCAGGGCTGACCAGCAATGAAGCCAAGGAGTTCCATAGTGCTTATGTACAGGGATGGGTAGGTTTCGTTGCTATCGCGGTGACTGCACATGTACTGATGTTCATGTGGAAACCCTGGTTCTATTAATCGGGCATTCACTGTTAACCCTGTGACAAGCCCGGAACCTACGGGTAAGTCACCTAAAGACATGGAGAAAAACTATGCATAGAGTATGGATGCTATTCGATCCACGCCGAGTGCTGGTGGCTAACGCAGCGTTCCTGTTTGTACTGGCGCTGTTTATCCACTTTGTTCTGCTTAGCTCGGCTAAGTACAACTGGCTTGACGGTGCTCACTCAGCACCTGCAGCAGGCCATGTACAAGCCCTACCCGCTTCACGCGAGTGAACAGGTAGGCTAGAGGCTCTATTGAGTCTCTAAGCTGTTTCGACCCGAAGATGGGGCGCCAACCTCATCTTAATTCGCGGAGGGACGAGTAAAAATGTGCGCTTCCCCCAGTGCCAGCTCGGTAACCTTAGTGTTAGAACTCTGCGGAACCCCCTTGTGGGGCGGGTCTTTTTCCTCTTACCTCACGACCTCAGGGGTATAGCACCATGAATCTAACCGGCGTGTCGGTCTCTTCACCGTCTGAAAACCTCATCTTAGTCTCACCCGACGATGAATTTATTGGCACGACAACCAAAGTAGAAGCACACCAACCCGGCGGCTTGTTGCATCGCGCTTTTTCCGTCTTTCTATTTACGCCAGAGGGGCACGTACTATTACATGAGCGCAGTCGTCTTAAGCCGCTGTGGCCAGGATATTGGACGAACAGCTGTTGCAGTCACCCTCGGCACGGAGAAAGCTATAACGAAGCTGCTCACAGGCGCACCTACGAGGAGCTAGGGATCGCTACCCCACTTACAGAGATCTACCAGTTTGAGTATCAAGCCCACTTCAAAACCGTCGGTTCCGAGCACGAGCTCTGCAAAGTTTATGTGGGCTGTGTAGATCAGGAGACCCAGGTCAGTCCGCACCCGGAAGAAGTGCATGCGTGGGACTGGTTTCATATCGAGGAAGTGAACGAGCTGGTTGCGGCATCACCTCAGGTATTTACACCTTGGTTCCTACTGGAGTGGCAAGCGTTACGAACGGAACATACTCAACGCGTACAGGCGGTTCTTAAGCCACGTGGGCCCAGCGCACAGCACTAGCGATCTCGTCCCAAACCTGCTGAATATTTAAGCGCCCTAGGGGCGTGATCTCAATCAAACCCTCCGAACCGACAACATAGCCAGCACCCTCCATCCGAGCGAGTACTTCTTTTGTAAGGGGGTTACTGAATCCGTCCAACGGCGCGCGCAATTCGACCGCCAGTTTGTTAAGAGCGTCACGTTCGGCTGAATCACGTCGAGAAAGCGGCACCCCCAAGTTGATTGGGTGATGACCCGCGGAGAGTGCACCGTGCCAGCTATCAAGGGCGACTCGATTGCGAGACACCAAGGTCGGTAACTCCGTAACCGCGCCCAGACCCACACCCAGCAGCCATCGAGCCGGCTCAACACAGTAACCCAAACGGTTGCGGCGAAGCAGTCCCTCTTCTTGGGCTCGGCTTAAGCGATCCGAAGGCTTGGCATAGGCATTAATGCCAATCCAGACATACCCCGCCCTTTCCAGTCCATCAGACATGCCAACAAACATTGCCATTTTTTCAGCGAGCGTCGGCAGAGCTTCAACGTCGAGTGCTTTCTGGTGAGTAAACTCGTCCGCCCTCCTCACGAAGGGTCTCGTCACAACACGATCTGGTGCTAAATCGGCAGCCAGCGACACACTCTCTTTTACCGAGGTAGGCGTTTGACCCGACAGTCCATACATGAGCTCCATGGTGATCGTTTCAAAGGCGGCTGCACGTGCATTGCCAATGACGTCCTGTAAAAGTTCTGGCGAGTGGGACCTCCCGAGTCCCTGCTGGGCCAGCGGATCTATTTGCCGCAGCTCGACGATTAGCTGCCGAAAACCCAAGCCGCGAATCAACTCTAACTGGGTCCGCGAGGTACGATCAGGAATAATCTCTATAGACGTTTCGGTATGCTCTGTGACGATAAAGTGTCGCTCTACCAGAGCCATCAGTTTTGCAAGCTGTGCTGCGGTCAATAGATTGGGCGTCCCGCCTCCCACATGAAGCTGGGCCAGAACATTTCCCTGTCCTATGCGTCGGGTAATCTGGTTGAGCTCTTCTTCGAGTCCTGCGAGATAGTCATCAATGTCCGCGCCGCTTCCTGCCACCAGGGCGATTCGATCACAGCTTACACAGCGCACCGAACAGAACGGCAAATGGATATTCAGCGCCAGACCCTCCGCTATTGCGCCTGTCAACGTCAGCTTATCGAGGGCATCGGAAAAGTCAGAAGGAGTAAGGGACTGGGTGCGCTCGCCAAAGTAAGAGCTTTCGGCTGAGTCAAGCGAAACGGCGGGCAATGCAGCCGAGCTATGCGTGACCTTAGTATCGTCGTTCATGGCAACCGTCCCCCAGTGCCTGAGCACACGGCTGGCAGGTACTCATATGCCGTGCCGGCCCGAAAAACACCCCCATCGCCGTTCTTCCGGCATGGGGCCTAGTATCAAGGGCCGTGGCAGCCCACCAACTCGCACCACAGTATTCCTCCGCTCTACCAAGGTCAAGCATTTGCGTCAAAGTTTTGACCAATTTTGAAAAATGGCTGTCTCGAGGCCATTACTCAGCGTTTTTTGGTCAGTTTTGTCTCCACTGGCATAGCCCAGTGCCAAAGGGCACTGTCGCCCAGTGGAACCATCAAAAATATGTGTTCTAAAGTCCCCAGAGCAGCCAGCATGCCTACCAGCGTCAGGCCAACTATCAGGCTGAGGTCAGTCGATAGCAGAGAGCCTTGCAGCAAATAAAACGTGAGGGCTAACCCCATGAGTAGGGATAGCGGAAACAGCGCATTCAGGGGACGCCGCGGAATGTAACTGTCCAGGTAAGCAAGGTGGGCTGGCAGCCACTCCTGGTTGTAGTTCCTTACGCCCAATACCAAGTTCAACTTGGCGCTCCAACGCATGATCCAGAGCACTGAAAAGGCCCACAACGCGATTTGGTTTGGCTGGTCAGAGGAGATCCGAAACAGCAGAGCAACCATAGCGAGAAGCACGAATTCGTGCCATAAACAGGTGCCTAAACCCCGCCCAAGTCGCCCTAGGACCCCAGCGCTTGTTGGGCACGCCTCGCGATGGGGTCCGGTGATAAATCCCATCAGGTAGCCCATCTCTAGCCAACCCCAGAGCACCAAAGCGAGGCAAAATGCCAAGACCGCGGTTCCCGGTGTTAGCTGGCCCACCACCTTCGCCAGTGCGGCAAAAGAGCACACCATCGCAATCGAGCTCAAGCCAAAAATCAGACGGTGGTGTCTAGCCGGACGATGCACAAGCCACAGAACAAGGCCAGTGGAGAACCACCAGCCTGTCAGAGCAACCAAGAGCGCAAGTGCATATTCCATCACAACGAAAACCGCTAATTAAGCATGGCGGTGGTATCCGCTGAAGCAGGCAGGAGGTCGAGGAACTCTCCCGTGTTGGTGGTACCAAACGCGGCCAATTCGATGGCCTCAGTGGTGAGGGGATCGACTAGGATCAGACGCCCGTCCGAATACAAGGTCAACAAAAACCCAGCCTGCGAGAACAAGCCCGATTGCTGACGGATGCGAACCAGGCTGCGAACCACGCCACGGATAAAGCTGCCCTCTCCCGCCTGTAGGGTGCGTATACCTGCCCCATCCTCCCCGTCTCGGATGATAATTTCCCCGCCGGGTGCATCGCTGAAGGACAGGATTCGCGTCGCCATCACCTCGCCCGAGGGTTCGGGTACCGCAACGACTCGATCGGTCGTCCGCGCCAAAAGCACCGCAGCCACCACAAAAAGGAGACCGACCATGATGAGGATCATGAGTCGATCATCCACGCGGCGAACGGGTCGCCGCATACCTGTGTTAGCTGATGGCGATGGTCCCGTTGTTTCCATAAGAAGGCTCCCCTCTATCCCTCGAAGAATTATCGAGCCCTGCCTCAGCGACCTCGACGTGTCTACCACCACCGGCTTGTTTAACCACCCGTGCCAACAGTTTGGCAACGTGCTGTGGGTCAGCAATGCCGCGCAATAACGGCTGTACATTTCCAAATCCTAACAACCGAACATGCGGCCAGAGCATGAGGTAGTAGAGTCGAGCGCCGTTGTCGGGTGTGAACAGAATGTCACCAGTCCCGTCCCCAAACAGTCGAAGACCAGCACTTTTCACATGGTCCAGGGGTAGGTTGACCATCATCGGTAGCGCCACACCCGAACGCAGTACCAGCCGACGATTTGTCAGCGTATACAGCGTACTGCGGGCGTAGAGATGTCCCGCCCCAGTCAGTAGACCCAAAGCGACTGCGGCCAGTCCCATTTGCCAGCCCAATGTGGTGACGATATCAGCCCACCGGGCGCCATTTAAGACCTCGTAAATAACGCCCGCTGCGATCAACAGCGTAAAGTAGAAGCCTAGGGTTCTCACCTGAAACACACGATTGATCAGCGCGGCGGGCTTGGGCGCCCCCTGCCAAACAATGTGTTCGCCATCAGGCAGAACCTCAGGAAGACCTGGGACTGGCTCAAACTCGTGCTCCCTCATAGCCAGGGTCCCATGCGGTCAGGATGCGAGTACAACGTGCCCCCGCCGTAGAAGGCTGTGACCTTGTCCTCCTCTTGGAGGGTCACTTGATCGGGATTCGCCAAACGCGGCACCTGTGCAAACTGATCGCTACGAATCGACTTGACACTCACCGTGCCATCTCGAGAAACCCGCGCCATGGTCATCGGCAGAAGAACCGTGTGGGTCCCGACATTAACTTCCGCGTAGCGGAAATGGGGTTCTGCACGATCGAACCAAAGATCGACCACCGTTCCACCTTGTTTACCATCACAGCCAATAACGACCATGCCCCGGGGGTCTGGATCTCTGCTGTTGACGCTGTGCTCAGCATCAACCCGCAAAGGCACGATTCGTGGACGTCCATCGACGGTGAGATCGGGGGCTTCTGGTCTGATGGCCCATGCCGCCGGACCGATACCGTCGACCATGGGGTCCCCGGTGGGATGAATAGGCGAGCCAGAAGAGGCCCCAGTTTCAACCGCCCGCAGTTCATAGCCCGGCTTGGCGGGTCCGGGCAAAGTGCGATTGCCCTGCCCATTGGCAAGCTCGTAGGTCTTGGGATCTGGCATACCCCCAAAACCCTCCGCAAAATGCTTACCCTGACCATCTAGGTCCAGTGGCCAGCCTTCACGCTTCCCTTCTCGGTGCAAATGTCGCACCAGAAAAAAGAAACCAATCCAAAAGGCATACAGCGCCAGCTGTGCCACATCCATGTACTCTGTTATGGCTCCAGTTTCCATTGCATTACTCCTCAGTGGTTGCTCGTTATCCGGGAAAGTCCGCGAGGCGCATTCCCGGTGGTTGCTCGTTAAGCTCATCGGGTTGACGCACAAGGGGACCCAATGCGATCAAGGCGATGAACAAGATTAAAATTTCAACGTGGTAGACGACGGCGTAGGCCATACTTTGTTCGGTCAGTACCGCGCCGAGCAAACCGGCATCAATCCAGGACGCGACAACGTCTCTCAATGCCCCGCCAGCAAAGATGGCTATGCCCGTAGCCGTAGTTTGCACGGCGCCCCAGGCGCCGAGCGCCAACCCGGTCAGATCGCTACGCTCCAAGGTCATCACCGCAGTTAAGGTCCCAACGGCAAAGAACCCGTTGCCAAGGCCAATCCCAAACGTACCCGCTCGGAATACAAACTCGGAGTCAAATGGGGCGGCAAAAATAACAGAGGAAAAAGCGAACACCCCAACCATCACACCGAAGCCAGCCATGCGGATAGGATCGCTACCCCGGCCCAGTACATGAGCGGCGACAAAAAAAGCTACCAGCATCCCACCAGCGAGTAAGGCTGTGAGCTGAGTCGTTTCACTCACCGTCATAGCAAGGATCTGCGCCCCGTAGGGCTCAAGAAGGATGTCCTGCATCGTAAATCCCATCGTTCCCAGCGCGATCGCGACCAGTAGCCGCTGCGCTCTGGGCTGACGACTGAATTCACGCCAAACAGTCATGAAAGGCGGTATCGCCCGATCGTGTCGGGTCAAGTGAGGCTGACGGGGCTCCTGCTTCCAGAGAGCAATGAAGTTAAGCAGCACCGTGAGCGCGGCAGCCCCCTGCAGCACCTGAATGAGTTGGTAGTAGGTGAAGTCGACCAAAAGTTGCGCAAAACCCAAACTCGCGGCAACCGTGCCGACAAGAAACATCACGTAGAGCAGGGCCACAACCTTGGGGCGAGATTCCTCATTGGCAAGATCAGTCGCCAGCGCGAGGCCCGCGGTTTGTGTGGTGTGCATACCCGCGCCTACCAGAACAAAGGCCAACATAGCGGCAATAGGGCCGGTCACTGCCGGGCCGCTGTGGGGCTCAGTCATCACGATCAAGGCAAATGGCATGATCGCCAGGCCACCAAACTGAAGCAAAGTCCCAAACCAGAGGTAAGGAACGCGACGCCAGCCTAGATAAGATTTGTGGTAGTCGGAACGAAAACCAACCAGCGCTCTTGCCGGCGCCAATAGCAATGGAATCGCGACCATCAAGGCCACCAACCAAGCAGGCTGCCCCAGCTCAACCACCATAATGCGATTGAGAGTACCGCTAAGGAGCACCGCCGCCATGGCAACCGAAGCCTGAAACAGCGACAGGCGCAACAACCTTCCCAAAGCCAACTGCTCACTGACCGCATCGGCAAAGGGCAGCCAGCGGCTACTCAGGTCTTGAACCGCCGTCAGGAATCTTTGGCCGAGGACCATCATGGCCGCACAATCTCCAGACCATGTGAGATGTAAAAACCACTGTTGATACGCTCGTCTCTCCCAATGACCCAGTCATCAAAGTGAGAAGCCCCCTGCAACGATCGCCGCAGATAGCTCACACTAATTGGTTCGATGGCGGGTGATCTATCACCCCGAGGAAAGAGCTTGCCGGTACTGTGCATAAGCGCCAGTAGGGGTGTTTTTGGCGCAAAGGTGAACAAGATGCTGGTGCTGACTGATTGCGCCATAGCGGCCAATGTCTGTATCCCGTCTTTAGGCGTGTAATGAATCAATGAATCCATCGCGACGATGTGATCAAAGCCCCCGAGCTGCATGTTGCGCATATCACCCACTTGGAACTCGATCGAACCCGCGCCGGTATCATTACCAATGCGCTCCTGGGCGAGCTGCACCAGCGTCGCTGACAGGTCGATAGCGACCACGTCAGCACCGCGCCTAGCCACTTCTACCGCCAGCGCGCCGGTGCCGCAACCTGCATCCAGAATCCGTCGGCCCGAGAGGTCCTCGGGCAACCAATCCAAAAGCGTTGCCCGCATGGCGTCACGACCCGCTCTCACGGTTCGCCGAATGCCGCTGACCGGAACATCTGAAGTCAGTTTTGCCCAGGTGTCTGCCGCGGTTCGGTCAAAATAGTGCTCAATCTGAGCACGACGTTGTTCGTAGTTGGCTGTGCCCATCAAGCGAGTCTCAATCAAATCCCAAAAAGTCGAACAGGTCTCTGTCCTTCATGGGCGTTACCGGCACCGGCTCCGTCCCATTCCAAAGGCTCTCGGCAAGGGCCATGTATTCCGCCTGCACCTGTGCCAAACCTTCCGCATCATCCATCTCAAAAACGGTAGATTTTTTTAGCCGGCTGCGACGAATTACATCAAGATCTGGAAAATGTGCCAGTCGCCTCATGCCAGTGGCCTCATTAAACCGATCAATTTCATCGGTGGCGGCACTGCGATTAGCAATAACACCGCCGATCCGAACACCATAATTTTTGGCTTTTGCGTTAATTGCCGTTGCAATGCGATTCATTGCAAAAATCGAATCGAAGTCATTCGCCGTCACCACCAACGCCCGCTCTGCATGCTGCAATGGCGACGCAAAACCGCCACAAACCACATCGCCCAGCACATCGAAAATAACAACGTCGGAGTCATCAAGAAGATGATGTTGTTTTAACAGCTTGACCGTTTGACCCACGACATAGCCGCCGCAGCCAGTTCCTGCAGGCGGCCCTCCAGCCTCAACACACATGACCCCGTTATATCCCTCATAGACGTAGTCTTCGGGGCGTAGCTCCTCAGCATGGAATTCCACTGACTCCAAGACGTCAATGACAGTTGGCATCAGCGCCTTAGTTAGGGTGAAGGTCGAGTCATGCTTTGGATCGCAGCCAATTTGTATGACTCGCTTGCCTAACCTTGAAAAAGCGACGCTCAAATTTGAAGATGTCGTGCTCTTCCCTATGCCACCTTTGCCGTACACCGCAAAGACTTTTGCCTTGTCAATTTGTATCTGGGGATCAAGGTGGACCTGCACACTCCCGTCGCCATCAGGAGGATTGCCCGCCGCGTCGATCGCTTTAACAGGTATATGGTTATTTCGTACATTCATGCGACAGCCTCTGGTGAGATACCTTCTATCCAATCATCCAAATCTTCGCCCGCCTCGCGTAGTGCGTTGAGGCTGGCTTCATCCGGATCCCAATAATTTCGTTCTTGCGCTTCGAGTAAGCGATTTGCAACGCGTGCGGCAGCTTTTGGATTGAGCATGGCAAGTCGCTTGCGCATGTCCTCATCCAAAATGAAAGTGTCAGATAGCTGCTCATAAACCCAGGGGGCGACCTGCCCCGTCGTAGCAGACCAACCCATCGTGTTCGTGACGTGAGTTTCGATCGCACGAACTCCCTCATAGCCATGGTCAAGCATTGACTCGTACCATTTAGGGTTGAGCACGCGCGTCCGGGTTTCGAGCGCTACTTGTTCGGCTAGGGTGCGAATCTTTTCCTGACCCGTGGTGTGATCCGCGATGTATACAGGCACACCCGAGCTTCCACTTTTGCTGATCGCTCTGCTTATGCCTCCGAGCGTGTCAAAATAGTGGTCCACCGTCGTAACACCCAGCTCAACAGAATCAAGGTTCTGATAAGCCAAATCCACACCTGCCAACATCGCTGTTAGCAACTCCTTCTCGGAAGCGACCGCACCGTGGCGACCGTAGGCGTGCCCCTTGCGAGCAGTGAAAGTTTCTGCCAGCTCGTCCTCATCTTCCCAGGCACCACTATCAATCAGCATATTGACGTTGGAGCCGTAAGCACCCTCTGCATTACTGAAGACCCGCAGGGCCGCAGTCTCTAGATCACAATCCTGTGCTGCCTGATAGGCAAGCGCATGCGCTCGAATCGGATTCATGTCCAAAGGTTCATCAGCGGTCGCTGCTAAATATGCCGCCTCGGCCAACAGTCTTGTTTGCAGCGGCAACAGATCCCTGAAAATCCCAGACAGCGTCATAACCACATCAATCCGAGACCGGCCCAAGGCGCTGAGCGGGATCAGGGTTGCGCCGCAGATTCGTCCATAGCTATCCACTCTCGGCTTAGCACCAATGAGATGAAGTGCTTGAGCAATAGCGACACCACCCGATTTCAAATTGTCTGTGCCCCACAGCACCAGAGCGATTGATTGCGGCACTGCCCCGCGATCCTGAAAGTGACGCTGCAAGAGTTGCTCTGCCTGACGGGCTCCTTCATGCAGGGCGAAGTCACTGGGCACTCGAAACGGATCAAAGCCATGTAAATTTCGACCCGTGGGCAAGATCTCTGGGCTTGTCAATACATCGCCCCCAGACACCGGCGCGATAAAACGGCCATCCAACGCGCGGAGGATAGAGGGGATTTCAGCATCGATCTGCAGCGCTCGGGCCGCATCGGTCAATCGTGTCATTAACGTGGGGTTCATTTTTCTCGCCGCCGCGAGGTCCTCGGAGGTCACACCATTGCTAACACTCTCGATCAAATCTACTAACAGCTCTTCACCAACGATGGCATCTCCCTGCGCCTTTGCTATCGAACCAAGCAAATCGACTTGGTCTTCGCGGGAGAGCGTCTCACCCACGACATGCAACCCGTAAGGAATCAGGGACTCTTCAATTTCCACAAGCTGCTGCCGAAGGTTCTCGACGAAAGCCTCAGGCTCTTCAGCATCCATCTCGGTAATAACCAGTTCACAGGCTTCTGCCTGCTCTCGAATAAGATTTACCAAACTCTTCAATGCCTCGGTGTCCATTGACGCATCACGCTTACGCCACTGGTCAATGGATTCTCCGAGGGCCCGAAAGCCCTTGTACAAATCGGCTTTCGCCACCGACGGCGTTAGATAGCTGACCAGTGTCGCCGCAGATCGGCGCTTGGCGATCAAACCCTCGGAAGGATTGTTGGCGGCATACAGATAAAAGTTGGGAAGCTCACCAATCAAGCGATCGGGCCAGCAGGCGCTCGAGAGGCCCACTTGTTTGCCCGGCATAAACTCCAGTGCCCCGTGGGTGCCAAAATGCAGCACCGCATCGGCTGCCCACCCCTGCCTGAGATAGCGGTAAAAAGCCGAGAAAGCGTGCGTGGGCGCATGCCCCCCTTCGAACAACAACCGCATGGGATCACCTTCGTATCCCATGGGTGGCTGCACCGTCACCAACACGTTGCCAAATTCCACGCCCAGGATGAATAGTGAGCGACCGTCTGTGAGTTGTTTTCCCGGCGCGGGGCCCCACTGCGCCTCGATCTCTGAGAGCCATGTTTCTGCCCTGACGTGATCGTCGACATTGATCGTGGCACAAACATTGGCGTCGGTGCCGTAACGCACTGCGTTGCCGGTCAGAAGCCGTTGCCTCAGATCTTCGGGGTCATCGGGCATTACAACCCCATAACCCTCCGCTTTGAGCGCCTTCATGGTATTAAACAGTGATTCGAAAACGGCTAGGTGAGCAGCCGTCCCGGTGCTCCCTGAATTGGGGGGGAAGTTAAAAAGCACCATGGCCACTTTTCGCTCTTTGGGCGGAGTGCGCCGCAAGCTGACAAGCTTAGATACCCGGTTGGCAAGCATCTCAATACGCTCTTTGTGGGGAACCATAGCGCTAGTGCTATCGGTGGAGCGCTCTTCTCGCCCACCAAACACCATCGGGCCCGTCGCACCATCTAACTCGGGAATCGAAACCATCATGGTAGCTTCAATCGGCATAAGGCCGAGAGCAGAGTCTGCCCAGGTTTCCAAACTCTGAAATTCAAGTGCCTGAACCGCGAGGTAAGGCACATCCAGAGACTTCAGGAGATCTTGGGCGGCATCGGTATCGTTATAGGCAGGACCTCCCACCAAAGAGAAGCCGGTCAGTGAGACAACCGCATCGACAATGGGCGTCTCTCCCGCCATGAAAAAGCGCTGCACCGCCGGCCTCGCGTCCAAGCCGGCGGCAAACGCCGGTATGACGCGCAAGCCCCGAGATTCAAGCGCCTGAATGACACCATCGTAGTGTCGGCTGTTACCTGCAAGCGCATAAGAACGCATCAGCAAAATACCCACCACACCCGTTGGCTTGTTCCCAGAAGCCAGCTTTTCCAGCGCGCGAATGTCCTCGGAAATGCCTGCCTTGAGGTTTGGGTGGTACAGCCCGACCTCAGGATATTCGACCGGCGGCTCGGGTTCCGGCAATCGACGCAAACTACTTCTCGGGCCCGCGGCATAACGCTGAATGAGTAATTGCATCATGCTTCCCAGATTCTTTTCAGACCCGGCAAGCCAATACTGAAGCGTCAAAAAATAGACCCGGAGATCCTGAGCCGTCCCCGGGATAAAACGCAGAATACGGGGAAGTCGCCGCAATACAGAAAGCTGTTGAGCTCCAGCACTTTGGGGCTTACCGCTTTTGCCCCTAAGCCGCTTAAGCAATGCCATAGCGCCGCTTTGTTCGCCGTCCATACTAAAGCGGCCCATGCGCGTAAGCTTCATCACCTCGCTTGCACACATACAACAAATCATCGCGTCGCAATCATCTCGGCGCGCCTGCAATGACTCGACAACAGCCGCAATGTGCGGCTCCATGAACAACATGGTGGCGATAATGATATCGCCCTCCTTAATGGCCTCCCGACACGCCTGCAATTTGTCGGGCCGGGCATCCCAATCGGCGGCGGCATGAACCGAAAGGGCCAATCCAGGAATAGTTTTGCGCAAAGACGCGCGAGCGGACTCGAGGGCCGCACTGACGTGGTTGTCCAGCGTGATCAACACCACACGAACGGATGTCGCTTGCAGCGTCTTATCGGCTGTAGTGCGCTTTTGCTTCATACAACGTCTCGATGTCGATCGCAGTTAACCCGCGATCCAGGGCGTATTGCTCGGTGTTGCGCTTTGCCTTACCTCTGACGAAAAAGGGGATTTTTTTCAACTCTTTCTCCGCACCTGCCTCCCACAGCAAACTGCTCTGGTTACCTTGTGCAACGTCACCGGCATCAACCTCTTTTAGGGTGCCGTCACCGTGGGCCAGATGTGACGGGACGGCGCTATCATTAAATTCAAAGTCATCGCGGAACATGTGCAATAAATGCTCTTCAAGCCCCATAATTAAGGGGTGCACCCAGGTATCGAAAAGCACGTTTGCGCCCTCAAAGCCCATTTGGGGCGAGTAGCGCGCCGGGTAGTCTTGGACGTGCGCGGGGGTAGAAATAACCGCGCACCCGATACCCAAGCGCTTCGCAATGTGGCGCTCCATTTGCGTTCCAAGCACAAGCTCAGGCCTGAGCTCGCTAATGGCCTGCTCAACGGCAAGATGGCTGTCGCTGATCAACGCTTCAACACCAAGTTCTGCCGCTACAGCACGGACTTCCCTCGCCATCTCTCTGGAGTAGGTACCGAGGCCCACTACGTCAAACCCCATTTCTCGCTGGGCCACGCGCGCCATCGCCACGACGTGACTACCATCACCATAAACGTACACGCGCTTGCCGGTGAGGTAAGTCGAATCGACAGACCGGCTGTACCAGGGCAATCGGCATTGGGAAACGCGATCTATATCAATCGGATAATCGAGTACATCCGCCAATTCCTGTAGAAAATCTCGGGTGGCGCCATAGCCTAGCGGTACGGTCTTGATCGTCTTCTGCTTGAAGGTACGCTCCAGCCAGCCACAGGTGGTCAGCGCGATTTCGGGATGCAAACACACATTGGCATCGGCCTCTGGGATCCTGAAGAGATCGTCGATACCTGCGCCTAGGGGCGCAACGACGTTTACGTCAATGCCAACCGACTCCAGTAGCTGGGTTATCTCTCGCACGTCGTCGCGACAGCGAAAACCCAGCTTGGTGGGCCCTAACAAATTGACCCGCGGGGGACGCGACCCCCGCTCTTGACTCCCGGCCTGCAGGCTCGTGTTTGGATGATTGCTTAGCAAAGCCCGTACTAAGTGATAAAAGGTTTCACTGGCACCCCAGTTCTCTTTGCGGGAGTAAGCCGCCATTTCCAAGGGAACTACAGGAACTGGAAGACCCGCTGTTTGGGCTAGGGTACCCGGCTGGTCCTGAATCAGTTCAGCGGTGCAGGAGTCAGCAACCAAAATCAGTTTGGGTTGATGATGCTCGTAGGCCGCCTGAAGAGTGTTCAAGAACTTCTCTGCCGTGCTGGCGCCAAGATCTCGTGCCTGAAAAGTGGTGTAGGTTACCGGCGGGCGCTTGCCATCCCGTTCGATCATGGTGAAAAGCAGGTCTGCGTAGGTATCACCTTGCGGAGCGTGCAATACCAGGTGTACATCACGCATCGAGGCGGCAATACGAATGGCACCCACGTGAGGGGGGCCTTCATAAGTCCACAGCGTTAACTCCATTCACCCACCTCCAGTTTGGCCTCTCGCCTTAGCGGTCGAGCAAATAGCTCCGCCAAATCAGCGACCTGCTCAAATCCCTGAATGGGTGAGAACAACAATTCGATTGACCACTTGGTGCGCAATCCTTCTGCCTCCAAGGGATTAGCAATTCCCAATCCGCAGACCGTAATGTCGGGTCTAGCGGATCGAATACGGTCGAGCGCTGGGTCGAGGTCCTGGCCTTCGATCCAGCTGACACCCGCTGGCAATAACGGAATCTCCGCCTGCATGACCGTCGCGTCAAAATACGGCGTGCCCACTTCGACCGGCGTCATGCCACATTCAAGGGCTAAAAATCGCGCCAGGGGAATTTCGAGTTGTGAATCCGGCAACATGGCAAAGCGCCGGCCGGCCAGCTCATCGCGCAGGGCACTCAGTGCCCGAGTAGCTCGCGCCCTTGGCGCTTGCAATACCTCTTCAACCCGGCCCTCAGGGATGCCAAAAGCCGCGGCGGCGGCGTAAAACCAGGCGGCCGTGCCCGCAACCCCCAAGGGGAAAGGCGCGGGAATATGATGCGCGCCCCTGCCCTGCAAGGCTCGCAGGGTCTCTCCCAAGTAGGGCTGAGCAAGTACGACCTGAGTGTTCAACCCAATTTCTGGCAACTCGGTCGAACTTTTACCCGGGAAAAACTCTACACAGTCAATCCCAAGCTGATGAAAGAGTCGCCGGAACTGATCCTCCACAATATCCGGCAAGGTACCCACCACGAGGAGGTGAGGCTGATCGCTCTCTCGCTGATTAAGCGAGGGGACCAAAGCAGTCAGGCAACTGTCCTCACCTTGTGTAAACGTTGTCTCGATGCCGCTGCCAGAAAATGAAACAAAACGAACGCCGCCCGAATACTCGCGCGATAGCCGCTGAGCGGCGTTGTCAAGGTCTAGCTTGATCACCTCGGAGGGACAAGAACCGACTAAAAAAATAGTTTTCAGCTCAGGTCGACGTTCCAGGACCTGGGCCACAACTCGATCAAGCTCTTCATGGCAGTCTGCCATCCCAGCAAGATCACGATCGCCTAATATGGCTGTCCCAAATCGCGGCTCAGCAAAGATCATGACGCCAGCGGCTGACTGAATGAGGTGGGCACAGGTTCTTGAACCCACCACCAAGAAGAACGCGTCCTGAATTTTCCGGTGCATCCAAATAATGGAGGTCAATCCGCAAAAGACAGCGCGTTGGCCTCGTTCTTGCTGGGGCTGAAAGTCCCCGCTGACATCCGCGGCTGAACTCGCGAGTACCTGTCCGGTCATGACGCGAGCCCTCCGGAAAACTCTGAGTCATCAGGCCGCGCAGTGGCAGGAGCACTTAATCGAGCAGCACGAAGCTTGATTAAAAACTGGAAGGCATTGATCACGTACGCCGTGTAGGCGGCCACCGCAATCCACATCTGCTGCTCCAAGGAACCCCAGCTGAGCGCCCAGCAGGCAACGTAGGCCGTGTGCAATGCGATAACGAGCATGCTGACCACGTCTTCCCAGAAGAAGGCGGGCGCGAAAAGATAGCGACCAAAAACCACCTTTTCCCATATGGCACCCGTCACCATAATCGTGTACAGAATGGCGGTTTTGGCTAACACCGAAATGACTGCAGCCGCATGCCCCGTGCCGTTAGCCAAAAAATTGATAACAAACACTAAACTCACCGCAAAGATCAAAAACTGGAGCGGCGCCAAGACCCCCTGCACCAAGGTCCAGCGGGTCGAATCCCTGCGTTTTCTCTGGTCAGGGGTGTACAGGGCTCTCTGTGCCCCTTGCTGTCTTGCAGAATCAAGCACTGCAGGCCTCCGGCAGGTTGCCAAACCTTTTAGGTCTTATGCACGCAGGGTATCCCCCAGCTCAGCGCAGTGTCAACTTTATATTACATTAGATGCAGTCTTTTTGATTTGACGTTTTGCTGCGTAAAGGCTTGATTTGTAAAGAAGTGTCAAGATTTTTAATGGCAGAGCGAACCATTGGTGTGCAACAGTGCGTAAACCCCCCGTACATCGTGGGGAATCGACCCGATGATTTCCCTTTGATTTCGGCTCAGCTGAGGGTATTTATTCGTGCTTGGACACACTGATCCCGCCTTATTGGCATCAATGCTTGAATCCATCGCTGACCTGCAGCTGCACATCGACCCGTCTGGGGTTTGTGTCGACGTTGAGGTCACCAACCCTGAACTGGCTGATCTTATGCGTCTTAATTGGCGAGGTCTTGAATGGCATTCCCTGTGTGGCGAAGAACACAAAGAACGGGCGGCACAGGCACTTCAGCGAGCAAAGGATCGTCCGGGCGAGACGGTAAGGGTAGACCTTACGCATCGGGTTGAGGACACAGGACTGACCCTGCCCATCAGCTATCGGCTGATTTGCACACCGTCGAAAGATCAAATTATCGCTGTCGGTCGTGACCTACGGGTTGTCACCGACCTGCGCCAACAGCTACTGAACGCGCAACACGCCATGGAACAGGATTACTGGGCCCTTCGGCAAATGGAAAATCGATATCGACGCCTGCTGGAACTCACCAGCGATGCGGTGCTGGTGGTCGACGAGGCAACTGGGAGAGTCCTCGAGGCCAACTCTCAGGCGAATAATCTTCTTGCCGGCGAGGGCCAGACGGCTATCGGGAAACCCCTGCCGCTGCAATCCAGCGAGTTCCAGCAACTCCTGCAAAAGGCCCGGGAATCGGGATCGGCTCAAGTAAGCCATATCGCGTTACCGGGTAACGCGGAGACCAGCGAAGTCCTGGTGAATTTCCTGAGGCAGGGAACCGAGAGTCGATTCCTCATCCGCCTGTCGACCTCAGCATCCATCGATATGAGTGATGGCGGTTTGCAGGACCTATACCACATCGCACCTGACGGTATTGTTCAGGTCGATGGTGAAGCGCGTATTTTGTCGGCCAACCCGACCTTTTTAGATTGGCTCGGGGTGAATTCTGAGGAACAAGTCCTCGGTAGAACACTAGACACTTGGATAGGGCGTTCCACCGTGGATGTATCGGTCCTGTTGAGCAATCTTCGACAGGGCAAAAGCATCAAGCTTTATGCGTCAGTCCTGCGCAACGCGGTAGGAGTCACGTCAGACATTGAAATTTCTGCCGCGTCCGTCACCCGTCATGATGGCACTAAAATCATTTTCTTTATCAGAGACATCAGTCGGCGCCTGACTGCAGAACACCCCCTGACCGAGCGCTTGCCCCGCTCAATCGAGCAAATAACCGAGCGGGTGGGTCGCCTGCCGCTCAAGGAACTGGTCCGAGAATCGACCGATGTCATCGAAGCGCTGTGCATCGAAGCCGCCCTCAAATTGACGCGGGATAACCGCGCCTCAGCGGCGGAGCTTCTCGGTCTGAGCCGGCAAAGCCTTTACACGAAACTCCGGCGCCATGGCATCGGCGAGAGCGATGCCAGCGACGACGCCGCCTAGGGCTGACGAGGCACGATTTCTAAACGACAAGAAATAGTTACGCTTCTTTTGTAAATTTGGTTTGACGATTATGGGCGGACTTTCTATAGTCGCCTGATGCCGCAATCCCACGCCCTAGAGGCTCGAGCAGGACGCCCCCAAGGGGCAGCAATGATTGAGCTGCTCAAACCCATCACGTGGTTCCCGCCTATGTGGGCCTTCCTGTGCGGTGCGGTTTCCACTGGAACATCCCTATTTGACTCCCCCTGGCTACTTTTTGGGGGCGTGGTTTTGACAGGGCCCCTGGTTTGCGGTGCTAGTCAAGTTGTCAATGACTGGTTCGATCGCGAGGTGGATGCCATTAACGAACCACACCGACCGATTCCCTCCGGTAGGGTCCCCGGTCACTGGGGCCTAATCTACGCCGTTATCTGGTCGCTGCTTGCCCTCGCTTGGGGTCTGGCACTCGGCCCTTGGGTCGGCATCGCCACGCTCGCGGCCTTGATTCTTGCCTGGATTTACAGTGCTCCCCCGCTCCGGCTCAAGCAAAACGGGTGGTGGGGCAACAGCGCCGTCGGCATAAGCTATGAGGGCCTCGCCTGGGTTACCGGCGCGGCGGTTTTTCTGGGAGACGCGCTGCCAAGTCTGGCAATCTGCGTTATTGCCTTGCTTTACAGTGCAGGTGCCCACGGCATCATGACGCTGAACGATTTCAAATCCATTGCAGGCGACAGAGCGATGGGGCTGAGATCCTTGCCCGCTGCGCTGGGGCCGGAAAAAGCGGCCCGAGTAGCGTGTCTCTTCATGGCTGCGCCGCAGCTGTTGGTCATTGCCCTCCTCTTCTATTGGGGCACGCCATGGCATGCTATGGGCGTTGCTGCCCTGCTTCTGGCACAGCTGGCTGCTATGTGGCACATGCTAAAGGATCCGGCGGCGCTGGCGCCTTGGTACAACGGCACCGGGGTAACTGCCTACGTCAGCGGCATGATGGTCTCGGCATTTGCGCTCGCACAGGTGGCAGGATGAACCCCCAGCAGGGCATAGGTTGGTGGGGTATTGCTCGGCTCGGGCTCGTGCAAACCATGCTGGGCGCAATCATTGTATTGACCACCTCAACACTGAACCGAATTATGGTCGTGGAACTTGCACTGCCGGCCATGCTGCCGGGCTTCTTGGTCGCTGTGCACCACTTTGTGCAACTCGCCCGACCACGCATCGGCTACGGCTCAGACCTGGGCGGTCGCAGAACACCCTGGATTATTGGCGGCATGCTGTTGCTGGCCTTCAGTGGTTTCCTCGCTGCCGCTGGCACCGTCGTTATGGGTCACTCGATAGTCATTGGGTCCGTGGTGGCATTCATTGGATTCTTTGGTATTGGCCTGGGCTCGGGAGCAACCGGGACCTCGTTACTTGTCCTACTTGCAAAAGAGGTAGAACCCGCCCGCAAACCAGCAGCAGCCACGCTGGTCTGGTTTATGATGATCGCCGGGTTTGCCATCACCGCAACCGTAGCGGGCAAATTCCTCGACCCCTACTCGCCAAGCCGGCTGCTGCAGGTGACGGGCGTTGTTTCTCTGCTCGCTTTTTGTTTCGCCCTGCTTGCCGTACGGGGTGTCGAGCGGGGGTCTGGGTCTGAATCTGACGCTACAGAAGGCAGTCTCGATTCATCTCAGCCAGCAGAGCCATTTCGGCAGGCGTTATCCACGATTTGGCAGGAGAAGCAGGCGAGAACATTTACCCTCTTTGTCTTTGTATCCATGCTCGCCTACAGCTTTCAAGATCTTATTCTTGAACCTTTTGCCGGGCTGGTTTTTGGCATGACACCCGGGGAATCAACCCAATTGGCCGGGACCCAGCATGGCGGAGTCTTGTTGGGCATGCTCGCGGTAGCAGCAAGCGGTTCTCTCGTGAGAAGCAACAGCCGGCATCTGTTACGTATCTGGACGGTGGGGGGCTGCCTTGCCTCCGCGGCGGCCCTGTCAGCACTTGCCAGCGGCGGCTTGCGCGCCGACACCTGGCATCTGTCGGCGAATGTTTTTGCCCTCGGCTTTTGTAACGGCGCCTTCGCAGTGGCGGCCATTGCGTCGATGATGACCCTCGCGAGTGAGGGCCAAGCGGGCAGAGAGGGATTGCGCATGGGTCTGTGGGGCGCCGCGCAGGCGATTGCGTTTGCGCTAGGCGGATTTTTGGGCACTGTCGCTGTGGATGTCTGCCGCCAGTTTGTCTCAGAGTCTTCCCATGCCTACGGACTGGTTTTTTCTTTCGAGGCAATCCTGTTCGTAATGGCCGCCTGGCTGGGTCTGGGCGTGCGGGTCTCTAAAACATCGGTAGCAACGCAGAGCCCCTCCTTTGGCGAGGTGGCGGTGCATGAAATTATGGCTGGGCGCCAATAGCGTGGGGGATAGATCATGAAACAAACCGACTTTGATGTCGTTGTGGTAGGGGGAGGTCCCGCGGGGGCAACGGCTGCCACGGAGCTGGCCAAAGCCAATTATAAGGTCTTGCTATTAGAACGGGCTTTTCGGATCAAGCCATGCGGAGGGGCGGTTCCACCATGCTTGCTTGCTGAGTTTGACGTCCCGGAATCGCTGCTTGTCGCGAGGATCCGCTCGGCAAGGATGATTTCGCCCTCGAATAAATCCGTTGATATGCCTGTGGGGGATACCTTCGTGGGCATGGTAGACCGTGATGTTTTTGATCCATGGCTACGGGACCGCGCTGTTGAACACGGTGCAGAATTGCGCATCGGCGCGTTCAAGTCGCTTCACTATGACTCGACGGGAGTCATCCACCTTGACTATCAATCTAAAGAAGGCGAGTTACGAGATGTGTCTGTCACCACTCGTGCAGTTCTGGGTGCCGATGGTGCGCGCTCTGCAGTCGCTCGACAAACGGTACCCTGCAGCGCCGATTTAAAGTGGGTTCTCGCCTACCACGAGATCGTTGAAGCGCCCGAGCAGCACAATGATCACTACGACGGAGACCGCTGCGACGTGTGGTATCAGGGCAACCTTTCTCCCGACTTTTACGCCTGGGTATTTCCCCACGGGAAACATGCAAGCATCGGTGTCGGCAGTGAAGCAGACGGTTTCAGCGCTCGCCATGCTGTGGCCGCATTGCGTGAAAAAACCGGTTTGGATACTCGACAAACGGTTCGTAGAGAGGGCGCTCCCATACCGATGAAACCCCTAAAGCGCTGGGAAGACGGTAAGAGCGTGTTACTGACCGGCGACGCCGCGGGCGTCGTTGCTCCCGCTTCAGGCGAAGGCATTTACTACGCGATGCTCACGGGAAAGTTATGTGCTCACGCCATGGCCGCCTATTTGCAGACCGCTGATTCAAAGCAATTGGCTCAGGCACGCAAAGCCTTCATGCGCCTTCACGGTAAAACCTTTTGGGCACTCGGCCTGTTACAGCGGTTTTGGTACAGCTCGGACAAGCGCCGGGAAAAATTTGTTGCCATGTGTAATGACAAAGACGTTCAGGAGCTCACTTGGCAAGGGTATACCCAGAAAAAACTGGTACGCCGCCGAAAGGCCGCTCACCTTCGCGTTTTTCTAAAGGATCTGGGACAGCTTCTGGGGCTTGCACGCGCCTAGCGAGTTCGGGCTGCCATCATGGAATCACTGGTCACCTCGGGCGCGCTGCTCGACCTAGTATTGCTGGTTGTTGCCCTGGAGGTGATAGCGCTGGCACTGCTTGGCAACCGATTTCCTCGCCTGCCGCCGTTAACTCATTTGCTACCCAACATTGTCGCCGGCGCGGCACTCATGGTTTGTCTGCGGCTCTCGCTGACAGATGCGAATTGGCGCTGGACTCCCCTACTTCTCACAGCGGCTCTCGCCGCTCACTTAACTGACCTATGGGTTCGAGCGCGCAGCGCTGCTGGCAAAAGCTAAATTACCACGCAGGGGCGGCGAGAACCTCCTCCGGTAGCTCGTTCTTTGTCACGGGCAAAAAGAACAATCGGGCAAAGGTAGCGCCACTGGCCACCGTCAAGCCGACCCGCTTAAACATATTCAGGAAACCACCCTGTTGCCGCAGAGACTCTGATCGATTGCTAAGGCGCAGCATTCGCTCTAGGCCGGCCCTGAAGCGCGGATCATCAGTATTCAACGTTAACGGGAAGACCTGTTTGGAGATTTCCGTCGTGATATCGAAGACACGATAGTCAAACTCGGTGATATCCATACCAAAAGCTTCGTACAATTTCGGGCGTGAATGGTCGCGAATATACATCGTTGAGTAAACGGCCAGCAGGAAGAAACGAATCCAAAGCTTGTTATAACCCCGCAATAGCTTCGGTTCAGAGCGCATCAGAAGGGCAAAAGCTTCGCCATGGGAATACTCGTCATTACACCAGCGTTCAAACCAGCTAAAAATCGGGTGAAATTGGTTTTGCGGGTTCTTCTGTAAATGACGATAAATCGTAATGTAGCGCGCATAACCGATTTTCTCGGAAAGATAAGTGGCGTAATAAATAAATTTAGGGGAGAAGTAGTGATACTCCTTTTCACTCTTTAACACGCTGAGATCTACCGCGACACCCAGCTGCTTGAGAGCGCGATTAATAAACCCGGCATGGCGTGACTCATCGCGTGCCATATAACGCATCAGCGTGGAAACATCCGCGTTATCCACATTTTTCTCGATTTCTTGATAAAGCACACAGCCAGAATACTCCGCAGTAATCGAGCTCACGAGAAGGTCTAAAAATTCATTCTTGAGCGCCGGATCAACATCGAGCGAGGCAGGATCAAAATCGTAGGTTTGCTTAAAGTGGGCCCTATTTTTGTCCGCCTCGAAAGCCGCCATCATGGCGTCCCATTCGTCGCGTACAGATGAAATATCAACCTTGTTCAACGCTTTATAGTTGGTTTTATAAAAACGTGGAGCCAGTAGTCGATTTTCAAGCGCCTGCTGAGTGGAATCGTTCATCGTCGCCGCTGCGTGTGTCATTCCCAAACTCCTTGTCGTTATCGCGGGTCGCGAATCCGGCCTTGGCAGATTGCCGACGCCCCTTCTCAGAGGTCAATACCCTCGGCTAACGTAAATATTTATGTACACTAGTATTGTCTAGCCTATTTTACTTAAGTACTCTGCACAAGGGGGAATGTGGTGCTCTTGGGCCGTTTAGTCGCTGGATTTCATCAGCGCTGTCCAGCAAGTGCCAAAACGAGCCACAACCGAGGCATAGCCCTATGACCACAAACAAGCAACAGGAATTTGCCGATTCGCCCGATGAATTGGTGCATCTCGCTTACGTCAGCACGCAGACGGGCGACATGAGCGCGCGAGAATTGCTCGAACTGCTAACAACCGCGCGGAAGGTCAACACTGAACGACACATTACGGGCCTCCTACTCCACAAAAATAGAAGCTATTTTCAGGTGCTCGAGGGCACACGCGCTGAGGTTGACCGGACCTTTGCTGCTGTCGAACAAGACGGGAGGCATCACGGCGTCGAGGTGCTCTTTGACGAGTCCCTCGACGAGCGGGAATTCGAAGATTGGCGGATGGGATTTATGGATCTCGATGGGGTTGATGCCTCGTTGCTCGCGGGCTATTCAGCTTTTTTTGACAAGAATGAGGAGCCCCGTGCGTTCCTGAAAGCGCTTAGCCGTGGTCAGCGCCTTGCATTACTTTTCAAGGACCTCGGCTGACGGCGACACTGAAGGGCGGCCGAACTTTGGTCGCCACACACCGAGTACGACATTCACCACAGCAACCCCTACCAGAACGATAATTGACGCCCTCGCCGACCCGTATACTCCGCTGAGTAGCGTGAGGTCGCTCCCCAGTGCCACTGCTTCCCGCGTGACCGCCGCGGCTCTTTGGACAGGCCCCTGCACAGTCACCAACCCCCCTTCGAACATCAAAATCCCGGTAGCAAGCTTGAACCAAGCCCAGCCGGCGCTATGAAAGGCGGGATTTGCACCAATAGCGAGTAAGCCTGACACCAAGGTCACACCCAGCGACGGCAGCAAAATGACCCGCGCAATACTGTCCGCGACGTCGGTGGAACGCAGAAAACCTCGCGGGTCGTTCTCCGGCACTGGCAGCGAAAAAAGAATGATCAGCAAACTCAGCATCGCCCCCAGCAAACCGATGGCACCCAGGGTATGTGCAACCTTATAGAACTTTCGCACAGAGCATCTCCATTATTTGGGCCGATTAATCACCCATTAATTGGCGCACCAACCCTTCGCGCCACCGCATCGATAAAAAGCGATTCACAAAATGCCACCAGCGCGTGGTGGTGCCAACAAAATGATGCGGCTTACGATAGCTGACAGCCCTAAACGCCACCTCAGCGACCTCGGCAGGTTCAATAGAAATCGCCATCTTACTTGTGTGCCGCGGATCAAGCTGGTGCCCCATCGACGTGTTGATGGGAGCAGGCTTCAGGCAAGTGACGTGGATATCATGTACTGCCCACTCAATCCCAAGTGCCTGGGTTAAACCGTCTACGTAAAATTTTGAGGCGCTGTAAACACTCAGCCAGGGAATACCGTGAATACTGGAAGCAGAGCACAGATTAATCACCATGGAATCGGGGGTATCACGTAGTAGCGGGAAGGCTGCCTGGGTCACTTGGGTAAGCCCCAGAACATTGACCTCGACCATCGCCGTCACTTGTTCTCGGGTCAAGGTTTCCAAGCCACCGGCGCTCAGAACCCCTGCATTGTTGACTAACACGTTCAGGCGGCGACCTGAGATACCAGCAAACTCAGTGACCGCTTTATCGATTGTTTCGCGATTGGTCACATCGCAATAGCCGGCCACCGCCCGACTAAAAGGGGGGTTTTTAATGAGCTCCCGACAGGCTTCAACATTGACGTCGAACAAACCCACCAGCCAGCCAGCTGCCGCGAATCGTTCAGCGATCGCCAGTCCTATTCCTTGTGCTGCACCTGTTACCAAAACGGATTTCACCATGATTATCCCAGACCCTAAAAAGGGCCTCATTCCCGTGACCTGTTTATCTCAATCGGACTCAATGATCCAATGACATGCGCCAGACTTGGCCGCTACTCTGCCACGGCCAACCGACTTTTACATCTTGATCCTGAACCCTTTACACTCGGTTTGCTGCTTGCCGCTTGCACATAGCACGGCTGCAGCTCCTGCTTGTCTTTCTGGGCCCGCCGAGCCTGACATGACGACGGATGTTAGTCGCGTTTTCGGGAGGTTTAGGCCAGCGGGCGCCCAAGAGGGTTCATTGTAACTAAATTACATAAATACCCGTTAAGGCCTCATTTTCGCTGATTTAAATTTGTTTTTATTACATAATAAGCCATTCGTCGGAGAGAAAAAAACCCCACATGCAGCCAGTTATCGCCCAAGTTACGCGGGATATCGAAAACCGATCCGGGCCAACCCGAGACGGTTATCGCGCCATGATTAATGAGATGGCGAGCGCACCCTCTGACCGAAGCCGGCTAAGCTGCGGCAACCTCGCTCACGGCTTTGCCGCCTGCGAAACGACTGACAAGTCCGTGATCAAGCTCATGAATGCTGCCAACGTGGGCATTGTGACGGCCTTCAATGACATGCTCTCCGCGCATCAACCCTATGAAGCCTATCCCACCCTCATTAAGGAGGCCCTGAGACAAGTGGGATCAACCGGCCAGGTGGCGGGAGGCGTACCCGCGATGTGTGACGGCGTGACCCAGGGCCAAGACGGCATGGAGCTGTCACTTTTTAGCCGCGATGTCATTGCCCAAGCCACGGCCATCGCCCTATCCCATCAGATGTTTGACGCCATCCTGATGCTGGGCATTTGTGACAAGATCGTTCCGGGCCTGTTAATGGGCGCGCTGCAATTCGGGCACCTCCCCATGATGTTCATCCCCGCGGGACCCATGCCCACAGGTCTTGCTAATAAGGAGAAGGTACGCATACGCCAGCTTTTTGCCGAGGGGAAAGTTGATCGTGAGGCGCTCCTCGAGGCGGAAAGTGCCTCCTACCACAGCCCAGGGACCTGCACCTTTTACGGCACAGCCAATTCCAATCAAATGATGGTAGAGGCTATGGGGCTTCAACTGCCCGGAGGCTCCTTCGAGAACCCAACGACGACACTTCGCGATGCGCTAACCCGCTTCGGAGCACAGCAAGTGACCCGGCTGACTCGCAACAGCGGCCACTACCTGCCGCTCGCAGAACATATTGATGCCCGTGCGCTCGTCAATGCCTTAGTGGCACTGCTGGCTTCCGGCGGATCAACTAACCACTGCATTCACTTAATTGCAATCGCCCGCGCGGCGGGCTATGTCATAACCTGGGATGACTTCAACGCCATCTCGCGGGTTACGCCGCTCATTGCGCGGGTTTACCCAAACGGCAGTGCAGACATTAACCATTTCCACGCTGCGGGCGGAACGGGGTACCTGTTTAGAGAGCTTACAGAGGGCGGCTTTATGCACGCCGATGCCACCACTTGCTTAGGCGTTCCCTTCGCGGATTTTATTCAGGAACCCTGCCTCGAAGGCAACACATTACGCTGGAAGACTCCCGCATCTACTCCCCTTGACGAGGCCGTGTTGGCAACGATAGAGAAGCCTTTCGCCACCGAGGGCGGCATACGGGTGCTGACCGGAAACCTCGGACGAAGTGTGATCAAAGTCTCGGCCGTCGATGAGGCTCACTGGCGAGTCAAGGCACCCGCGGTTGTAATCGATTCCCAGCACGCGCTTCAGCAACTTTTTGAAGCCGGTGATCTGGATCAGAGCTGCGTAGTCGTCGTCCGCTACCAAGGTCCCTCTGCTAATGGCATGCCCGAATTACACAAGCTGACACCGATTCTTGGCGTCCTCCAGGACAGGGGCCATCAGGTCGCGTTGGTGACAGATGGTCGAATGAGCGGCGCTTCAGGCAAGGTGCCCGCTGCCATTCATCTGACTCCGGAAGCCGCGCTGGATGGCCCCATATCGAAGCTAAAAAATGGCGATATAATTGAACTTGACGCGTACAGCGGCACACTCAATGTTGAGTTGCCAGAGGCAGAACTAGCGCAGCGACCGCCAACCAAGGGCCCCGATAGCAATGGGAGCGCCGGCCGGTCCTTCTTCGACGCTGCCCGCCGAGGCGTGGGTAATGCCGAACAGGGCGCTAGTTTTTTATTCCCCACGAAGGGCGATCGATGACAACACAACAGTGGCAATTAGTCGGCGACATTGGCGGGACAAATGCGCGCTTTGGCGCTGTGACGCCGGCATCGCGGGAGCCGACACCGATCGCTACTTACCGAGTTGCTGACTTTCCGACCTTTACCGACGTCCTCGGCATGCTAATGGACGATGCGGCGAAAGCCGGTTTCGCAAAAGGGCGCGCTAGCCAAGCCTGTCTCGCCGTCGCCGCCATGCCGGATCAACCCGTTGTTAGCTTCACTAACAGCCCTTGGCAATTCACCAAACATCTTGTCGAATCCTGCACAGGCATCAGTACCGTCAACATCATCAATGACTTCGCAGCAGTGGCGCGGGCGCTGCCAGTGCTAGAAGGGGAAACCTTGATCCGTATTGGCGGCGGCAACGCTGCCGCGGGATTTCCAAAACTTGCTATCGGACCGGGGACAGGCCTCGGAGTCGCCGCATTGGTCGATTGCGGTCACGGCGCCCCGATGGTCGTTGCCGGTGAAGGTGGTCATGTTGATTTCGCGCCGGTAACAGATACCGAAGCGCAGGTCCTGAAGGTCCTGCGCGCACGGTTTGGACGGGTGTCTATTGAGCGACTTTGCTGCGGTCACGGCATTCTCAATATTTATGAGGCGCTGTGCCAACACCGAGGTGAGCATCCCGTCTACACCAACGCGGCGTCTATCGGCAGCGCAGCACAGGGCGAGGCAGACACACTGGCCCAGGAAACCATGGGCATGTTTTTTGCGATTCTAGGCGCTGCTGCTGGCAATTTCGCCCTGACATTTGGCGCGCGCGGCGGTGTTTACATCGCTGGAGGTATTGCGCCTCGCTACATTGATATTCTCCGCCGCAGTGACTTCCGTGCACGGTTTCTCGCCAAGGGACGGTTTGCTGACTATCTCGCAGAAATTCCTACTTTTATCATTACTCACAAAAGCATCGGGCTAGTGGGCGCCGCCTTGTCTCTGCAGGAATGACTCCGCGATGAATGACTCTTACACGATGTTTACCCAAGTCCCGATCATCCCAGTGATTGCTATTGAACATCTCGAAGACGCCATACCCTTGGCTGAGGCTCTCGTAGCGGGCGGCCTGACCACACTGGAGGTCACCCTTAGGACCGATTGCGCCGCGGCCGCGATGAG
>CALSMP010000022.1 GCA_943787485.1 uncultured Luminiphilus sp. | reverse complement strand
GGGTTGATGAGAACCTTTGGGTTCGACCAAACGCAAAGCGTTTGGCACCGAGTAGCTAAGGCGCTCAGCGCGCAGGAGCCACAGAGGGCTCTTATTAGGGATAAGGTCTAGCGTGGCGAATACCAAATCGGACTGCCGTAGGCACGTTCCTGAGAGCTGTAACGTACGTCCTTGGGCATTTCATCGTACAGATCGTAATTTTTACGATCGTAAGCCAGCCATCTCGGTGTGGGGATCTCCATAACCCTCACGTAATAGAACGCTTTTTGTGCAGGGTCGAAAGCAGGATCTTCCCAAAACCCCCTAAGGGAGTCGGCGCCAATCGTATTACTGTAAGTGGCCTCTATCTCGTCGACGGATGAGCCAACTGATGGCAGATTGCCCTGTGCATCCAAAACTCGCGTGTCGGGGTCACTCCATACAACGTCGTAAACTGCCTCTTGAGATACGCCATCTTGGTCCAGCCAGCCTTTAACGATCTGAATTCGATCAAGGTTGGCGCCATTTGGATCACGCATTGCCTCGACCAAAAAGCTGGGGCTGGCGCCCTCAGGAGCAGCAGCCAAGTCACCGCCCATGGGAACCCCGGCCGTATAGCCCTTGGAGGCGAGATCAAGCTCCTTCAGATCGCCAGGGCCAAAGTCGTAGCCTCCAAATGCTCTCACCTGTAGACGAGTTCCCGTCGTGCCAAATACTTCTTTGCGGGCCATCGCATCCCATATGGCTTCTCGCGTGTTGTCAGTGGCCCATACGCCCGCCAAGCCCGAAGCGGCGAGCTGCAGTGCAGTTAGATCGAGTGAGGGATCACGAGAGGAACGGATTAGCACGTCTTTCCATCGGTCTGGGCTCGGCTCCAGGAAGGGCGCTTTGCCCCACCAGTTATCTTCGCGCGTGGCTGGTAATCCAGCGTGGCTGTCTGTGCTACCTATCAGCCCAAATTTAAACGGGTTGGCGCCAAGGCTCTCATCAAATTCAAGGCCCATTTTGAGCGCCGGGCGGACATACTCGTATTGAATCATGTCGGTGGTTCTTTCAGCCGTACCACCGAGATTGGTGGTGTCGACTATTTCAAAATCCGCAAATTTGTCGTCGGGGGACAGAAACGGGTGCGCTTCCCCGGTCCCCTTGGCTTGAGTGACTTCGACAATGGGCTCCCAGCGAGAACGATTATCTGCGTACGCTTTATCAATGGGCTTGCCATCAGTTTGATACTCGGGCGAGAACATCATTCCGCTCGATAGGTTGCCGTTGTGGGGGATGGCGAGTACCTGTCCTCCAGACTCTTTCTCATAGGCCGCCATATAGTCCCATAGATCTTCAACGTTCTCCGAGTCGAAGTTGGAGAAAGGTAATACTGGATCCACGCTCGCTTTATCGCCGCGAAAAACTACCACCCGGTGCAGGTTGTTACCGCCTGGCTGGGAGGTCCATTCGTAACCGATAAATGCCGTGAATTCACCAGGGTCGTTATAACGGTCAGCCAGCTCCATGATCTTTGTCCATGCGTTACGCAACATGGCTTCACTCTTGATTTTGGCCTCAGCGCCTTTATTCATTTTTTGCACCAGCGCGTTAAAGGCATCAACACCTTTGCCCGCCATAACCAGGTCATAGAGTTCCTTGCCGAACGGGTCTGCGAGCAAACCGGGGTCCGATGTTGCAATGGCGTCAGCTAACCCAAGGTTTTCTGCATGATCGGCGATCACGACGAAATCGAGGGGTTTTGAAATCGTCGCGGCCTGTCCAGTGCTACTGGTTACCGTCTCACCAAGTACAAAACGATAGGCGTCGTTGGGCCCAACCTTGGTGCCGGCCATCCCAGCGTCCGGTGAATAGGAAGTATGGAGATGGGTGTCACCAAAGTAGGCGCGTGTCGGATGGCTGTCAGCGAAAGCAAGGCTGAACGGTAGGACGAGGAAGATCACAAGAATGATGTTTCTCATTACTAAACTCCTTCTGCTGTAACTCAAAAGTTCGCGAGGTACACCCTAGCGCATCTTCTGACAGTTGAGCTAAAAACCCTGTAAATGCCGGCTTAATTGACGTTTTTTGAACAGTTCATCACTGGTGGGGAGCGGTGGCTTTCGGTGCGCAGGCCGGGAGTCCCAGCTGATGTGAGCAAGTTAGGCCGTTCCGGAGGTGATTGAGTGCTGTTGAACAGAGCTCCTTCCCAGCAAAAGAGGCAATGTCTCCGGTGGAGCTCTGGTTGGTGGTGCTCGGTGTGGCAGGGTGGGGGCCTATCCTTTATCTCCTGTAAACCACCTTTTTATTTTAGGCTAGGGCTGGACTGACGATTATTGCCCCAAGCCTGCGTGGGCCAGCCCCTGAATCAGGAAGACCTCTACGGGCCGGGGTGCGTGCTCATTGGGTTCAAGTTGAGACATGATGACCCCAGTCAGGCCTGTATCGGGGCTTACGAAGAAGGTGGTCCCGTAAAAACCCGACCACCAGACGTCGCCGGCGTTGTCAGGCATCACCGAAGCATCTGCGTCGGCGACAATCGATAAGCCCAAACCCCAGCCGAGACCCTCAATACCCTCGCGCAGCAGCACACCCTCGGTCACGTGCAATCGAAGCATATTTTCCAAGGTTTCCTGCTCCAGCACACGGACACCGCGGTATTCCCCCTCGTTCCACAGCATTAATGCAAAGCGCATATAGTCTGACAGCGTCGACACTAGGCCACTGCCTCCCGGCGCCCAACCATTGTTGTCAGAGCTTAGCGGCGAAGGCACCAGGTCGCCGCTTTCGTTGGTGATATAGACGGTCGCCATGCGCGAGCGTTGGTCCGGCGGTGGCAGGAAGCGGGTATTGTCCATGCCCAGCGGTGTAAAGATGCGCTCTTGAAAAATTTCTGCCAGCGGTTGGCCAGTGGCTTTCTCCAGTACCGCACCCAGCACGTCCGCAGAAAAGCCGTAGCGCCAACTCGTCCCGGGCTCCTCCAGTAAAGGCAAGCTAGCTAAGGCTGTGACGCGTGAGCCCAAGTCACCACTAGGTTGGCGGTAGATGCCATTATCATTCCAGTAGTCCACCAGTGCCGAATCTTTTTCCCGACCCGGGCCCACGCCTGAGGCGAACATCAGTAAGTGACGCACTAGCATAGGATTACTGGCGGGGCGGGTCGGGAACTCACCAGAGGCGTCTCGCAGGTTGTCGGTCGCCAGCAGAGAAGAGTTGAAGGCCGGTAGATAGGTGCCTACCCGGTCGTTCAGTCCTAAGAGCCCCTCCTCGACAAGACTCATAGCGGCCACCGCGGTGATAGGCTTGGTCATTGAAGCGATGCGCATTTGGGTATCTACGGTCATTGGTCGTTCACTGGCGATATCCTGATAACCGCAGACCATGCTGTGAATAGGCACGCCATTGTGGGAAAACATGGCGATAAATCCCGAAGAAGCGCCACGCCACACCGTAAAACGACATAGGGTGTCCATGGCGGCGCGGCTCCACCACGAAAGGTTGCCTGCTGTCGAAAGGCCGTCGGCAGCGGGCAGTACGGGGAGTCTGTCGGATTCAGCGCTGCAAGCAGCTAGGTATAAAAATAGGAGACCAACGACGATTTTTTTGAACACAGGCACCGGGCACCCTCTCAGTATTAATTGCTATTGCTGCCTACCAGTACTCACCGCATAAGTCCGGTGAAACACCAGTGCTGACGAGAACCCGCTGCAGTCTATCGTGAGTAGATGCACAGTCAACGAGGAGATGGTCATTCACGCCGGAGTGGCAGCACTATTTTGGGTGCAAATCAACACTGAGTGTTCGTTACATACATTGCCGGAGCGTAGATGGTAATCGCCGTATTTTATCGTGCAGTAACAAGCGCCATTGAGTGACCGAATGATTATTGTGGATTAAAGCTGCCACGGTCAGTGTAAATGCGCCTATTTATCGTGCCAATTGCATCGCCGAATGAGGTGCCCAGCGCTGCCCCCAGGGCATAGCCGCCTCCAGCTCAAAAGCCAGTTCATAGAGCATACGGTCTTCCCCCGGAGCCGCCATAAAATGACTCCCAATGGGCAGCCCGGTTGTTGAAAGTCTATCATCACCGCGTAAAATTGACGGGCACATTAAACCCTGACGATTTACTGATCCCAAACTACGGCTCATGGTAAAATTGCATTAGCAACCGCTGAGCCGATTCATTCCTTATGCTATTCCGCGGCTGTTTGATTACGCCAAAACTGATAGCTTTTTACTATCTGCTCTCACCCCTTAGCTTTGCTTCATTGCATCACCACAAGGTTGGCTCAAATTCGCTAGACGGTCGTTAAATGACTTTGCCAAAATCGATAGGACTCCCTTGGACTGCCGTTTTGTTATTTTGCTATTTCCTGATCCCGCAGGGACCGCCGCATGATCTTTCCGGTGGTCGTGAGGGGGAGGGTGGTAACAAACTCTATGTGTCTTGGGACCTCGTGCTTGGCCAAGTGACTTCTGACGAGATCTTTTAAAGTCTCGGCGAGCTCTTCATTGGGTTCAAAGCCCTCGGCGAGCACAATGAAGGCTTTGATGATTTCGGTCCGCTGCTCATCTGGAACACCGATGACCGCAGCAAGCTGTACAGCGTCGCTCTTTAGCAGGCAGTCTTCTATTTCGGTTGGGCCAATGCGGTAGCCGGAACTTGTGATGACGTCGTCCGTCCGGCCGTGAAACCAGAGATAACCATCCTCATCCTGCTCACCCAGATCCCCTGTAATCATCCAGTCGCCAATGAACTTCGCAGCGGTAGCCTCCGGGTTGTCAAGATAGCCGCTGAACATGGCGGGATGGGGCCGTTTAATAGCGATATTGCCGATGGTTCCGGTTGGCACTTCGTGACCACTGTCATCGACAATCGAGCAGGTCGAGCCTGGCATAGCTTTGCCCAGTGACCCATGCTTTACCGTCATAAGCCTTGGGTTGGTTCCGATCATGCCGTTACATTCGGTTTGTCCAAAGCCCTCACTTATTGTGAGGCCAAACCGCTCATCAGCCCAGAGTGCCAATTCTTTACCCACTGCTTCGCCGCCACTGAGCACAACTCGAAGTTGAATATCGCCCACCGCGTCGGCATCGATCTGCCGCATGAGTTTAAGCACGGTCGGAGTAAGCAAAGACACTGTCACGCTGTGCTGCCCCAGAATCCGGTAGGCAGCTTTTGCATCGAACCCTTGCATCTCTACCGAGACGACATGACACCCCGAGTACCACCCGATCAAGAGGATGTTGATGAGGCCGGCAATCCACGCCCAGTCGGCAGGGGACCACAGCACGTCATGGGGTTTGGGTCCGTAGTCGTAGTAGTACTCAAACAAGGGTTTGTTGCCGAGTAGGAGTCGGTGCGGCATGAGTACACCCTTGGGATTTCCAGTCGTGCCGGAGGTGTAGCTAATCCATGCCGTATCCTCGGCGCGGGTTTTAACATTTTGATAGTCGGTTGATTGCTGGGCGAGGGAAGACCAAAACAAACGTGCGTCGGTTATTGGGTTATCGGCTACCACAAGAATATGCTCAAGATCCGGGCAGTGTTCTTTGACGTCCAGGATTTTTTTGAAGTTCGCTGCATCGGTTATACATATTTTAGCGCCGCTGCTCTGAAGTCGATGTTTGACCCCGTCCGGACCAAACAGTACGGATGCCAGGCAGGAGACGACCCCCGATTTGAAGCAGCCAATATGTGATATCGCACACTCGGGTGATTGGGTTAGCATGACTAAAGCCCGGTCTCCCTGGCACAAGCCGAGGTGCCCGAACAGGTTGGCTAGCTGGTTGGCATGACGCTTAATCTCAGCGAAGGTGTAGCTAGCGGTACTTCCATCCAATGCTTCATGGGTGATTGCGATGCGGCCTTCATCGCTTGCCCACCGATCACATACGGCATCGGCAATATTGAAAAACTCGGGGATATGCCACTCGAACTTTTCGCATATTTCCTCGTAACTACTGCCGAACGGGAGGTCCATATATACTCCTGCGTGTTACGTCTGGTGGCGAACAGCGGTTAACCAAACCGCTTTCCTACTGTTGAAAAAAAGTTATCCGTAGATATCTCGTCGTCGTTTGAACGCGGCCTTCACCCCTTCTTTTTTCAGAGTTCGAAAAAAGTCCTTGAAGCTGTCGAACTGATGATAGATCGCATCTAGATCGGCGCCGCGCCTCACTGAGGATTCGAGACCCATGTTCTCAAACCAGGTATTGGAAACCTCTTTTAGTATCGACAGGTTCTCAGCAGGGGATCGAGCAATATGGGTGGCAACAGCTGCTACTCTGTCATTCAACGCCTCGTGGGGCACGACCTCGTTGACCAAGCCAATTTTCTCAGCGTCATGAGCGCTGATGAGCTTTCCCGTGTAAAGCAGCTCTTTGGTTTTGCGATAACCTATCAGCATAGGCCAAAACATAATGGACGGCGGTATGCCGAGGTCTCTCCCTGCGGGATGTCCGAAGCGGGCTCGCTCGCTAACAATCGCGAGGTCGCACACTCCTAGTAGTTCGCCCGCACCAGACAGGCAGTCTCCCTGGACCTTGGCAATAATAGGTTTTGGATATCGCCACATTTTCATCCAGTAATCGACAATGGCATGCACGTCATCGCGGTCCTGCGATAGGCTTATGCGCTCAGGAAAGTTGGCGGGATACTGGCTGGTAATCCAGTGCTCTTCTCTGAGGTCATAGCCAGTGGAAAATGCCTTGCCCGCGGCCTCGATGACGATTACGCCAACCTCCGGATTGTGCCTGCAGCTTTCAAGTGCGCCTGCTAGTTCGTCGAGAACCTGCCAAGAGAGCGGGTTGAGGTCGTCGGGTCGATTGAGCGTGACGGTGCATACCCGATCCAGGACAGCAGTGAGTGTCATCGGCGAAGTTGTCATGGGATAAACACCTCGATTGCGTGTGAATGGCAGCGAGGTACCGTCACCACATTTGCGTTCAGAACTGCCAAGAATTGAGAGCTTGGCATCGGCTTATTGCTCTGGTGGATTGACGAAATCAATCCAGCCGGTAAAGATCATTTTCTCATGGGTCTCGGACACCACCCCATGATGCATGTGCGTCATGTCGCTTGGCCAGATAATCAATTTACCTTTTTCACATGGCGTAATGACCCTTTGGTGCGGGAAAGCAGTGCCGCCCCCGGGGGTATCGGTGAGGTAGAGCATCCAAACCAGAGCGCGCTGACAGTATTCAATACGATCGCGCTCACAGTGGATAGCGGGGTAGCCGCCACCTTTGGGATACCACTGGATGTTGGCATGCTGGGAAAGCCAGAGCGCACCCAAGCCATCAGCGCCCGTGCTGTAGTAATAAACCTGAAGATACGTTTTCACATGCTCGATCAAACGATCGAAAAATGTGTCGAACTGCCCGTACATCTTGATGGGTATGGTGATATCGAGGGAGTCCTTCATGCTCTTGTCGATTCGGGGATTTTCGCCAAGCCTTCCCGGCTGTGCCTGATGCCGATGTTGCTCGAAGAAATCGACAATCCCATCACACACCGTGGAGTCGATTTCATAGGTTTCGATGAACGTGCAAGCAGCCATAAAGTCGGTACCGAAAAAGCCCTTGAGTTGACATTGATTTACTCTATGCTTTCGAGAGTATACGGACAAACAAGCGATCCATGGAGATCGTAATTAGTAGATGCGGAGGTGCGAAGCTCGATGGCCAATCAATACACCTATCTCGCGCCCCTGTTGGCACCCACAGACGCTGACCAGATGCTAGCCATTGCAGAAGGGTTGCGCCGTTTTGGGACCTATGCCGATGAGGGCACCAGCGATGGCTTGGGGGAGACATTGCCGCAACGATTCGATGTGGGTTTTAACTATCTAAGTCGCGGTTTGGATGGCGAGGGCTGCTGTGACGAAGCGTCTGTCGCACTGGGGCGAACCAATTACTTCAGAGAGACCTACGTCTACGGTGATGAGCAACAGGTTGACGGCATCGAATCTTTTGCGAATCACGCTCTGATCGGCGAGTCAGCCAGAGCTCTCGCGGATGCCTCAGTGCTCGTGCCCGCTATTGTCTATGCGAATATCCTCGTTCCGGGCCAGGAGCTGGCCATCCACACCGATGTGCCGGAATTTCGGGGCCTCAATAGAAAAAATGCGCCCCAGTGGTTACTCGTTTGCATGCTTCATTCGAAATTATTTGAGTCTTGGCGCGTGCCCATTGCGACCTGTGTGGCCTGGTTCGGCGGTAATGCCGGAGGTGCATTTACGTTTTACCCCGAGGGCGCGGCGGGGCGCCGGGAGTCTATTGCTGCAGATCACAATACAGCCATCGTTCTCGATACCGACAGGGTTTTTCATGGCGTTGAACGAGTGAAAAGCGCTTCATTGGAAGAGACGTCGTCGGACAGGATTGCCGATGTAGGCAGTGGCGCTACTCTCGAGTTTGTGGGCGATGGCCGGTGGCATATGCAAACCAGCGGAGGCGATGATTGTGTCTATCATTGGGCCGATCTTCGCTATTCAATTTCCTGGAAGGGGTATTGCTTTAAAAGCGCTATCAGCCACCGTAAATGGCAGCATGGGGAGGAATGCTTATCCATACCGCAAGTACTAGAAATATTTGAGAAGGACCTGCTTGCGCGCGGAATCACTGACGCGGGAGCTCTCTCACCAAACGAGTATGCCCAAAAGATTGTCGACACCTACGTTGGGTTTCCCCCAGGAAATCGTCATTGATAAATTCCCCCTAAAACGGGGTCATTTGTCCTGCAAAATCCTCAATTTGTCGAGTACAGCTCATTCGAAGTACGACAAATGCTAGACAGGGGGTGTTTGTCAGCTGGGAACGCGTAACTATCAACAGTCTTCGGGGGAAGCGAGGAGAGGGGCGTGAAAGCCAATCTCGGAAAGTTGGAGCAGGGGGTGCGCCTCTGCCTGGGTGCCATTGGCGTGGTTGCCGTTTTACGATCGGATGCGTTCGGTGCGATCGAGGGTGTCGCCCTCCTGCTATCAGTGTTTTTGTTGCTCAACGGCTTGACTGCGCGTTGTTACCTCTGGCAATGGTTAGGGGTTAATACGGCGGGGGGCAACTGCGATCTAAAAACCTCCAGCAGACAAGTTCAGCAGTAGTTCAAATCCGCTCTCATCGATCGCCGCCTGCGATCGCGAGTTGCTCGGTAAGTTGTGTGCCTGCGAGCAGGAAGCAGAGGTTACCAACAACGAATCCGCAGCCCAGCACCGAGAGCATCGCGGCCCTTAGGTTCTGCGCGCCAAGCAAAGGCTCATATGCATCGCTTAGCACGCCGACCACCAGTGGGCCCAGTCCCAATCCGATCATGTTTATCACCAAAAATAAGATTGCTGAGGCCATTGCCCGCATGCCCGGTGATACCAACAGGTGGCAGAGCGCAATACTGGGCCCCAGATATAGAGAATTGAGGATGTTTGCGGGAAACAGCACGTAGAGGAGGAGGTCAGTGTTTTCGCTCAAAATGGCATAAGCCATAAGCGGCAAAGCGAGAACATTGCCCAGGACAGGGACCCAGAGATACCAGCGCTTTTCTGTTTTGCCAAGACGATCAGCCAGCACGCCACCACCAAAGGTTCCGACGGCACCCGCAACGCCAGAGACAGCGGCTAAGGCGAAGCCCACTTCACTGATCGTCATACCGTGGTTACGCATTAGGTAGGAGGGGAAAAAGTTGCCATTACCGTAGGAGATAAACGCGGTGAAAGCGCATCCAAAGGCCACCAAGCAAAATGTCCTGCGGCCGGTAATGGCGGTTAGCGTCTGCGAAAAAGTGGGTTTATTTTCGGAGTGAGCCAGGTCTAGGCGTCCCCTGAGTGGCTCCTTTATCAAAAACGGCAGGGCGAGGGCCAGAAGGATCCCAGGGGCGCCTACAACAAAAAATGCCATCCTCCAGCCAAATGTTTCAGCGACGTAGCCGCCCCCGGCAAAGCCCGCAAGTACACCGAGGTATATACCTGCAGAGTAGAAGGAGAGCGCACTGCCGCGCTGATCAGGGGGGAAATAGTCGCTCAGCAACGAGTGGGCTGGAGGAGAGCCGCCTGCTTCACCGAGGCCTACACCCAGGCGCGCTGCCACCAATTGGCCAAAGTTACTGACCAAGCCTGAGACAGCGGTCATGCCGCTCCAGATCGCGAGGGAGCAAGCCACGATATTACGGCGGTTGCTTCGGTCAGCCAGCCAGGCAATCGGGATCCCAGCAACCACATAGATCAAGGCAAAACTAAAGCCGGACAGTAAGCCAAGCTGGGCGTCAGAAAGATCAAGCTCCGCTTTGATTGGCTCTTGAAGAATGACCAGAATTTGGCGATCAATGAAGTTGAAAGTGTAGACAAGGGTGAGAACGCAAAGAACAAACCATGCGTATCCTCTGGATTCTGGTTGTTGCCTGCTGCCACTCATGACGTTCCCTGCTGGTACGCTCAGTGCACTTATCGCTTTGGTTGTTATCAGAATCCCCCGCTCGGGGAGAATGACAGAAGTGACGCGAGAAAACATCCCGTGTAGCAATCTGCTATGCTTCGGCGACGTTTCGATGCACAAGTTTCGCAGATGACAAAACTCGAGCCACAGCTGACCCATCTCAATGCGGCGGGCGACGCGCGCATGGTCGATGTCAGCCAGAAAGAAGATAGCGATCGTCGGGCGGTCGCAACATCTTCAGTGGTCATGCATGAGCGGACATTGCAGGCAATCCTAGAGGGGAATGTGCCCAAAGGTGATGTGCTCGCCGTGGCAAGAATAGCGGGCATACAGGCAGCAAAACAGTGCGCTAATTTAATACCGCTATGTCACCCCTTGGCGCTGTCATCGGTCGAGGTCGCCATTCGCCCCGATGCCGACTTGCCTGGGCTGGTAATCGAGGCAATCTGCAAGACCTGTGGCAAAACAGGCGTAGAAATGGAGTCTTTGACGGCTGCCGCGGTAGCGGCGTTGGCCGTGTACGATATGTGTAAAGCCATCGATCCAATGATGATTATTAAAAGCACCAGGCTTGAGTCCAAGGAGGGAGGTAAAAGCGGCGAGTGGGGTCGGGATGAGTCATGTTGAGTGTGCGTTTTTTTTCGCTGCTTCGAGAGGCGCTCAACACCGAGGTGCTTGAGCTCGAATGGAGCTCACGTTGTTGCACGGTGGGAGCTCTCAAGCAGGAATTGATCAAGCAGAATGGTTCTTTTTGGGAGGAGCATTTGATGCACCCGAATGTGATTCATGCCGTCAATCAGCGCGTCGTGATGATCGAAGAGCCGTTGCATGATGGAGACGAGATTGCGTTTTTTCCTCCCATGACGGGGGGTTGATATGGGGGTTCGAGTACAGATCGAGCCCTTTGATGGTGCGCAGGAGTACGGCAGATTGGCGGCCTCCGGTCATGCCGCCGTCGCGGTATTTTCAGGTCAAGTCCGGGATTTTGGCTATTTGGGTGATGTTTCCCTCCTCGAGCTGGAGCATTATCCCGGTATGACTGAGAGAGTCCTGACTGAAATCGGAGACTCTGCTTCGGCCCGATTTTCGTTACTCAGCTGGCGGATTATTCATCGGTATGGCCCCTTAAAAGCTGGCGAGGCCATTGTATGGGTGGGTGTCACCGCACATCACCGTGAGGCGGCTTTCGCCGGGTGCGAATTCATCATGGACCACTTGAAAACGAATGCGCCCTTTTGGAAAAAGGAGCGACATCCTGACGGCAAGGCCCAGTGGGTTGCGGCGGCAGACACAGACGAACAACGCCGGCGACGCTGGCATGAGGACAGCTAATGGATGGTAAGGAGTTTCGGCAGGCGCTTGGTCGGTTTTCAACGGGCGTATGCCTAATCACCGTGAATGACAGGGATTCGGGTGCTCTGGCCCTTACGGCAAATTCTTTTTCATCGGTATCGCTCGATCCGCCCTTGATCCTATGGAGTATTCAAAATAATTCTGAATGCTTCAGGGAATACACCGAAAATGAGTATTTTGCCTTCAGCGTTATGGCAAGTGATCAGGCGGCTTTGTCGGGAAAGTATGCTCGGCGCGGTGAGCATGCTGTGGAGCCAGCAGAGTTCAGCAACAATACCCACGATGTGCCGCTGCTCAATGGCGCCATCGCCCACTTCAGCTGTCGCCTGTTTGCCCTCCACGAAGCTGGTGACCACCACATCGTTGTGGGCGAGGTACTCGACTTTCAAACAGCCGATGGCGCGCCTTTGCTTTTCAGCAACGGTCAATATGATGAACTGGCCTCAGTGGCCAAATGATGTTTGAAGTCAATTATTGTGCGAGCTGCGGGTCGAGGACTGAGCGTAAGGTTCCGCCGGGAGAGGATCGCGAGCGCGATGTGTGTTCCGGTTGCGACACTATTTTTTATCAGAATCCGAAGGTAATCGTTGGCTGTCTGCCGGTGCATGAGGGAAGAATTCTATTGTGCAAACGCGCGATTGAGCCTCGATATGGACTCTGGACCCTCCCGGCCGGGTTTATGGAAAACGGCGAGACAACGGCCGAAGGTGCGGCGCGTGAAACCTTAGAGGAAGCAGCAGCGGTTGCGGAGAACCTCATACTGTATCGTTTGTTCGACGTGCCGCAAATTAACCAGATATATGTTTTCTATCGTTGTGGCATTGCCTCGGGACACTACGGTGTGGGGCCTGAAAGTTTGGACAGTCAGCTCTATGACCCGGATGAGCTGCCTTGGGATCAGCTCGCTTTTCCGGTGGTAAAAGAGTTATTGCAGGAGTTTTTGAGTGATTCGAGCAGCGGCGAGTTTCCTATCCGCCACAGCGTGATTAGGCACCCCAGGCCGCGGGCCTGAGCAATCCATATCTTAGTCAGGTTTAAGCGAGGAGGCGTTACATGACTTTTCCCAAGATCGGCAATCAAGCCCCCCAATTCACGCTTTTTGATCAAGACGGTAACGCCGTGTCGTTAAAACAATTTAAGGGCAAGCAAACCGTGATTCTCTACTTCTACCCTAAGGCAATGACCCCAGGCTGTACCGTTCAGGCCTGCGGACTGCGGGATGTCGCGAAAGATCTTAAGAAGCGCAGTGCTATCGCCTTGGGCATCAGCCCGGATTCGATTACGAGGCTGGCCAAATTCCGCGAGCGGGACCAGCTCAACTTTCCTCTTTTGTCTGACGAAGACCATGCAATTGCCGACAAATACGGCGCCTGGGGGCCTAAAAAATTCATGGGCAGAGAATTTGATGGCATTCTGCGCACGACGTTCGTGATTGGGAAAGATGGGCGTCTTAAGGCCATCATGGACAAGGTGAAGACGAAGTCACATCATGACGATGTACTGGCTATTATCGACCAACTTGATAGCGCTGGCTAAAACCGCCAGACAACGCTGTTTGTGGTTAATCTTTGCGATAGCGTCAAGTTCTGCTGTCGGGCAGGAGCTCGAACCTCGAAGTTACACCAATGTCCCCATAGGACAGCACTTCCTGGTTGTGGGTCTCGCGCGCAGTGAGGGCCAGGTAACCCCAAGCCCCACAGTGCCCGTCAAAGACGTTGATTTAACGATCGATGCAATGGCGATCGGCTATCTGAATACCTTTTCGCTTTTCGGTAGCTCAGCGAAGTTTGATCTCCAAACCTTTCGAACCTGCTATGACGGATCGGGCGTGGTAAACGGCACGCCGTCGTCTGTCAGCCGATGTGAGTGGGGGGACACACGATTACGCCTCTCCTGGAATATTATTGGCTCACCTGCCCTCACGCTGGAGGAGTATCGGCGCGAATACCAACCCGGCTTGATCGTTGGTGCCTCGATACAAGTAGAGGCACCGACTGGTGACTACAGCCCCAGTCAGCTCGTAAATGCTGGCACCAATCGCTGGATGGTAAGGCCGGGATTTGGGTTGTCTTATCGCTGGCAGAATTGGTATGTCGACATGGCATTCGACGCAAAATTTTTTCAGGACAACGATAATTATCTAGGTAATCAAATCAAACAGGATCCTATCTATCAGGCGCAGTTCCATGCTGTGCGCTACTTTTCCAAGGGCCTGTGGCTCGCTTTCAACAGCAATTTTTATCGAGGTGGTGAGTCCTTCCAAAATGGCGAGCCTCTGCTTACCGATCTCGAAAACGCTCGGCTTGGCGTGACGTTATCAATCCCACTTGCGGCGCATCATTCAATTAAATTAAATGCTAGCCGTGGTGTGATAACACGTATCGGATCGGATTTTGATACCGTGGCCCTCTCGTACCAATACCGATTCTAAATTAATAGCTGGAGGTCAATATGTCGACTAGCAGACCCCGGATAGTCGTGACCGGAGCGGCCAGCGGCATTGGTAGGGCGGTGGCTGAAAAGTTGGCGCAGTCCTCTCGACTCATACTCACCGATATTAATGTTGAGGGCCTACATGCGGTGGCCAAGCAGATCGAAAAACAGGGTGGCTCGGTGCTTCATCTGCCCTGTGATTTTGCGGAAGAGGCCCAAATCAGGGAGCTGGTTGATACGATCACGTCACAAGAAAAGCTTGACGGATTGGTGCATGCGGCCGGTGTTGGCCCCAGTCAAGCAACCTGTGAAAAGATCCTTACAATCAACCTACTGGGTACCGCGATCCTCTTGGAGGCGATGACCGGGGTGACCAACCCCAACGCCGCTTTGGTGCTCATATCCTCCCAAGCATCCTACTTTGCTGCTGAGTGGCTGTCGTCCGCTGCGCTTGAAATATTGAAGAATCCGCTTCGCGATGATTTCGGGGAGCGCATCAACAAAGCCTGTGAGGGGCACGATCTCTCACTGGGGACGGAGGCCTATGGCCTCGCAAAAATGGGGGTTCGAGTGTTGGCGGAAGAGGCGGCTGTTCGCTTGGGCGGACAGGGCATTCGTGTGAATACAATCTCACCTGGCATCATCGATACGCCCATGGTGCACCACGAGGCAAAACATCTCGAAGGAATGGATGCGATGACGCAGATCACGCCCCTAGGGCGATGGGGGCAGCCAGCAGAAATTGCTGAGGCGGCGGCTTTTTTACTGTCCCGCGCGGCTTCCTTCGTGACCAGCGCTGACTTACTTATTGATGGTGGTTCAACCAAGCCGATGTTGTCATTGCAACGAGCCATGGCCAACACCTCGTCGTCGTGAGGCAGTGGTGGCGTTGAGTGGTTTAAGGCAGAAAGACTTCGCGGGTGAAATAGCCGTGAAAGCCAAAAGGCACATGATGCTCGAGCAGGGCGGCGCCGTACTCAATGGTTGGGTCTTCTGCATCTCGGACCTGAATTTCCGATAGGTGTCTCGCGGCATCGTAGACGACCGCCAGTAGGTAGCCGTCGTTTCTTGCGTCCGCATTCCCTTTCGGCGCAAATAATGCTTCGGAGGTATAACGACTATCTCCAACGCTAGCCGTGTTCAGCTTTCCTGTTTCGGTGTTCAAGCTGACCAGCGTGTCGAAAAACCCCTTGTGGCTGCTATGGTTGTGCGCAACGAAGTAACACCGATCCGTAAACTGACCGTTGAAATCGGTATTCCAGGCGGGGAACTCCCCTAATAGCCCGTCGTCGTAGGGGTCACAGTGCGCGACTCCGGTGTTCAGGTTTAGCCGTAATCGGGTAAGTTGTGCGCCGGTGACCTGTTCGACACTGAACACGTCATGTAACCAATCGAAGCCTGCACTGTTGGATGATTGAAAAAAGTCGACGACAAGTTCTTCGTGTGTTTCATAGGCGTTTGCGAAGTGAACCACCAAGCCTGGCGGTAATTCAAATTCACGAGCGAGCTTCATTGTTCGCAAATCAACGAGCAAACCGCGAATGCTTGCCTCTGGATCGAAGGTCATTGAGTTACTGAGGGTCGATAGGCCTAACAGCGGCCCGCCCAAACTGAAGCGAATAGAGCTTACAAGAAACAGTGCGTAATGTTCGCTGAGCGCAAAATCGTGAATGAACGGGAAGTAGGGCAAGGGGATGCGACAGTTCGAATAAGGGCAGCCACCGGCATCGATATCGTGAACATCCAATGCGCAGCGAATCCCCGATAGGCCAACACCGGCCAAATTAACGCCAAAATTGATTTGATGGCCGGTCCTCGGGTGAATTTTGCCATGGGCGCTGAGGGTCTTGCGATTGTTAAGGAGCGTCCCGTAATACTCGGGACCCAAGGTCTCCAGGGTTGCCGGATTGAGCCGGTAGGGCTGTCCGCCTTCGTAGAAGGCACAGAGCTTGTCGCCATGCCACGAGACACCCGTATTAGCCGGGTTGGAGATCGGTCTCAGCAGATTTCGCAAGATGCCACCTTTTATTTGGGTCCCGAACCCCCGCTGCGTTATCTGTCCCCCTTGCTGATCCGCAAGAAATTTAGGGGTTTGTACGTAGCGATTTTTGAAATGAACCTTGCCGCCCTGAAAAGTGATGGCGCTGACCATACCGGGACCGTCAAACCAATGGCCATAGGCCTCGGCGCCGGCATTCATGGCGCCAGGACCGTTTCTAAAGAGTGTTCCTGTGAGGTCTTTCGGTATCTCCCCGCGGGTATTTGTGACCCAGCCTGAGTGCTCCTCCATGAGCGCCAGAAAGCCCCGACGAAAATCTGCCGAGCTCTGGGCAACAGCCATGAGTTTTGCTTCAGCATTCATCGAGGTGATTTCTCCGTGGCCGTTGTCGTGCCAGGTAACAAGAGATCAATGCTTGCCTCGAGCAACGTTTCGGCCAAGGGGTCTGCGTCGACATTGAATTGGGACAGTAAGCCTCTGGAGTACAGATCGATCAGTCCGTGGGTGTGGGTCAGGAGTGCGATGATACGTACCCAGACCGTATCGGGCCCGAAGCCACCTTCAGGTATGTCAACAATCTTCGGCGGATCCTTTGGGTGTTCCCCGGGGACGACATTGACACCGTAGCTCGCCAGCACCTGTTCGAAGAGGCCCATCATTCGGGTAACCGTTTCGCTCTTCAGCTCAGAGACTAAAGCCTGCAGGTGGTTTGATTCCTTTAGCTGCTGGGTTTGGGGCGGGTGAGTGAGGAGTGCCCAATAGCCAGGCCATAGTCGGGCAAAATTCAGTGCGCCCAGCAGGATTTGCCTGATCTGATCCCGTGGCGCCAGTGCATTGTTGGCTGCGCAGTGGGTATGAGCGTCGAGGAGCTGGAAACCGCGCTGCTTGGTGGCTGCGAACAGTTGCTGCTTGTTGTCAAAATAGTTGTAAAGATTAGCTGCGGTCATGTCGGTTTGGCGGGCTATTTCACGCATCGACAAGGCCTCAATGCCTGATGTCGCCATGATGCCGGCGATGGTATCCATGATGTGGTTCCTGGTAGACGCTATCTCGACGGCATTCAGTGCGGGCTTTGGCATGGCAACGGGGCTTTGAGTTAAGGTGGGGTGAGCATACCTTAACGATCGTTAAGTGAACAGACGTTAAATCCGTAACTTGCAGCATGCTCGGCCTCCAACAGCGGGATACGCCCAGGGACTGACATAGGTATCTTCCCTATTAGCGTGGCAGCTTATTGGTTCCAGCGGAGGGTCAGCCCCGCCATGCGGGCAGGCGCCACCATGCCCGCATAACCCCCTATTGTCGGAATGTCTAAGCCAAACAGGTAGTACTCTTCATCGAGCAGGTTCTCCGCCCAGAGCATGATTTCCCAGTCTTTGGCCTCGTTGCTCAAGGTGAGTCGCACATTGACTAGGTTCGTAGCCGGATTGACCAGATGGCTGTCCAGATCCTCCTCGAGAAAATACCGGTCAATGAAATTGTACTCCGCGCGGGCGCGAAGCCGGAGCGAGGGGGTGGGAGACCACTCCTGCGTTACGTAGGAAGAAAGGTTCCATTCGGGCGCATTGGCCAGCGGCCGTCCGGCCAAGTCCTGGGCACACTGGCTGTTGGCCCCCGGTGACCCGGATTGTGCTCCCAGCTCCAGATAGTACCTTTCAACACTTTGCAGCACGGTACATTGGGCGCCCGGAAATTCTTCATAGGTCGCGTGGGTATAGCCCAGTGATGCGCCGATCGTTAGTCCGGATAGCAGCGCGTAGCGCAGATCGACTTCAGCGCCGTAACTTTCAAGGCTGCCGGCGTTGGTGACCCTAACGGTTGACCCGTCAAAGGTTTGCGATTGGAAGTCATCATAGTCCACGTAAAAGAGCGAGCCGTTGAATAAAAACCGGTCGTTCAGCAACAAGGCTTTCCAGCCAACCTCCATATTGCGTGCTGACTCCTCGGAGAACTCACCGTTGGATCCTGACACCTCACGGCGTTGATTGAATCCGCCTGATTTGAAGCCGCGACTTACCGTCGCATATCCCATGACTTGATCGTCGAGCTGGTAACGCAGGGTCACCATGGGTGAGAGCGCGGTATCGGAACGATCACCGTCGTAGCCTATGTCGGGTCCGGCGACCGGTGGTACGTCGATAAAGAAAGAGGGCTCTGTTACCTGGGTGCCTACTCGGGACTTGTCTTCCCGGGTCAGCCGTAAGCCCAGAATCGCATCTATTGACGGGTTAATCTTCCAGGTCGCTTGCCCGAATGCGGCATAACTCTCGGTTCGATAACGATTGTCGTCAATGTTCAGTGATCCGTCTGGAAAGAATAGCCCGAGGGTCAGCCCGCCTCCAATGGCTACGTTATTGACGAGGGCCTCGTGCTGCGTAAACGTGCCCAGAGAATCAAAGTTTGCAACGTACGCGTAGAGACCGGCCTGGTAGTCAATATGATTACCGATACTCGACATTATTCGCAGCTCCGAACTGAGCTGCTCGAGGTCGACGGCTGTATCTGTACTGACCGCGCGAAAAGCCGTGAAGTCGCCGTCGAATTCGCTTTCTGACTGGTATTCTCGCCAGCCATTGATCCAGGTGACCTGAGTGTTCTTGACGGTGTCTAGCTGCCATTCGAGGGAGGCGCCTCTGATAGTGACCTGGTTATTAAGTTCACCATCGAACCAGTAGCTGTTGCTAAATGGGCGTGGCTCTGGTGGGGAGAAACCTTCGGTGTCTTCGAGAGCATTAAAGTCCAAAATCGGCTGTCCGCTGGCATTCAGGCCAAGAGCTTGCTGTAACTGTGCCGATGGGTTTCGGGTGGCTGGCGTATTGAGAGGCGACAGTCCGGCGTAGCTGCTGACAGCAAAGGCGCAGCAGTCGGTATCCTCTTTTAAAAAGTCGGCTGCCAGCAGAAACAGCCCCATCCCCTGATCTGCAAAATCGAGCTTGAGCTTGCCACGCACTCCTTTCTTATTAAGGTCGTTTACGCCTTCGTTTAAGAACGTGTTATGTCCGATATGGTCTCGCTTTGATCCGAAGCCGCTAACCCGCAGTGCATGGTCGCTGTGGCCCAGGGGAATATTGATCATGCCACGCAGCTGGGCGCGGTGCGTGCTGTCATAGCTCGCCTCGATCATGGACGTGAAAGTGGATCCCGGATTGTTGGTATACACGTTGATTGCACCGGCAGAGGTGTTTTTGCCATACAACGTGCCCTGGGGGCCTCTCAATACCTCAACCCTTGTTACGTCAACCAAGTCAGCAATACTCATCCCTGCGCGGCCTTGGTAAATACCGTCGATGAACACGCCGACGCTTGGATCTACACCAGAGTTGCTTCCTACAGATCCTATTCCGCGAATCCGGATGGCAGTCGAGCGAGAGTCAGTGCCTTCAGAGATCAACAAATTTGGGGTGTACTCATCGAGGGAGGATAGTTGGCGCACACCGCTGTCAAAAAAGAATGACTCTGAGAAGGCGGACACTGATAGCGGCACATCCTGTAGGTTCTCAACTCGGCGAGTGGCGGTGATGAGGACCTCCTCCAGCAGTTGGGGATGATCAGCCGATTCAGCGCTTTCTACCCAGCCACTGGCGCTGAGCGAGATGAGACAAGCTATCGATGCGCTGGAAAAGAAAAAACGGGGCATAGCCATGTCTCTCTTTTTTATTGTGTGGTCTGCCTGTACCGGGTTGTCGGGACATGGGCTGACCCTTCCAAGGATAACGCGGTGAAAGCCAATTGTCTGGCGAATATCGCGGCCAACAGACCCGATATAGACTGCCTCTCATTTGGCCTTTGACGTTGGGTGGTTGGACATGACGGCCCACGGTAGACTGGGCCTCGACGAAGTCTTGCACAGCGGGCGGATTGTAGCTGGGGTGCTGATGTTGTTAATGGGAGCGGGAGGGCGTTCGGGTTGAAAGCGAAAGGGTGTCTGAAGTGACGGCGCTAATCTCGGTCCTGGGTTGGATTGTGTTAATTGGACTGGCCGGCTATAGCGTGGCCAAGGGGTGGCACTGGCTTCGCCGCTTTCAAAAAATGCCATTGACCGATCGCTGGATTGTCGTGACCGGTTGTGATTCAGGTCTCGGTCGTCTGTTAGTGGAGCGACTGCTGACTCAAGGATGTTGGGTCATCGCTTTGTGCCATACGAAAACTGCCTGTGAGGAGCTTCGTGAGGCCGGTGTCGCCTGCACATTTGACGTCGATCTATCCAATCCGCCCGAAGTACTCGCCGTCGCTGAGCAATGCCTCAGCGTCAGCAAGGGAATGCTCTGGAGCGTTGTTCACTGTGCGGGCGTAGCTAAGCCCGGCTTCATTGATTATCTGCCACTCAGCTATTACCGCGATGTCATGGAGGTCAATTTTTTTGCGGTCGTCGGTCTGACTCGTGCATTGCTTCCCGCGCTGCGAAAAACCCAGGGCCGATGCATCATGGTCAGCAGCGTGGACGGTTTAGTGAGTCTGCCGGGCAACGCCCCCTATGATGCGTCGAAGTTCGCTCTTGAAGCCTATTCCGATGCCCTGCGTGCTGAGCTTTCGTTCTGGAATGTTCATGTCAGCGTGATCAATCCGTCTACGTTGCGCACGCCGATGTCAGCCACCTTCTTCGAATCCCATCGCACGGCTTGGTCGGCCATGGAGCAACAGGAGCCAGAAGGTATATGGAGGCAGTACTGGCCGGCGGTGTGGCTCGATCGATTTATAGACAAAAATTCTGAAAATCTGCGTCGGATAGCCGTCAACCCAGCGGTTGCTGTCCGTGACCTAGAGCACGCCTTGGCAGCAAAGCACCCCCGATTGCGTTACCTTAGTGGGACCCTGGCTAAAACATTGTTTTACTTTCTCTGGCTTGGTCCCGAGCCCTTGACCCTGAGAATTAAACGTCTAACCATTCAGCCCCCGCCGCCTACGGAGCCTTGATGCACATAAAAGGATTACTGCACGTCAATATCAATTGCAACAACTTCGAGCGTTCAAGAAAGTTCTATGAGCTATTGGGGTTCGAGGTCCTGGCGCCCGTGCCCCCCGAAGGCATGGATGCCGTTGCTCGGGCGGTCGGATTTGATCACTATCGGGTCCGCGGGGCGCTGATGAAGCACCCTAGCCGTATCATTATTGATCTACTCGAATGGGAAGAGCCCCGGGGCTTGGCAGTCAGCCGGCAGGCACTCAACGATGTTGGCATCGCCCGCATTGCGCTTATCACCGAGGATCTCGATGCAGACATTCAAACCTTACGCCAGCACGGCGTTGAACTTGTATCCGAGCAGTCCGCAGAAGCGCGGGGCCCCAGTGGGTCCCCCGTGCGGTTCATTTGTTTTAGAGATCCGGACGGCAATACGCTGGAACTGGTTCAGATGTAAGGTGACGCTATGTTCAGAGTTGTAACTTGTAACACCAATGGTATTCGTGCGGCACAGCGTAAAGGGTTTTTTGATTGGTTGGAAAAGCAGAAGGCAGATGTTGTCTGTATTCAGGAAACCAAGGCGCAAATTCATCAGCTTGATCCAGCGCTCTTTGAGCCCGCCGGATATCACTGCTTTTACAATGATGCAAAAAAACCCGGTTACAGTGGGACCGCCTTGTTCAGCCGACAAAAGCCGAAAAGAATTATTAGGGCGCTTGGCTGGGACCCCGTTGACTCAGAGGGCCGTTATTTGCAGGCAGACTTTGACGGTTTGAGTGTGATTTCACTGTATGTCCCCTCGGGGTCTAGCGGCGAGGTTGCGCAGGCGCGAAAAGAAGTGTTCATGGAAAACTTTTTTGAGCATCTACGGGCGCTTCGAAAAAAACGCCGTGAGTTCATTATTTGTGCGGACTGGAATATCTGCCACAAAGAAATTGACCTGAAGAATTGGCGAGGAAATAGAAAGAATTCGGGTTTTCTGCCTCATGAGCGAGCTTGGCTAGATCGGGTGTTCAACGAGTTGGGTTGGATCGACATTTTCAGGCAGGTAAGGCCGGAACCGGATCTTTATACCTGGTGGAGTAATCGCGGGCAGGCTTGGGCGAAGAACGTGGGGTGGCGGCTGGACTACATGCTGACCACCCCGAGGCTCTCAGGATCCGCCGTCACTGCCAGTATTTATCGAGAGGAGCGATTTTCCGATCACGCCCCGCTAACCATTGATTTTAAGCGCTGATGTTGTCGAGACGGGTCGACAACGCGTAAAGTAGGCGCCTTCAGAAAGGAGTCGTTATGTTTATATCAAGTGCTTACGCACAGGCGCAGGGTGGCCAGACTGCAGGCGGTGAATTTTTTCAGCTGGGTTTTTTAGTTGTCCTGTTTGCCATTTTTTACTTCATTGCTATCAGACCGCAAAGAAAGCGCCAAAAGGAACACCAACAAATGGTGTCGGCGCTGCAAAAAGGCGACGAGGTCATCACGTCATCTGGCATTCTCGGAAAAATTACGGGTCTGGACGAACACTACATCCAGCTCAATGTGGCGTCGGGTGTCGACATGAAGATGCAGCGCGTTTATGTCAATGCGGTCTTACCCAAGGGCACCTTGAAGTCGGTAGGAGTGGAGTAACCTGCTGCCACCTCGCATACCCTATCCGCCGCGAATCGCGCTCGCCCAGCGGCCAACCCCCCTGGAGCACCTACAGCGAGCTTCAGAGAAGTGGGGGCAGGGAAAGCGAATCTGGATAAAGCGTGACGATCTTACTGGCTCGACCCTAACTGGCAATAAAGTCAGAAAACTCGAATTTTTTGCGGCCCACGCCCAACAGCACGGTTACACCAGCTTTATTACCTGCGGTGGCGTACAGAGCAATCACGCGCGTGCTACAGCGGGGGTCTGTGCGCAACTCGGTTTGCACTGCGAGCTGATCCTGCGCGGTAAGGCGCCGTTCGAAGGGGGGAATACCCTGTTGGACGTCTTGTTTGGGGCTGCGGTGACGCCGGTAGCCCCCAAGGATTACATAGCCAATCTAGATAATATACTGGCGAGTGTCGCGGACGAGCACCGGCAGCGCGGATATAAGCCGCTTGTGATCCCCACCGGTGGTAGCAATGGCCTAGGCATATGGGGCTATATTGCCGCTGCCGAGGAGTTAACAGAGGACATGGCCCGGGCCGGCATTGCACGGGCATTGATTGTGTGTGCTACCGGCTCGGGGGGCACACAGGCCGGCCTCACGGCGGGACTGGCGCTCATGGCCCCCGACTCAGTGGTGCTCGGTGTGGCAGTGTGTGATGATCAAGCGTACTTTCAGCACAAGGTCATGGCGGATCTAGAGGAGGCGCGGGCGTTTTGGCCCGATCTCTCTTGCGCCCCCGAGCGAATCCACACTAATGACGCTTACATTGGGGCGGGATATGGGCTCGCTGGTGCGGAGGTTTATCAAACAATTCACCAGCTGGCCTCGCTTGAGGGGATCGTGCTTGATCCTGTCTACACGGGCAAAGCCTTTCACGGTTTGTTGAGTGAGCTGGCGTTAGGACGTTATCCGGATGTGGCGGATATTATTTTTGTACACACGGGAGGCATTTTTGGTGTGTTTCCCCATGAGCAGGGATTTCGAGACGCCATCAGTTGAGCGTCGTGGAAACGGCATCGTGAGGCAGGAGTAAACATGGATTTTGAAGCAATGGTGACAGTGGTTAACGGCTATGCCTGGGGGCCAGCCATGCTGGTGCTGTTGCTCGGGACCGGCATCTATTTATCACTGCGGCTTGGTTTTTTAACCCTGCGCAAAATACCAATGGCATTTGGTCTTTTGCTGGCCGGTTTTAGTGGACAAGGCGAGGGAGATATCCCTCCTTTCAAGGCCTTGATGACGTCCCTGTCTGCCACCATCGGAACTGGCAATATCGCCGGTGTTGCCACGGCGGTCGCTTTGGGCGGGCCGGGTGCCATTTTTTGGATGTGGATTACCGCCCTGTTTGGCATGGCTACCAAGTTCGCCGAGGGGGTCCTGGCTGTTCGCTATCGAGAACAGGATGCCTTGGGGGGCTATAGCGGGGGACCCATGTACTACATTCGTAATGGGCTCGGCAGGCGGTGGAGGCCGCTGGCGACTGCTTTTGCAATTTTCGGCGCCATGGCCGGATTTGGCCTGGCCAATACCGTGCAATCCAATTCTGTAGCTCAGGTCCTTGAAGCCAACTTGGGTATACCCTGGGTGGCCACAGGCGTGGTGTTGATGGTTCTGGTGGGCTCTGTGATTCTTGGCGGAATCAAGCGTATCGCCACTGCTGCGGGCGCCATTGTTCCCGCTATGGCGATCACTTATGTCCTGATGAGTCTGATCGTAATTTTAATGAATATTTCAGCGGTACCTGCTGCGATTGGGACAATCGTTTCGTCCGCATTTAACGGCGCCTCTGCTGCGGGTGGCTTCGCAGGGGCCACCGTCTGGGCGGCCCTGCGATTTGGTGTCGCTCGAGGTATCTTCTCCAACGAAGCAGGCTTGGGAAGCGCTCCAATCGCCCATGCAGCAGCTCAAACGAGCGAGCCGGTGGAGCAGGGCATGATTGCCATGCTTGGGACCTTTATCGACACGTTGATTGTCTGCACCATGACTGGCCTTGTGATTGTGCTCACGGGCGTCTTTGAAACGGGTGAGTCGGGGGCGGCATTAACCTCAATGGCTTTTTCACAAAGCATTCCAGGGGGCGAGTGGGTGGTCACGGTGGGAGTTGTTCTGTTTGCCATCACGACCATGATCGGATGGTCATTCTATGGTGAACGGTGTGTTGTTTATCTGGTAGGGACTAAGGGTATTTTACCTTTCAGAGTGTTGTGGGTAGCGGCGATTCCCGTTGGAGCTGGTCTCAATCTGGGCGTGGTATGGCTGATTGCAGACACGCTCAATGCCTTTATGGCGATTCCTAATTTAATTGCCTTGTTGTTGCTATCGCCTGTTGTTATTTCATTATCTCGGGATTATTTCGCCCGGCGTTCTTCACAGGCGAGATCCCAGAGCTAGGCCACAATGACGTTTCCTGCACCCGAAAAACTCGTTATCGCCATCTCGTCGCGGGCACTGTTTAATCTGGATGAGGCCCACGCGGTTTTCGAGTCCGAGGGGTTAGAGGCTTATTCTCGCTACCAAATTGAAAATGAGCATGTGCCACTGGAACGAGGATCAGCATTTGCGGTGGTCAAAAAACTCTTAAGCCTCAACGATCGCTCACCTGGGCCTCTTGCGGTTGAAGTGGTCCTGCTTTCGCGAAACAGCGCAGATACCGGGCTTCGCGTCTTTAATTCCATCGAACATTATGGCCTGGCTATCACCCGTGCCGCTTTCTGCGGGGGCGAACCCCCCTGGCGCTACATTAACGCGTTTGGGTGTCACCTATTTCTATCGGCTGAGCCATCCGATGTTCGTAAGGCACTCGAAAATCAGGTCGCGGCAGCGACCCTAATGGCGCGGGCCCAAACAGATTCCGATAGCGGGCAGCTTCGCTTTGCCTTCGATGGAGATGCGGTCTTGTTCTCCGATGAAGCCGAGCGGGTGTTCAAATCTGAGGGGCTGGCTGCCTTTACTGAGAGTGAGCGCGCAGCGCGCATGGAACCGCTACAAGGTGGGCCTTTTAAAAGTTTCCTTGGAGCACTGCAATCGCTTCAGCAAACGTTCCCCGCAAGCGAGGCACCCATCAGGACCGCCCTGATTACCGCCCGTTCAGCGCCTGCACATGAGCGTGTCATCAGAACGTTGCGCGCCTGGGATATCAGAATCGACGAATCTGTTTTTTTGGGCGGACTCAATAAAACCGAGTTTTTGCGGGCTTACCGGGCAGATGTTTTTTTTGACGATCAGCAGGCTCATTGCGAGCACGCTGCAGATCATGTCACCACGGGGCATGTGCCCCACGGAATCGCCAACCAGCCGGCTGCCGATGAGGCATGACCTTTTAGAATAAAAATCACATCTTTTATTCTAAAATGCTAGCCAACGACGGCTCAGCGCGCTATTTTTGGCAGGTGTTTAGGAAAGGGCCTTCACGTGAAACTGCAACAGCTCCGCTACATCTGGGAAGTCGCGCACCATGATTTGAACGTGTCAGCGACTGCGCAGAGCTTGTTCACTTCTCAGCCTGGCATCAGTAAACAAATTCGCCTGCTCGAAGACGAATTGGGCGTCGAAATTTTTGCGCGCAGTGGCAAACACCTAACTCACGTAACGCCGGCAGGTGAGGTGATTCTGGATTTGGCGGGTGAGATTCTCCGGAAGGCTGGTGCGATTAAACAGGTTGCCCAAGAGTTTTCAGACGAGACAGTCGGCGAATTGTCGATTGCCACGACCCATACACAGGCGCGCTATGTTCTGCCAGGCATTATCAAAGATTTTATTCAAGCGTACCCAGACGTATCGCTGCACATGCAGCAGGGCACGCCTATGCAAATTGCTGCCATGGCGGCCGAGGGGGTTGTCGACTTCGCGATAGCCACTGAGGCGCTCCAACAGTTCTCTGATCTCATCATGATGCCTTGCTATCGCTGGAACCGCTGTATCGTTGTGCCGAAAGAGCACCCGCTGGTGAAGCTCGATAAGCTGACGCTCGAGGCCGTGGCCGAGTATTCTATCGTTACTTATACCTTCGGCTTTACCGGTCGCTCAAAGCTTGACGAGGCCTTCAGTTCTCGCGGGCTTGTACCCAAAGTGGTGTTTACGGCTGTTGATTCGGACGTAATAAAAACCTATGTGCGACTCGGCCTCGGGATAGGCATCATAGCGGGCCTGGCCTACGACGAAGAGTCGGATGCTGATTTGGTCAAACTCGACGCAGACCACCTCTTTGCGAGCAGTGTGACGAGCCTTGCGTTCAGAAAGGGAACCTTTCTTCGCGGCTATATGTACGACTTCATCAAGGCGCTGGCACCGCATTTGACCCAGGAACTTGTACAGGAAGCGTTTTCACGGTCTCATCCCAGCGAGCGGCAAGAACTCTACAGCCACATCGAACTGCCCGTTTATTGATTCTCAAGGGTTTGCATAAACACCCTGACTTTATCGAGAGTTTCTTGGTATTCGGCTTCGGCTGTTGAATCAAAGGTAATGCCGCCGCCCCCCCAGCAATACAGTCGATCTCCCAAAGCTTCTAATGTCCTGATGGCAATGCTCGATTGCAACCAGCCGGATGCCTTGCACGCAAACACACTGCCGCAATAAATTCCTCTGGGGGCGGTCTCCAGTTCTTTGATGATTTCCACCGCTCTGCGCTTGGGAGCACCTGTGATAGAACCACCGGGAGAACAGCCGATGAGGGCCTGGCCAGCAGTCACACTGCCGGATAGGGTGCCGACTACCGTGCTCACCAGATGGTGCACGTTATCAAAGCTCTGCAGGTCGCAAAGTGCGGGCACATGCACCGAGCCTGTGGTGCATAGTCGTCCAAGGTCATTTCGCAACAGATCAACGATCATGACATTTTCAGCGCGGTCCTTGGCTGAGTGGCGTAGCCCGTCTGCAAGGCGCTTATCCTCGGCAGGGTCGGGACTGCGACGAGCCGTCCCTTTGATGGGTTGAGTAATGATTTGGCCATCCTCAACAGTCAGAAAGCGCTCGGGGGATAACGACAGGACTTTGTGCTCCGGCACCAGATGCAGGTAGGCAGAGAAATCTCCCGGAGCGACACTTCGCAGCAGTCGATAAGCACTAAACAGATCGCCGGTAAAAGTGGTTGCGAAGCGGTGCGCGAAGTTCACTTGGTAGCAATCACCGGCACTGATGTAGGCGCGAATTTGTTCGACGCACGCCTTGAACTCCTCGAGACTGATGTCGGGGGCAAAGGAAGCGCCAAGCTGAAACCGTTGCGACCAAGGGCCCAAGTCATCATCCAGCAGTCGCTCCTGCACCCGGCGCTTTGTGGTCTCGGGGATGTTGTCTGAGAACGCGACGAAAGCTCGCTGTGCTGTGTGGTCTTGCCAAAGGTGCCAAAGGTAGAGGCCCGCACAAGCTGGCTGTAAGCATGTAGCGCTTACCCCCAATTCTATGGCAGTGGTGTCAAAATCGAGAAATCCAATGGCGATAACCGCTTCTGGGTTCGCTGCGCTTGCTAAGTCCTGCTCGATCGCAGCAATCCAAACATCGGGTTTGGACGAATAGTTCACAAGACTGTAGAGGCGTTCTGGCAGGGCACTGATAATGTCAACGTTACCGACGCCCTGATGTCGCTTTCGGCTGTCTAGGAAAGCAAAGCCAGGAAGGTCTGCGAACTGATCTGCCCAGCCGAGTGCATCAGCCTTATAGGGTACTTCAATTGTGGAGGATGACTGCATTTTCGCTGATTTTTGCACCAACTTTACGTAAGATTGACACAAATGGAGCCAAACGAGTACCTTGCTCCGCACACTTTACGCGCTGGTGCAGAATTGTTGCTCCAAAACCCAGCGGGGGCTAACGCAGGGCGCTACCCTCTTGGAGTCAAAATGAAGCCGGAATGGCCGTTGAGATAATAGTCCCATTTAGCCGTAGTAGGCACGAGTTTAGAGAAAAGAATTTCCTATGACTGAGTCAACAGGTAAACAGTACCACGCCGGGGCAGACGAGTACGCCTGCCTGGAGAATCCGTTTAAGCCCCAGGTCAGGAATGGCGACGCTGCGGGCGGCATTTATGAAGCGGCGCTCTCGCGAGGCAAATCCCTGCAGGAGCGTCCGTATCAGGCAGCGGGTGAGGCGAGCATCCTAAGGCAGCACTTGAAGGGCCGGATGACGGTGTGGGAGCGCATCCGATATTTGGCCGATGGTGATCCCCATGTGTTGTATCAAAACTGGGGACCCAATCTCGACGGCGCGTCGCTAGTGACAGCCATCATTCAGATCGATGGCCGGGACGTTGCGATTTATGGTCACGACTTTACCGTGCGTGCAGGCTCGATGGATGCCACCAACGGCAAAAAGCTAGCTCGACTCTTTGAGCTCGCAGCAAAACGGAAAATCCCCCTTGTTGGGCTAAACGATTCGGCGGGCGCCTATATTCCCGCTGGGGTCGGCGGGCTCGACGGCTACGCTGACGCGTTTACTGCACTTAGGAAGATTAGCGGCGTTGTACCAAGCATTATGTGTATGTTTGGTTTCAATGCGGGCGGTGGCAGCTATCTGCCGCGACAAGGGAGCTTCCTTATCCAGCCCAAAAATACTTTTTTTGGATTGACGGGTCCCGGGGTGGTGAAGTCCGTGCTGGGGGAGGACATCACACCGAATGACTTGGGCGGTCCAACGGTGCACAGTCAGACCGGCGTCACCGATTTCGTTGTAGAGGATGAGGTCGCCGCGTTGCGCAAGGTGCGCGAGTTGCTGCGCTACCTGCCTGACTCACACGCAGAGGCGCCGAAATACCGGGAGAGTTCGGATCCGGCATCCCGAGCGACGCTGGATATCGATATTTTGTTACGCAAAGCGTTTAATTCGCCGACAGGCTTCAATACCCCGGTGGATATCACGGTACTCATTCAGCAGCTGTGCGATCACGGCGACTACCTCGAAACTCAAGCGGATCGCGCACGAAATACGATCACCGCCTTTGGACGCATGGGCGGGCATGTAGTCGGCTTCGTCGCTAACAATTCGGCCGTCGCCTCAGGTCAAATTGATATTGATGCCGCCTATAAAAACGCGCGGTTTATTCGCTTTTGTAATCTCTACAATATCCCCGTTATGTTTCTTGAGGACACCACCGGTTTTCTGCCGGGCAGTGAGCAGGAGCATCGCGGCATTGTGCAGGCGGGGTCGAGCGATGCTCGATGCGATCGTCGATCTTCGCACGCCGAGGTTCCTTGTGTTGGTGCGAAATGCATTTGGGGGTGCGTATGCGTCCTACAACAATTACCCGACTGGCGCAGACTACGTCGTAGCATTACCTACGACACGCGTTGCCGTGATGGGTCCCGCGGGCGTGGAGTACGTTTATAAAGACGAGCTCAAGAAAATTCGGGGTACGATCCAGCAGCGGGTGATCGAGGAGGCTAAAGCACAAGAGGCACAGGGCCTTGACGCGGAGGCCGCGGGTAAAGCGGCGGAGTCCTTGGTGGCCGATTGGGTCCGAGCGGAGGAGGCTGAGTTAGCCCGCCGCTATGAGCAAGAAATTATGAATCCTGAAGAGGCCTTAAGTCTCGGGTCGGTTTCCGAGATTGTGATGCCGACCGACCTCCGCCGGGTGCTGACCGAGCATCTGGCTTTTTGCCTACGACACTACGAGCCCGGGCCCATGAACGCGGTCCAACGTGAGTTTCACTAAGACCTGCTGTTAGAGGAGCCAAAAGTGTCCAACGAGCACTACCTACACAATCCGCTGATTCACCGGGACCGACAACTGGGTCGCAGTATGTCGCCATGGGTAAAGCAGTTTGATTGCACTCACATTCGGCCGTTAATCATTTGCCGAGGGCCGATTCGCAAAGAAGCGATGGATGTCTTTGGCGAGATGGGGATCTCCCACTATGGCATCTTACTGTCTGAAAAGGACTCCATCGTTTATCCCCGAGCGTTGGCTCCAGAGCTGCGTGTACTAACCGATCCTTCACGGGTGCACAGGGTTCCCGATTACACCGGCGCCACGAAAGAGGAACGACTGCAGCGGATCGATGACATTATCGCTATCGCTAAAGCGGGCAACTACAACGCGATCTTTGCCGGCTATGGCTTTATGGCGGAGGACGAAACGATGGTTGCCGCCATGGAGGCTGCCGGTCTTAACTTTATTGGTCCGTGCTCGCGAACAGTGCATGACGCCGGTCTCAAGGATGAGGCCAAGCGCACTGCTTTAAAGTCCGGTGTGTCTGTGACTCCGGGTATTGATAACGGTACAACGCTGACCCTACTGAAAAAATATCCTGACAACTCGACGCTGCGCGCAATGAGCGACGCCCACGAGTTGTCTGTCGACTGGGACTCGCTGCAAGGAGCTGACTTAGAATCCATGGTCGATGCTGTGCTTTCTGCGGGTTACGCCAAGGGCGTCGATCTCTACACGGTGGATGAGCTGTCGGAGACGCTTACCGAAGCGGTTGAGAGAATTAATGCGGACTATCCCGAGAACCGAGTGCGGCTGAAAGCCATAGGCGGGGGCGGGGGTAAGGGCCAGCGTATTTTGGGCCTCGGTCAGGCGGCGAGAACACCGGAATTGGTCCGAGAAATTCTCGCGGAGGTAAAAGCGACTGGCGTTGGGGACAACAAAAATGTCCTGGTCGAGCTCAACATTGAAACCACGCGGCACCAAGAGATTCAGGTGGTTGGCAACGGAGACTGGTGCATCACACTCGGTGGTCGGGACTGCTCTTTGCAAATGCATGAGCAAAAATTGCTGGAAGTATCTGTCACCCGAGAATCTCTTCTGGCGGCGGAAGAGGAGGCGCGCCGAGCGGGCAGGACCGTCGAGGCAGATGTTCTTGCTCAGGACGTCAAAACCCTCGATACCATGGAAGCTGAGGCGGCCAAATTTGGTGCCGCTGTGGGCCTAGACTCGGTTTCGACGTTTGAGTGCATCGTCGATCGCGACCGTCATTTTTTCATGGAGATGAACACGCGAATTCAGGTCGAGCATCGTGTTAGCGAGCTTTGCTATGCGATGGAGTTTTCCAACCCAAACAACCCGGACGAAAAGTTCACGGTCGACTCACTTGTCGAAGCTATGGTTTTGTTAGCCGCACACGGACCTAGCCTGCCGGAACCGCGCCGAGTTCCGCGCTTCAACGACAGTGTTGAGGCCCGATTAAATGCGACTAACGATGCGCTTCAGCCCAGTGCCGGTGGCCAGATTCAGTTTTGGTCTGACGCCATTGAGGGGGAAATCCGCGATGATCAGGGCATCAGCCTGCACAATCCGGATACCGACGTGTTCATGAATTACACGCTCGCGGGCGCCTACGACTCCAACATTGCGCTACTACTGACCGTTGGGGAGAGCAGAAGCCAGACCTACGAACGCATGAGCGAGGTTATTCGCAGCACCGCGATGCGTGGCCCAGAACTCAATACCAATCTGCAATTCCACTATGGTTTGGTCAACTGGTTCTTAGGCAACGGGATCAACGCGCGACCCACCACTCGATTTATCGTGCCATACCTCACCAGCGTGGGGGAGTTGGCCATGGAATCGGCTCGGGTTGATGTCGACATCGCCTGGCAAGCACTCTGCAAGAAACGAACAAGTGGTCTAGAGCCCGATCAGGCTAAATCTTTATCCGCGGTGCTAACTCGAAAGCACTCGCTGCTGTTACGCCCCATAAAGTTGTTAATGTCATCGCCTCATTTACTCGCGGGGTGGCTGAGTATTAATCAGCGTGCGTTCAGCTACGATGGCGAGCACCTGAGCTGGGCGGAAAATCCCGTGGAGGTACTGTCGGATACCTATCACTTCCTGCGCATGGATTGGTCTGAAGAAGCGCCTGCCGCCAACGTGATATGGGATCACGATTACGCGATCTTGTCCGAGGCAGAGGATTTTTATGCCGATATTAGCCAGCGGTTCGGGATAAGTCTCTGGTCCGAGGTTGCCGCATTTATCAATGGCAGTGCTCCCGCGGGCATCGAAAGCGCTGATTGGCAAGCCATTCAGAAAGCGCATCGAGGATTTCAGGCGGGGATGGAAATCCTCGAGCTCCTACCGGCGATGGCAAGATTTACCGGCTTCTTCGAGTTGCAGGTAAACGAGGACTTGACCATCCACATACCCGAACGTCTGCTCGACGAAGAGTATCAAGCCAAAATGGCCAAATCCTTGGCGCCACCGCCCGTCGCTAAATCAGACGAAGTCGTGGCGGTCAGCGGAGGCATGTTTTACGGCCGTGAGGCCCCCGACGCACCCTTGTACGTTCAGGCGGGCGATCACTTTGAGGCGGGAGACCCACTCTACATCGTCGAAGTCATGAAAATGTTTACTAAGGTATACGCCTCTTTTTCAGGCACCGTTGACGAGGTGCTCGTCGAGGGCGACGGCGTCATCATTAGCAAGGGTCAGGTGCTTTTTAAAGTGACCCCGGATGAAAAGGTTGAAATTGAGTCAGACGAGGTTGTCGCAAAAAGGCGCAGGGACCATACAACTGATCTGATGCAAATGTTTTTGTAAGCGGGGAGAGGCTAAGCGTGATTACTTCATTGGACCATATTGCGATTGCAGTGCCTGATTTCGAGAAGGCTGTAAAGCGCTTTATGGTAGGATTTTGGGCTGTCTTTTGACGGCACCGAGGACGTGCCCTCGGCGAAGACTAAGACGGCTTTTTTCTCGCTGCCAGAGACGCACATCGAATTGGTTCATCCGCTCGATGGTGAGGGGCCTATCGCGAAGTATCTCGAAACGCGCCCTGGCGGCATTCACCATCTATGTTTCAGAACGGACAATATCGATGACGATGTACACCGACTGCGCGCGCTGGGTTATCAGTTTCTTTCCGAGGAGCCGTCTCCTGGGGCACATGGTGCCCGAGTGATCTTCATTCATCCAAAGAGCTGCGACGGGGTCTTGATAGAGCTGAGCGAGCCAATGGGCACAGGGGCATAGCTGTGAGTATTTATGACGAATCATCCGCGAGGATAGAGGATTGGGAGGCTTTGGTTGCTGCCCAGAGCAAAGGGTTAACCCCCGAGGAGTTCGCCTGGCAGACGCCCGAGGGTATAGCGCTCAAGCCGCTTTACACCGCGGCCGATACCGCCGATTTACCCTACACGGACACCATGCCAGGAATCTCGCCGTATATCCGGGGACCCATGTCGACGATGTACGCGGGCAGACGCTGGACCATACGACAGTACGCGGGGTTCTCAACCGCGGAGGCGTCAAATGCCTTTTACCGGCGCGCGCTGGCGGGTGGGGGGGCAAGGTATTTCTGTGGCTTTCGATCTCGCGACCCATCGCGGCTACGATTCGGATCATCCGCGAGTTGCGGGTGATGTTGGCAAAGCGGGGGTCGCGGTCGACTCCGTCGAAGACATGAAGGTTTTGTTTGATGGTATTCCCCTCGATAAAATCTCGGTGTCCATGACCATGAACGGCGCTGTCCTGCCCATCCTCGCGGGTTACGTCGTTGCGGCTGAGGAACAAGGTGTCTCCCAAGACATGCTGTCCGGCACCATTCAAAACGACATCCTCAAAGAATTCATGGTACGCAATACCTATATATATCCGCCTGAGTCGAGCATGCGAATTATCGGCGACATCATTGCTCATTGCTCAGAATACATGCCGCGGTTTAACACGATCTCCATTTCCGGCTACCACATGCAGGAAGCGGGGGCCAATGCCGCACTTGAGCTTGCGTATACCTTAGCTGACGGCAAGGAATACATTAAGACCGCGCTGAAGGCGGGACTAAATATCGACCAGTTTGCGCCCCGGCTGTCATTTTTCTGGGGCATTGGTATGAATTTCTTTATGGAAATCGCCAAAATGCGCGCCGCGCGCTTGCTGTGGACGGAGATCGTATCCGCGTTTGGGCCTAAGAATCCAAAGAGTTCAATGTTGCGAACCCACTGCCAAACCTCTGGTTGGTCTCTGACCGAGCAAGACCCTTATAACAATATCGTGCGCACCACGATTGAGGCCATGGCGGCGGTTTTCGGGGGAACACAATCACTGCATACCAATGCTCTCGATGAGGCCATCGCGCTCCCCTCTGACTTTGCAGCTCGGATTGCGCGCAACACCCAACTCATCCTTCAGGAAGAAACTGGGATAGGTCAGGTCATCGATCCCTGGGGCGGTTCCTATATGATGGAATCGTTGACCACTGATATCGCCAACAAAGCCCGTGAGCTGATTGCTGAAATTGATGACTTGGGCGGTATGGCCAAAGCCATTGAGAGCGGCATCCCCAAACTGCGTATCGAAGAGGCAGCCGCGAAGAAACAGGCGCGAATTGATCGCGGAGAAGACGTCATTGTGGGCGTCAATAAATACCGCAATGACTCGATCGACGAGGTCGATGTCTTGGAGATTGACAATGAGCAGGTCCGCGAGAGTCAAGTAGCGCGCATCGAAAAAATCCGGGCGAGCCGGGATGCCGACGCGGTGGCGAAAAGCCTCGCTGCACTGACGTTGGCCGCTCAAACGGGTGAGGGCAACCTGCTCAGTTTAGCCATTGAGGCGACTCGACACCGTGCTACTGTAGGCGAGATCTCGGATGCCCTCGAGGAGGTCTATGGCCGCTTTGTGGCCCAGACGCAAACAGTTTCGGGAGTCTATGGTGCTGCCTATGAGAACGATGAAAACTGGAAATCAATAGCCGTGGACATTGAAGGTTTTGTCGAGCAACACGGGCGCAGGCCCCGCATGCTCGTCGCAAAAATGGGCCAGGATGGCCATGATCGTGGTGCCAAGGTCGTGGCCACCGCGTTTGCAGACGTGGGGTTTGACGTCGATCTTTCGCCAATGTTCTCAACGCCGGAAGAGGTGGCCCGACAAGCGATCGAGAACGATGTTCACGTCGTGGGTGCCTCGAGTCTCGCGGCGGGCCACAAAACGCTGGTGCCCCAGCTGATTGACGAGCTAAGAAAGCAGGGTGCGGACGAGATCATTGTAATCGCCGGCGGTGTCATTCCGCAGCAGGACTATGAGTTCCTTGAAGAGAGCGGTGTAGCGCTTATTTTCGGCCCAGGCACTCCCATTCCCGATGCTGCACGAAAGGTGCTCGATGCCATAAATGCAACATTACCGGCGGGCTGACGCGACCGATGGCAATTGACGCTGAGGCCATCCTCGAAGGCGATCGCCGAAGCCTCGCCAAGGCGATTACGCTAGTTGAGAGCAGCCGCAACGACGATCGCGAGCAGGCACAGAGCTTACTTGACGCATTACTACCGCACACCGGGCGAAGCATCCGCGTAGGTATTACCGGAGTGCCTGGGGTTGGGAAATCCACTTTCATAGAAGCACTCGGTCTTTTTCTGATCGGCCAAGGTCATCGTGTGGCTGTTCTTGCGGTTGACCCGAGTTCGCCTGTCGCCGGTGGGTCCATCCTAGGCGACAAGACCCGCATGGAGATGCTTTCCCCGCGAGCAGGCTGCATTCATTCGCCCATCACCTGCAGGATCTGCGCTAGGCGGTGTGGCCCAAAAAACACGCGAGTCTGTGTTGCTGTGTGAGGCTGCTGGGTATGACGTGATTCTGGTGGAAACCGTCGGCGTGGGCCAGTCCGAACATCAGGTGGCGCAAATGGTCGATTTTTTTTCTCGTTCTGATGCTCCCCGGTGGTGGCGATGAGCTTCAGGGCATCAAGAAAGGCATCATTGAACTGGCCGACGCTATCGTTATTAACAAGGCCGATGGTGATAGCGAGGCTATTGCTCGGTTGACCCGACAACATTATGCGGGCGCACTATCGCTCCTGAGTCACGAAGCGCATTGGGCGCCAGAGGTGATGACCTGTTCGGCACTGCATGGAAAAGACGTAGACGCGGTGTGGGAAATGATCTCGCGCTTTCGAGAAGCCAGCGGGGCCGCTGGCGAACTCGCTGCAAGGCGGTCTAAGCAGAATCTCGCGTGGATGTACCAGTTGATCGACGATATGTTGCGAATAAACATAAAAAAGCATGAATCGGTACAGTCAGTCTTACCGGAGATTGAGCGTGACGTGCAAACGGCGACGCTGACACCGCTGGCGGGGGCACAGCAAATTATTATGCTGAGCCAGTCCAAGCCCTAGGTGAGGTTTCTCGCTCTGGAAAAGCTGATTAATCTCCACGATGGCTATCGCAAAGTGGTCAAGCACAATGCCCTCGAGGTCTTGCTGATGCAGGAGGAGGGGTGTCTTCACATTGTTCATGCCCGTTGCCCACACCAAGAACAATCCCTACAGAGCGCGGAGGTGGTGGGCAATCATCTGTACTGCCCTCGACACCAATACGGATTTGACCTCAGCACGGGATGGCAGATCGATGGTGCGTGCGGCCCGCTCAAGGTTTATGCGCCGATTTTCGAGGGGGCTCTGATAGGGATAGAGTTGCCCGATGAACAATAACCATCACAAGCTCTTTTCGACCGATCAGCTGCGCGCTATCGATCGGCAGGTTATTGCTTCGGGTTGTGCCTCGGGCTACGAACCAGGCCGGTCGCACGTTCGAATCGTGCCAGGCGCGCCAATTCCGTAAGGGTCTGCAGCTTAGCAGCCACTAACCTTCCCGCGCATTTCCGGCAGTTTTCCGACACTTTCCTCCTTCTGCCGCTTTATCACTGTCAGGGTGGGCGATTGCGCGCGCCCACGATCGGTCACCTTCTCCGCGGCATCCAGCAGTTCGCCGAGTTCGGCTGCCGAGTAGTGGGTGGTGATATCACCACTGGCATGCCCCAGCAGCGCCTTGCGTGTTTCCAGTGGAACCGCCGCGCCTCGCAGCCTTCGGCCGAACGTATGGCGCAAATTGTGAACGCCTTTGAGTATGGTGCTGTCCGTCGGTAACCCGGCCTTCGTCCAGGCCCTGATCCACGCGCTGGTCCGTAACTTCCCGACCGGGTTGCCCCGATAGGTAAACACGAAGTCCTCGTGGATCCCCCGCCGTGAATCGACTACTGCCTTCGCGACCGTGTTGAGCACCACCACCCGCTCGGTACTGGTCTTGGTGATCGACTCGGGCAGGACAAAGGCGAAAGTGGATAGATCATCCAGTTTTACCTCCCATGCCCAGCGCAGCTGGCAGACCTCTTGTTCCCGGCATCCCGTATTGACCGCAAACATCGCGGCATCCGCCAGGTGGCGGGGGAGCCTTGAAAAAAGCCTGTCCTGTTCTTCCCACGACAAGGGGTACGGTCTTTTCTGGCACCCCTTGAGCGATAGCCGACTGAGTTTGGGCGGTGCCTGTTTTAGCCACGGCAGCCCTTGCTCATTTCGCCATACCCGCGCCGCGCGATTGAGAACTGCACTGGCTGTACCAATCGCATTGTTAATGGATTTCGGGGCCTTCCCCAGACGGAGCCGCTCATCCACGAATGGCTTTAAAGTGCCGTCGTGGACCTGCTCCAGGGGCAGTGCGCCGATATACACGAACAACTGGTCCAGATGTATCGCTATCGTTTCTGCCGATGACGACTGTGCAATATCTTCGAGGTATCGCAGTGCCGCTGCCTCGAAGGTATAAACCGCTGCGGCTTGTTGCTTTGCCTCCTCTTGAATCTCCGCCAGTCGACGGATCAGTTTTTGCTCTGCCTCAGTGCGGCCAGATACTCCTGTGCTTTCGCGGAGCCAGCCGCCGGGGGCGTACTGCGAGCGTTTTTCGATATGCCAGATCCCGTTTTTGAGGCGGAGCCCCGGCATTTTGTTGCGCTTTGACATAAATCGTCCTCCAGAATTGAGCCTAAAGGACGACGCCCGTTGCGTTGGATATAGTCCTCCGCCCAGGCGTCGATTTCAAGTCTGTCGAAGAGAATGGTTTGTTGTCCCAGGGAAACCTCAGACAGGGCAGGGCGCACCACGCGATTAAAAGTATTCTTGTTGATCCCGAGGTAGGCCGGGGCATCGCGGAGTCGGATCAGGCGGGGTTGGATCTGCATGCCCTATCTGCCTATGTACACAGCAGTTATCTGGGCTCTGACATGGCCTATTTCAGCACTGATGGTCAGGCGGGCCTGCTGGTCGACCTGACGCTGTGACCCGGTTAATTGCTCTTTGGCGGGCCCGCCCGCATGGGGGCAGGGCCAACCTGTGAGTTCCCGGTACCGCTGCTGGGCATAGGCATGGCGCAGGCCGTGCATTTTGGATAAGCCGGCGTTGGCGGTGTGGCGTTCGTAGATCCTGAGCTGCTCGATGTATTGCCGGCCCCGGGGGATCAGCGAGCCGAAACCGGCCAGCCGCTTGGCCTGTTCCAGCAGGGCGCGTTGTTCCAGGGTGCGGATGGGGACGGTGCGTTCCCGTCCGCCCTTGGTCCAACTGGCCTTGAGGTGCAGGTGATCACCCCGGTCTGCCCAGCGGGGCTGGATCTTCAGGGCTTCCTCCCGTCGAAGCCCGAAGGCCTGTTGCAGGCGCAGGCTCATCCTCACATATTCATCTTTCACCAGGGCGAGTTGGTCCCTTTTCAGGTCCTTGGCCTTGCTGGTGCCGGATACGAACTGCCGGTCCGGTATGCCATAAAAGTCGTTGGAGCTGGCAACCACGGCCCGCTTGTTAACCTTCTCGGCCCACCAGCGTAAACAGCTCATCCGGTTCTTGATGGTGCCGGGTGAAAGGTTCTGTTTCAGCCACTCGTCCACCAGGGCCTGGACATGCTTTTGTTTGAGGGAGGAGGCCTTCAATTGCCGGAAGCCCAGCTCGTGCAACTGGTTGGCGATTGCGCTCAACTGGCGCTCACGGCCTACGCGGGTTTCGAAGCTGCCTTCATGGCTGTGTTTGCACAAGAGTTTCAGTTGGTAGTTCAGGTCTCGCATAGTGTTGTTTCCATCGGTGAGTGTTTCTGATCACCTGGCAACAATGCTGCGCAGGTCCGACGAGCGGTACGATCACGGGACACCAATCCCGGTTGACCTGAATGTGTCTGGCCATAGACAGCACGGTGTGTTTTCGCAAGAAAACTGGCCCGTGCAAACCAACGGTCATCCAGCCAAAGGCTGGTGGTGGATTTCTCCTTTTTAAGTTGAGCAGAGCGCACTGACCGCCAGTGCGTTTGCGTGGTTGAAGAAACTGTCTTTCAGGCCGGCATATATGCCCGGCCATCCACAGCGCTTATGGAACCGATCCCCGTACCAGGCGGGAGGGATTTGAAGGTGCGGTACCCAGACGAAGCGGCACTGCGATAGTTCGAAGAGGGACCCGGTCATCGCTGACCGTTGCGTCAAGAAGGGTCCTGAGTGACGCGTTCAGCAGATTCCAAAACTACCTGAATCCACCTACCCCGTTCGCTTTCGCAAGGTGGGGTCTTCCTTGCCACTTTAAGCGCAGTGGCAGCGACAAAATTCAGTGTTGGGGCCGATTATAGGAACACAGAATACGCGTGTCACAGAGAACTTCACCTGAATCGGGAGTGGTTTCTGCCCGGCAGCTGAAAACTTGCTGCCATCAAACGCCCTGAAAGCTCTCTGCAATGCAATTTTGGCCATATTTGACTGTGCCTACACGACCCAATCCACCTTTGAGGGGGTGGTTCCACTGTAACCACCCCTGAAAAGACGTTAAGCCTCGGTGTTGCCAAGATTGCCGCAATGTGCGCGCTGCCCACGTCACTACTCGCTTCGCGCCTTAGTGACGTGGGGTTTTGATGCGGAAAACGATATGCTCCGCTGTGAAAAGCCTATCAACGCCGGACGAAAACTGCACATTTGTACCCGCAAAAATCCACCATTGCCTTGGGGGAAGAGTGTTCTTCCAGACTCTTACCGAGAATTCTCTCGGGCGAGCGGCTAATGAGCTCGCGCCGGAACGCAGGCGGTACGGGGTGGTTTTTCGTGAATTTAGCGTTAAATCGAACAGAAGGATGGTGACTAACTACGTCTTGCAAAAGTCAGTGTTGCCGCAGCAGTGGGCTCTTGCAGCGAGATTTGCCAGGCGATGACATCGATATTCAGAATCTGCCTCCCACTTCGAACAAGGTAAGCGCGTGTATGCACGGCTAGATCACCCTTGGTGGGACGTAGAAAATTGATGTTGGCTGATAGGAGTGGGCACACTTCGTCGGCTGATACCTTTAAAGTTTGCAACGCACCGGTAAGCTCGAGAACGCCTACAACTACTCCTCCGTGCCACGCTTGCAACAATGGGTTACCAGTAAAATGCTCTGCCCAAGGAGTCAGGCATTCGACATCTGGTTCGCATCTGACAAGCTCGGTCCCGTAATTTTTCGCATAGGGCGTCTCGTCGAGAAACTGGAGTAGATGTTTGTCCATCTTGATTAATCACCTCGTCGATAGAGCAAGCTTCGATCCAGGGCAGGACCTGGGCTGCCAATTTTGAAAATACCTTGCGCGTTACACAACATCTTTCTTCCGTCCAGGCTGCTGGCGAATGCACTGACATAGGCAAACCCGTTAATCTGCTGGTAGCACTCCGCCTGGATTCGAACATCAGTGCCTACGGGGGCGGAATGTATGTGGTCGATTCGCAGGTTGATGGTCGCAATGGCCTGTGGCACCGCGAGGCTTTGGAGGACTACGAAACCGCAGGCACTGTCCAGTGCGGCTGCCAGAGCGCCAGGGTGCAACGAACCATTTTCGTGCGCTGTTGCATGCTTTTCCTGGAAAGGCATTTCCAATACGACTCGGTTTTCCTCGGTAGAAACAAATTTCAGTGACATATCACTGTGAGCACCGATCCCGGCGCTGAACAACTCGTAAACTTTTTCCAGTTGGAGTGCATCCATCTTGTTCAGATTTCCGATTTTAATAGACGGGCAAGCTGACTTTCGGCGTCGGCGAGTAATGTGTAAACCACTGGAACAACAAATAAGGTAAGCACGGTTGAGGAAATTAGTCCGCCTATTACGAGTATACCCATTGAAGTGCGTAACTCAGCGCCATCAGACGTGGCCAGCGCTATAGGGATCATACCGAATATGGTAGAGAACGCAGTCATCAGTACTGGGCGTAAGCGTAAATGAGCCGCTTCGATCATAGCTTCCGCTGCGCTGTGGCCTTGCTCTATGGCCTGATTGGCATAGTCCACCAGAAGAATGCCGTTTTTCATAACCAGACCCATCAGCGCGACCAGACCGATTTGTGTCAAGACTGAAAGCTCGGAGTTAGTCCATGCGAGCAAGCTGAATGCGCCCACAAAAGACAGCGGAGCGGTAAGCATGATCACTACTGGTTGAGTATAGCTGTTGAATTGACTAGCCAGAATCATGTATAGACTGAGCATCGACATTGTTAGTGCAAAAAATATTGCCTCGACAATATCATTGATTTGCTCTGAAGTGCCTAGATATGAACTCTCGTATCCTGTAGCCATATCGAGATCACTAATAATCTCATCCATTTTTTTCATCAGCTCGCCTGTCGCGATCCCAGCGGGAGCGTTTGCAGAAATACCGATCTTTCGAGCCCGATTGTAGTGATCGATTTGTGCCGGGCCACTGGTTACGCTTACCTCTGCGACGTTACGGAAATCTATTAAGCTGTTGTCTGCCGCGCGTAATTGAATGAGGTCAAACTTTCCGATCTCGTCGCGGTACGTTTCTGCATATCTCAGGCGCACGTCATAGCGATTACCGAACTCTTCGTAACTTGTAACATCTACACCACCCATCGTGGCTCCAACAGTAGCGGCGATATCTCGAACCGAAATGCCCAAATCAGCGGCCCTGCGCCGGTTTATCGTAACCTGCAATTCAGGCTTGCCTGGCTCATAGCTGGACTTGATATCCCTGAAGAGGCCAGATTCTTCCATCTGGCTCGTGATAGTATCCGCGTATGTTCGAAGTTGTTCTAAATCATCGCCGCTTAAAGCCATCTCCATGTCGGCACCAAAGAATCCTCCTCCGGATATCCAGGGCACATCTGTCAAAGAGATGTGCTTGGCATCGGGTATGGCCAAAGCGAGCGCTGTGCGGACGTCATCCATCACTTCATACTGATGACTGCTCCTTTGTTGTTTCGGCGACAGACCAAAATAGAATGATAGTTCGTTTGCCTTGGCCTGAGCGCCGGAGCCAATAACAGTGAACACCAATTCAATATGTTCCAGGTCACTGACAGTTTTACTCACTTGAGTGGCAACACGCTTGGCCTGGGTAAGACCGGTTCCCAGAGGAAGCTCGACTTTGGCGAGAAACTCGCTTCTATCAGTTGCGGACGTAAATGAGAGGGGAACCTGACCCGCATTATAAACACCCATACCGACAGTGGCAGCGGCCAACAGCAGAACAAGCCAGCGAGCGCGAAGTGCGAAGCGAACGCCCTTAACGTAGGTTGTTTCCAGAAGTACATAGCCCTTATCCAGTAGCGCAAACATTCCTCTATGGCCGGAACTTTTTTTGAGCAGACGAGAGCTCAACATAGGCGTAAGGGTAACGGAAACAAACAGAGATAGTGCTACTGCCACAGCAATGGTGACACCGTATTGATAGAAAAACACACCAACCAGACCTGTGGTAAAGGAAATCGGCAAGAACACCGCCATCACACAAAGGGTGGATGCGATGACGGCAGTGGCAACTTTTCGCGTGCCCGTTGAAGCAGCTTCATTGAGGTCGAGCCCAGCTTCAACTTCGCGGTGTATAGATTCCAGCACAACTATGGCATCGTCTACGAGCAGGCCGACACACAGTGATATGGCAATCAGCGATACCATATTGATAGAAAAATCGAGTAGGTAGAAAGCGAAAAAAGTAGCGATGATTGCCGTTGGAATAGCGGTTGCAACAATTAGCGTGGCGCGTACGCTGAGTAAAAAGCAAAGTGTGACAATGACAACCAGGAGGATGCCTAGCAAAATATCGTTTGACACGTCTCGCACTGCGGACCCGATAAATCGCGAACTGTCCCTTACCGTGACAATGTTGATTTCAGCTGGTGTTTCTGTCTGAAGTTTGGTCAGCGCTGCCTTAACTGCTTTGGCAATACTGGTGGTATTGGTTCCAGATTGTTTGCGAATTTCGAGGCTTACTCCTGTTCTACCATCTAGCTCCGCGTAGCTGCGTTCATCCTCCAGACCATCCTCAACTTCGGCAACATCTATCAAGCGCACCATCGCCTTATCATCGCGAGAAATAATGATTTCACCCAACTCTTTTAAGCTGGTTACTTCGCCCATGGTTTTGATGGTCAGTTCCGTGGACCCGCTGTGGTAATCCAGGCGGCCGCCAGGGATGTCAGCATGCTCACGTTGGATAGCGCTGATTACATCGGCCGCAATTACGCCGTAACCCCGCATTTGTGGGGCTTTCAACCAGATGCGTACTTCCCGCTCGCGGCCCCCGACAAGAATCACGCTGCCAACGCCAGGTACTCTCTGCAAACGCTCTTTGACGACATCTTTGGCGAAGGCTGTGAGTTCACCCACTGGCCAGGGGCCGGATACAATCACCGAGACAATGGGTTCAGAATCCGGATCAAGTATGGAGACGACAGGCTGACTAACTGTGTCAGGCAGAAGCGGCAGAGTTTGACTGATTTTGTCCCGTATCTCCTGGGCCTTCAGGTTGGGATTTTCCTCCATATCGAATTCAAGGATTATCTGTGAAAAACCGTCACCGCTAATCGAGCGCATTGTATCGACGCCAGATATAGCGATTAGCTCTTCTTCAAGCCTCTCGGTAACTTCTGTCTCTACCGTGCTGGGAGAGGCTCCTTCGAGTATTGTTTCAACCGTTACAATGGGCACTTCAACGCTCGGGAACAGATCGATG
>CALSMP010000021.1 GCA_943787485.1 uncultured Luminiphilus sp. | reverse complement strand
TCGCTTCATCATCACCCCCGGCCCCCAATCCTTGTCCCGCTTTTCAATTTGGGCGGGCGCAAAAAACACTTCAGGTGGCGTGCCGGGGAGATTTTGGGGACTCGAGGCTCGCGCCAAAATCGTGCCAGTGGGTGGCACCCACAACGATACTGCGTTTCATATTGGTCCTGGAGATGCTGGTGCAATCCGGAGCGCACCTCGGCATCGCCCGACATATCAACAAAGACCGCAGGCTCACTCTCGACACTCATAGCCTCAGCGTATGGCAGCAGGTGGTCGTAGAAGCCGAGCTCTTCACAAAAATCCACGTTTGCCTCGGCCGTCAAACCAACAATCCTGCCCTCAAAGCCCGCCGCTCTCAGAAAGGCGGCTGTCGAGAACCCCGTTTTGGACGACGCCGAACCGATAAGAATCTGTCGTGCGCCATACCAGTCGTTATCACTCAATGAGTCAGCGATCACAAAGCCGGTAATGAACAGCGGGAAATATAAACACCGCGCGTCCTCCAAGGGCGCCATCTCCGAAGAATCTGCCCCAAGTCGGGCATAGTGGTTGTAAAGTGCGGGCAGTGGCTGGCGGTGAGCGAAGCCCCGTCGTCAAATCCTCCCGCAACCACGTTGCCCGGCTCGAGAGTGACATAGCGACTCATGGGGAAGAAACCATAAATCCGCTCACCCTCAACGATGCCGTCAGCAACACTTTCAAGCACCCGTGCAATACCCCACACCGTTACCGAACCCCAGAGATCCTCCCCAGTGGGATAGAACTGCCAGTAACCAAAAAGATCCCCGGACGCCGCATAGGTCACGTTATTGGCCGTTAGCGCAAATTTCTCCACTTCGACCCGCGCCTGCCCATCGGCGAGGGGTTCCACTTCGGTCTTTACCACCCGGGTCTGCCGATAATCGCCCCGGTTAATCCATACCGCCGTATTTTGCATCGCAAAATTTCCCTCTTAGAGCGCCAGCTTACCTTCTCTGCGCAGGCTATCAATCGCCGGGGTGAGAGTGACTAGAAAATCTGCCAGCGCTTGCCGCGCTGCCGGGGAATTTTTTCGGTCTCGGGCAAACGACAGAGGCGCTCCATATGAGTAACTGATCCATCGGCGTATTCCCAAACCAACTGATCACCTTGTAGATACCGCCGCACAGCGAGAGGCCCCCAGCCGAAGGCATAAAAATTGAGAATGCCCTGTTCCCAGATCATGCTAGCAGAGCTTCGCATGCAGTACTCCTTTTCTCCCAGCAGAAAGAGCACCGACCCCTCAGTGTCATTAGTATTCAATACCCCGGTACTGTTGGGTCCATAGTCATGAATGACCCCCGAGGTCGTGACGACAACCCGACTGCCACACTGCTCAATGCGTTCAACGTGCCCAACGTGCCCTCCGGAAATTCCCCGCCACAGACCGCGTATATCATCAGCCCCTGACGCCAACGGTTCGGTGCACTCCGCAAGTATCGGCAGGGGAAAATGGTCGTAGCCACACCCCGGGGTGTTGCCCTTTGGAATATCTTCTGCACGCTTTCCCATACCGTCCAGAACAGGCAGCGCACAATAGTCCAGCGCGCTGCCATCACCTGCAAGCGTCTCCGGATCTGCGGTCAAGGGAGGACGCGCGGAGAAAAAACCTAGCCAAAAAATAAAAGCCAAGAACAGGGTGATGGCTAGAAGCATCCATTTGATCGCACGCTTTGCGATAGCAAGCAGCGTCATCTCAGCTCTCAAACGCCGAGCTGATTGGATCGATCCATGTTTGCTTGATCGCCTTGAAGATACCAGGCTCCTTGCCCGCTAAAGTCGCTGCCAGTTCGATCGCCTTGCCAAGGAGTTCAGCGTCCTCCGCTTTAGCATCCACAATGCCCGCAGCAATCGCCTCGTCAGCGGTGTAGCGCTTACCGGTCAACACAGCGTCCCTCACCGTATTCGGGGACAGCTTGCCATGAAGAATACCCATCATATTGGCTGGAATAGGCACGCCGACATCAACCTCGGAAACACAAAACCAACCTCTGTCTTGCCGCATCAATCGATAGTCACAAGACAAGGCCATAAAAGCTCCTGCCGCAAAAGCGTGCCCATTGATCGCCGCGACAGTTGGGCAAGGCAACTCTAAAAAACGTTTATGGATCTGGCCGCTGCGCTGCGCGAACTGTCCCATGGCCTCGGCGTCCAATGTCGCGACCACATCTAAATTAAGGCCATTGCAAAAAAACTTGCCCTCTCCCGCCAGCACAAGCGCCGTACCATGACCGCAGTCAGCCTCAACGGCATCGAGGTGCTGAAGCATTATCTGCTGCCAATCAGGGCAAATGGTGCTGGCCTCTGCGGTCATGGTTATGACATGAACGCCACCCTCTTTTCTGTAATCGATCACCCTGCGGCTCCTCGTCTGCTGCCTTTAAGATCTAGGCGTTGTGGGCAATGACATCCAAAATCGCCTGCACGCACTGTTCAGGCTGTTCCTGCTGTACGAAATGCCCTGCCGGAGAAATGGTTCTATGCGGAATCCCTCGACAGCCAGGTACCCGCTCTTTGAAAGCCTTGTCACCCCCTGCGGTTACCGGATCATTATCCGAGAACGCGAGCATAAAGGGCTTATCGAATTGCTCCAGTACCACCCAAGCTGCTTTGTTCTCAGCCACCTCGGGCTCGTCATGAAAGAGGGGCACAAGCGACGGAAATTGCCGAGCACCCGCCGCATAAGAGAGGTCTGGAAAAGGCGCGTTGTAAGCCGCGACCTCGCCTTCAGTAAGCTTGGAGCCAGCCACCTCGCCGATAACATTGCTGCCCGGCGTTGCTATTTCTGGACTGTGTGCCGCGAACTTACGCCAGTAAAGGAAGCCCGGAATACCCGTAGTATCAGCAAAGCGTACTGCCAGCTCACTCGCAGCGGGGACCTCCAGATCCTGGTAAGCCGCCTTGAGCGCAGGCGCAAAGGCCTCGGGTATAAGGCCCGCTGGCATACCACCGTTAGATAGCACCACGTGACTAAAACGCTCAGGATAAGCCGCCACCAAGCGTAGCCCAATTAAACTACCCCAATCCTGAAAAAAGACAGTGATGTCTGAAAGGTCGAGCTTCGTAAGCCAATCACTCATCCACGCCACGTGGCGAGCATAAGTGTAGTTGGAGGGTTGTACGGGCTTGTCCGATCGACCAAAGCCAACGAGATCGGGGGCAATCACCCGAAAACCGGCCTCTATCAACAGTGGGATCATATGACGGTAGAGGTAGCACCACGCAGGCTGGCCGTGCATCAGCAACACTACGCGCCCATCTCGAGCGCCCTCATCCACATAGTGGATGCGGAGCTCGCCACCCTCACCGTCATCAATTATCTGGTAGTGGGGTTGATAGGAAAAATTCTCTAAGCCATCAAAGCGATCATCCGGGGTGCGTAATACGTTCATACCACCTATTCCTTAACTATTCCGTCACTACTCGTTTATTGTTGTCGCCATACTCGCGTTTTAGCGCCCGTCACTCACAGGCAGATGAACAGATACTGCTGATCTTGCAAAGATCTTCTAGGCTAGGAGCCTCTTAGCTTAGGGCCTCAAAAAACCACCGATAGCCTTCACGCAAAAAGATAAACGTCGCTCCCGCTGTTAAACCACCCTAAAAACCGCGCCGCTTGCCAGTGCGCCGCAAAAACTATAGAATCGAGCTATATTATGACATATATTATGTCATAACAATAAAAAATTGAATGCATCGACATCAAGAGCCTTTGGAACGAGAAATCTCATGAAGAGCCCCATCAATAATATTCCCTTAGTTGTCACGGCGAGCGTTATGGCGATCGCCGGTTTCACTCAACCTGCGCCTGCTCAATCAGCCGCGCTCGAGGAGGTCATCGTGACCGCCTCTAAACGCGCCGAAAACCTTCAGGATCTTCCGGTTACGGTAACGGCATTCAGTAGTGCAGTAATTGAAGAGGCGGGTATCTACAGTGCGGATGATGTTGCCATTTTGACGCCTTCGCTCACTATTAATACCAACCTCACCCCCTTCGATGCGCGGATGAACATCCGGGGAATCGGTACCGCACAGAGAGACCCAGCTCTAGAGCCATCGGTGGGCATGTTTGTGGACGGCATGTTTTTTGGGCGCACCGGATTGGGCATGGCCGATCTTACTGATATCGAACGGATCGAAGTTCTGCAGGGCCCCCAAGGGACCCTCTATGGCAAGAACTCCAACGCGGGCGCGATTAGTATCGTGACCAAAGCACCGAGTCAGGACAATTTCGAGGGCACTCTAGAGGCAAGCCGAGGCAACTATGGCCTAGACCGCTACACGGGTGTTCTGTCAGGCCCGATTACAGACCGCCTGGCTTTTCGGATCTCGGGAAATATGCATCAGCAAAATGGCTTCTTTGAAAATGCGGCGGGCGCTGATCTCAATGCAGTTGATGACTGGAATGTTCAAGGCAAGCTGCTCTGGCAACTCACCGATGATCTCGACGTCACCTTGAGTGCTTCGCGGGTCAAACGCGACACCACCTGCTGTGCTGCCGATTCAATTCAGTCTGACTCGGTGAATGATTTTCTGGCTGCCAACGGCATGACCCCTGACGCGAACGACCCTTACGACTATCAGGTGAGCGTGGATGTGCCCAGTAAATTCGAGATGTCGGCTGACACTGTTATGCTTACCGTTAATTACAGCGGCGCAGCAGGCGACCTCACCTCGATAACCGGGTGGAACGAGTATGACTATGCCATGAGCACGGACCCGGATCGCTCTGAGCTCGACATTCTACCTCTCATTGACGACACATTCGGCGGCGACAGCCTGTCTCAAGAGCTTCGCTGGACCTCATCCATCGGTGATCGGGTTGACTACCAGGTCGGGCTTTTTTACCTTGATCAAACCACCGAACGGGGTGGCGAAGATCCCTTCGTTTTTGTGGGGGATGATCTGATCCCGATCGGCAGCCAGCAACCCCTACCCTTCCCGGTACCGTTACCCTTCTTGGTTCAGCCCGGTGACAACTTAACCGTGGCGTATTCGCAGAACACGGAAACCATCGCGCTTTTTGGCCAAGCCACCTGGCATGCAACCGATCGCCTGCATGTGACCGCTGGCTTGCGTTGGAGTGAGGAAGAAAAGACAGCGGACCTCTACAGCCAGACATTTTCTACTGCCATCTCGAATGACATTCTGGGTGCCTCTTTCCTTGATTCGGTGTCCACGCCCATCGACACCACCCTAAGCCGCAAAGAGGACAACACCGATTGGATGCTTCGGGCGGCCTTCAATCTGACCGATAATGTCATGCTTTTTGCCAGCGCTGCTACCGGCACTAAATCCGGGGGATTCAACTCGGTAAACGGTACTGAGGAGGAGCGGGCATTTGACGACGAGGACACCACGAGTGTTGAAGTGGGCATCAAAACCACGCTACTGAACTCGAAGCTTCGACTCAATGCCACCTGGTTCGACACCGATATAGACGGTTATCAATCCAACCAGCAGTTGCCTACCGGCCTTGGCACCTATGTCTCTAATGAGGCCAAGGTAGAAACCTCGGGTCTGGATCTTCAACTAGAAGCGCTACCTGCACAATTTCTGCGACTATCCGCAGGTCTGCTCTACATGAACGATTACGACATCACCGAGGGGCCCAGTGCCGGCTATAACTTACCGTTCACGGCTGAACTCAGCGTGAATCTGGGGGCCACCGTGTTTGTTCCTATCGGACAGGGCACCGGCTACTGGCGGACCGACTACAGCTACATGGACGATCACACCACCACCGCCTCAGTCGTTCTGGCACAAGAAAACAACATCGACAATCGCACATTGCTCAATTCCAGAATTGGCTGGCGCACCGACCATTGGGATGTGGCGCTCTGGGGTAAGAACCTGACCGACGACGACTATGCCTCTCTGTCAGCGCTGCCCTTCCTGCTATCCGGCATGGAAGCCTTTTTCCTTGCGCCCCCCAGAACCTATGGGGTCACGCTGCGCTACAGCTTCTGAAAACACAGGGTACCTAGACCCACACCTCCAGGTTATCCCGACGTGTAATTCGTCGGGACAGCCGGCTTTCCAGCACCGATTCGAGCGAGCACTGCTCGAGAAGGCTCAGCACTGCCTGTTGATCAGGTACATCCAGCCCGTCAACGGTATCTTGCATCCGCTGAAGCAGGAAAAATCGGTGGGGCTGAGCAAGCGCGCTGATTTTTTCGCCCCGAACAACGAACTCCGCTACCCCGGGCGCTTCCGCAAGCCGACCCACCGCCACATCCCCTGCTGCAGGGGCGCTGCGTTCTAGAAACAGGTTAATGGTGCCAGCAGCGGCTTCTGTTTCGGGGGCAAAGTCCTCGGCCAGAAGCTGGAGTATGTGGATCATGGTGTCTGGGATTTCATCGTTGGCCAAAAAGCCCTCCCCGGTCTCAAAATATTCCGGCATATCATGGTCAGGTCGACTCATCCGCTCCACCCAGCGAAAGACCCGCGGAGCCTGTTGCTGCATGATCGCCGCCGGGTGGGGATCTCTTCCCAAATGGGCGTAAAGTGGACCTAGCAGCCCGTAATCCCCAATACTGGGTCGCCACCCAAAGAGATAAGGCATTTGCTCAAGGTGCCGGTCGAGTGCTGCGAGAAATTCGAGGTAAAGCGTTTCCACGAGCGTCGATGTGTCGGGATTTACGCCAAAAACCTTTGCCGCGTGGCGCATTCGATCCATCATGGCATCAGTCTTTTCCTGTCGCTCCGGAGTCTCCCGTTGAGAATGCAAAAAGTGAAAACCCACAAAGTGCTGATTGGCCTCGGGAAAGTTCCAGCGGTAGTGCATGGCTGGCCGCAACAGGCCATCTGTCCCCACTACGTCGAGTAGCCAGGCCAGGGCTCGCTGTCTCGGACCGCTGGGTAAGCTGGGCCAGCCGGCAGGCTCCTCAAAATGGGTCATAATCGCTGCACCGTCACGGATTACATCCCCCGCAGGAGTCACCAATGTCGGAATGGTCGG
>CALSMP010000020.1 GCA_943787485.1 uncultured Luminiphilus sp. | reverse complement strand
CCAGCGAAGCTGAATGCTTCAAGGCCGCTCAAGTGGGTGTCTTGCGATGCCTCGGGGAGTTGGCGAGGCGCCATCTCGGCGACCCCAGAGGCAATAGCTTTAATGTGTTCTGGCGTTGTTCCACAGCAGCCCCCGGCGAGATTGAGGTAACCCCGCTGTGCAAACTCGGTGAAGTCCTCCTGCATTTCGCTGGGTGTTTCGTCGTAGTCACCGAAGGCGTTGGGTAACCCTGCATTGAGATGAGCGCTGAAGTAGCACTCTATGGTTTGTGACAGCGTTTCGAGAAAGGGTCTAACCTCCTTGAACCGACGTCCGCAGTTGCTCCCCACGATGAGCGGTTTTGCGTGGGATATCGCATGCCAGAAGGCCTCGGGAGTTTGACCAGACAGTAGCCGCCCGCTGGTGTCGGGGAAGGTGGCAGAGACCATGAGGGGCAGCCTTATATCCGTTGCTTGCATGGCGGCCTCGCAGGCAAATGTGGCTGCTTTGGCGTTAAGCGTGTCAAACACGGTCTCGATCATGAGTAAGTCGACATCGCCTTCGATGAGGGCAATTGCCGCTTGGGTATAGTCAGCAGCGAGCTGATCAAATGAAATATTGCGAGCCCCCGGGTCGTTGACATCGGGAGAAATCGATGCGGTTCTTGGGGTGGGCCCCAGAATCCCTGCGACAAAGCGTCGGCGGTGCGGAGTTTCCGCGGAAACCTCGTCCGCGGCTTCCCGGGCGAGTCGAGCGCCCTCGCGATTGAGCGACCGTGTTGCGTCGCTGAGGGCATAATCGTCTTGGGCGATAGCCGTGCTATTGAATGTATTGGTGCTGATGATGTCGGCGCCAGCGCGCAGATAGGCAAGATGAATCTCCTTGATTGCCTCGGGCTGGGTGAGGTTAAGAAGGTCGTTGTTGCCCTGAAGGTCAACCGGATGATCCGCCCAATGGGTCCCCCGATAGGACGCATCATCAAGGGCAAGCGCCTGGATCATCGTGCCCATCGCGCCATCTAGTACGAGGATTCGCTCCTGCAATGCGGCTAACAGTGCTGGCGCACTGCTGTGGGTGTAACGGGTTTTCAAGCGATGACGGTCCATGCGGGCTAGTTCTGTTCAAATTTTTGCCAATATATCAAAATAAATTGATTAATGAGAGTATTAGATCAAAATATTTTGATCTAATACTGCCGCAGTATGGAGCCACCTGTAAGCCGTAGGCTTGTGGTAACCTAGTGTGGCGGTCAAGTATTGCCGCTCACTCCCTAAAATACTTGGAATAGAGACATGATCACCATCACTGAATCGGCGCGAGATTACCTCGAAGAACTGTTGAGCAAGCAGGAAGGTGCTCTGGGCGTGCGGGTATTTATCAACAACCCGGGAACACCCCGCGCCGAAACGTGTATTGCCTACTGCCGTTCAGAGGACATCCAGGAGGGGGATGTTGAGGAAGACTTCGGTCAGTTTAAAGCGTGGTTTCAGGGACGAAGCATTCCTTTCTTGGAAGATGCGTTGGTCGACTACAGCAAGGATAAATTTGGTGGACAACTCACGATCAAAGCGCCAAACGCAAAAATGCCCCGCGTCAGTGATGACAGTCCGGTCGAGGACCGCATCAACTATATTCTTTACAACGAGGTAAACCCCTCGCTCGCGGCCCATGGCGGCGAAGTATCGCTTGTGGAGGTCACTGACGATCAGTTTGCGATTCTGCAGTTTGGCGGTGGATGTCAGGGTTGCAGTGCGGTCAGTATCACGCTCAAGGATGGCGTCGAAAAAACCCTGCTCGAGCAAGTCCCGGAGTTAGCGGGCGTTCGCGATTCCACGGATCATACCGACAGGAGTCAGGCTTACTACTGAGGAGTGCCGTTTTCCCCGCGTTTCTCTACGATGGGTGCAAGCATTTCGGCGAGGTCTCGCAGCAGGTGCTCGGTCGCGTCCCAGTCGATACATCCGTCGGTGACCGATACCCCATAGCGTAGGTCTGCCAAGTCATCGGGTATTGCCTGATTGCCGCTGTGCAAATGACTTTCCAGCATCAGGCCGATAATGGATTCGTTGCCCTCAATCAATTGGTGGGCGACGTTTTTGGCTACCAGAGGCTGCAGCTCAGGTTGTTTGTCCGAGTTGGCGTGGCTGCAGTCGACCATAATATTTTTACTGAGCCCGGCCTTGTCCAGTGCGGATTCACACTGAGCGATATGGACGCTGTCGTAGTTGGGACCGGCGCTCCCGCCACGAAGCACAACGTGTCCGTATCGATTCCCGCGGGTCTCGAACACCGACACCTTTCCCTCACTGTTGATGCCGAGGAATCGGTGTGGGTTGCATACGGACTTCATGGCATTAATTGCGACCTCCAGCCCGCCATCGGTGCCGTTTTTGAAACCCACCGCTGACGATAAACCGCTCGCCATCTCGCGGTGGGTTTGCGATTCAGTGGTGCGCGCTCCGATGGCAGACCAGCTGATCAAGTCCTGCAAATACTGCGGGGTAATCGGGTCGAGGGCTTCCGTTGCAGTGGGGAGTCCCAGCGCCAGTATGTCCCGCAGCAGGGCTCTACCGAGGGTCAGCCCAGCTTCGATATCAAAAGAATCGTCCATGTGCGGATCATTGATGAGCCCCTTCCAACCAACGGTTGTCCTAGGTTTTTCAAAATACACGCGCATGACCAAGTACAAGACACCTTGCACCTCATTGCTCAAGGCCTTGAGCCGTGCCGCGTATTCCATAGCTGCATCAACATCGTGTATGGAACAAGGCCCCACGACTACCATGAGCCTAGGATCTTTGCGATCGAGAATGGCTTCAATGGTGTTTCGAGTCCCCTCAACCTGTTGGTAAATAGCATCGCTGACCGTCACAGTGTCGCGTAAAGCGGCGGGTGCGACTAAAATCTTCTGCGAGGCAACGTTAACGTTGTGAATGCTTGGCTTGGACATGTTAGCTTTTGATAAACCTTTTCATCGAGTTTCACCCAGTGACTAATCTGCGGGTCCAAATGGCACGACCACACTGCGCGGGGCTGCGAAGTGTAAACACTTATGGCGAGAGAGTCATGGCCCGTTCTAGCAGTCGGATCGTGCCCTTATGACGCAATATGTCGATTTGAGTCAGGTTCAACCGTTTCTTGATAGAGGTGACTTGGTTCTTACTCACAGTTTACGTCTTGCTCGCGAAATTAGGATCGCGAGGCTGGCTGCAAAGCGCGAGCAGGGTCACTCTGTGGTCGAGGGTCGGTCGAGCGCAGCGCTGCCGATCGAAGCATGGTTTGAATCCCGGTGGCGCGAGCAAGTTGAACGAGGTGTATTACCTGTTTGCCGTGTGCTTACTCGCTATGAAGAGCGGCTTTTATGGCGGCAGGTCATCGATGAAAGTTTGGAGAGATCCGGGAACTTCAGGCTGCTCCGACCCTCGGTAGCCGCCGAGCGCGCGAGTCAAAGTCGACGTGCGGTTATGCTTTATTCGGCGATTGGGAGTCGTTATGTCGACAATGCGCAGTTTCAGTTTGACCTCGACGGAAAAATATTTATCGAGTGGGTGCGTGGGTTTGAAAAACTTTTGCTCGCTAAGCAAGCTATTACTCGTGAGGATGCATACCATCAGCTGCTGACATTGGAGCGGCCCGAGCCGCAGCCCTTGGTCCTCTTTCATATGCCTCCAATGCCGCCCTTGTTTGCCCGACTTCTTGATCACCTAGGGACGGTACAGGTTATCCCGCCATCGGAGTCGCCTGAGTCGTCATTAACCACCGACAACTTGAAGATCGCTGGCAGAAAGTTTAGTGAGCCCGACGCCGAGTTCGCCGCAGTATCTCGATGGGCTTATACCCAGTTTGCCGAGAAAGAGCGCCGTTGCGCCATCGTCTTGCTCGACGCGGCAAATCAACGCCAGCGCCTGGAATATTTTTTACGCCGTGAGTTTGATTGCCTGGGCGAGCGTTACGATCGGCTACCGGTTAACTTTTCATCGGGCGTTTCGCTCTTTGCCACCCCCATGTATCGGGATGCTCTGTTGGGGCTGCGAGCCGGCCTTTTCCCGCTCACCCCGTCAGGAATGCCTGACCTTGTTAAATTCTCCGTTTTTATTGCCTGCCGGTTTCGCGGAGACGTCGGCGGGTCTCAGATTAGCTAGCGCTTTGTTCGACCTAGGGAAGCAGCATATTGCCCCCGGGGATTTTCGACATTGCGTCAGTGTGCACGCCAAGGAATCCGTTCTGGCGTCAGTGATAGAAGCCGTACGAGAACAAAGTCGACAATTGGCGGTGCGTCAATCGGGGCAGTACTGGGTTGAAGTGATTCGCGGCCGATTGGCTCTGTGGCAGTGGCCCGCTCGGCACAATATTGATTCGATGGAATATCAGCAAATACAGCGGCTGGAGCCGTCGCTGGATATGCTGGCTCAGGCGCTATCTTTGGTTGGACTCGTTACCTATCCGGAGGCGGTACAGCAATGGCAATCGGTCCTTGCCGAGACAGTGTTTCAACCCCAGACTGCGCGAGACTCGATACAAGTTCTTGATGCCAGAGAGGCAATCGGTCTGAGCTTCGATCAGGTCTGGGTCTGCGGACTGCATGCCGAGGGCCTACCCCAGCCCGCCAGGCTACTGCCATTTATCCCTCCGTCGTTGCAGAAAGAGCTTGGGCTGGCCGAGGCGAGTGAAAAGCTGCGGCGTGATCACGCTCGGCTAATGCTTCGCAGTTGGCGTCAAACCAACGGTGCACTGATCGCCAGTTATAGCTCCGGCGTCGGTGAGGAGGGTGTGTATCCCAGTGAGTTTTTAGATCTGCAGCCAGGTGACGTACTCGCGATGCCTTCAGCAATCGCCAAGCCCGACGTTGTGCTTGAATGGATCGAAGATAAAGCATCGGCACTAACGTCTTCGGAGACAATAACCGGTGGAAGCCAACTGTTAAAAAACCAAGCGCTGTGTCCGTTTAAAGCTTGGACAGGCCACCGGCTTAAGCTCAAAGAGCCTGCTGAGGAGGTGGTTGGGCTCTCTGCTACGGAACGTGGTGCTCTGGTTCATCAGGCATTGTATTACCTGTGGGGATTGATCGAAGATTCGGAAGCCTTGGCGAAGGCGCCCCCTAAGCGGCGAGAGGCTTGGATCAAAGAGGCGGTAAGCGGTGGTTTGAGGGCGCTGGAGGCAGACGCAGAGCAGCGCGGGGTTTCGTTGCGAGCAAGAGCGGGTGCCGCGTGCCTAGATCTTGAGCAGGCCCGTCTCGCTACGCTTATGGTCGAGTGGCTAGACACTGAAGCCCAGCGCTCTGTGCCGTTTGAGGTGGTGAATCGAGAAGTAAAAGCCTCGATTGAGCTGGCAGGGCTCACGCTAAATCTTCGTTTAGACCGAGTTGACGCTTTGTCTGACGGTAGAAAACTGGTCATCGACTATAAAACCGGAGTGGTTCAGCGAAAGGCGCTATTAGGAGAGCGGCTGAAGGAGCCACAACTGCCGCTGTACACCTTATTGGATGAGAGCATTCAAGGTGTTGCCTATGGGCGTGTTGTCGCAGGTGGAGACTCAGACTTTACCTGGCTCGGAGAGGGGCTCGGGCTCAAAAAGTCTTCCCGGGGTGCGGATGATCTCGCCAGTCAAACCCGGGATTTAGTTGAACCTGTGAGCGATTGGCCTGCTCTTAGGCAGCTTTGGTATGAGCGCCTAGAGGGCCTGGCTGAAGAATTTATGGCAGGTCATGTGGCAGTGACGCCGTCGCCGGATGCATGCCGATATTGCGCTTATGCAGGCCTCTGTCGATTCGACGATCAATACGGTGTGTTCAGCGAGGAGTCCGAGGGTTGATCGGCGACGCAGAGGCCAGGGTCAGGGCAATAGATCCTAGGCACAGTTTTTGTGTCACGGCACCCGCCGGGTCGGGTAAGACCGAATTGCTAACCCAGCGGTTGCTGGCGCTCCTCAGTCGCGTTGATCAGCCGCAACAAGTCCTCGCCATCACGTTTACACGCAAGGCAGCAGCTGAAATGCGTTCCCGGCTGCTCGAGAAACTTCAGCAGGCAGAGCAGGATGAACCGGTTGATGACGCGCACGAGCAGGTGACGAGAAAGCTCGCCAAAGAGGTATTGGCGAGGGCGCGTGATCGTCAGTGGGAGCTTGTTCCGGGTAGCTTCAATTTACGAACAATCGATAGTTTGTGCGCAGACATTACCCGACAGATGCCAATTACCAGTGCGCTAGGCGGTTCAGTCGATGTTACGCCGCAGTCGGGTCCACTCTTCAGTCAAGCTGTTGACCAGTTGCTTGAACAAACAGATTCCCAGGATGCAACCGGCGCAGCACTGAGAGCACTGCTCCTCCATTTTGATAATGACTGGGGAAGGCTTAAGGAGCTGCTTGTCGCGCTGTTAAATCGGCGAGCTGATTGGGCGGGGCGCCTGGGGATGCACCATGCCCCCGAGGATGCCGAGAGGCAGCTTGTTGAGACGGTCACCGCGCTCTGTGAGTCGGTACTGGCAACCTTGGCTGCTGATCTGGGTGAGCATGCAAAAACCTTGTTCGATTTGTTGAATCACTCCTGCGATCGCCTTGGGCTCCCGCGTAAAAGCCTCATTTATCGTGACGATTACAGTTATCAAGTTGACGATGTGCCAGCGTGGCAGCAAGCCTTATCGCTGTTGATAACCAAGAAAGGAGAGTGGCGGAAAGTTTGGAACAAGAATCAAGGCTTTCCCCCTGAAGACACATCAGAAAAGCGGCAACTTGCCGAGCTTGTGGCGGTCTTATCTAGCGAGTCAGCCTCCTGGCTGGAATTGTTCGAAGAGTGCCTGAGGCTTCCGCATACTAGCGAGGGAGACCCGAGTTGGGGGTTGGTACTCCATCTGAGCCACTTGTTACCTGTTCTTCAGGCGCAGTTACTTCTTGTTTTTCAGCAAGAGGGCTGTGTCGACTATAGTCATATCGCGCTAGCGGCCGAGCAGGCCCTAGGGAGAGAAGATGACCCCACTGATCTCGCCCTACGGTTTGATTATCAGTTACAGCATATATTGGTCGACGAATTTCAAGACACCTCCGATCAGCAATATCGGCTGTTAACTCGTCTTACCCGGGGGTGGGCTGAGCATAATCGCTCAGGACTCGCACCGCGGACCCTGTTTTTAGTCGGCGATGGGATGCAGTCAATTTATGGATTTCGCTATGCCAACGTCGGTATTTTTCTCCAGGCGCGCAATCAGGGGCTGAACGGCCTTGAATTAGAGCCTCTGGAGCTTCGCAGTAATTTTAGATCGACCCAGGGTGTCGTTGACTGGGTGAATCGCGTCTTTGCCAAGATCCTCCCAACAACGGATGATCCCTCTCGGGGTCAAGTGCGACATGTTTGTGCTGAGGCGACCCGCGCCGCCGGTGAGTCGCCAGCTGTCGGCGTTCATGTCATTGAAGATGAAGGTGGCCTGAATGAGGCCGCGTTTGTCGTCGAGCGGCTTATGTCGCTTAGGACACAGGAACCCGAGTCGACCATTGCCATTCTGGTGCGTGCGAGATCGCATGCTTTACCAATCATAGAGGCGCTGGAGCATGCTGGCATTGACTACATCGCGCGAGATTTTGACCTCTTAAAATATCGGCCTGCTATCCGGGACCTGCTTAGCCTGTGTCGGTGGTTGGCAAACCCCGCGGACGAGGTGGCAGCGGTATCGTTACTCCGCGGCCCTTGGTGTGGTCTGTCCCTAGACACAATCGAGGCATTGGTGCAGTCCTCTGGCCCGCGGCCTTTCTCACTTCGAGCGTCGCTGCGCCAGTGGTTGAAAGAGCGCGAGCAAAGGACCCCGGTGCCTCATGGCGAAGAGGAGTATCAGCGGGCACAACATGTATTGAATGCCCTAAGCTGGTCCATGGCACATCGCGATCGTATGGGCTTAGCGGTGTGGGTTGAGCAGAGTTGGCAGCGTCTAGGCGCAGATTTAGCGCTAGATGATGCTGGGCGCAATGAAGCTCGACGTTTTTTGGATCTTCTTGCTGAAGCAGAAAATGTTGGGGCTGGGCTCGATCTATCCCGGATTAACCAGCATCTCAACACGCTCTATGCCGAGCAGGTAGCCGAGCACTCATCGGTCGAAATAATGACCTTACACAAGGCAAAAGGCCTGCAGTTCGATCACGTTTTCATGCCGATGATGCATAAAACTATCGGAGGTCAAGGCCGGGATCTGCTGAGATGGCATTGGCTATCCTCTGGTTCCGTGGACGGGCTTTTGATTGCGGCTAATGATCGTCGCAGTCCAGAAGAGCCCAGTCTCTATAACTACCTCAATTGGTTGCAGAGAAAAAAAGACGCGGCTGAATTGCGTCGTCTTGTTTACGTGGGTGTCACCCGCGCCAGAAACAGCGTGTGTATTAGTGCTGGCCATAATCCGACGCAGGATTGGCCGCACTGGCCGTCCAGCGGCACCGGGCTTGGTGTTTTACGTGAAGCGGTGAGTGAAGAGGTTATCTTTCACCCCGATGATGTGAAACAGCCGCTGGCGCCGGAGCAGGAGTCGGTGGAGGAGGGGTTTTGTCGCCTGCCGCTGGATGCGCTCCCGCTTGTGAAGATGTCAGAGCCTGCGATGGTTGGTCAGGGTCGAACCCCAGCGGGTGATTCGGAGAGCGCAACCTTTGGCGGCAGGCAAATCGACAAAGGTGTCTTGTATCGGGAGGGCAATCGAGTCGACCGAGCGGTGGGTACTGGTAGTCATCGCGCGCTGGAGTTGCTGTCCCACAGGTCAACGCTGCCTGATGACCTTGATGAGCCGCTGCTAGCTGCTATTGAGCTATCGCTTCGCTCCTCAGGCTTGGAGAGGCGCCACTCTTTTGGATGCTCAAGAGAAAGTAAACGCATTAATTCGTCGGACTCTCACGGATGAGCGGGGTCGCTGGATCCTGAAAAGGAGATCCCATGCTGACAGCGAATTGGTTCTAGATACGATGGCAGAAGAGGGAATGGAGTCGCGCGTGGTTGATCGTACTTTTGTTGATGACGATACCGGCATCCGATGGGTGGTGGACTATAAGACCAGTCAACCGATGGCGGGTGAAAGCATGGAGCAATTTCTAAAGCGAGAATTAACGCACTATCGAGACCAAGTCATGCACTATGTCGAGTTGCTTGCGCAGCTGGACGAAAGCGTTGTCGAGGTCCGCGGTGGGTTGTACTTCCCCGTCCATTCGATATGGCAGCCACTGGCATGACAATCGGTGCCCTTCGGTGTCTACGGTGGCAAGCTAAATTGTGCTGTTATGAGCAGTGAACTCCTCAATATCGTCGTGCTGTCGTTGGTGGCACTGTCTACATCAGCGATCAGTGGCACTTTTGGACTGGGCGGCGGCGTGATTCTGTTGCTTGTCATGCCGGGTTTAGTGCCCATATCGGCAGTTATTCCGGTTCATGCCTACGTGCAGTTTTTCAGCAACGCAAGTCGGGTGGCCTTCGACCTCCGTCATATCGCATGGCATATCATTCTCCCTTTTACTTGTGGAAGTGTTGTCGGCGCACTGTTGGGTGCTCAGTGGGCTGATTGGGTGAGTCTGGATTTACTGCCCCTGTTTGCAGGCCTATTAATTTTGGTTGTGACATGGGTGCCGATAGCGAGTCCGCAGCTAACTGGCAAGTCGGCGTTTGTGGTGCTGGGTTTTTATCAGACAGGGTTGGGTATGCTTGCCGGTGGCACAGGGCCGTTGGGTGCTTCAGTGCTTAGTCAGCACAGTCAACAGCGGGACTGGCTGGTTGTTAATACGGGTCTGTACATGATGATAAATCACGGAGTGCGTGTGATTGCCTTCAGTCTTCTCGGAGTCGCTTTTGCATCGTGGTGGGAGGTGATCGTAGCTATGTCTGCAGGATCTGTCGCGGGATCCTGGCTGGGCACTCTATTGAGAAAGCGGGTTCCCGCGGCTAATTTTTTCGCTATTTTTCGTTGGATGATCACGCTGCTGGCAGTGCGTATGGTCTGGATTGCTACTCAGGAGGGCGTGCTTTGAGCGTCGGCACAAATGGTCGCCGGCTCGGTATTTTCCTAAGCCTGATTGCAAACTCGGTCTGGGGTGCGGCGGCGCTGTACTGGATGGAAACCAAACCCGTCGCGCCGATTGATGTGCTGGCGCATCGCGCCACCTGGACGCTACCTGCGGCACTGCTTGTCATTCTGATGGTTGGAAGACTGGGTTCTACGCTGGGGTTCTTAACAAACTGGGCGGTCATGCGTGTGATGGCAGTTGCCGCGTTTTTGATTTCCATTAATTGGGGTGTTTTTCTCTATGCCGTAACGACCGGACGCGCGACTGAAGCCAGTTTGGGATATTTCTTACTGCCCATTTTGACAGTCGTGGCTGGGGTGGTGGTCTTTCGCGAAGTGCCGTCGGTGCCGCAGCGGGTTGCTATCGCGTTGGCAGTGCTGGGAATCGGTGTTCAGGTCGTGGCGGAGGGAGGGCTACCTATCGTGTCACTATCACTCGCGTTGTCCTTCGCGTTATACAGCGTGATCAGGAAGCAAGTGAGTGTTGACGCCGTGCAGGGCCTGTTCTTGGAGTCACTTTTTCTCATGCCTGTAGGCCTATTTTGGATTCTGTTTTACCAGGGAGCTGGATTTGGCCAGTTTGGTTTGAAGACGGATCTCTTTTTGCTGTTCGCAGGGGCTTTTACGGCAATTCCATTGTTAACCCACATTACTGCTGCAAGGCTGCTACCACTTTCTACCGTTGGTTTGCTGTCATACTTGGGGCCGACGTTGCAACTTATCGTGGCGCAAACTCTACTGGGTGAGAGTATAAGTTTTATGACCTTGTCTTCTTTTGTGCTGGTGTGGTGCGGTTTGGCTTTTATTGTTCAGGACAATATTCGAGCCTATCGACGTATTCGCCGAGCGAACTACCCGCGCGGTTAGTCTTCGCCCTCTAGACTATGATCACGAGTCACACTTCGCGCAACCTTGCTGTTGTGCCTTTGCTCAATGAGCTCTCGCTTCGACACCCTCTTGTGGATGCTGCGTCATCGGAGCAACTCAGGTTGAAGCGCCTTGAGTTCCGCGGGGGTTATGGTTGACTGCGCGATGGTTTCGACAATATCGATGCCGAGATTGACTGCTTCGGCGGCGGCAATCTCTGCCCGCAGTGCGACATCTTCGTCGATCATATGGTGTAATTCGGTGATGGCGCGCTGTAGATCGCCCTCTGCGGTGCTCTTCGAAGAGTCACCCACAATGTCTTGGCTTAGCACTAATACGTGGGGGTGAAGCGCCTGCAGCTGGGCCGTGCTTCCGCGACTGGGGTGCACCTCGGCAATGCTGATCAGGCAACCAATGGACCGCAGGGCGCGACTAAAATCTTGGCTAGCCGCTGACTCTCGCAACCTTAGTGAGTCGCGGAGTTCAAAACAAAGCCGATCGGTACCAATGCCGCTGTTTGAAATAGCAGATAATAGGAAATCCAGAAATTGATGATGGTTAGCTGCCGAAATCGAAAGGTTTATATGAAAACAAGGCACCATCAGGTTCGCACTCACGAGATTTTCAACCATGTCACATACGGCGTTGACCTTCAGGCAGTCGAGCGCAATAGCGAGTGCAGTGGAGTGGTGGCTGCCCAAGGACCCCATGTCAGGTTCGATGCTAGGAGTGCCATCTAAAAGCACCTGATACTTCTTTCTCGTATCCGCCTTGTCGTTTGGGATTGTAATTTCGATCGTTCTAAACGTAAGCGTTGGCGGCATATCCGCTTGCAGGCGTTTGAGGGTTTCGACAACTGAGCGCTGAATCTCTGGCGCTGAAGTCCTCGCAGTACTGCCAGAAGCGGGTGCCAGTGGACTACCACTTTCGGTTTCCGAACGTAGTTTTTGCCAAAAAATAGCGGCGTCACGATCGGCGCCGTCTATAGCCTTTACGGATAAGCCTGCGATTTGACCTGCCTCTTTAGCAGGGGCCAGTTTAGCCCGGAGTGCGGATTCGTCGAGCGGTACAATAAGACCTAGATGATGCTCGTCGAGTTTGGCGTATATCGAGTTGGTGTTAGCGAGCAGCGAGGAAAAAAGCGATAGCACCGCTGAGTGATTGTCTGCTGTAGAGGCAACGGCAACTCCGCATTGGGGTGTACCCCCTTTCCGCCGCGCCTTGCGAATGTGCATGTGAGTCATGTCCATAAAGTCATCCAGGTCAAGTGCAGTGTCTTTCACTAACTCTGTCTGGAAGATCTCTAGCTGCTTTTGTTCTAATGCATTGAACAGACTTCGGTCGACAATGGAAAGCTGATCCGCAGGTTGTACTGGATTAAGTCTGCACGCCAGCCATCGCGCCAAGGTTACGACATTAAATTCTCTGTATTTCTGGGCTTTCTCGGTAACAAAAACAAATCGGGTTCTGGTTTCGTTTTTCCATATGAGTTGCACATGTTTCTTATCATTAGATTTGACTTTATCGGTTACCCAAGTGCCGACCGCCAAATCTTGAGCGCGTTGTACCCAGCGCTGTAGGCGAGGCAGATCTTTCAGTCGTCTGCTGAAGGTGGGCTCTTCCATGCCTGTGAGCGGCGCGGCATAGATGTCGAAAGGATCCTTCGGTATTTGTCCTGTCATTGCAGAAGCAACGCGCTCAAACAGTGTTTCCTGTTCAGGGGGCAGGATCTCGGGTAAGCGGAGCTCGTGGCGCAACGTTGACAGGTTGGCGCTGGCCGATTCGAGAGTCGGCAGCGATTCGTCACCCAACTCAAGAGTTTTAACGCAGCCGAGGAGTTGCTCCAAGCTTCGTTGGTAGGCGTCCGCGTCGTTTTGTAGGACTAGAATAGTCAGCCCATCTACGGCGATTGAGCCAACGAGTTCTATAAAGTGGGTTGTAAGTAATCTGCCTGAAAACAGCTCTTCCAGTTCTTTAGTCACCGCGCGCTGAGCTTCGAAACGTTTTTCTCTTCCTTCCTCAGCCGCGATAAGTCGATCAATGGCCGTTTGCTGTTTTCGGAGGAGCTGGAGCGCCAGGTTGGTGGTCTGGTCGAGAGCATGGCTGAATGCCATCGTATCCTCTCCGAAAGACTCGTTGAGGTTGGTTGTGATTTGATCAATTGTTTTTGCAATTTGGTGGTTATTTTCTGGGGCAAGAGCCATAACCTCGCTCAGTCGCTCCATGAACAGGCGGGCCGGATGCTCTGGATTTCGGTAAAACTTGGGTTCACTGATTGATAGCTGAGCTAGCGGAAGGCGAACGGTGTTCATGCTGTTCTTGTGGGCCTCAGAGAGCGCAAGATGACTATCCATGGTGCTGTAGAGGTTATCAACCAACTGAACACTTCGTGTAAGTGGAGCAAACTCAGGTGTGAGCTGGTCAAGATCGAGTTGTCTCACAGCGCTATTAACTATTCTGTCGGCAGTTACTCCCTGTTTGCGTAAATCGAGAATGTGCTTGGCAATCTCTCGCGCTTTTTGGGGGAGGTTCTCATCGGGCTCCGCTCCGGGCACCTCGCCGTCGAGGGTCGAGAGTGGGTTGCTCGCAGGAATCCCTCGCTTGCCCTCGGCATGACTTCGTCCGGGCAGGTAATTTCCATGCTCAGTCATCAATCCCTGGCTTCGATGAGGTATGCCATGTTGGTCATGAGTCGTCTCGGTTGCGTCATAGGTTCTTGGTTCGGGCGAGAGCATGTCGCTCAGGTAGGGGCCCGTCGCCGCTCCCAGGTGATCCTCGGTTTGTTCCTTCGATGGTGCAGCATGTGCCTGCTGCTGATCCTCTATCAAATCAGAATTCAAGCGTGATGAACCGCCCTTGGGTTGCGGTTGTTGAGGCGTCTCTAGCTTTGCCTTCTCGACATCGTCAGCGAGTTGCGAGCCTTGTAGATCAATCTTTTTTTCAATGTCGGGCATTAAGCCCCTGTCGGTCAGAAGCTCGTTACTTTTCTTGTAGATATCCCCCATGGTAAGGAGGAGTTCCTTTAAAAAGAATTGATCGATTTCTCGCAGAATCGCTGGGGCGAACTCAAAGATTTTTGTGTTGTTGCGATATAGTTTCGCTAGCTTCTGCGGACCAATGGGGAGCTCAATATGTTTTGGATCTGCGGAGACTGCCTTTGCGACTCGAAGGGTAATCGCCTCCAAAGCTCGCCAATGGCGTCCCAAAGCAGTCTGTGCCATCCGATTAATGGCCAGATCGTCATTGAATTCGTCCAAGTCAATGAGGTCGAGCTCATCGGTGGTGGCGTTATGACGGATGGCTGAGTGCCGGGTTGGCTTGTCGGGATTTATGAGATTAACAAACCCATCGTCGATATCTCTTAAATACGCTTCTACCAGCGCGCGCTGCTGCGCTTTCATTTGCGCATAAGCTTCAAAGGCCTTTGGCCTCAGGGATTTTGGAAGAGTCGTGACTGAGGATAGTGTGAACAGCTGCTCCGCCAGGTCGGAGAAAAATGCCGTAAGCTTGGCGTCGAGCAAGCTCCGAGTTTGCTTCGCTAGCAACGTTACCGTCTGGTTATCGCCGGTTCTCGATGATCCGCTGTCTGTTGGCTCTTTCATCTATCGTCTCCCCAGGGCTATTGTCCATCGGTATCGTCTTAAAAACCAGCGATGCGCTTGATAATTTGGCTTTGCTGTTGAGCCGCATCCGGTGTGACTGGCACCATTACTGTGGGGCTGCCTAGCATCGGTGGCCCGTTATGATTGCAACTTTTTATGGCGAGTGACTAATGGTGGATGACAAGGTTAATGCGGAGCGGTCTGTTAGGCTTCGACCTGAATGGTTAAAGCATCTGGGTCAAGAGTTCAGTCAGCCCTACATGACCACCCTCGCTGCCTTTCTGCGAGAGGAAAAGGCTGCGGGTAAGACGATTTATCCGAAGGGCCCGCACATTTTTTCAGCGCTGGAGAGCACTCCCCCTGAGGCTGTTTGCGTCGTTATTCTCGGTCAGGATCCTTATCATGGGGCGGGGCAGGCACACGGGTTGAGTTTTTCTGTACCTAGGTCGGTCGCCATTCCGCCCTCGTTGCGAAACATTTTTAAGGAAATCGAGCGAGACTTGGGTATCCCCAAACCGGCCCATGGCTGTCTTGAGCATTGGGCACAAGCGGGCGTATTACTCCTCAATACGGTGTTGACGGTTGAAGCAAGCTTGCCAGGCTCTCATCAGGGGAGGGGGTGGGAGCAGTTTACCGACCGTGTGGTTGAGGTAATCGATCGCTTTTCACCCCCATCAGTTTTTATGCTTTGGGGGGCTTACGCAAAGCAAAAGGGGGCTGCGATCGATCGGAAAAAACACTGCGTCCTGGAAGCGTCTCATCCCTCTCCGTTGTCAGCACATCGCGGATTTTTGGGCTGCGGCCATTTCGGCCAAGCAAATCGTTTTCTCACCTCACAGGGGCGGCCGCCAATCAACTGGGCGCTTCCAGATTAGCAGCGGCCCCATCGTCTGTTGCAAATCCGACGGTGTTTTCGAGGGGCACATTGATCCCTTCGACCCAGAGTGTCTCGGTCAGCGCCTCAGTCGTTGCTTCAAGCAAGATAGTCGTCGGATCACCGGTTCTGCCGAGGCCAACGACGCTGCCGCGGGAAGCACCGTCAGCTTTGCGCTTCAGCGAGGCGCCTAGCTGCGGTGCGGTAGTGGTTTTTGCACGGTACAGTCTGCGTTTCGGCTGACCGCGCCAATGCAGTCTGGCAATGATTTCTTGACCGGTATAGCACCCTTTGTCAAAGGCTATCCAGCCTGCCAGATCGTAGTTTAGATCTTGTGGTAAATACCTTCCGGTGGTCAGCTCGCGAACCCGGGCTTCGCCACGGCTGACGGTGTGGGCCCGCCAGGCTTCCGGGTTGCGGTTATCTGGGCCCGACTCGAGCGAAATCTTGTCGAGCTCGGAGCGCTCAATAACGATGACTTCGGCAGTATCGGCATCCCGAGCTATAAGCCAACCTGCGGGGACTTTTAGCGGTTGACTGAGCTCTGTCAGCTGTCTTGCTCCGTAGTCAGCTGCGGCCGCTTTTCCAATCACACCCACTATCGGATAGTTGCAAGCCTCCAGGTTGGTGCGACTGAATTGCAGATATTTCTTCAGGTGGTCAATCATGGGACCGCACAGATCAGCTGAAACGCGAAGCAGCACGTGTTGCTCATCAATCACAACCGCCATGAAATCAGCCAGTACGCGACCCTTGACGTCACAAAATGCCCCAAGGACTGTGGCAGGATAAGTGAGGTTCTTAAAGTTGGCCGTGGTTTGCCCCTGTAGAAAAGTCAGTGCGTCATTGCCCTCAAACAGCAGTATGGCCTCCTCGGGCAGTAAATAATGTCCGGGTGTTGTCTCGGTTTCCCGCATCGGGCTGTGCTCCATCGTGTGCCTTTGGGGGACGGCGCGGCGCCATCCCGCCCCAACCTTATGTTACCGTTGCGCGCCCTCGAGCAGAAGCCCGTCGCTTGCGCTCGGTAACCTTCACGCTGGCGAGTGAGTCTATGACAAGCAGAGAAGAACACAATCGGATGCGGTGGGCCAGTCGCAGGGGTCTGCTGGAGCTCGATTTGTTATTGGGCCCCTTTGTTGAAGCCGAATTTCCCAGGCTCGACCCGTCTTCGCGAGACGATTATCGGGAACTGATGGCACGTGATGATCAAGACATTCTGAACTGGGTAATGAACCGCGCAATCCCGAGCGAGCCGCGGCTGGCCGTCATAGTGGCAAAAATCAGAGACCACAATGCCGCTAAATTAAATCGGTAATCCGTCCTACCGCCGCTCCAGCCGCTTGAGTCAAAGCAGGTCCTCAGGAGTAGGGCGGTAGATGCTGCTTGAAGCCCGTGTCCAACATGTTTGAGGGCCATTTTTCCGGGCTGAGAATTGAATTAACCGCAAGATCATTTCGCTGGGGGTGGTCCTGATTGAAGTGAAGACCCCGGCTCTCTCGCCGCGTGAGTGCGCACTCGACTGTTAAAGCAGCCACTTGCGCCAGATTTCGAAGCTCCAGTAACGGGCGCGTAATCTGGAATCTGCCATAGTAGCCGTCAATTTCTTCTCGCATCAAAGTAATCGCGTTTTTTGCGAATTCAAGGCGACGATCACTACGCACAATCCCAACGTAGTCCCACATGAGTCTTCTGAGTGCCTGCCACTGGTGGGTGATGATGACGTTCTCGTCGGAATCCCGCACGCGGCTGTCATCCCATGAAGCCGGCTGATCCTGAGGGCGGCTGTGATTCATTTCTGCGATGTGTTCAGCCGCGGAATGCGCATACACGAAACATTCGAGAAGGGAATTGCTCGCCATGCGGTTAGCGCCGTGCAGGCCTGTGCAGGCGGTCTCGCCCACAACGTAAAGCCCTGGTAGGTCGCTCGCACCAAATTGATCGACGACAACGCCGCCGCAGGTGTAGTGCGCCGCCGGTACAACCGGAATCCGCTCCGTTGTGATGTCGATGCCAAAGCCGAGACAGCGCTGATACACGGTAGGGAAGTGGTGCTTTACGAAGTCCGCGGGCCGGTGTGAGATATCTAGGTAAACACAGTCGAGCCCGAGACGTTTCATCTCATGGTCGATTGCTCGGGCAACGATATCTCTTGAGGCCAGTTCGCCCCGAGCATCAAAGCGCTCCATAAATGGCTCGCCATTGGGCAGTAGCAATTTCGCCCCCTCACCACGCAGAGCTTCCGTGATGAGAAAAGATTTGGCCTCAGGGTGATAGAGACAGGTCGGATGAAATTGGTTGAATTCCATGTTGGCAACACGGCAACCTGCTCGCCATGCGGTCGCGATACCATCGCCGCTGGCGCCATCGGGATTGGATGTGTACATGTAGGCCTTGCTCGCGCCTCCTGTGGCGAGTACAACCGCCCTGGCCGTGAAGGTGTGGACCTGATTGGTTTTGGTTTCCAGAACATAGGCGCCATTGCACTTGTGACCATCGTGAATCAAGTCGACGACACAAAAGTCGGGGAGGAGAGTGATGTTGCTGGCATCCGTTGATCGCTGCATCAACACTTCCGAGATCGCGCGTCCGGTTTGGTCGGCGGCATGAAGAATTCTACGGTGGGTGTGGCCTCCCTCCATGGTTAAATGAAACTCTCGAAACTCGTCATCGGGCATGTCCACCCGGTAGTCGAAGCGTACCCCTTGCTCGACCAGCCAGTCGACAATGCCCCGCGCTTTAGACACGGTGAATCGGACTGCATCTTCATGGCAAAGGCCCGCTCCAGCGTTCAGGGTGTCTTCCACATGCGCGTCCAGGGAGTCGCGGTCATGCAGCACGGCAGCCATGCCCCCCTGAGCCCAAAACGTCGACCCGGATGCAATTTGCGACTTAGAAAGCACTGCACACTGGTATGATGCAGGGAGCTGAAGGGCAAGACTGAGGCCGGCGGCGCCGCTGCCCACGACGAGCACGTCATAGTGGTGAGAGGTTGTCATGTGATGGATGCCGTAGGGACCTCGAGGGGATGGAAGAAATGCAAATAATTTACGGTTTGTGGGGCATAACGGGAACTCTGACCGGTTACAGTAGTCTCAGCAAGCGAGAGAGGTGCGGAGATTGGGAACCCCCTTGCTCGACCACGGTAGTTAAGGCGGTTACGTGACAGCTCGGGAAACCGATCAAGAGTTGGTAGTAAGAGCACAGCGAGGCGATTCGCGTGCGTTTGATTTGCTGGTGTTGAAGTATCAGGGGCGGGTTGCTTCATTGGTTGGTCGGTTTGTTAACGATGTATCGGAGGTCGAGGATGTCACCCAAGAAGCCTTCATCAAAGCCTACCGTGCTATACCAAACTTCAGGGGCGATAGCGCGTTTTACACGTGGTTATATAGAATAGCGAGCAACACGGCTAAAAATCATCTAGTGTCTCGAGGTAGGCGGCCTTCTTCTGACGCGGATGTCACTGATGCCGAATACTTTGATGAAGGGGAGGCTCTCAGAGAAACAGAGACCCCTGAGAATCACTATCTAGGCCAAGAGCTGGCTAAGGTGGTGGCGGCGGTTCTGGATGAGCTTCCGAAGGAATTGAGGCTTGCCCTCACGCTTCGAGAGTTTGACGGCATGAGTTACGAGGAAATCTCGGAGGTTATGGATTGTCCGGTGGGTACCGTGCGATCACGTATTTTTCGGGCCAGAGAGGCGGTTGATAATCGCGTTAAAAGCCAGATGCAGGGAAACTAACCTGATCTGGGAGATGAGTCCCTGTTGGGTTCTGAGCATGTATCATTAATAGTAGCGTAGGGGCTGCGGATGGAGATGAAGATGTCGCTAGACGACTCGGTAAAAGAATCAATGTCAGCCGTTATGGACGGGGAGGGCACTTCAATTGATGTCGCGCGCGTTTTCAGAGCGGTCAAAGCCGATGCCGCTGCGCGGGACTATTGGCAGCGGCTTCAGGCGGTGAGTTCGGTGATGAGAACCGGGCAGGCACCCCAGGTCATCGATATCAGTGAGGCCGTGCTCAGTGCGATTGAGGGGGCCCCCACCAGGCGGCGCGTAGGACCTCTAGGGTCCATGGCGGTTGCTGCTTCGGTAACGTTTGCCGTGGTTTTCGGCGGACAGCTGCTCGGTACGCCAGAATCGGGGTTGCCTGTGGCGACGGTGCCCGGTGTGGTCGTACCCATGAAAGGTGCCGCGCCCGTGCAGGCGAGTTACGGCGCAGGCGTCATGCCCTCCACGATCAGAGAACCGGCTCGGACAGCACTCAATCCTTCCGTGAGTGAAGTCTATGAGCGCCTCGCCCAGCAACAGCTCCGGCGATTTGGCAAGCGGCACGCGGGATGGTCAGCCGGGGTACAGCCCGTGGCTGCAGTCGCTCATGCCCGACTTCCCAGCGAGGTTGAGCAGGACTGACACTGATTCCATGGCTCGTAATCTATTCGTCGTCATTCATGGAGCATTGATCGGGCTTATGTGTCTGGCCTCTCCGGCAGGCGCAGAGAGTCAGGATGCTTGCGGCCTCTCAGGCGACGTAGTCAGCCGCGTAACTGGAATGCTGTCATCCGCAGAGACGTCCGCATACCGCGGCACCTTGTTGGTCGAGTATGCGGGCAATAGAGAGTTTGTCGCGGTCGAGGGGACTGGCTCCAGCGGCCTCATCACTTTTCGCCATCTCAACCGATCGGCTGACGCTGCCCCTGAAACAAGAGCGATTAGCCGGTTACCTCGGGTGGGCCTGTGTGAGTTGGCCTCCTACTACGGCTTTGCATCTGACCCAGGACAACCGGTAGCAGGTAGACAGACTTATCGACTGACCATCAGACCAAAAGACACTCTGCGATTGGGTTACGTGATGGATGTTGATCAAGCGACTCATGTGCCGTTGCGGATTGTGACCCTGACGTCAGAGGGTCAATTACTTGAGCGGTTTGAGTTTGCGGAATTTGCTGCCCTGGAGCAGACGCTTGAGCCGCAAGAGGGGATACCGGTGTTGAAGGTTACGCAAGGGCCGCACAGGTTGGCCTCGCTACCGCCTGGATTCTCGGTCATTTCAAGCGGACATGATCCCGTCGAGCATTGGGTATTGAGTGACGGTTTGGCGACATTGTCGATCTATGTTGAGCCTCGCCCCGACAAGCTGAGCCCCGGGGAAGGGTTTGTTGTCACGGGCGCGACGCTCGCCTACACCCGGGGTAGTTTTGACCGGCAGTTGATCACCGTGGTGGGTGAGGTGCCGTTAACAACAGCCCGGTTGGTTGCCGAATCGGTCAGACCTTTCGGCGGGCAATAGCGCAATGCTTCGTGAAACGGGTCGCGTGGTTGCCGTCGAGGCGGATGCGGTTTGGGTAGAGACAATTCCCAGTTCATTGTGTGGCAAATGCGCCGCGCGCGCCGGATGCGGCCAAGGCATTGTGTCAAGAGCAAGCGGTGTCCGCGGCTTGGTCCGAGCTCTGGAGTCGGGGCAGGTTGCGGCGCGGGACTGCAGGGTCGATGATGAGGTCGACATTGATCTCCCCGAGTCGGCTATTTTGAGAGGCTCGGCCTGGGTGTATGGGATGCCGCTGTTAGCGGGCATCCTGCTGTCCCTGTCGCTCGAAGGGGTGAGTGAACCCATGGCAGTTGTGGGGTTTTTGCTCGGTTTGGGTGGTGGATTTTTGGTTGTTCGCTTAACCCAGAATTATTTATCCCGGAGTCATGTTTTTGAGCCGCTGCTGGCGGCGCGTCGCCCGTCAACATCGGTCATCATTCGGTCTTAATGTGTTTTCTCGCTGGGCCCCCGTTTGGGGTGACAGCTCATTACTCTGTAGGAGTTTTACGTATGTTCGTTCGGTTCAGTGTGCTTTTGTTTTTGCTTCTTTCGATGTCAGCCTCGGTTTCGGCGAGCGCAGCGCTGCCTGATTTCAGGCAGATAGTTGACGGGTCAGCGCCCGCAGTCGTCAAAATATTGGTTGAATCCGAAGGGAGAGGGCGCCAGGGCGCTGAACAGATGGAACAGGTTCCTGAGTATCTGCGCCGTTTTTTCGAATTTCGTGGCGAGCAGGGGCCACAGCAGCGACCCCGCCGAAATATGGGTTCGGGTTTCATCGTGTCGGAAGACGGCTTTATCGTGACCAATCATCATGTTGTTGAGGGTGCCACGTCGGTTATCGTACGCCTGCTTGATCGGCGGGAGTTTGATGCGGAGGTTGTAGGGAGTGACGCGCGATCGGACCTGGCGTTATTAAAGATAGACGCTGAAGATTTAATGGCGGTGCCTGTTGCGGATGACGATGACGTTGCCGTGGGTGAATGGGTGCTGGCGATTGGCTCTCCCTTTGGTTTGGATTTTTCGGTCACGGCGGGAATTGTCAGTGCAAAAGGGAGAAGCCTGCCCACCGAGGCAGGTGAAAACTACGTACCTTTTTTGCAGACAGATGTGGCTATCAATCCCGGTAACTCGGGCGGCCCACTGTTCAATCTGGAAGGACAGGTGATCGGCGTTAATTCGCAGATTTTTACCCGATCGGGCGGATCTATCGGATTGTCTTTTGCGATACCAGCGGCGGTTGTGCGTAACGTTATTGAGCAGCTGAGAGAATCGGGGGAAGTGGTTCGTGGTTGGCTCGGTGTCAGTATTCAAGACGTAGACAAAGATTTGGCTGAGTCCTTTGGGCTGGATAGACCGAGAGGGGCGTTGATCGCCCAAGTAGGTGTTGGCTCTCCGGCGGAAAAGTCCGGTCTGGAAAGCGGTGACATCATTTTAGAGTTCGCGGGACAGCCCATCAATAACTCGGCAGATCTTCCCCATGTTGTAGGGTTGATCGCGCCGGAGACGACGGTCCAGGTGCTCATCAGGCGAGACGGCAAAGATCGCCGTCTCGATGTGACGGTCGGAGGGCTTGATGCCGACCAGCGTCCCACCGTCGCAGCGACAGACGGTGAGCGGCAGGGAGCTCTGCTCGGCCTTGTACTTGAAACCGCTGAGGATGCGATGATGGCGGAAATGGGCCTGCCGGGTGGTGTTGTTGTGCTCGAGGTGAGGCCTAATTCCCCGGCAGAAGATGGCGGCATTGCCGGTGGCGATGTCATTACTCGGCTTGGCAGCAAAGCCATTCAATCGCTCGAGGACTTTGAGTCCGCGGTAGGTCAGTTGCAGCCCGGACAGTCGGTAGCTGTGAGACTGATCAGACGAGGAGCACCCATGTTCCTGGCGATAAGAGTCCCGCAACCGGAGCAATAGGGCTAGAGCGACAAGCCTCGTGCGGAGGTTCAGTGCACTCAGCCGCTGGGTAGGCTAAACTCGCCCGCTTTGCCGAGCCAGGCGGCTCGGCCGGTTTATGGACACGACTTGTGACGGCACTCAGCCACATACGAAATTTTTCGATCATTGCCCATATCGATCACGGTAAATCCACGCTTGCTGACCGTTTCATTCAGCATTGCGGTGGGTTGGCCGATCGCGAAATGGCTGAGCAGGTTCTCGACTCCATGGATCTTGAGCGGGAGCGTGGAATTACCATCAAGGCGCAAAGCGTAACGCTGAAATACGTCGCAAGAGACGGAGAGACCTACCAACTTAATTTTATTGACACCCCCGGTCACGTGGATTTTTCCTACGAAGTATCGCGTTCGCTATCGGCCTGCGAGGGTGCACTGTTAGTGGTCGATGCTGCGCAAGGTGTGGAAGCCCAATCGGTAGCCAATTGCTATACCGCGATCGAGCAAGGACTCGAAGTACTCCCAATTCTCAATAAAATGGATCTGCCGCAAGCAGACCCTGATAAAGTCAAAATCGAAATAGAGGAAATCATTGGTATCGACGCTAACAATGCCTGTCCGGTGAGTGCAAAAACGGGTCTTGGGATTGAGGATGCTCTCGAATATCTGATTGAAAATATTTCTCCGCCGGTGGGCGACCGTGAGGCACCCCTTCAGGCGCTAATCATTGACTCCTGGTTCGATAATTACCTTGGTGTCGTGTCGCTGGTCCGAGTTACCCAGGGCACACTGAAAAAACGCGATAAATTCATTGTTAAGTCAACGGGCAAGCAGTACCAGGCCGACATGATTGGTGTGTTTACACCACGCCGAACAGAAACACCTGTTCTAGAGGCGGGTGAGGTGGGCTTTATCGTCGCGGGTATTAAGGACATTAAGGGTGCCCCGGTGGGCGATACGCTTATCGCGTCGGGGTTCCCCGATACGCCTGTCCTGCCCGGTTTTAAGAAGGCCAAGCCACAGGTTTATGCCGGTATCTTTACCGTGTCCTCTGATGATTATGAGGACTTTCGGGACGCGTTGGGCAAGCTGACTCTCAACGACGCTTCTCTTTTTTATGAGCCTGAATCTTCCGATGCGCTGGGGTTTGGATTCCGCTGCGGATTTTTAGGCATGCTCCATATGGAAATTATTCAGGAGCGGCTTGAGCGTGAATACGATCTGGACCTTATCACTACCGCGCCGACGGTAATCTACGAAATCGAAACCAAAGATGGCTCTGTGATCAACGTCGATAACCCCTCAAAGTTGCCCGATGTGGGTGATATACAGGAAATGCGAGAGCCCATCGCACGCTGCACAGTGCTCACGCCGCAGGACTATCTAGGCAACGTGATCACCCTCTGTGTAGAAAAGCGTGGCATGCAGGTGGATCTCCAGTTTCTCGGCAATCAAGTGCAGGTGATCTACGATATTCCCATGGCCGAGGTGGTTTTGGACTTCTTCGATCGCGTCAAATCAGTGAGTCGGGGTTACGCCTCGCTGGACTATGGGTTTGATCGATTTGAAGCGGCTCCGCTGTCAAGACTGGATGTGCTGATCAACGGCGAAAGGGTCGATGCGTTGGCAGTTATTGTGCACCGAGACCATATTCAGAGCCGCGGTCGTGTGCTGACAGAAAAAATGAAGGAGTTGATTCCTCGGCAAATGTTTGACGTGGCTATCCAAGCTGCGGTTGGTGGCAAAATTGTCGCCCGCCAAACCGTCAAGGCACTGAGGAAAAATGTGACTGCTAAATGTTATGGTGGTGACGTAACTCGAAAGAAAAAGCTGCTGGAAAAGCAGAAGGCCGGCAAAAAGCGGATGAAGCAAGTCGGAAACGTGGAAATACCACAGTCCGCCTTTTTGGCCGTGCTTCAGGTTGATGGGTGAGGTGGGCCCTCGCTCGCTGAGATAACGACGGAGTAGGCTTTGAATATCGATTTTCCCTTGATCTTGGTCATCTTGGTATTTGGCAGCGGCTTTATTTGGTTGCTGGATGTGTTGGTGGCAGCTCGACCCAGGCGGGCACGGATAGCCGCGCTGCAAGCACAGTTTCCGCGTTGGGATGTCAGCGGGTCCGCCGATGCTAAGCGTTTCGCTGAAAGTGTCAGCCAAACGGCTGAAGAGCCCGCTATTGTCGAATATGCGCGCTCTTTTTTCCCTGTTTTGGCGGCGGTCTTTATTCTGCGATCATTTCTTTTCGAGCCCTTTCAAATACCGTCTTCATCAATGGTGCCCACTCTGGAAGTTGGCGACTATATTTTAGTCAACAAGTATGCCTATGGATTACGTCTCCCCGTGCTGCGTTCGGAAGCCGTGTCGATTGGCAAGCCTGAGCGCGGTGATGTCATGGTGTTTTTTCCACCACACCAGAACAAGACCTACTACATCAAACGCGTCATTGGAGTGCCTGGCGATAAGATTAGCTATCGAAGCAAGCAGCTCCTGGTGAATGGCAAGCCAGTTCCTCGCGACTGGCTTAACGCCGATGCTCGTTTCCGGGTCGGCTCAGAATCCCTTGGTGAGACGGCACATTTAATGCAAATTGATAGCCGGCGACCTTCCCGCGACTTCACGGTAGTAGTTAAGCCTGGGCATTATTTTATGATGGGTGATAATCGCGACAACTCCAGTGACAGCCGTGTTTGGGGCCAGGTTCCAGAGAAAGACATCGTGGGCAAGGCGATTGCTATCTGGATGCACTGGGAGACTTTCCTCTCCATTCCATCCTTTGATAGGGTTGGCTGGATAGACTGAAGCGGGAGACTGTCATGGAAAGATCGTCATTACATTTGCGTCAGCGCGGATTCTCATTTTGGGGTATCGCTCTCAATGTTCTAATCTTTGGAGCTTTCTTGGTCGCTGTGCTGCGAGTGGCTCCTCTTTATGTCGAATATTTAACGGTGAAGGACGTTATCGCCCGTGCTGGCGCTGCATATGATCCAAGTAAGCAGGGGCTGGGGGATATTCGCACCCACATCCGAAAGCTGTTGAATACATCTCAAATCTACGTCATTACAGCCGACGACGTAGAAATCATTCGTGAAAAGGGCAAGGTCGTGATTGATGCCAACTACGAGGTGAGATTCCCGCTGGTATGGATAATCGATGGTGTCATGAAGTTTGAAGATCTCCGAGTCGAAGTTGACGGCCGGTGACGGGCCCCCGATCACATCTTAGTCTCTCGATATTACAGCAGCGCATTGGGTATAGCTTTAAAAACACCGACTTGCTCCGTCAGGCGTTGACGCATCGAAGTGCTGCAAAAAGCAATAACGAGCGACTGGAATTTATTGGTGATTCGGTAGTCAACCACGTGGTTGCGGTCGCGTTGTTCAATCAGTTTCCCGATGCTTCCGAGGGCGAGCTGAGTCGACGGAGGACCCAATACGTCCGCGGCAGTTTTTTAGCGCAAATAGCAGCGAGCTGGTCCCTGGGCGAGCATCTTATCCTTGGCGCGGGTGAGCGCAAGAGTGGTGGGCGGCAGCGCGAGAGTATTCTCGGTGATACTGTGGAGGCGATTGCGGGGGCCATTCTCATTGACAGTGACTTACGTGCGGCCCGAGACGTTGTTTTCGCCTGGTTTGAAAAGGCTTTGGAAGCGGCTCCTGCAGAGACTGACGGAGACCCAAAAACGCGACTGCAGGAATGGCTTCAGGGAAGGGGACTGCCGCTCCCGGTTTATACCTTGCGGGGCACTGAAGGCCCTGATCATGACCAACACTTTCTTGTGGAATGTGACATTCAGCCCGTGGACGCGCCGTTCATCGGCGAGGGCAAGAGCCGGCGTGAGGCAGAGCAAGCCGCTGCGGACGCCGCGTTGGAGAACGTGCTCAATGGGTGAGGACGTTACTCGTTGCGGCTACGTCGCCATCGTAGGTCGACCGAACGTTGGGAAATCCACGCTCTTAAATTACCTGCTCGGCCAAAAAATCAGTATTACGTCGCGCAAGCCCCAAACGACCCGCCACCAGGTGATGGGGATTTTTACTGATGGCCTTGATCAAGTTGTTTTTGTGGATACACCGGGGATTCACAGAGAGCAACCGCGGGCGATCAATCGCTATATGAACCGCGCGGCGAGTAGCGCGTTGGCGGATGTCGATCTTATTCTTTTTGTCGTTGACAGAAATCGATGGACCGACGAAGACGACCGCGTACTCGAACAAGTTCAGCATGCAGCCGCACCCGTCGCACTTGTTATTAACAAGGTTGATCTTTTGCCAGAGCAGGAGGTTTTGCTTCCCTATAGCGCTTCCATGGAAGAGCGCTATGGCTTTGACTCCATCGTACCTGTATCCGCACTGCGTCGAGCAAATATTGACGTCCTCATGAACTACATTCGGGAGAGGATGCCTCGTGGGGCTCACTTTTTTCCAGAGGATCAGATTACTGATAGATCACAGCGCTTTCTGGCGGCTGAGCTGATTAGAGAGAAAATTGTTCGACAGCTCGGCGATGAGTTGCCCTATACCACGGCAGTAGAGATCGAGTCGTTTCGTCAAGAGGCCGCAATCCTTCATATTGACGCGTTGATCTATGTCGAGCGCACAGGCCAGAAGCGCATTCTCATCGGTGACAAGGGCAGTCGCTTGCGCTCTATTGGAACCGAGGCCCGAAAAGATATGGAGGTGGCTTTCGACAGCAAAGTCATGCTTAAGCTCTGGGTCAAAATCAAGACGGGGTGGTCAGACGATGACCGGGCGCTACGCAGCCTTGGCTTCGAGGACTATTAGTCGGTGGCCAGTGCACTAGACCCCGCCTGGTTATTGCATCGAAGACCCTATCGCGACGGTGGGTTTTTGGTCGACTTCCTGACCCTAAGCTCGGGTCGAATTGGTGCTGTGGCGCGCGGTACACGCCGTAAGCAACGCGGGGGCTCAACGGTAGGGCTGCTGCAGCCGTTCTCGCCATTGTTGATTGAGATGTCCGGAAAGGGTGAGCTAAAAACACTGCGGCGGGTGGAGCCAGCGGGTGCTCGACTCCATCTTGAGGGGCGACGCGTTTTCAGTGGCCTGTATATCAACGAGCTTTTAAGCAAGTTGTTGCCGAGGTTTGAGCCGACTCCGGAGTTGTTTTCAGCTTACGGTGATCTGGTCGCACAATTTCAGCACTATGAAGCACTCGATGCTCTTCGCCGGTTTGAATTCTTGCTTCTGGAAACATTGGGTTATGGCATTGCCTTTTCTGAGGACGCTTACGGCGAGGCGATTGACGCTGCGCAGGGGTATCGATTTGATCCTTTACAAGGATTCCTTGTTAAGCACTTTGATGACAGGGGCGAAAAGCACAATGAAGCCGTTGACACATTCTCTGGTACCACCCTGCTTGCCTTTCAGGCGTGGAAAGAGGGCGCCGTGTTGACGGTTGAGCACGCGCGGTTATTGCGCCAGATCGGAAGGCAGGCTATCTCGCATCAACTGGCGGGTCGTTCCCTGCAAAGTAGAGAGCTGATGCGGCAGTTTCTGAGTGGGCAGATAAACTCACCGGACCAACCCGATGGCCCTCCAGCGATGAGTGAAGCCTGAGTTACGGCTATAATTCTGGCCTTTAATAACGCCAAAATGAGATCAAGAGCCTTGCCTGACTACAACACCATTGAACATGTCATTGGAGAAACACCCCTGGTGAGATTGCAGCGACTGCCGGGCCAAACCAGTAACACAATCCTCGTGAAGCTCGAGGGCAACAACCCGGCGGGCTCAGTCAAGGATCGCCCCGCCATGGGCATGATCGCTCAGGCGGAAGCGCGGGGTGATATTAAGCCAGGCGACACGTTGATCGAGGCGACGAGCGGCAACACAGGAATTGCGCTAGCGATGGCAGCGGCGATAAAAGGGTATCGCATGGTTCTGATCATGCCCTCGCACATGACCGCGGAGCGCAAGTGGGCTATGGCGGCCTACGGTGCCGAGCTTGTTGAGGTTAGTTCTGCTGAGGGTATGGAGGGTGCTCGAGATCTTGCCCTCGCTATGGAGCAACGAGGAGAGGGCAGGGTGTTAAACCAGTTTGGTAATACTGATAACCCTTTGGCGCACTATCAGAGCACCGGCCCCGAAATATGGCGTCAAACGGGTGGCGAGGTGACTCATTTTGTAAGCTCCATGGGGACAACGGGCACTATTATGGGGGTTTCAGCTTTTTTGAAGGAGCAAAATCCTGCGATCCAGATAATAGGACTGCAACCACAGGATGGATCACAAATCCCGGGGATTCGCCGCTGGCCCACCGACTATTTACCTTCAATTTTTGAGTCAGCTCGCGTCGACCGCATCATAGACATCAGTCAAGCCGCCTCCGAAAAGATGATGCGGCGACTCGCGCGGGAGGAAGGGATTTTTGCTGGAGTTTCCTCGGGGGGCTCAGTGAGCGCAGCCTTATCCCTGTCCAAGGAAGTGACCAATGCGACCATTGTTGCCATTGTCTGTGACCGGGGAGACCGTTATCTATCCTCCGGTATTTACGAGGAGTAGCCTTCCAGGTGGTTAGAATTCGTGCATTGCCTCACGCCAGCCGGATGAGCGACGGTGACCTGCGGGATTGGTTTTGTGCGCTGCCACAGGGAGCGGAGTCCCGGGATATCGATAGGTTGATGCAGGCGGCGGAGCTCTTGCGAGGACTGCAAGCGAGCGAAGGTGTTGCTACTACCGACTGGGTAGGGGTATCTGACCCGCCCTCCGTGGGCCTTGAGGTCGCTCAAATACTCGCCGAGCTCGGCCTGGGGACCGACGCCCTTATTGCCGGAATGATTTATCGTGCAGTACGTGAGCAGCGTATAGAAATTGCCAATATTACAGCGCTTGCTGGCGGTAGCGTGGCGACATTGGTCGATGGGGTTCTGAGAATGGCTGCCGTAAGTGAGCTCACCGATCTCCGTGATGTGCCTGTCCTAGGACAAGCCGCCGCCCCCAATGTGAATGTAAGGCGAATGCTGATCGCGATGGTCGATGATGTCCGCATTGCGTTGATTAAGTTGGCTGAGCGTACCGTCGCGATGCGCGGTCTGAAGTCAGCGGGGAGTCAGCAAAGACAGCGCATAGCAGGGGAGGTTTTTAGCGTTTATGCGCCTCTTGCGCACAGGCTAGGCATTGGTCATCTCAAATGGGAGCTGGAAGATCTGTCATTTCGGTATACCCACGAGGACGCCTACCGTCGAATAGCGAAGCTGTTGGATGGTCGGAGAGCGGATCGGGATCAATTTATCGACCGTGTAAAGCGGGATCTTACCCGGGTATTAACCGACGTTGAAATCGACTTTGAGCTTGCTGGACGCGCCAAGCATATCTACAGCATATGGCGAAAGATGCAGCGCAAAGGAATTGGCTTTTCCCAGGTGCATGACATTCGCGCACTGCGGATCCTAGTTGACGATATTTCCGACTGCTACCAAATTTTGGGCGTGGTACACGGCATGTGGCGAAATATCCCAAATGAATTTGACGACTACATCGCCAATCCAAAGGAGAACGGCTATCGGTCTTTGCACACCGCCGTCATTGGCCCCGAGGGCAAGATTCTCGAGGTGCAGATTCGTACCCGACGTATGCATGAGGAGGCCGAGCTCGGCGTTTGTGCCCACTGGCGCTACAAGGGCAGCGATCTTCAGGCGACCTCTAAGGATACCTATGAAGCCAAGCTTACCTGGCTCCGTCAGGTGTTGGAATGGCATGAAACAGTTGGTGATGATGCGGCGGTGGCGGAGCAGTTCAGTTTCGATTCCGCCCAGGATCGGGTGTACGTATTCACGCCTAAAGGTGATGTGGTGAGTTTGATTCATGGCGCGACACCTTTGGATTTCGCCTATCACGTGCATACAGAAGTGGGCCATCGATGTAGAGGGGCGCGGGTGAATGGTGTGTTGGTCCCGCTAACAACGCCCCTGGCAACGGGCCAACGAGTGGAAATTCTCACCGGCAGCGAGCCTGCGCCTAGAAGAGACTGGCTGTTGCAGGGGGCCGGTTATTTGAAAACTTCCCGAGCGAGGGCGCGGGTTCAGCAGTGGTTTAAATCCCTAAACCGAGAAGACAACATTGCCGCGGGCCGAGCGTTAGTCGAGCGAGAGTGCGCGCGGCTATCGCTTACCTCTCTCGACTACAAAGAGATTGCAAAAAAACTTGACCAGAATACCGTAGAGGACTTGTTCATTGCCGTCGGCTCAGGAGAGCTTGGCGCAAAGCAAATTCTTCGCGTGGCCCAAACGGTTACCAGTGGTGATCGGGAAGAAAAGCCATTTTGGGTAGTGCGGCCTTCCAAAGCCTCGCCTCGAGATGCGGTTCGGGTTGATGGGGTTGGCAATTTACTGACTCAATTTGCCCGTTGTTGCATGCCGGTTCCTGGCGATCCTATTGAAGGGTATATCACCAAATCTCGGGGTATTACCGTACATCGAGCGGACTGCGCGCGCTTGTTGGCCTTGAGCGGTGACGGTCCTCAGAGAATCATTGCGGTGAGCTGGGGGGCTGCGGAGGCGGATCGCTTTCCTGTCAACATTGGCCTCACCGCTTATGATCGACAGGGTCTACTCGCAGACGTCAGCGCAGTCATGGCGCGAGAGCGCGTCAATGTCACTGCCGTTAACACCCTGAGTAATCCTATGGACAACACAGCAGAAATGAAAGTGACAGCAGAGGTAGAGTCAATAGATGCGCTGCTAAGCGTTCTGGAAAAGCTATCAAGACTCGATAATGTTATAGCGGTAAAGAGGTTGGTTGATTCATGACGAGGAATCAGGCTTCAGGACAGGCGGCAACTCGCTATACGCTGGAAGATTTAAAGCGGGTAATGGAGAGGTTGCGAGATCCGGAGGGGGGGTGCCCCTGGGATCAAAAGCAATCCTTTGAAACTATCATTACGTATACGTTGGAAGAGTGTTACGAGCTTGCAGAGGCTATAGAGCAGGCTGACCTGAAGCAGATTGCCGAGGAGCTGGGCGATGTATTGTTCCAGGTTGTGTTCTACAGCCAGTTGGGTAGCGAGCTGGGGGCCTTCGATCTGGATACAGTGATCGATGGACTGGTCAGGAAGTTGGTGCGTCGCCACCCTCATGTTTTTGTGGGTGAAGATTTGGAATCTCGCCCAGAGCACGAAGACCTGTCCGTAGACGTTATTAAGGACACCTGGGAGCGGCTAAAGCAGGAAGAGCGTGAACAAAAAAATGTACCCGGCTTATTGGACGATGTTCCCTATGCATTGCCAGCGTTGTCGCGGGCGCAAAAATTGCAAAAGCGAGCTGCTCGTATTGGCTTTGATTGGACCTCACAGGAGGAGGTTCTGAGTAATCTTAAAGACGAGTTGATTGAACTTCACGAAGCGATGATCAGTGAGCAGCCTGCCGACATAGAAGAGGAGGCGGGTGACCTGCTTTTCAGCGTGGTCAATTTGATTCGTCATCTCGGCTTGGATACAGAATCCACGTTGCGCGCGGCTAACAAAAAATTTGAGAGGCGATTCAGACATATGGAGTACGCCGCTAGAGCAGAGGGTAAGAAGTTGCAGGATGAAACACTGGAACAGCTTGAGTTGCGCTGGCAATACGCAAAGCGCCAATCGGCTGACTAAACTGCACTGGTGGTTTATCGTATCGGACCTAGCGGGTAAGACCTGCTGATAACGAAAACTTGAATCCAGCAGAACAGCTGTGTAGCGTAAGCAATAAAAACCTGAAACCGCCCTCGTTGCGGGTTAGAAATACAGAGGAAAATCCATGAGAATCATACTCTTAGGTGCCCCCGGAGCAGGGAAAGGCACACAGGCAGCGTTCCTTTGTGAGCAGTACGGAATCCCTCAAATTTCAACAGGCGACATGCTGCGTGCCGCGGTAGCAGCCAGAACCGAGTTGGGTAACAAAGCGAAGGCGATCATGGATGCGGGCGGCTTGGTGTCGGACGAGATTATTATTGGGCTTGTGAAAGATCGTATCGCGCAACCCGATTGTGAAGCAGGTTGTTTGTTCGATGGTTTCCCTCGTACGATTCCTCAGGCACAGGCGATGGTTGACGGAGGGATAAGTATCGATCACGTAATTGAGATTGCGGTGGACGATGAGGAGATCGTTGGTCGATTGAGTGGCCGAAGAGTTCATCCAGGGAGCGGTCGGATCTACCATGTTGAACATAACCCACCTCAAACAGCAGGCGTTGATGACATTACGGGAGAGCCTCTCATTCAGCGTGATGATGATCGCGAAGAAACTGTTCGTAAGCGGCTTGCTGTTTATCATGAGCAGACGCAACCGCTCGTTGATTTTTATAAAACGCTGGAAGGTCCGGCCCATCATTCAATTGCCGGTGTGGGTTCTGTTGAAGACATTACCAAGCAGATAAAAGGGTTGCTTCAGTAGGTCTTTTTTTGGTTTTAAAAAACTTGTCACTTTTAAAAAACGCTGTTAGGTTAAGTTTCGTGTAACTGCATTCCGCGGTTATACAGTTTAGTTGTAATGCGCAGACAACAAACCGGAGACTCTTATGGCCACAAAAGCAAAAAAAGCACCAGCAAAGAAAAAGGCAGCTGCTAAGAAAAAGGCACCTGCAAAGAAGAAGGCAGTAGCTAAGAAGAAAGCGCCTGCTAAGAAAAAAGCAGCTGCTAAGAAGGCACCTGCTAAGAAGAAGGCAGCAGCCAAGAAGAAGGCGCCTGCTAAGAAGAAGGCAGCAGCCAAGAAGAAGGCTCCTGCTAAGAAGAAGGCAGCAGCCAAGAAGAAGGCTCCTGCTAAGAAGAAGGCAGCAGCCAAGAAGAAGGCTCCTGCTAAGAAGAAGGCAGCAGCCAAGAAGAAGGCTCCTGCTAAGAAGAAAGCAGCAGCCAAGAAGAAGGCTCCTGCTAAGAAGAAAGCAGCAGCCAAGAAGAAGGCTCCTGCTAAGAAGAAAGCAGCAGCCAAGAAGAAGGCGCCTGCTAAGAAGAAAGCAGCGGCTAAGCGTAAGAAGAAGTAGCGTCTTAAGCTGTTTTTTTGTTAAAGCCGGCGCAAGCCGGCTTTTTCGTTTTTGGCTTCAACCGCCGTTCAGCGTAAGGACGGCAGGAGGCGCCATCCTGCGGATTCTCAGGCGGCGGTTAGACGCTATCCCAGTCGCGCCCGATGCCTTCGATGGATACAGAACCCAATCCGGCGCCACGATAAAAATGTGCGAGAGAGCCATTTTCAGCGGTTAGCACCTCATCAAGGGACCGGATCGCCTGGCTACGGACCAGGCAGCAAGCGGTGTGTCGGCCTTTGTCGGTAGCAAAAACGCCATTAGGGGTTTTTTCTGCCCCATTGGCTAACAGACGCAACCAATTAGTGGGTGGTCGGATCATTGTGTCGGCGGGCAGGAAAGCGACGAAGTCAGTCTCTGCAGCAGCCAAAATGGCTCGAATGCCCGCTACAGGACCCATACCCTGTCGGAGATCGCAGACCAATCTATCGGCGAAGGCATTGTAGAAAGCAGCGTTGCGACGGCAGCAAATAATGATTTCAGCGACATCGCCACGAACCGCTTCGTTAAGGCGTTGAGCAAGTGGCTCTCCCTTATCGCTGAGGAGCCCTTTGTCTCGACCTCCAGCTCTGGATCCGTCGCCGCCCGCCAAAATACCCAATGTGACTTGTGAGTGATGCAAACCTATACCCTGCTGTGGGACTATAGTGAGACTATCTCACCTTTGAGTTTCAGCCCAGCGATGCAGGCCATTCTAGCTCTGGATACATCTACTGATTTGTGCTCCGTTGCCTTTGTGCGAGGCGGCAATGTCAACAGTGTTCATCGTGAGCTCCCCCGAGCGCATAACAAGCATGTTTTAGCCATGGTGGAAGAGGTGTTGGATGGGTTTTCCAAGAACGATATCGATGGTTTGGTGGCTGGGATTGGCCCTGGTTCCTTCACCGGTTTGCGAGTGGCTGTGAGTGTTGCGCAGGGCTTGGCGTGGGCGTTGAATTTCGATGTGGCGGGTGTATGTTCTTTGGAGCTGTTGGCGAGGACTTATCTGGAGCCGCTGACCCCGTCTGACAGAGCCGTGCTCTGCGTTTCGGATGCGCAAATTGGCCAAGTCTATGGCCGCTTATTTATCCAGCGATCATTAAGCCTCACTCCCGTATCGGAGGCTTTTATCTGCAAACCTCAGGATCTTTTACAGCACAAGGAGTTGGGTTTAACGGAGCGGGAGCTAGATATGCCAATACATGTGGTTGGTTCTGGCGTTGAGCTTATTGAGGACGAGCTGACGGCATTACCTGCCCTCACCTGGTGTCTCGAATCGTTAGCACGACCATCGGCTGCGACCTTGTCTAGGCACGCGCTGGCGCATCATGAATCTCTGGTCTGGCACAAGCCTTGGGAGCTACAACCCCACTATGTTCAAAAAGATGTGGGCTGGAAAAAGCTTGGGGAACAGGGCTCGCATGGTTAATTGGATAGAAGCAGCTGCGCTAGCTCTCATTCAGGGCTTCAGCGAATTTCTCCCGGTGTCGAGTTCGGCGCATTTGGTGCTGCCTTCGCAGCTATTGGGGTGGAATGATCAAGGTCTATTTTTCGATGTGGTGGTACATTTCGGAACTTTGCTGGCGGTTTTATTCTATTTTCGCCGGGATCTTATAAGTCTGTTGCCGACGGCATTTTCCTCAAAGGGCGTGCCCAACTGGCAGGGCGAACTTTGGATGATCGTGTTGGCGACGATGCCTGTTATTCTGGCCGGGTACCTCGCCGCCGGTCTCATTTCTCAAGAATTTAGAGGGCTCGCTGTGATCGCAACCACCACCCTAGTTTTTGGCATGCTCTTGGGGGTGAGTGTCATTAGGAGTGAACGTATTTCAACCATCAGCGCACCTATAAGTTGGCGTGCGGCTTTGTTTATTGGATTCGCTCAAATCTTCGCGCTTATTCCAGGAGTTTCTCGCTCGGGGATTACGATTACGGCTGGCTTGTGGTTGGGATACGGGCCGAGGGTCGCGACGCGGTTTTCATTTCTATTGTCCATCCCTGTGATACTTGGCGCAATTTCTTTTATGCTTGTGGAGGCCCTGTCGAGTATCGAAGGCCTCCCAGCCGACTGGTCAATATTGGTTTTTGCATTAACGGCGGCGGCGGTGAGTGCGTACTTTACGATAGCCTTCTTTTTTCGGCTGATAGATCGGGTTGGGCTGATGCCGTTTGTTTGGTATCGGTTGGCACTTGGCATCGTGCTGTTTGGTATTCTTTTTATTTAATGAGCTAGATAGTTATGTCTTCGTCTTTAATTACTGATTTGCTTGAATTCTTAAGCGAATCGACGTCACCGTTTCATGCCGTAGCTGCCATTCGTAAACGGCTGGAGCAAGCCGGATTCACAGAGCTGGCGTCGATTGATGAGGTGCCATTGGCTGCTGGTCACGGCTATTTCACGGTCCGCAATGATAGTTCGATAATTGCTGTGCGAGCGGGTAGTGGGGCCGTAGCCGAAGGCATTCGATTGGTAGGAGCGCATACCGACAGCCCAAACCTATCAGTTAAACCCAATGGCCTGATTGAGCGCGATGGATTGACCCAGCTCGCGGTGGACGTTTACGGTGGTGCGCTCCTTAATCCTTGGTTTGATCGCGATCTATCCCTGGCCGGTCGGGTGAATTTCTTAACCCGTGAAGGGGCACTTTCCTCCTGTTTGCTCGACTTTAAGCGCCCTGTAGCGATCATCCCTAGTTTGGCAATTCATTTAGATCGTGAGGCCAACAGCAAACGCAGCGTCAATGCCCAAACCGATATTCTGCCGGTGTTGTGCCATTCTACGCCTGAAGCTTCGCGAACGGATTTGCATGCTTTGCTAGAAGCTGAAATTAGCCGCCAGTATCCCGAGCTCGACTTGGAGCGGGTGCTCGATTACGAAATGTCGCTCTATGATAGTCAAGAGCCAGGACGGGTAGGGTTGTATGAGGATTTTATCGCGTCTGCCCGACTGGATAACCTGCTGAGTTGCTTCGCCGGGATGACGGCGATTATCGAGGCGCCTCGTGAGCACTGGTCGGTTCTTGTGTGCAACGACCACGAAGAGGTGGGAAGCGCCTCGGCAGTCGGAGCTCAAGGCCCGATGTTGCGAGATGTTCTGGAGGGCCTCACAACCAATGGCGCCGCCAGTCGAGCCCTGCGTGATGCGTCCTGGTTGTTGTCGGTGGATAACGCCCACGCGGTCCATCCCAACTTCGCTGACAGACATGATCAAGGACATGGTCCGCGCTTGAATGAAGGGCCCGTGATCAAGATCAACCGAAATCAACGGTACGCCACATCTGGTGAGGGGGCCGCCTTGATTCGGCTCGTTGCGGAGAGAGCGGGTGTGCCTCTGCAGAGTTTTGTGATGCGAAGTGATTTGGGGTGCGGCAGCACAATCGGTCCTATCACCGCCACAGAGACGGGGATCAAAACAATCGATATTGGTGTCCCCACCTTGGCGATGCACTCGATCCGCGAACTGGCTGGCGTAAAGGACATAGCCTACCTGGTCGGGCTTATCGGCGGCTTTTACGGTCGGGTCGGATAACCCGCCGAGGCGCTTGGAGTAGAGCAATGAGTAAAAGACGAGTCCTTACGGGCATTACAACGACGGGGACCCCTCACTTGGGTAACTACGTTGGTGCCATTCGCCCCGCAGTAGCGGCCTCGAAGTCACCTGACGTGGATGCATATTTGTTCCTTGCGGACTATCACGCGTTGATTAAGTGCCAAAATCCCGAGACCGTAGCTGAGTCGAGTCGACAAATTGCGGCGACCTGGCTTGCGTCCGGACTCGATCCCAACAAAGCCCATTTTTACCGCCAGTCAGATATCCCTGAGATCACAGAGCTGTGCTGGATTCTGACCTGTAATGCAGCCAAGGGGCTAATGAATCGCGCACACGCTTACAAAGCAGCGGTGCAGCAAAATGAGGAGGCGGGAGAGGACCCTGATTATGCGGTCACCATGGGCCTGTTCTCTTATCCCGTGTTGATGGCCGCGGACATTCTTGTCTTTAACGCGCATGATGTGCCCGTCGGTCGGGATCAGATTCAGCATGTTGAAATGGCTCGCGATATTGCACAGCGGTTTAACCATAATTTTAAGCCCGTTTTCACTCTGCCCCAAGCGGTTGTTGACGATAACGTGGCGGTGCTACAGGGCCTGGATGGCCGCAAAATGAGCAAAACCTACGGTAATACTATTCCTCTCTTTGAGACACCTAAAAAATTGCAGAAAGCCATCAATAAGATAAAGACGAACTTGCTTGAGCCCGGCGAACCGAAAGACCCGGATGACTCAACGGTATTCCAGCTGTGGTCAGCATTTGCTTGCGACGATGCTCGAGCTGAAATGCGGGAAGCTTTTCTGCAGGGTATTGGCTGGGGTGACGCTAAGAAAAAGCTTTTTGAACTGATTGACCAGTCGCTCGGGGAATCCAGAGAGCGATACCAGCAAATGATGACAAATCCGCAGCAGCTTGAAGATGTCCTGCAGGCGGGTGCAAAACGGGTTCGATCCCAAGCCACCGAGTTACTGGCAGAAGTCAGGGATGCTGTGGGCTTAAGGCCTTACTCGCGCTAGGGGGAATGTCTCGTGAGTCGTGTACTCGATAGAAATGATGACTTTGCCATCCGCACTGAGGAACCGGTTCATTGCGGGAAGGTTAGGGCCGTGTATTGGCTCACGAGGGAGGATAGTCAGCGACTCATCGAGGAGCGAGGGTACGATGTTCATCCAACCGCCGATCTAGCGGTAATGATCGTGTCCGATCGGCTATCAGCCTTCGACTGCATTTGGCACGGCGAAAATGATTTGGGCGGCGTCCCTGACAAGGGCGCGGTGCTAAACGCTGTCTCGAGGTATTGGTTTGATCAGTTTCGGCAAGCGGGATTGGCGCGTAGTCATGTCCTAGAGACGCCCCATCCTTTGGTTTGGGTAGTTCAGCGTGCAGCTCCGGTCCGTATTGAGGCGATAGCGAGACAATATATTACTGGGTCTATGTGGCGGGCTTATCAGGGCGGTGAGCGTCAATTTTGTGGCGTTTCACTCGCAGACGGACTGCAGCGTGATCAGCGCCTCGGGGAGCTGTTGATCACGCCCTCTACAAAAGGAATCATGAAAAATCTGGAGGGTATTCCGCCGGCGGATGATGTCAACATCAGCCGCGCCGACATAGCCCGGCACTGGCAGGCTTTTGGCTTCCAGTCCCTAGCGGACATCACAGGATACGAGAAGCTTCTGCGGGATGGCTTTGACCTCATTGCGACGCGGTTACAAACGATTGGACAGCTATTTGTCGACACGAAGTTCGAGTTTGGTTACGCACTTAACGCGACGGGCGCCGCTGAACTTATCTATATGGATGAGGTGGGAACGCCGGATTCCTCCCGTATCTGGGATGCGGAGGCGTACAAACGGGGTCAGATTCGCGAAAATAGTAAAGAAGGCTTCCGTCAGGCCCTTCTGACGATGGCCGCCGACCCGGATATTTTGCTCAATAAGGACAAAATGGCGGCGCGGCGGCACATGGCTGAGAGCACCGCCTTGCCCGAGGAGCTTATGCTCGCGGTCGCCACAACTTATCGGGAGATTGGTTCAAAAATAATCGGTGAGCAGATTCCTGAAACAGATATGCCGCGAAGTGAAATAAACGAAGTACTCTCGTCCGAGTTTGCTTTGCTAAAGTAGTGTGCTTTGGCTACTAGGAAGTCAGCGCAAAGGGGGCTCAGCTTTCTAACGGTCGCGGTGTGCTAACCGTCGCGGTATCATAAGCGTTGCGATGTGAACAAAGTGAGTCTTGAGAGTGATAGACGCGTTGATCGAGGAAGCCAAAATGAAAATAAGCACTCGCTACATGTTGGCGGGATGGATAATAGTTGCTCTTGGTGCCTGTGCCACGACGGAGATACCGGACGTTACTCATGACGGGCTGGTCCGCAACCCAGATGCAGCAGCAGGATATGTTTACGTTAAGCCGGGCGTAGATCCCGTTGAATACCAGAGTTTTTCGGTTGTGCCCTGCGATGTCGCCTTCAGAAAAAACTGGCTGCGGGATCAGAATGCGGCGAGGCGTTCACCCAGCCAGCGGGTGAAAGAGAAGGACATGGAATCTATCCGCACCAAACTTGCCGAAATGTGTACTGAAGAGTTTAATTCAGTGCTCCTAACGGCGCCGTCCTACGAGCTGGTACCGCTAGAGGAGGCGGGCGCGACAACCTTGGTGCTCAAGCCCCATATTATTGACCTCGACGTTGTCGCACCTGACGTGCAAAGCCCAAGTATGAGTCGCACGTATACCACCGAGTCGGGTGAGATGACGCTGTTTTTAGAAATAGCCGACGCATCAACCGGTGAGACGCTCTATCGAATCGTGGATCGGAGACGCAACTTGAGATCCATGCGCCTGCAGTGGAGTAACAGTGTCACTAATACGGCTGAGGCTCGGAGCATACTCAATGCTTGGGGAAAGCAGTTCCGAGACGGGCTCGACCGGGTATACTCAGAGCGCGACCATGGAAACAGTGATTGAGGACTGAAGGCTTTGCAGCTAATACAATTGACTGACACGCTCTTTGTTTCTGGACAGCCTGCCCCCAGCGACATTGCAGAGCTCGCGGAGCAGGGCTTTACCAGCCTGATTTGTAACCGCCCGGATGGCGAATCGCCCGGTCAAGCGAGTATGGATGAGATTGAGGCATTGGCTCAGCAACACGGGATGTCTTTTGTCCGCTACCCGGTCAATCCGGTGACCTTTCCTGGTGAGGATCTAGAGGGTCTTGGATTGGCGTTCGATGGTCCGGGCAAAGTGCTCGCTTACTGCCGGACGGGTACTCGCTGTACTAATCTCTGGGTGGCTTCGAGGAATGTGGATGAGATCAAGGCGGCCGCAGAACAAGCCCAATCGGTAGGTTTTGATTTGTCTCTCGTGGCGCGCCTATCTCTTTGACGACGCTCGCCCTTTGAGTGTATCCCGCGCTTTGACGGCATCTTGCGCTTCAAAAGCGTCATGGCTCAGGATTCAGCTCGAGACGTTTTGATCCAAAGATTTCAATAAGGCACTCAGGGCTTCTGCTTCAAGCTGACTCAAGTGCTGCCACGTTTCGTTGGTGCAGTGTTGGGAGCTCTCGCTCGTTATGTGCTCCGGGTGGTATGCCTCGGCAATAGCCGCGTAGTCGAGGCTTTGTTCCCCCTGCGTTGTGCGCAGCGTGTACACTCTCACGGTAATTTCCGCTCCTTCGGGGACTGTGCCAGCGGTCAATGCCTCGAAGTATTTTCCTGCCGGCGTGAGACACTCGGTCGCCACATGTTTATCTACCGACCAACCGGCGGCCTTAAGAGTCAAGCCAATACTCTTTCCCTGCCTGATATGGCCGTCGGCTTCTGCTAGGGAGGACGGTGTGGGCTCGTGAAAACGGGTCACGGCGAGCGTTCGACAGATGGCAAGCTGGTCGTGCTGGCTGTAAAGATTTGCCAGGCGCACGCTGCTACTTTGCGCGAGCACCTCTACGCCATAGCTGCCAAACTTTTGCATTATTTGATCGCTGTTCAATAGCGTGTGTTCCCGCGTCTCGCCGTAACTTGTGGGGGCAAATATTACTCAACCAATGGACCCCAGGGTAAGTAAAAAAAAGGGTCTGATCAGGTCTAAAGTGATCAATCTCATGGGGCACAGGATAATTCCCATCAATGCGACAGACCTATAATCAGAAGCGGCACACTCTACACTAAATTGGTATCATCTTCCGCCTGATTCGCCGAGGTTCATTTGATGAAAAGAATAATTTATGCCATTTCGATCTACTTGGGTATGACCGCGATCGCCGCGTCGCAAACGGACCTATCACAGCGGGTTGATCAAATATATGACGACCAGTTGGCGGACTTGTTTCTCTGGTTTCACCAGCACCCTGAACTGTCATTCATGGAGCATGAGACCTCTTCGCGGCTCGCGGCTGAGCTGGAGGCCCTAGGCTATGATGTGCACACAGGGGTTGGTGGCACAGGAATTGTAGCGCTCCTGGCAAATGGCGACGGTCCTACCGTGATGCTGAGGGCGGATATGGACGGGTTGCCCGTTGAAGAAAAGTCCGGGCTCCCCTATGCCTCAACAGCGAAGCAAACAGATTGGGACGGTAATGAGGTGTTTGTGATGCATGCTTGCGGGCACGATGTTCACATTACAAGCCTGGTCGGTACCGCACGCTTAATGGTTGAAAACAGGGGTCAATGGGGCGGGACCTTGATGCTAATTGGGCAGCCCGCGGAGGAGCGAGTGGCGGGTGCGGCGGCGATGAAGAGTGCTAATGTCTGGGCGCGCTATGGCCAGCCCGACTATGCCTTGGCATTCCACGTCACGTCGACGGTGCCCACGGGGAGGCTTGTCGCTGAACAAGCGCCTTACAGCGGCGCAGACACGGTGGACATACTGATCAAGGGCGTGGGAGCTCATGGCGCTAGCCCTCACGCCGGTATCGATCCAGTCTTGCTGGGCTCCCAGATTGTGGTAGCGCTGCAAACCGTGGTCAGCCGAACTTTACCCCCCCGACGTCCCGGTGTGATTACCGTGGGTTCTTTTCATTCGGGTACCAAACACAACATTATTTCCGATGGCGCCAAGCTGCAGTTAACGGTGCGCAGTGAGTCAGCGGAAGATCGGCAGCTACTGCTTGATGGCATCCGGAGAATTGCCGAAAACACCGGTAGGGCGGCGGGATTGCCCGAGGACTTGCTGCCTGAGGTCATTGTCTATGAAGACGAGGGCGTACCACCCACCCTGAACGATCCGGCGCTGCTCACGCAGTTGCGGAGCTCATGGACTGAAAGCTTGGGGGCGGGCGTTTTTTATGACGAGCCGCGTTTGGGTATGGGGGCTGAGGATTTTCCATACTTCACGGTTGATCCTTATATTCCCTCGGTTTACTTTGCGGTCGGTGGTACGCCCAAGGCGGATTTTGAGCGTGCAGCTCAAGGGGGACCGGCCGTGGCATCCCACCATTCACCGCTGTTTAAAATAGCACCCGAGGCATCGGTTGAGCTAGGGGTGGAGGCATCGGTGGCGGCGCTTATGGAGCTGCTGAGCCCCTAATGTCCTCCCCGCCGTGGCCTGTGTGGGATCGCCCCGTACGCTTTATGCACTGGTATTTTCCGGTGGCGCTGGGCTTTATGTGGTGGTCCGGTGAGCAGGGCTACACCTTGTGGCACAGCTGGTGCGGCTATTCGCTCATCGTGACAGCGGCAACCCGCCTCCTGTGGGGATTTATTGGCAGCTATCACACCCGATTTTCCACTTTTTTGAAGGGCCCAAAGGTTGTTGTTGATTACTTGCGGGGGCGATGGGAGGTAAAGAGTGGTCACAATCCTTTGGGTGGGTGGGCTTCTCTATTGCTGGTTTGCTTGGTGTTAAACCAGGGTGCCACGGGCCTATTTACCAGTGATGATATTTCTTTTGAGGGTCCATTGGCCTATTGGGGTGGGCAGTGGTCATCGACCTTGTCGGAATTGCATCACCTGAACTGGGTTGCGCTTCAGGGGATGGTGGTACTGCATTTACTGGCCGTGGCTTTTCACCAGTGGGTTCGCAAGGAGCCGATGATTCAGGGCATGTGGCGGGGGCAGAGCTCCAATTACCAGGGTGAGGTGGCGCCAGCACCGGTCTGGAAAGCTCTCGCAGTACTGGTTGCTATGTCGACCTTACTCTCCGGGGTAATTGCACTGGCACCCCAAGCTCCGGCCTACTATTAGCATCGAGCCAATGAGACCACACCATGAATAGCCCAACACTTGACGCCCACTGGATGCCCTACACGGGGAATCGCCAGTTCAAAAAAGATCCAAGAATGATCGTGGCAGGGCGGGGCGTATGGTACACCGATGATCGGGGACGCCAAATTCTGGATGGACACTCAGGGCTTTGGACCAGTGGGCTGGGCCATGGCCGATCCGAGATTTCCGCTGCCGTATCGGCACAGATCCAAGCGCTTGATTTTGCGCCGCCCTTTCAGTTCGGTCACCCGAAAGCCTTTGAGTTGGCAGCACGTGTCGCCTCGCTCATGCCTGAAGATCTCAATCACGTTTTTTTTACTAATTCAGGGTCGGAGTCAGCGGACACTTCCCTCAAAATGGCGCGAGCCTATTGGCGCCTAAAAGGTCAGCCAAACAAAACCCGGTTCATTGGTCGCGTGAAGGGCTATCACGGAGTCAACTTTGGTGGCATTTCGGTTGGCGGCATTCCTGCTAACCGCAAACCTTTCGGTCAGGGGATTGAGGCGGATCATTTGAGCCATACCCTGCTGCCTGAAAATGTGTTTGCCCGAGGTATGCCGGCTACCGGTGTGCACCTTGCCGAGGAACTGCTCGACATCATTGCGCTACACGATGCCTCGACCATAGCCGCTGTTATTGTTGAGCCGATGGCGGGGTCCGCCGGCGTACTCCCCCCGCCCAAGGGCTATCTGCAGCGTCTTCGAGAGATATGCGATGCCCATGACATCCTGTTGATTTTCGATGAGGTGATTACCGGTTTTGGCCGTTGTGGGGCTCTGACGGGTGCTGATGCCTTTGCTGTAGTACCAGATATTCTGAACGTCGCGAAGCAATTGACCAATGGCGCAATCCCGATGGGAGCCGTTATTGCCTCGAGCGAGATTTACACGGCTTTCATGGACAACGGTGGACCCGATTACGCGCTTGAGTTTCCGCATGGATATACCTATTCGGGACACCCGGTCGCCTGTGCGGCGGGACTTGCCGCGCTCGATATTCTGGTTGCGGAGTCGCTACCTCAGCGCGTGGCCCGCGAGTCACCTTTCTTTGAGGCGCTGTTACACGACGCGCTTGCCGACAAGCCCCATGTAACCGATGTTCGAAACTATGGATTCGCCGGTGCTATAACGCTGGCCGCTTATCCCAACGAGCCGTTGAGGCGCCCATTTGAAATAGCCATGCGGATGTGGGAGAAAGGGTTCCTCGTGCGCTACGGGGGAGACACGATTCAGTTGGCACCTCACTTTGTCATGGAGAGAGAACAAATGACTTCCTTGGTACAGGCACTGGCCGACTCTCTCGTTGAAAAAGCGTAAACTCCTCCCGAAATGATCGGATCTCTGTGCGTGCGGTGTCTGCATGCGGTAGCGAGACTTGCCGAATAACATGACCATAGGAAAGCGGGTATGAAGTTTGGAATAATTGTTGGCAGTCATCGGCGTGAGTCAGAGAGCGCCAAGGTCGGAGCGTATCTGTCTGCGGTGCTGACCGAGATGGGCCATGAACCCTGGACACTGGATTTGGGTAAGACGCCATTGCCACTTTGGGATGAGGGTGTGTTCTCGGGCGAGGGACAGTGGCAGGTTATGACTGACCTTAACGAGAAGTTAAAAGTTAGTGATGCCTTTGTGATCGTCAGTCCCGAGTGGCATGGGATGGCAACATCGGGGCTCAAAAACTTCTTTATGCTTTGTTCTTCAACCTCTGGGTTAGAGCACAAACCTGCGCTGATCTGCTCGGTCTCTGCCGTTGACGGTGGCGCCTATGTGGTGGCTGAACTGCGCGCCAGTAGCTACAAAAATAATCGGCTGTGCTATATCCCTGAAAACCTGATCGTTCGAAATGTGGGTTCGGTGCTCAATGATGACGACAGTCTGAATGATCCCGAGGCCCACCCTTATTTTGTCGATCGATCGGCATATTGTTTGAGGTTACTAGCGGGTTATGCCGATGCCATGCGGTCATTGAGGACTAGGGGTTTAATTGACCACGAAACCTACCCAAACGGGATGTAGACCCTCTGGTTGTTGAGGTCGTGTGGTACCGGCGACAATAAAAAATAAAAGTGGGAGGGAGTATGTTTTTGCTGCGTTGGCTTGTTGTTTCCTTACTAGCGCTGTTAGCAATCTGGGTTACCTATGCTGCGATTTTTTCCCCGATTACCCCAGCGGTTTGGGTGGCACCGGAAAATCCCGGGTTGACGGGGGTCTTTGCCCCTAACGCTCGGTTGCAGGCGGTGGAGCAAGTGGTCATGCCCGGTTTGGGTCCCGAGGATGTGGCCTGCGACGTTGAGGACACCCGATATACGGGCTTGGAAAACGGCGACATTGTTCGGTGGCAAGGCGAGGCTGCTCCAGCGGTTGTCGCCAATACCGGGGGCCGTCCTTTGGGGATGAAGGTTGACTCACAGGGTCGTTTGGTAGTGGCCGATGCGATGAGGGGTTTGCTGCGGATTTCGCCCGAGGGGGCGATCGAGGTATTGGCAGACGCCCATGCTGGCGAACCAATGCGTTTTGTCGATGATCTGGATATCGCTGCGGATGGAACCATTTGGTTTTCCGATGCCTCGCGCCGCTTCGGTATGCATGACAACCTGCTGGACTTTTATGAAGGATCAATGACGGGGCGTCTGCTTTCCTGGGACCCCACTTCGGGGGAGACGACTGAGCATCTTGGAGGCTTGTTTTTTGGCAACGGGGTCGCGCTAGGACCCGATGATGACTTTGTCCTCATCAATGAAACAGGGTTGGGGCGGGTACAGCGGCTGTGGCTGAAGGGACCCAAGGCAGGTCAGCAGGATATTTTTGTTGAGGGGTTGCCAGGCACCCCCGACAACATCAATTTTGACGGTGAAGGCACTTTTTGGATTGCCATGCCGTCATTGCGCGCAAGCGCGGACCAGCTGGCGGAGCGCCCCTTCCTCCGCAACATGCTGGCGGTGCTGCCAGGCGTACTGATGACAGCCGTGGTCACGCCGAGCAGCTTTGTCGTGGGTGTCGACTTGGCGGGCAACGTAGTCCAGAACCTATATGACCCTGAACTGGGTTACCACTATATTACCAGCGCGACGCCATGCAACGGCACCTTATGGTTAGGGAGTCTAGCCATGAGCACTGTTGGACGACTAGCGATCGACTGATTGGCGTCTACGCAAATTAACGGGTCACTTGGGTTCCTGTGTCTCAATCCATAGCAACATGCGTGTTTCCAAGACATCGAGTGGAATGGCGCCGGCCCCTAAGAGATGGTCATGGAAAGCACGAATATCAAACGCTTCACCCAGATCTTCTTCGGCGCGTGCGCGCAATTCCAACATCTTGAGCTGGCCGATTTTGTAGGCTAATGCCTGGCCGGGCCAGCCAATGTAGCGATCGATCTCATTGATGATGTCGGTTTCGGTTTTGGCGGCGTTTGCCATGAAATACGCTATCGCTCTATCACGACTCCAGCCAAAGTAGTGCATACCGGTATCCACCACCAATCGGACAGCTCGCCACATGTCATAAACCAACTGGCCGTAGCGGGAATAGGGGTCCTGATAAAGCCCCATGTCGTAACCCAAACGCTCTGAATAAAGGCCCCAGCCTTCGACAAAGGCCGTGACACCACTAGCGCGCCTAAATTCAGGGAGCTCCCCTAGCTCCTGCGCGATCGCGATTTGCAGGTGATGCCCAGGCACACTCTCATGGACGCTCAGCACCTCCATCTCGAACTTGGGCCGCACCTCAGGTTTGTGCAGGTTCACGTAGTACCATCCGGGACGGGTGCCATCGGCAGCAGGCTGCATGTAATAGGCCGTTGTCGTGTCCGGTGCGATGTCCGCTGGAATGGGTCGTACGCCATATGGCATGCGTGGCAGCGTCCCAAAGAGTTTTACCAACTCAGGATCGAGACGTTTTGAGACCGCTTGGTAACCCTCGAGGAGCTCTTGGGGCGTGCTGTAATAAAATTGTGGATCCGATCGAAGGAATTCATTAAAGGCTTGGATATCGCCGTCGAACCCGACATCTTCAATTACCGCTTCCATTTCTGTTCTAATTCGAGCGACCTCATCGAGCCCTATTTGATGGATCTCTTCGGGTGTGAGGTCGGTTGTGGTAAAGCTCGAGGCTAAAAATTGATAGGCGCCTTTGCCGCCCTCTAGAGAGCCGATGCCCGGTTCAGGACGACTGGCCGGCAAATAGGTCTCGTTAATAAAGGTCTGAAACTTCTGGTAGGCGGGGTTGAGCACTTCGGTAATGACCCGTTGCGCCTCGGCTTGAATATCCGCCTGAACGTCCGCGGGGATCGCCTCTGGTAATTGCTCGAAGATCCCATAGAAAGGGCTCAGGCGAGGATTGTCGTTAATAACCCGTGCCAATTGTGCTGGTACCCGGGACATGATGACCTGCGCTTGGACGCGGTTTTGCGCGATACCCTGCTTCAGAAGAGCCGTATATTGCGCTAATTGCACTGGCATTTTTTCCAGTCGCGCCAACCAATCCCGATAGTCAGCTTCGGTGGTAAAGGAAAGGCGCTCTGCCATGCCAAACCGGTGCTGCGGGCCCGACCGCATATCGATGGCGATTAGATGCAGGCCCTGTTCAAAACGCTGTCGCTCATCGTCAAGTTCGCGCAATAACATCAGCCGATTCAGCGCCGTTTGATCGCTCAATCCCGCCGGCTCAATCGACTGCAAACGCTGCGAAAATTCACCCAGTGCTTCGTGGCGACTGGCTATAGCCTCCAAGCTCAGGTCGGTCCAGTCGCGATTACCCGATCGATCGCCATACTCCAGACGCCACTCTGGATAGTTTTCAAGGGTCCATGCCCAGTGTTCTTCAATGACGGCGTTAACCGCGGCGTCATTGGCAACCGTTGATGCCGCAATGAAGAGCCCCAGCCAAACCCCGATTGTCTGTAACCATACCGTCGTGGGATGTTTCATGGGTTTACCCCCTGCCCAGGATGGACCTGGCAACCAGCTCACGCATGATCTCGGAACTGCCTCCATAGATCGTCTGAATACGCGCATCGACGTAAAAACGGGATATCGGGTATTCGGTGGTGTAGCCGTAACCGCCAAAGCATTGCAGGCACTGATCGGCGACGCGACACTGCATCTCGCAGCTGGCGAGTTTCAGCATGGCGGCTTCATCCGGGCCCAGCGCGCTCTGCGCATACTTGTTTGCGCATTGTTCATAAAAGGCTCGGTTAATCGCAATGTCGGTTTTCACATCAGCCAGCTTAAACCGGGTATTTTGAAATTGACCGACTTTCTGGCCGAAGGCTTCGCGCTCCTGCACATATTTGATCGTAATATCCAAGGCACCTTCCGACGCGGCGACAGCCTGGGCGGCGATCCCGAGTCTTTCTCTTGGAAGTTCGTCCATCAGAATGGCGAACCCTTTATTGACTTCTCCCAACAGCGCCTCGGCCGGCAATCTGACATCAGTGAAAAAAAGCAGCGCCGTATCAGAGGTGTGCTGGCCAATTTTTTCTATCTTTTTCGATTTTTCGAAGCCCGGTGCGTGGGCGTCAACGAGGAATAAAGATGTTCCCTTGGCGCCCTTTCCGGGGTCAGTGATCGCGGCCACGATAACCAGGTCCGCATGAATCCCGTTAGTGATAAATATTTTCGATCCATTGAGAATCCAGTCGTCGCCATCTTTCACCGCCTGAGTTTTGATGCCCTGAACGTCAGACCCTGCGCCCGGTTCGGTCATGGCGAGCGCTCCCACGCATTCGCCGGTTGTCATCTTAGGCAGCCAGTGAGCTTTCTGCTCTGAAGTACCATGCCTGCTGATATAGGGCGCGACAATATTCGAGTGAATGCCATAGCCCGATGCGAATCCACCAAAACCCATGTAGGACAGCTCTTCGATCATCGCCAAGGTGACGTGAGGTGAGGTCCCGGCGCCGCCGTATTCTTCGTCGACGTCAGGGCAGAGTAATCCCGCATTGCCCAGGGTATTCCAAAGGCTCCTGGGCACACTATGCGCTTCTTCCCAAGCCTCATAGTGAGGGGTGATTTCCTTTTCGAATGCTCTCCTCGCCATGTCGCGAAATAGCTGCATCTCGTTCAAATCGACTGCTTGATTCATGGAAAATTTCCAATAGTGTTGTGTCGTTGGGGAGGTGAGTATGCCGAATTTTGGCCTGCTCTCAAAGGATGGTAGGGGGATCGGAATGTGTGCAGAATGTGTCGGTCTCGTGATTGAGGTAGGGACCGAAGAGGTAGAAGCATGATCGGATCAGCGGACTCCATCGCCCCGGAGCAGCTCTCTGCTTGGTGTGATGAAATCACTAACGAAGGCTTCGTGGTGCTGCCCGGGGTTTTGTCGGACCGGGAAGTGGCGCGTTATCGCAGCGCGCTCGCTCCCTGGATCAGTGCGGGGCCTAAGGGCAGGAACACCTTCGAAGGGCGACAGACGCACCGCGTGTATGGACTCCTCGCAAAGGATCCCTGTTTTGCGGAGCTCATTGCCCATCCCACCCCTCTCGCCGTGGCCGAGGCGCTGTTGGGCACAAGCTGTTTGCTGTCAGCATGTTTGGCCATTGACCTCCAGCCGGGAGAGAGTCATCAGCCCTGGCATACCGACGATGCGCATATCCGGGTGCCGCCGCCCCATGACATCTTTGGCATCTCAGTCTTTTGGGCTCTGGATGATACAACCGAGGAAAATGGGGCCACTGAAGTGCTGCCCCGAAGCCATTGCTGGGCCGAAACCGATTTTCCGGGTGTGCTCAAAGATCAGGATTTCGCAAATCAATCTACGCCGGACCCATGTGATGACCCTGGTTTTCACCCAGATGCCGTCAAGGTCACACTAAGCGCGGGGTCACTGATGATCGCGCGGGGTGACCTTTGGCATCGCGGCGGGGCGAATGTGTCGGCTAGCTCGCGCCTGATTGTGACTCCCCAATACTGCGCTGGCTGGGCCCGACCCCTTGAGACCATGCTATTGGCGGTGCCTCCTGCGGTTGTTTCAACTCTGCCGGATCGAGTCAGGGAACTCTTGGGCTACTCCATTCATTCGCCCTTCATGGGCTACGTCGACGGCATGCACCCGGCTCGATTGCTCACTTCCGATTAACGCCCTTGAAAAAATCGACAACAGCCTGCCGGAGGAATCCTTTTCATTCCCACAATGGGGGGGTATCGTTGCGTCAGCGAGTCGGATGTACAATCGGGCGCAGTAGGGTGGGCCCAACAACCCACAACAACAAACGACAAAGACACACACGAGGTAGGGTATGAGAGAGTACAAGCAGTTTTATATCAATGGCGAATGGGTAGAGCCCTCATCACCCAACGACTTCGAGGTGCTGGATCCGGCCACAGAAGAGGTCTGTGCCACCATATCCCTTGGCAATGAGGCCGATGTAGACAAGGCAGTGGCGGCAGCAAAAGCAGCCTTTGAAACCTTTAGCCAAACCTCGGTGGAAGAGCGCGTTGCACTGCTTGAGCGCATGGCTGAGGTATACAAGCGTCGTATTGGTGAGGTGGCCGAGGCAATACGATTAGAGATGGGGGCGCCCATCAAGCTGGCATCGACCGCTCAGGCCTATGCGGGGCTTGGTCACATCATCGAGGCAGCGAAGGTGCTGAAAACCTACGCGTTTGAAGAAGATCTTGGGCCCCATAAGGTTGTGAAAGAGCCCATCGGTGTGTGTGGTCTGATTACGCCTTGGAACTGGCCCTTGAATCAGGTGAGTTGCAAGGTGGCGCCCGCTATCGCAGTGGGTTGCACGATGGTGCTCAAGCCCAGCGAGATCGCGCCGCTATCGGCCTATCTTTACGCTGAAATCATGCACGAAGCCGGTGTGCCTGCGGGGGTCTTTAACCTGGTCAACGGCGATGGCCCGACGGTGGGCACGGCGCTTTCGGTTCACCCGGACGTGGACATGATGTCTTTCACCGGGTCGACCCGCGCAGGATCCTTGGTGGCGCAAAACGCGGCACCGACCGTCAAGCGCGTGACCCAGGAGTTGGGGGGTAAGTCACCGAATATTATTATGGACGACGCAGATCTGGAGGCGGCGGTGACCCGCGGCGTGCTCCATATGTACAACAACACGGGCCAGTCCTGTAATGCACCATCTCGTATGCTGGTGCCCCGTGGGATGCTGGCGGACGCCGAAGCAATCGCTGCCAAAGTCAGCGAAGCCGTGGTGATAGGCGATACCGCTGATGAGAAAACCACCATGGGTCCGGTGGTCTCCAAGGTGCAGTGGGACAAAATTCAGGGTCTTATTCAAAAGGGTATCGATGAGGGGGCAAAATTGGTGTGTGGTGGCACCGGCCTCCCCGACGGCATTGAAAAGGGGTATTACGTGCGTCCCACGGTGTTCTCTGAAGCCAACAATGACATGGTCGTCGCGCGGGAAGAAATCTTTGGACCTGTGTTGGTCATGATTCCTTACGATACCGAGGAAGAAGCGGTTCGGATTGCCAACGATACCCCTTATGGATTGGCCGGTTATATTCAAGGTGAGGATATCGATCGTGCCCGCAAGCTCGCGACCAAAATCCGCGCCGGTAATATCCATTTGAATGGTGCCGCCGGTGGCTCCGACATTCCCTTTGGCGGCTTCAAGCAATCGGGTAATGGTCGGGAGTGGGGCGCTCATGGCTTCACCGACTATCTCGAGATCAAGGCCATCGAGGGCTACAGCGCAGCCTAATTTGAAGGCGTAGCTAGGGGGAAGTTGTCTATGGCGGAGATCATTCTTGCGATTGATCAGGGCACTACCGGGTCTACGGTGGCAGCCATGGACAGGAAGGGGCGATTACTCGGCAGCGTCAACGTCGAGTTTCCCCAAATCTACCCCAAGCCTGGTTGGGTTGAGCACGACCCGGAGCAGATTTGGGCATCGGTGCAAAAGGCCCTGTCGGGCTTGCTTAGACGTGGTGTTGCCAAACCGAAAGATATCGTTGCGATAGGCATCACCAATCAGCGCGAGACCGCCATGCTGTGGGATCGTGACTCGGGACGGCCCTTGAACAACGCGGTGGTGTGGCAGTGTCGCCGCACCACCGACTTTTGTGAATCCTTAAGAGCCGCTGGTCATGAGCCAGGCATCCGTCGCAAGACGGGGCTGGTGCTGGATCCTTATTTCTCAGCGTCGAAGTATCGTTGGCTGTTAAACAACACCACCGGGGTGGGTCGTCGCGTCCGCCAAGGAAAGGTCGCCGGAGGCACGGTTGATTCGTTTTTGCTGTGGCGTTTAACCGGCGGCTTGGTCCATGGGACCGATGTCTCCAACGCCTCGCGAACCTCGCTTCTAAACATCAAAACTCGCCGATGGGACGACGACCTGCTAGAAGTGTTTGGCGTTGATAAGAGCATCTTGCCTACTGTGCTCCCCTCAAGCGGCATTCTTGGGGTGACCAAGGGCGTGAAGGGATTGCCTGACGGCATTCCTATTACGGGTATTGCCGGTGACCAGCAATCAGCGCTCTTTGGCCAGGCCTGTTTCGAGCCGGGTGAAGCCAAGTGCACCTTCGGAACGGGTTCCTTTATTCTGATGAATACGGGTGACAAGCTGCTTCGCTCCAGGGCCGGTTTGCTGACCACGATTGGTTGGCAGCTGGGTGAGGCGGGGCCAGTGACTTATGCCTTTGAAGGAGGCGCCTTTGTCTGTGGTGCCGCCGTGCAGTGGTTGCGGGACGAACTCGGTATCATCAAAAAGGCCTCGGAGGTTGAGGCATTGGCAAAATCCGTCGCCGATAGTGGCGGCGTTGAGTTTGTGCCAGCACTTGCCGGTTTGGGAGCGCCGCACTGGGATCCCGAGGCGCGGGGATTGATCTCCGGGCTCACGCGCGGGAGCGGTCGGGGCCACATCGCTCGGGCGACCCTCGATGCGATGGCGCTGCAGAATGCCGATATCTTGCGGGTGATGGAATCTGAGTTGGGCAAACGCCTCAAGCCCCTTCGGGTGGATGGTGGGGCGGTAGCAAACAACTTGCTTATGCAGTTGCAGGCGAATTATCTCGGGCGAAAATTGATCCGACCCAAGGTTATCGAAACGACCGTTGCCGGTGCTTGCTTCTTGGCGGGTCTCGGAGTCGGTTTGTGGCAAAACAAATCTGAACTCTCCAAGGTGTGGCAGGTAGATCGTGAGTTTAAGGTTGAACTGTCTGCAGGTGCCCGCGCGCGCCGACTCCAGGCCTGGAACCGAGCGGTAGCCCGTGCGCGTCTTGCCGGGTAGTTAGAATGACAGAGGTCATACAGTTTCCAGGGCGTCGAGCGGGATCAACAAAAAAAGCGGCGGACTTGACCCTGTGCCGAAACGGCCACCACAAATGGCAGATCGTAAACACTGATCCCTTTGCGGTGCATCGCGGCGAATTGATAACTCGCTACCGCTGCAAGCGATGTGGTAAAGAAAAAAATAAGGCGCAGTAGCGGCTAACAGCTACCCTTTCTGGGGATTGGTAAACTTTACCGCCTGCGCTAATTTACCGGCGTTATTAAACCAAGGGGTCCGCCATGACTGCGATGATTTATCCCACTACCAACCCTTCGGCAACCGAGACCATGATTGTTGCGCGCGGGGAGGGGCCTTATATCTATGACCATAACGGCAAGCAATACCTTGAGGGTATGGCCGGGCTGTGGTGCACATCCCTCGGGTATGGCAATGAGGAAATTATTGAGGTTGCCGAGCGGCAAATGCGGGATCTCAGCTTTAGCCATATGTTTGGTGGAAAGACCCACCCGGCGGCTATTGAGCTGGCCGACAAACTCGCGGCTATGGCCCCCGTTGATGATGCGCGGGTTTTTCTAGGAGCCTCCGGGTCCGATGCTAACGATACCCTGGTCAAGCTCATCCGTTATTACGCGGTGGCGACCGGCCAGCCCGAGCGCGTCAAAATTATTGCACGGGAGAAGGGATACCACGGGGTCACCGTGGCTTCAGCGGCGTTAACAGGACTGCCCCCTAATCACACTCATTTCCAGCTGCCCTTTGATGCGCTCGGCGTGCTTCGAACCGGTGCCCCTCACTATTACCGTTGCGCTGAAGACGGTGAAACCGAAGCGGATTTTGTCGCCCGTCGCGCCCGCGAGTTAGAGGCCCTGATCATCGAAGAGGGCCCGGAGACCATAGCGGCGATGATTGCTGAGCCGGTAAACGGTGCTGGTGGGGTGATTGTCCCTCCAGAGGGCTATTTTGATGCTATTCAGGCGGTACTGGATAAATACGGCATCATGCTGTGGGATGACGAGGTGATCTGTGGATTTGGCCGATTGGGGGCCGCCTTCGGCGCCGATAAATACAATCTCAAGCCCAAGATGATGGCCTGTGCGAAGGCGCTTACCTCGGCTTATGTGCCTTTATCTGCTGCACTGGTGAGTGGTGATATCGCGGACGCGATCGCAGGCCCTGCATCCGATATGGGTGTCTTTGGCCATGGCTATACTTATAGCGGTCACCCTCTGGGTTGTGCTGTCGCCAGCAAGGTCCTCGATATTTATGCCCGTGATCGGCTATTCGATCATGCTGCAGAGGTGGGAAGCTACATGGGCAAGCGGTTGGGGGAGTTTGCGGATCATCCGCTGGTTGGTGAGGTGTCGGCGGTCGGATTGCTGGGCGCGTTGGAGTTGGTTGCGGATAAAGACAGTAAGCAGCCTTTTGAGGGCATGAAAGTCGGCCAGTTCTGTGCGAAAGCAGCAGAGGAACGTGGGCTTATTGTGCGCCCACTAGGCGGTAATCGTATTGCGCTCTGCCCGCCGCTGATTATTCAAAACGACCACGTTGACGAGATCATCGATAAGTTGTCAGGGGCTTTGACAGACACGCTTGACATGGCGACGGCGCAGAAACTTATCTGAGTCGCCGCCAGGGCTAGGCCAAACGTCTCCACTCTAACCGAGGCGTCCTAAGCGCCAGCAGACACAGTGGCAGGCCAGGTAATGTCGGACCCGGTGTCGGTGCCGAATAAGGTGCTGCCACCGTCATCGGGTCTTCGATGTCGTATAAGTCATCATACTGATCCAGCACAGCATCATTGTCTGTGGTGCTGTACTTTCGGTTTTTCAGAGGATATCCAGAGTATGGCGAGCCTCACCGATCGAGACCGCCCATGAGCATATATTTAATCTCCAGATAGTCATCCATCCCGTACTTGGAGCCCTCTCGTCCGGAGCCAGACTCTTTGACGCCGCCAAAGGGTGCCATTTCGTTGGAAATAATCCCTTCGTTGATGCCGACGATCCCGTATTCCAGAGCTTCCGCAACCCGCCAGACGCGCCCGATGTCTCGCGTGTAAAAATAGCTGGCCAGGCCAAATTCAGTATCGTTGGCCAGTGCAATCGCCTCGGCTTCATCATTGAAGGTTACGATGGGGGCGACCGGGCCAAAAATTTCGTTGCGGAAAACCGCCATCTCGGGGGTTACGTTGGTCAATATGGTGGGGGTGTAAAAACAGGGTCCCAACGCACTTGGCGCGCCACCCATAATGAGAGTCGCACCCGCGGCAACGGTCTGCTTTACCAGCGAATCAACATCCGCAACGGCCTGCTCGTTGACCAACGGCCCAAGATTGACTCCTTCTTCTAGGCCATTTCCCAACGTGAGTTCTGCAGTCGCCTTCGCCAAACGAGCGGTGAATTCTTCAGCAATACTCGCTTGCACTAGCAGCCGGTTCGAACAAACGCAGGTTTGCCCACTGTTGCGGTATTTTGAAATCAGCGCACCTTGTACCGCCGCGTCGATATTGGCGTCGTCGAAGACAATAAAGGGCGCATTGCCACCAAGCTCCATGGAGGTCTTCTTCATGGTGGCGGCGCACTGGGCCTCGAGCAATTTGCCGACCGGGGTAGAGCCGGTAAAAGATAGTTTGCGAACCACCGGGTTGCTGGTGAGCTCACCACCAATCTCACTCGAGCTACCGACCACGACGTTGAGCACGCCGGCAGGGATGCCTGCGCGCTCGGCGAGTTCTGCCAGGGCGAGGGCCGAGAGCGGGGTCTCGCTCGCCGGTTTGATGACAATGGTGCAGCCGGCGGCGAGGGCAGGGGCTGCTTTTCGGGTGATCATGGCGTTTGGAAAATTCCAGGGGGTAATCGCAGCACACACCCCGACGGGCTGTTTGATGCATATGATTCGCTTATCGGGGCCCGGCGCGGGGATCACGTCCCCCGTCGATGCGCTTGGCTTGCTCGGCGAACCATTCGATGTAGGAAGCCCCATAGGCTACTTCGCCCCGCGACTCGGCGAGGGTCTTGCCTTGTTCAACCGTCATGATGCGCGCGAGGTCTTCCTGATTTTCCATCACCAAGTTAAACCAGTTCCGCAATATCGAAGCGCGCTGTTTGGCGGGCACCGCTCGCCAAGCGGTCATGGCGGTTTCGGCCGCCTCGATAGCGCGACGGGTTTCTTCAGCCCCAACCTTAGCTACCTCGGCAATAACATCGCCGGTTGCCGGATTTTTGATCGCAAGTCTGGCGCTCGATTCAGCACTGCACCACTGACCGTTGATGTAACACTCGGTGCGAAACAGCGTGTTGTCCGATAGGGATAGGGACATGATCTAGGACCTCTTTTTTCTCCGGCCAGCTTCGAGCGACTCGGCTTATGTTGACTGGTTGAACGCCCATCGACAGGCCTTAAAACACTTTGGTTTGGCGATGAAGATGAAGTTGCTAGGGTAGCAACGGAAATACGTTTCGCCTAGAGACTCAGGGCACTGCAACCCTATCGGGTTAGGTGCTTTTGAGCCTGACCTGCAGTTTGTGTTTGCGGACTACGCTGCGCATCTGGTCATAGGAAAGGCCCAGCAGGGTGGCGGCCTTACGCTGGCTGTACTGTGCCTCGGTCAGAGCTCGAATCGCAAGATCCCTCTCTAGCGTAGCGAGGTTTGATCGAAGATCAATCGGCCAGTCATTGGTATTAGGGTTTTGGTCGTTGGGGGAATGCTTTTCGTCTGGGTTGATCGCGGTCTGTTGTGGGCTAAACGCATCCAGTGTGAGCGCATCGACCTCCGCGTCCTGCTGTCCCCAGCGAAATAGTGAGCGTTCGACGGCATTTTTGAGTTCCCGTATGTTGCCGTGCCATGGGTGGGCTTCAAGCAGCTCGAGAGCCTTCGTGGAAAATCCCGGGAAAAAATCCCAGCCGAGTTCAGAGACAAAACGAACCGCAAAATGATTGGCCAACTCGGCGATGTCTTCGCGGCGCTCTCGCAGTGGCGGTAGGGTGACCACGTCAAAACTTAATCGGTCCAGCAGGTCCCAGCGGAACTCACCTGCGTCAGCCATTCTCGGCAGGTCCGCATTGGTGGCCCCTATCACTCTGACATCAACCTTCAGTGTCTTCTGTCCACCGACTCGCTCAAATTCACCATATTCAATAAGTCGGAGCAATTTTTCCTGGAGCCGCAAGGACATGGTGCCGAGCTCATCCAGGAAAAGACTGCCGCCATCGGCGCGTTCAAAACGGCCAATGTGTTGTTTGGTTGCCCCGGTAAATGAACCGGCTTCATGGCCGAAAAGCTCGCTTTCGAGCAGTGTTTCAGCGATAGCACCGCAGTTGATCTTGACGAAGGCCTCGGACCAGCGAGGTGAAAGGAAGTGCAGTCGCTCCGCGGCCAGCTCTTTTCCTGTTCCGCGTTCACCAATAATAAGAACGGGCCGGTCGATGCCTGCTAACAATGACAGGTGATCAAGGGCGGCAGTCAACGCGGGTGACTGACCAATCATGGTTTGAGGTGCTGTTCTCATATGGTTTAAAATACCAATAAAGGGTAATTAAAACCACTTTACTATGGTTAAAAACACCATCTTTATGGTCTTGCCCCGGGCTCTAGAACAATAACCCTATGAATTAAATGAACATTTTCGTTTTGGCACGCGAATCGCAATACCTAATGTGAAGGCGCTGGGTTGGCCAGTTCCTCGAAGGGCATGACGCCCACTGATCAATGGATTGAAAGGAGTACCAAAGAATGGATGCGATCGACGAGCGGTTTGCGGTTTACACAGTGGTTTTGTTTCTTTGCAGCGAGATTGCACTGATGGCGGGAGTCGCGGCGGGCGCGGCGACCTTTGCTGCCCTCGCTGCCGGAATAGAGCTGTCGTATTGGCTCGGACGTGTGATGGAGGGCGGCGGTCATCTGGGCGCCGCCGACATTAAGGGAGAATAATCATGAGTATCTTTTCACGCATGTCGGACATCATTAATTCGAATATCAACGCACTGCTTGACAGTGCGGAGGACCCGGAAAAAATGATTCGTCTGATTATTCAGGAGATGGAGGATACCTTGGTCGAGGTGCGTAGCTCCTCGGCCAGGATCCTCGCCGACCGAAAGACGGCAGAGCGCAAGCGCGGCCAAATTGCGCTGGAGGCATCGGCTTGGGAAGACAAGGCGAAGCTTGCTATCAGTAAAGGCCGTGAAGACTTGGCTAGGGCTGCGCTTCAAGAAAAGCGTGTTATTGAGCAAGAGCTAGATGTCGTGGCCACTGAGCTCGCCGCAACGGATGATCATATCGATCAGCTCAATGAGGAAGTCAGTCAGTTGCAGCAAAAACTGTCGGACGCAAAGGCAAAGCAGAAGGCGCTGTTGATGCGATCAAAGACAGTTGAGTCGAGAATGGCGGTCAAGCGTCAGGTCAATCGAAGTGAGCTCGATCAGGCTTTCAATAAATTTGACAAGTTTGAGCGTCGGATGGACAACCTGGAAGGGGAGTTGGAGGCCATGGATTTAGGGCGAGAGGGTAACCTTGCCGCGGAGATTGAGGCGCTGCAACAGGACGAGTGGTTATCCGAAGAACTTGATCGGCTCCGCGAGTCAATGGCCAAGGAAAAGGGGTCGGTAAAATGACACCGTGCTCAGGGATGAAAGCAGCCTCGGGTCGCTTTACACTGACGCTTAGGACGTTAGCTGGCAGGGAGCCACATTATGGGACTTGAGTTTTTCTTTGTGCCGATGGTGCTGTTTATGGTCATCGTTGCACCCATCTGGATTGTCATGCACTACCGGAGCGTCAGTCGCTCCAGCCGAAGTTTGAGTGATGATGATCGTGAATCGATAGATACCATGTTGGTGACGGTTGATAAGCTCAACGAACGTATCGTGTCGTTGGAAGCGATTCTCGAGGCAGATCATCCAAATTGGAAGCAGCAGGAACACACGAGGGGAGAATCATGAGACGGAATTCAAGACCAGGATTTGCGGCCAACCGCAGGCGTGGGTGGGGTATGGATCTTTACCGCAACCGATCGGCTGGATGGGTTGGCGGTGTCTGTGCGGGTCTGGCCGATCACTGGGGTGTCGCGACCTGGATGGTAAGACTTGGCGCCACAGCGATGCTGATCTTCACCGGCTCGCTGGCGTTTTGGGCCTACGTTGTCGCATGGTTTTTGCTGGCGCCACGCCCCTCACAATGGGACGAGAGTGCGGATATAGAAGTGACGATGGAATACGATGAAGATCGCCATACTTACCGCAAGCGCACGGTGTTCCATTACCCCGACGCGCCCTCGGATCGGTTGCGCAAAGCCCAAGAGCGCTTGAATGAGGCACTCGGTCGGGTGGAGTCCATGGAGCGCTACGTGACATCCCGGCGCTATGATTTGAATCGGGAGTTCTCGCGGCTCTGATAGGTCTCACCCAACCTCAGCGGACGCTTCGGCCGCCCAAGGGGGCACTTCAGGAGCGGTCAAGGGATGAGCTGAAAATGCGTTTGCCAGGATAGCGCCCTTCAATGCGTCTTCCGTTCTCGACGATAATTTCGCCGCTCACAATGACCCATCGGATGCCTTTGGTAGGTTGGTAGGGGGAACCGTAGGCAGCCCCCGGCGCTATTCGATCCGGATCAAATAGGACGAGATCGGCATCGGCTCCGATTTGAACCCGGCCCTTGCGCTTAAATGCGGGGGAAGATTTTTCCAGCCATCGCGCCGGATTGATCGTAGCCCGACCAATAGCGTCGATGAGGCTCAGCACCCCGCGGTCGCGGGCATAGTGGCCCAGCAAGCGACTGTAGGTACCGGCAATGTTCGGATTGGTTTTTTGGGACAGACTCATGGCCGGCAGCGCGTCAGAGGAGACAATCATGTCTGGCCATTGCAATGCTTGTTCAATCCAGGTCTCTTTTACGTAGTGATGGTTCACCATTCCGTGGGGCTGTTCTCTTTGATAGCGCTTGAAACTCTCTTCCGTCAGCCACTCCCCGGTTTCTACCCACTGTACGTCGCTGTAGTCGATATCAAAAATTGCGCGCCAGTCCCGCAGACGAAACACATCGGCGTTAATGCCGGTCCCGCCAGCGGGCCAGGACAAGGTCTCGGTCGTAATCTGCGCCCCCGCCTCGTTCGCGGCGTCAATTTTTGCCAGCCAGTCCCCCAGCCCGGCCATGGCTGAATGGGTAATGTGGCAAATCAGCGTTGGCGCTTTGGTCTCGAGCGCAAGTGTTAGCACCTCGTCGAGTCCGGCAGAATCCCCTGGCATCCCGCGACGAACATGGATTGTAACTGGTTGCTTAAAGGATGCTGCGGTCTCAAAGATAATGCGTAGCTCCTGGTCACTGATGGCGCTGGTCATGTAGTCAAGCAGCACGCCAACGCCGAGGCCCCCCCGCCGAAGACCCTGTTCAAGGCTGTGACGAATCTCTTCGAGTTGTGCGGGTCTGGCGGGCGTAGTCCATGCTTCGAGGGGAAGCTGTGCCAGATTTCTTCCGGTAAAAATATAGGGCTGGTTCAGGCCGTTGATGACCTTCCAGCGGATTGACGCGTGGGAGACGGATGCTCCAAAGTTGAGCTGCGCTCCCCCAGTGAAGTGATCTCCATAAGCAGAAACCGGCCAAGCACCAGCCTCTAGGTCAAGTTGGGTTGTAATGCCGTCAAGCAGACTCAGGTGCTGCCCTAGACGCGTCGGGGAATGGCTGTGCAGGTCGATAAAGCCAGGCGATAAGACCAGACCCTCGGCGTCAATGCGTTGCGCCCCTGATATTTGATCCTGCGTAACCGTCGCGATGCCGCCGTTGCGTATGCCTACGTGGCGGACAGCGTCTAGACCGCTTTCAGGGTCGATGACTCGCGCTCCCATAATGACGACATCGTAATTCGATGAGATTTTGGTGTCGGCTGCGCTCTCAGTTTGTGTCACGTGGGCGCCAGCGCTGGTAACAACGAGGTAGAGTAGGGTAGGCAGGAGGTGGGTTATGAGTTTCATCGTTATAATCGGTTCATGGGCGCCAGTGTGCGGCGAGAGTCCCTTTTCGCCGAGAAAGTCTTGAGGGTATAGCGCGTTATACCAAGTTGTACAGTCAGCTATGAGTGATCGCCATGCAAATGCTTAAACCCGTTCGTGATTCTGCTGACCATGGGGACAGGCCGTTCTTAGTCTTCGCCCACGCCAACGGCTACCCACCAGAGGCATATCGCGCATTGTTGGAGCCGCTGTGTGATGATTTTGCGGTTTTCACTGTTGAACATCGGCCGTTTTGGTCTGCTGAGCCGCCGCCCACCTATTTGTCTTGGCAACACTACGCCCACGATTTGATAGGGACTATTGAGAGTGCGGCGCGAGGGCCCGCGATCATGGTTGGCCACTCGATGGGTGGGGTAGTCAGCTTGCTGCTTTGCCTGGCTCGGCCTGAGCTATGTAGCAGAATGATACTGATTGATCCGGTGCTGGTCCCCTATGGATTTTGGTTCGCCAATCAGGTCCTGATGAGATGCTTCGGGCGAGATTTGCCTATGGTGACCAAGGCCCAAAATAGGCCGCACAACTTTGAGTCGTATCAATCGGCCTTCGACTTTTATCGATCCAAGCGCCCTTTTGGTGGGATCAGTGATGATGTCCTCTGGGATTACGTGAGAGCAGGCCACGCTCAAGATGGCACTGAAGGGTCGGTCTCTCTCCGCTGGCAGGGGGCCTGGGAAGCCTGTGTCTATCGATCCGCACCCAGCGTGATACGTTCGCTTCGAAAAATTCGCCAGCCAACCTGCGGCATCGTAGGGGAAAACAGTGATGTCATAGGCCCCGTGGCCAGAGCGCGTTGGCGCCAAGCTATGCCTAACGTCGAGCTTAATACGTTGGAGGGCGGTCATTTGATCCCCCTCGAGCAACCACAGGCCTGTGCAAACTTGATACAAAAGTTTTTACTCGCCAGCGATTAGAGGGCAGGCCAGCACCGTCGGAATCGCTGACGGTAGTGGAAGCAGGACATCCTCGCTTCGTCGGGAATGAGGTAGAATGCTCAAGCAGGGGTGCACACGACAGGGAGTCAGGATGAGTAACCTTTTGATTATTGCTGATATCGACGACAAATGCCTCGCGACGCCTCGCGGACTTCAGCTCGCGGAAGCTATGGATTTAAAGCCAGAGATCGTGGCTTTCGTTTTTACCGATCTGAAGCGATTAAAGCTCGATCCGAAAGCGAAGGCAGCCATCAAGAAGCAAATTATTGCAGAGCGCCGAACCACACTGACTAAGCGGGTTGAAAAATATGCGGGCTCTGCTCAGGGCGTTAAAATCAGCGTCATTTGGTCCGAGGATGTGGCGCCGTGGATATGCAAGCGTGCATCTGACGATTACGCGGCCATCGTAAAAACTCGACATCAGTCAGAGTCCATTGGGCACCTATCGACGGACTGGCAGTTACTAAGAGAGGCGCCTGTCCCTTTGCTGTTGGTCAGCGATAAAAAATTCAAAAAGAACGCTGTCATTATGGCGACGGTAGATTTAGATGCCTCAAGCCGTGAAAAACAAAATCTGAATGTAGAAGTGCTTCTCACCGCCCGACATTACGCCGAAATGCTTGAGGCAGAGTTGACGGTGTTGTGTGTCATTGATGTGCCAACAATTTTGTCTGACCTAGACCTAGTTGACCCTAAAACCTACGCAAAAAATCGGCAGTGGGAGCTGCAGCCGGTTGTTGAGAAATTAGCAAAAGACTCTGGTCTGCCCCTACATGTTTTTAAATTGAAGCGCGGTCCTGTGGCGAAGACGATCGTCTCGGAAGCCAATGCCAAGCGTGCCCGGCTGGTGGTTATGGGTACTGTTGGCAGGCGCGGAGTTAAAGCAAAATTACTAGGCAATACCGCTGAGGACGTTCTTAGTTTGTTGCGCATGGATACATTAACCTTGAAACCCTAAAGCCGGGGCATTGAACTGTAATCGATTGTTTCTTAGGGCTATGACGCTCTAAAGGGCATAAAGGTGGCATAGCAGCTGATGAAAACAACTCCCATCACACAGCTAATCAAAGAGTTAGATGAGCCAGCTATGTATCCGCGTGAGCTTAGTTGGTTGAACTTCAACGCCCGGGTGCTGCAGGAAGCGCAGGATCCGGGCGTGCCGCTTATTCAGCGGGTGCGTTATCTTGGGATTTTTTCAAACAATCTGGACGAGTTTTTTCGCGTGCGTGTCGCCGAGGTGCGCCGCTGGATTTCGCTGTCGACGGGCCAGCAAAAGCAGCAGGCGAAAAAGCTGCTGGAGGCAATCCAGTTTCAGGTTATAAGCCTGCAAGAAGAATTTGACGCGACATATTCTGGGATCCTTCGAGAGCTTTATAAGAAAGGTATCTTTCTAATAAATGAACGTCAGCTAGAACCCCATCAGCTGGAGTTTGTGCAACGTTTTTTTAATGACATCGTGTTGCCAGAACTGGAACCCATTCTTCTGCGTGACGATCAGCCCATTCCCATTTTGGCGGATGAATCGCTTTATCTGGCGGTGGATCTTGAAACCAGTCAGGGGTTGCAGTACGCCCTCCTTGAGGTGCCGACAGCCGCACTGGGTCGTTTTATTGAGGTACCCAAGCGCGGCAAGAAGCACAGCCGAGTGTTTATCGCACTCGACAATATTATTCGGGCCTGCTTGCCTCAGGTATTCCGCGGTGTTTTTGAGATAAACGTGAGCGCCGCATATTGCTTCAAATTTTCGAGGGATGCTGAGCTGGAGTTGGATGCCAGCATCAACGAAAGTTTGATTGAAAAAATGGCGTCAAGCCTCAAGCAGCGGCGGCGCGCCGATGCGGTACGTTTTGTTTATGATGAAAGCATGCCGTTGCGACTGCTGGATTATCTGCGTAAGCGCTTTGGTTTTGGTAAGTACGACAGCCTGATCGCGGGTGGGCGCTATCATAATTCCAAAGATTTCATCAATTTTCCTAACGCGGGCCCTAAGTACCTTGAATTTAAGCCGCTGCGGCAAATCAGAATAGACCGCCTGGAAGATGACGCGAGTTTGTTTGCAAACATTCGCGAGAGGGATGTCTTCCTTTATTATCCCTACCATCCCTTTGAATACATCGTGGATGTGTTAAAAACTGCCGCGTTAGATCCCGACGTGCTTGCGATAAGAATTTGTTTGTATCGCGTCGCGAAAAACTCCCAGGTGGTGGATGCGCTCATTAATGCCAATAACAATGGCAAAACTGTTCAAGTCGTGGTGGAGCTCGCCGCTCGGTTTGATGAGCAGGCGAATATTACCTGGGCTCAGCGCCTGACGGATGCTGGGATTGAGGTGATCTTCGGCATTCCGGGCTTAAAAGTGCACAGTAAGATCTTTCTGATTGAGCGTCTGGAAGGAAAAGAACTCAAGTATTACAGCCATGTAGGCACGGGCAACTTCAACGAGAGAACGGCACAACTTTACACAGATTTTTCACTGCTGACGTTTGATCAGCAGATAGGTCGTGATGTAGCACAGGTCTTTGAATTCCTGAAATACAATTACCGTCGCCCGGAGTATCAAAAGCTGTTGGTGTCTCCACACAGTTCTCGGCCCGGGCTAGTAGCCATGATCGATCGTGAAATTAAAAATGCGAGAGATGGTTATCGGGGTCTCCTTTTTTTCAAGTGCAATAACCTGGTTGATCAGGAGCTGACTCAGAAGCTTTATGAGGCGAGTCAAGCAGGCGTTGAGGTCAGACTGATTGTCCGAGGGATGTGTCAGATAAAGCCCGGCATTAAGGGGCTTTCAGAGAACATCAGGGCCATCAGTATTGTTGACCGATATCTCGAGCATCCGCGTGCCTATGTATTTCATAACCGTGGCAAGCCGAAGTACTACATTGGTTCGGCCGATTTGATGACGCGCAATATCGACTTTCGCGTTGAAGTCCTTTGTCCCATTTTAGACTCTGATGCGCAGAAAGTTGTCCAGGACGTTCTTGACCAGCAGTGGTACGACAATGTGAAGGCCCGGATTCTCGATGCCGACCAGCGCAATCGTTTTCGGAGGCAGGAAAAGCGCGCGCCGACTATTCGATCTCAAGAAACCATCCGTCGCTATCTCGCTACCGGAAAGCTCCCCCGCTATCCTAAATCAACGATGAATCAAGCCTCCAAGCGCAGAAGGAAAGGGTAGATCTCATGGCTTTGGGAACTCTGCTGACGCTGTTGGACGACATAGCGACGGTCCTTGATGACGTGTCTGTTATGACCAAGGTAGCCGTCAAAAAAACCGCCGGCGTGCTTGGAGACGACCTCGCCGTCAATGCGGAGAAAGTGCTTGGGGTAAGGCCCGAGCGCGAGCTAGCTGTTGTTTGGGCGGTGGCGAAGGGCTCTTTCAGGAATAAGTTAATTCTCGTCCCCGCCGCAATGCTTATTTCTTTTTTTGTGCCGAGCCTCATCACTCCGCTCCTTGTCTGTGGCGGGCTTTACCTATGCTTTGAAGGCGCAGAAAAAATCCTGCATAGCGTCGGTGGGGTGCACACCGAAGGCGAACTGCGCGCGGTAGCTGATCGCCTAGCCGGGTCGCCGGAGGATTTGGTTGCTTTTGAGCGAGACAAAATTGCAGGGGCCATCCGCACGGACTTCATTCTCTCGGCGGAAATCATTGTGCTTACCTTGGGCGTAGTAGAGGCAGAGCAGCTCCTCATCCAGTTGTTGGTACTTTCAGGTATTGCAACGCTGATGACAATTGGTGTGTATGGTCTAGTGGCAGCCATTGTCAAAATTGATGACGCCGGACTGTTGTTGATGCGCCGTTCAGGAAATACCGGCGGTTCCAGAAGTCTGCGTGCGCTTGGTAGGGGAATGCTTTGGTTTGCACCACGTTTAATGAAGGCGCTGACGGTGGTCGGTACCCTGGCCATGTTTTTGGTGGGCGGTGGTATTTTACTGCATGCGAATCATGCGCTAGCGATTTTGGTTGAGAGCTGGTCCCTCGGTCTCAGGCCTATTGAGTGGACGGTACCGATGGCAGTCGGTGGTGTATTGGGATTGATAGCAGGCGTCATTTTGGTCAAAGTATGGGACGCGTTGAGTCACCTTTTGCCAGGTCAGCGCGCAAAGTAACAAATCTCCATAGGCAGTCCTTCGGCATCCTTGCTTGGTTGCTGGGGTAGTGTTCTTAGATGACCGCCTTTGGGCATCACAGCGAGGCAAATAGCGTCCAAAATATCATCGGGTAGTAGGTGTTTGCGCAGGGTTTGTCGCAGGATTTTATCTACTAGTGTGGGTACCCGGCTGTCTTGGGTTGAGAGAAGCTTGAGCCTTTCTTCAAATCCTTCGGGAGTTTTTTTCTTGTGAAACAACGCACCCGCGTTCAACCCGTTGAAAGCCACTTCAGGATGTGCTTCTCGTAGCTTTCCTCGCCACCGCTTATTGTTCCGTAGCAGCGTATCGACTTCCCGAATTTTGGGAAGAATGAAAAAGCTTTGCTTGCTAATGCCGCGACCACAGGCTTTGCGATGTCGGATATTCGCGTCTTCGTAGGAGGTGGCTGCGAGGACGCTGCGCACCGGGGTGGGAAACACGGAGCTGGAAAATCCGCGGCCTAACAGCTGACGTGCAGCAGTATCACACTCTCTACGCTCATCAGGGCTCAGGCCGATAGGAATATCGATGAAGGCGCGATCACAGTGATGGTGGGATAGGAGAGTTTCAATGGAGTGTTCCAGTCGCCAGAGCAAACCGCCGGACCTGTGCCAGACCCCCAGCCAGCCCAGCTTGCACCCGTCTATTCCCAGCGTGATCGGCTTAGTTGCCATTGAATAAACTAAGGAGCCTAGCCGCCCCGAGCCGGGGCCCAAAGAACAAGTTGGCCACCGGGGTGGGTGGCCAGCTGAAGGTCAGCGTAAATCGTTGGTACGAATGTTATAGAAGGGGAGCGTGGAACCGTCTTCCTGCAGCTGCAAGTACTCTGTTTTGTCGGGATTGGCGATGATTATTTCGACCTGTTGGAATAGCGGTCGTCTTACAAAGGCAACGGTCCAGCCGAACTGCTCCTTGGAGGTCAGCGTCACGTTTTGTTCAAAGCTAAGCAATTTGTTCAAATCATCAGGCCTGGCGCGGTCTCGCCCGCGTCGCTCGCTGACATTAAACGCTTCTTTACCCGCCACTGAAGCTACTGCTTGCATGATTTACCTCCATTATCGACGTCAACCCTTATGCGTTGCGTTCGGCTAGCGTCAAAAAGCCAACTGGCATCTACACCGTAGAGGGGTTTAGAAAGGAGGATAAAGTGGCAATGTTTCGAAGTGTGAGCCCAGTCACAGAAAAGCTTAGAGCAGCCAAGGTGCTATATGAACGGCATTGGCTATGACAACTTGCTGTGCTCTGGGATCATCCAGAGGTTCACCGGTGTGAACATTGAGCAGCTGTAAGAGATAGCTTACTAAGCGGGCCCGCACCCCGCACCCGCAATTGGCCATCGCACATCCCATAGTCAACGGCTACGACTTCTCGTTGGTCCAGGCTCAGGCGGGGATCGGGTATCAGCTGAAGGTCGATAAATCGATGCCAATCGCGGTCCTCTGCCGGATCAATACGTGCGTCACCAAGTAGCTCCGGTGTGCCGCGGAAACGGCTTAAAACAAAGTCTCTGAAGTCGCGATTTTTTTCGCACCAGCCTCGTACGTGCCAACGCAAGCCAGTCCACACAAGCGTGTGCGGGGCGATTATGCGTCCCTCGCGATCAGGATTGTTTAGCGAAACGTAATCGACTTCGATGCGCTGCTGTTCACGAGCCGCCTGCATCAGCGGCCGAAGCGTGTCGGGGGACACGGGCCGCACAGGGGGCGACAGGACATCGACCTGATGCGTCGGTAGCGCAATGTCGCTGAAGGTTTGATGAAGCTCGCTGCGATGAGCTAGTAGCTGCAAATACTCCTCAGAGAGTCCACGGGTGACCGCGGGGACAAAGTTTGGGGCGGGCTCATAGCCCTTGAGATACTTGTTATAAACAAGATTTTCCCACGCCCACCTCGCGGTTGTACACATTGATGTCTCTACTGGCTTGTTGCCTGCCAATTCCAAAGGTTTCCACCAAGTGCCGGGTCGTCAGGCGTCCTTCCCAGAGCGCGATAAGCTCAATAAATCGGTAGCGGGATAACAAATCCCAGCGGAAGGGTAGTGTTTCGCTCATACGCTACAGGGTGTCGAGGATCAGTTTTATGTCCTCGATGGTCGTCCGTGGATTGACAATACAAAAGCGCAGCACGGTTTCGCCGTCATGTTTGGTGGTGGTTACAAAAGCTAGACCGTCGGCCATCAGCTTTTCACTCCAAGCCGCGTATTGCGCCGGGCTCCATCCCGGACGGCGAAACACGCAAATCGATAGGTATTGTTTAACCACCATTTCGAGTCTGGGGGTGTTTCTCGATCATGCTGGCGGCTTCCTTCGCCACATCGATCGTTTTTTCTACCGCCTCGGTGTAGGCTTTGGTTCCGTGGGTCGCGAGACTAAACCAGAGTGGCAGCCCGCGGGCGCGACGAGAAAGGTGATGCGCGTAATCCGAGGGGTTCCACACGCCGTCATAGAGAACTTCGAGATAATCGCCTTTTTGCTGATGGGCGCGGCGAGCTGTCGCCGGGTCCCGATAGACCAGTGCGCAGCAATCGAAGGGGCGCAAACAGCCACTTGTGAGGATCCACGATAAAACTGTCGGCTCGCTCGATGCCCTTGAAATCGTTTCTTACCGAGGGGGCGGCCAAGGCGGCTGCACCGTAAGCCCCATCGACATGCATCCACAACTCATGTTGCTCGCATACATCCGCGATGCCAGCCAAATCATCAATGATGCCGAGGTTGGTCGTGCCGGCGGTACAGGCAACCGCGAATAAACGTGACCGGTCCCCAGGTGATAGTGCACTGACAACGGCAGCTACGTCTTCGCCAGTCAATCGGTGTCCCCCGGTCTCGATGAGGTCGGCATCCATGACGTGGGTGGCTTGGGCGATGGAGGCGTGAGCTCCGCGGGACGAAATGACTAACCCTCTGACCTGTCGCTTATCCCTCATGAAGACGTCGCCATTCGTGGCGAGCTGCCGTCAACGCGGACAAATTGCCGGCCGTGCCGCCGCTCACGAATACGCCGCCCGCCTCGGCGGGGAATCCGGCGAGGTCGGCTATCCAGCGCAGAGCCTGATTTTCTGCATAAACGCCTCCAGCGCCCTCAAGCCAAGTACCGCCAAAAATGCTGGAGGCGCCGACGACAAGATCGAAAAGTGTGGCTGCTTCGGTGGGGGCCGCGGGCACGAAGGCGAGCAGGCGAGGGTGGTCGACCGAAATGCATGCAGGCGCAAGCACGTCGGTGAATAAACGGAGGGCTTCCAGCCCGCCGAGACCTTCAGGTGTGATCGTCTGACCGACCATTGCTTGCAGTTCAGCTTCCGGTCGCGCCGCATCAAGGGTGGGAGGATCCATTCGCACGCGCTCTACGGCGGTAGCGAATAATGGCTTGGGTGAGCACTTCCATGTCTTTGTTTAGTTCATGCACAGGCTAGTCCTTGAGTCCCGAGTGGTCGTTGAGTTGTCGGCACACATTATTCCCTGTCCTTTGCCCAGAGCAAATACCCATTAAGTGGAAGCAGAGCGAGAAGGTGATGGTGGTTCGGTGGTCAGTGGCAATCCGAGCAGGCCAATGACGCCACATACCAGCATGATGTTGGCGGTGGGGATGAGCGAGCCGTCGTAGTAAATACCCGCAAGAAAACCCACTAACGCGGCGATCACAGAATGTAAAAACC
>CALSMP010000019.1 GCA_943787485.1 uncultured Luminiphilus sp. | reverse complement strand
CCAGCAGTTGAACGAGCGCCGGATTGTTCTTCCACAGACCATTATGGGTCAGGGTTTTGTACGATTGGGTACTCACGATTCAATGTCCTCTGCGCCCCGGATTGGCTCGACCGCTCCCGTACTCTGCACATCGCGATCAGGGTCAAACAAGGCCGCTCTGTTCGACTGATGATACTCGAGAGCTTTTCGGACTGCGGTGACCACGGCTCTAGGGGTTACGGTTGCGCCGGTAAACTGGTCAAACTCACCCCCGTCTTTTTTTACCAACCATTGCGCTCTCGTCGGGGCTTCGAGGGAGGCGCGATCAAACCCGAGAATCCAGTCCGACTTTTTCAAGTCAATGGCATCCCCAAGTCCTGGGGTTTCCCGATGGGATACTACTCGCACACCCGCAAGCGTCCCCGCCCGTGTAATGCCGACCAACAAATCGATGTCCCCACTGTAGCCATCTTGGGCTGTGGCGGGCAAGATCACGCCGACAACTTCTCCCTGATTGCGTGCGATAAAACCGCGGCGTGTGTCACGAAGTCCTAGGAGTGGTGTCGATGCGGGCAGACTAAAATGATCTTCGACCATGTCGTTATCGTGACTTCCCTTGGGGAAAATCTCTAGCAGCTGACGTGCTTCTGCCGTCCTGATCGAACGCGCGATATCGTCGCGGGTCTGGATCCAGGTTGTGGCAATCAAGATACCTGTAGCGGTGGCGAAGATGCCCAGAAGCAGGCTGTTGCGAGAAATGGCAGCCAGCAGATTCACGGCTCATCCCTCTTAACGGGGTTTGATCCATAAACCGCGGGTTGGGTGTACTGATCGATCAGAGGGGCCGCAAAGTTCAGAATCAACACCGCAAAGGCCACTGCGTCGGGGTAATTGCCATGCACCCGGATGAGATAGATCAATACCCCAATGAGAGCGCCAAAAATTAGTCGGCCTCGGTTGGAGACCGCAGAGCTGACGGGATCGGTGATGATAAAAAAGGCGCCAAACATAGTTGCACCGCTTAGCCAGTGAAGCAGCGGTGACCCGCCGCTCTCCGAGCTGCCACTGTCAAAGCCGATTGCGGCGCAAAGGCCCAGAGCAGCCAGCAACCCCACCGGTGCATGCCAGGTGAAAACGCGTTTGAACAAGAGCCAAAGGCCCCCCGCCAAAAAAGCAAGATTGATCCACTCCCAGCCAACCCCCGCCCAGCGGCCAAATTGGGGTTTCTGGGCCTGCAGATCCGCCATCAGCAGTCCTTGGTTTTGGCGTAACACGTCGAGCGGAGTTGCCATGGTTATGGCATCGTAGCGCGCCGGCAGCAACAAGGCCTCTAGGGCGTCTACCACGCCGGGGACGGCATCGAGGCCGCGGGGAGCCTGCCATGTCGACATTTGCAGCGGAAAGGAGATGAGCAAAATAACGTAGCCAACCATGGCTGGATTGAACGGGTTGTAGCCGAGGCCGCCAAACACGTGTTTGCCTAGAATCACGGACGAAAAAATCCCCGTCGCAACGAGCCACCAGGGTGAATAGGGCGGCAACGCGATACACAACAGGGTCGATGTCACCAGAACGCTGTAGTCCCTCAGATAGGGGCCTGGGTTCCGATCTCGCAGACGCAGTGCGGCGGCCTCAAAGGCCAGAGCGAGAGCGCCGCCAAAGAGCAGGTTGATGAGCGTACCCGGGCCGAAAAACCACGTCATGACCGCGACCCCGGGTAAGGTGGCCAGCAAGACAGTTTGCATGATCCCGGCGGTGGTTAGCGGACCGTGGCCGTGGGGGGAAGTGATTTTCAGAAAGCTCACGATTCGTCATTCCCCGCCGGAGCACCCAGGGGGTCTTCCGCGGTTTGTTTTTTTGCTTTTGCGCGGGCTATGGCGGCGGCGATTGGATCATCATCGGCACCTTGCTCCGCTTTTTTCTGCGCGGCGGCGCGCCGAGCCGCGCGTTGGGCTTCGCGGGCTGCGAGTTCGCGCTCTACCCGTTCTTGTCGCGCTTCAAAGCGATCCCGAGAGCGGTCTGATCGGGTTTTCTCGGCGCGGGTATCGACAATGCTGCCCTTGGCCGCGCGATAGTACTGAACCAGTGGGATGTGGCTTGGGCAGACCCAGGAGCAGGCGCCACACTCAATGCAGTCAAACAAATGGTGTTTTTCTAGCTGCTCCTGATCTTTGGCGCGCGCATACCAATACAGCTGTTGGGGCAACAGTGATGCGGGGCAGGCTTCGGCGCATAGCCCACAGCGGATGCAGGCTTGTGCCGGGGGCGGGGTCGGAAGTTCTTGCTCGGTAGGAACGAGCACGCAGTTGGTGGTCTTGATGATAGGGACGTCACTGCTCTCGAGTGCAAAGCCCATCATGGGACCGCCGTGAATAAGACGTTGATTGTCTTTCGGATCGAATGCCGTAACGGCGAGCAGGTGGCTGATGGGTGTCCCCAGCCGTACCCGGTAATTGCCGGGTTTGTTTAAGGCCCGACCCGTCAGAGTGACGATGCGCTCCGTCAGCGGTTTGCCCATCAGTATGGCCTCGCGCACCGCTACCGCGGTACCGGGGTTTTGACAGACGATGCCCAGATGGGCAGGGAGACCGCCACTCGGTACTTGCAGCCCCGTCAGAATTTCGATGAGCTGCTTTTCGCCACCCGATGGATATTTGGTGGGAAAGGACATGACCTCGCGTCGGCAGTTGCTCTCGCTGGCATCCACGGCCTCCTGCATAGCCGCCAAGGCGATCGGCTTATTGTCCTCGACAGCGAACAGAATTTCCTCGGCGTTGACAATATGGGCAAGGATTTCGGCTCCCTCGACAATGGCGGGGGCGTCGATTTGCATCAAGGTATCATCGGCACTGATATAGGGTTCGCATTCGGTGCCGTTAATGATCAGCGTGCGAATGGGCTGGGTGGCCGGGCTGTTGAGTTTGACCGCAGTAGGAAAGCCCGCCCCGCCCATGCCGGCAACGCCAGACAGGCTGATAGCGCTAATAAGCGCGGTCCTATCGATCTCCCGCCAGTTGGCCAGCCCCTCGAGCGCGACCCAGTCGTCGTTGCCGTCACAGCTCAGTTCAATACACCGATTAGTTAGCCCGGAGGGATGTGGCACCGCGCGATCGTCGATCGCAGTGATCGTCCCCGAGGTCGGGGCATGCAGTGGCACACTCATGGGACCATCGCCCAGCGCCAGGACTTGGCCCCCCTTCACCGTCTCGCCCACTTCAACGATCACCTCAGGCTGGCGGCCGATATGCTGCGACAACGGCAGCACCAGTTTGTCGGGTATCCCGGCATCCAGCACCGTGCCCGGGGCTGACAGGGCTTTAGCTTCGACGGGGTGAATGCCGCCATGAATGGAATGGGTAGCTCTCATGCGGCCGCTCGGTCAGAGGCGATGAGGTTATCGCTCGGCAATTCCCAACGCCAATGCTGGATGCCGGTTTTACGCTCGATCATATCGATGCAGTCTACCGGGCAGGGATCGAGACAGAGATCGCACCCGGTGCATTCATCAGCAATCACCGTGTGCATCAATTTGGCGGCACCGAGAATAGCGTCGACCGGGCACGCCTGAATGCACTTGGTGCAGCCAATACAATCTTCTTCTCGAATATAGGCAACCTTAGGCGCTTTTTCTTCACCGTGCTCCGCATCGAGGGTCATCGACTCGACGTCGAGCAGGTCGGCCAGAGCATCGATCGTCTCCTGTCCACCGGGCGGACATTTGTTGATCGCGTCACCATCAGCAATAGCCGTGGCATAGGGTTTGCACCCGGGATAGCCACACTGACCACACTGGGTCTGCGGCAGGATCTGGTTGATTTGGTCAGCGAGCGGATTGCCCTCGGTGCGAAAGCGAATCGAGGCAAATCCCAGGATCGCGCCAAAGGTTACCCCGAGCCCCAACAGGGCGATGAGTGCAGCAAGCAGAGGCTGTGTCTCAATAAAGCTCATACCAGTCCCGCAAATCCCATAAAGGCCAGCGAGGCGAGGCCTGCCGCGATCATGCCTATAGCCGCACCTTGAAAGGGTTGCGGTACGTCAGCCACCGCGAGTCGCTCCCGCATGGCGGAAAAGAGCACCAGCACCAGAGAAAATCCGATGGCCGCACCGAAGCCGTAGAGCAGGGATTGGCTAAAGGAATGCGCCTTGTTGATATTCAAAAGTGCCACGCCAAGCACAGCGCAGTTGGTGGTGATCAGGGGCAAATACACGCCCAGCACCCGGTGAAGCAGGGGGCTGGATTTGCGAACGACCATTTCAGTGAACTGGACAACCACCGCAATCACTAAAATAAAACTGATTGTTCGCAGGTAAGTGAGGTCGAGTGGCACCAACAGCCAGGTGTAGGTCAGATAGCTGCAGGCAGAGGCGAGGGTAAGCACGAAGGTGGTGGCCGCTGACATGCCGATAGCGGTCTCGAGCTTGTTCGATACGCCCATGAAAGGGCACAGACCCAAGAACTGGACCAGAACAAAGTTGTTTACGAGCACTGTCCCAACCAGCAGCAGTGCGTACTCGGCCAACATGGTTGACTCCACTTCTCCCCCGCGGCGGTCCTATTGTAATGGAACCGAGCCCTCGGCTGTACCGATTTCTGGTTATGAGCTTAGGTGTCGCGCAGGCCCGCTAGGCTTTACCAGCCTCAATCATCGCCGCAATTTTTTCGGGGTCGACGCGTTGCAACAGCGGCTTGAATTCCTCCAGAACATGCCCGACCAGCGGCACCTGAAGCTCAGGCCAGTCGGTGCTGACCTGCAGGAACGACTCCGCTCGCTCGGCCATCCCTGGTAGAACCGGTTTTAGATAGGTCATCAACGCGCGAAACAGGTTGATACCGACAGAACAGACTGCCTGCACTTCCTGCGCAAGGGCTGGATCTTTTGCCATCACCCAGGGTTTTTTGTCATCGATGTATTGGTTAGCGCGATCAGCCAACACGATGATTTCGCGCATGGCACGGCTGAACTCACGGTTTTCATAGAGCGCTGCGATCTGCTCGCCAGCCGCAATAAAACTTTCCACCAAGTCGGGTTCGGCACATTCCTCACTTAGTGTGTTATCGAACCCCTTGCGCAAAAAACCGGCACAGCGACTCGCTATATTGACAACCTTGCCGACCAGATCGGAATTTACCCGCTGCACAAAATCGGTCAGGTTCAAATCGAAGTCATCAACCCCGGCGGACAGTTTGGCTGCGAAGTAATAGCGGAGATGCTCAGGATCCAAATGTTCGAGATAGGTGCTGGCTTTGATAAACGTGCCGCGACTTTTAGACATTTTTGTGCCATCGACAGTCAAAAAGCCGTGGGCAAAGATTGCGGTGGGGAGCCTCAATCCCGCAGCCTCGAGCATGGCCGGCCAAAACAGGCCGTGGAAATTGATAATGTCCTTGCCAATGAAATGATAGAGCTCGGTGTTGCCGCCGGGCTCCCACCAGGTGTCGAAGGTTTCGCCGCTTTGTGCGCAGTAGCGCTGGAAGCTCGCGATATAGCCGATGGGGGCATCGAGCCAGACATAAAAATACTTGCTGGCATGACCTGGGATTTCAAAGCCAAAATAGGGTGCATCCCGGCTGATATCCCAGTCCTGTAAACCGGCTTCAATCCACTCATCTAATTTATTCGCAATCGCAGGTTGTAGGCTTCCACCCCTAGTCCACGTAGCAAGTAACGTTGAAAAGTCCGATAACGTGAAGAACAGGTGATCCGATGCTTTTTCAACGGGAGGCGTTCCCGATAGCGCTGAAACCGGATTGATCAAATCAGCTGGCGAGTAGGTTGCACCGCAGGCTTCACAGTTGTCTCCGTATTGGTCTTCGGCCTTGCAGCGGGGACAGGACCCTTTGATAAACCGATCCGCAAGGAACAACCCCTTTTCTTGATCATAGGCCTGCGTGATTTCACGAATGCTGATATGGCCCGCTTGATTGAGTCGGTTAAAAATGGTCTCGGACCAAAGCCGGTTTTCTTCGCTGTGGGTGGAATAGTACTCGTCAAAACTGATAAGAAAGCCTGAGGAGTCTTTTAAGTGGTCGGCTTTCACAGCTTCGATATGGTCTTCCGGCGATACCCCCGCCGCCTCCGCCGACAGCATGATGGCGGTTCCATGGGCATCATCGGCGCAAACATAGATGCACTGATGGCCCCGAGAGCGCTGGAAACGAACCCAGATGTCGGTTTGCACCTGTTCGAGCATATGACCGAGATGCAGCGGGGCATTGGCATAGGGAAGTGCCGAGGTAACCAATATCTTCCGAGCGTCAGTTGTCATCGCAATCATCAGGTGGTGTGTCGAGGGCGAGGAGTTTACCGGATCAAGCACTGAGTTTCATGCTGCCGGGCCGCATCACGGGTATACTTCCGCCCTTTCTATTCAGGGAACAGGGAGCCAAGTCTTCATGCAGAGCCGTATTAGCCACATAGTTGCCATCGCCTCCGGGAAGGGGGGGGTTGGCAAGTCAACCGTGGCGATGAATCTGGCGATGGCCCTGCGCCATCGGGGCAAAGTGGTGGGCCTCTTGGACGCGGATATTTATGGACCCAGTCAGAAGCGCATGCTGGGGGTCGCGGACGAGGTTATGCCAGAACAAATCGATGAAAAGCGTCTCAGGCCTCTCTCGATCAACGGTATCGAAGCGATGTCGATGGGGTTTTTAACCGATGAGAAGACAGCCATGGTGTGGCGAGGCCCCATGGCCAGTGGTGCCCTGGTGCAGCTTCTGGAACAGACTGAGTGGGGTGAGTTGGATGTGCTGCTGGTGGACATGCCGCCGGGTACCGGTGATATCCAGTTAACGCTGGCGCAAAAGGCGGCGTTATCGGGCGCAGTTATCGTTACTACGCCACAGGATATCGCCCTGATTGACGCCTGGAAGGGCGTCGAGATGTTCCGCAAGGTCCAGGTGCCGGTACTCGGCGTGGTGGAGAACATGTCGATTCATGTGTGCAGCGCCTGTGGCCACCAAGAGCCCATTTTCGGCGAGGGTGGGGGCGACCGGCTCGCCAGCGATTACGATGTCGAATTGTTGGCTAGGTTGCCGTTGTCCTTGGCTGTTAGGGAAAGTGCCGACGCGGGACACGCGATGGTAATGCAACACCCGGAGTCGACCGAGGCACAACTTTTTTTAGCTATAGCGGATGCCTTAGTGAGCAAGTTGGAGCAATCAAGCGTACCAACACCACCCACTATTACGATGGGCGATGACTGAACACAACGCAGGGAGACAATGACGTGACGATTAAATCCGATCGCTGGATTCGACGAATGGCCGAAGAGCACGGAATGATTGAGCCCTACGAGCCCGGTCAGGTCAGGCAGCAGGGTGATCAGCGCCTGATCTCCTACGGCACCTCAAGTTATGGCTATGACGTGCGCTGCAGTCGCGAGTTCAAAGTTTTCACCAACATCAATTCGGCGACGGTGGACCCGAAAAATTTCGATGACAACAGCTTTGTTCACGTGGAAGCCGATGTCTGTGTGATACCACCCAACTCCTTTGCCCTCGCTTGCACGGTGGAATACTTTCGGATCCCCCGCAACGTGTTGACTGTTTGTTTGGGGAAGAGCACCTATGCCCGCTGCGGCATCATTGTCAACGTGACGCCTCTGGAGCCTGAATGGGAGGGTCACGTAACCCTCGAGTTTTCGAATACCACAACGCTGCCGGCCAAGATTTACGCTAATGAAGGCGTGGCCCAGATGCTGTTTTTTGAGTCCGATGAAGTCTGCGAGACAAGTTATGCAGACAGAGGCGGAAAATATCAAGGGCAGCGCGGCGTTACGTTGCCGAGGGCATAGCCGTTGCGTTGTTGGCGGGAGGCCGAAGTAGATCGAGCCCTGCGACGCCTAGCGAGGATTCAGCTATCGAACTCGACCGCAGTAATGCTGAGTTCAATGGGGCTGCCATCCTCTTCATGCCGTGTTAGCACCATTAAATAGTCGAGTGACGGGGCGACCCAAATGTCCGAGCTCCGGTCCGATGATTGTTCGAATCGACGTTGGTAATGCAGCGTTTCAAGCGTACCTAGTGCGGTCTCTAACTCTTCGGTGCCCACCAAATCGAGAATTTTTTCCCCGCGCTTGGGCCCATCGATCACTACAAAGGTTAGTGATGTTGGCGGTGCAGCCCCTTTTTGTTCGGCATTGATCAACGTGAGTCGTAGCTGCTCTTGCTGACTCAGGCGATCCAGTGCGCTGGGCTCCCAGGGAAATTCGGTCCACTCTTTTTTCTTAAGGCTTCTGATGAGTCCCTCTTCGGGTAAGAAGTGCACCTCTCGGCGGCGCTTCACCAGGCTCTTTAACTGATAGACAAAGTGTTGCCCGCCAATCTGGCCATCGGTGACGGAGAAATCGGCCACCTCGGACAGGGTGGCGGCAAAGGACTTGCCCTCGCTGCTTAACCGATAGCCCTGATCGGTGGCGACAAGTTTGCGCTCAATATTAAGATTCATCCCATACATCGAGGTTTCGTAACGGGCCGTGTAGGTCTCAAGCGTGTCCTGCGCCAGCCCTTGCATGGGCACGCTAACGCTCAGGAGCGCCATTAATGCCATGCGCGGCAGGGCGGGCGAAGCAAGGCTCAAGCAAGCAGAGTCTATTAGTTTCATTAGGGTCTCCAATCGATGCCCGTTGCGGGCAGTGGCTCTCCGTCGAGTTCAAGCAGCCCGTTGCTCAGGTGCAGCCTGCCGCTCAAGTGAAGTGCGGCGGCCGCGGGATATAGCTGATGTTCCAGAGGTAAAAGCCGCGCCGCGAGGCTCTCTGCCGAGTCCTCAGGTCGAATAGTTAATCTGACCTGCATGACGGGGGGGCCGCCGTCGAGCTCACTGGTCACATAGTGAACGGTTGCTCCCGCCTCGCTGTCTCCTGCATCAATGGCGCGTTGATGGGTATGCAATCCCGGATATTTTGGTAGCAGGGAAGGGTGAATATTGAGCAGCTTACCCGCAAAGCGATCGACAAATACCGGCGTTAAAATACGCATGAAGCCGGCGAGTATCACCAGGTCGGGGTCGTGGGCTAGGACCTCTGTCGCAAGCGCCGCGTCGAATACCTCGCGATTACCGTACTCGCGGTGTGGTACGACTCGGGTTTGAATGCCGGCCTGTTCAGCGATCTCCAGGCCCGCGGCGTCGGGCTCATTGCTAATGACGGCGCCTATTGTTGCCTGCAGGGTTCCCCCCTCGATGGCCCGGATGAACGCTTCCATGTTGCTGCCCCGACCAGAGATCAGCAGGACCAGCCGGGGTACGCGGGTTGTCATGAACTCAAGGATACCCCGACGATATCATCGCGGATCTCACCCACGTGCCAGGCATCCACGGAAAGCTTGTCTAGGGCACTTAGCACCGTCTCCAGCTCCTCAGCAGGCACCGCTAGAATCATGCCTACCCCGCAGTTAAAGGTGCGATAAAGCTCCTTTTCCTCAATTTGACCCGCGCGCTGCAGCCAGTCGAATACCGGCGGCAAGCGCCAGCTCGTAAGATCAATGTGCGCTCCGCAACCCGTGGGGAGGACTCGAGGCAGATTTTCCAGAATGCCGCCCCCGGTAATGTGTGCCATGGCATGAATGGTGTGCTGAGCCTGGAGCGCCAGGAGCGGCTTGTTGTAAATCCGCGTAGGCTCAAGCAGGGCATCGATCAGAGAGCGGCCGTCTGCCAGTGGTGTGTCGTGCGGCGTTGCAGTAACGTCGATAATTTTGCGAATGAGCGAGTATCCATTGGAATGAGGGCCACTCGAGGCGAGGGCAATTAGTTGATCCCCCGGGGCGACCCGACTGCCATCGATAATGGCGTCTTTTTCGACCACACCGACACAGAAGCCGGCCAAATCGTAATCATCGCCGTCGTACATGCCGGGCATCTCGGCGGTCTCTCCGCCCACCAGGGCGCAGCCAGCCAGCTGGCAGCCGGCGCCAATACCGGCTACTACGCTGGCAGCAACTTCAACATTGAGCCTGCCGGTCGCGTAATAATCAAGGAACAGCAGGGGCTCGGCACCCACCACCGCGATGTCATTGCTACACATGGCCACCAGGTCGATGCCGATGGTGTCGTGTCGACCCGCGTCCATGGCAAGTCGAAGTTTGGTCCCCACCCCATCAGTGCCAGAGACCAGGATCGGACGGCGAAATCCCTCGGGTATTTCTACCAGCGCGCCAAAACCGCCAATGCCGCCCAGCACTTCTGGGCGATGGGTTGCAGCGGTGACAGATTTTATCCGCTCGACCAGTTGGTTACCCGCGTCGATATCGACGCCAGCGTCTCGATAAGAGAGGGGAGTTTTACTTTGGTTTTGGGTCATGGCTGCGGATCGGTTGGTGAAAGTGGCAAGGTTACTTGCTCGAGAATCAAGAGGAAAGCGACTTCCCCCCTTTTTCATTGGTAAACTAAGCCACAATGCCGATGACCGTGTGTAAACACCCTATGCGTATCTTCCGTTCCTGGCTGCTCTTGGTCCTGCTGGCCATCGCTCATGGTGCATCGGCGGCCGAGTACTACTCTGCCTCGATAGAAGTGCCTGATCGGGGTGAAGACGCTTTACGAGTCGGGGCGAGAGCGGGATTGGAGGAAGTGTTGATCAGGGTATCGGGCGATCGACAAGTGGCCGATAACCCAGCCATTAAAAAGAGCCTGGCGGATGCACGTAGCCAGCTGTCGCTTTACAGTTATCGAGAGCAAGGTGGTGAGGTCCTGCTCGAAGTCCAGTTTGACCAGGTCCAAGTCAAACAAATGCTGCGAAATGCGGGCGCCAGCTTTTGGGTGAACGACAGGCCGGACGCTTTGTTGTGGTTAGTGGTCGATGAGCCGGCCGGACGTCGGTTCGCGTCGTTAACGCAGGAGGCTGTTTTGCTCGAGGCCCTGCAGCGGGCATTTTTGCGGCGCGGCGTGCGTCTGAGGTTCCCGTTGCTCGATCTGGAAGACGCCGCGGTAATCTCTGCCGATGTGGTGTGGCAGCGTGTCGTTCCACGTATTCAAGCTGCATCCGAGCGCTACGACGCAAATCATGTGCTCGTGGGGCGCTATGTTGAGCTAACCGATGGCCGCCACTTGGTCGACTGGTTGCATATCGGACCCGAGGAGCAACAAACCCAGCAAGTTGCCGAGAGCGAGATCAATGCGCTGGCAATGACGGGTGCGAATCTAGTGGTTGACGCCATGGCCTCGCGTTATGCGGTGGGTTTGCGTGCGACCCCAACGCTGAACGGGCTATCGGTTATCGTCATGGGGGTCAGCGGTCTTGCAGACTATCAACAAGTTTTGGCGATTTTTCGCGCGATACCGGTTGTGGAAAGCGTTCAGGTATCCGAGGTAGTGGCGGATCGTCTTTCGCTGGAAATACGTGGTGTGGCGGATGCGGATGCCCTGAACCGTCTACTGCCAACGGCCTCAGCGCTGACGGTGGAGAATACGATGACCAAAGATAACGTTCTCATGCAATGGAGTCCCAGCTAATGGAAGTTTCCTCGGTCAATCGATGGCCTTGGGTTGCGCTCCTGTTGGCAGCGCTGCTCGGTGCGCTGTGGTTGTTACATCCGATACTGTTGCCTTTTTTACTGGGTGCGTTGATTGCTTACCTGGGTGATCCTGCGGTTGATCGTTTGGAAGCCCGCGGCTACCGGCGGACGACGGGTGTGGTGTGCGTTTTTCTCCTGTTTTCGTTGCTTCTGGCGGCGTTGCTGCTGATCGCCATTCCACTGCTGATAGAGCAGGTTGATCAGCTAATTCAGGCGGTGCCTGTTTTCTATCGGTGGCTCTCGGACTCCGCACTCCCGGCGATTCAATCAACGCTGAGTGTGGGCGGCGCAGAGCTTCCAGCAATAGACTGGGAAGCGGAATTAACGGCCCGGTGGGAGTCCGTTGGTAAGTGGTTGGCCCAATCACTTATAGGTATCAGCCGATCTGGTCTTGGGCTGCTGGGGGCTATGATCAACCTAGCGTTGGTCCCCGTGGTTGCGTTTTATTTACTTCGAGACTGGGACAAGATGCTGGAGTTGTTGCTTAACTTGGTGCCTCGGGTCTGGCAGCAGCCGGTTTCGTTGATGGTCGGTGAAGCCGACGACGTGCTGGGGGCTTTTTTACGCGGCCAGTTTTTGGTCATGGCGGCACAGGCACTCATTTACAGCAGCGGGCTTTGGATCCTCGGCCTCGACTTTGCGCTTGTCTTGGGCACTGTTGCGGGTCTGGCCTCTATTATCCCTTATGTCGGTGCAGCGGTGGGTGTGGGGTCATCGTTGGCTGTGGCGTGGGTGCAGTCAGGGGGTGACTTTGTCTTTCTGGCGGGAGTGTCGTTGGTTTTCGTCGTGGGTCAGCTGCTGGAGAGTTTTGTGCTGACGCCAACGCTCATCGGAGACCGTATCGGTCTGCATCCTGTCGCGGTGATTTTTGTGCTGATGGGCGGGGCCCAGCTCGCCGGCTTCGCCGGTATTTTATTGGCACTACCGGTTGCTGCTGTGGTCTGGGTTTTCTGCCGCCATGGTCTGCAACACTACCGGCAGTCTGATACCTACCAAAGCGATTAGGGAGCGAATCTCTTGGTTGCGCAACTCCCGCTAACTATCCGTATGGATGACGAGCTTACCCTCGACAATTTCATGCGTCGGCCCTCGCTCGAGCACTTGATCAGGGATATCACCGACGGCGCAGCGAGCGAGCCGTTGGCGGTCTACATTTGGGGAGGAGAGGGCACGGGAAAGAGCCATTTGCTTCAGGCGCTGTGCCATCAATTGGGTAACAACGCGCTGTATCTTCCCATGGGCGAGTTAACCGATATTCCCCCGGCGGCTTTGCTCGAGAACCATGAGGCAATGGCGCTATTGGCAGTCGATGATGTTGAGTCGGTGGTCGGCGGACCTTGGGAAGAGGCCCTGTTCCATTGTTTTAATCAGCGCCGTGAGCGGCACCTTGCACAGGTTTTTTCTGGTGCAGGAGCCCCTGCAAGTCTGACCTCGATGCTGCCCGATCTTCGATCGAGGTTGGGGAGTCTGACGGTTTATCAACTCGCCAAATTTAGCGAGCAGGAACTTGAAGCTTTGCTGGCTTTTCGCGCGGCGCGACGGGGGATCAAATTGAGCTCGGAGGTGCTGGGCTATTTACTTGCGCGAATGCCCCGGTCAGTCCCTGCGGTGATGGCATTGTTGGAGGAGCTCGATCGAGAAGGCTTGGCTCGCGGACGCGCGATTACCATTCCGCTGATCGCCTCCCTCAAGCTGGTGTCATCGGATCCGTCAGCGTGACCGCATAGTCATCAGGGCCTAGCTGGAGATACCCGCGCAACCGGTGAACGAGGAGATACAGGGGAAGGGTGTCGAGTAATGCAGCGAGAGCTTTGAAGGCGTAGTTGCTGCCGACCAATATCAAAAGCGTATCGAAGGTCATGTCTCCCCGCCAATAGACGGCGCCAAAGGTGACCAGGACAACGGTGACAGAGTCCACCAGCTGACTGATCAGGGTGCTAAAGTTATTGCGCAACCACAAATGTTTTCCCCGGGTGAGCCGCTTCCAGAAATGGAACAGCTGCACGTCGCAATATTGGGCAGCGATATAGGCTAACATCGAGGCAAATACTGCGCCTGAGGTGGTGGCGTAAATGAGTTGAAACAGTTCGATCTGGTTGCTGGCTAGATCGCCGTTGGGCAGGGAGACAGGTTCAGCGAGCTGCAACAGTTGCCACGGTGGCATGGTTTCTGGGGGCACGGCGGGCACAACGCTACCGAGGGTCATTACGGCCAGAATCAAGATATTGAGTCCCAGTCCAACCGAAACGAGAAAGTTAGCGCGCGCCCGTCCGTATAACTCGCAAATTAGGTCAGTGCACAGAAAGGTGAGCGGGTATGGCAGCACCCCAACCGCAAGTGCCAGTGGCCCCAGCTGAATAAAGCGGGTGATCCCTACTACGTTGAGTAATGTCATCGAACCCAAAAACACGGAAGCCAGCACAATGAATACGCGCTCCCGTCGTTCACGAAGTGCTGCGTCTACTACCACAATCAGTTTTCCACTTGGCCCAGGTTGGCGTGGAGCACCGAACCGTTGATGACCGGGTTGTCATGACACCAGGTCACTAAGCTGGCTATCTCGTGCGGATCAACTAATCGGCCAAAACTATTCAGCTCGCTGATAGCGGCAATGATCTCCTGATTGTGGCCCACGTGCCCGCGGAGCATTTCCGTGTCGGTAAACCCCGGGCATATAAGAGCAGTATGAATCCCCTTGCCCATCAGATCCTGACAGGTGGCGCGCATCATGCCGAGTTGAGCATGCTTGCTAACGACATAGCTAAAGGCACCTGCCACCGCTTTCTCGGAGAGCGTGGAGCCAATGAAAAGCAAGCTTGATGAGGTGGGTAGTAAGGGAAGCAGGTGTCGGTTCAGGGCGTTAATCGCCACGACATTGATCTGTATCACGCGCTCGAGATCACTATCTGCCGTATCGGCAACGGAGTCCTTGAGCATCAACGCCGCGTTATGTACGACGCACACGCTTGTCGGTGTGTGTTGTTCGATGGCCTCGACCAGTCGCTGACCCAACGCGTTGGCACTTGTTACCTCACCGAGATCTCCACAAACATTGACCACGCCATCTACTGGACACTCCCGCCGCGAAATATTGATGACCATGAAGCCCTGCTCTCGGAACTGGCCGGCGCAAGCGGCGCCGATACCCGAGCTGGCTCCTGTAATGATGGCGAGTCTGGTCATGGATTACCTCTTATGACGCGAGCAAATTGGCGTGCCGCGACGCTTCGCGACAACTATGCACTGCTTTGTAGCAAGTACGCAAAGCGGGTGGCGGTGGATTGTGGCAAAAACACTTGCAACTCCCGGGGGGATTCACCACCATTCGGGCCTGTATTGATGCAGCAAAGAGCCGTTTTATGTCTCGCCTTACGACGCTATACATTGACAAAGAGGCCCACAAGTTTTCGGCGGCACACTTTACGATTTTTAGTGCAACCGAACGTGAGCGACTTCATGGGCACAACTATTCGGTGTCAGCGCGGATTGTTGCTGAGATGGGAGACAACGGCTTTTCTGCGGATTACAACGTGTACAAGCAACGCATCGCCGCCCTGTGCGAGCCCCTTGATGAGTACATGCTGCTGGCCGGCGAATCTCCCCATCAAACAATTGAAGTCGTGGGGGGGGAGCTCTGGGTCACCTTTGACGGGCGTACCCTCAAGTTCCTCCCAGACGAAACCAAAATACTGCCCGTGGTCAATGTTACCGTTGAAGCCTTGGCACACCTGCTACTCGATGAATTGATTGGGCTTAGCCAAGGCGAGGCCATCGTGGAGGTTGAATTGGGTGTCTCCTCGGGGGCTGGACAAACTGGTTCCGCCATATGGCGCGCCTAAAGCATTGAAAAAAAAGAAGATACCGCCTGTCTCGGGCGAGAGCAAAAAAGATTAACCTCCGGCGGAACTTTGGTGATTAGCGGCTGTCATAGAAGTGACAGTTGCAGTGGTGGCGAACCCGGGGACCGCACATGGGAAACGCTGCAACAGCCGGAATCTGCTTCTACAGGTTTCCCCCGAATTGAGTGGCTCCTTCATTCGCCGGCTTTTTAGCCGGCGCTTTTTTTATCCTCCGGGCCAGCCCTGACTCACCAGAAAGTTACGTAATGACTCCGCTGTTTGCGGTCCTACTAGCGTGCCGACGAGCTCATCTTGTGGGTTTAGGATCAGTGTAGTTGGCAGCACCTGCGGGCGTGTTGCGCCCAGCCGCGACGCCGCTTCTTGTGAGAGCGAACCAAAGCGGATGTCGAAATCCTTGATCAGAGCATCTAAAGCCTCGCCCTCCACGCCGTCGTAATTGACTCCGAACACCGTCACGCTGGTCTCTTTGGAGAGCGCGTTAAGCTCTGGAATTTCATCGCGGCAGGGGCTGCACCACGCTGCCCAATAGTTCAAAATCCGCCAGCCTTCTGTTTCAGCTGGCCCAGGCGGAGCTGGGTTACAGCCCAGAAGGAGTGCAAACAGGCCAAGGATAATCGGTCTTCTCATTGGGCGTTCTCGGGTGTTACCGCTTCGTGAGCGGTAAATAGCTGGGCGAGTGATACGCCGAGCTGCTCGGATCGCGTCGTGCGATAGCTTGCCATCAGGGTCAGCACGTGATCTTGCCAATGATGCTCTAATGAAAGCTCGGCTAGATCGAACCCCCGATCCTGGCTGAGCGCGTTGAACACGGTCGCAACCGATATCCCGTGGGGATCGACGCTTAGTAGATAGAGGCCCTGCTGATCTTGGGTGATGAGGTGTTGGTCCACGAGCTTATCCCGAATATGTCGCCAGCTCTCACTGTCAATGCCCGTGGCGCAGGCCGATCGGTCTCGCAGGATGGTTAATTCACTCACGCCGCTGCCGTTTCGCTGGGCTTGCCATAGCAAATAAAGCACATCGAGCGCTTTTAACAGTAGCGGGCGCCGTTGTTGTTCTGCATTTTGATAGGCCGATAGTCCATGGACCAAGATCGCACCGAGCAGCACGATATTCCAAGTAATGTAGAGCCAGAGCAGAAAAATCGGGACGGCAGCGAACGCACCGTAGATTAAGGTGTAGCTCGATTTTGCAATCAGCGTCGTGAATAGATGGCGCGCCAGCGTAAGCGCCAATGCCGCAGCAAATCCTCCGGTCAAAGCATGTGAGAGCGGAACCGAACAGTTGGGTACCGCAAGATAGAGGGCCGATAAGCCGATGGCACCGATGGCGAGAGGCAGTAACGACAGGATGAGCTCGCTAATACCAAAGGGTTCCAAATCGTTAATGTAGTGGGCAGCGGCAAACAGATAGGCTTGGGTACCAATCACAATGGCGATAACGACGGGAGCGAGACTAAGCACGGCCCAGTACAGGAGGAAACTTGAGACCGCGCTCCGGTGCTTTCGAATGTGCCAAATGTTGTTAAAAGCGCGCTCCACGTTGCGCAGCATCAGGATGGCCGTTACGGCGAGAATGCCCAAGCCCACCCCGGTGAGGTTTTTGGCTTGTTGGGAAAACTGATTTAGGTAATCGGCCACGCCGGCCGAGGCTTCCGGCAGCAGGTTGTCCACCAGAAAGCCTTGAAGTTGGTCTTGCAGGCCGGCAGCACTCGGAATCAGCGATCCGATGGTGTACACCAGCGTAAGTAGTGGCACCAGGGCGAACAAACTCATGTAAACCAGCGCCGCTGAAATTTCTGAGCAGCGGTCCTCGCGGTACCGTCGCACGATGTAAGCAAGGGCGTTGACCGGCTTTTGAACCCATGGATGGGAAAGCATTATCGGCTACCTTATGTGAGTGGGTTAGACTAGCGGGCGGCCACCATTTTAGAGCAGGAAGGGTTGGGGTGGCACCTCACGTCGAGCACTGGAGATTTTCGTGTCTGAAATGCCCTATATCCTTGTCCTTTACTACAGTCGCACGGGGAAATGTGCCGCGATGGCGTCTCAGGTAGCGAGAGGAGTTACGTCTTGCGGGGGGGTTGAGGCGCGGCTCCGCACCGTACCACCGGTCACCAGTGAGACCGTTCCAGCGCGCGAGGAAATTCCCGACGAGGGGCCTTTGTACTGTTCAGAGGACGATCTCAGGCACTGCTCAGGCTTGGTGCTTGGGAGTCCGACCCGGTTCGGCAATATGGCAGCACCTCTCAAACATTTTATTGATCAAACCTCTTCCCTCTGGCTCAGCGGTGCGCTCATCGATAAACCTGCCGGTGTCTTTACCTCAACGAGCAGTATGCACGGTGGCCAGGAATCAACTCTGTTAACAATGATGCTGCCGCTGCTGCACCACGGCATGGTGCTGGTAGGGTTGCCCTATTCTGAAGGTGCCCTCCGGCAGACCCTGGGTGGGGGGACACCCTACGGTGCCAGTCATTTTGCCGGTGAAGAGGGTGTGAGGGAGATCGACTCCCATGAAACCACTCTGTGCCGAGTCTTGGGCGCCCGCGTTGCGCGATGGTCTAGACATGGCAGCTGATGCAATGGTGGCTCGAGGACCGAGTGCGGCGCGATTACGTCTCTTATTTTGGACCTTTTTGCTGGCTTTCATAGCCCAACAAATTTTTTCTGAGACTCGATTCGGTGCACCTGTGCAGTTGCTGGCCTTGCAACTGATCCCGCTGTTGATTTTTCTTCCCGGGGTCGCGCGAGATAATCTGCGCAGTTTTATCTGGTTGAGTTTTGTACAGCTGGCATATTTCGTGTCAGCCGTACTCGCCTTGTTTGCGCAACCTAGTGATCTGATCTCGATTGCCGGGGTGATTTTAATCGTTCTGTTATTCACCGTGACGGCACTGTATGTTCGGTTTCGAGGACGGGAACAGAGAGGGTCTGAGACTCAGTCCGCTATCAAAAAAGAGGATCCCTGATTGTGTTTTTATGGCGCTGGTTGAAAGCAATAGTCGTTGGTCTGTGGCGTTTCCTGCAGGGATTTAACAAAGTCGTTATTACCCTATTACCTCTTGTGGTGTTGGTATATGTGGGCTTCATTGTGTTTGTGGCTCTTCAGGAGGTATCACCCGAACCGATTCCCGACCGAACTGCATTACTCATCAAACCCGAAGGCGTGCTGGTTGAAAACCGGTCGCAACGCGATCCCGTCGATGCTTTTCTGCAGGGGAGCCAGGGAGAGGTGTTACTTTTTGGGCTGACCCGCGCGATACGCTCAGCGGCCGAGGATGAGCGCATCACCGCGATTGTATTGGATCTTCAGGATCTGCCTACGCTTACCACAGCGCATGCGCAGGAGCTTATCGCGAGTATTAAGCTGTTCAAAGCGGCGGACAAACCCGTGATAGCAGTCGGCGATTACTTTGCCCAAAGCCATTACCTCCTCGTTTCCCAAGCTGATCACGTGATCATGAATCCCGAAGGAGGGCTGGAGCTCACGGGCTTTGCTTTTTACCGAAACTATCTCAGGAAGTTCCTCGATAACATATATGTGACTATGAATGTGTTTCGCGTCGGCGAAAATAAATCCGCGGTAGAGCCCTATTTGCGTGATGACATGTCACCTCAGCAACGCGAAGTCGTGGCCTCCTGGCTGGGGGATGTATGGCGTACGTATACCGATGAGGTCGAGTATGGCCGAGGCCTTGAGCCGGGTGCGCTGAATGCGTTTATCAACACATTTCCTGAGCGGCTTGAGCAGGCTCAGGGTGATGCCGCGCAGTTAATGGTCGACGCTGGCCTTATCGACGAGTTGTTGCACGAGACGGCACGCGAATCTCGGCTTGAAGAGCTCATCGGCGCGCAGAGTGCTGCCGGAGGTTACCAAATCATTACGACCGACCATTACCTCGCGGCGCTGCCCGATCCTGAGCCTGCTGCCGATGGCATTGTCGCGATTGTTACCGTCGAGGGGGAAATGGTTCCCGGGGACAGCAGTCAGGGATTCGCCGGCGCCCAGACCGTGGTTGAACAGCTTGAGGCCGCAAACGCTGATGACGCCGTCAAAGCCATTGTGCTGAGAATAAATTCCCCCGGTGGGAGCGTATTCGCCGCCGAAGTCATGCGACAGAAGCTACTCGAGATGAAGGAACAAAGCCGGCCGATGATTGTTTCCATGGGGCCACTGGCGGCGTCGGGGGGGGTATTACATAGCCGCGGGCGCGGATGAGATTTGGGCGCAGAGTGCCACGCTGACCGGCAGCATTGGTGTGTTTGCAGCGTTTCCAACCCTCGAACGTCTTTACGACTGGTCGGAAATCGGCGTAGATGGCGTCAAAACTACGGATCTCGCGACGGTCGCGCGGCTTGATACCGGCATTGAGCCCGCGGGAGAGAAAATTATCCAGAGTCTGATTGGTAAGATCTATCGTGATTTCGTCAACATTGTTGCCAACGGCCGCGGATTGCCGGTCGACGCGGTCAACGCGATCGCTGGCGGCAGGGTGTGGAGCGGTGAGGCGGCGCTGGAGGTTGGGTTAGTCGATCACCTCGGCGGTCTCTATGACGCCATTGAGAGTGCTGCAGCCCTCGCCGAGATGGAAGATTTTGACACACGACTGTTCGGTACGCCGATCAGCCCCCAGCAGCTCATCCTTGAGCAGCTTGGACGTGAGCTTGGCTCGGCTCGCGTGTCAGGCTTTTCGGTTGTTCACCGCTACGCACAACAGTTTGCTCCCGCGCTCCGGCTCGCTGATAGCCTGCAGGATCCACGGAATATGTACCTGCGCTGTCTGGCATGTGTGGGCAGATTCTAATGATAGAGCTCAACCAAAAAGAGGATCCGATTCCAGAAGCTAAACCCTCAGCCACCCTGATTTTGGTGCGTGATCGACCGCAAGGTATCGAGTGTTTATTGCTGCGCAGGAACCCGACACTCAAGGTTATGGGAGGCGCTTGGGTTTTCCCCGGGGGTAAAGTGGATGATACCGATGCCGGCGGCGACGACGATGCCCGCTCTGTGCATACCGCTATCAGGGAATTGCGTGAAGAGACCGGGCTGCACGCCGCGGCTGATCAGCTGTTACCCTTTTCTCGATGGCTGACGCCTGAAATTGTTAAGTACCGTTTCGACACGCGTTTTTTTGTATTGCCTTACGACCGTGAGGAAACCCCCGTAGTGGACGGAGAGGAAATCGTTGAGTATCAGTGGATCGCTGCTGATCTAGCGCTGCGACTACAGGATCAAGGAGAGCTTGTCGTTGCACCTCCAACGCTGGTGTCACTGATTGACGTCGCTGATGCGGGTTCGGTGGCCACATTACGTCAGGCTATGGCAAAGCGGGCGCCGCCGTTTTTCTTTCCAAAAATACGGGCAGCAGGCGACGATCGCGTCTTTTTGTACCCGGGCGATCAGGGCTACGAAAGTGGCAACCCGGCCCTGTCAGATCCCTGTCATCGGACGTTATTCCGAGAGGGGCGTTACTCTTATCGGCGCAGCTTCGACTGGCCTTTAAAAACCGGGAGTTAATTAATAGGCGATGATTAATTACGGTGCGTCAGCACGTTGGTGCAGCGGGCTTGAGCCAAAAGGTCAGCGGACAGCCGTGACGTAACGGCTAGCGCCAAGCGGCGCCCGGGAGCCGCTGTTGCGTGTTTTTTAGGGTCTCTTGGTAGAGCTCGTCTACCGGTTTGTGGTTGCCCACGCCCCAGCGACGTGAGATCAAGGTGATGGGAAACACAAAAATATCACTGTCTAAATAGCGAAGGGCTCTGGAGCGTCCGGCTCTGTCCCGATAGACGACCCAGTCCATGTTAAGCTCGTGCCCTAACAAATCCCCCATCACCAGGCCCAAAGCCTGGAGGGTAAGCGTGTCCTCCTCACTCACAAGGCCGCGTTCCAGTAACGTCTGGATGCTGTCCAGATCACGGGATGGCGTGCCGGTAAGGGACCGCCCTAGGCGGTTGGTCAGATATTCGACCGATTGACGTTGGCTATCCATGAATTGCTGGTCTACCGGGGACAGCGCTTCGACTCGCCACTCGGCTTCCCCCGGCTGACTCCACAATGATGTTTGGGCCATGGCGCTGGCTGTTAAAGTGAGAAAAAACGTGCCGAGTGCCCACGAGAGGCACTTGGTCGCTTGTTTAATCATCACTGAAATGGATAATGGCGCCACCATGACAATTGCTTTTATTCGCCTCATAGCTCGGGGACCCGCATGATAACCGGAAGTATCGTTGCATTGGTAACTCCCATGACCCCTGAGGGTGATATTGACTGGGACGCACTCGCGCAGCTTGTTGAGTACCACATCGTGTCAGGAACTGCCGCTCTTGGTGTGGTAGGGACGACCGGAGAGAGCGCAACACTCACGGTCCCCGAGCATTGTCAGGTGATCCGATTTGCCGTTGAACAAGCCGCGGGTCGCATTCCAATCGTCGCCGGGACCGGAGCGAACTCGACCCACGAGGCAGTAGAGCTTACGGTGTCTGCTGCCGAAGCCGGCGTCGACTACTCCCTACTGGTAACGCCCTATTACAACAAGCCCCCACAAGAGGGGCTTTACAGGCACTTCTGTCAAGTGGCGTCTTCAGTGAACCTGCCGATCATTCTTTATAACGTTCCTGGAAGAACCGGCGTTGATCTAGCAAATGAGACTGTTCTGCGGTTGAGTGAGGTCAGCAATATTGTAGGGTTAAAAGACGCGACGGGAGATGTTGAGCGCGGCGCCACCTTAATTCCCCAACTTCCCGATACCTTTGCAGTCTTTTCAGGCGATGATGGAACGGCTCTAGAGTTGATGCGGGCGGGTGCTAAAGGCAATGTGTCGGTGACGGCTAATGTCGCTGCGCCGCAAGTGGCGGAGGTCTGTCGCTTGGCGCTTGCGGGTGATTTTGCAGGTGCGGAAGCGGTTAACGATACCCTATCGGCGCTCAATGAGTCGCTTTTCGTTCAGGCTAATCCGATTCCTGTAAAGTGGGCGATGGCGCAGGTAGGTATGATTGGCACGGGCATTCGCTTGCCGTTAATTGAGCTTGAACAGGCTCATCATGGAGCTGTGCATGCAGCGTTGGTACGGGCAGGATTGTTATGACAGACGGGGATTTCATTGGCGGGAAGGTGCGAATGGCCACGGTGATCGCTACTGCCTTGCTGACAGGGTGCAGCTGGATTTATGGCGAGGATGGCCTGTTTCCGGATAACACAACGGCTTATCAAGACGCACCGGAGCTTGCCGTGATTGCTGTGCCGCCCTCTGTCGGCACGGGGCAAGCTGCGATTGATCCCACTTACCCGATTCCTGAGGTCGCCGAGAATTTCCGGCTGGAAAGCGAATTTGGTGTTCCCCGTCCGACGCCGCTGACTAACTCAAGCCAGTATGAAACGGTTCGTATTCAGCGGTTGGGCGATGAGAGCTGGGCACTCGTGGCGGTCGCGCCGGGTCAGCTATGGCCGCAAGTCAGAGCCTTTTTGACCGCGTCCGGTATTGGCGTTGCCTCCTCTGATGCTCAAGCGGGGCTGATTGATACCCAGTTTGTAGAGCTCAAAGAGCGACCTCTCGCTACCCGGTTTCGATTTCGGGTAGATAGTGGCGTCCAGCGCAACACGGCCGAGCTGCACGTATTGCAGCAAAATCGCGCCGTTGAGGACGTTAGCTGGCCTCAGAATTCCGATGATTTGGACCTTGAGCAGGAAATGTTGCGCAACGTTGCCCAGTTTATTGCAAACAGTGCGGAATCTGCGCCGATTTCAATGATGGCGGACCGCGCGATGAGTGCATCGGGACGAATTACCCTGGAGGACACCGATTCCTATACCCGCCTGAGGTTGATGCTGCCCTTTAATCGAGCCTGGGCATCGGTCAACAAGGCCTTACCCGAAGCGGGTTTTGCTATCGATGATAAAAACCGCAGTGAGGGAGTCTTTTACGTCACATTTGTCGGGCAGCAGGATGCCGACGATGGTGGCTGGTTTGACTGGATGTGGGGCGGTGAAGATGAGCATCCGCTTGCTGATAAGCAGTACCTGGTAAAGATGGGCTCGCTGAGCGAGAATGAAATTCTTATCAGCCTCTTGGGTACAGCGGGTGAGCAGGTACCCCGGCGAGACCAGCAGGCGCTTCTGACCCTAATAAAGGGCAGCATTAACTGATGCGTTTCGCCTCTCTGGGTAGCGGCAGCAGAGGGAATGGAACGGTCATCGCGACAGCTGACACCTGTGTGCTGGTGGGACTGTGGTTTTACTCTCAAGGAAACTACGGCGCGCCTGGCCCGGCTTGATCTAACCCCTGATGATTTGGATGCTATTTTGGTCACCCACGAACACAGTGATCACGCGGCGGGGCGTTTCGGTGCTGTCGCGACGCTTTTCGCTCCCTGTTTTTTTGACCCATGGTACTGCCGCCGCAGGGTTATTCAGCGGTGCGCATCAGCAGGTCTGTTTTAATGCGGGTGCGACATTTTCGATAGGGGATATCGACGTGCAGGCAGTCCCCGTTCCCCCACGATGCGCGGGAGCCGGTTCAGTATCGCTTTCAATCGGAGGAATTGGCTCTGGGCGTGCTGACCGACTTGGGATCACTGACCCCCTTTGTACTTGAGGCTTACGCGGGTTGCACGGGGCTTTTACTGGAGTTCAATCACGAGCCAGAATTGCTGAGAAAAAGCGCTTACCACCCCGCCGCCTTAAAGAGACGTGTAGGGGGTGATTTTGGTCATCTTAACAACCAGCAGGCGGCGGAGTTTTTGCAGCGCTTAGATACCGACGCTATGCGCGTCTTGGTGGCCGGTCACCTGAGCCAGCAAAACAATACCCCAAGCCATGCGCAGCGCGCGCTACAGCAGTTGGGCTTGGCAGATCACGTTGATGTGATCCTCGCCTCTCAGTCAGATGGGTTTGATTGGATTTCGCTGGTAGTGCCTTCGGTTGATGCCTCGGTCGCGGCCTCGGGCTGATATTTCCAGCGGCGATTACTCCACAACCAATCCTCGGGGGGATTTTTTGATAGCCTCCTCAAGGCGCTCGGCATAACGCTGGGTAATCTCTTGTTCACTCATCAGGCTGGGATCCGCAGTAATTTCGCTGAGGGTTACCTGGTAATACCCGCGTTTGATCCTCTCGCAGGCGGCAAACACCACAGGATACCCAGTGGCCTTGGCGAGCACGGCGGGCGCCAGAGAAAAATGGTGTGTCTCGATTCAAAAACCGAGCCCAGTGGACCCGCTCCCGCTGACCGGGGGATTGATCCCCTAACATATAGATAATCCGGGGCGTGCGCCGGTGGCGAATCATGTTGCGGGCGGTATTTCGCATTTCAATGGCTTCGGCGCCAAATCGACACCGTGCCTCAAGGCTGAAGCGATCGGCAGCTGCGTTGTGGAGCGTCTTGTAAACAAACGCCATGGGCATGTCGTATTCAGCTGCAGCCCGGTGCAGCATCCATTCCCAATTTCCTTGGTGGCCGAGCATCACAATGACCGACTGGCTCCCATTGGCGCTGAGCCGATGAATCAGCGCTAAATTATCGACGGCTATTCGCTGTTCAAAAAACCCCAGCGGCTTCCGTGTGCCACCAATAATTTCGAGCGTCGTGTCGGACAAGTTTCGATAAAACTGACGTCTTAAGGCGCTAATCTCGCGAGGGTCGAGGTCAGTAAAAGACTGAGCAAGATTGTCCGAGATAACCCGGCGCCGATATCTGAAAATAAATTCCAAATTCCATGCGGCAAAAGTAGAAAGCGCGTACAGCGCCGATATGGGGAGTCGCGCGAGGAGTTGGTAAAGCCCGTAAATCATAGCTGCGCCAGGTCGCTGCAGTGGTTCGGCAGTTTAAGGGTTTCAACCCGGCCAAACAGCGACTTTTTAGGGCATTGCAGATGGCTATTCCCCGATAGATCGACCCATCGGAGTTCGGGCAGTGGTTGCAGTGGGACAGGATCTATCACCATATTGCCATCAAGCCATACTGCCTTCAGGGCGCGAAGCTGGCCGAGCACCACCAAATTGCGAATTCGATTATTGGAGAGTTTGAGCTGCTCGAGCTGGCTGAAAAGACTCAAGCCCTCGAGGGTTTCTATCCCTGCGTCACTGCAGTTGAGCGCAACAAGATCCTCTGCAGATGTAATGCGCTGGTCGATAATCTGCTGGCTGATGCAGGTGTTGAGCGCCTCATCAGGGAGCTCAAAGTCTAAAAAGATTTTTGGCGCGCCATAAACGGTATAGTCGTTCACCGTGATGTCGTAACTGCCACATCCAGAGAGCGCCGCGATGAATAATCCGAGTCGGATCATGGGATACTCCCCCAAAACAGACCTTATAATGCCAAGTTATCGAGAGGTGAGACAGTCCTATGATGAACAAATACGGGTCAACTAGCGCATGAGTGATCGGCCGGAATTACTGCCTGCGTTTGCTCAGCTTGAGGAAGCCTTGAAGAAAAACTGGCGTTTGGGCCAAAACATGGTGCTGTGCTGGTCGCCCCACGAGGCAGGTGTACTGGCACTGATAGTTCCGCATTATTTTCTCGGCAACCTCACCGCCAGTGCACACGCGAGAGGCGACGCCGAGGGCATGGAGCAGTTCGTGCGGGGGGTTATTGGCACCTCTCGTCTGAAATCTGATGAAGAGCTTTTCGCCATTGCTCAGCGGCTACAGGTATCAACAACCTTCATCAAACTTGATACGCCTTTTAAGGATGATCAAGCGTTGCAACTTGCCGATCAGATCATTCGGCGCTACGGATTAGGGTTTGTAGAGTCGCGTGCTGTCGTCCTGTTTGATATCGCGGAATTTTCCCTGCACGCACCCTTTGAGCAGGCGAGTCAGCTGAATTCCCTGTCTTATTCCATGAACTCGGCTTACCACCAAGTTAGAGCGACTCGGCATAGACGTAAACTTTGCCAGGACGACCACTGGGGACGGCTATTATGTATGGAATCGAGACATCGGTGCCTACCCGGACCTGGACCTCCTCACTTTTTTACTTCTTGTGTTGATTGACAATGCAGCGGGCGCGTCAGGAATCAACGGGAAATACCGTACCGCTAATACGCGCTGGTTTTCATGTGGGTAGCCATTACGAGCTGTTTCAGGCCGAGGGGCGTGAACCCCACGCTTTATAGCTACATTGTCGGAGACGTCACTATAGCCTTGGCGCGGATGTTGGAAACAGCGGAAGCAGGCCAGATCCTGATGGGCGATTTTGTTACCGACTTGCCTAACCGGCCCGATCCGGTGGGACCGGTTGGACTGCTCGATGCTGTGCTCGAAGAGGTGGCCGGTTTTTCTGGCTTACAGGTAGGAGACTGTCCGGTCGGAACCATCACCTCGCGGTGGTCAGGAGTCAGTGCCGATCGCGCGCACCATCAGATTGTCGATAAGCATGGATTGGGTTGGAATATTGCTTCGGTGGAACTGGATGTCAGCCTTGGGGACGGGTCCCTGTCACTCGGCAGGCCGCTGTGACACTGAGGTGCGGTTCATGAGCTCAATGGCGGCTTCTGCCCAGTCTCGTTGCACCGTGGTGCCGGCGCATCCCGGGATGAGTCACCGCGCCAAGTTGATAGCTCGCGAGCTAAATCTTACGGTGGCGAAAGGTCTTGACCAGATCTCGGACCCCGTGGCCTTGATGGTTGATGACAGCGACATGTGGCTACAGGAGAACAAACTGAGTCCGCCCGGACCGGTCAGGGTCGATTTTGCGAGCCCTGCAATGTTGTATCGACGGCGGGGTGGCCACAATGAACTGCTGGGTAAAGCGGTAGGCATTAGACGTGGGCGAGTGCCTCGCGTTATCGATGCGACGGCCGGTCTCGGTCGCGATGCTTATGTACTGGCCGACTTGGGATGTTCGGTAACCATGCTGGAACGCTCCAATGTTTTGGCATTGCTGTTAGAGGAAGCCCTGAAGCTTGCGCTCATTAGCCCGTTTGATGAAGTTCGACGGGCCGCAGCTCGGCTCTCAATCCTGCGCTGTGACAGCACGACGTTTAAGGCCGATAGCGATCAGGTCATTTACCTTGACCCGATGTTTGAAGATCGCAAAGGTTCCGCTGCTGCAAAAAAGGACCTCAGTGTTCTGCAGGCACTCCACGGCGCGGGCGCGGGGCACGAAGAGCTCGTTGCCTGGGCGTTTTCACAGCCGGTAGCGCGCATTGTTGTGAAACGGCCGCTCAAAGCTGACGTGATTACCAAGGGTCGCCCGCTCATGTCCTGAGGGGTAAATCAATCCGGTTTGATGTTTACAGCCGCTAGGAGCGTAATGTGGCGTATTGCCAACTTGAATGCACTGACACTGATGGCGTAGTTGTCATTGATATGCCCGTCAGGTCTACGGTCGAGCAGGGGCAGGCCTGTGATCTTATTCGTCAGCGCACGGGGATTCGGTGTGCCCACATTCGCTTTGTGGATAGTCCGGATTCCGGTGCGCCCGATTTGCTGGCCCGGTGCCAGGGTCACATTGAGACCCCCGCAATACTGGCAGAAGCATTTTTTTCTTGGCTACGGGATCAAGCGGACGCGTCCCTGACACTTGACTTATCCATGCTGGATTCACCGAAAAACGAACCCGTGGTGTCCTACTGGTCCTCTTGGCGAGACCAGCCCAAACCATTCAGTGTCACCGTTACGCTGCCGTAGCCAGCAGCCGCACGATGATGTTGTGATAGAGCGCGGTGAGCCGTGGAATGTCCTCGAGGGCGATGTGTTCATCAATCTGATGGATGGTTGCGTTGACCGGGCCCAACTCGACAATTTCGGCGCCCGTTTGGGCGATGAACCGCCCGTCTGACGTACCACCGCCAGTGGACAATTCGGTAGTCAGGCCGGTAACCGCGCTTATTGCCGCTTGTGCTGACTGAACCAACGCGCCCGGGGTGGATAAAAAAGGCTGTCCACTCAATGCCCATTCAATATCAAAGCGTAAACCGTGCTCGCGCAAAATCTGCTCACATCGCTGCCGGATCCGCACATCGGTGGTCTCGGTGCAAAACCTGACATTGAACTGAGCACACAGCTCGCCGGGAATCACATTGCTGGCTCCTGTGCCCGCGCTGATGTTAGAGAATTGCAGGGACGTGGGCTGGAAAAATTCGTTGCCCTGATCCCAAACTTCGTTCGCTATCGCGTCGAGTGCCTTGAGCGCGTGATGGATGGGGTTTTCAGCCAGATGGGGATAGGCGATATGCCCCTGCACACCGTGAATAACAATGGTGCCGTTAATTGAGCCACGACGCCCGACGCGAATCACATCCCCCAATAGGTCGGTGCTTGAGGGTTCTCCTACCAGGCACCAATCGAGTTTTTCACCCCGGTCCATAAGGGTCTCGACGACTTTTACGGTGCCGTTTTTTGCCGGGCCCTCCTCGTCAGAGGTGATCAAAAAGGCGATTCTGCCGTTGTGGTTAGGGTGTTGGTCGATAAATGCTTCGACGGCTACGACCATCGCGGCCAGACTGGATTTCATGTCCGCCGCGCCGCGACCATGAAGATTTCCGTTCATTTCGGTGGCCGCAAAGGGCGGAGAGGACCAACGGTCAATGGGGCCGGTCGGGACTACATCGGTGTGGCCAGCAAAGACTAAGGTGGGCCCTGTCTCGCCCCGGACCGCCCAAAAATTCTGCGTGTCCTCAAAATCCATGGGCTCGCACTCGAAACCAAGCGCGTTGAGTCTGGCCATCATTGACGCCTGACAGCCAGCATCCTGAGGAGTGACTGATGCTCTTTCAATCAGTTCCCGGGTGAGTGCGATTGCGGCTGCGCCGTGCTCAGTTGTTGGCATGAAGACTGTCGTTCAGTTCAATAGCGGAGCGGTTGGTCAGACATTCCACCGTTCCGGAGGTGCTGTTTCGGCGAAACAGCAAATCTGATTTGCCAGCCAAATCCCGCGCAGATACTGTCTCAACCGGCTTGCGGGCACCATCTAACAGCGTAACTTTGGTTCCGGCGGTGATGAACAGGCCGGCCTCGATGGTGCATCGATCGCCCAAAGGAATACCCAGACCCGCATTGGCGCCAATCAGACATTCCCGACCCACCGATATGACGATGTTGCCGCCTCCTGAGAGGGTGCCCATGGTGGAGCAGCCTCCGCCAAGGTCTGAGCCGGCGCCCACCCAGACGCCTGCCGAAATCCGTCCCTCAACCATCCCTGGACCCTCAGTGCCGGCATTGAAATTGATAAAGCCTTCGTGCATCACGGTGGTGCCTTCCCCAAGATAGGCTCCGAGACGTATCCGCGCGGGTGTGCGCAATTCGCACACCTGTGGGAACCACGTAGTTGGTCATTTTTGGGAATTTATCAACGCTTGCGACTTCGAGCACTTCTCCGCGAAGTCTCGCATCCAGCTGCCGCTGGGGGAGGTCGTTTAGGCAAATGGCGCCTTGATTGGTCCACGCATTATTGGGTAGCAGGCCGAAAACCCCATCGACGTTGGTCCCGTGGGGGCGAACTAATCGGTGGGAGAGCAAATGCAGCTTCAAGTATGCATCGGCCACCGACTCGGGCGCGGCGTTCTCCACGAGGGGGGTTGCGACAACCGTAGCACTGCTTTCGCGAAGTTGCTGAGCGAGCTCAGCTTGCTCCTGCTCATTCGCGGCTAGCAGTGCGTTAGCGAGTTCGTTCAGGGCCGACGTATCAAGCTCACCGCTCACCCCAGAAAGACAATCAGCAAGATTGCCACTCAGGTTACACAGAGGTTTGGGATAGAAAACCTCCAGTATTTCTCCGCGGTTGTTTTTGCTTGCCAGTCCAAGCCCGAATCCATGCATCGCTGTCATTGCTGCTTACCTTTTCAGTGAACCCTAGCCCTTAAACGTGCGGGTGTAATTATCGTCAGAAAAACCAACCAGTATTGTGTCCTGATGCTCTACGACTGGCCGCTTAATTATGGTGATGTGGTCCGCCAGCGTGGTGACTGCATCCTCCGAGAGAAGACGTTCTTTCTCAGCATCACCCAGTGCTTTCCAAGTCGTGCTGCGTCGGTTGATCAGCGCATCTCCGCCTACACGATCCAGCCAATAGGAGATCTTTCGGGTCTCAACGGGGTTTTTTCTAAAATCCACAAACTGATAGCTAATCCCGTGGCCATCAAGCCACTTTGTCGCCTTTTTGACGCTATCGCAATTGGGAATGCCGTAAACGGTCGTTGTCATGAACTATCCTCGAGAAGATGATCCTAGCAGAATCAGGCCTTGTGAAGTGCTTTGGGATGCTTGCGACAGGGAAAACAGGTTGTGCAGATCTCGCACACCCGGCCGTCGCATCCGCGTGCTGTACAGTACTCGCGGCCGTAAAAAATAATCTGTAAATGCAAGGCATTCCAGCGTGTTTTCGGGAATGCGCGCTTCAAGTCGCGCTCGGTCTCAACCACATTGCGGCCCCGGCTTAGTCCCCAGCGCTGAGCCAGTCGGTGAATATGGGTATCGACTGGGAATGTGGGCACGCCAAATGCCTGCGCCATCACCACAGACGCCGTTTTATGGCCCACGCCGGGAAGGCGCTCTAGTGCCTCAAAAGATTTGGGAACCGCGCCACCGTGGTCTTTAATCAGTAGGGCGCTTAACCGATGGATAGCCTTTGACTTCTGCGGCGATAGACCGCAAGGCCGAATGATGTCTCTAATGGCATCAACCGACAGCTTAATCATCTTCTCGGGACAATTCGCCGCCTTGAATAGCGCCGGTGTTACCTGATTGACACGCTCATCTGTGCACTGCGCACTCAAAAGCACGGCGATCAGCAGCGTGTAGGGATCCGAGTGATCCAGTGGCACGGGTGTCTTGGGGTAGAGCTGCGCCAGTCGTCGATCAATATAGGCGATGCGCTCGTCTTTGCTTAGGTTGCGGCTCAGATTGCGACTCCCTTCCGGTGAAAATCGAGAAGGGCGGTTGTCGTGACGGGGCATGTCCTCATCCCTTTTGCAAAAAGTTCGCGATACGCTGGGCCGCTTCGACACACTGATCGATCTCTGCCACCAGCGCCATTCTCACCCGGTTGCTACCGGGATTGTGACCGGCTACCGTCCGGCCCAGATATGTGCCGGGTAATACCGCGACGTTGCAGTGGGCTATCAAGTCCTTGGCAAACTGCTCATCATCGACAGGTGTTTCAGGCCATAGATAAAAGCCCGCTTCGGGTATCGTGATGTTGAGGTAGGGGTTCAAGATAGGCACTATCCGATCAAATTTTTCGGTATAGCGCTCGCGATTCTGAACAACATGAGCCTCATCACTCCATGCGGCAATACTTACGGCCTGATGATGATCGGGCATGGCGCAGCCGTGATAGGTGCGATAGCGTCTAAAAAGGTCGATCATCGCGGCATCCCCGGCGACGAACCCCGATCGCAATCCGGGTAGATTGGACCGTTTGGATAAGCTGTGAAAGACGAGACAGCGTTCAAATGTGTGGCGGCCCATAGCCGCTGCGGCCTGAAGAAGGCCTGGGGGTGGGCTGTGACCGGTACGATAAATTTCGCTGTAACACTCGTCACTTGCGATCACAAAATCATGTTCGTCTGCCAGCTGAATGAGCTGCTGTAGCGTCGCTTCAGGGATGGTTGCCCCCGAGGGGTTACCGGGGGTGCATAAATAAAGGAGTTCGCACCGCGCCCAGTCTTCCTCCGTTAATGCGCTGTAATCTGGAATGAAGCCAGTGTTTTCGGTTGCCGGGATGAAGTGCGGGGTCGTGCCCGCCAGCAGGGCTGCGCCCTCGTAGATTTGATAAAACGGATTGGGGCTCACGACGGCGCTTTCGCTGCCGGCGCGCACCAGTACCTGCGCGATCGCAAAGAGCGCCTCACGGGTGCCGTTGACCGGCAGGACCTGGGTAGCGGGATCAACCGACTCCAGAGCAAACCGGCGGCACAACCAATCCGCGATGACCTGCCGTAAAGTCTCTGAGCCGATTGTAGGCGGATAGCGGCCCAGAGAATCCAGTGCGTCAATTAAAGCCGCTTTTGCTAATTCAGGGGGCGCGTGCTGTGGCTCCCCAATCGTCAGCGCAATGCGCGAGCAATCCGTGGCGGGCGTCACCTCTTTGAGGAGGGTGGCCAACCGTTCAAAGGGATACGGCTGAAGATGTGTTAGTCCCGGATTCATGATACGGCAGCGACTTCCTCATCGAGAGTTTCGCGCAAAGTGGTGGCTAACCGGTCGAGTGCTTCTTGATCCTCAATCATGTGCCCCCGGCGGTCAGTGATAAAGAAAACATCTTCCACGCGCTCGCCGAGGGTTTGGATTTTGGCAGCCTGAAGGCCGACCCCCTGATCCACGAAGATTGATCCAATGTGCGCGAGCAAGCCGGGTTTGTCCCAGGTGGTCAGCTCAAGAACACTCCACCCGCGATTGTGGTCCTGATAGAGTGATGTTTCTGTGGGTATTACGAAGGATTTTTGCCGGCGTGGGACCCGACGGGAGAACGATCGCTTGTGCCGAGCGTCCAATGCCCGCTGAAGGGCTGAGCGAATTGTTTCAAGGGTCGCGGCGTCATCGGGCACCGCCGTTCCATCGGCTTTCAAGACAAAAAAAGTATCGAGCGTGGCGCCGTTGGTACCCGAATAAATGCGGGCATCGTTGATGCTGAGTTCCAGAAATTCAATCTCGCTACAGAGCAGGGCAAATAATTCCGGCTGATCGGGCGCATGCACGAAGATTTGGGTGGCGTTGGCCACCGAGGAATCCTGGCTTTGTTGCACTAGCACCAGCGGTTTTTCGGGCTGCTGGTGATTGGCTATCGCCTCTGTATGCCACGCTATGTCCTCCGGGCGCTCCCGCAGAAAATAATCATCGTCCCGGGAGGCCCATACGGTTTCCATATCAGAACTCAGGAACCCTCGATATTCGAGCAGGTCGGCTGCCGCCGCACGGGTCGCATTCACCGCATCTTCCCGTGCGAGTGGGTTTTCGAGGCCTCGACGAAGCGCACGGCGGGTTTCGGTGTAGGTCTGGCGGAGCAGTGAGCTCCGCCAGGCGTTCCATAGCTCGGGGTTGGTCCCGTGGATATCTGCCACCGTCAACGTATAGAGGTAGTCAAGGCGCTCTTCTGTAATCACATGGGAGGCGAATTTAAGTATCTCATCAGGATCGGAGATATCTTTGCGCTGCGAGAAGGAGCTCATGAATAAGTGGTTTTTTACCAACCACACCACAAGTTCTGTGTCGCGTTGGTCGAGGCCATGTCGCTGGCAAAAGCCATGAGCGTCAACAGCTCCAAGTTCGGAGTGGTCGCCTCCGCGGCCTTTACCAATGTCGTGGTACAGCGCGGCAATGTACAGCAATACCGGCTTTCGTAGTCGCTGGGCAATACGGGTGGATACCGGGAACTTGTCGGTGAAGTCAGCGCGCATGAATCGTCGAGTATTGGCGAGTACTTCTAAGGTGTGCGCATCCACAGTGTAGGCATGAAAAAGATCGAACTGCATCTGCCCTACGATGCGTCCAAACTCAGGAAGGTAGCGCCCTAAAATGCCGTGGCGGGCCATTCGACGCAGCTGCATGGTGACCCCAAAGGGTGACTGCAACAGGGCCATGAAGCACGCTTGATTCTCTGGGTTGGCACGAAACGCCGGATCGATACGGTGCTGTGCAGCTCGCAGCAAGCGCCAGGTACGGGGCGCGATGCCCGTTATGGTGGAATCGTTGGCCAGTACTACAAAGGCGCGCAAAAGATTGCTCGGTTTTTCGCTGAAGACTCCTGAGTGGCGCGCCGACAATAAGCCGCCGATCACTTCAAAATCGTTATCAATGGTCACTTTCGGAAAGTCGCCTTCCGCCCGCAGGATCTGCTGATCGAACGCCTGCATGACGAGCTCGTAGAGCTGACCGATCGCCTGCGCCCATCGGTAGTAAACCTGCATGAATTGCTCAACGGCAAGTTTTTCTCCGTCGACCATCTCCCACAGGCCAGCGAGCTTACGCTGATGGTCAAACAGTAGTCTGTCTTCCTCTCTTCCTGTGAGCGTGTGCAGCGCGAATCGAACCTGACCGATAAAGTTCTTGCCCGCTTCAAGCATGCGTTTCTCATCGGGATTCAGATAATCGACCTCATCGAGGGACTCGAGAGAGATGCCATAGTGGCGCTTGGCAATCCAACCAATTACCTGAATATCCCGAAGTCCTCCAGGCCCGTTTTTGACGTTGGGTTCTAGGTTATTCTCGGTGTTGGCAAATCTATCGTGGCGCTCATTGGTCTCGGTGAGCTTTGCCAAGTAGAAGTCCTTGCTGCTCCACATGGCGTCAGAGCCCACTTTGTGGGTAAGGCTGTCTAGCAATGATGCATCACCTACTATCGGTCTCGCTTCGATCAGCGTTGTAAAAACGCTGAGATCGCTGGCGGCGAGATCGACACACTCAGCTATTGAGCGGACACTGGAGCCCACTTTCAAGCCAATGTCCCATAGCTGCTGCAACAAGCTTGATAATCGCTCACCTAGCTCCGCTGAAGGCTCACTCTCTGAAAGGAGGAGTAAATCAATATCCGATTGGGGAAAGAGCTCGCCCCGTCCGTAGCCGCCCACCGCAAAAATGCCCAGCCTCGCATTGTCGAGGTCGGCTTTGGACCACAGGTGGCCTATCAACTGATCCATGGCTTCTGCTCGGGCGGCGAGCAGGGGCCAGATCGGTTTGGTCGGATGGAACTGTGACGCTAGGGTTTCCGTTATGGTCTTCAGAAACTGCTGGCAATCTGCAGTGAGATTACCCGTGTCTTGGATTACGGGGGCAGTGTCAGTCGAGGAGGCAGTCATTTAGCAGGGCAAATTTTCATTGCTTCGGCGGGTAAACACTTCGCAACCCGTCGACGTGACGGCCAGCGTGTGTTCCCACTGCGCCGATAGCCGACCGTCCTTAGTCGTGACGGTCCATCCGTCTTTCACGTTTAGTTTTGTGTGGCGTTTTCCCGCATTGATCATGGGCTCTATGGTGAAGGTCATTCCTTCCGCCAACACCATGCCCTCACCGGGCCTGCCGTAATGCAGTACCTGAGGTTCTTCATGGAATATTTGGCCGATCCCGTGACCGCAGTATTCCCTCACTACTGAATAGTAATTGCCTTCCGCGTGCTGTTGGATGACATGACCGATATCCCCCAGCGTTGCGCCGGGTTTGACCACTTCCAGAGCCCGGTATAAACACTCCTGGGTGATACGCATGAGACGCTCAGCGTGGGGCGCAACATCACCGACGCCAACCATGATGCTGGTGTCGCCGTGCCACCCGTCTTTGATGACGGTGACGTCGATATTGACGATGTCGCCATTTTTTAGGCGCTTGCTGTCGGAGGGAATGCCGTGGCAGATGACCTCATTAACGGAGGTGCAGATCGATTTGGGGAACCCGTGATAGTTCAGCGGTGCGGGGATCGCTTGCTGAACCTCTACGATGTAATCGTGGCAAATCCTGTCGATCTCGGCGGTGGTCATCCCCACCTCAATCAGTGGCTCGATCATCTCCAGAACGTCGGCGGCGAGACGTCCGGCCACGCGCATGCCCTCGATTTCTTCCTGAGTTTTGGGTGTTACTGGCATGAAAATATCGTCTTAGGTTAACAATGGGCCTATTGTAGCGGAAGCCGGATGCCCTGTCTTTGGGGCTTTAGTCTGGCTACAGCTTGTGGTATAAAGCGCGCCCGCGGCCACGTTGGGCGCGGAACACTGCCAACCATTAGGGGTTCAGCCTCTAGCGATGGCCTAACGAAGCACGATCACCCCGTCACCTGAGCCGGGTGCTGGCATAGCCAGTTGGACTCAGGCGGTGATCGGAAGAGTAACCCAAATAAGGAAGCAATCATGACGCAGGTAAGCATGCGCGATCTGCTGCAGGCAGGCGCACATTTCGGGCACCAGACCCGTTTCTGGAACCCCAAAATGGACCAGTACATTTTCGGGGCTCGTAACAAAATTCACATTATCAATCTCGAGCACACGGTGCCCGCCTTCAACGAGGCTTTGGACTATGTGAAGCGCCTGGCGAGCAACAAGAACAACATCATGTTCGTGGGAACCAAGCGCGCTGCAGGGAAAATTATTCAAGAGCAGGCGGAACGCTGCGGCATGCCGTATGTGAGCCACCGTTGGCTTGGTGGCATGTTGACCAATTACAAGACGGTCCGCGCCTCTATCAAGCGACTTCGCGAGTTCGAAGAACAAGAGGCAGATGGCACGTTTGCCCGGCTGACTAAGAAAGAAGCGCTGATGCGCACGCGGGCCAAGGAGAAGTTGGAGCGGTCTGTCGGCGGTATTAAGGAGATGGCGGGTCTTCCCGACGTGCTTTTTGTGGTCGATGTCGACCACGAGCGCATCGCGATCACTGAAGCCAATAAGCTTGGAATCCCTGTGATCGGGATTGTCGACACCAACAGTAATCCCGATGGCGTCGATTTCGTTATTCCCGGCAATGATGACGCCATCCGGGCAATCAAACTCTATGTGAATGCCGTTTCCGACGCTGTGTTGGCAGGAAAGGCTGAACGTGGCGAGGTGCCCCAGGCTGATGAGTTCGTCGAAGTGGAAGAGGCTGCTGAAGCGCCCGCCACCGACGAGGCCCCGACCGAAGCGTGATTACGGCGCCGCGCAGGCCGCGGCGTCCTCCCAACATTTGACAGCTTGAGCTGTACTAACTCAGGGGCGAGCGTTGCTGCTCGGTACCTGAACGAGGAATTAATTATGTCTGCAGCATTGGTGAAAGAGTTACGTGAACGCACTGGTCTAGGGCTTATGGAGTGCAAAAAAGCGCTTGCTGAGGCCAATAATGACGTAGAGGCAGCTATTGAGGCGCTGCGTAAGTCCAGTGGCATGAAGGCGGCAAAGAAAGCGGGTCGAATTGCCGCGGATGGTGTGGTTGCGATGCGTATTGCCGAAGATGGTGGCTACGGTATTTTGGTCGAGGTGAACAGTGAGACCGACTTTGTGGCGCGAGACGAGAACTTCCTCAACTTCGTAAGCATGGTGACGGATGCTGTTTTCGAAAGCCGCTCTGACGATGTCGAATCGCTGAAGAGTGGTGCAATTGAAGCGGCCCGTGAAGCCTTGGTCCAAAAAATTGGCGAGAACATCGGGGTCCGTCGGGCAGCCATGATTGATGGCTCAGGTGTTCTTGGCGGCTATGTACACGGTAACAAGCGAATCGCCGTACTGGTTGAGCTCAAGGGTGGTGATCAAGATTTAGCGCGAGATGTTGCGATGCACGTTGCGGCTGTGAATCCTCAGGTGGTCTCTCCAGAGCATATGCCTCAGGAATTGATCGACAAAGAGAGAGCCATCTTTACTGCGCAGGCTCAGGAATCGGGCAAGCCCGCTGAAATCATCGAGAAAATGATCGATGGGCGTATCAAGAAGTATCTCGCCGAAAACAGTTTGACCGAGCAGGCCTTCGTGAAAGACCCTGATACAACCGTGGGTAAGCTGGTCAAAGCGGCCGGAGCAGAAGTGGTGTCTTTTTCCCGTTTTGAGGTTGGCGAGGGCATTGAGGTCGAAAAAGTCGATTTTGCCGACGAAGTGGCGGCCCAGCTCAACGGTTGAGGCAGCTATGGCGTGCAGGGCAACAGAAAACGGGGCATCAGCCCCGTTTTTTATGGGCAAAAATCCTGCCAAATGGGAATTTGGCTATCAGCGCGCCTAACGCCGGCGTGAGGATTCCGGTAGTATCTCGCACAGCAAATCTTAGGTGAGTGGGGCGGTGAAAGAAAAAATTTATAAACGCATCCTCTTGAAGCTGAGCGGCGAGGCTCTGACGGGCGATGAGGCCTTCGGCATCGACCCCAAAGTGCTCGATCAGTTGGCGCTGGAAGTTGGGCAGTTGGTGGGCATTGGTGTTCAGGTTGGCCTAGTGGTTGGTGGCGGTAACCTGTTCCGCGGTAAAGCGCTGCAGGCGGCCGGTCTGGACCGAGTTACGGGCGATCATATGGGAATGCTCGCCACGGTGATGAATGCCCTGGCAATGCGTGATGCTCTCGAGCGCTCAAACATTGCGACCCAAGTGATGTCCTCGATCCCCATGAGCGGAGTGGTCGATCACTATGATCGGCGCAAGGCGATACGGGCGCTGAGCAACGGCGACGTCGTGATTTTCTCAGCAGGGACCGGTAACCCATTTTTTACTACTGACTCAGCGGCGTGCCTGAGAGGGATTGAGATCGATGCCGATTTAGTGCTGAAGGCGACTAAAGTTGACGGGGTTTACAGTGCTGATCCGATGAAGGATAGCAACGCCATGCGATACGACGAGCTGACCTTCGATGAAGTGCTCGATAAGAAATTGGAGGTCATGGATCTCACAGCGATTTGTCTGTGTCGGGACCATAATTTGCCGGTCCGGGTTTTTGACATGGCGGAACGGGGCGCCCTGCTCAGTATTGTGCGTGGTGGCGATGAGGGCACTCTCATCAGGTAGCGCCGACAAAAGGATGCGGGCGACAGTGGACTTGGGCCCGGAAATGGAAGAAGAGTGATGATTGACGATATCAAGCAAGATACGCAGCAGCGCATGGAAAAATCCCTTGAGGCGCTTGCTCATAACTTCAACAAAATAAGAACCGGCCGTGCCCACCCGAGCCTGCTCGATGGTGTCCGCGCGGAGTATTACGGGGCAGAGACGCCGCTGAACCAGTTGGCAAACATTAATGTGGAGGACGCGCGAACCCTAGCGGTCACTGCTTTCGACAAGAGCATGACGCCCGTTATTGAAAAAGCGATTATGAAGTCTGGTCTTGGGCTAAATCCGGCTACTGCGGGAGATGTTATCCGTATCCCTATGCCGATGCTCACCGAGGAAACCAGACGCGGCTACATCAAGCAGGCAAAAGCAGAAGCTGAGGCCGGTCGTGTCTCCATTCGCAATGCGCGCCGCGATGCCAACAGCCTGCTTAAAGATTTGGTCAAGGACAAGGAAATTTCGGAGGACGATGACCGCCGCGGCCAGGATCTGATTCAGAAGCTGACCGATAGCTATATAGCTAAGGTAGAAGAAGCCTTGGCTGTCAAAGAAGCCGACTTGATGGAAATCTGAAGCTCACGCTTCAGTCCCTTGACTTCGTGAACGCTCGCTACGACACAATTCCCGCACCAACTGCCCAGCAGCCGCTGCGCCACCTCGCGATCATTATGGATGGCAACAGTCGTTGGGCGAGGCAGCGCGGGTTGTCCGTCACCGCGGGCCATCGCGCAGGGGTTGAAGCTGTTCGAACGACACTGGAAGCCTGCAAACAGCGAGGCGTTGAAGTGCTCACCTTGTTTGCTTTTAGCAGCGAAAACTGGGGGCGGCCCGAGGCTGAGGTTCGCGCGCTGCTCGCGCTGTTTTCAAGGTATTTGCGTCGTGAGACCGAAAAGCTGAATCAGGACAATATCCGCCTGCGCTTTATTGGTCGTCGAGACCGGTTTAGTGGCCGCTTGCAACGGCTGATGGCGAGGTGTGAGGCCGCTACGGAAACGAATACCGAGGGTACACTGGTGCTCGCCGTTGACTATGGCGGTCAATGGGATATCACCAATGCGATGCGCGATTTGGCATCACGAGTTGAACGGGGAGAACTCGCTGCAGCGGATCTTACGGAGGGTGACGTCGAAGGTGCGTTGTCGCTCGCGGGATTGGCGCCGCTCGATCTGTGTATTCGAACCGGTGGCGATCATCGCGTCTCAAACTTCCTGTTGTGGCAGCTCGGGTATGCCGAGCTTATGTTCACCGACGTGCTGTGGCCCGCTTTTAACGCCCAGACCCTCGATGCAGCGCTTGCAGAATTTGGCTTGCGTGAACGACGCTTCGGCGTGAGAGCCGCTACGAGTTTGGTCGGTTCCCTCGCGACGGTGGGAGAGACCGAATAGCGTGCTAAGACAACGGATCATTACCGCTGTCATCCTCGCGAGTGTCTTTCTTGCGAGCGTTATTTTCTTGAATATGAACTGGCTCTCGCTCCTGTTTGCCTTTATCTCGATGGCGGCCGCTTGGGAGTGGGCTGGACTCGCTGGGTGGACGATGTCTTGGCAGCGTGGCCTGTATAGCCTCGTGCTTTTCGCTTGTCTGGTGGCTCTGTGGTTTTTTTGCGAGCTGGGTGATGCACCTACCCGTACGGCTGTTCAGCCTTGGCTTGGGATTGCGTGCCTTTTTTGGTCGGTTGCGATGTTACTGGTTGAGAGCTACCCGCGGTCCACGTGGTTGTGGCGCAGCGCTATTACCAGAACCCTGATGGGATGGTTAATCCTGACTGCAACCTGGCTGTCAGCGGTCTTTCTGCTGTCGCTGCCCTACGGTCCGTTTCTGATGGTCGTGCTGGTTCTTGGTGTTGCGGCCGCAGATATCAGCGCCTATTTCGTCGGTAGAAAGTGGGGTGCCCACAAATTGGCTCCCGCTGTCAGTCCGGGGAAGACTTGGGAGGGGCTGTGGGGTGGCGTCCTCGGCGTATTGATCGTTACAGCCGTTGTCGCCGCGGTACTGCCCCTGAGCCTGTCGCATTTGGCGCTGCCGTCAATTTTCATTCTGGGCTTGGCCTTTGCGGGCGCATCTGTGCTGGGAGACTTAACCGTCAGCATGGTGAAACGGGTCAGTGGGGTAAAAGACTCTGGGTCACTGCTGCCGGGACACGGGGGTGTGCTTGATCGGCTCGATAGTCTGTGCGGTGCGTCCCCGGTTTTCGCTCTAGGCTTGATTTTGATGGGTTATTAGCCATGCAACAGCTAGTCGTGCTGGGGGCCACGGGCTCTATCGGATTGAATACCCTTGACGTTGTCGAGCGTTATCCCGAGCGCTATCAGGTGCATGCCCTAGCGGCCAATCAGTCAGTCGCTAAAATGCTCGAGTTGATCGCTACCCACAACCCCCGCGTTGTGGTGATGGGGGATGCAGACGCCGCCGAGCAGGTGGTGGCAGGATTGCCGCCTGAAGCCACCACCGAGGTTCGCTGGGGTGATGCCGCGACGGTGGCGATAGCAGAAGATCCTGTTGTAGACGTCGTGATGGCCGCCATTGTCGGGTTTGCCGGCTTGCGACCTACACTCGCCGCTGCCGAGGCAGGTAAGCGATTGTTGCTCGCCAACAAAGAGGCTTTGGTGAGCGCCGGGTCGGTTTTCATGCAGGGGGTCAGAAGAGGAGGTGCAGTGCTTCTGCCCATCGACAGTGAGCACAATGCCATGTTCCAGTGCGTGCCCTCGGATCATCAGGCGCGGCCTCAGATGGCATCGGTAGAGAAAATTGTGCTGACGGCCTCGGGGGGACCATTTCGAGGCAAAACCCGCGATGAGCTGGTTGACGTCACGCCGGAGCAAGCCTGTGATCATCCCAACTGGTCGATGGGGCCCAAAATTTCAGTCGATTCGGCCACCTTGGTCAATAAAGGGTTGGAGCTGGCTGAGGCCTGCTGGCTGTTTTCCAGCACCCCCGAGGACATTGATGTTGTTATTCATCCCCAGAGTATTGTGCATTCCATGATTCGCTACACTGATGGGTCGGTTTTAGCCCAGCTGGGTAACCCCGATATGCGGACGCCAATCGCCTATGGGCTCGCCTGGCCCGAGCGGATTTCTGCTGGCGTGCAACCACTGGACCTGGTGGCAGCGGGTCGACTTGATTTCTGGGCACCCGACCTCGACGCATTCCCTTGTTTGCGCTTGGCTCAAGAAGCGATAGCCCTGCCGGGTGGCATGTGCGTCCTCAATGCGGCCAATGAAATCGCCGTCGCCTCCTTTCTCTCCCGGGATATCCGCTTTATCGATATCGATCGTGTTATTGAAGCCGCCCTCGCCGGCGTTCAGCTGACTGAACCATCCACCCTTGAGGAGGTCGAATCTCTGGATACGAAGGCGCGCCAGTGCGCTGCTGAAACGGTGGCAAACATAATCTCAAAACCGTCGAAGGAGGGCTGAGCCCCGTGGAGTTGGTTCAGACAATTGTTATTGCACTCGTGACCCTAGGCATTCTGGTGGCCTTCCACGAATACGGCCATTTTTGGGTGGCTCGGCGCTGTGGGGTCAAAGTCCTTCGCTTCTCGATTGGTTTTGGCAAACCGCTTTGGCGTACCGTCGATGCCCAAGGTACTGAGTACATTCTTGCGGCGATTCCTCTGGGTGGCTACGTCAAAATGCTCGACGAGCGTGAAGACGACGTGGCCCCGGCGGAACTGTTTCGCGCTTTTAACCACCAGTCGGTTTGGAAACGCATCGCTATTGTCAGTGCTGGCCCCTTGGCTAATTTTTTGCTGGCGATAGTCGTCTTTTGGGGGCTGTTTTTACACGGCGAAACGGGCTTGGTGCCTGTTATAGACAACGTTGAATCGGGGACACCCGCCTATTTTGCCGGGCTTGAATCTGGGCAAGAAATTGTATCGATTGATGGCCGCGAAACCCCGACGATCAACGCCCTCAATTTTAGCTTGCTGGAGCGGCTTGGGGACTCCGGGGAAATCAATGTGGCGACGCGTTACCCGGCGTCAGACGTGGTTTACAGTTCGGCAGCGCCCATTGAGCGATGGTTGGCTGGGGTGGAGAACCCCAATCCACTCAGGGGCTTTGGAATCACGCTACAAATGCCGGTTGTGTTACCGGTGATCGAGGCGATTACCCCAGAAAGCCCCGCTGAGCGAGCCGGATTTTTGCCCGGAGATCAGATTATTGCAGCCGATGATCAGGCCATCGCGACCTGGGAAGACTGGGTGGATTATGTGCGAGCGCGGCCAGACGTGCCGCTGGTGGCGACGGTAGCGCGTGATGGGCTCAACCTAATGGTCCCGGTGACCCCGAGCAAGGTGGAATCTGAAAATCAGCCGATTGGCTCGGTAGGCATGAGTGTCCGGATACCCGAGTTTCCCAAGGAGCGAATCAGAACTTTTGATCGTGGGCCGGTGGAGGCACTGTTCGCTGCGGTAAAGCGCACGGTCGATCTCACGCTGTTTACCTTTGAGTCGATGATTAAAATGGTCAAAGGGCTTATCTCCACTGATAACCTGTCGGGACCGATCACGATTGCCCAGATTGCCGCTTCCTCTGCGGAATCTGGGCTGCTGTCGTGGTTTAGCTTTCTCGCGCTCCTCAGCGTTTCCCTAGGTGCGTTGAACCTGCTGCCGATTCCAGTGCTTGATGGAGGACATTTGCTTTTTTACGGTATAGAGGCCATCAGCGGTCGTGCCGTGCCAGAGCGGGTGCAGGTTTTTGGGTATCAGCTGGGATTTGCGATGGTGCTGAGTTTAATGGCATTTGCCCTGTATAATGATGTCGCTCGCCTATGAGGGTGGCCAGCAAAAACGTGAGCTTCATTGCTGGTAGTGCTCCTTCGGATCAGCTCGCCTCCCGTGTTTTCGGGGGCGCTTCTGGCAGTTTAAGTAGCAAATTAAGCAACTATCGGCGCAAATTTGTAGAGAGACGGCGTTTAATGCAGCCCACTGATTTCATGAAGAACTTACTGGCCAAGATACTAACGAGTTTCGTTTTGCTGGTGAGTTTGGTAATTCCTGTAGCAGCCCAAGAAGGGCCCTTTACCATTGCGGATATTCGAGTAGAAGGTCTTCAGCGTATCTCGCCCGGTAGCGTGTTTGCGGCATTGCCGGTTGGTGTGGGGGATGTCGCCGACACCTATGCGGTGCGGGCTGCAGCGAAAAATCTGTTTGCGACAGGTAACTTTGACGACATAGCGATCGGCCGCGACGGCAGTGTCTTGGTGATTACTGTCGCTGAACGTCCGAGCATCAGTGAAATCACGATTGATGGTAACAAGGCGATTGAGACCGACGCGCTGTTGGATGGTCTCAAGGGGGCCGGTCTCGCGGTGGGTAACGTGTTCCAGCGCTCCACGCTGGAAGGGATGCAGCTAGAATTGCAGCGACAGTATGTGCTTCAAGGGCGTTACGATGCCCGCATTGATGCAGAGGTAATCCCGGAACCCAGAAACCGCGTGTCCATTGCGATTGATGTCAATGAGGGCACGGTGGCCACCATCAAGCACATCAACGTGGTGGGCAATACGGTTTATTCTGATGAGGATCTGCAGGACCTTTTTGAGTTAAAAACCACCGGTTGGCTATCGTTTTTCACCAGCGACGACAAGTATTCGAAAGAGAAACTAACGTCCGATCTGGAGAAGCTCAACTCCTACTATCTCGATCGGGGATATCTCGAGTTTACGATTGACTCCACACAGATCGCAGTTTCACCGAGCATGGAGGCGGTCTACATTACCGCCAACGTGACCGAAGGAGAGCGTTTTACCGTAGCGGACGTGGGACTCTCGGGTGATCTCGTATTGCCCGAGGGCGATCTCGAGCGGTTCTTACTGGTGCGCGAGGGGCAGATTTACTCGCAGCAGTTGGTGACGACTACCGAAGAATATCTCACCCGGCGCCTCGGTAACGAGGGCTATAACTTTGCCAAGGTCACGGGTATTCCTGAGGTGATGGAGGATGGAAAGTCAGTTGAGATTAAATTCTTCATTGATCCCGGTAAGCGCACCTATGTCCGACGCATCGAATTCAAGGGGAATATGAGCACCGCGGACGACGTCCTCCGTCGTGAGATGCGCCAAATGGAGTCCGCCCCGGCCTCGGCGGCTTCTATCGAGCAAGGCCGTATTCGCTTACAGCGACTTGGGTTCTTTAAAACCACCGAGGTGGAAACGAAAGAGGTTGCAGGCTATGACGATCTGATCGATGTCGAGTACACCGTGGAGGAGCAATCCTTTGGTTCCATTGGTGGCAGCGTGGGCTACGCACAGGATGCGGGCCTGATTCTCGGCTTAAACCTGCAGCAAAATAATTTTTTGGGTTCCGGCCGGCGTGTCGGCATCAATCTGAATTCCTCTCGCTATCAGGATGTCATTAGCCTTAATTACACCAACCCGTACTTCACCGAAGACGGCGTCAGTCGGGGCTGGAGTGTCTTTTATCGCAAGACTGACCTATCAGAGATAAACGTTGCGAGCTATACAACCGATACCGTGGGTGCCAATCTAAACTTTGGTTACCCGATCAGCGAGACACAGCGACTGGGTTTCTCCTTTGGTGTCGCGGATACCAAGATCACCGAGGGTCAGTATGCGGTTCAGGAAATCAAGGCGAGCCCGCGTCTGGATCCCCAGATTCAGAATTGGTACGAATCCACTTTACAAAGCGATGGCACCTATTCGATGCCGGAGGAGCTGCGGCCGATAAGCGAGCTGCCAATTACGGCACTCACGCTGCCGGGACAAGCTGGCTTTCTCGATTTGAACGGTGATGAATATCTGAATTACACCCTCACCGGCTCCTGGCTGCAATCTACGCTGAACCGAGGACAGCTGGCCACTCGCGGCGCGTCCCAGTCGGTAGCGCTTGAGGTTTCGATGCCTTTCTCCGACCTCGAATTCTATAAATTGACGTATCGCGGCGAGATCTATCTACCCATTTGGCGGGAATTTACCTTCCATTTGCGCGGGGAATTGGGATACGGCGGCGGTTACGGCGATACCTCAGAACTGCCGTTTTATGAGCACTTTTTTGCGGGTGGTTTTGGCTCGGTACGCGGCTTTGAGACTAACACCTTGGGTCCACGAAGCACGCCTCCGCTTCTGTACACCGGCAATCAGCCGATAACCCAGATCGATGAAAACGGTCAGCCAACCCAAATTGGGGGACCCGATGGCCGCCAGTATGGGTATGTGGTGGATCCTAACAGCGGCAAAATTGTGGTCCAGCCTGTGTATAACCGGCCGGATCCTTTTGGCGGCAACGTGCTCGCTGAGGCAAGTGCCGAGATCCTCTTCCCCATGCCGTTTATCAAGGACAGGAGCTCGCTGCGCTCGGCGTTCTTCTTCGATGTTGGCAACGTTTTCAATACCGAATGCCGCAGTAATCAGGTGAATTGTTTTGATGTTGATGCCGGAGAGCTGCGGTACTCTGTGGGAATAGGCGTTACTTGGTTATCCGGATTCGGTCCGCTGACATTCAGCCTTGCGAAACCGCTGAATGCCAGCGAAATTGATGAGCGCGAAGTATTTCAGTTCACGTTGGGTAGAAGTTTTTAATTAGGCAATTACGGAGGTTCCCGTGAAAGTAGTATTCAAGTCGATGATGGTAATGGCATTTTTAGTGCTGCCGATGGTTGCGGCGGCACAAGGCCGTATCGCTGTCGTCAATCTAGAGGAGGCGATTCTCCAAACGGATTATGCGCAACAGCGGCTGTCCGAGTTTGAACAAAATGAAGATTTTTCGGCCGACCGCGAAGAGTTTGAGAATTTACGTGCCGAGCTTGAAAAGCTTGCCCAGGACTTCCAGCGTGATCAGGCGGCAATGAGCGAGGACCAAAAAGTGTCTGCCCGCCAAAAAGTTGCGAGTAAGAATGCGGATTTAGAGTACGTGGGCAAGAAGCTTCAGTCCATGCAACAACAAAATGCTCAAATGGTTTTTCAGGAGCTCGCGCCCAAAGCGCGTGAAGTGTTGCGTGACATCATTGCGACCGAGCAAATTGGTTTGTTGCTTCAGCAGCAGACGGTTATCCATGCTGATCTGGGTTACAGCATCACCGCTAAGGTGACTGACAAGCTGAATCAGTTGCCGTCGGAAGGCTAAGGATCCCGACATGGTGACTCTGGGTGACATCGCCAGCGCCTTGGCGTTGGAGCTCAGGGGTAACCCAGAACTGCTGATCGAGGGCATAGCGCCACTCGATCAAGCGTCCTCCAGCCAACTCAGTTTCGTCTCCCAAGCCAAGTATCTATCCGGTCTGGAGCAGACCAACGCCGGAGCCGTCATTCTGCATCCCGACTGGATGGAGCACTGGAGCGGCGCTTGTCTGCTCAGTGATAAGCCTTACCTCACCTATGCGTATGCGACCAAGTTTTTTGATAACCGTCCGGTCTTGGATGGTGCGATTCATCCCTCGGCCATTATTCACGACAGTGCCTCGCTAGGGGCTGGTGTCACCGTAGGGCCGCTTGCAGTGATTGAAGCGAATGCCGTTATTGGTGAACAGGCTTACATCGGTGCGGGGGCCTATGTCGGTGACGGCAGTAAGGTGGGTCGTCACACGCGCCTTTACCCAGGGGTCGTGATTTACCATAGCGTGACGCTTGGGGATCATTGCACCGTTCATGCCAATACAGTCATTGGGGCCGATGGATTTGGATTTGCGCCCGATAATGGGAAATGGGAAAAAATCCTGCAGTTGGGCGGTGTCGTTGTTGGCAATTTTGTCGAGATTGGCGCAAGCACCACGATTGATCGGGGAGCGTTGGGAGACACGGTGCTCGCCGATCATGTCATCCTCGATAACCAAATACACATAGCCCACAACGTCCAGGTAGGAGAGCGCACCGGGATTGCCGCGTGCACCGGTATTGCCGGCAGCACTGTCATCGGCAGCGACTGCACCTTCGCGGGAATGGTTGGCGTTAGTGATCATCTGATTATCGGTGATAATGTTCATATCAACGGTCAGGGCAGGGTCACCAGATCACTACCTGAACCCGGCATCTACGCGTCGGGTACATCGATTCAGCCCCACAAAGACTGGAGTAAAAATGCGGTGCGATTTGAACAGTTGGCTCAAATGGCCAAGCGCATTGCACAACTTGAAAAGCAGCTCGCCAGCCTATTAGCTGCCGATAGCAAGGATTGAGGAAAGCGAGAATGATTATGGATATTGAGGCGATTCGCGAGCACCTCCCGCACCGTTATCCGTTCTTGCTCGTCGATCGGGTGGTAAACCTTGAACTTGGTAAGCGCATTGAGGCCTACAAAAATCTGAGTATCAACGAACCGTTTTTCGATGGCCATTTTCCAGATAACCCGGTATTCCCTGGCGTCCTGCTGGTAGAAGCGATGGCTCAGGCGGCGGGTATTCTCGGCTTTAAATCCATGGGCAAAACTCCCGCCGATGGCTCCATCTATTATCTGGTGGGGGTCGATAATCTGCGCTTCAAGCGTCCTTGTGTCCCCGGCGACAGGGTGCACTTGCACGCCGAGATCGAGAGTGAGCGTCGCGGGATTTGGAAGTTCGCGGTGCGAGCCGAAGTGGATGGTCAGCTTTGCGCTTCGGCTACCATCCTCTGTGCGGACCGTTAAGGAGTGATTCACCCTACAGCCATCGTAGATCCTTCTGCTCGGGTCGCTGAGTCTGCCACAGTTGGGCCGTTTTCCATTATCGGCCCCGAGGTAGTAATAGGTGACCAAACGGTGATCGAGTCGCACGTCGTGGTAAAGGGCCCCACCACCATAGGTGCCCGCAATCATATTTATCAATTTTCTTCGATCGGTGAAGCCACTCCGGACCTTAAGTACCGTGATGAACCCACAGAGCTGCGTATCGGCGATGACAATATTATCCGTGAGAACGTGACCATCCACCGCGGCACGGTGCAAGACAAATCCCTCACCCAAATCGGCAGTCACAACTTGGTGATGGCGTACGTTCATATTGGTCACGACAGCGTTGTGGGTGACCACACTATCCTGGTGAATAACACAGCGCTCGCCGGGCATGTCATCGTGGGGGACTGGGCCATTCTGAGTGGTTACACGCTGATCCACCAATTTTGCAAGATTGGCGCTCACAGCTTCAGCGGCATGGGCACCAGCATTGGTAAGGATGTGCCGGCATACGTCACGGTTGCCGGTGCGCCAGCACAGGCGAAAACGATCAATGCGGAGGGTTTGAGGCGACGGGGCTTTGACCCTCACGCTATTGCTGAATTACGCCGGGCCTACAAAATCGTTTATCGTCAAGGGCTCACTCTTGACGCTGCCGTACAGCGCCTCGAGGTCATGGCCAAGGAAACCCCCGAAATTCAGCCATTGGTTGATAGCCTGCAAGCCTCTGAGCGCGGCATTGTTCGTTGAGGTGTCTGGGACGGAGCTACATATCGGTATTGCAGCAGGAGAGACCTCAGGCGACATTTTAGGTGGTGCTGTTGCTGGCGAACTTCGCACCCGTTACGGCGATCAACTGACCCTGTCGGGTATAGGAGGCACGCGTCTCGCCGAACAAGGCCTCGCCTCGCTTTATCCGATGGATCGGCTCTCGGTGTTCGGCATTGTAGAACCCCTCAAACGCTTGCCCGAATTGCTGAGTATTCGACGGCACCTCTGTGAGCAACAGCTGGATTTACGTCCCGACTGCTTTCTCGGCATCGATAGCCCCGATTTTAATCTGGGTGTCGAGTCACGCCTGCGGCAAAAGGGCATCAGGACGGCCCACCTTGTGAGCCCCTCGGTCTGGGCCTGGCGGGCCGGGAGGATAAAGCATATCGCCCAGTCGGTGGATTTAATGCTTTGCCTTCTGCCCTTTGAGGTGGCCGTTTATCAAGAAGCCGGTGTCGCCGCGACTTGCGTGGGTCATCCGCTCATCGAGGAACTTGCCACTTTGCCGGCTCAAGACACTCTTCGCGAGCGACTCGGAGTCAGGCGAACCGATAAGGTGCTGGCGGTGTTGCCCGGAAGTCGCTCGGGTGAAATTGCAGGATTGATGCCGGTTTATGTGCAGACCATGCAGCGATTGCACGCCCGCCACCCCGAGCTGCGGTTTTTGATTCCCGCGGCAAACACCGATCGACAAGGGCAAATCGAAGCTGCTCTTGAGTCTGTGGACTTGCCCGTTACGGTGGTTCTGGGCCGGGGACGTGAAACGATGGCGGTGGCGGATGCGGTGTTGTTGGCGTCAGGAACCGCCACGCTGGAGGCCATGTTATTGCGCAAACCCATGGTCATTGCCTACCGCATGCATTGGTTGTCTTGGCAGATACTTTCGCGCCTCGCGATTACCCGATTTGTCGGGTTGCCCAATGTGCTCGCGGGGCGGGCGGTTGTGCCTGAATTGCTTCAGGCATCGGCAACCCCAGATGCGCTTGCCAATGCCGTTGAGGCGGCACTGGAGCGCGGCCGCGAGGATCAGGTGGTGCACTTCGATGAGCTTGCGGGGATGATTGGCGGAGGATTTGCGACGCGGGTCGCCGACGCGGTCGATGGGTTGGCCGGTTAGTGATCACAGCCGATTTGTTTGGTGACCTGGGTCATGGCTTGGTAGCGGGCGTAGATGAGGTTGGCCGAGGGCCCCTCGCGGGGGATGTGGTGGCCGCCGCGGTAATATTGTCCGATCAAATTCCCGAAGGGATCACGGATTCCAAAAAGTTGTCAGCGGTGCGCCGAGAACGCCTTGCCAAAGAAATCAAAGCGCTTGCAGTCGCGTGGAGTGTGGGTCGTGCCTCGGTACAGGAGATAGATGCGCTGAACATTCTGGAAGCCTCTCTGTTGGCGATGAAGCGCGCGGTTGAGAGCCTTGCGGTCCAGCCTGGGCTGGTTTTGGTCGATGGTAATCGATTGCCCAAGTGGGGCTACGAGGCGCAAGCGATCGTTGGGGGGGATGCGCTGGAGCCCGCGATTGGCGCCGCCTCCATCCTAGCCAAGGTTCAGCGAGACAGTGAGCTCGAAGCACTGGATGGCCAGTATCCCCAGTATGGCTTTGGCAGGCACAAGGGCTACCCCACCCGGGAGCATCTAGAGGCCTTAAAAGTCCACGGTGTGCTTGACATACATCGGCGAAGTTTTGGACCGGTAAAACGCTTGCTTAAGATCGACTGAGTCGGCTAGCGTATCGGTTATGAGTTCTTTTGTTCATCTTCGCGTTCACTCCGAGTTTTCCCTGAGCGACGGCATCGTCAGGATACCCAAGCTTATTGAGGCTGTCGCGGCGTTTGATATGCCCGCAGTAGCGATCACCGATCTCACCAATTTTTACGGACTGATCAAGGCCTACAAGGCCGCGCAGGCTGCCGGGATTAAGCTGATTGTGGGTGCGGACTTCTTGGTAGAGGATCCCGCGGATAAAGACCGCCCCTTTTCCCTGACCCTGTTGGCCTATGAATGATACCGGCTATCGCAATTTGATCTGCCTTATCTCGAAAGCATGGCAGGAAGGACAGTACTTTGGGTCAGCACGTATTCAGCGCGATTGGCTCCCTGCGCTCAGTGACGGTGTGCTTGCGCTGTCGGGGGGGCGTCAAGGTGATGTGGGTCAATTGCTGCTCCATGGCCATGAGGATGCAGCCCGGGCTGCTTTGGCGGACTGGCTCAAGTTATTCCCTGACAGGTATTATGTAGAGCTGCATCGCACCGGACGCGCCGAGGAGGAAGACTATATCCACGGTGTCGTCGCGCTCCGCCGCGGCTTTGGATTGTCCTGTCGTTGCCACCAACGATGTCCGCTGTCTCGATGCACAGGAATATGAGGCTCATGAGGCGAGAGTCTGTATCGGTGATGGCAGAACCCTCGACGATCCCAGACGCCCTCGCTTGTATTCAGAGCAACAGTATCTGCGAACCCCCCGCTGAGATGGCGTCGTTGTTCGAAGATATTCCCGAGGCGCTGGCCAACTCGGTTGAGATTGCCCGGCGATGCAGCGTCAGTATTCCCTTGGGCGAGCCTTTTCCTCCCTGATTTTCCCGTGCCCGATGGCATGACCATTGATGCTTTTCTGGCACAGGTTTCCTACGAAGGCTTGGAACGTCGATTTGAGCAACTCAAACGCTGAAGACCAGAACGAACGCCAGCGTTATCGAGAACGATTGGATTTCGAGCTGCAAACGATCGCCGAAATGGGCGTCCCCCGGCTACTTTTTGGGTGGTGATGGATTGTGCATCCGTTGGGGTAAACAGCATGGGATTCCCGTTGGGCCTGGACGAGGATCGGGCGCCCGGATCGCTGGTGGCGTATGCGCTGGAAATTACGGATCTGGACCCGCTCGAGTATGACCTGCTGTTTGAACGCTTTCTGAACCCGCAGCGGGTATCCATGCCCGACTTCGACGTAGACTTCTGTATGGAGCGGCGCGACGAGGTAATTGAGTACGTCGCAAACACCTACGGTAAGCAAGCGGTCTCGCAAATCAGTACCTTTGGCACCATGGCGGCCAAAGCGGGTGGTCAGGGATGTCGCTCGCGTACAGGACAAGCCGTATGGCCTGGCTGACAAAATGTCGAAGCTGATCCCCTTCGAAGTTGGTATGACCCTCGACAAAGCGTTCGAGCAAGAGGAAGCCTTGCGCAAGCTGCTCGAAGAGGACAGCTCAGCCCAGGGAAATATGGGATATGGCTCGCCAACTGGAGGGCATCACGCGCAACGTCGGCAAGCATGCCGGTGGGGTTGTCATAGCGCCATCCAAACTCACCGATTTCTCCCCCCTCTACTGTGATGAGGAGGGGGGCGGACTGGTGACCCAGTACGACAAAAATGATGTCGAGGAAGCCGGGCTAGTCAAGTTCGACTTTTTGGGTCTTCGCACCCTGACGATCATCGACTGGGCCGTTGCGATGATCAATGCATCCCGAGCGAAGGAGGAGCCCCTCGTGGACATCACCAACATCCCACTGGATGATGCCCGCGTATTTGAGCTGCTCAAACGGGCTGAGACGACCGCTGTCTTTCAGCTCGAATCCCGGGGTATGAAAGATCTTATTAAGCGGCTTCAGCCCGATTGTTTTGAGGACATCATCGCCCTTGTAGCCCTGTTTCGACCGGGGCCGCTGCAGTCGGGGATGGTTGACAACTTCATCAATCGAA
>CALSMP010000018.1 GCA_943787485.1 uncultured Luminiphilus sp. | reverse complement strand
TGCCCCATAAATGGATCCCGATGAACGCGGCGTAAAAAGCGGCGTAAACCACGGGCCCGTCGATGCCGAGGAGCTCACCGGTATAGCCGCCAATAAACACGGCAATCGCCGCGGGGGCAATGGCGTATTCGAGCAGAATGGCCGTGCCGGTCAAAAACCCGCCCACAGGGCCCATGGCCCTGCGGGCAAAGCCATAGCCGCCACCGGCGGTTGGAATCATGGCGGATAGCTCCGCGAGGCCAAAGACCATACAGGTGTACATCGTGGCGATGAGCACGGTCGCGATGAGCATGCCGCCAAAGCCACCCTGCGCAAGCCCGAAGTTCCAGCCCGCAAAGTCGCCGGAGATGACATAGGACACGCCAAGCCCGGCCAACAAAATCCAGCCCGCAGCGCCCTGTTTCAGCTGCCGCTTTTCCAGATAACCGCTGTCGACGTTCTCGTAGTCGACCGCTGTTTGACGCGGAGTGGGTGTAGTTGATCCTGTACTTTGAGTGTCGGTCATGGCCGCAGTCTCCTTAGACTCTCTGCTACAGGTGTTGAGAGTATGCCTTCAGGAGAGCTGCGACAATCCGATTGCGCTTACTCGGGATCCGCCAGCTTGAGCAGTTGCTTGCCTTGATTTTCACCGGTGTACAGCCGCCGCAGCGTCGCCGGGATATTGTCAAAGCCTTCTTGCACGTCCACGCGGTATTTCAGCTCGCCGGAAGACACCCAGCCCATCAAATCCTGAATAGCTTCCATCATGCGCGGGAGGTAGTCGAGAATGATGAACCCCTCCATGCGCCCGCGATTGGTCACCAGATTCATGATGTTGTTGGGACCCGGTTGGGGCTCGATATCGTTGTAGCCCGAGATGCCACCGCACAGCGCAATGCGCGAGTGCAACGCCAAATGATTGAGCGCCGCCTGCAAGGTGCTGCCGCCGACGTTGTCAAAAAACACGTTCCACTTATCGGGACAGGCGGCGCCAATCTGTGCATCGAGGTTGCCTTCTTTATAATCGATCGCCACATCGACCTTGGCTTCGTCTTTCAGCCATGCACACTTCTCGGGTCCGCCCGCAATCGCCACCACGCGACAGCCTTTAATGCGGGCAATTTGTGCCGCGACGGAGCCCGTGGCGCCGGCAGCACCCGAGACCAGCACGGTCTCCCCGGCGACGGGTTGGCCGATCTCCAATAAGCCAAAGTAGGCCGTAATCCCCGTAATCCCAAGCGCAGAGAGCATCAGTTCGGGGGGAACACCGGGGGGTAGTTTGTTGACGCCCATCGGTCCGGCGCCCGGAGCCACGATGACGTAGTCCTGCCAGTTGCCGGTGGTTTGCACCAAGTCCCCTGGAGCGAAATCGGGGTGATGCGACTCCACCACCTGGCCCACCGAGCCCGCGCGCATAACCTCTCCCAAGCCGACAGGGGGTAAATAGCTGGGGCGATCCACCATCCAGTTGCGCTGGGTCGGATCAAAGGAGAAATACAGGTTGCGCACCAGCACCTCACCGTCACTCGGTGTGGGGATCGCGGTTTCGTTGTAGGTAAAGTTGTCGGGGCCGATCATGCCCTCGGGACGTTTGGCGAGCAGCCACTGGCGGTTGACGGTCATCGGTATCTCCTGTTGAGCAATAGAGGCCTGCAAAACGAAGGTTTTGAAAAAGTTGCCCTAAAAGAGTTGTTCTTCATATGGGGCGCAAAGCAGGCGTTGGATAAAGGGTTTAGTTGTCGCGGCGGATTCCCTCGAGAATGTATCGGCCGTTGGTCAGAAAAAGTGGCTGTGATGACAGCTGGGTCATGAGGGCTGCCACGTCCTCGGGCAAGTCTTCCTCAGTCAAGGAGGGTCCTTGATCGCTCTGGGCAGCACCCGAGAGCAAGACGCCGAGGGACCAGACCAACTCGTTGGCCTGAGGTTCAGCGAAATTCAGGGCCTGTCCCGCACGTTCGGCAATGCCGCCGAGGCAGGCTTTGAAGTGGCGCTTGGAGTCGATCAGTAGCGGGATCGAGACATTGTGCTCGATAACGTGCTGTAGCCGAATGAGCAACGGTACGAGAATCGGATCGGCCATCGCGGTGTCGTAAAAGGCCTTCAGAAATTGCTGATCCGTAATCGGTTTCGCTAGGCGCGCCTTCATGGCCTCGCTCCAGTCTTCCAGCGCCCGACCAAACAGCGCGAGGATAATCGCCTCTTTGGTTGGGAAGTAGAGATAGAGCGTGCCTTTAACAATGCCTAGTTGGGACGCCAGTTGGGCCATGGAAAAGCTCTCGTAGCCGACGGTTTCAAAATACCGTCGTGCACCCGACAGAATTTCCTTTCGTCGAAACTGCTTCTGTGCGTCGGTAACGGCGCGGCGTTTAGGGGCTGCCATAGGAGCGTTCCTGTTTTACGGGTCAACATAGAGGCCCCTGCACGAGTCCGTACAAGGGACGGCATAAGAGGCTCGGCGAGTCCGCGTCGGTGGCAAGGACGGTCTCGCTTGCGAGCCGAGATCGCCGCCGGCTCTCCGTGAGAGGCGGCGGTGAGTTAACGCCTACCGCTTAACCTGCTGCTTGATCGCCTTCTCGGTCGCGGCGCCATAGGGGGGCAGGAAGCCGCCGAGCTTGGACACGTTGAACGACAGGGTCTGCTTGTAGACGGACTTGGCGTGGCTGAAAGTTTTGAAGCCCTCAATGCCGTGGTAGGCGCCCATGCCGCTGGGGCCCACGCCGCCAAAGGGCAGGTCTTTTTGCAGCATGTGGAACATCACGTCATTTACGCACACACCGCCAGATGTCGTACGCTTGATGAATGCATTCTCCTCCGCCGCGTCGGTGCCGAAATAGTACGCGGCCAGCGGGCGAGGGTGGCTGTTGATGTAGTCGATGGTGTCATCGAAGCTGCGATAGGTCTTGATAGGCAGGACAGGACCGAACATTTCTTCCTGCATACAACTTGCCTCGTCATCCGGGTTAATCACCAGCGTGGGTGGCATCTTGTGGGTCGATGAGGTGTCAAAAGATTCATCTGCCGGATTGATGGGGATGACCTGCAAGCCCCGATGTTCCGCATCGGCGATGTAGCCGCTCAACCGATCGTGGTGTCGCTTGTTGATGACCGACGTGTACTGGGGGTTGTCCAGCAGTGTCGGATACATTTCGCCCACGATCGACTGCGCGAGCGACACCACTTCATCGAGGGACTCCTCGGGCACCATTAGGTAGTCGGGGGCAATACACACCTGGCCGGCGTTGATGCATTTGCCACTCATGATGCGCTCCATCGTTTGTGGCAGGTTCGCACTGCGCGAGATGACAGTCGGCGACTTGCCACCGAGCTCAAGCGTCACCGGTACCAGATTCTTGGCCGCCGCCGCCATGATGTGTCGCGCGATGCCGGTGGCACCGGTAAAGATCATGTGATCGAAGGGTAGGGCGGAGAACGCCTGCCCAACATCGGGTCCGCCGGTGACGACGTTCACCTCGTTCGGGTCAAAGGCTTCGGCCATCATCTCTGCGATCAGTTTGCCGGTCTCGGGGGTGAACTCCGAGGGCTTCACCATGGCGCGGTTACCCGCGGCCAGAATGCTGGCGAGAGGTTCGAAAGACCATGGCAATGGGGAAGTTCCAGGGCGCGATAATGCCAACCACACCCTTGGGCTGATACTCAATGCGCGAGCGGCTGCCCAGCAGGCCCAGGGGAAATTTGCTGGGACGTGATTCTGACTTCATCCACTGCCGCAGATGCTTTTTGTTGTGCTTCAAGCAGTCGATAGAGCCGGCCACATCAGTCATCAGATTGATTTCCCGCGGGCGGCAGACAAAGTCGGCATTGAGGGCTTCACTGATACGCTCGGCATGGCGCACCAGAATATCGAGGGCGCGATCAAGGCGGTCGATTCGGACTTCGGCGGTTACCTCGCCCTCGGCCAGATAGGCCCGTTTCTGACGGGCAGAGGGTGTCGTTGAGCTGGGTAAGGACATCGGCGGTGGTCAGTTGGGGTTCTTGTGCGGTCATGGCGGGTCTCTCTGTTTAACGTGCTGTTGAACGGCGCTGTGTTGGCGTCTGCTGGTCTGTGTTGGATTTCTGCACTCAGGCGCTCACCCTAAATGACCGACGGTCATTTGTAAACAGCTAGCGAGAACTGGTAGCAACTCTTGCCTCGCGAATTAGTTTTTCCCAGTGGCCTGCTAAAAAGCCGGAACCCATAGACAAGGCAAGCCGCCAAGAGAAGAATGGAGAACCTTAGACAGTGGGCTGGGTAGTTACATCCTGCGGCGTGATCCCATCATCAGAGGAGTGGGCAGTTGACATTGAAAATATCCCGCAGAGACTTTCTCAATGGGGTGGCACTCGGCGCTGCAGGTCTGCATTTGTCGCCGCTTGAAGCAGTGGCTGCTGGCGCTCTCCCGATGAGTGCACTCGGCCCCGACTATTACCCACCAGCGCTCACCGGTATGCGGGGCAGCGTCACAGGCAGCTATGAGATAGCACACGCTCTGGCGCGCGAGGGTGGGTCTTTTTCGATGCCCACCGATCAAACGGACGCGGATTACGATCTTGTCGTTGTGGGTGGCGGTATCTCCGGGCTCGCCGCCGCCAAGTTTTTTCGCGATCAGCGTGGATCCGATCAGCGCATACTCATTTTGGATAACCACGATGATTTTGGGGGTCATGCGCGGCGCAACGAGCTGACGGTCGACGGCCACACACTGATTGGCTACGGCGGCAGTCAGGCGATCGATACCCCGTCGGCCTACTCCAAAGATGGCAAGCGCAGCTGCTGCGGGATATAGGCATCGAGGTTGAGCGCTTCGACCGCTACTTTGATCATGCGTTTTTTTCAAGCCGCAACATGACCGAGGGAATTTACTTCGATGCCCCGACCTATGGCAAAGCAACGCTGACGCCGGATCCGATTCAGAGCACTCGGGACTATTCCGATAAGGCGCTCGCTGACATCACCCAGGCCATGCCGCTGTCGGCGGAGGATCAGCAACGCTTTCATGTGCTGCTCAAAGGCGGTATCGACTACTTGCAGGGCATGACCTCGGCGGAGTGCGAGCAACTCGTGCGCAACACGACCTACCTTGATTTTCTTGACCGCTATGCCAATCAGCCCGAGGCCGTCAGGCAGGTGTTACAGGATTCCTGGCTACCCATGATGGGTGCCGGGTGGGAAGCCATCTCTACTTACGAGGCGCTTTACTATGGTTTCCCCGGGACTGACAGAATTCGGGTCACAATCAAGCACGGGGTGGAAGACCCTTACATTTACAAGTTCCCCGATGGCAACGCGAGTGTCGCCAGAGCGCTGGTTCGCTACTTGATACCTAAAGCAATACCCGGCAACACGATGGAGGATCTGGTGACCGCCAAAGCGGATTACAGCCAGCTTGATCAACCTGATAATAGCGTCCGCATTCGTCTTAACAGTACGGCGGTTAATGTGCGTCATACCTCCCGGGGTGATCGGGTGGATGTGGCATATGTTCAGGAGGGCAGGGTGTGTCGCGTGCGAGGGCGTCACGTGGTGATGGCCTGCTATAACCAGATGATTCCTCACTTGTGCCCGGAAGCCACCGCGGAGCAAAACGCTGCGATTGCGCAGGCCACAAAAATCCCTTTCGTGCTTGGCACCTTTGCACTCCGCAACTGGCGGGCGTTCCAGGAGGCGGGGTACTACAAGTTTTATTCACCGGGTAAGGTCTTTTTTCAATATCTCCGACTCGATTTCCCCGTGAGCCTCGGCGACTATAAATACGCCCAAAAAACCGATGAGCCGATTGTGGTGACCGCCTGGTATTCCCCGAGGGCGCCGGGTCTCCCAGCCCAGGACCAATACCGGGCGGGGCGCGCGCAACTTATGGAAATGGCCTTTAGCGATTTTGAAACTGACATTGTCAATCACTTTGATGGCATGCTCGGTTCTTACGGTTTCGATGTGGAGCGGGATATGGCGGGCATTACCCTGAACCGCTGGCCTCATGGTTATGCCTATGAGTTCGAAGGGGTCGGCATCAATCCGGCGTATGGGCGTTACAACGGGCCGCATATTCAGGGGCGAGCCAGAATAGGACGCATTTCAATAGCCAACTCGGACTCAGAAGCCCATGCCTATGTTGATGGGGCTGTGGACGCGGCCCACAGGGCAGTCAGCGAGCAGCTTGCTATTTAGCCCGTATCTATACGCATTACAGAGTTACGGAAACTTGTGTTTAAGAAAGCCGATTAGGAGGCAGCTGTGGAAATAAATCGTCAGAACTGTATCGGCCTGTTGGCCGGTACCCTGTTTGCTGCTGTGACAGTTTCGTCACTGGCAGAAGACAGTGCAGCGTTGGCCAAGCTCTCGGCGGCCGATCTGGCCGGCGCTATTTTCGATAACCCGAGCACGCTTGTCATCGAGAGCGAGAACGAGGACGAGGGGGAGGGTGGACCGATCCTCGACTTTACCTCGCTCAAAGCGAGCGACGGAAAATTCGCCTCCGGGGTCTACAAGGCTGGCCCGCAGGTCTTTGAGATTGACGAGCCCTATGGGGTTGATGAATTCATGTTTTTTTTGGAGGGGAGCGTAACGCTGACCCCCATGGGCGGAGACCCCGTCATCATCAGTGCCGGGGAAGCGGTGACGATCCCCAAAGAGTGGCGAGGGCGTTGGGAATCCGAAGGCTATCGCAAGATCTGGGTAATCTATTCTGCTGATGGCTCTGGACTTTAGGTGCCTGCCACGGAGAATGTGCTGCGCACCCCATGATGTCGGGCGCAGCGAGTGCCCGTTCAAAACCGATCTCGATTAGTGGCTCGGGTGCTCGATCAGCAGTGTGGGTACGTCGAGCGTGTGTGATTTGATGGTGCACACCCTCGTGCCGGGTTTGCGCCCCTCCCGGATGTCGGAAACAGTAATCCCCTCCGCGCGCAGGCGCTGATGCGTTTGTTCAAGAGTGTCGGTCTTGAACGCCAAGCCCCAGAGTTCATCTTCCTCGGGTGCTTTCTCTGACGCTATCACTTCAATACTCATGGAGCTCGCCCGGAAAAAGAGCTGGGTCCCACCCCAGTCGGGAACGTCCTGCTCCAATGCCAACCGAATGCCGAGTTGATCACCGTAAAACTTTTTTGCGGCATCAGCGCTGCGCGTACGGACCACGATGTGATCCACGGCTGTAATCGGACTCTCTCCGGTGGGGGTGGCCTCCGGTAGCGATGAGCCAGGGTCGTGCTCGATACAAAAGGAAAAAACGCCGCGAGCTGCAGCGGGATCCCAAAAAATATTGTGCCAGTGACGCGCCGCTCCCGTGATCTCATCCACCCCTTGTCCGGGAATGGGGTCTGAAGCAGCAAGGCCCTTATCCCGCGCGTGGTTGATAAAATCGGTTGCGTTGTCTGTCCCCACGACAATGCCGCCCAGTGATGAACCTCGGCTCTCAAGGTTGGCTGTCACGATATCCGCCGCCATCCCCTCACCCTGCACCGCCAGCAGTTCTATGTAGGCGTTCTCTAGCTTGAATAAGGTATTGGCGGTGCCGTAATCCGGGTGGGCGCCCCGCCAGCTTGGGGATCGACCCAACAGCTGGCTGTAGTCAGCGGTCGCGCTGGCAAGATCCGGGACGGTGATGATGATGTGATCAATCGATGTCGGCATCAGTTTGGGCGCCTAATAAGTCTCGGTCCGTCATTCCACTGGCACTATCATGGAGCGACTAAGCGGGAGGGTATCGTGTAGCCACTCTACAGGCAGTCGCCTCTTGAATCTATCTAACGCCTTGTTGGATAGCCAATCGCAATTCGGAGACATCCCGCCGTCGAGCGGGTTACACTCTTTCGTATAAGAAAAGTTGTGGGGGCATCATCAGATGAAGAAATTCATGGCTATGTGGAAGACGCTCGGCTCTGGTCTTTGTACTGTTTTCATGGTTGGCACATTCGCGCTTGTGGCGAGCTGTTCCGGAGATGATTGGGATGAGCCAGTGCCACAGCCGCCACCACCACCCGAACCAACGGGAAGCCTAATCGGCAAAGCGCTGGTTTTTCCCGAGCACCGCCCCCTCGAGGGCATTTTGCATATACGAGCCTTTGACAACAATGACGTGGAGTCAGTGGTGCACGAGTCCAGCGTCAGCTTTAGCGATGTGAGTGAGGGTATTGGATTTGAAATCTCCTTGCCGGTGGGTCAATACGGCATTGGACTTGCAGTCAGCGACGAGGAATCCATCGACTGGGACGACGCGAGCACCTACAGACTGTCTCGGATGTATCACTGCGATCTCGGCGCAAACGGCGCGGGGTGTAATCCCGAGGGAATTGGTATCGTCGAAGACGGCGAGTCGTTTATCAACCTCGCTCTTTACGACTCTGCGGACGATCGTAATCTGTTTTTACAGCCCGCAATCCTGAATGTGGCTCACGGAGCTGGGCAGGGAGAGCGTCCGGACTTTACCTTGGTTGCTTATGAACACCTTCAGGCACTGGGTCCCCAGGTTATCTTTGAAGCGGATATCAATGGTAGCGCCGATAACATCCCGGTTGTGATGCATGACTCGACGCTAGATCGCAAAACTGACTACAACGAAATCAACTGCCCCGAAAAGGCACCGCCGCCTGAAGACAAGCATTTCACCCACAACGACTGCGGTCGCATATCGGCGCTGACTTTTGAAGAAATCCTAGCCTATGACGCTGGTTATCACTGGTCACAGGATGGCGGTGAGACTTTTCCCTATCGCGGGCAGGGGTTGGCCGCCGTATCCCTGGAGTCGCTGTTCCAAAGGTTTCCTGACGCGCACTACGTGATTGAATTAAAGCCCGAGGAGAATGATGGTGTGGGCTCTTTTACCCAGGAGGATCTGGACACTGGCGCCGAGGTGGCTCGTCTGATCAACGAATACCGGATGACAGATCGGGTTACGGTGGCATCCTTCATAGACGAAATCATCAAGGATTTTCGGCAGCAGGACGACGAAATCCTTACAGCGTTTTCCGAGGCCGAGGCGTTGCCGCTGATGCTGGCGGTTTTTGGGGGCGATGAGTCCTACGAAATTGCGGAGCCTGCGGGCGAGTTTTTGCAGATCCCAGAGAATTACTCGCTTAATGGAGGCAGTTTGAATCTGGTGAACAACGATACGGTCAATTTTTTAAGGTCTGTTTTTGATATAGGTGTTCATGTGTGGACAATCAATGATGATGACGCGATGGATCGGATGCTCGCTGTGGACAATCTTGCCGGCATTATGACCGACTTTCCGGAGAAGCTTGTGCAAAAGATTGAAGCTCGAAATATTGTGGAAGAGTAGGGGCTATCGGGGCTATGTTTTATCTTCGAGGAAGGTAATTGAGTCAGCCGGCGATAAAGGTCCTTAGTTCACAGAGGCTTTGCTATGGCTTGGGTGATGAAAAGTCATCACCCATTTTTAACCGTAAGTAGAAACGAAAAGGAGCAATGATGAAAACCTTGATTAAAAGTGTTGCCACGCTGTTCGTGGTACTCGCGGCGCAGCATTCTGCCGCGGCAAACCCCGTCGAGTTCTGGGGCTGTAAATTCAACGACGGTAAAGACATGGAGGATTTGATGTCTTGGGTCGAGGATTGGAATGAGGTTGTCGATGAATTACCCGATGACGGTTATAACGCCTGGGTTATGACCCCTATGTTTTCTAGCACCATGTCGGCCGTAGATTTCCTATGGGTGGGTGCTTGGCCCAGCTATAAGGAAATGGGCTCGGGCTTTGAGGACTTCTTCAACGGCGAAGAAGGTGCCGCATCTTTTGAAAAGTGGCTCGAGATCAGTAGCTGCGAGCAGCATGTTCTCTTTTCTTCTACGCAGGTACGCGAGAACACGGGCGAGTAAGTTCACCCCGGCGCCGTCTCGGTAAAACGTGATGGAAGAGATTTCGGATGCCGATTACCAGCCTATCTTTACCAATGGTTCAGTCAGCCCAGAGGGGCGAACCATTGGCCTGATGTGCTTGGCTGTGAGTCAGCTTGTATTTTCGTAGCGGGTCGCACGTCAGGTTTTCGATACCAAAGCCCAAGGGCTGTCAAATAGTGACGCCGCTATATGAATACTTGGCGCCGGAGTAGTTTCAGCGCCATGCCTGTAGACTCGTCCGAAATGGACCCCCAAGCAGAGATAGTTAATTGCAGTGGTCTGAATCGAGCCGGAGAATTAACATGTTTAACAATAAAGTCTTAATGCCAGCCTCATTAGCGGTAACTTTGCTGACGGCGCTTCCCCTGTTCGCTGTCGCCAAACCTGTCACGACCGCAGCGCAATTCTTCCATCCCGATGGCGTTGTGGCCACGATCGAGAGCTATCCAACCCTCGAGACGGCACGGCAATTGCTGATCGCTCAAGAACGCGCTGCGGTGAACAAAATTCACCACAACCGTGAGCTTACGCCCACCGATGATCAGCCGGTAGTTCGAATGAACCGCGACACCTACTACGGTTTTGCGGTGGTTGATGTGTCGGAGGGTGCCTCCATTACGATTCCAGAGATACCTGAAGGTAAATATGTGTCGGTTCAACCGGTGACCATGGATCACCGCATTCAGCCCATGTCCTATGGCAGTGGCACCTTCGAGCTTGCCACCCACTTTGGCTCCCACATGTACCTCCTTATACGACTCGACAGCACCCTGAGTCAGGCTGAGGCCAACGCTATTCAGGATGGGATGACAATTGATGCAGCAAGCGCCACGCCATTTTCGGCTGAGCCCGTGAACAAGGAAAGTTTTGATGCCGTCGAGCTGGCGCTGCGTCAGGAGCTTCCTGCTTTGGTACAGGAGTACGGCGCGCAAGCGGTTTATGGCATGTTCACTGCGCCAACTGACGCTTCGCGAGGTCTTTATAGTTTTGACAAGTACACGGTAGGCGCCGCATTGGGGTGGGGTGGCGCCCAACTTGCAGATAATCTCTATGAGACTTCTCCAAATTTTCCAGCAGAAGGCTGCTATTCGGCCACCTTTGAAGATCCTGATAACGGTGCGTTCTGGTCCTTCACGGTCTACGATGAAAACGGCTTTATGTTCGACGATGTGGCCCACATGAGTTCCGATATTGCGACCCCTAATGAGGACGGTACGTTCACCGTCAACATGGGATGTGGTGCTGATGCCTTGAACAACATTCCTATTGCCAACAACTCGGGGATTTTCAACTTTGTTGTGCGCCACTATATTCCTTCGGACCGCGTGAAGTTTGACGTATACCGGTTAGCGCCGATGATGAAGAAGGTCGATTAGCGCAGTCACGATAGATCTCAACGCGGTTGCTTCCCGCGTTGAGCCCCCTTCGGGGCGCCTTCACTGTGTTTCGGCGTCCAAACTCTGCTTGGAGCAGAGTTTGTCGAACGGGCACGTCCTCACGGCCAGAGCACACAGGACAAACAAAAAGGCCCCGCTATTGCGAGGCCCTTTGTTTGTATGGCGCGCCTGGCACGATTCGAACGTGCGACCGCCTGATTCGTAGTCAGGTACTCTATCCAGCTGAGCTACAGGCGCGAAGGGGCGCATGATACCCCACTAACGGGGTATTTCAAGTCTGCGAACCCCGACCAACTACCTCTAACGCCTGCTGCACTTCCCCTTTAGTGTCGTGTTTCTGCGGTTTTTACAAAAGACCGGTCCCCATTGAGACAACCTCCCCGATAGTCTGTAATTTTTGACACAATGCAGATTCAAGACAGGAGAATCCCATGCCACAGCTTTCCCTCGCCGATATCGAAGCCCTCTGTTCTGAGGCCCTTACCCAGGCCGGTGCTAGTGAGGAGCAGGCGCGAATTGTCGCCGGGGAAATAGCTGACGCGGAGGCGGAGGGCATTCGCAACGTTGGTTTGGGCTACATGCATCTCTATCTAAAGCACCTTCACTGCGGCAAAGTGAAAGCATACGCACAGCCAAAGATCGTCAAGACTTCGGCGGCCGCAACCGTCATCGATGCTGATTATGGTTTCTGTCATCACGCCTACATGATTGGCGAGCAGCTTTTAATTGAGACTGCCCGAGAGCAGGGTGTGGGTCTCATGTCGATTCATCATTCTTCGTCAGCGGGGGTCTTGGGGTGGTTCGTGCGCCGTCTTGCCCACGAGGGGCTGGTCTCACTGATGTTCGCTAATAGCTCCAAGGCGGTTGCCGCATACGGCGGTAAAGTGCCTTTCTTCGGCACTAATCCCTTTGCCTTCGGTGCGCCGCGCGCTGGCGAAGAACCCTTAGTCGTTGATATGGCGACGGCGTCGACGGCGCGAGTCAATCTGGTTCGGGCCGCCGCGGAGGGGAGGGAGATAGAGCCGGGGCATGCCATCGATGCCGAGGGTAATCCCACGACCGATCCCGCCGCTGGTCTGAAAGGTGCACAGCTACCCGTGGGCGGCCCCAAGGGTTTTGGTCTTGGTCTGATGGTCGACATTCTTGGCGGGGTGCTTACCGGGAGTCATTGCTCCTACGAGGCGTCGATGTTTGCGACCACCGAGGGCGGACCACCCAATGTGGGGCAAACGATTATCGCCATGGATCCGGCGTTTTACAGCGAAGGGTTCGTTGAACATCTCGAAACGATGGTAAGTGCGATGACTGACGATAACGACGTGCGGGTGCCGGGCGAACGGCGCGCACAATTGCGCGCGCAACATCAACTCGAGGGGGTCGACGTGCCCCAAAGCCTGATTGATCAAATTAACACGCTGGCCAAGGGGCTGTAACGATCAGCCGCGCTGCTATCAAACAATAAGCGAGAATTTTGTGGAACTAGACTACAACCGAATCGATCCTGAGTTATTACCTTTACTTGACGTCTTCCCGCCCCTTGAGGTCTCCCGGGAGGGTTTGGCCCAGGTGCGAGAGGTCATTGCGGAAAGTCGCGACGTCGTAAAACCCGATGGTTTGATTGAAGAGGTTCGATCCTTAATAACGAAAGACGCAGAGGTACCGCTTTACGTGTACCGAAAAAGTCACCGTGCCAACCAGCCGGCGCTTCTCTGGATTCATGGCGGAGGTTATGTCATGGGGTCGCCCGAGGATCAGCGCGCCATTGATTTCGCCTATGAGGGGGACATTACGGTGGTCTCGGTAGACTATCGCCTCGCTCCCGAGCATCCGTTTCCGGCGGGCCTCAATGATTGCTATGAGGCGCTATGCTGGATGATCGACAATGCAGAGGAGCTGGGCATTGATCCAGGTCGACTGGCGATCGGCGGGGCCAGTGCGGGTGGCGGGCTGGCGGCGGGGCTCGCCTTGAAAAACCGCGCTGAGGCGAATCATCCCCTTGTGCTTTCAGCTACTCCTTTATCCGATGATCGATAACCTGCATAACACCGAGTCGGGACAAATAACGAACCATCCCATTTGGACCCGTGCCTCCTCGTTTAATGCCTGGGAAATGTATCTTGATGGAGAGCCGGGTGCGGATGCATCGCCTTACGCCGCCGCATCTCGTGCCGATGATCTCTCCGGTTTGCCACCAGCTTATATCTGCGTCGGCGTTGAGGATTTGTTTCGCGACGAAGATATCGACTACGCAAAACGCCTGATGGCGGCAGCCGTGCCCTGCGAGCTTGCAATCTTCCCCGGGGTCTATCATGCGGCAGAAGTGTTTTTGCCCGACACGGTGATTAGTCGGCGGATGAACCGCAGTATCACGCGGGCGTTATTTGATGCCTTGATCGAAGGTTCATCCGAACCTCATGCCTAAAGCGAGAAACATATGAAACCCAGCATCACCGGGGTCGAGCGAAAAACTAAGTGAACTGCCGAATGAAAAATCGAACAACAACGTCGATAAAAAATCAGAGTCCCCTCGGTTTATATCACCAAGCCATCGCCTTTATCGTGTTAGGGCTGGTCTGTGTCTCGAGTTACGGCAGTGAAGCGGTAGTCGAGCGAATGTCGAGCCTGCTATCAAGCGTGCAAAGTGCGCGCACGGGATCCTCCCCCGATGGCGGGTCGGAAAACGGGGGCGGCCCGGCTGGCACTATGGACTTCTCGGAAGCCGACGCGGCCTTCGCTGGGTTTCTGGAGGGCAGCCCCATTTTTGATGGCATCAGCTATGTAGTCGTCGACGGAGATCAGGTACTTCACACAGCGGTCTTCGGCGATCATTCGGAGGACCTGGTGGTGATGTTGGCATCTACCAGCAAAGTGCCTGCGGTCATGACCCTGCTGGCGCTAGAGGAAGATCCCGATGTGGCGTTTCGGATGGATCAACCTATCGGTGAAGTCCTGCCCTTTGACGGGGTTTACGGCGATCGCACGCCGTCACAATTAGTGAGCAATACGTCGGGCATCCCGGGCTTGCGCGCGCTGGAGGACTACGGTGATCACCTGTGTCAGTTCAATAATCTGCCTTTCACCGCCTTCGAGTCCTGCGGCGAAACCCTGTTCAGCGTCGAGCTGGATGACGGCAACGAGGCTGGTTCGGTTTTTGATTACGGCGGCAGTCAGTGGCAGCTGGCGGGTGTGACCGCGAGCATTGCTGCCAATAGTGAATGGAATCAACTGGTCGATCAGTACCTTGTACAGCCCTGCGGCTTGGAGGTGTTTACCTTCGGCAATATGTGGCTCGACCTTACCGCCTGGGATGGATCGCCAGGCAGTTTAAAAGGGCAACACAACCCCAGTGTTGAAGGGGGTGCCATCACCAATCTGGCCGACTACGCCAAGCTGCTGCAGATTCATCTCAATGGCGGTTATTGCGGCGATACTCGCGTGTTGAGCGAAGAGGCTATCGCTGAAATGCGCGTCGACCGTGGCGGTGTGGTGCCGAATGCCCCGACCCCCTATGGCATGGGCTGGTGGATTTCGTCAGACAATCCCGGTGTCTATTATGACCCGGGTGCCTTTGGCGCAATCAGCTTTATCGATGTTGAGCGGGGTATCGGTGGCTACGTGGCGATCGACGATTATTCAGCCGTGGATGCGGGGGCACCCATCGGTTTGGTTCGAGGGACAGTTATTCCGCTGCTGCAGCAGGCTTTCGACACCGCGAAAAGTGGATCGGTTGCCGTGACCAGACAACAGGGGCCGGGCCCCGAGCGCAGCGTAAACGCAACAGCTAGCATGAAAGAATAAGGGTTGGGACAATCGCTCGTTCGGCCCTGGGTCAGCCTGAACCCACCTTGGCTGGTGGAGTAAACAATTTGCTATGCTCTGCCTGTGCCGGCGGCTAGCAAGCCCCAAACTCCTGCATCGCATCCTCAAGGGCAGACCACGCGTAAGCCGCCAGGCTTTGGTCCAAAAACAGCGAAAACCCGGCAACGCCCTGCCAGTCGTGGTGAGCCACGATCACACTGATCCGCGCCATTTGTGTTTGTGCCACGTGTCCTACGGGAAATACTGCCTCGCTTAAATCCACGCCGCAGAGTTTTGCCATGAGCGCGGCGCGATCATCACCGCTCAGGTGCCACCATACGTGACTGTGCTGGCAATACAGCGGCCAGGCATTCGGCGTCACGGCGACTGAGGCCGGACGCTCTTCGAGAGCCGTCTGATTGCCATCGAGCATCCAGAACTCGCGTTTACTCAGCGCCATGACCCACTGTTGCTCTCCCGCCGCTTCGATGCGGTTGGGCGTGTCTACCCGCGGCAGCCCTTGTTGTACCAGCCAGTCCGGTACGTCGCTCCCGCGCAGGCCAGAGCGTCGTTGCAAGCTGAGATCGCTGAGCGTGAGCGACCCCGGCGCGCAGCGCACGCGGTGGCTGCAGGGGTATCGGCAAGGGAGGCGAGGGGGCTGCGCAATAGGGAGCTCATAAGGTCTGCCTCTCATTGTCCGGGTCGTAAAAAGGCAGCGTGGTTACGATCGCCTGCACTACAACGCCATTGTCGGTGCGAACGTCAATAATCGAGCCGGGAGCCGCGTCATCAGGGTGGGCATAGGCGAGGCCAATAACACGATCAAGATTCGGCGAGTATTCGCAGGAAGTAACGTTACCGACAATATCCCCATCCTTCAGGACCAAATGGCCTTCTTTTGGGCGGGGCGCATCGGGTGATAGCGAAAACCCGATGAGTAATCGTGACAGGGGTTGCTGCATCACGATATCCACCGAGCGACAGCCGACAAAAAATGGTTTTTTGCGGTTCACAGCCCATGCGAGATGCACTTCACCCGGATGGCTCATGCCATCGGTATCCTGCCCAACGATGATGTGTCCTTTTTCCAGTCGCAACAGTCGCTGGGTTTCCACGCCAAAGGGACGGATGCCCCAAGGCGCGCCCGCTGCCATGACAATTTCCCACAGCCGGTGGGCCATCATGCTCGGTACATGCAGCTCGTACCCCAGCTCGCCGACAAAGCCCACCCGCAGCATGCGCACGGGTATATCCGCAATAGCGGCTTCCTGGTAATCCAGGTACGGGAAGGCCTCCGCAGAAAGATCGATATCACACCCGGCCGCTTCGAGCACGCGACGGGCGTTGGGGCCGGCGACATTGACCGCGGCGAACGCGGCGGTGACATTGCTTATATCCAGACTCAACCGCCATTGGGCCTGCCACTTGAGCATGTCACGGTACACCCGGTCGACGCCGGTGGTGGTGGCGGTGACGTAAAAATGATCATCGGCGAGTCGCGCCGCGACGCCGTCATCAATCACGACCCCGTGTTCATTGGTGAGCACCGCGTAACGGGTCCGACCAACGGGCTGCTTGAGAAAACCGAAGGTATAAAGCCGATTCATGAACTCGGCGGCATCGGGCCCCCGGAGCTCAATGCCCCCTAGCGTGCTCACATCAATGATGCCAACGTTGTTGCGGACCGCGAGTGCCTCCTCGCGAATCCAGCGCTCGCGGTGTACAGGATCGCCGTAAAAGCCCGGTCGGCGCCAGGTTCCCGCGGGAATCATGTGGGCGCCCAAGGCGAGGTGTTGTTCGTGCATTGGGGTATGGCGGTGGGGATCAAACCCCCGTCCTGCAATCAATCCCAGCAGCTCGGGTTTGACCGGGGGCCTTGCTGTCGTGACACCCGTCTCGGTGACGCTGCGCTGGGTCGCTTTGGCGATCAGTCGCGCGGTGGGCAGTGCGGAATGTCGCCCCTGTGAAGGCCCCATGCCCACCGTTGAAAAGCGCTTGACCAGTTGGATATCGCGATAGCCCTGTCGGGCGGCGTTCACGATATCTTTGATCTGGAGATCCTCATCGAAATCCACAAACTCCCGGCCTTTGGGGTGCTTGAAGATTGGCCACGGGTGATTGACCCGTGCTGTACAGCTGACCGTCTCAGGGGTATCGGCGTTGTGACCCAGTGCAGTGAGCGCAGCCCGCGCGGCGTTACGACCGTCAGCGCACACGGCTTCGAGCGTGTGTACGCTGTTCACGCTGCCAGCGAGAAACAGACCCTCGGCAAGACCACTGATCTTGAAGTGGGCGCTAGCATCGTCGTAACTCAAAGAAGCCCCCGCCTGACAGGCAAGTTGATAAGCCGGCATAAAGCCCGCGGACATGGCGAGCGTGGCGCAGGCAATACGGCATCGCTCGCCGGCGACCGAGCCATCGGCTGCTAGGTGACTCACCATGATGTTGCCGAGCCGCAGGCCATCACGGTCTGCTAGTGCTTCGCTTACTGTGGCGCCGGTCTCCAAGCGGATGTTTCGTGTTGCCAGCGCCTCACACAAGGTCTCGTCGTCGGGGCTAGGCCGAAGGTCAATGACGGCGGTCACCGACAGACCGGCATCATGGGCCTGCAAGGCGGTGTGGTAAGCGAGGTCATTGCCGGCGAGAACGGCTACGTCACCCTCTGGGGCAATCGCGTAATGCCTGATTATTCTATCCAGCGCGCTGCACAGAACAATGCCGGGTAGATCATTGTTTCTGAACACAACGTGTTGTTCGGTTGAGCCGGTCGCCAGAATGCAGGTCTCTGCGCGTACCTTGAACATGCGATCACCTTGCAACACCGGCAGGTAGTGATCGGTAAACCAGGCGTTGCAGAGTGCGCTCGATAACACCCGAATGTGTTGGTGGCCCAATACCTGCTGGTGAAGTGAGCTCAGCAGCGTCGTGCTGGATTCGACGTCAGTGTCGAATCGATGGTAAGTGAGCGCACCGCCCAGCTGGGTGTTCTCGTCGACCAGTAATACCTGCGCTCCCCCGTTGGCGGCCTCGAGCGCGGCGCTGAGACCCGCGGGTCCCGCACCGATCACCGCGACGTCGCAAAACAGGTACTGTTTGTCTCGATATGGGGGTTGGCTTTCAAGATTGGCGACACCCAATCCCGCCATGTGACGAATCATGGGCTCCCACAATCGCCATACGCCAAAGGGTTTGTAAAACGCTCTGTAGTAAAAGCCCACGGGTAAAAAGCGACCTAGCCAATCGAGTGCGCGCAGCCAATCGCGTTTAAGCGACCCTACGTAGTTCTGTCCCGACACCGCCTCCCCGAGATCGATCGGCAACTCCTCCGCCAACCGGTTCGGCGCGCTCGCAGTCTGCACTAAGGTATTGGCATCATGGCCTGCCATTGACAGAGGACCGCGGGGTCGGTGGTATTTGAACGAGCGCGACAAAAGCCAGTGGTTATTGGCTATCAGTGCGGAGGCCACCGTATCCCCAAGGTAGCCGTTGACCGTCTCACCCTCGAAGGTGAAAGACCGCGGCTGATTTCGATCAATGAGCGAACCGTAGGGCGCATCAAGACGCGGATTCACGACGCGGTCTCCGATGCGGAAAAATCGACCCGGGATGAAAAACACTCGCTGGCATCGTAGGTGCGAACAATCTCATCACTGGCATTGTGTCGCTCGGCGATAAACCAGTAACCGCTTGGCGCGTGCAGCCACCACTCACGCATCACGCCGATGTCATTGTCCTCATAAAACACATAGTGTGCCCATTGCTTGTCGGTGCAGGTGGCGGGGTTGGGCATGGTGGTGACCTGGCCGCCGTACACAAACTCGCTGATATTGCGAAGCCCATTAAGAGGGCACTGCATGCGTTTCATCGTGCTCTCCTAGTGGCTCGCCGCCGTCGCACCCATTTCGTTGACCTGCCGGAAATGGGAAAAGCGCTCAAGCGCAAAGGGTTGAATGAGCTCTGGTACCCGACCGCCGCTGGCGACTAACTCGGCCATGGTCCAGCCGCAAATGGGAGTCGCTTTGAAGCCCCAGGTACCCCAGCCCGCATCGATGTAGTAGTTCTCGACAGGACTCAAGCCCATGATCGGACTGTAGTCCGTGGTCATATCGGTAATGCCTGCCCACTGGCGTAGCAGGCGCATCTCGCTCATAAACGGAAACATCTCGATCGCGTGGGCAATCAGGCTCTCTTTGAGTTCTAGCGAGGACCGGCTGCTGTAAAGGGGGTAGGGGTCTGAGCCGCCACCAATCACAATTTCACCGCGGCTGGTTTGTTGAACATAGCAATGCAGCGCCGAGGAACTGACCAGCGGGTTGAGAAAAGGCTTCACCGGCTGGGTGACCATCGCCTGCAAGGGGTAAGCGACCAGCGGGAGCTCAAAACCGGCTTTGCGCGCCAGCAGGGCACTGTGGCCCGCCACCGCCTGCACCACGCTGTTGCACTGGATGCGCCCCCGGTTGGTGACCACTCCGGTCACCTTATTACCTTCCTTAAGGATGTCGGTCACTTCGGTCAGCTGATGCAGTTCGACACCCCGTTGGGTTGCGCCCTTGGCGTAGCCCCAGGCCACCGCATCGTGGCGTGCTGTAGCGCCATCCCTATGCCAAAGCCCTGCTAACACCGGCAAGTCCGCAGGATCCAGATTTAAGGTGGGCACGAGTTCGGCGATAGCTTGCCGATCAATCAGCTCGGTGCGGCCGCCAAAATGTTTGTTGACCTCGGCGCGCTGTCGGAATGCCCGCACAGTCGCATCGGTATGGGCGAGGGTCAGCTGGCCCCGCTGGGAATACATGATGTTGAAATCAAATTCGTTGGAGAGCTGTTCGTAGCGCTTCACAGAAGCACTGTAAAATTTTACCCCTTCTGGGGTCAGGTAATTGGATCGAATCACCGCGGTGTTTCGTGCGGTGTTACCGCCGCCCAGGTAGGCCTTCTCCAAAATGGCGACATTGGTCACGCCGTGGTATTTGGCCAGATAGTACGCCGTTGCGACGCCGTGACCCCCGCCGCCAATGATGACCACGTCGTAATGAGATTTTAGATCCCGCGGCGCTGGAATATCGGGCTCACGCTCGTAAGGGTAGTCGTCGTTCAAGCCGAATTTTAGGAGGGCAAATGGCACGCAACAGCTCTCATTGAAATAGGCAGCGGACAGGTATAGACAGATCGTCTGTCATTGTTTCACGGCCTTAAAAATTCCCCACAACGATGGCAGTAATAGTAGCGAGACCGGCACCGCGGTGACCACAATAAAACTCTGTAACTTGCCGATGCCACCCGCGGTCCCCGTGAGCAGTGCCATCGCCGTCAATCCCATGGCCAGACCCCAAAAGAGGCGCAGCCACCGGGGGGGATGCTCACTTCCAGAGGACACCACCGCCAGGCTGTAGGTCATCGAGTCGCCGGTGGTGGCAACAAACAGGGCGGTCAGAATCAAAAATCCGACAGTGACCAGAACGTCCAGTGGCATCGCGCTGGTGATGGCGAGTAGCACCGCGGGCAGGTTGAAGCCTTCAAAGGGGCCGCTGATGACGCCCGGATTTTCAAGCTCTAGGCCAATACCGGTGCCGCCGAGAATCGTGAACCACGCCATGGTCAGAAGGGGTGCGCCAAGGGACATGAGTAGGATCACGTCGCGGATGCGTCGACCGCGACTGATGCGCGCGATGAAGATCGCCATCATTGGGCTGTAGCCAATAAACCAGCCCCAAAAAAAGACGGTCCACGCTGAGAGCCAACCGGGCTCTCCAAACCACCCAGCATCGCCGCGGAATAGCGCTTGTTGGGGCAACCACTGAATGTGGGTGGCGAGAGCTTCAAAAAAATGGCTCACAATAAACCACGTCGGGCCCGCCACAAATAAGAACGCCAAGAGCGATAGGCCTAAAATGATGTTGGCGCGACTGAGCATCTGAATGCCCTTGTGCATACCGCTGACTGCCGATGTGAGATAAACGGCCATCAGGACTGCGATGGTGCCAAGCTGCATGGCAAGGGTATCTTCGGTCCCAATAAATTCGCTGAGGCCATAACTGATTTGTAGCCCAAGGAAACCAATGGGGCCGACTGTGCCTGCAAAGACTGCGAGCACCGAGACGATGTCAGCAATGTCACCTAGCCATCCGCGAACGCCTTTTTCTCCCACAAGAGGGTGCAGCAGAGAGCGAGGTGCGAGAGGCAGGCCGTGCTGATAGTGGAGCCGCATCAGTATGACCGCCGCCAAACTTCCCAGCACAGACCAGGCCATAAAACCCCAGTGCAAAAACGACTGTGCGAGGGCATATTTCACCGCGTCTTGTGACAAGGGCTCGACCTCGCCAAAGACGGGGGGCGGTGACACCAAATGTGCGATGGGCTCGGCCGCCGCCCAAAAAACCCCGCCGCCCGCGAGTAGGGTGCAAAGAATCATGGCTACCCATTGAAAGGTCGGGAACTCAGGTTCCGCAAGATCCCCCAGTCGTAGCTTGGATCCGGGAAGGAAGATCACAACGAGAGCGACAACAAAATTGACCAGCATGAACACCTGCCAAAATAGGCCAAAGTGGGTTGCACTCCAGGTATAGGAGGCGTCGATTAAGGAAGAAAATGCGGTCGGATCGATGGCAAACAGAAGTAGAAAACCAACCACCAGTAGGGTGGAAAGCGCGGTGACTCTATGTTGGGTAATTAATGTCATCAGTCTGCCGGCCCCGCACCAAGATGAGAAACATCAAAAGACTCTACTAAGGTGGCTTGCGCTAGTTTGTGGAGTTGCTCCCAGACCACGTCATCCACCTCAATGCCATTTGTCATGGCGCGCTCTCTTGCCGCTAACAAGTCGGCTTCCTCGTGCTTCGCCAGCAGGTCGTAGCGATAATCTGACCGCATGGTTGGAAGCAAATCCACGTGGTTGGCCATAATGATTGTAATACCGTTGTTGGGCTCGTTTTCCTCAGGGACTTCCTCTACCGAATAAACGCGAATCGACGGTACGGTGGAATTCGCGCGAAAACCCACTACTTGCTCGGTGAGAGGCTGTTGGGCGTTGCGCCAAAATGCTGTGAGATTCATGCCGCGCCCGGCGAGTCGCGCGAGGTAACCCATAATCAACTGCCGCTGTCGGCAGCGCTGGATTTTGATAACGGATAAACCGCGGGCGCGTCCTTTGGCAAACGCGAGTTCCAGCGCCAAATTACAGGAGCGCAACACGCTGAGGTCTTGGCCGTTCACGACCGCAACGTCGCCATCTTGATAAACAATGGTTGGTAGCGTAGCGGGGTTATCGGCAATGAGGTGTTCGAGCCCTTTATTGAGGGCGTCGAGACCATGGAGATCGTAGCTCTCCATCCAGGTGACCATGTCCGCTGCGTCTTCTGCGTGGCCCTCTGAAAATCCAATGCCCATAAAGGCTTTGCGTGACACTGCCTGCAATTCATTAAAGGAGACTTTCATATGTCTCCTGTTGCTTTAGGCTAGTCGGAGCGAGTGGAAAGCTCCAGTCGTCGAAGGCGGTGAGGTCCGCGGGCTCGTTGTTTAGCTCTTCAATCAAGGGTGCGCCTTGAAAAAAGGTGACGCGTACCCAGCGGTCACCCCGAGGATCAAACCGGTTGGCGCCAAGAAAAGATAGTTTGGTTCGCAGTAGGTGGATAGGGCGCATATCTCGATGCCACAGATTGGCGCGTATTTCGCCATAGGCTGTGGCAGCCATGGTTTGAATGCGCCGAACAATATCGACAAAGCTGGGCTCCGCCATCAGAAATTCAACGGTCAGCGAGCGCGGGTTCTGCTCCAGATACTCGCTTATCTTGCCGTAAGTTCGCTTCACGCGAGGCGCCACGGCGAGGGACAGCTCTTTCTCTGCACCGGGATCGATACCGCGAACACCCAGGCGGGGCTCCTCCTTTTCAATGGAGCGGTACCAGAACCAGTGGCTGGCCTCCGGGGTATCAAAATCTTCGGCGAGGGCCCAGTCAAAATGGGTTTCGATGAGTTGCTTTAGCTGCACGAGCGGCATGTCAGGAGTCAGTTCCATGCGTTCTTCGACCGCCATCGCGTCCTCGAGAAAATCGACGTATTGAGGGTACAGTTCGATCAGTAGCCCATTGATCAGTTCCTGGCTTTCAAGGCTCAGTGCTGCTTCCGCCCAATCGGTGAGTTGCTGCCACAGATCGAGATCAAGGGGAATTTGTTCCAGCCAATCAATGATGCCCTCGAGCTCCGCAACCACCATCTGATTGCGCCCCTGCTGGTCAGCATCTTCAACGGTAGTTTCCTTGAAAAATTGCTGGGCACGCCGGCCCAAAATCAGTAGCCGGTCTCTGGCGAGCTCGTCCGGAGGTTGGCTTTTGGCAATGGCGAGCGCCTGCTCTCTGGCGTGGACCCATTGGTCGATTAGCTGTGGGTGGTTGATTAAGAAAGGTGCCATCCCAAGCCCCGTTGAGTTGCCGATCCCCAGGTAACGTTTGAGGGGTTGAGCCAGAGCAATGGCAGTTTCCGGGGCGCGGGAGCGCGCCAGAAATTCCACCTGGTCAATGGAAAATTGCCGTAATACATAGACTGCCGTCATCTGTGCGGAAAAAGGATGGCGAAAATCGGGGTTGGTTCGTAGCCGGCCGTAGTCAGCAATACCAAACTTGCCGTTGCCATATACCGCGGTGGTTCGGTAGAGGTAGCCGCCCTCGGTGAAGGACTCGAGCGAGGGTTGCACGCCTGTGGCGAGGTCGGTAACGACCGTTTCAAAATTACGGACACTTTTGTTGGCGCGAGAAATGACCAGCAAACGCGGGTGCTGGCGACCGGCTTCCTGCAGCGGAATATTTTCCGCTAGGGATTGCATGAGCGCCTCTTCAACATCCCCTTCCACCAAGCCAAAGGTGATGTCCCAGGCATCGGCAATGACGCGATCCGAACGCAGCGCGTCATCGAGGGGCTGGGAAAAAATCACCACGTGGTAGCGACCATTGGGGGTTTGTACCCGGTAGATGACCTCACCGTGACCGTGCGTATTTAGATCGAACAGGTCACAGCTAATTTGCCATCGCTGGCGTCCCATCACGCGAATTAGCGTTCTGGCAAAGCTCAAGCGCGTGGCGTTGAATGACCCAAGCCGTTCGAGGTCCATCACGAGCCCCGGAGCACGAGTCACCGGTGTGGCGAGCGCTGCTGGAGAAGCGAGGTCAATCACCCGAGGTGCTTCGCCGCGCGATTGTCTGTGTTGTCAGGCTGAGTCTTGTTTGGTGTGGCGACACGGGTAAGCAGGTCGACCCAGTTACCCCCGACAATTTGCGCCATTTCCCCATCCGAGAAGCCTCTCTTTTCCAGTGCGGCGATGATACCCGGAAAATCGCGGTTGTCTTCAAACCAGCTGAGTGCGTCTGGCCAGCCCGCGTTGCCCGAGGACCCCTCCCCGTAATCCATGGTTTTCGACCAGCGGCCATTGCGCATCCACTCCAGCACCGATTGCGGTTGGTTTTGACACAGATCGGACCCAAAACCAATACGATCCACCCCCATTCGCTCCGCCGTCCACACCACCATGTCGCAGAAATCCTCGAGGGTGCAGTCGGGGCCGTTTTTTAAATGAAAGGGATAGAGGGAAAAGCCGAGCAGGCCTTCGTTGGCCGCAATTGCATCAATGACCCGATTCGATTTATTGCGCAATGCAGGGTGAAAGTGGCTGGGATTGGCGTGGGAAATAATGACTGGCTGCTCTGAATGATCGATGGCCTCCAAAGTAGATCGCTCGGCGCTGTGAGACATGTCGATCACCATGCCGACGCGGTTCATTTCACGCACCACTTGTTTGCCAAACCGGGTGAGCCCCGAGTCCTCCTCTTCATAACAGCCGCAGGCCAAAAGGCTCTGGTTGTTGTAGGTGAGTTGCATGATCATGAGGCCCAACTGCCGCATTAATTCAATCAAGCGGATTTCGTCTTCAATCGGCGAACAATTCTGTGCGCCAAAGATGATGCCGATGCGGCCCTCGGCTTTCGCTTTGTGGATGTCCTCGGGGTTCATTACTGGACGAATCAAATCCGGCATCGCCTCAAAGCGGCTGTTCCACTCGCCTAAGCGCGTCAGCGTTTCCCGGGTGTTTTCGTGATACGCGATAGTGACGTGAACCGCATTCAGCCCACCTTCGCGCATTTGTTCAAACACCTCTCGCGACCAGGCCGAGTATTGCAGGCCGTCAATGATCGTCCAATCAGCGTGCATCGTGTGCCTCCCTCAGGCCTGCAGGTAGGTGGTCTTGACCGTGGTGTAAAACTCCCGGGCGTACTGCCCCTGCTCGCGAGGACCGAAGCTCGAATTCTTTCGGCCGCCAAAGGGCACGTGGTAGTCGGTGCCCGCGGTGGGGAGATTGACCATGACGCAGCCGCTCACCGCACGCTTTTTAAAATCCATGGCGGTAGCGAGGGATTGGGTAATGATGCCAGCGGTGAGGCCAAACTCGGTGTCGTTCAAGATGGCCAGCGCTTCCTCGTAGCCCTCGGCTTTGATCACACAGGCGATGGGCGCGAACAGCTCCTCTCGATTAATCGCCATGTCATTGTGGGTATCAACAAACAGGGCAGGGGACATATAAAAGCCCGGCTTGTCGAGTTCGAGCCGTTCACCGCCGAACAGCAGCTCGGCGCCTTCTTCGCAGCCTTTCTGTACCCAGTGTAAATTCGCCTCAAGTTGTTCCTCCGACGCAACAGGGCCCATGTCGACGTTCTCTTCGAGGGCGTGGCCCACGCGGGTCGCCTTGAGTTTTTCCAACAGTTTGTCGACAAAGGCGTCATGAACACTGGCGTCGACAATAAGACGCGAGGAGGCGGTGCACTTTTGGCCGGTGCCGCTATACGCACCGACAAAGGCCGCATTCGCCGCCACATCAAGGTCGGCGTCCGCGGCGACTATTAATGCATTTTTTGAGCCCATTTCGAGCTGACACTTGACCAGATTCGCGGCGGTTGCGGCCGCGACCTGACGGCCAACCGGGAGTGAGCCAGTAAAGCTGACCGCGTGAATGCGATCACTGTTGATGAGAGGGTTACCCACCTGACTACCGCTTCCCATTAACAGGTTAAAGGTTCCCGGGGGCAGGGCGGTCTGACGCGAGATGATCTCGGTGAGCGCCCATGCACTTGCAGGCACCAGGTTGGCGGGTTTGAAAATGACCGCGTTGCCAAAGGCGAGCGCCGGTGCGATTTTCCACACTGCGGTTGCCATCGGAAAATTCCAGGGGCTGATAATGCCCACAATGCCAACGGGCTCGCGCCGGGTATCTATTTCAATGCCTGGACGCACGGATTCAGCGCGATCATCAATTTGTCGGTGCACCTCGGCGGCGAAGTAATGAAAAAACTGACCTGATCGATAGACCTCACCCACCCCTTCGGCGCGGGTCTTGCCCTCTTCTCTGGCCAACAGTTCCCCGAGTTCGCCACTGCGCTCGATCAGCTCGTCACCAATGGCCATCAATACTTGAAAACGGGTTTCCAATGGCGACGATCCCCACTGTGGGAGGGCGCGTTCTGCAGCACCGATGGCTTGCGCAACCTGATCAGCGTTTGCCTGAGCGTAATGCCCAATGACGTCATCGGTATCCGACGGGTTTATATTGGCAACTGTTTCGGTGTTGGTAATCCACTCGCCGTCGATAAATAAAGAATATGAATCCGCCACCTGTAACTCCTCGTTTTTCTGTTTCTGTTGCAAGGGAATGCGTGCTGCCGGCAGACCGACTTGACGCCGGACTGGCGTAGCCTAATCTGCGGGTAGAAATAAGGAAAATTAATTAGTTATATAAAGAGATAAAAAAAGCTAATATCTTGGGATGGCAGATAACCCGCTAAAAATTCAGCAGCTTCGCTACGTGGTCACGGCGGTAGAGAGCGGTGGCTTCAAGGCGGCGGCAGAACGTCTCAATCGCACCCAGCCGGCGATCTCCCTCGGCATAAGAGAGCTTGAAAGTCGTTTCGGGCAGCCGCTGTTCGAGAAACAGGGGCAGGGGCGATTGACTCCCTTTGGCGCACAGTGTCTACCTCGTTTTCGGGAGTTACTTGCCCAGCACGATCGGGTGGCGGCCGGGTTAGATGACCTGGCAAATCAGCGGTCGGGGACTGTGTCACTTGCAACGGTTCCGTCTATTGCCCGTCGTTATATGCCAAAGGTCCTCAACCAATTTTTGACATCCCATCCCAATGTGGAGGTCAGTTTGCATGATGGACCAGCCGAGTTGGTAGCGGAGCTCGTGCAGTCAGGGCAGGTTGATTTTGGCGTGAGTTCCCTGTGGGGACCGATTCCGGATGTGGACTTTGAGCCACTACTCGAAGACCAAATAGGGGTTGTCTGTCACAACACACACCCTCTTGCGCTGGCCAAGCAGCTTCGTTGGCAGGATCTTATCGGTCAACCAATGATCAGGAATGGGACCTCTCGCTTGCTCGAGGGGACGTCTGCCGCGGCATTGCTCGAGGACAGTCGTGTCTATATCACCGAAATGATTTCATTGGTGGCGATGCTGGAAACCGGTACGTCTTATACGACCTTGCCGCGGCTGGCATTCGAAGAAGGCTACTCTTCTTTGTCATTTATTCCCCTACTAGACCCGGCTGTCGCGAGATCGGTGGGTATTCTCAGGCAGCGAGGTGTCTCGGCAACTCCTGTGGCTGTGGAGGTAATGACTTTGTTGCGAAATGTGTTACGTGTTTACATGACAGCCAATTAAATGGCACATTAACTGTCAATAGATAGAGTGATGGTGTGGCAATGGGGTCTATAAAAAAAGTCCTGCTGGTTACTGTGGTGGCAGTATTGGTCTTGGCAGGAATTGGCTACTCGAATCGGGTGACACTGGTCCTCGCGCTTGCCAAGTTTAGAGCCGATTCGGTGCCGGTAGGGCCTACCCAAGAAATCCCGTGGTCAACCGGTCCCGCAGTTCCTGAGCGCCCCATCGGTGAGCGACCACCCAACATCATTCTCATTGTGGCTGATGATTTGGGCTACAACGATATTTCCACCTTTGGGGGTGGCGTTGCCAACGGCAAGGTAAAGACACCTCACATTGATCAATTGGCCGCAGAGGGCGCCATCTTTACTCAGTCCTATTCCGGTGCCGGTACCTGCGCGCCCTCGCGTGCCATGTTGATGACCGGCCGCTATCCGACGCGTACGGGCTTTGAATTTACACCCACACCGTCGGGTATGACGCCGATCGTCAGTATGGTGCGCGAGTCTATCCCCAGTAACTTGCCGGCCTCCCGCTATCAGGCCGAGTTGGATGAGAGTAAGCCGCCTTACGAGGATCAAGGCTTGCCCTCATCGGAGCGGACCATCGCCGAAATTCTTCGCGACTCTGACTACGCGACGTTTCATATTGGCAAGTGGCATCTCGGTAGGCGTAACGGCATGGCTGCTCATGAGCAGGGTTTTGATCAAAGCTTGTTGATGGCCAGCGCGTTATACCTCCCCGAAGACGATCCCAATGTAGTCAACGCCAAAATTGATTTTGACCCCATCGATCGGTTCCTGTGGGCGGGTATGGCCTATGCCAATAGCTTTAATAGCGGCGATGCTGATCGCTTCCGTCCTGGAGGCTACCTGACTGACTATTGGACCGACGAATCGATCAAGATTATCGAGGGCAATCAGCACCGCCCTTATTTCCTGTATTTGGCTCATTGGGGCGTCCACACACCACTACAAGCCACCCGGGAAGACTATGAGGCGGTTGGAGATATCAAGCCTCATCGACTCCGTGTGTACGCGGCGATGATTCGTGCCCTTGATCGTAGCGTGGGTCGCATTGTGGACGCTCTCGAGCGGACCGGTCAGGCCGATAACACCCTCATCATGTTTACCAGTGATAACGGCGGTGCCGGTTACATTGGGTTGCCCGATGTCAATCGGCCGTTTCGCGGGTGGAAGATCACTCAGTTCGAAGGGGGTATTCGCGTGCCTCTATTTGTGAAGTGGCCGGCAGCTATTGCCCCTGGAACGGTTTCCGACGTGCCAGTGGCGCATATCGATGCCATGCCGACGCTGGCTGCTGCAGCGGAAGCTCCCCTTCCTCAAGATCGAGTCATCGATGGCCTCAATATACTGCCACTGACGCGTGAGGATGGTGGCGAATCTTGGTCGAGAGAGACTCTATTTTGGCAAAGCGGCCATTATCGGGTGGTTCGGCACGGGGATTGGAAATTACAGGTGACATCTAATCCAGAAGGGGCTTGGCTGTTCGATCTAGCACTTGATCCTACCGAGCAGGTTAATCTTGCCGATGCAAGGCCCGACAAGTTGGCAGAGTTAGCAGCCTTGCTGGAGGCGCATCACCGAGACGCGCGGCCTGCGCTTTATCCGTCGGTGGTGGAGATGGCCATTGCTGTGGATAAGGATTTATCTCAATCCTTTGAGGATGGAGATGAATACATCTTCTGGCCTAATTGAGCGTCACAATCCTGAAGCAGTCTGTTCGATCACATCGGAGTTAGCGGGCAGCGAGAATGACACGCCGTCTGTTCCAACCGTATAGTCGGGGAAAATGTCTTCTGCACCGTTAAGCCATAGGGCTTTTTGTCCGGGGGCGACCATTGGCGGCACAATATGGTAGTAAAGAAGATGCCCCACTTGCGCATCCCGCGCGGTCTCCGCGACTTCGACAGGGCTTGCGTGATAGGTCAACACGTCCAAAGTGATTTTTGCGAGGGGTGCGTTTCCTGCAGCAACCGCCGCCTCGTTCATCATGATCAGCAGGTTTGGCGCGAGCGCTTCGTGCACTAGCAAATCAACCCCCTGGGCAAAGCGCTCAAGGTTGGCGGACTTGTCGGTGTCGCCGCTGATCAACGCTGTTCTGCCCTTGTAGCTAAATTTGTAGGCAACCGCTGGCGCTACCGGCGCATGGTCGACACGGAGTGCTTCTACGGTGAGTCCATTGGTTTCAAGTACGGGGGTTAGTACACCTTCCTGCGGTGCTGGAAAATACCGCGCTTCGAGGCCGGCACCACTTAAGGGTGCCACCGAATTGCCGTGGTGCTCGTGGCGATAGACAAAGTCCTGTGCATAGGCCATGTTCAGGCCGTTGACCACTTTGGCCACGCCGGGAGGACCGTAGACCGGCAAGGGAGCTGTGTTCGCCGCGCCAACCCAGCGAATGGTGCCCATTTCACCAAGGCCGTCGATGTGATCTGAATGAAAGTGCGTTAAGAACACCGCTTTTATGTCGCCCGTTGGGTAGCCCATGCGGGCCAGATTTCTGAGGCCGTCTGTGCCAGCATCCACCACGTAAAGATCTTGGCCCGCGACCACCGCCACGCATGGGCCTGAGGCCGCGGGTGCAGGCATCGGCCCTCCCGCGCCGCAAAGCGTGATGTGAAGGCCGTCCTCGAGGCCAGCAACCCTATTGGCGCTCATGCGAGCGGCCATGCCCCGTTCAAGCAGGCGCTCGGTGATGGTGATCCGCTGGCTGAAGGCGAGGAGGGCTACTGCAAGCACAAACCCG
>CALSMP010000017.1 GCA_943787485.1 uncultured Luminiphilus sp. | reverse complement strand
CATCATGGCCGTCATCAAGCTCGATGATAATACCGGGCACAATTGAATGCACCGTCTACGCCGAGGCCTACAGTGATCACAGGGACTTACTCGAGAAGGACCGCATCGTGCTGCTGGAGGGTCGACTGCAGCCTGACGATTACACGGGAGGATTGTCGATGCGGGTGAGAGAGATTCGATCCCTTGAGGATGCGCGACAAGGCCAGGTCAGTGAAATCCCGTCGTCGTGACGACTACACCGAGCTTGAGAATGGTCTTCAGGCATCACTGAAACAGGTGTTGGCATCTGATGTCGGTGGAAAATGCCCGATAACACTAGATTATACCCAGCCCAAGGCCGCTGCACGTATTCGTTTGGGGGAGCGTTGGCGGGTCAATCCCAGTGATGAGTTGCTTGAAAAATTGCGTAGCACTGTCGGTGGTGAGGCGGTGGAAGTCATTTATGATCGCTAGGGGGGTCCCACTGCTAGCGGCGATGCTGGTGGGCTGTTCGGCGGCACCCGAGTGCGTATTCGAGGGTGAACCTTTGACGGCGAAAAGCGCGGGGTGTCTGGTTTATCAGGACCAAGCTTTGTTGCTTGTCTCTTCGCATCAGGACTTATGGGGTCCTCCCGGCGGCAGCGTCGATGCCCAGGAGTCAGCCCAATGCGGTGCGGTGAGGGAGACGTGGGAAGAGACCGGAGTAGTCGTGACCGCTGGTCGCCTGGCTCGTATCTTCGATAATGGCTTTCACTTGGTTTGGTGCACGCCTACTATGAAGTCCGAACCGCGTGTCCTGAGGCCGTTCGAAGTCAAGGCCAACGGATATATTCCCATGTTCCGTTTTGCCGAACTCAGCTGGCGTTTTCCTGATCAGGCCGCAGAGCTAATAACCTTAATGGATCAACAGCAGGAGATTCAAGCAAATGACCGATGAGGCGATAGAGGCGGCGGTGTTTCGCGCCGCCTGTTGGCACACCTGGACAGTCGCAAAGATGTGCAGAATATTGAGTTGATGACCCTGGCGGGGTTTTGTCGAAACTGCTTGTCGAAGTGGTATGTCGCCGAGGCCGGGTCTCTCGGAGAAGAGGTCAGCATGGAAGCGGCTAGAGAGCGGGTTTATGGTATGCCCTACGACACGTGGAAAGAGCAATACCAAACAGAGGCGACTCCCGAGAAGCTGGCTGCTTTTGAAGCCTCGCGGGCAACATCAAGCTAAGGCAGCAAGCACTTCTTCGACGGAGATCACGTCGGCGTATTTGGCGTTCAGGTCGAAGAGATTGGCAAGATGTGCATCGGGGTTACGATCGCCGGTAGCGTCACGCGGGACGACTACTCGGTAATTGTTCTGCAGGCCGTCAACAGCTGTTGCCGCTAACGCAGCCGCTCGTAGTGAGGCCAGTCACGACGATTGAGTCCGCCGCGTGAGATTTTAAAGTCTCCTCCAGCGCCGTGCCATGAAAACAGCTGGCGTGACGCTTTTCGAGTTTGACGTCGCTGTCTATGATCGGCAGCCTGGAATCAAATTCTACCCATGGAGAGTTGGGCACCAATAAATTCAAATCCGGTAATCGATGGCGAAAGACAGTAGCCTGCTCGGCATTCCGGTAGATAACCGTGCTCAGGACGACAAGAAGGCCCCGTGCATGAAATGCTTCCATCAGCGTGCAGTTGGCCGCCACTACAGAATCTGCCTGAGACCCTAAGGGGCAGGCGGGATCAGTAAACCCTTTCACGACGTCAACCACGATGAGTGCTGGCCGTTTTCCTAGCCCCAGAGGATGATGCTCAAGTGTTCGCGAAGTCATTGGGTTACCTTAAGAAAATGTTTAGTGCCGTCGCTATTGCGCCGATGGTAACGGACGCGCCATGATAACAGCACCATCCCGTACGCGTACAGACTCTATGCGGTTTATGCTCTCAATTCACCCAGGACTAGAACAGGAGTGCCTATGGGTATTCGACTAGGGTCGATCTTGGTACTGCTGACAGTGTTTGCCTTGAACGCTGTTAGTGACGACAGCACGGGTCGGAAGGTGTTTTTAAACGGGTCGATATACAGCATGGATGACACCGGCAGCCAGTTCGCCGCCATGGTGGTGGAGGGAGGGCAAAATTGTATACCTCGGCGATGACAGTACCGCCATGGCCTGGGCCCAAGACACGTCGGAGGTGACGTCGCTGGGCGGCAGAACCGTATTGCCGGGTTTTATCGATACCCATATTCACATCATGGATACTTTGCCCCTGATGGACGGGGCGATGCTGTCCCCATCTCAAAGGGCGCGGTGAGGTCCTGGAGTCTCTGAGGGCCCACGTGCTTTCTCATCCCGAACAAAACCCTGTTCTCGGGGCAGGTTTTTTGGCAAGAGCGTTTGGCATCGATGGTCCGACGGCAGCGCAGCTTGATGAAATCGTTATGGATAAGCCCGCGCTGATCATCGATGAGGGCGGTCATACCGCGTGGGCCAATTCCAAGGCGATGGCCCTAGCAGGCATCACCAAATCAACACCTGACCCGGTCCCCGGGGCTCATTTTTTTCAGCGGGACGACGACGGTGTGCCGACAGGATGGCTGGTGGAAGGCGCAGCAATCGATCCGGTGGCTATGGCCTTAAACCTCGTATCCGAGGAAGTGTTGGAAGAAAAAGCCCCGTTGTTTTTCGAAAAAATGGCTGCCGTCGGACTTACCGCCGCTTTTGACGCCGGTATGATTGATACCGAGGAAGCCGGTCGAGAAGTCGCTCTTGCGCTGGCGCAGCAGCAGCGTTTACCAGTGAGGATAGTAGCTTCCCTCTATGTAAATCGTCCCTCGGGGTTGATCAATGCGATTGAGCATCTAACTGAGCTCAATGAGCGCTACAACCACCCCTTCTTTGAGGTGAGCACGCTAAAGCTGTCTCTAGACGGCACGGTGGAAGCCAAGACAGCGGTCACGCTTGACCCATACTCATTCCCTGAGGGCCACCGTGCGACGCCCCTTTTGCCCCCCAATGGAACAATTGAGACAGTCGTCATGGCGGCAGGCCGCAATATCGATCTGCACTTACACGCGATTGGAGATGGCGCTGTGAGAACGGCTCTGGATGCCATTGAGGCAGCGCGCGCCGCTCACCCGAACACGAGCAGTCGGTTCACTATTTGCCACATTGAGGTTGTGGATCCGTTGGATATTCCGCGTTTCGCTGCCTTGAACGTTGTTGGGCAAACCACCCCAACTTGGTTTGAGTATGACTATCTGGCACTTGAGTATCTTGGCCGCGAGCGCTTTCAGCAGCTCTATCCCATTGCCTCGATCAAACGCCATGGCGCAAAAATCACACTGGGAAGTGACTATCCAGTGACATGGATAGGGGAGGACGCACTTAATCCGCTATTCAACATCGAAATGGCGGTCACGCGGCAACAAGCTGGCAACCCGGACTATCCGATTCAAGCGAAAATCAGCGAAAGACTGAGTGTGGATCAGGCCATCAGGGCGCACACCATTGACGCCGCTTGGCAGCTAGGAATGGAGGACGATATTGGGAGCCTCGAACTCAACAAGTTTGCCGATTTCGTTATCCTCGACAATGACCCCTACACTACGCCGATTCATGACCTCCACAGTATCCGCGTAGATCGCACCTATTCAGACGGACGACTCGTCTACGAGAGAGAACCATGATTACTGGCGTACATCACATAACGCTTCTCGTGCGTGACCTTGAGAAAGCGGTATTACAATGGCAGCAACAATTGGGAATTGACGCGGTGTTGTGCGATGACCTCCCGGGCAGAGGGGTTAAGACAGCCCGTTTTAAGACGGGGGATGTCTGGCTTGTCTTGGTTCAGCCCGTGGCTGACGGAGAGCCGAAGCGAGTGCTTGAAGAACGGGGTGAGGGCCTATTTTTACTTTCTCTGGGTGTTGAAAGCCTTCAGGCGGCGACGGATCGGGTTGTCGCCGCTGGCGGTGCAATGACTGCGGATCAGCCCCGGTCAGGACTCGAGAATTGGCTTGTAAACGATGTCAGCCCTGAGACGCTCTCCGGGGCACTGATACAACTGTGTGAAGAGCGGTGATGCAAAAGATTAATCAGACGAAAATCTGTCACTGGCGTTAATAGTGTTGTTTGCGGTGTCTGTAACGTGGTGTCATAACGCCGTTTAGTTGGGGCACGCTGCCCCATGAGGAATAGAAAATGACTGATTCGGTAGTGATTAAAGAGGTGGCTGCGCGTGATGGTCTGCAGGCTCAGCCTAAACACCTGACCTTGGCGCAGCGGCAACAACTGATCGAAGCGCTAGCGGAGACAGGCGTGCCCGAATTGGAGATCGGCAGTTTTGTCTCCCCTAAAGCCGTTCCTCAAATGGCGGGCACCGATGTTCTTGCGGCTAATTTGCCTAGCCCAGACATTTCTTACTCAGCGCTTGTGCCAAATATGAAAGGGTATGAGGCAGCCGTCGGTTGCGGGATTAATACCCTCGCCATTGCGCTGGCGGCGACAGAAGAGATGAATCAAAACAATATTCGAATGAGTCTTGAGCAAACCTTCGCGATGGGCGAAGACTTGATGGAGTCGTGCAAGCAGTGAAGGCGTTGCTGTGCATGCCTATTTGGCGGTGGCCTTTGAATGTCCCTACGAAGGGCCAGTCTCTCCAGATGTTGTGCTGGGCCAGGCACGCCAGTTGATGGCATGCAAACCCGCGCGTCTGGTCATTGCCGACACCATAGGCGCAGCAAATCCGGGTGCGGTTAGAGATTTAATGAGGCCGTTAGTAGAGGAGTTCGGTGCCGATGCGCTGGGCTGTCACTTCCATGATACCCGGGCCATGGCGATGGCGAACGTTTACGCGGCCCTAGAAGTGGGTGTGCGGCAATTTGATTCTTCCGCGGGTGGACTCGGGGGCTGTCCTTTTGCGCCCGGCGCGAAGGGGAACGTGGCTACTGAGGATGTGGTGATGCTGTGTGAAACCATGGGTTATTCAACCGGTATTGCGATGCCCCAGCTGTTAAAGGCTGTTGAGCTGCTGAGTGGCTTTATTGGATCGCCACAGGGAGGGCGAGCCCACTACTGGCTGTCCAAGAACGCGGCGTAAGGTGAACGTTAGTGAGGCTATTATCGGCCGACAAAGCATTCGAGCGTTTGATCCGACCCGACCCGTAACTGATGACCTGATCTTAGCCCTGCTCGATATTGCTGCTAGAGCGCCCTCAGGATCTAATATTCAGCCGTGGCATGTCTACGTCGTCAGGGGTGATCGTCAGAAAAAGATCACGGCCGTATGTTCAGAGCGCTTTCTCGGGGGTGATGAGGGTGATGCCGAGTACCACTATTACCCCAAAAACTGGCGCCAGCCCTACATCGGAAGGCGACGGGAAACAGGTTTTGGCCTATACGGCTTACTCGGGATCGAAAAGTCGGATACTAAAGCCGTACAGGATTACCGGGTAACCAACTATCAGTTCTTCGGTGCACCGGTAGCGCTGTTTTTCACCATCGATCGGGATATGGAGCTTGGCAGCTGGCTCGACTACGGCATGTTTTTGCAGTCGCTGATGTTGGCAGCTAGGGACAACGGCCTGGAGACTTGTCCTCAGGCAGCGTTTTGTCCCTATTACGATAGTGTCATGCCGCTGCTGGAGGCGCCCGAAGAGCAGATGTTAGTGTGCGCCATGTCTGTGGGATATCCCGTCGCCGCTGCGCTAATAAACACTTTTCGGACTAGTCGCCTTTCTGCCGATAGTTTCACGCAATTTGTCGATTGAGCGGTCTTAACCCGCCCTCGCCACCATTTGTTTGGCAATGATCATGCGCTGTATTTCATTGGTTCCCTCGCCAATGCACAACAAGGGCGCGTCCCGATAGAATCGTTCTATTTCATACTCGGGCGAGTAACTGTAGCCGCCAAAAATGCGCATAGCATCTAGGCTGTTTTGGACTGCCGATTCAGAGGCGAAAAATTTGGCTTGTCCTGCCTCAAGGTCACAACGTTCTGCTTGATCATATTTTACGGCAGCCTCCTGCACCAACAGTGCCGCGGCTGCGGCGCGGGTCGACATCTCGGCAAGCTTTAATTGAATTGCCTGGTGTTCGGCGATCGCTTTGCCAAAAGTTTTGCGCTCCATGGCATAGGCGAGGGCCATGTCTGTTGCACCTTTTGCCATGCCTGCACCGCGGGCTGCGATATTGATGCGTCCAAGCTCCAGCCCGCCGGCCACCTGCTGAAATCCTTTGCCCTCCTCACCACCAATAAGATTATCGGCGGACACGCTAAAGTCTTGAAAAATTAGTTCTGCGCTGTCGATAGCGCGGTAACCCAGTTTTTTCAGTTTCTTGCCAACGCTGAAACCTTCGCCTTTTTCGCACAAGAAAAGACTCATCCCCTTGTGTCGCGGCTCTGCGAGTGGATCGGTCTTGGTAAGCACCGCCAGACAGTTCCCGTTAATGCCATTTGAAATCCAGGTCTTCGTTCCATTAATTACATAGCTGTCACCCTCGCGACGAGCCACGGTGCGAATCGATTGAAGGTCTGACCCGGCATCAGGTTCCGTAAGACCGATCCCTCCACGCAGTTCCCCCGAGGCGAATTTTGGCAGGAAGTGCGCTTTCTGCGCCTCGGTGCCCGCGCGCTGAACACAGCTAGCCATAATGAGGTGGGAGTTAAAGATGCCCGAGGGCGCCATCCAGACTTCGCAAATTCGAGACACGATTTTGGCGTAGGTACTCGCGCTGAGACCCAGCCCTCCGTATTCTTCGTCGATCGTGGCGCCGAAGAGCCCCAGTTCTTTCATCTGCTCCACAAGCTCGTCAGGATACTGATCGGCCTGATCAAATTCTCGAGCAATTGGTTTCAGTTCCTGATCAACCCATTTGTCGATGGTAGCCAAGATTTGTTGTTCCAGATCTGTATCGATTGCCATGGGTGATTCCTTGAGCAGGGCGGAAGTGTAGAGTTGGGTTGGTATTCAGCGATCCTAGGATGGTCGCTTGGGGATAAGCATCTGCCGTTCGAAGATGCATACCTCAATGTTGTCCTGGTTTATTCCTCTGGTCAGCACGCTGACGATCCCCGCATTCGGCCTGGACTTGGATTCCCGTTTGCCTAGCACTTCGCTATTGGCATACAAGGTATCGCCTGGGAATACCGGATTGGGAAGCTTAATTTCCTTCCAGCCCAGATTGGCGATTGCCTTGGCACTGACATCAGACACGCTCATACCAACTACCACCGCCACCGTTAGCGGGCTGGCGATCAAGGGTCGGCCGAATTCAGTTGTCGCAGCGTACTCCTCGTCAAAATGCAGTGGATGAGTGTTCATGGTGAGCAGCGTAAACCAGCTGTTGTCCTGCTGTGAGATCGTTCTACCAGGAAGGTGGTGGTAGACATCGCCCACCTCAAAATCTTCAAGGTAGCGCCCGCCCATGTGGGCATAGCGCTGGGCGATATCGATGTCGGTCATGATGTGCTCCGGAGTTTGGGTGCCGCCTCTCTCAGGACTGTGTAAACCACTGTTGAGGTAGGGCTGACTGCGCTAATATGTACGGACAAATACGAGTTTGTTTTAATGGGGGCAAATATGCAACAACCTGAGGAGGTTGGGCGTCGAGCATCTGGACGGCCGCTATACCGCGCAATAGCGGATGAGCTGCTGGCAGGTATTGGTCAGGGCATCTTCCCCGTCGGCACGTTGCTGCCCGGCGAGATGGAGCTCATCCACCGATACCAAAGCAGCCGGCATACCGTGCGTGAGGCCCTTCGTGTGCTTGAGGATATGGGTATCGTGCAACGTCAACGAGGTCGGGGTACGCTGGTGCTCTCTCCCGAAGCACAACCTGCTTTTGTCCAGATGGTCAAATCCCCCGAGCAGCTTTTTAGCTATCCGACCGACAGCGCCTTCCGAGTTGTGTCGGAAGATAGTGTGACTTTGAGCGGTGCTGTGGCCCAAAGGTTAAAAGCAAGCAAAGGCAGTCGGTGGACCAGGATATCGGGTCCTCGGATGTTTGAGTCAGGCATGCCGGTTTGCTGGACCGATGTCTATGTGCTGCCGGAGTACGCCACCATCGCCCGGCAGCTCGGGGGCCCAAATTCACGCCCTGTTTACGAAACCATCAGCAAGGCATTCGGTGAGGAGGTTCAAAAAATTGGCATCGAAATCTACGCAAGCAGTTTTGAGGAAGAGCGGGCGAGGGCTCTCGGTGTTGATGTCGGGACGCCGTCGCTGTGTTTGTGTCGGCGATACCATGGCGACAAGGGTCGCGTTTTTGAGATATCCGTATCTGAGCATCCTGCCCAGAACTACAGCTATTCTCTAGAGTTTACCAGCGGTTGGCAGAGTGCCGGGCACTGGTCGTGGAACAAATAAACGGATGGGAGTAACCCGATGAGTGAGCGAGTTCTGGCAGCTACGCGGAGCTTTATGTTTTCGCCGGCAAATCACCCTAGACGCGTCGAGAAGGTATTCGAGCTTGGTTCAGATGCCGTCATTCTTGATTTGGAAGACGCGGTCGCCATCGCTGAGAAGGAGATGACCCGGAGTAAGGTCGTTGAGGCGTTCAAGGCGGCAGACAGGCGGGCTCTTCACTACGTTAGAGTGAACGGGGCCGATACGCACTATTGTCAGGAAGATATTAAACAAACCGTAGGCACTTGGCTGGATGGCATTGTCCTGCCAAAAGTTGAATCACCCGATGTGCTTGGACAGGTAGAGCAGTGGCTGGCAGAGGCCGAGGCCGTCGCTGGCATGCCGGCCGGTAGTCTCGATCTTCTTCCTATTATTGAGACGGCGGCGGGAGTGGAGAATGCCGCGGCTATCGCGACTGCTGGTAGCCGAATTAAGCGCCTTGCTTTTGGCGGTGGTGATTACACGCTGGATCTCGATTATCTCTGGTCTGCTGACGAGGAAGTGCTGCAGTATGCCCGGGCACGTTTGTCTCATGCATCCCGCCTTGGTGATCTATTACCCCCGGTTGATACGGTGGTCCTGCAGATTAATGATAACGAGCGCTTTATTGCCTCCGCCGAGCGGGGCCGCAAGTACGGTTTTGGTGGCAAACTTTGTATTCATCCGAGTCAGGTGCCCTTGGCCAACGCGGTGTTTACCCCGTCGGGAGATGAGATAGCTCACGCTCGGGCCGTCGTGGCGGCCTTTGAGGAGGCTGAGAGTCAGGGCTCTGCTTCGATTCAGCTCGACGGCTATTTCATTGATTATCCTATTGTTTATAAAAGCCAGCGCATTCTTGCCTTGGCCTCTTTGCTGGAAGCTAGGCGATAGGTTAGCTATCCTCGTCTCGCTCCGCTAAAATGTCCGGACATTTAAAGGTAGAGTGTTGAGTTGTGGCGGCAGTAGAGAGTAGAGAACAGTCAGAAAATCTTGCGGCATACCGAGCCGACAGTTCCGCTGCTTGCTTTGCGCGCGTGGGATTAGGATTATCCAAAGCACAGGTACCCGACCGGGTGTGGCATTACCTGAAGTGTTGTGTGGCTGACGCCATCGGCATTGCCTACGCGTCTCACCACTATGACTTCTCTGAGCGAACCCGTAACGCGATTGACGCATTTGAAGAGACCGGAACCACCGTCGCGATTGGTTGCGACAGACTGTACCCCGCGCGTGATGCGGCATTGATTAACGGTGTCTTGGTTCATGGACTTGATTACGATGATACCCACCTGCCATCGGTCGTCCACTGCTCGGCGAGCGCTTTGCCAACAGCTCTGGCGTTGGCGCATCGCAATGAGATTAGTGGCTCCGACCTGCTCATGGCGGTGCTGGTGGCTCTGGAAATTGATGGCAGGCTTGGTGCCGCTGCTGGTGGTATTTTTCAAGAGCTGGGCTTTCATCCCACTGGTGTCGTCGGCATCTTTGGCGCGACGGTAGCGGCCGTGCGCCTGCTGGGTGGTTCCGAGCTTGATGCGATCAATGCCCAGGGCATCGCCCTCAGCATGGCCGGCGGTAGTATGGCGTTTCTGGATGAAGGTGCCTGGACCAAGCGGCTGCACCCGGGTTGGGCGTCGTCGTCCGCACTCACCGCCGCTCGCCTCGCCATCTCTGGTTTTCAGGCACCCCATGATGCCTACGGTGGTCGATTCGGCTTTTACTCCCTGTTCACCCGTAGCGCCGCTCCTGCCGCGACGCTAGACTGGCAGCCCAATGTTCAGCCTTGGGCGCTCGATGAGGTAGCGATCAAACCGTATCCAGTGTGCCACTTCAATCATGCCCCAATCGATGCAGCGCTAGCTCTCCGCGAGCAGGGTAAATTCAATGCCGCTGATATCGATCATGTGGTCATTAAGCTTGATGCGCGTCAGTTTGGCGTCGTCGTTGACCCGATCGAGCGTAAGCGACAGCCGGAGAGCGAGTATGACGCGAAATTTAGTGCTCCCTATGCCGTGGCAACAGCGTTAACGAAAGGTCGATTTGGCCTTCAAGAACTTGATGAACATCACCGATGCGACCCAGCAACGCTCGCGTTGGCCAAGAAAATTACTTGCGAGCATGACGCGAGATCCCGCTATCCCCAGGCGTTCTCCGGTGGGGTTGAAATCACGCTGAACACGGGTGAAACCCTCTGCCATTTTGAAGCGGTCAATCGTGGGGCGGCGGGTCGATTGCTTGAGGAAAGCCAGGTTAGGCAGAAGTTTATTCAAAACTGCAGCCTTGTTTTATCTGATGAGCGTTCTGAGGCACTCTGGAATACTATCTGGAGTCTGGATGTCCAACCCGGTTGCGGTGAGTTTTTGAACGCCTTGAGAGGTTTATCATGACAATCCCTATGTCCCTGCACGCAAAAAGCCCACTAGTGGAGAGTAAGTCATGCGGATGAAAGCTGGCGGCAAAATCATGAGTGCCGAGGAATATAAAGAGAGCCTTAGGCAGTATCAGCCTACGGTATTTATCGATGGGGATCGGGTTGAATCTGTGGCGGATGATCCTCGGCTCGCGCCGGGTATTCGGGCGGTGGGCGTTACCTATGATTTTGCCCAACGACCCGAGTATGGAGGCTTGATGCTCGCTGAGCAGTCCACCTCGGGGCACACAGTCAATCGCATGCTGCATATCAATCGCCACACCGAGGACCTACTCAGTAAACTCGAGGCGGTGCGTTTGCTGTGTCGAGAGAGCGGCTGTGCCCAGCGCTATTTGACCCACGATGCCTTGAACGCGATTTATCAATCCACTTGGCGGATGACCGACGCGGATGGGGCGCTGGAGTACCACGACCGCTTTCTCACTTATCTACACGCGATACAAAAGGCGGATTTAACCTTGGGTGTTGCTATGACAGACGCCAAGGGAGATCGCAGTCTTCGTCCCCATAAACAGACCAACCCTGATACCTATGTACATGTAAAGGAGCGTCGAAGCGACGGTATCGTCATCCGCGGAACGAAGGCGATCGTGACCGGCGGTCCTTATATGCATGAGCTGCTGGTTATGCCATGTCGGACTATGACATCCTCCGACGCTGATTTTGCCGTTTGTTGCGCTGTCCCCCTTGATGCAGCGGGTTTAACAATCATTTCCAAGGTGGCGGGTAGGCCGGGGGAAGAGGAGGCAAAATTCAGCGCAAAGTACGGCCAGAGTACGGCTGTATGCCAATTCCACGATGTGTTTGTCCCATGGGACAGAGTATTCATGGCCGGTGAGTGGGAGCACACCGAGCATCTGGTAACCTCCTATGCCAACCACCACCGACAAAGCTGCATTGGCGCAAGAGCCGGGTTTGGTGATTTGTTGATTGGCGCGGGAGCGCTGATGACTGAGGCGAATGGGCTAGACGCTGAGAGCGTGCCCCATTTGCGGGATGACATGGTGGACCTGATCAAGATCGTCGAAGGTTTTTATGCCTGTGGTGTCGCCTCGTCGGTCTATGGCGTTCAGGATCCGGCTGGTTCTTACATGCCCGAGCCAGTTTTCTCCAATGTGGGAAAGCTACTCCTGGCGACCCAAATCTATGATATGCATCGCGCGGCCCACGAGGTCTCGGGCGGACTGGTGGTCGCGCTACCGGGTCCGGACGAGGACCACAACCCAGAGACGGCGGGAGATCTGGCCGCAGTCTTGGGTGGCAGAGCCGATATCCCCTACGAGCAACGTATGGAAGTCTCCCGGTTCATCGGAGACCTGACGGCATCGTCAACAGGCGGATGGTACTCGATTATAAGCCTTCACGGCGGTGGTTCCCCTCAAGCGATGAAGCGGGAGATCTATCGACGCTATCCCATCGAGGAGCGACGTGCCCTAGTTGAGAGGCTGCTTGATCGAGGGGTGGCCGATCTTGGTGAAAGCGGCTCGCCGGCTCGTCAAAAGCAACCCGGGCAGTGCTGCGCCACCGGCTGCACTCCGCCAGAGGACAAGGCTTGAAGAAAAGCGTTTGGGGCCGCATTAAGCGACTGCTCAGGGTCTACTGCCCCATTAGGTTACGCCTTACACAGGGACGGCTAGGTGCTCTGCGGGAAGGATCGTTGTACGTTTCATCAGGCGCTGATAGTTCTGATCGAAGGGGTCACGTCGATGCATGGTGCAGGCGTTGTCCCACAAAATGGCGTCGCCTGCCTGCCACTGGTGTGAGTAAACGAACTCGGGTTTGATGCACCACTCGAACAACCTCTCGAGCATTTCGCTGCTTTCTGTGGCATTCCACCCAACGATCTCTGTGGTCATCCCTGGGCAGAGATAAAGAGCGTCTTTTCCGGTGATGGGATGGCGTCGCACAATCGGATGCTCGATGTCAGGTGACCGCTTCTTCTGCGCGTCATTTGTCGGCACGCTATAGGCTCGATTAAATGCTTCGTAGGACTGAACGGCCTTGCATCCTTTGAGTAGCGCGCGGGTCGCTTCTGGAAGAGCTTCGTATGCTGCAGTCATGTCAGCAAATTCAGTATTGCCCCCCGTGGGCGGCAGGATATCGGCACAAAGGAGCGATCCCACAGCGGGGCGGGGTAGGTAAATCTGGTCATAGTGCCAGCCCACCTCGGTATCCGAAAGGATGCCAATTTTCCGATCTCCATCCTGCATGTTCGATATGTAGAGCACCTCTGGAAAGTGCGGCGATAGATATTCGCTTCGCACGTGTATTTCGAGCTCGCCAAACTGACGACTAAAGTCGACGAGCTCCTTTTCGTCAATGCCCTGCTCTCGAAACAGGAGTATTTTATGCTTTGCCCACAAAGCTTTTACGGCGTCTAACTGCTCAGGTGTGTTGTTGTCGCCAATAGCGAAGTCGCACACCTCGACACCGAAACTGTTGTTCAGGGGCCTGATTTTGAACATCGTTGCAATCTCTCATCCGTTAATAAACCTAATTGTACGGACATTTGAGGAAATCGCCAACCTGGCGCTGAGGTTTCTCATTAACGCCGCTGGCGAAGCTCTAAGAAGGTGATGCTGGCGACTACGATCAGCATGCCGAAGAGTTGGGTGTAGGACAGCCTTTCGCCCAGAACATAGAAGGCCATGCCAGCAGCGGCAGGAGGCCCCAGGGTGCTGATCACAGCGCCACGAGCAGCACCAATGCGCCTGACTCCCTCAGCCACACATACCAGTGGCAGGATGGTGGCAAATAGCACCAGGCCGAGCATCTGAACGAGCGCATCGGGGGGCATCGAGAGCCAGCGGGTGGGGCCCTGCAGTTGGTAGTGGAGTAAAAACGCGACGCCGGCGGTGGTCATGGCAATTGCTGTGAAATTTCCTGAGCCCAGCCGCTGGGTCAGGGATGCGCTCATCATGAAATAGAGTGCGATAGTGACAGAGCAAAACAGTACCCACCCTACACCAATGAGCTGTTGCTGGGTGAGCGACTGATCTGCTGCACCCGTCACCAGTAGGATACCAGAGCTCGTCAACGCAACACCCGCCAAAGTAGAAGTGGCGGGTCGCTCCCGCGTCCAGAGCGCATGGAAGACGATTACCATCGCTGGATAGGAAAACAATAGCGCTCTTTCTACATTCGCCTGAATGAGCGATAAGGCATAAAAGTTCGCCAATGCCCCAAAGTAGTAGCAGAGTAACCCGGCAAACATAGCGCCAAGTACATCTGCAGGTGTCAGGGCATGGTTTTGGTTGTGCGAGTGGCTTTGGGCATGAGCTCGAGTCAGGGATTTAGGCCTGCCATGAAGGACCACCGCCACAAGCCAAAAGCCAGGGACAGCTAGGACTGAACGTATGGCCGCAACATCATTGTGATTAAGACCCTGTGCATAAAGACTTTTGGCAAACAGACCTTTTGAGGCGAGCAACACGGCACCGATGGCAACGAGCAACGTGCCGAGGAGACCCCCGGCAGGGATTTGTTTCATCCTCAGGATGCCGTATTCGAGCGGTTTAGTTCGGTCAGTATCTCATCGGTTGTTAGCACTCGAGCCCAAAGCCGCTTTAGCATTGTTAGCGTAGCCTCTTGCATTTGATCGCTGTCGGTGCCGGTACCATCAGCGACTACAACTACCCGGTATTGCAAATCGCAGGCTTCCATGGAGGTCATTGCTACGCAGTTGTTTGTGGATACGCCCACGGAGACTACCGTGTCGACATCGAGTGCGCGCAACGTGCTATCAAGTGCGGTACTGCGGAAAGCGCCTTGGGTTGTTTTGTTCAGTACGATCTCCCCTGGGGCGGGCTGCAAGCCTGCTACGATCTCGTGCTCTGGCTGTCCTGCAATGTTGTTGGTGGCTTTGATGATCGGTGCCATGTGTGATGGTGCATCACTCGCATCGGGCGCGTTTGCGCCGTAGGTAATAAAAATCACCTTGCCCCCGGTAGACCTGAAGTGGGTGAGCAGTCGCTGAATGTTGGGCACCAAGACCTGTTCGATACGATCGAACCGGTAGCGCGCGCTGTCCGCCTCTCCGCGCTCCTCCAGGAGTTTGCCAAGGCCCATTTTCCGGTTGCCAGTGGCATTTTGCATGTCGATGACCAGGAGGGCTGTGCGCGCTGGGTCGAGAGCAAAGGTTTGGCTGAAACTGTCCACAAAACCGGGCTGTGTCATTGGCCAAGACTCCTTGTATTGGAGCGCCATCTTACGTCATATTGCAGGCATGCCCAACGTTGGAGACCATGTCATGGATAATTTCGAAAAAGCAGGTTACGGCCAGCGCGAGATCGGTTTTGGTGAGAGACCCGCGCTGATCATGGTGGATTTTCAGTTGGGGTTCACGGATGGCGTGAGTCCAATAGGCAAAAGTCCATTTATTCAGCGTGCAGTTGACAACACTGCACACTTGCTAGGGGTCTGCAAGGAAAAGGGAATCCCCGCTGCGGCGTGCCGGGTGTCCTGGGGCGGGCCCGACGAAATGACTTACTGGAAAATCGACACGTTGTACGACGGCAGTTTTTATCACGGCCACCGATGTACCGAATTGGACCCGAGGGTTAGCGATGATTATGTCTTTGAGTTTATTAAAACAGCGCCATCCATTTTTTATGAAACTCCATTGAAGCCTTGGTTGGTCACCCACTGTATAGACACCACCATTATTACCGGCTGCACAACGTCTGGTTGTGTTCGCGCCTCCATAGTCGACAGCTTTTCGGCGGGGTATCGCACCATCGTTCCCGAAGATTGTTGCGGCGATCAGGATATGGAGGCTCACGACAGTAACTTACGGGATGTCGGACGACGTTACGCCGATGTCACGACGCTTGAGCAGGTACTGGCTTATCTGGACAAACGCGAGGCGTAATCCGGATTTTTTGAGACGCCAGCCATTACTTCCCGTTACTATCCAGCCTCGTGTAACGCTGCTTCACATTGCTCTATGGCACGCCCAGCGTGCGTTTTTGATAACTGAAGGGAGAACTCTATGCCGACTGCGTCCATTAATGGTCATCAGATGTACTACGAGGTGCACGGAGAGGGCCCGCCTGCTGTTTATATTGGAGGCTGGGACACCTTTTGTCACGGTCGCCATCACTATCTTGCTCGGGGCATGACGGATAGCTATCAGACCGTAATCATCGATTATCGGGGAATCGGTGAATCCACCGACGATCTCTCGATGACGCCCTCGACCGAGCTTTTTGCAGACGATATAGCCGCCCTGTTAGATCATTTGAACATGAAGTCAGTCTACTTCGTTGGGCTTGTGGGTATGGGCGCGTGTATAGGCCAATGGGTCGCCTTGAAGCGCCCCGATCTGGTTCGCTGCATGGTCAATATGGGTTGCTGGACCTGGGCCGATCCCATGCTTGCTGATCAGCTTCGCGCCTTTGGCGATATGCACGAGCACGCGGGTTTTGCGGCATTCCAGTCGATGGTCGCCTCTTATTCCTTCAGGCCTGATTACTACAACGCGTATCGCGACAAGCTTCTAGGCAGTGAAGGAGTTTGGGGTAATCTCGAGGGTCGCATACCGGCGCACCTTCGCTTTATCCAGGCCTGCCTCGGCCACGATATCCGGCCTCATCTTGGAGAGATCGCAGCCCCCACACTTGTCGTGCATGCGGGTCAGGATGTGATTACCGGTCCGAGAACAACACTACCGCTCGAACAGGGTTTGCCCAATGGCGTTGGCGTGACGATGGATCAAGTGGCTCACGTGGTGGCGGGCAAGGAAGAAAAAATAGCCTTCTGCAACATCCTTTTCGACTTTCTTGGCAAGTACTAAGCACGCCATAGTGCTAGCAGGCGCCTAGATGACCCCGCTGGCTCTCAATGCCTCAAGGTCTTCTACAGACAATTCTTGGCCAAGCACACTGTCGTTGTCAGCGCCCAGACCGCTACCGCAGGCAGTGCTCAGTCTGTGGTTGTCCAGCTTGATGGGATTACTGAGGGCCTGATAATTCCCGACTGTGCGATGGGCAAGATTTTGTCGCATGCCGTTACTTGCAACGAAGGGGTTGTTCAGCGCCTCTGATAGCGTATTTACCGGTGCGACCGGGATATTAGTTTGGAGTATGCCGAACCAATGATCCGTTGACTGCGTCGATAAAATTGCATCCAGCTCCTTAGTAAGGACCGAGCGGTTCGCCGCCCGATCGCTCATCGAGACAAACCGTGAGTCGCTTTTTAATTCGGGGTGTCCGATAAGATCTGCCAGCAGCTCCCAAAATTTCTGGGTCATGCACATTAGGAAAATCCAACCGTCTGCGGTTTTGAAAAGCTGCACTGGGGTATTGTAAGGATGGGCCGAGCGAGCGACGCGATCGGTCTCGATGCCGTGATTCATATACCACGTGCCGGGGTAGGTCAGTTGGTGCAGTGCGACATCGAACAAGCTCACATCAACATCACGGCCGCCTTGGCGATCTCGGCCCAACAGTGCTGCCACACAACCTAAGGCAGCGACCACCCCGGTCATAAAGTCGATCATGGATAGACCAAATCGAGACGGTGGGGAATCGGGTTCGCCTGTTAAACCCAGAAATCCGCACTCCGCCTGCATCAGGTAGTCGTAACCCGGCCAGTCTGCGCGATCGTTGTCCCGGCCATAGGCCGAAATATGGGTACAAATAATGCTGGGCTTGATGTTTTTCAGGGTGTTGTAATCGAGACCCAATTTGGCCGGCTGACTGCCTCTCAGGTTATTCCATACCACGTCAGCAGTTTCGACCAGTTTTTCGAATAATTCCTTACCCTGACGGTCCTTCAGATTGAGGGTGACGCTCCTTTTTGAGAGGTTGAACGCTTGAAAATACGCGCTGTCGTCCGAATCCAGGGTTATCGCGCCAGATTGTCGTGAGGGGTCGCCCCCTGTGGCGCGGTTTTCGATTTTGATGACCTCAGCCCCAAGTTCGGCAAGGTACATCGAGCCATACGGCCCGGCCCCAAATTGCTCAATGGCGAGTACGCGGATTCCCGCTAACGGTTTGTCCATCACAATCTCCGCAGTTGTTCAGCTTGAAGCGCGAAAGTGCCTTGCGCACAGTGCCGCTTTGGTGCATCTTTCGGATGGCAACAGTATCTTGCATCAAATGTCCGGTCAATTGTGTCAGAGGCTCTTCGCAGGGCTAGTGTTCTTCGGAACGTCAACACAGGGATTCAAGGCACCAGGTGTGGGTGACTAAAAAAACCTAGCGTAAGGAGGCTAGTCATGACCTACCGATTAGGCGTGGACGTTGGTGGTACCTTTACCGACCTGATTTTAGTAAACGAATCCAGTGGTGATATCCACACAGCAAAAGTCCCTAGCACGCCGTCTGATTCGTCGATTGGCGTGATGAATGGCATCAGCCGGGTTTGTGGCAATGCGGGGATTGATCCCAAGGAAATTACCCAGGTAATGCACGGCACAACTGTGGCTACCAACACTGTGCTAACCGGGTCGGGCGCAAAAGTTGGACTGGTGACCACCAAAGGATATAGGCAGGTTCTTCAGATCGCACGATCCTATGTACCCGGCGGCCTAGGCGGCTGGGTAATTTACAATAAGAGCGCGCCGCTGGCGCCGCTCGCCTGCACGATCGAGGCCGACGAGCGAATGGGTGCTGACGGGAAAGCGGTGAGAACGCTGGATACAAAAGCCCTTAAAAAAGAGCTCGAGCGGCTAAAAGACGAGAATATCGAGGCGCTAACGGTTTCACTGATCAATTCTTATGCCAACCCCGCCCATGAAAAGGCTGTGGAGCGAGTTGCCAAACAAGTGCTTCCGGGCATTCCCATCTCCCTGTCCTCGACGGTTGTCCCCGAGATGCAGGAATATGAGCGCACCATCACGACCGTGGCCAATTCCTTTGTGCGCCCCAAGGTCGCGGAGTACGTTAAGAATCTTGAGAAGAAGCTCAAGAAGAGCAATAAAGGCGTGCAGTTAAATATCCTCCGATCTGATGGGGGTATGGCATCGGCGAAGGTTGCTGAGTCGCTTCCGGTTAACTTGCTAATGAGCGGTCCCGCCGGGGGTGTATCGGGTGCTGTTTGGGTCGCCCGCCAAGCCGGATTCAACGATCTTCTAACCTTCGACATGGGCGGTACCTCGACAGACGTGGCTCTTGTTCAGGATGGCAAAGCGCAATTGCGTCGCGAAACCACGGTTGGTGACGTCACTGTTCGCGCCTCGTCGGTCGATGTCCGAACGGTGGGCGCAGGGGGCGGCTCGATCGCTCACGTGCCCGAATTAACGGGCGCACTTCGGGTTGGACCTGACAGCGCAGGAGCAGAACCCGGACCCGCCGCGTACAATAAAGGGGGTACGCTGCCAACGGTAACTGATGCCAATGTGGTGCTCGGCTATCTCCCCAGTGAGGTCAGGCTGGGTGGTGACATGGAAATCCGCAAGGATTTGGCTGAAAAGGCTATCAGGCCTGTTGCCAAGGCCCTGGGAATTTCAGTCAAGCGAGCCGCCGCCGGGATTATCGATATCGTCAACGAAAACATGTACGGCGCCTTGCGCCTGGTGTCGGTCGAACAAGGCTATGACCCGCGGGATTTTGCGCTGATTGGCTTTGGCGGTGCGGGGCCACTGCACGCCAACGCGCTGGGTAAACTGATGAATAGCTGGCCCGTGATTATCCCGCCCGGTCCGGGTGTTCTTTGCGCCTATGGTGATGCCACTACCCGGGTGCGTGATGAAGCCTCTCGTACCTTTATCCGACGGTTTGCCGATACCACCACAGATGAACTCATGAATATCTATGGCAAGTTGGCGGATCAAGCCCTGAAGACGCTCTACAAACAGGGGGTCCCGCCAAGAGAGTGCACTGTGGCTTGCCAGGCAGATATTCGCTACCAGGGCCAGGGCCTCCAGCTGACGGTCGATTTTGACCTCAAGGCACTGAAGAAGGGTGATCTGTCGGTCATCGGAGATCCCTTTGACGAGATGCACAAGCAGTTGTTTACCTTCGCACTGGACGCCGACAAGGAGATTGTCAACCTCCGCGCGGTTGCGCAGGGAAAGAGTGCTGAAATTGAAGCTAGGCGTTTGCCCAAATCCGGATCCAGAACCCCTGCAGCGGGCGCGGTTATTGGGAAATCTACGGTGTTCATGGAGGGCAAGGACATGCAGGCGACGCTTTATCGGCGCGACAAACTCAAAGCCGGCAATAAGATAGAGGGCCCGGCGATAGTTCTGGAGATGGACTCCACGTCAGTGATCCTCTCAGGCCATACCGGCAACGTCGACCAGTTCGGCAACATACTCATCGCACCATCTGCGTGATAGGGGAGACCGAAGATGCCAGCAACCATTGTTGAAACAAACAGCAAGAAGTTCAAGCGAAAGGACATAGACCCCATTACGCTAGACATCATCGAAAACGCCATGATGAATGCGCGTTACGAGATGGATGCCGTACTCTTCCGAACGGCGATGTCACCGGGAATCCGCGAGCAACACGACGAATTCCCCATGATTGCCAATCTCGAGGGCAAAATGGTCGTGGGTCAGTTCGGCAGCTTTATTCACGGTTTTAAGGAAGCCTATGACGGCACTATCGAAGAGGGTGATCTGTTTCTGACCACCGACCCCTATGCCTGTAATGGTGCGATCAGCCACATCAATGACTGGCTTCTGCTGAGGCCCATCTTTAAAGATGGTCGTCTCATTGCCTACGCCGCGATGTTCGGCCACATGACTGACGTGGGTGGCAAGGTGCCGGGTAGTCTGCCCACTGACGCACGGGAGATTTTTGAGGAGGGTATTCGGATACCGCCAACCAAGATCTACAAAAATGATGAGTTACAAACAGATTTGCTCGAGCTAATCCTACACAACTGCCGAATGCCCAACTGGAACCGCAGCGATTTCAATGCTCTGGTAGCGGCTATTCGGACCGCAGAAAAGCGGGTGATTGAAATGTCCGAGCGGTTCGGTGATGACACGTTTTATTCGGCCCTGGATGAATTGCTTGACCGCAACAAGCGTGCGATGAGTAAGCTCATAAAAAACACTGTGCCAGAGAAAAAGCAGCACTTTGAGGATTATATTTGCGATGACGGTCTCGGTATGGGCCCGTACAAAATCAAGTGCGCCATGTGGCGTGAGAAAGACAAAGTCATCTTTGATTTTGAAGGCACAGATCCCCAGTCGATCAGTTCCATCAATTTTTATCTCAATGAAGAGATGTTCAAGATGTTCTGCGGGGTTTACATGATCATGGTGTTTGATCCGCAGATTATGTTCAACGACGGCTTCTACGATCTGATGGAGGTGCGTATCCCTCACGGAACGCTTTTGAAGCCTCGAGAGCCCGCTGCGCTTTCGTGCCGAACTCACGCGCTTGGGCGTATTTTTGACGTGTTGGGCGGTCTGCTCGGACAGGGTGATCCTGACTTTCTCGCGGGTGCCGGTTTCTCAGACAGTCCTCACTTCATGTATTCGGGGTATGACAAGGACGGGGAGTGGTATCAACTCTACTCGATCGGTTTTGGGGGTATTCCCGGCAAGCCTTCCGGTGATGGTCCCGACGGCCACTCCCTGTGGCCAAGCTTTACCAACGTACCCAACGAATTTCTGGAGAGTTACTTCCCACTTCGCATCGAGACCTACGAGACCATCATCGACAGTGGCGGTGCGGGTTATAACCGGGGTGGTAATGGTCTTCGCATGGGTTATTGCTTCCTCGAGCCAGGCACCATATCAATTCATGATGACCGCTGGCTGACCTACCCCTGGGGGGTGAATGGTGGCGAACCCGGACGACGATCAGAAAAGATTCTGGTGCGCACCGACGGCTCACAAGAGCGCCTTCCTAGCAAGTGCGACCGAATCGAGGTTGGGTCCGGCGATATCCTCTACTTCAATACCTGGGGCGGTGGCGGCTGTGGAGATCCTCTCAAGCGCGAGACCGAGCGGGTCGAGTTCGATGTCAGGGCTGGATTGGTCTCGGTTGAGGGCGCAAAGCGATACGGTGTTGTGATGAATGATGACCTCACCGTCAATGCCAAACGCACGCAAACCCTGCGCGCGAAAATGGCCAAGAAGCGCGGTAAGGTTCCGATGTTTGACCGCGGTGGCGATATCGCGACCCTGAAAAAGCAGTGCCTTAAGGAGACGGGACTTGAGCCGCCTCGACAGCCCGAATTTCAAACCTGGGCGCTCAAAGCGCTGGAAGGAGGTGCTGGCAAGGGCGGTAGCGTGAAGGTCAAACGCAGCGCTTCGAAGAATAAGCGCGTGGTGGCCAAATCAAAATCGTCTTCTAAAGCAAAAGTGAGTTCAAAAAAGAGGACAGCGTGAGTCAATAAAGACGCGCAAAAAAAGCCGGGGATAGCCCCGGCTTTTTTATTCCTTTGCAGTTTAGAAGTTAATCTCTACTTCAACGCCGCTCATTCGTACCTGACCTGGGTGCACAAAGGCGCCTCCAAATTCCGGAGCCATGATTACTTCCGCAACATACTCCTCATCAAAGACATTGCGGGAGTATGCGGTAACCCGCCAGTTGTCCGAGCCAATACCAAGCCTAACATTGGTGATGCCATAGTCATTTACCTTTGTTTGGCTGAACTCACCGCAGACTCCATCTAGCGCCGATCCGTCACTACATGGACCACCGCCGAACAGTGTCGCCGGTACAATGTCATCCTGCACCACGTGATACCAAGTCTCGCCTTGGTGCGCATATTCGACACGCGCTATCAACTCAAGGTTACCTATGGGTTGCGTCCACTGGAGACCGACATTCGCCGTAAATTCGGCGTTATTGGGCACCTCATTGCCTGCGGTGTAGGGCCGGATGCTGTTTTTGTCAATTTCCCCCGTCCACCGAGCTGTAGCCGGCATCAAGGCGCAGATTATCCGTGATTGCCCATGCACCACTCAACTCGAAGCCTTGCAGTGTTACCTCATCGATGTTTTCAACAGTACGTAGCAAGCCGAAGGGACCAACGAAGAACTCGAAAAACTGCATATCGTCGACTTCGGTGTAGAACGCGGCACCGTTTATGTTTAGGGCGGTTGTCCAAGAGCGAGGTTCTAAAACCAACCTCGAAGGCGCTCGACGTCTCTTTGTCGTAGACCTCTGGTGGAGCTACCAACGCTGCGCCTGCATCAACGATAAACGCTTGTACGGTCTCTGTGCCGCCTAGGTTGTTGAATCCACCCGTCTTGAATCCAACGCCCCAACTCCCAAACAGGGTTGTATTGCTTGTCATATCCCAAGTCAGACTAACCTTGGGCTGCCATTCGGAAAAAGTAGCGCTTCTGCTACCAATAGAATCTCTCACTTCCCAGGTGTCAAAGCTGGTGATGAATGCAGGGTTCCACGGCGTGCCGTTAAGTGGCTGGCCGTTCAGGGTGCAGCGACCGGCACAGTAATCGATGTTTGTAGACAAGAACCCGTCAGCTGGTGAAGGCACCTGGTTGGTAACGTCTCTCTCTTCCCTGTCATAGCGAAGTGCTACCGATAGTTCCATCCTGTCAGTTAAATCGTAGTTGATAGAACCAAAGCCAGCCCAAACGGTGGTCTCGAAGTTATCCAGCACCAAAGCATCGGTGTATTGGTTCACGAAAGTTAGGGGGAAGTTCTGAGTACCGTCGTCCCGAAGTTGGGCGACGCCCACTGTGCGATCAATGTCAAGGAAGTAAGCACCCACCTGCCAACGCAATCTCTGATCACTACTGGATGTCAGCTGGAGCTGAAATGAAAGGTCTTCCTGATTACGTTCTTGGTATTGATAGCCGTCACAGGCGGTTGGGCTGTAAGGCGGTAACACATTGTCAACGCCAAGTTGCCCGGAGCCAAAGTTAAAGGCGGGTGCCTGAAGTGGTACAGGCGGGGCAAACCCTGGATAGCCTTCCCGAGATGAGTCTGGGGTAAAACCAGGAAGCGCTTGCAGAGATGAAATGCAGGCACTGTCGCCTCCGTAGAAGCCGAAGGCTCCCGATGTACCATCAGCAACAAAATACTGCTCCACGTCACTATACAATGCCCACGCGGTCAGAGTCCCCATGTCCATCTCGTAATCGGCTTTAATTGAAAACTCGAGCGTCTCCTGCTCGTTGTAAGGACGCATGTTCGGGCTGAAAACGAAATCATGGCTGTTTACGTCCTGGTAAAAGGACTCGTAGCCAGGTGTGGTTGCTAGGCAGAACACATCGCATCCTGCGCCAAACAAGTTGGCAAAGGTAGGGATCTCAAACGCAGCGTTAAAAGCGATGGACGCTCCTTCGGCCTCTGCGTAACGAAGCTTGGTATCGATACTCAGATCATCTGATGGATCAAAAACCAATCGACCGCTGATGCCATAGTTCTCAGAGTCGTTGACCACATCGGCATTAAGATAGTCGTTGGTAAGGAATCCATCAGTGGATCGGTAGTCTACGGTCAGTCGGCCGGCGACGTTGTCACCAAGCGGGCCAGCGAGCGACACCATGCCAGTTGCCGTGCTGTATTCCCCATAGCTGCCGCGTATGAGCGCTTCAAACTCGTCCGAGGGCCGTTTTGTTGACATAATGACAGCACCAGCAGCAGCCGATCGGCCGTAAAGGGCGCCTTGTGGGCCCTTCAGCACTTCGATCTGCTCCAGGTCAGCATATTCTCTATTGAAGGCATAGGTATTGACGTAAAGGACTCCGTCAATGATTAGGGCGAAGTTGGTCTCAGCGTCTCGTGCGCCGTTGATACCGCGGATCGAAACCGACGAATCGCCGGTCTCTACAGTGTTTACAAAACTCACCCCAGGGGTCTGAGAAATGAAGTCTTCGGCCCGCGAGATGCCCATGTCCCGGATCTGACCCGAGGTAAAGGCCGTCACGGTGCTGGGGACGTCCTGCAGGGATTCGCTACGGGCTCGAGCGGTCACCACGACTTCTTCGAGTTGGGCGCTTACCTGTGACGGGGCGAGGGCGGTGCCCCCGATGCCCGCAATCGCTGCGATGATGGCGGGAAGTACTTTTTTGTTTGGGAAAGTTTGGCCTTGCAAACGGTTTCTGAGTGACATGGGCGTCTCCTGTGTAACCAGTTGTTTTATACCTAAAACGTGCATACCGGTAGACGAACGAATTGGATCACCTATCGGCGGTCTATCTCATTTGTCCGTACAAGTCTTATAGCCCGTCCAATATCGCCTGTGCTGGGCCTCGGTCAAGTCTAATTCCGAAAGAATTTTGCGCTATCTGCGCCCATTTTTGGAGGTTTTGGACGAATGGCGCCGGGTTCCTGTGCAAATTTTATGGGAATACCGATATGGTGGTTACCTCTTCATCTGTCACTCGCATGTGTCTCTCGATGACGTGGTCCTGTTGCCACGCTTCCTTGAGATCGAGAACGGGACTCCAGCAGATATCGCGACCGAAAAACCAAGCCTCCCACTCTGCCAGAGTACGGGTGGCAAACGTGGCCCTCAAAAAAGCGATAGCCTCCCGGTGGCCGGGTCCCGCCGGCCCGCAAACGGGCTCGATAAACTCGGGGTGCTCCAGCCCCTCGAATAGCGCCTCGACAAACTTGTGTTCGCCGCCGCCCAGTGCCAGAAATCGGCCATCCGCGGTGCGATAAACATTGAGCATGGCACCGCCCCCATGGCTGCGTTCATTGAATCGATCCGGCGCTTCATCGCCCCCAAAAACAGGTCCCAGGATATTGGGCGAGGCGGCCAGAACCGATTCATGCATGCTGATGTCGATGTAATCTCCAAGGCCTGTCGTCGCCCGGCGAAGCAACGCCATAAGCACGCCCGAAAGGGCTAGATAGGATGAGAGCATGTCAGACATCGCGACGCCGATAATCGCCGGCCCACTGTTGGGGTCCGCTGGTGAGCAGCTAAGGCTAAGTACGCCAGAGGCGGCAACGGTGGCTGTATCGTGTGCAGGTCGATCTCGCCATGGTCCCGTCTGGCCAAAAGCAGAAATAGAGCAATAGACGAGTTTGGGGTTCAATTCCCTTACTGTTTCCTGATCAAAGCCGAGTCGCGCCATGACGCCGGGTCGAAAAGCCTCGACCATGACGTCCGCGCTCTTGATCAACTCCCGAAGCGCGGCTTTGCCCTCTTCGGTTTTTAAATCAAGTGCAATACTTTCCTTGCCCCGCTGGGTATTTCGCAGCATCACGGTTTCCCCACCCTGCTGCCAAGGAAAGGCAGTCGCTGAGCGAGTTGGCTCTGGTGCTCTGGGATTTTCCACCTTGATTACGCGAGCGCCATGGTCTGCCATCATCTGGGTCGCCGCAGGACCCGGCAGGAACAAAGACAGGTCGATGACCGTTATACCCTCAAGTTTCACGGCGTATCCTCAGTTGGTAATACCATCCTGATGCAGTTGCTCGAGGGTGTCTGGCGACAGACCTAACAGGTCGCCAAGAATTTCCTGATTATGGGCACCGATTTGGGCCCCCGGCCAGTCGGTTCGTCCGGGTGTCTCGCTCAGCTTGGGGGAAATAGCCGGTATCTTCAGCGCCTTGCCGTTGACGTCCACCTCTTCGAACATGCCCCGGGCGATGTAGTGGGGGTCTGTCATCATATCCTCGACGCTGTAGATGGGGCCCACCGGGACCCGTGCTGATTCCAGCTTAGCGATGATCTCAGCGGAGCTATGCTGCTGACACCAGTCAGCGAGGGCCTGATCGATGCGCTCCTGATGAATGACCCGACCCGGGTTGTGCTTGAGTTCTGGATCCTCTGCCATGTCTTCGCGGCCCGCTTCCTTCATCAGGCGTTTGAAGATGCTATCGCCATTGCCGCCGATTACCACGTGTTTGCCGTCGGCGCAAAGATAGGTGTTGGTGGGCACAATGCCCGTAATGGTAGTCCCCGAGGGTTCTCTGATCACGCCGGCCCCGTCGTACTCGGGCACGATGCCCTCAAGCAAATTAAAAATCGCCTCGTACAGCGCGACATCTACTACCTGTCCATTTCCTGTTTTTTGGCGCTGGATGACCGCAAGCAGCACGCCCATGGCCGCTTGAATGGCGGCGGCTGTATCACCGAGAGAGATGTTCGGACGGATGGGGGGCTTGCCGGGTTCACCGTTGATGTAGCGGAAGCCGCCATAGCCCTCTGTCACCGAGGCGTAACCAGGCTTTTCCGAAAAGGGACCCGTTTGCCCATAACCCGAGATCCGCGCATAGATAATTCCGGGATTGTGGGGTTTGAGGTCTTCGGGTCCTAGACCCCAGCTCTCCATAGCTCCGGGTCGAAAATTTTCGACGACAACGTCGGCCTTGGTAAGCAGATCAAAGGCAATCTCGCGGCCTTTGTCCGACTTAAGATCAAGAGTGACGCTTTTTTTGTTCCGCGCGAGCGAGTGGTACCAGAGAGACATCCCGTCGCGAACTTCACGCCACTGGCGAATGGGATCGCCGGTCGGCGGTTCCACCTTGATAACCTCAGCACCGAAATAACCCAGCACGGTACCCGCAAAGGGGCCTGCTAGTAGTTGGCCCATCTCAACAACGCGTAATCCCTCTAAAGGACGATCGGTGTTCATCGCAGCTTCTCCTGTCGCCGGTGTCCGGAGCACAATGGTACGGACATTTGTATCAGTGATCTACGACGAACTTGCGACTATCGATCAGGCGTCGCTATTTTCTTCCTGCCAGACCTCCATGCCGGGGCATGCGCAAAACAAGTGTCGATCCCCATAGACATTATCCACCCGCGAGACCGGCGCCCAATATTTATCCTGTCGTAGCGAGGGCATGGGGTAGGCGGCCTGTTCCCTGGAGTAGCTGTGAGACCAATGGCTATCCACAATGTCATCCAAGGTATGTGGCGCATTTTTTAGCGGATTGTCGACGGGATCGCTCTGGCCTATCTCCACGGCGCGAATTTCCTCACGGATGGCGATCATAGCGTCACAGAAGCGATCAATTTCTGCCAGAGACTCCGACTCTGTCGGCTCTATCATTAGGGTGCCGGCGACGGGGAACGACATGGTGGGTGCGTGAAAGCCATAATCCACAAGCCGTTTGGCAACATCTTCCTCGGAAATTCCCGAGGCTTCTTTAATGGGTCTAATATCGATGATGCATTCGTGAGCCACCAGACCATCCCGCCCCCGATAAAGCACCGGGTAATGGTCACTCAAACGGTGCGCAATGTAGTTTGCGGAGAGGATGGCCACTTTGCTTGCCGCGGTGAGCCCGTCGCCCCCCATTAACGCAATGTATACCCAAGAGATCGGCAAAATAGAGGCGCTGCCAAAAGGCGCTGCCGATACGACGTCATTGGTTTCGCAGAGTCCAGCAACGGGCACGACCGGGTTGGTGGGTAAGAAAGGGATCAGATGTTCGCCGACTCCAATGGGGCCCATGCCCGGGCCACCGCCCCCGTGGGGAATGCAGAACGTTTTGTGTAGGTTTAGGTGGGAAACGTCGGCACCGAACTTGCCCGGACTGGCGAGGCCAATCAGCGCATTAAGGTTTGCACCGTCGACGTAAACCTGGCCGCCGTGCTGGTGAATCAGCGCGCAAAGCTCAACCACAGATTCTTCAAATACCCCGTGGGTTGAAGGATAGGTGATCATGATCGCCGCTAACCGGTCGCTATTGGCTTCCACCTTTGCCTGCAAATCATTCATATCGACGTTGCCTTGCTCGTCGCAGCCTACGATCACCACCTGCATCCCTGCCATCACTGCAGACGCGGGGTTGGTGCCGTGCGCCGAGCTCGGGATAAGGCAAATTCTGCGCTGCGGCTCACCGCGGGACTGATGGTATCGACGGATTGCCAGCAGGCCCGCATATTCTCCCTGGGAGCCGGCATTGGGCTGCAGCGACATACCATCGTAGCCCGTGCACTCAACAAGCCAGCGCGAAAGTTCCTCGAGCAACTGTTGATAACCAAGGGTCTGGTTTGGCGGAGCAAAGGGGTGCATGCGGCTAAACTCGGGCCAGGTGATGGGCGCCATTTCTGTCGTTGCGTTGAGTTTCATGGTGCAACTTCCCAGGGGAATCATTGCCCTGGTGAGGGAGATATCTTTGTTCTCGAGCCGCTTAAGGTAGCGCAGCATTTCGGTCTCGGCATGAAAGTGCTCGAACAGAGGGTGTTGCAGATAGTCGACTGCACGATGTAGCGCCTCTGGAAAACAAGACCCATCGATGGTGTCGGGTATGGCAGCGCCCAGTACCGTTGCCAGCGCATGAATGTCGGCTTCGGTGGTGGTTTCATCGAGGCTGATCCCGACCGCGTCGTCAGACACCCGTCGTAAATTAAAACCCGCATCCAGCGCGTCTGACAGGATACGCGATTGCGCCGTGCCAACGTCGACCGTCAGGGTGTCAAACCAGCTGTCGTTGTGCAGTTTGAGCCCGGCTATCTCAAGCCCACGCGCCAAATGTGTTGTCAGGCGATGGACACGTTGGCCAATCCCACGCAAACCGTCGGGTCCATGATACATCGCGTACAGGGCGGCCATGATGGCCAGCAAGGCTTGCGCTGTGCAGATGTTAGAGGTCGCCTTCTCCCGACGGATATGCTGTTCCCGTGTTTGCATGGCCATACGCAAGGCCTGTTTGCCGCGTCGGTCAACCGAGACGCCAATGACTCGCCCCGGCACCGAGCGTTTGTAGGCATCACGCGTGGCAAAAAAAGCGGCGTGGGGGCCACCAAACCCCATGGGCACCCCAAAGCGCTGGCTGTTGCCTACGACGACGTCGGCGCCTTGTGGGCCGGGTGCTTTTAGCAACGTCAGCGCCAGTAAATCCGTGGCGACACACACCAGCGTGTCGCGTGCGTGCGCCGCGGTGCAGAGGCCATCCAGCGGACGTACTTGGCCAAAGGTGCCCGGGTATTGCACCAACATGCCAAAGGCATCATCCGGCTCCACGAGGGCCTCTGGCTCCACTGTCTCAACATAAATGTCGAGCGGCTCGGCTCGGGTTTTCAGCAGCGCAATAGTCTGCGGGTGGCAGTCGCTGGCGACCAAAAATCGGTTGGAGCGATTCTTTTTATTGACCCGCTGCATCAAGGTCATGGCCTCCGCGGCGGCCGTGGCTTCGTCGAGTAGCGAGGCGTTGGCGAGTTCCATGCCCGTGAGATCCATCACCATTTGCTGATAGGTCAGCAATACCTCCAGCCTACCCTGAGATATCTCGGGTTGATAGGGCGTATAGGCGGTATACCAGCCGGGGTTTTCAAGGACATTACGTTGAATCACCGACGGCACGAAGGTGTCGTAGTAGCCGGTACCAATGCAGCTCCGCACCACCTGATTTTTTGACGCGTATTTTCGAAGCTTGGCCAGCGTCGCCTGCTCGCTAAGCGCGGGTGGCAGATCGAGCGCGTCCCGCTTGCGTATTTTTTCCGGTACAGCCCGATCGATCAGGGCGTCCACCGAGTCATAACCCAGCTCCCTCGCCATTTCTTGTTGTTGCTTCGTCGAGGGGCCGATGTGACGGCGATAAAAATCGGCGGGGTGGCGCGCGTCGTCCAATGACATAAGAGTCTCTGATAAGTGGCGTTTGAGGACCCGACTAGCGTTGGTATGCCAAAGTCAACTGGCCCAGTCGGGGGTCACCTTGCAATTGTAGCAAGGGGTCTGATCCCACCCAAGAGTCGATCCTTGTTAACTCCGCAAAATGACGAGAATTTTGGATCACGTCCCGCGGGCTAGACAGGGGTGTCGTAGGTCACTGCAACAATGAGCCAGGTTTGGCGTCCCGAGGGACTGTCTACTTCTATTTCGCTATCTATAGGTTTTCCCAGGAGGGCCCGCCCGAGGGGGGAATCACAGCTTAACTTTCCCTCACTGATATCGAATTCATCGGGTCCTACTACGTGCCATTCGATGCACTGGCCCTCCGAGTCCTCAAGCGAAACACGGCCTCCAAAATATACTTTCCTGGTATCGGTTGGGGGCTCCCTCACAACGATCAGCTCGTCGAGTCGTTTGCGTAGAAAGCGCACCCGACTATCTATTTCACGCAGCCGTTTTTTGCCGTAGATATAGTCGCCGTTTTCAGACCGATCACCATTTGCCGCGGCCGCTTGTACCGTGGCCGTGACGGTGGGCCGCTCGATTTTCCACAGCTGGTGCAGTTCATCGCGCAGGGCCTTTTCGCCCGACGGGGTAATGTAGGGTGACCCTTTGGCGCGTGGCGGGCGATAGCGACTCATGACCCTAGTTTATTGCAAGTTGACGGATTTTTGCCGAAGCTTGTCCTATGACGAATTATTTAGCGCTTCGGCGAGGATTAGCGACGTTTCTATTGTTTGGTGTCTCCTTCGGCGTCAGCGCCGAACCGCTTGGGGCGGCAGATTGCGTTGGGCTTGAGGGCAACGCACTTCAGGGCGATGCATTACAAGGGGGATTGCTGTGGGGCCGCGTAGCGCCGGGCTCTGGCGTCACCTGGAATGACCGATCGGTGACTGTGCTCCCGGACGGATCTTTTGTCGTGGGGGTGGGTCGCGATGCCCCGTCGCTGGGGCTGCTGAGTATCGATGGCGAAGCACCCTGTCAGGCGTCCATCGAGATTGGGCAGCGAAATTACCGGATTCAGCGCGTCGAGGGCGTGCCTCAGCAAACCGTCACCCCGCCCGAGGAGGTGCTTGAGCGCATTGCCCGCGAGCGTGAACTGGTGCGACAGGCCAAGTCACAGCGCCTCCAGCGACCCGATCTGCTGGCGGCGGTCCGAGCCGGCCTGCGGTGGCCTGTTACCGGACGCATCAGCGGGGTGTATGGCAGCCAGCGGGTGTACAACGGTACGCCAGGATCTCCTCACTATGGGGTTGATGTGGCGCGTCCCACAGGCCATCCGGTGGTGGCGCCCGGGCCCGGGATCATCACCCTGGCGGAGCCCGACTTGTTCTACTCCGGCGGTACCGTCATCCTCGATCACGGGTTCGGTTTGTCCTCTTCCTTTCTTCATCTGAGCGAGGTTTCGGTCGCGGTGGGGGAAGAGGTCAGCGCCGGCGCGCTGATCGGCAAGGTAGGTGCCACGGGTCGCGCCACCGGCCCGCACCTCGATTGGCGCATGAGCTGGCTCGATCAGCGGATTGATCCCCAGTTATTGGTGCCACCCATGCCCGCGGATCAGTGATAAGCTTCGCCACCGGCTTTTGCCGGTAGTAAGAAGCGTTGTTATGAAGGAGGTTTTCGGTGCTCGACCCTAAGCTACTCGAAATTTTGGTCTGTCCAGTGTCCAAGGCACCCGTCGAATACGACGAGGAAAAACAGGAGCTGGTGTGCCGGGCTAGCGGACTGGCTTATCCGGTCAGAGACGACATTCCGGTGATGCTGGAGAGTGAGGCTCGTGTTCTGACCGCTGATGAGAAACTGGGCTGAGGCTGATCGGAAATGAGCGATACCATTTTTGGGAAAATCACCCGGGGAGAAATTCCCACGGAGTTTTTATACGAGGATGACCAGTGTGTGGTGATCAGGGATATTCAGCCCCAGGCACCTACCCACGTGCTGATAATCCCCAAAAAACCCATTCCAAAACTGGTCGATGCCGATGACGCTGATCAGGCCCTTCTTGGCCACCTGATGCTGGTCGCCGGTCGGGTTGCGACACAGCTCGGTGTCGGTGACGGCTTCCGTTTGGTGGTTAATAATGGTGAAGCCGGTGGCCAGACGGTGTTCCACCTCCACCTCCATATCTTGGCTGGTCGCACGATGGCCGAAGGTGAGTTGTCGCAGGGTATGCAGTGAGTTGTTAAGCCTATTTGATTTCGTCGACGGGATTGAATGGGAAAGCGTAAGAATCGGTAGAGAGTACACATGAAAACCGCGCAGATTAGAGAAGCGTTCCTTTCCTATTTCGAGGAGCAGGGGCATACCCGAGTGGCCTCGAGCTCCCTAGTTCCCCACGAAGATCCCACCCTTTTGTTTACCAACGCGGGGATGAACCAATTCAAGGAGACGTTTCTGGGTCTTGAGGAGCGTGCCTATGCGCGTGCGTGCACTGCCCAAAAATGTGTCCGTGCTGGCGGTAAACACAACGATCTCGAAAATGTGGGTTATACCGCTAGGCACCACACCTTCTTTGAAATGCTGGGTAACTTCAGTTTCGGCGATTACTTCAAACGCGACGCCATCCGCTTTGGCTGGAGTTTTCTGACTGAGGTCCTTGGGCTGCCCAAGGAGAGGCTGTGGGTCACAGTACACATCAGCGACGACGAAGCTGCAGATATTTGGGTCAATGATATCGGTGTCGACCCCAACCGCTTGTCGCGGCTCGATGAAGACAATTTCTGGCAAATGGGTGATACCGGCCCCTGTGGCCCCTGTTCGGAAATTTTCTACGACCATGGGCCCGATGTGCCGGGCGGTCCGCCTGGCAGCCCTGATGACGATCTCGACCGGTACATCGAGATCTGGAATTTGGTGTTCATGCAGTTCAATCGAGATAGCGAGGGTACGCTGCACCCACTGCCCGCTCCTTCGGTGGATACCGGCATGGGTCTGGAACGGATAGCTGCTGTACTTCAGGGGGTGCACTCCAACTACGAGATTGACCTGTTTCAGGCGCTAATTGGCGCGGTGGCCGCGCGGCTCAAGGTATCCGACCTCGAAGAGAAATCCTTGCGGGTGATTGCCGATCACCTGCGTTCCTGTGCATTCCTCATTGCGGATGGTGTATTACCGGGTAATGAAGGCCGGGGATATGTGCTGCGGCGCATCATTCGTCGCGCCATTCGCCACGGCAACAAGCTAGGCGCGACCTCGGCTTTTTTCGCCGAGCTTTTACCGGTGTTGGTGCAGGAGATGGGCGATGCCTACCCCGATCTGCGCACTCAGCAAACGAGTATAGCGGCCGCCCTGCTGGCGGAAGAGGAACAGTTCGCGCGAACTCTCGACAACGGTATGGCGATTCTTGATGAAGCGCTTGCCTCGCTTGAGGGCAGCGAACTGCCTGGAGATGTCATCTTTCGGCTTTATGACACCTACGGGTTCCCGGTTGATCTGACCAATGACATTGCCCGGGAGCGCAACTTGACTCTCGATATTGCGGGTTACGAGAGCGCGATGGAAACCCAGCGCAAGCGGTCACAGGAGAGTGGCAGCTTTAAGATCGATTACAGCGACACCCTGTCCGTTGAGGGCGAGACCACCTTTGTCGGCTATGAGACGACACAGCGTAAGGCATCCATCGTCGCGCTGATTCACCAGGGCGAGCTGGTAGACGCTGTGAGCGAAGGGATGGAAGCCATCGCCATTCTGGATGCCACACCTTTCTACGGCGAGAGCGGGGGTCAGGTAGGGGATTGTGGGGTCCTGATCAGTGGCGATGCGCGAATTGACGTCGTTGATACGACGAAGGCCAAGGGGCATCACCTGCACCACATTCGAGTTGCGAAGGGATCACTCTCTGTTGGCGACAGCGTGGACGCCAGCGTAGATGCCAGTATTCGTCAGCGTATCCGGTTGAATCATTCGTCGACTCACTTGATGCATGAAGCGCTAAGGCGCGTCCTCGGGGAGCACGTTGTTCAGAAGGGGTCATTAGTGAATTCCGAGCGACTCCGCTTCGACTTCTCCCATGGCCAACCGGTTACGGCGGAGGAACTCACCGCTATCGCCGACATTGTGAACGAGCAGATACGTCTCAACACGTCCGTCAGCACCGAAGAAATGAGCATGGATGCCGCCATAGCCAAGGGCGCGACGGCACTTTTCGGCGAGAAGTATGGTGAGGAGGTTCGCGTTCTCAGTATGGGCGCGGACGGCTTCTCAGTAGAGCTTTGCGGCGGCACCCACGTGGATCGTACCGGGGATATTGGTCTGTTCCTGATTACCGCCGAGTCGGGGGTGGCTGCCGGCGTTCGGCGCATTGAGGCGGTCACGGGCGAGGCGGCCATTAATGAAGTGCGAGGCGTATTTTCTCGTCTGGAGGCTACTGCGGAGGTTCTAAAGTCGACCCCTGATTTGGCGGTCGACAAGGCAACCGCGTTGCGCGGCGAAGTCAGAGACCTTGAAAAAGAAGTCACTCGCTTACGACAAAAACTCGCCTCGGGTGCCGGCGGTGACCTGACCAGTAGCGCGGTCGATGTGTCGGGTCTTAAGGTATTGGCTACGGTCGTTGATGGCGCTGATGCAGGCACCTTGCGAGACACGCTTGACCAATGCAAAAGCAAATTGGGATCCGCGGTGATTTTACTGGCGGCGGTCGAGGACGAAAAAATCGCACTAGTATCCGGTGTCACGAAAGACCTTACTGATCGAATTAAAGCCGGCGATGTGATGCGTGAAGTCGCAGGAAGGCTTGGAGGCAAAGGGGGTGGTCGACCCGATATGGCACAGGGCGGCGGTAGCGATGTGGCGGGTTTGCCCGAGGTGCTGTCATCCTTCCCCGACTGGGTCGCGGCGCAAATAGCCACATAATTCCACCGGGAAGGTCCTTCTGGCGTAGTGCCGTCTGTGCTATGGTTCGCGCCCGATTTTAGAGGCAGAGTAGCACTCCGACTGATCCTCCTATGGCACTGATTGTTCAAAAATACGGCGGCACCTCCGTGGGGACCGTCGAGCGGCTCCAGCACGTAGCTGAACGGGTGGCGCGTTTTCAGCGCGACGGCCATCAGGTCGTCGTGGTCGTATCCGCTATGTCCGGAGAAACCAACCGTCTCATCGCCTTGGCTCGAGAGATTTTGGACCAGCCAACGCCGCGAGAAATGGATGCGCTCGTTGCCACCGGCGAGCAGGTGACGACGGCGCTGCTCAGTATGGCGCTTCACAATATCGGCGTTCCCGCGCGTTCTTATACAGGATCGCAGGTACGTATTCTTACTGACAGTGCTTACACCAAAGCGCGGATCCGCGAAATCGATGATAGCCGTATTCGCGCTGACCTTGCTGAGGGTGGTGTGGTCGTGGTTGCCGGTTTTCAGGGTGTCGATGAACAGGGAAATATCACCACCTTGGGCCGTGGCGGTTCAGATACCACGGCGGTGGCCATCGCCGCGGCGCTGAAAGCTGATGAGTGTCAGATTTACACCGACGTGGATGGTGTTTACACGACTGATCCCCGGATCGTTGATACCGCGCAGCGACTTGAAAAAATTACCTTTGAAGAAATGTTGGAAATGGCCAGCATGGGCTCCAAGGTGTTGCAGATACGCTCGGTTGAATTTGCAGGAAAATACGCGGTGCCGCTGCGGGTATTGAGCAGTTTTAGGGAAGGCCCCGGCACACTAATCACCATGGAGGAGGGCGATATGGAAGCGCCAACCATTGCAGGCATTGCGTTCAATCGCGATGAGGCAAAACTCACGGTACTCGGAGTGCCCGACACCCCGGGGGTTGCCTATAAGATATTAGGTCCCATTGGGGAGGCCAATATCGAAGTCGATATGATTATTCAGAACACCGGTGAGCAGGGGCATACAGACTTTACTTTCACTGTTGCGCGGGGCGATGTTGTGCGTGCGCGCGAAATTCTCGAGCCTGTGGTGGCGAGCGTGGGTGCCGCTGAGCTACGTGATGACGCTAAAATTGCAAAGGTATCGGTGGTAGGCGTGGGAATGCGGTCTCACTCAGGAGTAGCGGCCAAGATGTTTAAGGCCCTGTCCGAAGTTGGTGTTAATATGCAGATGATCAGCACCTCTGAGATCAAGATTTCGGTGGTGATTGAAGAGAATTACCTAGAGTTGGCGGTAAGAACGTTACACACTGCCTTTGAGCTGGACGCGGAACCGGAAGATTTGGGCGCTGACAAGTGAATTAGACTGCTGCGCTGATTACTGGGTAGTTAGGCAAATAACATGGATGTAATCGCATGCTGATACTAACGAGACGAGTGGGTGAATCCCTCATCATCGGGGACGATGTCACCATCACGGTGTTGGGGGTCAAAGGCAATCAGGTTCGCATTGGCGTAAACGCGCCTCGGGATGTGGCGGTGCACCGGGAAGAAATTCTGGACAGAATTCAGGCCGACAGCGTTGCTGATGACGATGAGGAGAGCGGTAACGTCTGATCGATCTGCCGGCCGCGGGACCCTAACCCTTATGCGGTCTGTGGTAAGATTGCGGGCTCGTGAAGGCTCCGAGTAATGCGTGACCCGGGAGCGCCACGGGAAAGGTTGAAAGAGGCGAGTTAGATAGGATTTGGAGAAGTGGCCGAGTGGGCTGACCGAGCAGTCAAGGACTTTGACGACACCATTCCGGGCAAATTGTTCTTGTTCCGCTTGAGAAAAATTCTCGGCTTGCCATCAGCTAGATCCTCGCAGGCCAACGCTCGGATCGACACTTTACTATTATCTTACACCCCACAGTAGCGGCCGCACCGTCGACCGGGGGATGTTTTCGTTTGGTCAGCACTCAAGATAAGCGTGTATCGGGTGTTTTCAAAATATTCAGTTGGCACACGCTTTGTAACGCGAGCGTGAAGAGTTCTGGGCTGGCCGGTCGTAATTGGCGCAGTTTGCCCGCGAGGTCTTTGTGGTCGCTGTACGCAGCCGAGCTGTCTACGGTTAGGCCAAACGTTGGGCGTCGTCATTGACGCGTAATAGCCAAGCGGTGATGTCATCGTGTTGTGGATGATCCCCTGAGAACAGTGCAATGTCTTTATAAATACTATCTAAAGCCTCACTGGCGTTAGGACCGCTCCGACATTTTAGGCTTTGCTGTAGCCGTTCCATGCCGTAAAACGCCTGTTCGTTATTCTCGGCCTCGGTAAGTCCATCTGTGTAAGCAAATAACGTTTCCCCCGGCATCAGCTCAAACACCGTAACGGGATACTCTACTTCTTCGATGATACCTAGAGCGATGCCGTGGTCCGCGGGCACACTAGAGACACTGCCATCGGCAGCGCACAACAGTAGTGGCTCATGACCGGCAAGTGCAAGCTCTACTCTTAGGCCCCAAGGATCGATGATGGCGTAGGCAACCGTAATGAATAGCAACTGCGGATTCTGCCGTACCAGTTCGGCATTCGCTTCCATAAGGCATTGCCCCGGGTCTACATGACGAAGCGCTGCAGCACGGAGAGTGGTTCGTGCAATGGCCATAAAAAACGCAGCTGGGATCCCTTTGCCGCTTACATCCGCAATGACAAGTCCAATTCGACCGTCAGGGAGCTCTATGAAATCGTAGAAGTCACCGCTCATATGCCGTGCGGATTGCATTCGAGCGACGGCGGTAATGTTCAGCGCTTTAGGAAACTCGGTTGGCAAGATCGCTGCCTGCAGCTGTCGCGCACTCTCTATTTGCGGGTCCACGTCTTGAGCAGAAGGCGTACGGCTACTGGCCGTTGGGGTTGTAGATATCTGTGAATCCATGGTTGATGCGGTATTATCGGCGGGCACGGTCACAGATAGTAAAGAGCTACGTACTAACAATCTAGGGGGGGGCAGCCAATGGCCAAGCCAGAATTCGCTAAGCGCCTGTTGGATTTGGTGGTCTTGGCTGACGATTCAGCTGAGCTCCGCCGTCAGAAGTCGGTGCTGTTGTTCGTACCCCTCATGCTGATCGTTATCACGGTTTTTATGGGCGCGGTGTATCTGCTGCTTGACATGCCCGGTTCAGCCGCGGTGCCGTTTACCTATGCCGCAGTGACGGCGGTGCTCTTAAGTAATTACATTCGCACTGGACGGCGTCAATTACACCAATTTAGCCAGCTCATTATGATCATGCTACTCCCCACGTTGCTCATGTGGATGATGGGTGGCTTTGACGGCGGCAGCGTAATGATTTTGTGGTCATTCCTGCCACCTATCGCGGCGGTGCTGTTGTTTAACGTAAAAAACGCCCAACGCTGGTTCTATGGATTCGCGCTACTGCTAGTGATCTCTGCGGTGTTAGATGAACAGCTCGCCCAAATGCCAATCATGATGCCCCATTGGACGAAGTCGTTATTTTATGTCATGAACATAGGCTTTGTGAGCGCTGGGTTGTTTGCCTTAATTGCCGGTGCAGTAACGGAAGAACGCGTCTCTAATGCGACATTGCGCCGAAAGCAGGCGCACTTGCGCCGAGTCCATAAGGACCTGATACAAGCAAAAGAGCAGGCCGAGGTGGGCAGTCGCGCTAAAACCGAATTTTTGGCCAACATGAGCCACGAAATCCGCACGCCCATGAACGCCATCATAGGCTTGTGTGATCTCGTGTTGCGCAGTGAGTTAACCCCTAGGCAGCAAGATCAGCTTACAAAGGTCTATGTCTCGGCCAACAATTTGCTAACTATCATCAACGACCTGCTCGATATCAGTAAGGTCGAAGCGGGCAAGATGAGGCTGACCCATGATACGGTCGATCTTGAGCGCTTGTTTTCTGATCTAGCTGCCAGTATGTCCACTGAGCTTGAAGCCAAGAACCTTGAGCTCTTGTTCAATATTGACCCAGCTGCACCGACTTTTGTCAGTGGCGATGCGCTGCGATTGAATCAAATTCTGCTGAATTTGGTGGGCAATGCTAAAAAATTTACGGAGTCGGGTGACATTGTTTTGTCACTTCGCACAATAGCAGAGCGTAATGGACGATCGCTGCTCCGCTTCAGTGTGAGAGACACCGGTATTGGTCTTACGGAAGAACAAATTGCACGCTTGTTTCAACCTTTCAGTCAAGCCGAGGAGGGCACCACGCGTAAGTACGGCGGTACTGGCCTGGGATTGGCGATATGCCGGCAGTTGGTGGAGCTCATGGAGGGCCGTATTTGGGTCGAAAGTGAATTCGGCAAGGGCAGCGAGTTTATTTTTGAAGTGCCTTTTGTTGTCTTGCCACCCGGAGACGTCAATCACCGCTTGAGCAAAACCGCGTCGCATGACATGGCAGGTACGCGCGTTTTGATTGTGGACGATAATCCCAATGCGCGAGAAATCATAGCGGCGCAACTGACGCACTTTGAGCTTGAGGTAACCGTGTGTACGTCGGCCATGGAAGCCTTGTCTGAGGTGAAACGAGCGGATTCAGAGTTACCGTTTGATGTCATTTTGATGGACTACCGCATGCCCGATATGGACGGTTTATCGGCTTCGTCCGTGATCCGTAACGACCTGTCATTAAACAAGACTCCCAAGATCGTTTTGGTGACCGCGGCTTCACGCCTGTTGGATGAGCAAGCCGATAAACAGGTGAGCATGGTGGATGACGTGCTCACCAAACCCGTCAATCCGTCGGCGCTATTAAATGCCATCATGAATGTCCTTACTGGCACTAAGAGCAAGTACCGCAATAAGAGTTTAGTGGAGCCCAAGATCAGTGAGAGAGACTTGGCACCCATTATGGGTGCTCGAATTTTACTGGTTGAAGATAACGCTATTAACCAAGATGTGGCCAAGGAGCTCCTTCGGCCGGGGCGCTTTTATCTGGATGTGGCCGAGGATGGTGTCAAGGCCGTGGAGATGGTTGCTCAGAATGCTTATGACTTGGTGCTGATGGACATTCATATGCCGCATATGGATGGCTACGAGGCGACGCGTAAGATTCGTGAGAGCGTTTCAGCTGAACAGCTACCGATCTTAGCGATCACAGCGAACGTGTACGACAGTGATATTCAAAAGGCGTTAGAGACCGGTATGAACGCACACATTGGTAAGCCGGTGCAGTCAGAGATACTGTATTCCAAATTGCTGGAGTGGATTCCTGCGGGTGAACGCGAACCCTGTGCCCTCGAGGAAGATAGCGTAGAGGACATGGACGAGATTAATTTACCCACTAATCTTGCGGGCTGCGATATTGGTAAAGCACTTATTAATGTCAAGGGAAATCGCGCGTTTTTGCAGAAACTCCTTTTAGATTTTCTCGATGATCATGGCGATGAGCTCTCGGTGATCAACGCGGCGATTGCCCGCGGTGATTACGCGTGGGCTCAGCGTTCGGTGCATACCCTTAAGTCGGTATTGGGCACCATGGGGGCGTTCGCGTTGCATCGCTTGGCCGCGTCTCTAGAAACGTCATTAAAGGCCCATGCGCTGTCAACGGCAACAGACCTTTTAGATGAATTTAGCTTAGCCTACCAAGTGTTGGTGTCGGCCTTGTCTGATTGGCGTCAAACGCAGTTTGGTAATGTGGTCGGCGAGCCTGAGGGTGAGCGCGACGTGCTCAGGGCAAAAGCGTTGCTTGAGGAATTAGTAGATCTGATTGCTGGCTTTAATCCTCGGGCCGAAGAATGCGCGCAGGCCTTGTTGGGCGTTTTGCCAGGAGATGAGTTGGCGCAAAGGTTATACAAGAGTTGCAAGCAATTTGACTTTATTTCAGCCGAGCAGCATCTCAGTGCCTTGAGAGAGGACTTGTCTGCATGACCGATAGCGTGCGTATGAAACCCAAAATTCTGGTGGTCGATGACGATCGCCTCAATATCAATACCCTTATTGAGCTGTTGGGTGACCAGTATGAGATCGTGGTAGCAATTAACGGTGCTATGGGCATTGCTGCGGCTGAAAAAACCCAGCCTCAACTTATATTGCTCGATATCACCATGCCCGACATGAATGGCTATGAGGTGCTGGAGGTTCTAAAGTCGAGAGAGGCTACCGGTGAAATCCCTGTTATTTTTATCACGGGCCTAGACAGCGCCGAGGATGAAGCTAAAGGTCTCAACTTGGGTGCGGCGGACTACATTTCCAAACCCTTTCAATCGACGGTGGTGACCGCTCGAGTAGGTACGCAGATTCGTTTAAAGCAGCAGGCTGATCAGCTGGCCGCCTGGTCTATGTTGGATAGCTTGACCGGTCTAACTAACGCTCGGGCCTTTGAAGAGCAAGTCGACGCACTAATAAGTGAGGCGCAAACTCAGCAATCGAGTTTGGCGCTGCTGCTCGTGAGGATCGATTTTTTTAGTCGCTTTGATGACTTTTATGGCCAGTCGGCCGGTGATGAGCTGGTGCTGAAAGTCGCTGGCGCAGTAGAGGCGATCGGTGTGGAGCAAGGTTATCAACTGGCTCGACAGGATCAGAGCACATTTGTTCTGGCGGGATTGAGCAGCGGTGAGGATGAGCTACTGGCGCTAGCAGAGGACCTGCGAAGTGCAGTAGCGGCACTGCACGTTGCCCATGTGGCCTCCCCACGTGGCGCCGAGATTACTTTGAGTTGCGGTGGGATGCTTGGCATCCCCAGTCGTATGTCGCGCGCGGAGCAATATTTTCAGTTGGCGGAAAGCAGTCTCAGGCTGGTTGAACGACAGGGGGGGAATGGCGTGCACCTAATGCGCTCTGGGCGTCGCACCTATTGGGATAGATTGGGCTAGCTAATCGTCGGGGGATACCGAGCGGATTGTGCCTTGATATAAAATTTCATCTTAAAAGTGGAGAGGGGAACTTCGTCGGCCGTCTAAGTATCCGCGGCAAAATGGATAGGCGCATCGAATGTATGAGTGAGATCCACTGCCCGGCAACCCTCAAAGGGGTTTGCTGACACAGCGAGACTCAAAGATACCACTGCAGAAGCACTACAGAAGAATTATAATCATTGCATTGGGAGGACTGGGGCAATATGAAAAAACTAGTACTGGCGGCCACGCATCTTGGAGCAGCTTTAGCGGGATTTGCCGCGGGAATTTACCTCTTGCCCATACTCATCGCACCCGAAGCGCCCGATATCACCGCTATTGAATCAGCGCAGACCAGCGGCCCCCGTTTTGAGGCGCGCTTCGATAGAGATAGAGAAGACAGTGACCTATTCCACTGGGGCGAAGGTGTTATTAAAATTTTTGACGATGTCATTGTTTTTGAAGGGGAAATGGCTCCCGGACCTGATTATCGGCTGTATTTGACGCCAGAGTATGTGGAGACCGAGGACGCATTTTGGCAAATCAAAGACCAGTCGACACAAGTTGGATTAATCAACACCTTCGACGGGTTTGTTTTGGAAAATCTATCCACTCTGGATAATGCTGAATTCAGCTCTGTTGTCGTTTGGTGCGAGCGCTTTTCACAATTCATAACCTCCGCAAAATTCCGCTAAGTTCGGAAAAGCGTCAGCTCTAAGCCGTCCAATAAACAGAACCAGCGGGGGTTGGAAGCGTTGCTTGAGCCAATCGTAGACTACCCTTAGAAAAGTCATGCTGAGCACTTACCGAAGAATGACTGCTATTCCTTCAAAGACTGGTCAAACCTCGATTTTCACCGCACAATAATGCGCCATTGTAAGGAGATTGCAGATGCTGTCATTGCACCAAGAGATGCTTCTACTTGCCGTAAATGACGACGGCGATATTGAATTTACCGCTGGGACATCGACCTTCCGTCTTGCTTTCGTTGGCGCTTGTCTTATTGAGCTTGCGCTCAAAGATAAGATCGAAGTCGATCCGGAAGAAGTCCGAGTGATATCACGTGATGTCGATAATGACGCCACGCTGAACTTGGTTATGAAGCGCTTGTGTGAGCACAGTACGCCACAGCGTCTTGGGTTTTGGTTGTCGCACTTGCAAGCAGACGTTCAGGAAATTACTCGGTTGACGCTTATGTCTCTATGCGATCAAGGTATTCTGAAGTCAGAGGAAAGTCGGTTTTTGTGGGTGCTGTCCTCAAGAAAATATCCTGTCATAGACGGTACGGAGCAGAAAGAAGCCAAGTTGCGCATCATGGAAACACTCCTTGGCGACTCGATACCCTCTACAGAAGATTCTGTACTCATTGGGCTTGCACGCGCTGGTGGGTTGTTAGAGGCCTTCTTATCTAGGAAGGAGATAGTGCGTCTAGAGGGTCGATTAGAGCAAGTCAGTAATCTCGAGTTAACAGCGGGCTTGGTGGAGCTCGCCATTCAAGAAGAGCAAGAAGCAATTGCGCGAGCCATGTTGGTAAGCTCCTATCCCATTTGAATCTGAGGTTGAGGAAATTATGGAAATTACGAAAAAAGAACAAGGTGGCATCATAGTTATCAGTTTTTGCGGCCGTCTCGGTTTTGACGAAGCCTCAGAAGCTCAAGCCGTCATCGAATCTGCAATCTCCGAGTGCCAGAGCGGTGTAGTCGTTGATTGTGGTTCGCTCGACTATGTCTCGTCAGCTGGACTGCGTGCGTTTCTAGTTGGTGCAAAAGCTGCTGAAACAAAAGGCGTCTCGTTCAGGGCCTGCGCTCTTGATGAAAACGTCGAATCCGTTTTCACCATTAGTGGCTTTGACCGAATCATATCCCTCCATGCAACGCTTGAGGATGCCCTAGGGCAATAGCCAGCTTCCCATGGCGTCCTTGCAACTCACAGGGGTCACATCAGAACTCGTAAAAGCACAGCGGTTTCTTGCGCGATGGTGGGCTGACAATCGCTTGAGTGACGCCGAGCGATTCCCGTTTGATCTTGCATTGGAAGAGCTCTTTGTAAACGTAGCGAGCTATGGGTGTGACGAGGCCGGACGCCATGTCGTGTTGAGCTTGCCTTAGCACAAAAAGCGAATATGACTGAAAGTAGCGAGGAAACCTCTTTCGGTACTGTATGCCTCGTCATTCGCGATAATGGCCCCGCCTTTAATCCAGTCGCTAGGGAGACTCCAGATTTAGACGGAGCGATACAAATGAGAGAAATTGGTGGACTGGGAATACACCTGACTCGCTCAGTCATGGATACTATCGACTACGAATATAAAGACGGACACAACCAGGTTTCTGTCGCAAAAAAAATAAGCACCTAAAATTCTGAGGACACAATGAGCGATCTCAATCCAGCAACATCGCACTTGCTATACGAGGTGGACGATGACCCACCCTTATCGGTATCGCTGCCACTTGCGGGGCAGACGATCGCCCTAATCCTTGCAGGCATTACGCTCACGCCTATCATTGCACTTACGGCGGCTGGTATTGTCGATGTTTGGGGAAACTGGGTTGTATTTGCTGCATTGGCCATTAGTGGTGTAACAACCATGTTGCAAGCGCGGCCCCTTGGTAACTTTGGGGCCGGCTATGTCCTTTTTATGGGCACCTCGGGTGCTTTTCTCGCCGTTTCAATTTCGGCCTTAGAGGCGGGCGGACTGCCATTGCTGGGCTCTCTTGTTCTGGTTTCTGCGTTGATTCAGTTTCTATTCGCGGCAAAACTTTCTCTCTTTAGAGACGTCATCAATCCAACTGTCGGCGGTACGGTTGTCTGCCTAATTGCCGTTACCGTGATGCCCATTGGGTTTGACATGGTGTCGACCGTACCTGAGGGGTTCAACACCTTTGCTTCCGCACCCGCTGTAGTCGCCACTATTACGCTGGTGGTTATTTTGCTGTTAAGTTTTTATACAGCGGGGAAAAAACGACTTTGGGCACCTCTGATCGGAATCATCATTGGATTTTTGGTGGCTTGGCCACTCAATTTGACGGATTTAACAGCGGTGTCGGAAGCCTCATGGGTCGGCCTGCCCGATCAAGGTTGGCCAGGACTTAATACTGACTTCGACGCGGCTTTTTGGACCCTGCTCCCCTCATTTATCATTGTGACTATTATCGGCGCTCTCGAGACATTCGGAGATGGCATCGCCATTCAGGATATTTCCAGTAAAAAAGTGAAAACCACCGATTATCGTGTCGTTCAAGGTGCGGTGAACGCCGACGGCCTTGGTAATTTCTTAAGCGGCCTCGCCGGAACTCTTCCAAATACTACTTACTCCACGTCGATATCGGTTGTCGATTTAACGGGCGTAGCGTCTCGCAAAGTGGGACTCTACGGCGGCATTATTCTGCTGGGACTGGCCTTTGTACCCAAGCTCTCAGCCTTATTACAAGCTATTCCAACGCCTGTTGCCGGTGCTTTCATCATTGTATTTCTAGTGCTTTTATTTTCGCACGGTATTCGTCTTGTGATGTCAGAAGGCATGTCTTTTGATAACGGCATCGTTTTTGGTCTGGCATTGTGGTTAGGTATAGGGTTCCAAAATCAGCAGCTGTTTAGCGGTTTGTTGCCCGATTATTTAGCGAGCCTGCTTAACAATGGAATGACGGCCGGCGGCGTTGCCGCGGTGTTTCTCAGCTGGTTGGTCTCGCTCAAGAACAAACGCCAAGCGAGAAATGTGCAGCCATTGGACAAAGCCGGACTTGCCGGCGCACTGGCCTTTGTCACTGAGAAAGCCCGGGAGTCGGACTGGCGAGGTGAAAGTTTAAATCGCCTTGTACTCGCCGTTGAGGAAGCCTTTGTCTACATGATGACGAATACACCCGAGGGCGTCTCTGAGCTTGAACTTCGGATCCGCGCTGCTGCTGAATACGCTGAGGTGGAAATTCGCTGTGGCGAAACAAAGTCCAATATTGAAACCCAACTGCGAAGCATTGATGCCTCCGAGAACCCCGCCGATCTGGGTTTGAAGGTCTTGAAATACATGACAGATGACTTGAAGCATCAGCAATTCAGCAATGGCGAATTCCTGATCTTGCGACTCAACCAAAGAGTCATACGCAGTGCGGGCTTGAGTTAAGTTTGAATGTAAGACGTCCAAGTCCAGCGCAAATGCGGCTCCCCTCGACTAAGACTGGCAGAAGGCTAACGACTGAGTGAATGACGTGTGTTGATGGCTGGGTTGGCGATTTCTAGGCTCGTGCCATCAGGCCACGTCACCACTGCCTTCTCGACAGCCTCGGCGCCATCCAAGCCGAAAACTAGATCACTCGATTGATCGGTCAGATAACCTTCGCCCGCAATGAATTGCCGGGTATAGCTCTTACCATTCTGTGTCACGATATAGATTTGCGTACCCAGATGAGCGATATCGTCAGGCAACCTGAAAGAAACGAAATTACCTTCGCTCTTGTTTAAGAATGCAGCCTGTTCATCGTTCATATTCACCCAGAAGTAGTCGAGTCGATAGTCACCGTCTAGGTCGACAAACAACGAGGATTGCCCGTAGCGTTTATTTTTTAAACCGAGCTCTGGGGCGTGCCGGAAAAAGGGGGCGCCGGACGCTTTGGTGTCTTGCAAATAGGCACGACCCTCAAGTTTGAATAAACGATGAATTGGCCATTTCACGTAGTTTTGAGCAACAAAGAGATCCAGTTTTCCGTCAAGGTTGACGTCTTCGAAGACGCCTCCCCAAGCAAACCCTTCGTTGTCGATCTCCCAGTCTGAAACCGTTTCGGTAAATCTGAAATTGCCATCGTTTCTTAGCAGTGACCAGTCATGCGAGTGTCGCTGATCTGGAAAAATATCGCCCATGGTTAGCCATGATGGTATTGAATTACCGACATTTGGAAAAAACAGGTCCTGGTCACCATCGTTATCGATATCACCTGCGCCTACCCCCATCCAAAAGCCGTAACCGGTATTGGTGGGTCTGGATTCGAAGGTGCCGTCTTTCATATTTTCGAAGATCTCGACTTCCCAGGTGTTTTGCGCAACCACCAGATCGTCATAAAAATCCCCATTAAGGTCGAGCAATATTGCGCCAAAGGTGTTTGCATGCCCGGCGACGCCTGCTTCTGCTGTAACATCGGTAAACCGAAGATCACCATCGTTTCGCAGCAAAATATTTGTCTTAGAATGCTTCGGATCATTGAAGGTTGCACTCATGAAGAAGGGAAAAGCGACGAAGTAGCTAACATATAGATCAACGTCACCGTCGCGGTCGTAATCGGTGACCGCAACCTGAAAGGGCTCGGACTCATCTGGCTGTGATGGCACCCTGATCAATTTCTCAGAAAATACGCCTTCGCCATTATTTAGGTAGAGATAAATACCGCCTGCTCTTGCTAAAATAAGGTCCACATCCCCGTCGCTGTCCATATCGAGCGACATGGCGCCGTGAGTGGCATCCATTGATGAAATGCCTGTGCCGGGCTCAATATTGGCGAGTGCCCCATTGCGCCACTGATAGAGACGATCGGCTTGATTGAGTCCGCCCCCAATGAATACCTCATCACGACCATCGCCGTCGATGTCGATAGCCGTTGCGCCAGTAAACGGGTGGACGTCCTGATCCCAAACCACCTTAAAGTCGATCTCAATTGGCTGAAACTGCGTGCTTTCTGACTGAACCGCAGTGGTTGCGCAAGCAGCCAACAAGAAGGCTGGAATGACCCCATTTAACGTTTTATTCATTGTGATCTCCATGGGAAGTGCCAAGACAAAAAAAAGCGCCGACCCGCGGGGCAGCGCTCTTATTTCACAGACCTACTGACGCTTAGGCACCCGTTAACCAGTACCAGAACTCAACGTACCAAGGTGTGCCACCGTCTGATACGACGTTGGTAACTTGGAAGGGCTGGTTAGTACCCTCGGTTGAGCCGACGTCCATACGGATAGCGTCTCCACCTCGAGTAACTAGAACGAAATTATCCTTGGTAATCGTCGGTGCAACCATGGCATAAATTTCGCCAGACGGCGCGACGAGCGCCATGGGTGCGAGATGTTCGTCTTGGTCGACCATTAGCAGTGCGTTAAGAGCATCCTGGCCCGCTGTCTCAGCCACAATGGAGGACTCTACAATTTCGCCGCCCAGTTCAGCCTGTAAACCCTCTGGGTTGCCCGTCGTTGCAATTTGGATCAGTCCTGCAGAGGCTTTGCTAGTCACTGTCTCAGGCAGTGCGTTTGGATCGACTTCAGCAACAATAAAAGGCTCGTTTGTGCCTTCAGAGTTGCCCACGTCCATACGACGAGTCACGCCATCGTCAGTGACGAGGATAAAGTTATCTTTGGTAATGGTTGGTGCAACCATCGCGTATATCGTTCCGTTAACTACCAGAGCCATGGGCGCGAGGTGCTCGTTCTCGTCAACGTTGAGAAGGCCGTTAAGCGTGGCTTGACCAACAGTCTCTGCAATCACTGATGATTCAGTAACCTCACCACCGAGCTCTGCATGCAAGCCCTCAGGATTTCCTGTTGTTGCAATTTGAATCAGACCCGCGGACGCTTGTCCCTGTACTGCGTCAGGGAGCATTGCGCCAAATACTGCACTCGCCATCGACAGCGCGGCGACCCCTGTCATTAAAGCTGTTGTTTTCATGTTTTCCTCATTATTAGCGATGATATTGTCCTAGGTTTTAACTTTTATGTCTCCAGCGGGGTAATGGTGCTGAACTGTGGATGAAAACACAAGGGCTTTAGCTGGAGCCTGCGCATTTAACTCGCCTCAGTCATATTTGTTTTTGGCGCACCGCTGCCACATCCATCGTATCGCTTAACTCTACGACACTATCAACCTGCTCCTCAAGAATCTTTACCACCCCCGCCATATCGCCGGTAATGCATTCAAGCCAGTTAATGATAAATTCCGGGATAGTCACCGCACCCTCACCCGCTTTCAACGATTCGATAACGGATTGGGTCGACGCAAGGGGCTTGAAACGACAACTAATAACTCGGATACCATCAGTCCACAGCCTTACTGAAATCATGTCATAAGGGTCTTTCTCACTTGTACGTCGTCGGATGAAGTTGGAATTTATGCGATCTGATTTAAGAGACGGCTTCGCTCATCAGGTTAAGTTGTATCCCGTCAGCCCCTGTTGGACTAATTCAGTCATTTGTCTAAGAGAGGGTTTTAGCTCATCGTTTACCCCAAGAGGAAAATGATGATGCCCAGAAAAGCCAAACTATCTGCTGAGAAAACGGTTGCGGCGATAAAGCATAACTAACAAAGCCCATGCGCTGCAGCCCACTGCTCAAAGTACACCGACCAGCCAGCGCGAACCGCCGAGTCTTCAATCAGTGCCTTGTGTGATCCGTCTGTCAGTTTGATGTAAGTCGTAGGCGTTTGTTGGTCGAGCCAACAGCAGTCAGCCTCACCTCGATGTAACACAGTGACTGGCGCATTGATCCGACGAGTTGGCTGTAGCGCGATCGCACGACGACGCAATTCTCGCGCAAAAGACGGTCGAGATCTGAACCACGGCCGGATTAACCATTCACCCAAAATTGGGGTGCGTATGCGCAACCAAGATCTGCGTTTTCGTGTTGGTGGGTCGAGTAAAAATACCGCACCCACGGTTAGCCCCTGTGATTCCAACACGAAAGCGAGCTCGATGGCCAACACCGCATCTAATGAAAAACCTATAATGTATTTAGAAACAGCGCTCTCAAGAAGCCGAGGATTGTGGTCAAGCAAATTTTTCGCCAATGAAGCAATCGTAAAACGGTCATTTTGTGCGCGCAGGCACGGACTGAATTTGAAACTATTCGTTGGGCTGAGGGTAGGGAGAGTAAACACCAAGCTACGACCAACACAAATAACCTCTGGCACACCGTTATCACTAGCAAGCTCACGTAACTCAAATGGCAATACTAGGTCGTTGCTCAAGCGCTGCGCTATTGACCAAGGTGTGTCTGATGGCAGCAATGACTCAGCCACCTTGGCACCCGTGCGAGCCTCAAGCTCTAGAGCCACTTCGGTGAGGTCGAGAGAGTCCACGCCCAGCGAATCAAAACTCGTTTTTTTTATCGGCGAGTCATCGGGGAGTGGCAGGTGCTCGAGTACGATGTCAGCGACTAAAACGGCCTTGCTGCGAGCTTTAGAAACACGGGATGGCGTTCCACAAAACTGCCGCTTTCCGGTTGGCCCCAGGGTCGGTTCAGAATGGAAACACTCAATGACAGGAAACAGGCAGAGATCGGATATGTTCTCCAGTAGCCAAGACTCCAGGTTGGCTAAAGCCAAAGTTTCAGGGCATGCAACGCGGACAATTAATTGCTGCTGGTCGGTACCTTCTGGCGCCAGTTCCACATGCGTAATGTCAGGGTGATTGCGCAACGCTCTTAGGACCGGCGTGCTGTCATGCCAAACGCCATGGACTTTACGTAACGCCGTTGACCGCCCTAGTAGCTCCAGCTTGCCATTTCGGAGGGCGGCTAGATCACCAGTAAAAACGCGCCGATTGTCGAATAACGTAACGGATAAGCGCTTTTGCTTGTCCACCGTTACCGATTTTCCCGGTAATACCTCGCCTGCGAAACTGTCCAGCGTTTCAGCCAGAGCAGCTCGATCGAGCCAGCGCCTGGCGATCACCCCGCACTCTGTGCTTCCAAACGCATCAAGCACGCGACCATCGGGCGTTAACATAGCACAGAGATGCTGTCGGTGATGATCTGAAATTGGTTCGCCTGTAAGGCTAATCAAGTCCCAGGTGGGATCGCCCCTGAGAGCGAGCGCCTGCGAAGGTGTGCAATAAAGTACGTTCGCCTTGACATCTACAGCGTCGGTTGCCTGAGCAAAAACTTGAGCCGTGCCAGACAACAACATGCCTAAATTATGTTTCGTTAAGGCGCCGAACCACGGATATACCAATGCGAGAGCTCTAGAGCCTTGTGGTACCGCAAGGTCCTGCGCGTACGCCCAAGCCTCCCGCAAAGCAAAAGCAGTACTGCGTACAATGGCTTTAGGGGTACCAGTGGTACCCGATGTAAAGTAGATCGCATGAGTGCCAGGCGGTAGTGCGTCAATCTCGGTTGCAGATAGGTTGGGTCTCAAGCAAGTCCTATCATAAAAAACCACGGCCTTATCTCGCAACCAACTCGCAAGAGCCTGGACCAACCAATCTATTTCATAGCCATCAATCCATACGGGTGATGACGGTGTTTCACAGGCTAAAGCTAAGTCATGAAGCGTGCGATAACTAATTGGTTTACCAAGGCGCCACCAAGCAACATCATCCCCACAACTAGCTACAGCTTGTTCCCAAGCGGCACGGAAACATAGCTGACCCGTTGTGGGATCATACCAAGTTTTTGGGGGGGTTGGATCAATCACCGGCCTTGTCACGCCGACGCAGAAAATATGTTGGCTGCAACGTCGCCCCCCATCCCGGCAGACCACATCATGGCATTGGTTGCATAGCTTCGAATCTTCAACGGCTTGGTCAATTCAAGCGCGGGGTCTGTCGGGCAAGGCCAAGGTGGTAAACGCCGACTAGCCAGGCCCTCGCAGAGTAAGCCAGCTTCCAATAAGCCTGCAGCTCCCATGGTATGTCCAAAGCTTCGCTTGAACGCGCTTAGGTGAGGCAAGCGAGAACCGAATAAACGCTTTGCACACCGCACTTCCAGATCGTCCCAAACGCGTGTTCCCGTTGCATGAAGCGATACCCAGTCAATGGTGCCAGTGGTCAAGCCAGCTTGCTCAAGTGAGCTAAGGCTTGCCTCAATCAGCGCATCGCCCGAAGGAATGGGGACCATGAGATGATGGCATTCATGACGCACGCAGCCCCCAACCCATTGCGCCATACTGCCCTGGCCTCGCGCTTGGCAAGATTCATCGGTCTCCAAAATCATAGCTACCGCCGCAGTAATAGGACGCATGCCATTGCGATCGACAGAGAGCGGTTGAGACTTTTTTGAGAGACTGCTCGCGCCGGTAGAGCCAAGCCCACTCGTAATGACGTTATGACGCATTTCATCAAGGCAAACTACGGCAACTCGGTCAGCTTGCTTAGCGCGAATCAAACTGGCGGCATGCACCATCGCAGCACCACCCGTGGCGCTTGCAGCGCTCACACAATGACTACCGCCACCTAAGCCAAAACGAATCGCAAGCGGTGCGGTCAGCGCGTTGCCGCGCAGCTTTGACAGAGCATAAGGGCCCATTCGCTTATCGGGGTTTTCGGTGGCTTCGCAGGCCTCATCCGCAAGCGCAAGAGAGCTACCTACAACCAGTGCGGTATCGGGATACCTAATACGGTCTCCTCTTCCATCGAGACGGTTGCGTGCCGAGCGTAAGCCTGCCTTCGTCCAGGCCGCGTCCAATACAGCTGCTGCTCTGGTCGCAGCGAAGGGCACTTTGCGTTCATCCGATGGATCGAAAACCTGCAACAACTCTGGACCATCAAGGTCAGCGCAAGCAGTTACATCCTTATCAGTAAAACCTGCCTCAACAAGATTTCGATGATCAAGGTTTCCATAGCTGGCCGCCCAAGACACAACATTAATCATAATCTATCTCAGCAAAAGCTAGTTTAATTCTCCCTGACAAGACCCGAGCAATCCTATCAGCCTTGCAAATTCACATAGAGTTCAGCAGAAAATCTCCAGTCGCTGTTTGTTTGACCTTGTCATTGCACACCGCTTCCGCTGACCTGCTTGCAGTAACTAGTCCAGTGTGAAGGTTAGTTCACGCAGCATATATATGCATAGGTATTTCTTGATCAGGGATCGTTGTTTCGGATTTGTGCGATCTGTAGTCCAGTCAGCTGTGCGGTCGCTTTGTATTGTAAACCACCCGCCACAGGCCCATCAGTACTTGGGCATCCCGGAGCGTGTAGAACAATTCTCCGGTCAATAGTTCATCCCTGAGCCTTTGGCGAGAAGGGGGCTTATTGCACTACTCACCTTGGCGTCCTTAAGACGTAAAAAAGTACGAGTGGCAAAGTGATGGGCAAGCAAAGCAAAACGCATGTGAACCCAAGGTAGAAAAGACCTTGTTGTAGACGGCTCGCTGCCGCATGCGGGTCGATGAATGGTTTAAAGTATTGCCCAGAGTATAAATGTCCGGAGGTGGCAAACCGTGTTTGCATGCGCCCTATCCACGCGCGAAGGTGGCCGAGGCGCTGATCGCTCCTTAGTGCTTCTAGGGGAGGTACGGGAATACTGCTGTGGCACTGCACAATCCCGAATAACAGAAGGTCGCGACTACCGGGTGCCGCGCCGTCGATAAACGGGCCGTCCGAGCACGCCAACGCTTCATCCCAATGGAGAAACTGCTGACCCCAGTCTTCTGGATCAGTAACTTTTTTTAAGGTCCGAACAATCGTGATTAAAGTAATCATGTAAAACGCGATAAAACCGCGCGCCATATTTCTGAGGCTTCTCGTCAGAGCAGATGAAGAAACATCACCCGCTTCAGCAAACGAATGTAAAAATCGAACGGGGTTCTGAGGCCGGTAGACCACACCCTGCCATGCTCCTTGGATAGCGGCGTTGTCCTCATCCGACAACGCGTCAAACCCGAGGGCGATCAGCATGGCCGTCGACTCCTTCTGCCACGGCCCGCCGTTGAGCGACAGCGTCGGCATCAATACGCCCCATTTGTAAAACGTTGCGATCGGTGGTGTTGATCTCAAGGACCACGGGAAGCCTTTTTCGCTCAAGCCCATCAACACCGCCTGAACCCAAGGCGAATGATCGCCACCGTAAACCACTGCCGTTAATGTCTCATCTGATAATTTGGTCGGTTGTTTTTTTTCGACTGCTTCTTTCAAGAATTTTTGCTGCCCTTTTAATTTTTTTTACGTTTCTCGTTATCGCTTTAGAAAGCCGCCCGTCAACATGAATGTGGGTAGAACACATACCATTGGCTTACACATTAGAGTCCATGTAACTTTCATCTCGCGGAGATGAGCTAGGATCCTGTCGATGATGTCCTGATCCTCAATGCAAGCGATGACTTTCAACGACCCGCTACACCGGCCACAGGTCTCTATGTCAATATTGAAAACCCGCTTTAGGCGTTTGTTATTTACGATTCGCCATACGATACCCGATTGAAAGACCTTGCGCGTGAACTCCGCGAGGTGGCGGTCTGACCCTAGGGTCCTGAAATACTGTTTGGAAGCAAAAGAGGGCTGAAGTGCCTCAACCTCGGCTTCGCCGCCTTTGCGAGCATAGGCGCGTTGGTAGAGTTCGTCGTAGCCTGGGGTGTTCACCGACCATTCATCCGAATTCGAAGGAGGTAAGACCAAAGACGCGATCTGTGCGCAGCTCTGGCTGCTTACCTAGAATCATTTTTGCGCATCGGAACACATCGGTGAGGTCAAATGAGCTCGCAATCTTCATAGCTGCGGCATTTATCTCGGGAATGTCGAGCTGAATCTGTTCGCCGCCTACAGCTGACATCAGGTGAGATATGACTTCCTCGGCAGCGGTCGCAGAGTAGGCTAAAACAGGACCAAACTTGTACCCCTCCTCGGCGGGCCGCAATGCACCAAAAGCTTGTAGACCCTCATTGCTTTTGAGAACTGCTGTTTTTACGCCGGGTGCAGACAGCCATGGCTTCAAAAACCGGCTGCGATCACCAGGGAAGCAGGTGATATCCAAGGCCATTAGTTTATCAAAATCAGCTTCACTCATCGGCGCACAATGTCGGCTCTTCGCGCCCGATGCAGTTCCTTGAAAACGAACGTCTTCGTACAAGTAGGCAAAACCGCCACGACCGTAATAGGGCACCATGTGCAGCACGCCATCCATACCAATCGGCGCCCCTTCTTTGAGTCTTCCTTGGAGGCGGTTCCGTCGGTGCTGCCAGAGCAGGTTACCTAACCCTTGCTGCCGCAAGTCTTCACGCATGATGAATAAGCCCATAAATCCACAGGCCGATTCATAGCTCAAAATAGAGCCGCCCCCTAGCAGTTCATCTCCTCGGCGAAGCGCGATAAAGGCTTCGGGGTCATACTTTCGTGCAATCGCCATATCAGAGATGCCTGGGTTCCAACCTTCGGCTACAGCCCAGTCGCGTAGGGTATCTAATTCAACGTCCGTCATTAAGTCGAGTTCTAGCCCGTCAGGCAGCGATGTTAATGTCATTATCTTTGTATGCCCTGCTATTCAGATTAGAGACCTCAAGTTACCTTAATAGGCGATAGAAGCGAAGGAAGCGGGCTCACCTGCCATTAATGGGCAATTCGCGGCGCTGCTGTTCAATCACATTGGCCGCACTAGGCACCCAATGATTCACTGGTCTCTTACTCCGACGACGCGTCAGCTGCGTTACCCTGATTGATGTCCTTCGCAGCTCACGCCGGCGTGCAGTGAGAACCCGTTGGCCTTGGCGACGCGTTCCAGCCTGGGATCGGGCCGATCGAGTGGTAGGTTATCGCGATAGATGTAAACACCATCCAAAAACAGAAGCCAACCTTTCTGAAGACTGGCGACTGAGGCTCCATTATGAAACGCCAGCATGGTTGGATCTTAATGGTCCGCAGTCGGCCTTAGACCACACTATAGCGGTAAGCAGCTCAACCAATTTCTAGGGCGCTTGTAGGGGTTTGGGAGCCTTGGTTGAGCGCCTTTCGGTTGTCAAAAGATCAAGGCTCCTCGTCCAGGACCTCCGATTGAGCAAAATATTTTGTGAGCAACTTCTCTGCGGGCCAGCTGATAACCAGTGCTAACGGTACTGCCGCTATTAACCAGGAGAACCATCCAGCAAGAAGCGACTGGCCATAATGCTGCACCGAAGCCTGAAAATCATTGCTGAACATCATTGTAATATCAGACGGATTGATCGCTGCGGGTTCTAGACCAAATACCCATTCACCGAGACGGATAAAAGGTACGAACATGACAATCTGAGCGGGATAAGCCGCATAGTTTGCCACCTGAATGGCGACCTGATTGAGCTTGAATACCCCCGCCACCACCACCGCAAGAGGAGTCGAGACACCAAGCATTGGGGTCATACCAAGCACAAACCCTGCGGCTGCCGCTTGAGACATTTTTTTTGGCGTGACGCCTTGCGAGAGCAAGCCCCGAATCGGTTTTAATACCTTTTCTTCAAGCAATTTTAGAGCCATAGAGATTCGTTGTTATTTTCGAAGCCCAAAGAGGTAGTGACACCGTTACATTTAGCTGGCTGCAGTTCAACTAACACCGGCAAGATTGCCTCACAGTCCGTGTCGGAAAAGGCGGTACTCTGCGACGTGGCGACGCCCAGCCCGGCGCGCACGCTGGCGGGCCTAGGGTCCGCAAAACCGGGCGCGCAGCAGCCCATGCCGATAAGGATTGACAAAAGCAGTTGGGGACGGTGCGGTTTTATCATGGTAACTTATCTTTCGGTTGAGCGTGTTCCCTTACCCGGTCACTCTTGTTATTTCATTTCTCCTGATGGGAGCATAGGACAGATAAACGGCCTATCGAGAGTAGACATCCTCGCTGATTGTGCTGCGATTCAACGTTAGTGGGATGAATTGATTCTGAGTACCCTCATAAGGCCCGCTCTGCTCATGTCATGCGTTTGCTTAGTAGCCAACATAAACTGAGGGATAAGCATCAAGCCCTTGATAAGCGACTTGACTGGGGTCTAGTGGCGCGCCGTTTATCCGCGATGCACTGATCGCCAAAGGTGATGTTGTTCGCTCTGCTAGGGTTCCGTCAGCGTTCACATCGAATATGGAAATCGTGTGGCTAAAAAACGCACCCATGACGTAGGCATACTTCCCGTCAGCTGAGAAAACGAGGTCTTTTGCGTCCTCGAGGTCAATGCCCTGACGATACACAGTTTGCAGATGCGTCATATCAGCGCCGTTAGTCTCAAAGGTTGAGATCGTGTTGGTAAGAAAGCCAACCGTGTATACCCGATCGGCAGCCTCATTAACCCAGACCCAGCAGGCCGCCGGTCGAACCTCGGTGGGCACGGCGCCAGAGCCAGACCAGAGCGAATTGCCATCGCTCGTAAATACGGAATCTGTGTCGCTACTGTCCAGAGCGACAACATTGGCCTCTAGCGCACCTGCGTCGAGTGTGGCGCTCGAAACATAAAGGAAGTCGGAATTGGGGCTCCAGCCGAAGCCAATGCTCCCAGCAATACCTGGATGCTCGAAAAAGCGTTCGTTGCTGACTGTTCCGGCCGATCCCTCGAAATCCCAAAGATAGGTCCGGCTCGGCTGCTGATTGGCGGGGTCGGCGGGAAATGAAAGGTGAGGTATGCCTAGGAGCGTTGCGGATAAACGGGTGCCATCAGGGCTGAATGCTACCTGCGATGGACCTCCGCGATTCGCTGCGAACGTAGCTATTTCGGATTCGTGGGAAAGAACACCGCTTTCACTCAATGAAAATAACTGAATGTCGGCGGCGGGTGACTCGTCAGTGAGTAGGTCGCCTAAGGTATTACCGAACTGATCACTACAGGTGCCCAGGGTGCCGTTGGCTTCTGGGCTGACACAGACGCGATTTGTGCCTTGATTAGCGACGGCGACCCGGGTGACGTCGCCTTCGGAATAAAAGTCGACACTGACAGCCCGGACGCCGTGACTATCGGCATTCTGAAGGCCGTCAATCTCAGCATTCTGATCTACGCGTTGAAGACTGCCATTGTCGCTAATGGAAAAAACGGTAATTGCACTGTTACCGTCGGTAATGCCCGACTCGCCGCTGGTATCGCCCGGGTTTGCGACCAATAAAAAGTCCTCGTAAACCCTCACGGAACTTTGGCTATCAAAGTCACCCTCGTCAGCATCGCCCACAGAGCCGGTTTCATACGCGCCCATCTCAACGAGATCGCCATTGTCGGTAACCGAGAATCCGATCACTTGATTACCTCGGGCATCGTTGGTTTGTGTATACAAAAATTTTGTTCTCGCTGGCTCTTCTGTAGTTTCATCGTTGTCGCTCGGGTCTTGGGGCTCCGACGGTGAATTACTAGAACTGCAGCCTACTATCAGTAGAGCAGCAACCAATGACCAAGATAGGGGTGTGAAAAGCGTTGAAAAATACATCTGTACAATCCTTAAAAGTTCAATTGGCGTAGGGTAGTGGTCCCTTGGGAGTAGTTACATACTTTCTCGTGCTGGCGGGTTATAGACTGTCGTTGAAGTATAGGACATATTAACGACCTATCGAGAGTAGACATACTCGCTGACTGTGCTGAACGGACCTGCAGACCTGTCGAAGTTTCCATCTATTGACCCGAAAATCCTGTTCGCGGTGTTTGACATACCATTCCTATCTAGTCAATGCTGAACGGGTGCGCGCGACAGCTCATGCTAAGCGCTCAGCGGCCTTCAAATTGCCTTGGATTTACTCTGACGCACGGACGATAACGCGCGGGGAATAAGGTACAGGCAATAAAAGGCGACAGTCGGGCGCGCCACGAGTATTGAATGTTTCATGAAGGCGGCTTAGGTTGCGAGTAGATCATTGTGCAGCAGCGAGTGCTGGTCTTAGGCTCCAAGTTGTGCGACTGAGATGCCCCAAACTTTTTTGGTGCAGCGAATGTAGATCAACATTACAGAAGCGGTCGAGGTAATTCGATGCACACGTCACACATTCCAAAAATAGAAATCAGACGAGATAGGGGGTTTCGCTCCGGTTTGGCCGTATTCGTCGTGAGCCTTTCGTCAGCGCTCTTTGCAATGGGGGCCATGGCCGGAGGCTGGATAGAGCTGGGTATAGGTTTTCTGATCTACAAAGACGCAGGCCCGACTGATGTACTAAACCTAGCAAATTACGAGGACGAGGTGCTCGCTGCCGCAAGCGAACAGGGGCTTCAGCGTATTCAGCGTAGAACAGGCGCGATGGTGGTTCTAGCCCCACCGGAGGGACTTCAGTCGATTGATGACGTATTCGTTGCCGATGATCTAGTGTTTGTGCTTGATGCGCGTGCGCCGGGCGCAGTTGCTGTCCTCGACCCTGCTAAAGACTGGGGGTTAACAGGTCCGGCGCAACCGGTCGAGGTTGGGCCATTTTCTGGGGTGTCTGCAGCGAAGGGTGTGATGGCCGTTTCTGGCGGCACAAAGCCCATGGCGTGGTTCGACTATGATTCTCAGGGGATCATCTCTGATGCGCGCTCACGTCCCGATTTTGGACGCGGTCAACCTGACATATTGCTTACGCCTGATGGTGAAAATGCGGTGATTTCAGCGCACATTAGTGGCCCTGATTTCGGTGTCATCTGGGCAGAAATCAGAGAAGGTGGTGCTTCGATTACTGACCTTTCCTACATTGCGCTCTCAGAAGCGGGATTCACACGCGGTGGGCACCGCCCTGCAAACTTTCCCATTCAATCTGCGCTTATTAACGATCGCCTACTGGTTGCTCACGGCGGTGGTCTCGCCATCATTGCCTTGAGCAACGAGAGTGCGGTTTTAGAAAAAGTCATTGATGTTGGTTACCCACTCACTGCAATTACTGTTTTTGGCGATCAGGTATTGGTGGCTGGTGATGCCGGTAAACACTTCCAATTGACGCGACTAAGTCTAGGAGAGGCGGGTTTGAGCGTTGAAGCGCATCGCGAGCTCAACGATGTGCCAGGTCGCGTAGGCGATCTTTGGGTGGATGGCGATGTTGTCTGGCTAGCGGCCGGTTCTTCGGGGGTAACCAAGACATTTCTGCCATAACCTTCAGAGTCGCTGTTAGCTAATAATAGAGTTACTGTGCCGAACAAGCTTGGGCACACCCGTTGTCCCTGAAATCGCAAATGCTTACACAAAAGAAGTAGGGTCAGCACTTTTAGACGATGGAATCGTCGACATCGATTTTGGCAATGCGGTACGCATAAAGTGGCCTCCTTCAATACTTAACAGTGCCGTGAAACACTACCCAAAATGCCACCGTGTTAGGGAGGCTTCATGTTCGTATAGCGGTAGCCTATGGATCGCTTTTCGAATTGTCGACTCTTCAATAACCAGAGACCATATCTGACTTGGCAAATATCTGCCGACCAGACCGGACCAACATTCTTAGTGCGAGGAACGCCCCGAGTAGTCCATTCGCAAACTCAAGCGCTGCAAGGTACCTGCACAGATTTATTTCATAAGTTACTCCTTGGTAAGCTACCCAAAATAATACAGTTTGGGAGGTGGTGTGCAGCAAAGTCGACGCGTGGGTTTTGTACTGCAGGCACTCGCCTAGCTAAGTTTCATGGCCTTGGGCGTACTTTTCTTCGGAGATCGGCTCGAGGCGCAACACAAGCCTAATCGGTATATCGAAACACTGCACATCCGCAGATATTGCGGAAGTTCGACTTCAGCGAAATAAGCTGGGGCATTACGTTACGTCAGGCACCATCAACAACAAATCCGTCACTTTCTTGCTCGATACCGGTGCCACGGGCGTTGCCATGCCAGCACCTGTCGCCAGAACACTGGATCTGAAGCGTGGCAGACCTATTGCCACTCGAACCGCAAACGGAACAGCCAAATCCTAGCTAACAAGGCGTAACAGCGTAAGTGTCGGTAGAGTGTCCGTGGGTAATGTTGACGCGACGATTGCGCCCGGATTGCTTGGTAAAGAGAGTTTATTAGGAATGAGTTCCTTGAAGCACATTGAGTTTACTCAGCGCGGCGACACTCTCATCCTTAGGCAATATTAATAGGCTGCCCTAATAGGCGATAATCCCTAGCATGCGGCAGCGAGCGACCATTCCCAGTCGTCGTCTGGCGTTCAACTTGCCGTCCTATCTGCAATCTCGAGGACCAGACGTGTCGTCAAAGCGCCTTCTTCGAGGGCCACGGCGGAGGTCATACCGCTTATCAATTGAGTCCCAAGATCTTTTGCCTCATAAGCTTCGCGCTCATGGACAAACTCCTGCATTACACCTTCGTAGCCTATGGGCATCGTCAGTACAAACTGTGTAGCCCGCTGCTTTTCGGAGTATTGAATGCTGACCGAAAACTTGTGACCGTCGGCTATTGCGGGTTTTAATAACTGATAAACCTCCTCCAAGATCACAGTCAAATTGAACTGGATGTTCTTGGTGAGAAGGTGTTTCTCACAGAAACGGACAACCTGGCCCTGCATGCCGTATAGATCGATTGCAAGACTATCCAGATTGAGTTCGAGGCTTCTTACGCGCTGCGTAAAGGCACGCGTCTCTTCTAGCTTGGGCGCATCAAAAATTTGGCTTGGAGGGCCTTGTTCATGAATGACACCGTCCTTCATAAAAAAGACTCGATTTGACACTTCGCGTGCAAAATCCATCTCGTGGGTCACGATTAGCATCGTCAAGCCTTGTTTCGCAAGATTCCGAATAACAGCAAGCACCTCGGTCACCATCGTTGGGTCAAGCGCCGAGGTTGGCTCATCCAACAAAACCACGTCAGGGTCCATCGCCAGGCAACGAGCAATGGCAACTCGCTGCTTTTGCCCGCCTGAAAGCTCCTTTGGAAAATGATCCTCACGTTCTGCAAGACCCACTTGGTGAAGCAGTTCGCGCGCACGCTCTTCCGCGTCCGCCTGTGACATACCCGCAAGCTTGATGGGAGCTAGGGTGAGGTTCTCCAATACCGTCAAATGTTCGTATAAATTAAAGCCTTGGAACACCATATTCATGTGTTGGCGTACTTTGGGAAGGTTGACTGTTGGATCCATCAGATCAACGCCATCAACCCAAATTGTCCCAGATGTCGGCGTTTCTAAACGGTTGATGCAGCGTAAAAAGGTGCTCTTACCACAGCCTGAGGGTCCTATAATCGATACGACCTCACCCTTGGTAATCTCCGCATCGACTCCCCTTAAAACAGACAGTGAGCCAAAGTCCTTGGTCAACCCCATGACACTAATCATGACTTTTTACCCCTTCGGAGTTCAGGGTCCGTGCGCTGTTCGATGTATTCGAGAGCTCTGGTAAGTACCCAGGCCAAAATGAAATAAAGAATGGCTACCATGATAAGCGGGAAAAACGCATCAAATGTGCGGCTACGAATGATATCGGAGGCCTTTGTGAGGTCTTGAACCGCCACGTATCCGACGATCGACGTCATCTTCACCAGTGAAATAAATTCGCCTTTGTAAACCGGCATTATCCTCTGCACCGTTTGCGGCATGATGATGTAAATGAAGGTTTGTACTCTGCTGAACCCCATTGCGATACCAGCCTCGGTCTGCCCATCATCAATGCTCCTCACTCCAGCGCGGAAAATTTCGGCGATGTATGCAGCAAAGTGGAGCCCGAAGGCAAACACGGCGACCAATACAGGATCAATATCTATTGACGCAAACAGGACGTAGAAAATCAGCATCAAAAGTACCAGCACAGGCGTGCCCCGCATTACCTCGATGTAAATCCTCGCAGGCATTTGCAAAAAACCGTTTTGTGACATGCGCATCATGCAAATTAATCCGCCTAACAGCGTGCCGAAGAACGCCGAGAGTAGAGAAATAATGATGGTGACGATGAGCCCGTCCCACAACAGTAAATAGCGGTCTTCACGAATAATGTTGTCATAAAAACTTTGCTTACTAGATTCCCAGAATCCAGTCGTCGGCTCATTGGCAACGCTACTGGCAGCGCCGGCTAGATTCTTTTTCAGGACAAACGCATAACTATCAACCGTATGGTAGGAATCAGAGAAGTTCACCCGCTCGCGCCGCTCAGGTGTTACAAACATGGAAGACACAATACTGTCGACTTTACCCCCAATTAGCGCAGGGATTAGCGCCGCCCAGTCAACGGTGACAAACCGGATGTTCTGTCCAGTGTACTGCCCGAAGCGAAGTGCTAGCTCCACATCGAAACCGGCGATCTCACCCTCGATCTGCGCGACTTGAGGGAGGCCTATAATCGCGTTGCCGATAGTAAATGTAGGCGCATTGGGGTCGAACTCGAAGTCCGGCATCTCGAAATTTCCATCGATGAACCAGCGCTGTTCCATGTCGGCGAGAGTGCCATCAGCACGTAGCGAAGCTAAAAACTCATTAAACAAGTCCCGGTGCCGCTGATTTTCTTTGTTGAATGCGGCTGCCACCTGAGAGGTGAATATGGGATCGCCCAAAATAGCGAGCTGCGGATTTGCCTTTAGCGCCTGGTGCAGTAAATCAAAATCCGAGAACCCCGCCGTTGCCTTGCCCTTCTCTACCGCTGCTAGCATGTCAGCGATGGTGTTGTAAAATTGCAGGTCCGCATCTGGATAGACTTCTTGCGCGAACACATCAAAGGCCGAGCCCTGCAAAATCGCAATGGATTCGTTAGCGAGCTGATCTGTTTCACTCAGTTGCTTGCCTGACGTGGAATTTATTGCTGTTCCGTTGCGAACAAGCAACACGAGGCGGTTTGTGTAGTAGGTGTCGGTAAAGTCGATACGCTTCGCGCGTTCGTCGGTATAGCTCATGCCAGTGACAATAATGTCGACCTTCCCTGATTCGAGTGCGGGGATCAGGGCGTCCCAGCGCGAGTTTACAAACTCGATTGGCCGGTTGAGTCGCTCTGCAAATAGACGGGCGAGCTCGCCATCATGTCCCGTAACGCGCCCCTCTGCGTCGACAAAAGACATCGGCTCGCGCGTCGCACTAACACCCACTTTCAGAACATCACCCTCGGCGGGCACTCGATAGTCGTGGTGCTCATAAGGTCCGGGTTCTTTTTTAAACCAGCGTCGGCTCATGTCTGCCAGCGTTCCATCCGCGCGGATGTCGTCGATGATGGCGTTTAGTTGATTTAAGAGCTTTGTGTTTCCCTTTGCCACAGCGGCGCAGGTCGGCTCTTCACGCAATGTGGTCTCGATGACTTTTAAATCCCGATTCTTTTGGACAATCAGATTGGCATTTGCCGTGACGGTAACTGTCGCGTCGATATGATTCGCCTTCAACGCGCCGATGATGTCTGCATAATCAGCGAATTCACTGATCGTGGCGTTGGGGAATCGCTCATACGCCAGTTGCGCCGTAGTTGACCCCGAAGTAACACCAATACGTGCTGTTGCGACGTCGTCAACGCTGTTTATTTGACGGTCTTCGACGTTATCGCAAGCGGTTAATAAGGCAGCAAAGGCAAGAGATATCCAGAGCGCGCACTTACTTGGTTGTGCGCACGTTAGGCTCAGCATCATTTTTCGGGCTCCCTTAGGTCTCACCGAACATGGCATCGGGTGGAACTCTTTATTGCTACCATTGCTGCGGCAACCGCGTCATTGCGCTGCGTTTGGTGTTTTTTTGAGAGCCAAAACTTCATTTATTAATTCCAGCTCGTAAATATAGTAGCAGAGCGAGAAATTGTATGGCCAGCCAGATTTCGGCGATTAACTATGCCCGGCTGACGTGCCCCCTAGATCGACCCCAGCTTGTGAGAGAGACTTTCACTAGCAACAAGGAGTATCAGATCATGGCAAGAAAGCGCGTCAAGCCAGAAACAAATTCGCTCTGACAATGGATCAGAGTTCGCCGCCTTAGCTGTCCGGAATTGGTTGGCAAGACTGGGGGTGAAAACGCTGTTCATCGAGCCGGGGAGCCCCTGGGAGAATGGTTATAACGAAAGTTTCAATGGCAGGCTCCGGGACGAATTCCTGAATGGGGAGCTATTCTGTACGCTGAGGGAAGCCCAGATACTGGTCGAGCGGTGGCGCAGGCATTACAACGAGGTGCGACCACATAGTTCATTGGGCTACAAGCCACCGGCGCCCCAGGCTAAACAGTCGAATGTGAACTGGGTAGTGCCCATTGTGCAAACAGAGGCAAAATTAATGGCGCTCTAACGCTATAGCTGGACTCGTTCCAGGGGGCACGTCACCCGATTGCTCAAGCGAGCGGGTCATGGTGATAAAGGTTATGGGCTTCATACGCTTCGCCATACGCATATTACGCAGTTGTTAATGCGCAATGTGCCCCCGTTGGTGTTGAGCAGGCGGGCAGGGCATGCTTCCACGGCCACTACAATGAACGTGTACGGTCATGTAATATCGCAGATGGGAGAGGGTGTGATAGCATCGCACCTCCGCGACATACAGCGTTCATGGGCGTAGCGGGTAAGTTGTAGCCACTTTTGTAGCTAGTGTGGCTGGGAGCGCAAGAGAAGACACGTAAGTGTTTGATTTTAAATACCGGAGAAGTGGCCGAGTGGCTGAAGGCGCGCCCCTGCTAAGGGTGTATACGTTAATAGCGTATCGAGGGTTCGAATCCCTCCTTCTCCGCCAGCTAGCAGTTCAGGGATGTTCCACTCCATACCTTCTGATCTAGGAAAACAACGCAAATAAGTCGCCTTCGGCCACATATCCGTCCAAAGCCATTCACGATGTTTTGCCCCTATGCGCACCTCCACTGTCCCGCTGTGAACAATTGCGTATGATTGACGCCACCAATGGTCAGGTCGTTTACTCCAAGCCCGTGGCTGAGGTGGCGAAGGGAGGCATTTCCATCGCGGGATTTGGTGAGCTGTCAGCCTTCATGGCTTCCCCTCTCGGCCGGGCGGTTCAAAAAATGATTGATAAGGCAGCTGATGATATTATTACTACAAGTTTCCCGGGGGTGCCTTCAGCTATCGTTGTGCGGGAGCCGGAATCGGCGGGTGATGAAGAAACCTGAGGCGGTTTTTCAGGGAACTTCCCGGAGACGATACCTGTCCAGACTGACCTCCGCCGCCATAAACATTAAGCCCGCCTTGTGTGGGCTTTTTTGCGCCACTCAGCTGATCAGTCGTAAGAGAGCGCTGTTGCCTTACCGGAGAACACTCGGTGCACATAGAGGGTATAGCCGAGTATGGCGGGCAACGTCACGATGGCACCCCAAAAGATAAACTGGAGAGACTCGGTGGCGGCGGCAGCTTCGTATAAGGTCATGCGCCCGATAACAATATCGGGGTAGATGCTGTACGCCAGACCGATTGCGGCCATCAGGCAAATGACCATCAGCGCCACAAAAATAAACCAGCCGTAGCCCGCATGCAGCACCTTCGGGCGTCGCAGCATCCAATCCATACCGAGAACCGCCAGCGCGCAGGTCATGGGAATCGGTAGTAAGCCAATGGCATCGGGTAGCTTGAACCAGCGATCGGCAATGTCCTGCTCACCAGCGGGGTCGCAATCGACACCAACAGCAGCGCAAAGGCCATGGGCGGCAGCGCCAGGCGGCACCAGTGCGCGGCTTTATCAAAGAGTTCGTCTTCGGTTTTGATCAGCAGCCACGCGCCCGCCGAGCATGATGTAGAGCGCGGGCAGCGTGAGCGAGATGAGAACAGAAAACGCCACGCTGATGGCGATCGCCCGTGAGGCCGGTGATGTAGGCCCCGAGCATCCAGCCCTGCGCCATTGAGGCCATTAGGGAGCCCAAGCGCAAAGAGCTTGTTCCACATGGGCTGGCGGTGGTCGGCCGACTTCACGCGAAAGTCGAACGCCGCCCCGCGCAAATAAGCCCACCAACATAATGGTCACGGGAATATAGAGCGCGGTGAGAATAATGCCGTGGGCCTTGGGGAAGGCGATCAGCAGCACGCCTACGCCCATCACGATCCACGTCTCGTTGGCGTCCCAGAAGGGGCCAATTGAGGCGATCATGGTGTCTTTCTCGGCATCGTTACCAAAGGGCAGCAGCATACCCACGCCCAGATCGAAGCCGTCGAGCATCAACATAAAGCAGAAGCGACAAACCCATCGCGAACACAAAAAATAAGGGTAGCGCTTCACTCACGTTGCGGCCCCAACTAACGGCGTGCCTAGGGGATTGGAGTCCTGCTCAAGCGACTTCGCGGGTTTAATAGCCATGATACGCAGCGCCTTCATGTAGGCGATCATGAGGGCAATGTAGAGGCCGACGTATCCAAACAGCGTGCCGGCCAGGGTCGCTGAGGGATGCTGGGCAACCACGTCGGCGGTGGAGACCAATCCCTGCACAATCCAAGGTTGACGGCCAATCTCGGTGACATACCATCCGGCGACGCTCGCCACCCAGCCCGAGAAGGTCATCCAGGACACTGCAGAGAGCGCAAGGCTCGAGCAATTGATCCGCGGCGGAACAAGCTGCCAAGCGCCCCACCACGACACCAAGCAGCATCAAGGTGCCAACGCCGGTCATTACGCGGAAAGACCAGAACACCGGGGCCACTGGGGGGTGCGCATCAAAATCGTTGAGGCCCTTGACCTCGCCGTCGAGCTCGTGGGTCAGAATGAGGCTCGCCGCGTAGGGGATCTTCATCGCCATAGCGTGTCTCACGGGCGTCCTCGTCGGGGAGGCCGATCAGCGTGAAACCGGCGCCCTCGCTGGGTTTCCCAAACGGCTTCCATGGCGGCGACCTTGGCGGGCTGGTGCTCCAGGGTATTGAGGCCGTGTAAGTCGCCCGCCAGAATCTGCAGCGGTATCACCACAGCGGCGGTGTAGATGCCCGACTTCAGGACCATCTTGGTGGCGGGACCATCGACCCGTTGGCGAATGCGCCAGGCGCACACACCGGCAACCAAAAACGCGGCGGTCAAAAGGCTGGCGAGCATCATGTGGGTAAAGCGATAAGGGAAGGACGGGTTAAAGATAATGCCAGACCAGCTCTCGGCAAAGAACTGTCCGTCTCGAATGGTCGTAGCCCGCGGGTGTGTGCATCCACGAGTTGAGCGCCAAAATCCAGAAGGCCGAGAGTGAGGTGCCGAAGGCGACCAGAGAAAGTGGAGATCAGGTGGGTGCGATTGGACACGCGCTGCTTGCCGAACAGCATGATGCCCAGAAAAGACGCCTCTAGGAAAAACGCGGTGAGGACCTCGTAGCCAAGCAGAGGCCCCGCGATGTTGCCCGCGCGCTCCATAAAGCCGGGCCAGTTGGTGCCGAACTGGAAGCTCATCGTAATGCCCGAGACAACGCCAAGCGCGAAGGTCAGGGCGTAGACCTTGACCCAAAAGTTGTAGGCGTGCTCCCAGTAGGCATGTTGCCAGAGGTGGTGTAACGCACGCGAAAGAAAAACAGAAACCAGCCCAGCCCGATGGTGATGGTCGGGAACAGGATATGAAAAGTGATGTTCGCGGCAAATTGGATCCGTGAGAGCACGAATGGGTCAAAATCCATGAGGCACCTCTGAAGTTTGAGCGCAAGCATAAGCAACTTGGGCCGTAACAGCGACCCAGCCCCATGGTTTTTCGTCATAGGGGGTATTCTTGAGGCTTATAGTAATCTTCTGGTCAGATAGCGGGGGTAATGCAGTCGTTTCAAATCAACGAAAGAGTCGGAACGAAAAGTCGTTCCGCGCGTTTTTGCAAGAGGAGCCATACTTGTGCCCAACAGCGACCCAGCCCCATGGTTTTTCGTCATAGGGGGTATTCTTGAGGCTTATAGTAATCTTCTGGTCAGATAGCGGGGGTAATGCAGTCGTTTCAAATCAACGAAAGAGTCGGAACGAAAAGTCGTTCCGCGCGTTTTTGCAAGAGGAGCCATACTTGTGCCCAACAGCGACCCAGCCCTGTCCGCCCTCTGGTATCGGCTTTACTGCCACGCCGTCCCTGTCGTGAATCACAAGAGCCTACTAAAAGCCAAGAGGTGTGTCACCTTCCATGACCCTTTTGCCCTTTATCGCATGGCACTTCCTGGGCTACAGTAGCCCCATGACTGTTCTGCAACTTAACTAGCGAAGAGTTCAATGTCAGCTACATTGTCAAAACAAAGAGCCTCCGCGCCTGGCGTGAGTCAGCCGCTTTACCGTTGTTTTAGCGATCTTTTTTCCGAGGGCTTCAGTGTTGACTGGGGTATCGGATCTTTTTTGGTTGTCAGTCACTTGGCCGTCTTGCTATTGACGCCAGTCGCTTACGTCTACGCGCCCGAGGGGCTGTGGAAGATCATGCTGCTATGGACGGTGGTCCACATGTTGGTGGGGGCGCTTGCGACAACTGTCTACGCTCACCGGCTTATTTCCCACGGCGCTGCCAAGGACATCCGACTGCCCACGCACGCCATGTTTCTATGTCTACAGTTGTTTGCGGTACAAGGAAGTGTCAGGCGCTGGTCTGCCCAGCACGTCATTCATCACGCGGTAGATAAAACTGGTCAGGTTCACCTCGACCCCTATTCCGCGACTTGGTTCGACACCGCCTGGCGCAATTTTCTGTGGTCTCACATGCTGACCTATCTGTTCAATCACCCGCCCTCCGAAGAGTTCGATGCCGCATTTGATGCCAAGTCGCATGCCGCAATAGTGTGGCAGGACCGGCATTATCTGCCGCTTATCATTATCGCCAACTTTGTTTTTCCTATGGCAGTAGGTGCAATGCTTGCGGGGTGGCTGGGCGGTCTATGTATGTTGATGGCTAGCGGTGCTGGGTTTGTGCTGGCCCAGCACAATACGTGGACTGTAAATAGTGTGACTCATATGTGGGGCTTCAAAGATGGCTTGTGGAGCTCGGCCAAAAACAACTATGTCTGGTTGGGTCCCTTGGGCGAGGGCAATCACCATGCAGACCATCACGATCACCCCCGGGACTTTCGCAATGGATTCGGCTGGAGTGGTTGGCTGCTTGATCCAACCCGCTACGCCATTCTGCTTCTGAGGGCACTTGGGTTGGTCGGCGGCCTCAACCGCGCCAGTCGTCTGCAGGAAGCCCAGATTATCAGTCATCGAAAAGTCAGAGACAGTGCGGCTATCTCAAGCTCTTCGGTATGGCAGCAGTGGGAAACGAGACTTATTGCCCTGAGCGAAGAGTGGTTGGCCGCGGCCAAGGCCTGGGACCAAACCAGGCTTGAGCACCGCCGGCTAAAGCAGCAAATCAAGCACGTGGGCAGTACACAAGATGAAGTGCTGCGAGAGTTAAAGGGGCGTCTGGATGGGGTGCGCGCGGAGGTGCAACGAGCCCGTCAGCATTTTAAGGCTCGCAAGGATGATTTTTTTACGGCACTGCAAGACCTTAGACTGGCTAACTTGGCCGTCGGTTAACTGAGGCAGTTTCTAGAGCTTTTACCCGGATTTTGGAGTAAAATCTCGCAAACCCCCGCAAGGGGGTTTTTGTTTTGGGGTCAAATCGATAGCGAAATGGCCTCCGGAACAGAAGCGATTTAGTAGCAAACACGGCAGCAAGCACGGCGGAAGACATGACAGCGAAAATAGCAATCATCATGGGATCCACCTCCGACTGGTCGGTGATGGAGAGCGCGGCAGAAACACTCGAGTCTTTGGGCATTAGTTACGACGCCAACGTCGTCTCTGCTCACCGAACTCCTGACCGTCTTGTAGCGTTCGCGAAGGCCGCGAGAGCGCAAGGATACCAAGCGATCATTGCCGGTGCCGGTGGTGCGGCCCATTTGCCCGGGATGACGGCTGCCATGACACCCGTGCCGGTCTTGGGTGTGCCCATTGCGGCAACTGTTCTCAATGGCGCCGATGCGATGCTATCGATCGCTCAAATGCCGAAGGGAATTCCCGTGGCAACCTTTGCCATTGGTCAGCCCGGTGCCATCAACGCGGCACTCTTCGCGGCGGCGATGCTTGCTAATCACGATCCGGCATTGGCACAAGCGCTGGATGAATACCGTGACCATCAAACGGCGGAGGTCCCCGAGGACCCGCGCGGATGAAGCAGCGCCTAGGCATCATGGGCTGTGGTCAGCTAAGCCAGATGATGGCCGAGGCGGCTAGACGGCGTGGCGCTGAAGTCAGCTTTCTCTGCGTAGACGAGACCCCCGTGGTTCATGGCTTAGGCCGTGTCTATCATGAGCGTGAATTCGACGAGTTTTTAGCGGCCTGCGACGCCATCACGGTTGAGCGCGAGAGCCTTCCCGATGCCATGTTACAAGCCGCCCGTGACCAAGTGGGGTTGGCGCCCTGTTATGACGCGCTGGTGGTCTTGCGTGAGCGTGATACCCAAAAGGCAATGTTGGATAAACTGGAAATACCCACCTCGCCCTGGGTGCTGGTCTCGTCAGACGCTGAGCTGGCTAACGCATTGGCGAGCCTGCCGGGCGAGATGGTGCGCTGCAAGCGTACTTTGGGAGGCTACGACGGTGGTGGGCAGTGGCGAGTGCCGGTCGCAGCGAGCGCAGGTGTTATCCCTGACGATGCCTACCCAGTCATTGCTGAAGCAGAGATAGCCATTGATCGCGAACTCGCCATTGTTGTCGCTCGCGATGTCGAAGGTAACACCGTGGTTTACCCGGTGACTGAGAACTACATGCGCGATGGCATTCTCATCGGCAGTATTGTCCCGGCATCGATTGATGAGGCGACGGCTGATGACGCGGCGACCATGGCCTGTAAGTTGGTGAATGCCATGAACTACGTGGGCGTACTCGCCATCGAATTTTTTGTGACCGAGGGCCGTCTAATCGTTAACGAAATCGCCCCCAGAGTTCATAACACCGGTCACTGGACCATCGGGGCTGTGGGTCCCGACCAGTTCACTCAGCACACCACATGCGTGCTGGGCGGTCACGTCGAGCAACCGGTGTTTGAGCAGTCGGCCGCGCTCATTAACCTGCTCGATAAGCCGTTGCCCCGGGAAATGCCTGCGGGACCTATTCGTAGTTTGATTCAGACTTACGGTAAAGGCTTCCGCAAGGGGCGCAAGTTGGGACACATTACCTTGATTGGTCCGGACCCTGATGCCCTTCGCTGTGCGGCTGAAGCGATGATCGCAGAGCTACACTAGTGCCCATTGCTGCCAAGAGCAGCCGCTCGATTGGTGTAGAGTGCTTTGAAAGTGAGTAGGCGCTGAGATGAGGGTAATAGGCCACCTCATTGTGTCGTACCTCTTGTTGTTCGTGTTTTGGGTGCCCGCGTCAGGAAGTATCACGAAATCATCTACAATGAAGGGAGCTGCATGGTGCTGCTTATCTCTCCTGAGGGTGAGGTCTTTTTTCGTGTAGGCAAGGATGTAGATCGGCTTACCGATACCTTCGCCGTACCCGAGCTCGCAAATAAATTATAAAGTTTTCGCGGCAGCTATCAGTGGTGCCAGACTAAGAACAGAAAACTTCCCGGAGTAACTAAGCTGATCGGTGACGGTGCCGAATGAGTGCTCATCAAATGGCTTAGGTTTGCCTTGCGCGCACTTGATGGTAGTGTCACGCAAAGCGTCCATATGAAGGTGATTAAGTGAAAGTCACTCGATCAGTTTTGTTAGCATCAATTGCCGCTGGGTGCAGTCTGGTGGCTGCAGCACCCTCCGCCCAAGGGGATGTCTGGCTGGAATTATTTCCAGATACGAAATCCGCGAGCCACTCGAGCAATCAGCACCCAGAGCAGGACGTGCCGGTTAGGTATTTGTCTTTTGACAAGGCTGAGCTCGCAAGGATAGTTGAAGAGGGGTTGTCTTCCTCTATGAAGACATTCTCTCTTGAGTTACCTATCCCCACGGGTGAGTTCAGGCGATTTGAGTTTAGACGCTCGACCACGCTCAGCCCTGGACTCTCGGCGAAGTTTCCTGAAATACAGGCTTTCGAGGGCCGATCAATCGATAAGGACGGATCGACTGCGCAGCTGGAGCTCACCACCTCGGGCTTGAGCGCGCAAATTCTGGATGTGCAGGGTCGCTGGATGATTGATTCTATTGATGGATCGGATGCCAGCAAGGTCAGGAGTTACTTTGCTCGGGACGACAGCCGCGCGCAGGCACCGCTCCAGTGCGGCTTTGACCACGATCCGATCCGTGGCTCAAAAAAAACTGCGTCGAATCTACTGGGTGTCGCCCAGCGACCAGCCGCTGCTGGCGAGCAGTCGAGAAGTCGGGGTGCAGAGCTAAGAACCTACCGGCTTGCTATTGCCACGACGGGTGAGTACAGCGAATACCATGGCGGCACGACCGAGGATACGTTGTCTGCGGTGGTGAGAGTGGTAAATCGTATTAACGGTATCTTTAATGCGGAGTTGTCAGTCGGGTTTGAGCTGGTCGAAAACATTGATGAAATACTGTTCACTGATCCCCTTACCGACCCTTTCGAAGGTAATGATGATTTGGATGTGCTCATTGATGAGTCCCAAAGTGTCATTGATGAGGTTATTGGTGAAGCCAATTACGATATTGGCCATACCTTTAGTAGCACTGGTGGGGGGTTGGCGGGTATTGGCCCGTGTCGAAATGGTTCCAAAGCCAGTGGGGTGACCGGAGGGACCGAGGGGGAATTCTTTATTGTTGACTTTGTGGCGCATGAGATGGGCCACCAATTTGGCATGTTTCATACGTTCAATAGTAGCGCTGAATCATGCGTGGACAATCGCGAGGGTAGCGCCGCGTTCGAACCTGGTGCAGGTTCGACCATCATGAGCTACAACGGCCTTTGCGGTGCGGACAACATTCCTCAAAACAGTTTGCTGGCCAGTAATTCTGATCCGATGTTTCACTCATTCAGTTATGAGCAGGCGGCAGATTACCTAGAAACCTTTGGTTCCGTGTGTGGGGTTGGCACTGACACCGGTAACAGGTCTCCTCAGGTCGACGCGGGGAAGAGGTACTCAGTGCCCTCTGGCACGCCGCTGATTATTGAAGGAGATGGGTCGGATCCCGACGGGCATGAGCTCACTTATTCCTGGGAGCAACGCGATTTGGGGTCTGCCGCCAGTCTCTCTTCCGCTGATGATGGGTCCATACCGCTTTTCAGGGCGCTGGCTCCATCGACTACTCCGATCAGGTATTTGCCCAAGCTTTCGACTGTTGTCTCGGGTGAAGTCGATAACGTAGAAAAACTTCCACGTGTCGCCCGTACCATGACTATGGTCGTTACGGCGAGGGATCAGCGTGGGGGGGTAAACTCTGACACTACTTCGATAGAGGTGATTTCTCCTCCATTAACAGAAAGATCATTTTCTATTGAAGAACCAAATTTTGGGGGTGATATCGGCAGCGAGGGGACTGTACGTTGGAATGTGGGCGGTACTGATGAGCCCCCTATATCGGTCAATGAGATCGATTTATTTCTATCCATTGATGGGGGCAATACATTTTCTACTGAGCCGTTTGCGACGGTTGCCAACACTGGCTACGCGAGAGTGGCTTTTCCAGACGATGTGGACACTGATTCCGCCCGCATTATGGCTAGGGGGAGCGGCAATATCTTTTTTGATATCTCTGATGAGGACTTTTCCCTGGATGGCTCCGCGCCTGCAACACCGGAGGTGCCGGCCCCGCTTTCTGTGACTGCGTATGGTCTCAGTGATCAGACCATCGAGATATCCTTTCAGCCCGGAGGAGGTGGTGGTATCAGCTATCATGAGGCCGCTTGTACAGGTGACCCCACCTATTCATCTTTCTCAGCTTCTGATTCGCCTGAGGCAGACTTCGACGATACCTCCCCGGCAAGATCATCCGTTGTGGTGAATGGGGAGGGGGTAGTACCCCCTGAGGGCTTGACCGTCGATGTCGACATTACTCACACCTATCGAGGAGACGTGGTAATAGATCTCGTCGCACCCACAGGCCGCGCCGTTCAGTTAAAGAGCAACGATGGCGCTGACGGCGCTGACGATGTGGTCGAGACATATACAGTCGTTGGCATGCTCGGGGAAGAGGTGGCCGGAGAGTGGTTACTAAAAGTCAGCGATTATTACGAGGGTGACGAAGGCACTTTTAATAGCTGGAGTCTCTCAGGTGCTGGCATAACACCCCCCCGACTGGTTCAGGGTTCCGTCAGGCCCGATGCCTATTTTGATGACGCTACTCCGATTAGTTCTAGCATTCAACTCAGTGCAGAGGGAACTGTATCGATTGACGAATTCAGGGTTGCGATCGATATCACTCACACGTGGCGAAGCGATGTCGCGATTGAGCTTGAGAGTCCCGGTGGAAAGCGAATCACGCTTCGCGAGATTGATACAGATGATAGTGGTGACAACGTGACCGGCGTGTACCCGACTACCTTGAACTCCAAAACGCCATTTTCAGAGCTGGCCGGCGAATCTCTGGCTGGAACCTGGACTTTGTATGTCTCTGACAAGGTACCTCAAGACACTGGCGTGCTAAACAGTTGGGGAATCACACAGGCTCAATACACCTTTGCTGAAACGAGTGAAGTTTCGCCGATCGAGCTGGCCGAGCTTCCTGCCGGCCAGTCGTATTCGTGTGAAATCTGGGCGATAAACTCGGCGGTGACGCCGCCTCGGCAGAGCGCGTCGAGACCCGCCGGAACGGTGACTTTGGGGTCGGTTGCCACGGGGGGAAGCGCGCCGATCAGATTTTTAAACCTGCTTCAAAGCACCGATGAGGTGAGATCGCCTTCATCAGGCCCAGAAGCTTCCCTAGAACTCGTCGAGGATGCAGGGGCGCGAACCCACACTGTGTTTTCTAATGAGGTGAGACGCTAGGAGTTCGTGAAGGCCTCTTAGCGGTCCAGCCAATGCTTTGCAGCTTTTTCACTAGCGTTACAACCCGCTAGGGCGGGTTGTAACTATTGGAAGAGTAAGCAAAAACGCCGCAGTACTTATCAGACCGGCTCAGGCATCGCCGAGCTGTGGTGCTCAAGAATTTTCCAGTCACCATCAATACGCTGGTAAAGATAGCTGTAACGAGCCATGACCTGCGCGCCATCGCCAAAGGTAAAGGTGTAAACCCCGGCATTGCTCACTAAGTCGTCGGTGAGTTGGCGGGGGTTGGCTTCGTTGATGACGCCGCTGGGCACTTTGCCTAGGAAGCTGACAAAGTAATCGCGAATCTCTGCGTGGTTGTGGCGTACTTGGTTGGACACCGTGGGTAGCAACACGGCGTTGTCGGCGTACATGGCGGTGACCTTGTCGGGGTCGCCAGTTTGTATGGCGTCATTCCAGTTACTGAAAAGCTGAATGATGTCATCGTGAGTCATCAGTTGAAGTCCCTTGTTCCGTGGGGTTGCTCAATGATCAGCCGCGGGGCGAGCAACCTTAACATCCCCTGCGCCTTTTTTAGATTAGCTGTACTTGGCTGTGCAGCATTCTCAGCACCTCGAGTCGGTCCTCAAATCGACACTCATCCATATCCAGACAGCAGTCGGCTTCAAGCCCCGCCATGGTTTCGGCGATGTCGTCGGACATGCCGGCGATAAAGACCTTTTTCCCTGCGCGATCGGCATCACAGGCGACGGTTTCAACGGCACGTGCCGCTGATACATCCATGAAAGGTACGCGTTGGAAGTCGAGAATAATGGCGTGCATGTCATCCTTATAGCGCTCCCGCACATGGTGGCCGACATCCGCCGCCGCACCGAAACTGAGGGGACCACCGAATTCAAACACTGTGACCCTATCACCCAGAGCATCAAGCAGCGCTAGCTCTTCATCGTCGCTGGCGGTGAGTGGTCGCGACATCAATTCGTCGAGCTGCACTTTCGCTACCTGTCGCACATAGGCGAGCGCAGCAAGCACGACGCCAGCCGCTACCGCAGTAATGAGATCAACTAACACCGTAAGGCCCAAGACCAAAGCCATCAGCGCGAGGTCCCAGCGTGGACCACGGTGAGCGTTTTTGAGATAGCTGAAGTCGATAATATCTAGCCCCACTTTGATCAGCACGCCCGCGAGGGCTGCGTGTGGGATATAAGCGGCGATGGGCCCTACGCCTAAGACGATGGCGGCAAGGACCGCCGAATGGATCATGCCGGAGATTTTGGTGTGGCCCCCGGAGCGGATGTTCACCACGGTTCGCATGGTGGCGCCCGCCCCGGCAATGCCCCCGAACAACCCAGCGATCGCGTTACCGACACCCTGGCCAATGAGCTCCCGGTTGGAGTCGTGGCGCGTCCGGGTCATGTTATCCGCGACCAGTGACGTTAACAGGCTATCGATGGAACCCAAAATGGCCAAGATAAATGCGGCTTCGATGACCAACAGCATTGCAGACTGTTCGAACGCCGGCATGTGAAATTCCGGAAGCCCGCTCGGAATATTGCCAAGAATGGGTAGCTCACCAAGAAACAGCGATAGCACAGTCCCGGCGATCAAACCGGCTAGTGCGCCGGGGAGGTATTTACCCCAGGCGGTGGGCCACGTGTACACCACCACTAAGGTCACCGCAGCAACAATGAAGGCCGAAAAATTAATATCCAAAAATGCTGTGGGAAGATAAAGCAGAGCTGGGATCGTGCCCGCCGGTGCCATGTGCCCGACGGTGGCATCGAGCTGCAAAATAATAATGATGACCCCGATGCCGCTCATAAAGCCTGACACGACGGGATAGGGGACGAGTCGGATAAAGTCGCCGATTTTGACCAGTCCGAAGGCAATCTGGAAAAGCCCCGCGAGAACGACCGCGGTCAATATTAATCCCACGTCACCAGATAGGCTCGCAAAAAGCCCGGCCAAGACGACGACCATAGGGCCTGTGGGTCCCGATACGTTAGTTGGAGTGCCCCCCAGCCAGGCAGCGAAGAACCCGACGATGATTGCGCCGTACATGCCGGCCATCGGCCCAAGCCCCGAGGCGACACCAAAAGCCAGTGCGAGCGGAATGGCAACGACGCCAGCCGTCAGCCCGCCGTAGATGTCTCCACGCAGATGGGTCAGGTCGAATTTGAACGCGGACAGCATGGGCTGAGATCTCCAAAAAATGATAGCGGTGGAGCTTACGTGCACTTATATATGGACAGATTTACCAATTTGATATAGATTTTTTCTATATAACATCATCACCCGGGTCGAGGCCCAGAGACCATGGCTTCTTTGCGACAACTGGAATACCTCGTGGCGGTGGCTGACACAGGTTCTCTTCGGCAGGCGGCGCGGCGATTGGGCGTTACGCAGCCCACGCTGACCGTTCAGATCACGGCCCTGGAGGAAACACTTGGCGTACAGCTGTTTGAGCGGACCCGACACGCAACGCTGCTAAGTCCCGCGGGGCGGGAGCTCCTTCCAGACGCTATGAATTTGCTCTCCCAATGGCGCAACGTGGTCGAGAGTGCGCATCTGCTAAGCGATGATGCGCACTCGACATATCGGCTGGGTGTACCCCAAACCCTAGGACCTTACTTGCTGCCTCAGTTACTTCCCTCCATTCACCAGCGTTTTGCCAATCTCCGACTGCATGTGCGGGAGGAGGTGCCGGATCAGCTGTTGCAGGGACTGGAGGGAGGGCGGTTTGATTTGGTTATTGGCCCGATTAACACAGAGTCGGAGTCAATCGTTCGCGTGCCGCTGTTTCGTGAGCCTTTACTACTCGCCAGTCCTGTCGACATGGCCCTAGCACCCAGAGATGATTTTTCAGAGAGTGATTTAAGCGGCCTCGATATTCTGGCGATGGACGAGCGCCATACCCTGCGGCGCGAAGTTGAGCAGATTTGCGAGCAAACCGGGGCTAAGTTAAACCGTGACTATGAAGGCACTAGCTTGGACACCCTCCGCCAGATGGTGGTGATGGGGATGGGCTTGGCCTTTTTGCCGGCCCTGTATGTGCGCAGTGAAATTCATCGTCCCGAAGAGCTTCGCATCCAAAGTTCGAAGGGTCGCGGCCTCTACCGAGAGCACGCCTTGCTCTATCGGCGCCAGGCTCCCTCGCGACGTTTTTATCGACAGTTGACCGACCGTATTCGGGATGTGATTGCCGCTGACCTCAGCGATACGGTGATGCTACTTCCCGCCCAATAGGCGCTGGTAGGGCAATAAACCCTCGCAGCGCGCCCTTTTTGTCGGTCAAATTACCCCGCGGCGATTGAATTTGAACTTGGAGTATGTTTTTCTCCTGTTCGGTTTTTTTGCCTGTCGCCGGCAATTTTTTGCGGCTGCAGGCTTAGAGCTTTCATCGTTTAGCCTGACCACCCATTGCGCTTTTACTGGAGGAGCTATGACTCACTCAGCATTCATTTACGACGCTGTCCGAACACCCCGCAGCAAGGGCAAGAAAGAGGGCACCCTGCACGAGGTGAAACCCGTTGATTTGGGTGCGGGACTGTTACGTGCCTTACAGCAGCGTCAAGACCTGGATACTTCCTACGTTGATGATGTGGTGATGGGATGCGTGACCCCGATTGGCGAACAGGGGTCCGACATTGCCAAGATGATCGTGCAAAACGCCGATTGGGATGAGTCGGTAGCGGGTGTTCAGCTGGATCGTTTTTGTGCCTCGGGATTGGAGGCGGTCAATATCGCCGCCCAGAAAATCGCCTCGGGTTGGGAAGACCTGGTGGTGGCGGGCGGCGTGGAATGCATGTCCCGGGTGCCCATGGGTTCAAACGGTGGCGTCATGGGTTCGGACCCCGGGTTCTCGATGAAAACCGGCTTCGTTCCACAGGGCATTGGCGCGGATACCATCGCCACGCTCGAGGGTTGGAGTCGTGAGGATGTCGATACCTACGCCGTTACCTCTCAACAGCGCGCGACTCATGCCCGAGATAGCGGATGGTTCGACGGCTCGGTCATTCCGGTGCGTGATGAAAATGGGGTCACGATTCTAGAGCGCGATGACTTTATCAAGCCGCAAACCACCCTGGAGGGGCTAGGCCAACTCAAGCCGTCTTTTGAGATGCACGGCGGCTTGGGCTTTGACGATATCATCATCGCCAAGTACCCCGAGCTCGATCACGTGAATCATGTGCACACCCCCGGGAACTCCTCGGGCATTGTCGACGGGTCATCGGCTGTACTAATTGGCAGTGAGAAAGCCGGCAAGGATCTCGGTATGACTCCTCGCGGTCGTATAGTCGCTACTGCGATCCTGGCGACCGACCCCATCATTATGCTCACGGGTCCGGGACCGGCGGCGAAAAAGTGTCTGAAGCGGGCGGGAATGACACCGGCCGATATCGATCTATGGGAAATCAACGAGGCGTTTGCTTCGGTGGTCTTGCGTTACATGAAGGATTTAGATCTCGATCTTGAGATCACCAACGTTAACGGTGGCGCCATTGCCATGGGCCATCCACTGGGCGCCACCGGTGGTTGTCTGGTCAGCACCGTGCTCGATGAGCTCGAGCGCCGCAATGCCAAGCGCGCCATGCTCTCGCTTTGCGTAGGCGGTGGCATGGGCATCTCTACAATCATCGAGCGTGTTTAGCGCCACCTTACGGAGAATTACATCACATGAGCGGATTTAATTACGAAAAAGACGGCGATGGTATTGTGACGATCACCATGGATATGGCGGGTCCCGTCAATTCCATGAGTGAAGAGTTCTTGCCCCTGCTCGCCGAGACTGCGACCAAGCTCGAGTCAGAGACCGGCCTCACTGGCGTTGTGTTGACCTCGGCGAAAAGCACTTTTTTTGCCGGCGGTGATTTGAACATGCTGTGCCAGGTCACCGACGAGACCGTCGAGACGTTTTTTCATGGTGTTGAAGCCACTAAAGCGGAAATGCGCCGCCTAGAGAAGCTCCCGGTGCCTATTGTCGCGGCGATCAACGGCGCTGCGTTGGGTGGGGGTCTCGAGCTGGCGCTGGCGTGCAACTATCGTATTGCGGTGAATCATAAATCCGTGCAGCTTGGATTTCCCGAGGTGACTTTGGGTTTGTTGCCGGGGGGCGGCGGTGTAGTGAAAGGTATTTACCTCATGGGCCTGATGGCGGCCAACGAGTATTTGCTCGAGGGCAAGCGAGTTGCACCCGAGCAGGCTCAGGCAGCCGGTTTGATTGATGAGACTGTGGCTACGCATGAGGAACTGCTGCCGCGCGCCAGAGCCTGGCTGTTGGAAAACAAAGACAATGAGGCGGCGAGAACACAGCCCTGGGATACCAAGGGTTACAAAATCCCGGGCGGCAATGCGAGCCATCCGGCGGTAGCGCAAATGTTGCCGGTGGCCTCCGCCATGTTGCGTCAAAAAACCCGGGGTTTGTTGCCTGCCCCCGAGAAGATCCTGGACGTGGCCGTGACTGCGCTGCGAGTGGATTTCGAAACCGCGATGCGGGTTGAGAGTCGTGGGCTGGCGTATCTAGCCAACACGCCCCAAGCCAAAAACATGATCAATACATTCTTCTTTCAGATGAACCAGGTCAATGGTGGCGCGTCGCGACCCGAAGGGGTTGAAAAGCAGTTGACGAAAAAAGTGGGCGTCTTGGGTGCTGGCATGATGGGGCAGGGTATTGCCTATGTATCTGCCATGGCTGGGATTGAAGTTGTGCTCAAGGATTTGACGCAGGAGGCCGCTGAGAAGGGCAAGCAATACTCGGAGACGCTGCTCAAAAAGCGCGTTGATAAAGGCCGTATGACGGAGGAAAAAGCGCAGTCGGTATTGGCGTTGATTACACCGACAGCGAGCAACGACGATTTGGCGGGTTGCGATCTGATTATTGAGGCGGTCTTTGAAAACATCGGTCTCAAACATAAGATGACCCAGGAGCTTGAGGGGTATTTAGCCGAGGGCGGCGTTTGGGGTTCGAATACCTCCACGCTGCCAATCACGCGTTTGGCTGAAGCCAGTGCCAAGCCAGAAAACTTTATCGGGATTCATTTCTTTTCCCCCGTCGACAAGATGCCGCTGGTGGAAATTATCATGGGTGAACATACTAGCGATCTAGCCCTCGCTAAGGCCTTCGATTACACCCAGCAAATCCGCAAAACACCGATTGTCGTTAATGACTCCCTCGGTTTCTTTACCTCAAGGACTTTTGGTACCTATTTGGACGAGGGCGTGCGTTTGTTGAGCGAGGGCGTGCACCCGGTCAAGATCGACAATCTCGGTAAGGCAGTGGGGATGCCTGTCGGTCCGCTGTCGGTTTACGACGAGGTGAGTTTGGAGCTGTCCCGCAAAGCCGCAGAGACCTGGAAAGAGATGGGCATCGAAGACCCCTGGGGCGATGGCAGTATCGTGCGCGATGTTGTGGCCACCATGGTGAACGAACATCAGCGAGGAGGTCGTCATCACGGCGGCGGTTTCTATGAATACGCGGAGGATGGCAGCAAAAAGATTTGGCCCCAACTGTTGGATCTTTATTACAAGCCGGAGACCGTGGTGGCCGAGCAAGATGTCAAAGATCGGCTGTTGTTCCGGCAGGTCATTGAAGCACTGAAGTGTTACGAGACTAACGTCCTTCGTTCGGTGGCAGATGGCAACATCGGCTCGATCATGGGCATTGGCGCTCCGGTCTGGACGGGTGGCTTGATCCAGTTCGTGAACACCTATGGGCTTGCCCGCTTTGTTGCCCGCTGTGAGGAACTCACGAGCACCTATGGAGAGCGATTTGCGGCCCCGGCGATCGTTGCTGAAAAATTAGCGGCGGGGGAATTGCTGGTTTAAGCTGAGCGCGTGTTCGTGTAAGTAAGCAGGCGGGTATTCGCCCCGCCTTGGGGAAAGACGATGTGTGGTCGCTATACCCTGCAAATCAGTCATCACCCGAAGTTAATGGCGCTCGGGCTTCCTCTCGCTGATCGATTTAACATCGCCCCGCAATCTGAGGTGTTGGTGATCGAGTCTGAGGGAGAGTATGCGTTAAAGCCCTGGGACTACTCGCCGAGCTGGGCGCGAGAACCCATGCGCCTCACCAATGCGCGCAGCGAAACCCTGCGTGAGAAGCCTGCGTTTCGCAAAGCAGACCGCTGTGTGTTTGTCGCCGATGGCTGGTACGAGTGGCAGCGTCGTGACGGGCAGAAGCAACCTTGGTACCACCATCTCGATGGCGAGCAGCTGTTTTTTGCGGGTATTCAGGCGACACAAGGGGGCTGCGCTATTGTGACCCGCGCAGCCATTGACCATCTCGCCGAGATTCATCATCGACAGCCCGTCTTATTAGAGGAGCGGGCGATCGAGCCGTGGCTGGCAGGCCATGATTTATTTGCCAGCAGCACAACACATCGTGTCCGCTGTCATCCCGTGAGCCGGCGTGTGAACAAGCCCAACCAAGACGACGCGGCGCTGATTGAAGCGATTAAACTCGACGCACAACCACCCGCCAATGATCGGAAAACTCCGGACCTTTTTTCTTGATATGCCCGTCTCTCGAGTGCGCTGCCTAGTCAGAATCCCGACGGTTTACTGGCTATCGAATTCTTCAAGAAGCTGGTTGCCAGCCTGCGAGCGCGGTTTGGCAAATCCGGCAAGCCCCAAATAGACCAGTGGCGTGAGGTAAAGGGTGAATACGGTGGCTAACCCCATGCCGCCAAACACAACCCAGCCCACGGCGGAGCGTGCTTCGGCACCGGGGCCCGATGCCAATATCAGCGGCAGGGCGCCGAAAACAGTGGATACCAGGGTCATGGCAATAGGCCGTAGTCGAGTTCTTGCCGCCTCGGTGACGGCCTCCCTGACGTTCTGCCCGGCGTCCCGCAACTGATCAGCAAACTCGACCAGCAAAATGCCGTTCTTAGCGATGAGACCAATGAGCATGACCAGGCCCACTTGAGAGTAAATGTTCAGAGAGGTACCGGTTAGAAATAAGGCGAAAATGGCGGCAGCGAGTCCAAAGGGGACGATAGTCATAATGACAACGGCTGACATCACCCCCTCGAATTGGGCGACCAACACTAGGAAAACAACCAGCAGGGCAAACCCGTAAGTCGCCAACGTATCGCGATTTGCTTCATCGAGCGCCGCGGCCTCGCCGCGGGTAACAAGCGTCACGTCGCTGGGAAGCACCTCGCGTCCCAAAGCCAAAAGCTCGTCCACGGCGGTTTGCAGGGCTACCCCTGGGTTTAGTTCAACGTCGAGCTCGATGGCGCGTCGCTGCAGGCGTCGGTCTAACTGTCCCGCCACACCGTGTTCCTCCAGACTGACCACGCTGGACAAGGGAACCAAAGCGCCCGCGCGTGTTCGCACATAGAGATTAACTAGATCATCAGGGTCATCGATTTTATCCGAGCCTGCTTCCAAAATTATTGGTACAGCTTGATCGTTGGCATTGAGGTCGATCACGCGAAAGCCATCGACCATGACGCGCAGGGTTTGTGCGATATCCTCGAGCGAGATGTCCAGGTCAGACGCACGCTCCCGGTCGATACGGACAGAGAGCTGGGGCTGCGATGGATCATAGCTGATGCGCGGTCTGCTGACCGTATCGAGTTGTTCACGAATGGCGTCCGAATAGCGCCGTGCGGCAGCGAAGATGTCTTCGTAGTCGGTTCCCAGCAGCGCCAGGCTCACGCCGCCATTGGAGGCGCCCCGAATGTTCAGTGAGTTCGCGCTGAAAATGCGCGTGGTCATGCCGGGAAGATTGGCAAACAGTGGTTTGAGTTCGGCGGCGATCTCTTGCTGACTGCGCTCGCGCTCATTCCAGGGTGCGAGTCTGGCAACCATAAAGACAATATTGGGATCCCAGCGCCCAATCACTGAATACAGCGACTCAATTTCACCATTTTCTATCAGGGGAACCAAAATATTTTCCATGCGATCGGCCTGACGCTCGGTGTAAGAAAGGCCGACACCATCGGGACCTCGGGCAAATAAAACTACCGATCCTCTATCCTCGGGCGGCAGAAGTTCTTGCTCGAGCTCGAAATAGAGTGAGGCCGATATCATCGTCGCAAGCAAGCAGAAGGTGAGTGATAGCTTGGGGTGACCAAGAACCCAGCCCAGGGTGCTGTGATAAAACTCAGCGAGCGCATTACCCAGCCCAGTCAGTCGCCGGTCTCTGTCTTGGTGGCTATCCAGCGTTGCCATGGCTGCGGGGACCAGACTGAGGGCGACAAAAGAAGAAATGGCCACCGCCACCGCAAGTACAAGCCCGAACTCCCGGAACAAGCGGCCCGCCGTGCCGGGTAAGAACGCGATGGGGATAAAAACAGCGACCAACACCACGGTAGTTGCGATCACAGCGAAAAAAACCTGGCGGGTACCGACCACCGCCGCAGCCCTTGACCCTAATCCCTCGGCGCGCCGTCGCTGCACGCTCTCAAGGACAACGATTGCATCATCCACGATAAGGCCCGCTGCGAGCACCAGAGCCAACAGGGTGAGAATGTTAATGGAGAACCCTAGCAGCCAGCTGACTGCCAGTGTTCCCAAGAGCGAAATAGGAATGGCGATCGCGGGAATCAGTGTGAGTCGCATGGACCCCGAAAAGACGCGTATCGTGGTAATCACCACGATGATCGAAATAAGAAGCGTGGCGAAAACCTCTTTCACGGCGCCACGAATAAATACCGCATCATCTGAAATGACCGATAGCGTGATGTCTTTAAGTCGTTGATTGAGATCCTCAACGACAGTCGCTACGCCATTCGATATTTCTATCGTGTTGGACCCCGCCTGACGGATGATGCCAATGCCAACGACTCGCTCACCGTTGAGTCGGACAAAGCCTTCCGCGTCCTCGGGAGAAAATGCGACTTTCGCCACGTCACCTATACGAATGTCATCGCGCACAATAAGCGATGCTATGTCATCCTCTTTAGTAACCGCCGCATCGGCCCGAACCAGCAGCTGCTGATCGCCTGCGCGGAAGCTCCCTGCGGGTACATCAAGGGGCGCGGCTCGCAACACCGCTGTTACATCGGCAACAGTCAGGCCGTAGCTAGTCAACCGCAGCGGATCGAGAATAATCCTTAAGACGCGCTGGCGGGCCCCAAATAACGGCACGTCTGCCACCCCGGGTAGGGAAACAAACTGGGGCACCACATCCTGTTCGATTATGCGCTCGAGTTCTGCCTCGGAGTACAGCGCGCTTTGAACGGCGATGCGGATTGTCTCCTCGGACTCTTGATCCGCCTTGAAAATTGAGACCTGTTCCACTGAATCGGGCAGCTCTCGCTCGATGCGACTCACTGCCTCTCGAACGTCGGCCGCGGCCTGATCAACCTCGGTCCCGGGTCGAAATTCGATCCAGATGCGTGTGTTGTTTTCTTCGCTCGCGGAGTTTATTTCAACCACCCCCGATACGCGAGCGACGGCACCTTCAAGCAGTCGGGTCACTTCCGCGTCCATGGTCTCTGGTGAAGCGCCGGGCATAAGCGCTCTCACCGATACAATCGGGCGATCGACATCGGGAAGCTCGCGGACCTCGATGGCCAGCAGGGCGGCGACACCTGCGATTGCGATAAGTAAATTCATCACTAGCGTGAGCCAGGGACGTCTCACACCGAGTTCAGGTAAGCCTCCGCCCAGCTGATAGCGCGACACCTCAGCGTTGTCCTTCGCCACTGCCGAGCTCGGCGCGAATATTGCCATCGAGACTGTTGGCATTGAGCGCTCTTAATTGCGCGCCTTGGCGTACGGCTTGAATACCTTCGGTGACCACGAAATTACCCTCAGCGAAGTCACCCTCGACCAACAACATACCCGGGAGCCTTTTGATTAAACGCGCCTCGCGCCGATCCGCTTTGCCCTCGTTATCGATCCAGATGTAGGCGCCATCAGCGCCCCACTGCACGGCCACATCGGGGACCGAGAGGAAGCTCCCGCGGGAGACATTGAGGGCTATTTCAAACGCCATACCCGGCCTAAAGCGGTCGTCGCTGTTATCGATCGCGGCTCGCGCGATGAATGCCCTTGATCCTTCATTAATGCGCGAATCGACAGCAACGATTTCCCCGCCAATTTCTTGCGGGGCTCCATCCCACAACTGGACGTCGACCGGACTGCCGGGAACCACCTGCTGAACGTAGACTTCCGGTACGGCAAAATTAATTAATAGTTGGCTGCGGTCGTCGAGAGTGGTGATGACAGAATTGGTGTCGATGCGGTCACCGACATCGATCTCAGTAATACCGACATGTCCGGAAAAGGGCGCGGTAATGGATCGTCGGGTAAGGTTAATCTCGGCTTGGGCCAGGGCGATGCGCGCCGTATCGAGGGTGGCTTGGGCTTCATCAATCTGGCTTTCAGCAATATTGGTGTTTAAGGTGTTGACGGATTTGTAGCGTTTCACCACACGTTCCGCGTCTTCTAGCTGAACCTGCGCAAGCTCGACGGCAAGTTCCTCATCCCTTGCATCGAGTCGTAATAACACGTCCCCGGTTGCGACAGTTCGATCGGCTTCAATCGTCAGTTCGGTCACAATGCCGGAGGTCTCCGGGTAAACGAGCACACTCCGCAGCGCGCGAGCTGTACCCACAGACTGAACGCGTTCGTTCAGTGGCAGTAACGTCACCGGTTCTAACACTACCGGGATGGCTTGCTGGTTAGCGGTCCATGGGCTACTCGAGGGAGCGTCGTCCTGCGAGCAGGCGGCCAGCCAACAAATCAGCACACCGGTGACGGTTGCTTTGCCTGCAGAGGCGATGGGCAGAGCCATAAAAAATCCTATTTTGGTTCAGGAACGCAACTCGCGGTCTCGTTTCCACGAAAGGCGTGGTTATGACCACCCTGGTGGAGACTGCCGCCCGAGCGTCTATTGTATGCGACTTTCAGCTTTACCGTAGCCACGACGACAGGGTGAGCCACCTGACGTCGGCGAAAAATCAGGCGGACTCATAGCCCGGGAGGATCACCTCGATCAGATACGGCCCGGGTGTCGCTAAGGCTTTACCCATGGCGTCATCAAATTGCTCCACCGACACAACCTGTTCTGCCGCAACGCCCATGCCCTCGGCCAGTTTTACCCAATCAAGATCGGGATTACTCAGATCGAGCAGGGAGCGGGCTTTTGTCGAGGACTCGGCAACCCCCACCCGTTCCATCTCGATATTGAGAATCGCATAGGATCGGTTGTTTAACAGTACGACCGTGATATCGAGCGCTTCACGCGCCATCGTCCACAGCGCCTGCAGGGTGTACATCGCCGAGCCATCCGCCTGCAAGGCGATGACTTTGCGATCGGGACAGGCGGTAGCGGCGCCGACGGCTAAGGGCAGTCCCTGGCCAATGGAGCCACCGGTTAGCATCAGCCAGTCATGGGGTTCGGCGGTGTTGGTGTACATGAAAGCGCCGAACCCATTGGTTGCCCCCTCATCAGAGACAATAGCGTCGGCGGGGAGCCGATTGGCAACCACCTTGCCGAGTTCGACCATATTGATGTCCCCTGGCTCAAGCTTATGGAGTACACGAGTTTGCAGGCGAGCGGGTTCCGCCGGCGCATCCAGTGCGTCGGCCAGTCGAGTCAGGGCATCCAGTGCATCTGTGCGCGGGTCGGCTAGAAGGATTGTCGTGGCGGTCTCGGGTACCAGCACGCTGGGTTTGTCGGGATAAGCAAAAAACGAAACCGGCGGCTTGGAGCCTACGATGATAAATTGATCCGTGCCTTCGAGCGCCGCTATTGCCTGCTCGGCAAAGTAGGGAAGACGCTCTGTACTGACCCGACCAGCCCCCCGTTGGTGGCGTGCACAAAATGTTTCCGTAATGAGCCGGACACCCGTGCGGGCTTGAATGCGACCCGCTTGGAACAAAGCCTCTTCCCTAAGCGCCATGCCCCCGAGGAACAACACCGCGGTGTTGCCCGTCTTCAGGGCGTTAGCGGCTTCCGCCACGGTGTCATCATGGACGACTGCGGGCGCGGGTGTCGATGCGGTCGTGCTCGGCACGGCTGCGGCATCAATCTCGGTCCAGGCGTGGTCGGCTGGGGCAATAAAGCTGGCGACTTTCCCCGGATAGCTGAGCGCGACTTCAAGGGCATCCAGGCCTGTTTGTGCAAGTGATTCGGGACTCGCCGAAAGGCCAACCCAATGGGATACGGGTTTGGCGAAGCCTTCAATATCAGCGGTGAGCGGGGCGTCGTACTGCCGGTGGTAGGTCGCGTGTTCGCCGATCATGTTAATGATCGGGCTTCGGGCTCGCCGGGCGTTGTGGAGATTGGCTGAGCCGTTCCCAAAACCGGGACCGAGGTGGAGGAGGGTGAGGGCGGGTTTGTCCAACATCCGGCCGTAGCCGTCGGCGGCGCCGGTCACCACGCCTTCGAACAACCCAAGAATCGCCCGCATTCTGGGTTCCTTGTCGATAGCGGCAACCAACTGCATCTCCGAGGTGCCGGGATTGGCGAAGCACACGTCGACACCCGCATCGGCGAGCGCCTTAATTAAGGCATCAGCACCATTCATGAAATAGAGTTCTCCGCATAGCCGATCTGCGTTTGTCTTAAGTTTTCGATGGGGCCAAAGGGTATCACTGCTTGCCAAGTTACCCCAATTGTTCTCGAGCAGATTTAGGAACAGCCTAGGACTCACCCTTTTTGTCCCGTTCTTGTTCACCGTCCCGTTGACCTTTCATTGCATTGTGACCAAACTGCGTGCGCGAAATATAAGGGGGATACCCAATGATTCCGAGAACACTTTACGAGTCTGAGCATGAACAGTTCCGCGATTCTTTCCGTCGATTTTTGGACGCGGAGGCTGTGCCGTATTACGAACAGTGGGAGCATGATGGTCAGATTGATCGGGCGCTGTGGAATAAGGCAGGGGCCCAGGGATTTTTGTGTCCAACGGTCTCTGAAACCTATGGCGGGGCCGGGGCAGACTATCGCTACAATCTTATTGTCGGTGAGGAGCTCAGCGACAAGGGTTTCTCGGGCATCGGTTTTATTTTGCATTCTGATATTGTGGTTCCCTATCTAGAAAATGTCGGCACTGAGGAGCAAAAACAAAAATACCTGCCGGGCTGCATCAGCGGCGAGATCGTCACGGCCATTGCCATGACGGAGCCCGGCACGGGCTCCGATCTCCAGGGCATCCGAACCACGGCCAGCGATCAGGGTGATCATTACCTGCTCAATGGCTCAAAGACCTTCATCAGTTCCGGTCAACAGGCGGACATCGTTATCGTTGTGTGTCGGACTAATCCGGACCCTGAGGCGGGGGCTAAAGCGTTCAGTTTGTTGATTGTCGAGGCGGGCATGCCGGGCTTTGAGCGCGGGCGCAATCTCGACAAGATAGGGCAAAAAGCAGCGGATACCTCTGAGTTGTTTTTTCATGATGTCCGGGTGCCAAAGGAAAACCTGCTGGGCCAGGAGGGCATGGGGTTTATGTATCTCATGCAGGAGTTGCCGCAGGAGCGGTTGACGATTGCCGCTTCGGCCATATCGGCGACTGAGGCCGCTCTTCGCATGACGGTTGATTATGTGAAAGAACGGCAGGCCTTCGGGAAGCGCGTCGCTGATTTCCAGCACACCCAGTTTTCTCTCGCTCAGCTCGACGCCGAGGTTTCCGCCATGCGGGTGTTTATCGACCGCTGTTCGGAGCTTCATCTCACCGGCGATTTGACCACGGTTGAGGCCTCCAAGGCCAAACTGCTGGCGACCGAGTTGCAGGGCAAGGTCGTCGACCAGTGCCTGCAAATGCACGGGGGCTACGGGTATATGTCGGAGTACCCCATTGCCAGAGCGTATGCCGACGCTCGGGTGCAGCGAATTTATGGTGGCACCAGCGAAATTATGAAACTGATCATCGGACGTGAATTGCTGGCAGCTTAGCGGCAATCTGTCAGGCCAAGGTGACAGTGACGTCTGCTGATCATTTGGCATGACCAATGAGGTAACACACATGGCGGGTCCCCTGTCAGGAATAAAAGTGGTTGAGATGGGTGGCATTGGGCCGGGCCCAGTGGCGGCGATGATGCTGGCGGACATGGGGGCTGAAGTCGTCGTCATCGAGCGCCGCATTGCCAATGCAAACGCGGCGGTGTCCATGTCGGAGGCGAGTGCCAAGCACACCTATTACAACCGGGGAAAGCGCTCGATAGCGCTCGACTTAAAGAAGCCCGAGGCCGCCGATGTGGTGCTATCGCTGCTGGCTTCCGCCGATTTGTTTGTCGAAGGGTTTAGACCGGGGGTGATGGAACGCTTAGGGTTAGGCCCCGAGGTTTGCTTGGCGCGAAATCCGCGCTTGATTTACGGCCGCATGACCGGCTGGGGTCAAACCGGACCGCTTGCCCATGCCGCCGGTCACGACCCCAACTACATTGCCCTGAGCGGCGCACTGTGGCCAGGGGGGAGCAAGGACCGGGTGCCGACGGCACCGCTCACCTTGGTGGGTGATATCGGCGGCGGCTCTATGATGCTGTTATTCGGCCTGCTCAGTGCGCTGGTGCATGCCCAGCGAACAGGTGAAGGACAGGTTATCGACGCGGCGATGACTGACGGCTCAGCTTATCTCTGTTCCCTGTTGCGGATGATGCACAACACCGGACAACTTTCTGATGAGCCCGGCACAGGGTGGGCTGATTTTGGTTCGCCCTGGCATGACACCTATACCTGTGCCGATGGCAAGCACATTACTATCTGCCCGCTGGAACCAAACTTTTATCGAGAGTGCATCACGCTACTCGGATTGAGTGATGATCCCGTGTTTGCCAATCAGTGGGATACGAGTCAGTGGCCCGCCGGCAAAGACAAGCTGCGCGCGCTATTTCTGGAACGCTCCCGTGAGGAGTGGTGTGCGCTGTTGGAGGGCACCGATGCGTGTTTTGCGCCGGTGCTAAATATGACCGAAGCCACCCAACATCCCCATAATGTGGCGCGGGGAACGTTTTTAAATATTGATGGTATTGTTCAGCCAGCACCGGCGCCAAAGATGAGTGCCACCCCGCAGGAGGTGGGGCCGTGTCCGCTGCCCGGGCAGCATACGCATGAAGTCCTCGCCGCCATGGGTCTCGATGTCGATGCGCTTGCGGCGAGCGAAGTGATTTAAGCTGCGAGACAATACCAATCCCCTGCCACCGCCTAACTCGCTGAGGAACTCATGAACGCACCTGCCACGCTACCCGGTCACGATCAGTACCCCCGGCTTTTTTCTCCGTTGGATTTAGGGTTCACGCGACTGCGTAATCGCTCAATCATGGGTTCGATGCACACCGGTCTTGAAGAGATGGCGGATGGCTTCGAGCGCATGGCGGCTTTTTATGCCGAGCGCGCGGCCGGTGGTGTTGGCATGATCATCACGGGCGGTATTTCCCCGAATGAGGAGGGCGGCATCGTCGTCAACAATGAACAGGGCGAAGCCGCCTTTGCCGCCTCGAAGCTCAGCACCGACACCGAAGCCGCGGGCCATCGCTTGGTGACGACGGCGGTTCATGAGGCAGCACCGGATGCAAAAATTTGTATGCAGATTTTGCATATGGGCCCGTTGGCATACAACGAAGGCTTGGTAGCCCCTTCAGCAATTCGTTCGAGGATTGGTGCGTTTACGCCGCGGGAGCTGGATGAGGCGGGCATTGAAAAGCAGATTGCTGATCACGCCAACTGCGCAAAGTTGGCCCAATCAGCGGGCTACGATGGGGTAGAGATCATCGGTTCTGCCGGCTATCTCCTATCCACATTTTTGGTCGAGAAAACGAATCAACGCCAAGATCAATGGGGAGGTAGCTACCAGAATCGCATGCGCTTCCCGCTCGCCGTCATCCGTCGAGTGCGTGAGGCGGTTGGCCCAGATTTCATCGTGATCTTTCGGATTGCAGCAATGGATATGTTGCAAGGTGGGATGAGTTGGGAGGAAGTGGCCCTGCTTGCGAAAGAAGTCGAGGCGGCCGGTGCAACCATTATCTCCACCCATTTCACCTGGCACGAGTCTCAGGTGCCGACCATCGCGACCATGGTCCCGCGCGCCGCGTTTACCCGGGTTACCCAGCGGGTCCGTCGAGAAGTGTCGATCCCTGTGATCACTTCAAACCGCATTAACATGCCCGATGTTGCGGAGGATGTCCTCGAGCGGGGCGATGCCGATCTGGTATCCATGGCGCGTCCCATGCTGGCGGACAGCCAGTTCATGCGAAAAGCCGCTGAGGGTCGACCCGAGGCGATCAATACCTGTATCGCGTGTAATCAGGCCTGCCTAGATCATACGTTTAACATGAAGGTAACCTCATGCTTGGTGAATCCCCGGGCTTGTCATGAGACCCTGCTTAACTATGCGCCAACCGACGCCCCCAAAAAAATCGCCGTGGTGGGTGCTGGTCCCGCCGGGTTAGCCTACGCCACCGTTGCGGCAGAGCGTGGTCACCGGGTCACATTATTTGACGAGGCCGCCGAAATTGGCGGTCAGTTCAACTTGGCAAAACGTGTTCCGGGTAAGGAAGAGTTTCACGAGACCCTGCGGTATTACAAACATCAATTAGCCGAAGTCGGCGTTGAAGTCATTTTGGGTCAGCGGGTTGATGGGGCGATAATCAAAGCAGGCGATTTTGATCACACGGTAGTGGCCACGGGTATAAGCCCAAGACGACCCGATATTCCAGGTATTGATCACCCGATGGTTATGGGCTACATCGAGGCGATCACAGGACAGCGCGAGGTCGGCAAGAAGGTCGCCGTGATTGGTGCCGGTGGCATTGGCTTTGATGTCACCGATCTCATCACCCATGCGGGGCCCTCGGCGGCGTTGGATATCAATGTCTTTGCCAAAGAGTGGGGCATTGATTTTGAGCACCATCCGCGGGGTGGGGTCACCGGCATTGAGCCGGAAGTGGCGCGCGCGGATCGCGAAGTCTGGCTCATGCAGCGTAAAGAGACCCCCGTCGGGAGAGGGTTGGGCAAGACAACGGGCTGGACCCATAGGCTGACCTTGAACCGGCGCGGGGTTCATATGCTCAATGGCGTTCAGTATCGTCAGATTGACGACCGAGGTCTCCACATCCTTGTGGGTAACGAGCCCCGGTTACTGGAGGTCGATACCGTCATTATTTGTGCCGGCCAAGAGTCTAACGACGGGTTACAGCATTCCCTCCAAAAAGCGGGGCTCTCTAGCGAGGTCGTCGGCGGCGCGAAAGAGGCCCTCGAGCTGGACGCCAAGGAAGCAATCAATCAGGCGAGTTGGTTGGCCGCGCTGATCTAATTCGCGTTGATCTCATTTACGGCGGGTTGGCTGACCGTATAGCGCCTTTCGATCAGGGGTTCGCGCTCGCTCTGGCTAAATAACGTCGGGTGCATGACTTCGTTGGCGAAATCTTCCGCCTGGTCGTGATAGTGCGGATTCACAGGGTCGTCAAAGTGATTGCCGTATTGATGGACGCCCTGGACGGTTTGCTTGCCCTCTCGATCCCAGCGGACCAGGTAATACAGACCATCTCCCCCCGTAACGCGATTGAACTTCTCCGAGTCGTCGGGAGAGCTATAGGCAGCTCGCAAGGTGTCTGGCCCACCCGCGATCGCGAAGTGGCGATCGTCCCGGCCATGCCGATTGATCTCACCCCACCTCGGCGTCAGTTTTCCGGCGGCGGCGTTTACTCGCTCAACGCAGTCCTCAACGGTCGATAGCGGATCGGGCATGGGCGTGCCCGCACTCTCAGACAGCCACTCGGCGCTCAGGACACAGACTCCGAGTGCTGCCCCTGGATTGTCTTTGTTGGTGGCTTTGTCCCAGTGAGCGAGTGTCTGTTGGGCCTCTTTAACTAGCGGCTCAGAAGTTTCGACTTCAATAACGTCGTTGAGAAAGGCGATCCCGCGGTAGTTTTCTGAATAGGTGTGATCGTGTTTTATTGCGAGCAGGTCGGCGGCTGAAATGCGTTCGTGCTGCGCGAAAAGTTCAAGACCACGGACGCTTCGGTTGGTCATTCGGGTTTGCCATCCCGCTTCATTGGCTGGGATATGTTGCTCGGGATTGTTGCCCGTCGCTGAAATGGCAAAGGGTGATTGATTGGCGCTCAGGATGAAGCCTGACGGGGGATTCATGATCTGCGGAAGTTGGCTGACGTCATGATACTCCTGCCAGATTAAGTTCTTTCTATCCCCCGGCAGGTAGTTTTGCCATTCCCAACCCGGGGCCCGTTTGGGCATTTCCGCGTTGTGGATAAAATAAACGTTGCCAGACGCTCCGGCAAAAACAAAATTGAAACTTTGAATATGGTTGAGGCGTATCGCATCCAGCCATTGGTCAAGGTTGCTCGCCTTGTTCATGGCGAGCCACTGCTCGACTTGACGCAGTTCGCCCATGCCCGCGTAGCGTACCGCGTAGGTTCCGTGGTCGGTTTTCATGACCGGTCCGTGCACCGAGCGATACACGGTTTCCTTAACGGACCATGGGATGAATCCCCATATAAGAACGTCGATTTTGATTTCCTCAGACTCCAGCATTAGCCATTCGCCATCGAGACGGTAGAGATCGGGATTATCGGGATGGATGTCGAGTACATAGACATCAACCAGATCGGGCTTGTTCACTGTGGCACCCCAGGCGGTGGTTGGTGTGAACCCGACACCGATCGTCGGTGCGCCGGGAAACAGCCCGCCCATCACGTTTAATCCTTCATCGGATTCGATGTGTGCTTCGTACCAGGCTACGGGGCCGGTGAGCGGCTGATGAGAATTAATGATCAGCATGGTGGATCCATCATCGGAGCGCGCGGGGCCGACAGCGATGGCGTTCGAGCCCGTGGGCAGGCCATCGCGCATCACGGTACCCGCCGGACTCACAGGGCGTGCACGCTCCTTACCCAGCAGTTCGGTGAGGGTGGCATCAAAACCGTAAAACAAAGGGTGTCGAAGCATGTGTGCGGCAACCAGATCTTTGCCGGTGACGGGCAGAATATCGAGGCTCACCTGCTCGGGGTTGGACTCGGCATAAAAGGTCACGCCGGCAGCGAAGGCCTCGAGGTAAGCGCGGGTGCTGGGCGCGAGTTCACTGTGGTAGCCATTATCAATATCCGACCACATGCCCAACCAGTGAACCAAATAATCCTGTTTGGCTGCGTCCGGTCCAAAAAATTTACCCGCGATGCCGCGATAGTAGGGCACTGAGTTTTCGATAATTTTCCAGGTGTCCTCGGCCATGGCAAATCCCAAGCCAAACGCGGCGTCGGCGTCGGTGGCTCCGCGAACGTGAGGCACGCCCCAAATATCGCGCTCAATGGCGGCATGTAGAGGCGGTGGTGGTTGTGCCCATGACAGACTTGGAAACCCTGACATCAGTGCCGAACACGCGAGCAGGAAGATGACGGCACGCTGGCGCTTGATGTGGTGGCGTGCTGCTAATTGAGTGAACAAAATGGTCTGCCTCGCGGTTAAGAGAGCTGGCGCGGCATGGTACTGTGTAATGCCTACACCGCCTAGCCGGGGGCACTGCGCCTGGGGAATCAGCCACGGGTGCCATGAAAAACACCTGTTATTCCAAAAAGCTATTAGAAAATTACTATTTGGCATGAGAGAGTAAATGCGGTAAGTTTAGCCCTGTGAGTCGGGGCGGTGGCGATACAATGGTCTTTCGCTATTGGTGCCGCAAACTCAAAGACAATAATGACCAAGGGACTCGGGGGAGGACCACCATGAAAACCACATTTATCCGCAGCGCATCGGCGCTCTTACTGATTGCCGCCGCGCAACAGGGTTGGGCCACCAATGGCTATTTTACCCACGGCGTCGGCACCAACTCCAAAGCGATGGCTGGGGCCGGAGATGCCATGCCCGAGATGGCCATTGATGTGGCCAACAATCCTGCATCGGGCATTTTGGTTGAGCCCAGTGTCGATTTGGGCATTGCCGTTTTTTCTCCTCGACGGTCTTACTCTGCGAGCCAAAGCCAACTCAACGGTAACTTTGGCGCTTTTTCGCTGGATGCAGGCACGATTGACAGCGATAGCGAATATTTTCCTATCCCCTACGTCGCCAGCAATTGGCACTTCAGCGAGACGGTCGCGTTCACCTTGGCGTTTTACGGCCGCGGCGGCATGAACACCGACTTCAGATCAGGTAGCGCTACCTTCGACCCCGATGGGCCCGGTCCGGCGCCGATCATGAGTTTGCCCGGCGTTTTTGGTGGCGGCACTACCGGGGTCAATTTAAACCAGGCCTTTCTGGAGCTGACCTTTAGCGCCAAGCTCACCGATAATCTTGCGGTGGGTATCGCGCCGGTGATTGCCTACCAGATGTTTGAAGCCGAGGGCGTAATGGCATTCTCGCCCTACACCAAAACCTACGTGCAGGGCTTCTTTAACGGCGCGCCGGTGATGCCCGAAAATTTGACCAACAACGGCACTGATAACAGCCTGGGATTTGGTCTGAAGGCGGGGCTTATTTGGAACGTATCGGATCGGCTTGCGCTGCAAGCGGCCTATCAAACCGAAACTGATATGGATGAGTTTGATGACTACAGCGATCTTTTTGCCGAGGCTGGTGGCTTTGATATCCCGGCTACTGCGCGCATCGGCGCCAGTTTTCAAACCACCCCCAACCTAAGCCTGCATGTTGATGTTGAGCGTACCTATTACAGCAAGGTTGCGTCGGTCGCTAACCCGTTGAGCAATATCGCGGGTTGCCCCACCGCGGGTCAAGGCGGGATGAATCCGGACGCCTGTCTTGGCGGCAGTGAAGGTTTTGGCTTTGGTTGGGATGATGTGACGGTGTATCAGTTTGGTATGAAGTGGACGCCTGACAGTCTCGATGGCATTACCCTCCGTGCCGGGTTCAACTACGGTGAGCAACCGATCAGCGGTGAGAACGCCGTCATCAATATTTTGGCACCTGCGGTAGTTGAACAGCATTTCACGGTGGGAGCCGATTTTGATCTTTCCAATGGTCACCGTATATCGACGGCGTTTATGTATGCGCCCGAGAAGGAAGTGACCGGCACAAACTTCTTTGATCCTACCCAGGAGATCACCCTGCGAATGGATCAATGGGAGTTTGAATTCGCCTATACTTTCTGAGCAGACGGCGGAGCGCTCTAAAAGAGCGTGAGCAAGGGAAAAGCCGGCTGAGTAACGCCGGCTTTTTTTTGGATGGAATACACGCCATGGATCTAATACGAGTAGCGGTCCCGTTCTTTTTACTTGCCATTGCCGCAGAGTTGCTGTGGGGCTGGTGGGTGGGTCGCAATACTTACCGACTCAATGACAGTTTTTCCAGTTTGATGCTGGGTATTCTCAGTCAGGCACAAAAGTTTCTTCGGCTCGGTGTCGGGGGCGTGGTCTATGCCTGGATAGGGTCCAGCGTGGGACTTGATTACTGGCGGGTCGATGCGTGGACGACGTGGTTTGTCGCGTTTGTCTTGTACGATCTTTGCTACTACTGGCTCCATCGAATCAGTCATGAGCGTCAGCTGTTGTGGGCGGCGCACGTCGCACATCATCAGAGTGAAGAGTACAACCTGTCCACTGCCTTGCGACAAACCAGCACTGGGTTTTTGTTCGGGTGGATTTTTTATATCCCCCTCTTCGTGTTGGGTATTCCTCCAGAGGTGGTCGTGAGTGTGGGTGCGGTGAATCTCATTTATCAATTTTGGGTCCACACGCGGCATGTGCCTGAGTTAGGTTGGCTGGAATACGTGTTTATTACCCCCTCCAATCATCGCGTTCACCACGCCCAGAATGACTGCTACGTGGACAAAAACTACGGGGGCGTTTTTATTGTGTGGGATCGCCTGTTTGGAACCTACCAACCCGAGCTCGCCGACACGCCGTGTATTTACGGCATTCGCGGTCCACTGCTGAGCTGGAGTCCTCTAAGGGCTCTCACCCATATCTATATCGATATGCTCAATGATATTCGGCAGGCGGCATCCTGGGGCGAGCGGTGCCAGGTGCTTATCGCCAAAACCGGCTGGCAACCGGGAAGCATTCCCGAGGCGGCCCGACGGCAGAAAAACGACTTAAGTCAGTTTCATGTCTACGATCCCGCCGTCGCTTCGGCACGGCGTGTTTACGGTGGCCTTCAAATCCTGGGTGCCACGCCTGTTGCTCCTCTGGGCCCAGCTTCAGGTACTGAACGGGACTCAGGCGTGGTTAATTTTTATACTGCTATTGTGGACCGGAGTCGCTACTGCCTGGTGGCTTGAGGGACGAGCCGGTGCGCCTATTCTCCTCTTTGACCTTGCGCGGCTGGCGTCGCTGGCGGTGTTCACGTGGGTGCACGCCGCCGATGCACTCTGGGGCGCCTTGCTCGGGTTGTGGTGGATTAGCAGCGTTGCCTTTCTGATGACGAGCGTGGCAGCTCGAAAGTGGCAATGGAATGGTGGAGAGACTTCTCGTGTTGGATCATGAGGCCACACCGGCGTGTGAAATCAGCCGGCCACAACCCACACACTGACCTGACAAAAGAACTGCCGCCTTCATAGACAAGAAAGCCACCCGAGGGTGGCTTTCTTTTATTCCATTAGGGTCCGGCTACATTGACGAAATATAGGCGGCTAAATTGTCGATGTCGCTATCGCTCATCGGTTTCGCGACTGGCCACATCAGGCGCAGACTGGCTGCCGCGCTGCTCACCGCTGCGGTAGGCCGTCAATTTTGATGCGATATCAGCGGCTGCCTGTCCTTGAACTTGAGGGCCGATGCCGCCCTGGCCGTTAGCGCCGTGGCAGGCAATGCACTGGCCGTAATAACTCTCGCCTAAAGCTTCGGGAGATGCGGCGGCCAACGCCGCTTGTTTGGCCTGCTCGGTCGCTGCAACCCCACCACCATTGGCCTCTTTCCAGTCCTCATAGCACTCGCCAACGCATTGGTTTTTGTTACCGGTCCAGCTAGGGTCGTTGCTCTGGGTGCCTGCCCAAATAAGTCCTGTAGTAATGATCAGAAATAGGGCGAGGGCGGCGTTAGTGTTCATGCGCAATGACTCCTAATGATGCGTTGTCGTTGTGTTGGCGAGGATCGTAATGTGGTGGCGCCGCTTACGGCGCCGCGCATGATAAGGGTTTCTCGATAAAAGTTGAAGGGTCAAACGGGTACATCATTGCCGAAGCGTTAGCGTGTTACCCCGTTGAATGATTTCCAGGTTTTTGAGGAAAGTCATACCGAGAAGAACCTCATCCATGGCCAGTCCGGGAGAGACGACCGCCCCGACGGCGCGCTGCTCGATTGCCCCAAGTCGAACGGTCTCAAGTTCAGTCAAAAACCCCTGCGCGGGTCCGTTTGCGGTCTGGGTGGTGACGGTGGGCCCTCGCGGCACGCCTGCTGCCCGAGCGACCGCCAGCGGCAGGGCCACCCCGGTAGCGCCCGTATCCAACAAAAAGGTGACGCTGACGTCATTAATAAAGCCATTGGCCACATAGTGACCCTGTTGATTGCGCTTCAATACCACCTCTGGCCGACCATCGACGCCGATACTGGAGGCCACCCGCTGATTGGGGTTGTTTTTGTAGGCAAGAAATCGCTGAAAAGCACTGGTGAGAGCAATGAGCACCAGAAGCCAAAAAATAATAGCCATGAAGCGCCCAATAGTGCGCCGGGTATCTGGCTGGGAGGAAGAGCTTGCCACGGTGATTCCAGTTTGCTGAGAGGGTTTCAGTATTGCATGATTTGGCGAGACCGGCCTCGGGAGCCCACTTTTGTCGCGAGCTTTGTCTGGTTTTAATTTACAGCAACTGCGGAGCCGACCGGCTAACCCTGTAAACTGGCATAGCGCTGCGGTATTTACGGCACTCTGTGCTGTCCTAGGTCGTTCCCCGCCGGTAAGACGGCGTACCTCAACCGCGCAGGATTTTTCGGAGTCAATTTATGTCACACCCTTACACCAGCGAAGTAAAAGTGAGATTCGCGGATACCGATGCCAATGGTCATACCTATTTTGGCAACTACATGGTTTTTGCCGATGAAGTTATGAGTGAGTACTGGGTTGATTTAGGGTGGGACATCTACGACGTCGACGCGTCTCCCTGCCTGGTTTTTACCGTCAACGTGAACATCGATTTTATGAACGAATGCCTCGGTGGTGACTGGCTCGATGTCGGCGTCGGCTTCTCCCGCATCGGCAATACCAGCCTGACGGCGGAATTTCTCATGACCAACCGGCGCACCGGTGAGGCCGCTGCCAAGGGCACCTTTACCAGCGTGTTCGTTGATAAAACCACGCGAAAGAGCTGCCCTATGCCCGAAACGTTTAGGGCGACCATCATCGCGCGCCAGCCGGAATTGGCGTCGGGGTGATGACAAACCCCAGGACTAAAAAGCCTCAGGCTAACCCTCAGGGCAAAGGGGCCGTGCCGGTGCTGGATGCGCTGCACGCACTTCAGGCCTGGCAGCCCGATGTGAAGTCGGCGGATCAAATTCTCCGGGAGTTCTGTCTGTCCACGCTGGTGTTGTCGGCGCGGTTTGATTTCCGGGTCGTGCCGGGCAATACCTATTACCTGTATCACGGTGCCCACGGTTGGCAGCTTTCGCTGATTTCGCCCGACGAGTGGGGTCAGCGTCTCCCGGGTAGCTGGGTAGCGCAATGCGAACTGGCTGAGGACATGACCTGGTCGGTTGCCCTCGCGCCAGAGGTGGGCGAGGACCCGCGGCTGCTTTCGGCCTTAGAGGGGCATCTTCGGGGTTTTATTGAGCGTGTGAGCGAGTCCGCTTCCCTCGAGGCGGCGCTTCCTGTCTACGAACAACAGCTACCCTATCAACAGCGCATGATGGCGACGGCGCTATCGTCGTCGCTGCAGACCTCGCTTATTTTGTCAGGGCTCTCGGGCCAAACCGGCCAACGCTGGTTACAAAGTGGTGCCTTGCAGCAGTTTTTGCTGTCGGCCCGCTGATTCACCGGCGGTAATCCAGGGGCGGGTCGCGGTCCCCAAGCAGAGCACGGTAACTGAAGTTAGGGCCGCGTCGCGTGTCGAATTCCGCTTTGGCGGCACTCAAGATATCCGGATTCTTGATCAGCTCAATCGCCGAGGCAGCGAGGGTTTTTGACGCGAGGAGGGCGCCCTTGTGACCAATTGACATACCGCCGGTGGCAACGGCCTGCCAGGAGTGGAGTCCCGTTCCGGGAACAAAGGTCGCTGTGCGCAGCCCCGCTGTCGGGACGTTCCAACTCACGTCCCCCACATCGGTCGAACCCTTGGTGATTGATTCCGCGTAGGGTTCTATCTCGCTCTCACGCCCTGGATAGTAACTGCCCTCGGGCAGGGTTTGCGCCAGTGCTTCGGCAAATTTTTGCTCTTCCTCGTTGTAGTGAATGCCTCCGAGATTCGATAGCTGCTGGTGCACGACCTGCGACAGTACCGAATTGGGCAGCGTGCTGTGATTACCGTGGATGACTTCCATCTCAAGTTGTGTACCGGTGCCGAGGGCGGCGGCTTCTGCGGTGGCGATTAGGCGTTCCCACAGCTCGCTGAGTACGGCGGCATTTGGGTGGCGCAAGTAATAAAAGGACTCAGCGAAATTGGGCACCACGTTGGGCGCAATACCGCCGTCAGTGATGACGTAGTGAATACGCGTTTCTTCCGGCACGTGTTCACGCAGCAGGTTTACCATGAAGTTCATGGCCTCTACGCCATCGAGGGCCGAGCGGCCACGCTCGGGGGCGCGGGCGGCGTGGGACGATACGCCGCTGAAACGGAATTTCGCCGACTTGTTGGCCAAGCTACTCTCGGCATTGGCACCGTTAATTGAGGCGGGGTGCCAGTGCAGGGCGGCATCCACGTCATCAAACAGGCCCGCGCGGACTAGGTACACTTTGCCCGAACCGCCTTCCTCGGCGGGCGTGCCATAGAATCGAATGGTACCGGTCTGGCCTGTTTGGTCGAGCCAGTCCTTTACCGCGAGGGCGGCGCCCATAGAGCCCGCGCCGAACAGGTTATGGCCGCAGGCCTGGCCACTGGTCTTCCCTTCGATGGGAGATGGGTAGGGCACTGCCGCCTGCGAGATGCCCGGCAGCGCGTCGAATTCACCGAGGATGGCGATCACGGGACTGCCGCTGCCATACGACGCGATAAAGGCGGTGGGGATATCGGCGACGCCGCGGGTGATTGAAAACCCGGCTGTCTCTAGCACGCCTTGCAGCGTGGCGCTGCTCTCGGTTTCCAAATAACCCAGCTCGGCAAAACCCCAGAGCGCATCGGCGGTTGCGATGATGCTGTCGCGGTGTGCCGCCACCGACGCATTGACGGATGACTGGGCCCAGCCGTGCGCGGCGAGAGAAATCATGACGGTCGCTAAGAGTAATCGAATCATCGTGGTACCTATGGATTTTAGTGTGCATCGCACAGGCGGAGACCGCTGTGTCGCGGCCCCGCTGCGCGCATGAGTGTAGCGGTTTGATGCTTATCTGTCCTGCGCAGATCGGCACTTGGTATCCGTCGGTGCTCAGGGATACAGTGACGGCTCGGTCCGTTTGGGGGCCGCGACAGACTTGGAGTGATCACATGACCGGCAACATCGTTTCCCCCGCGTGGCTGAGCGAATCGCTGCTAGACCCGAAGCTCATAATTCTCGACGCGTCGTGGCATATGCCTGCCACGGGTCGATCGGGCAGCGAAGAATTCGGCCATCGGCGGCTGCCCGGGGCACGATTTTTTGATATCGACGAGATCAGCGACAGCAATACCGACTTGCCCCATATGCTGCCAGCGGCCGACGACTTCGCGAGCGCTGTCGCTGCCCTCGGGATTGGCCAAGACACTCACGTCGTGATTTACGATGCGCTTGGGCTTTTCTCGGCGCCCCGTGCTTGGTGGATGTTCAAGGTCTTTGGTCACCCCTTCGTATCCGTGCTCGCCGGCGGCATGCCAGCATGGCGACAATCGGGCTTCGCCGTCGAGACCACGCCACCCGCGCACCCACCCGGCAGTGGCGATTTCACTGGTGAGCGCGATGCTACTTGGATCGCGGACATGGCGCAGGTCGAAGCCGCCTTGGCGAGCGGCGACGCGGTGGTTCTCGACGCCCGATCTGCGGACAGATTCTCGGGTGCCCAACCTGAACCGCGTCCGGGTTTGCCCAGTGGGCACATGCCCCGCGCGAAGAGCCTGCCCTTTCAGCAGGTCCTCGACCCACAGGGTAGCAATTTACGGCCGTCCCCTGAGCTTGCTTCGCTCTTTGCAACGTGCGGCATCACCCCGACAACCCCCGTGATCACGAGCTGTGGCAGTGGCGTCAGCGCCTGCATTTTGGGGTTGGCGCTCGCGGAAATCGGGATAAAACCGCGAATATACGACGGTTCCTGGTGTGAATGGGCCAGTCGACAACCCGCCCACCAGATCGCGGTCGGACAAAATCCGTAATTTGATAAGGGTATGCCCGGGCGGTTTCCTGTACCCTTCGGGATGGGGTCAATCTATGGCTGATTGATGATGTTCCCGGCTCAGGGGTGGTCTGTTTGATCAAGCACACATTTTGTCGAATTTGTGAGGCCAGTTGCGCCCTTGATGTTGAAGTCGAGGCGGATCGGGTGGTGGATATAGCCCCCCGAACTACGCATCGAGGCACGTTGGGTTTTGCGTGCATGAAGGGCCTTGCCCAGGCAGAGATGTACGATTCCCCCGACCGTCTCACCCAGCCGCTGAAACGGGTCGGCGATCAGTTTGAACCCATCAGCTGGGAGCAGGCCTTCCGTGAGATTGGGGCGCAGGTCCGCACTGAGCGCAAGGTCAGCCCGCATCGCATTGGTATGTATGTAGGAACGGCGGCGGGTTTCAGCCTGCTCCATCCGATTTTTGCCCAGGGCTTTATGGACGGCACGGGCTCGCGCAATGTCTATAGCTCAGCGACTCAGGACTGCGCCAACCGCTTTGCGGCGGCACAGGCTGTTTATGGCTTTCCTTTTACCCAGCCCTTTCCCGATCTTGAGCATGTCGAGTATTTACTGGTGCTGGGCACCAATCCGGTGGTGTCGAAGTGGACGTTTTTACAGGTAGCCCATCCGGTCAAGCGGTTGAAGGGCATTCTAAAACGGGGTGGCCGCGTTATGGTGGTCGATCCCCGCCACAATGAGACCGCCAAAGTGGCCGGGGAGTATCAAGCGATTCGTCCCGGTACTGACTTGTGGTTTGCACTCAGTTTCTTGCAGGTCATGGTGGATCGCGGCATCGATCCCGCGGTGCTCAACAGTGACCACTACGATGGGGTGAAAGACATCGTAGCGTGGGTGGCGGATTGGCCCCCCGAAGTAACCGCGGAGATCACAGGCATTGCCCCCGAGGCTTTGCGCGCCATGGTGCAGGATTTTTGTTCGGCGAAGGGCGCTTCTATCATCACCGGCACCGGTATTGGCATGAGTGGACAGGGCACCTTGGTGCAGTGGTTGGTAGAGGTCATCATCGCGCTGTCTGGCAATCTCGACCGACAGGGCGGCCACCTGGTGGGCGAGGGCATATTTGACTTCGCGGCCTACGCCAAGAAGAAAGGGATGTTTTCGAGAGCAACACGATCGCGTATTGGCGGCTTTCGCGAACTCAACGGCGCAATGCCCGGCGGTATTCTGGCCGATGAGATTCTCACCGAGGGCCCCGAACAACTCACGACCCTGTTTGTCACTGGCGGCAACCCGCTGATGACCATGCCGGGGGCAGAGCGCTTGAAAACGGCGTTTGACAGCTTGTCTTGCCTTGTCGTCACCGATATCTACTTGAATGAGACAGCGAGTTTGGCTCATTACGTGCTGCCTGCTACGACTCCGTTGGAGCGACCTGACTTGCCCTTTGTGTTTCCCCTCTTTTTAGGGATGCAGTCGATTCCCTATCTCGCTGCGACCGAGGCCGTGGTAGCGCCGCGAGGTGATGTGCTCGATGAAGCGACAATTTATGTACGACTCGCGGCAGCCAGTGGCGTGGGTCTCTTTGGGAGTCGTGTGCTCACTGGGCTGTTAAATGCGATCACGTGGATCAACGGATTGTTGACCCGCGGGGCTCGTCATTTTCCCCAGCGCTGGCTTCTCAATCGCATCCTTCGTCACAATCACCAGCCCGATTTCAACGCCTTGTTACAACACCCTGACGGTCATCCCTGGCGAGGCGCTCAACCGGGGAGTTTTCTCGGTAAGCGTGTCACCACCGGCAATGGCCGCGTTCAGCTCGCCCCCGCCGATTTCCTCGCAGAACTGCGTAAAGCCGCTGTCCTACCGGACGGACATGACAGCAAGCAACCGGTGTTCCGCCTGATTACCAAGCGCCGGCATAACACGCACAACAGCTGGACCCAAAATGTTGCGTCTCTTACCCGCGGCGAAAATGAGCAAACCAACGTGGTGTATATGCATCCAGATGATATGGAAGCGCTGGGCGTGGAAGCGGGGAATGCTGTTGATATCGCGTCGCCGGTGGGGGCGATTCGGCTGCCCGTGGAAGCGCTTGCTGCGCTGCAAAATGGCGTTGTGGCGGTGCCTCACGGCTGGGGTCATCAGCATGCCCAAGGGCTGTCGGTGGCGAGTCGATTGCGCGGTGCCAACGTGAATATTCTCGCGGCGGATGGCCCAGAGGCCATTGAGCCCTTGTCAGGAATGGCGCGCTTATCAGCGGTCCATGTCGCCATTACGAAAGCCGTGGGGCCTATAAATCCCGCGAGCTGGTCCGGAAGGTAACCGCCATGATTGTCGTGATGGTGGTTGACGCCTGGGATCAGCCTTTCAATGGCACCGTGGTGTCCTCTCGACGTTTTGCAGAGGCCCTTATGGCCCGCGGTGTTCAGGTGCGCGTGCTTGCGATCCGGGGGCGTGAACGAGAACTCCCGGGCGTGGAGCTGTTCGAGATGCCGAAGCTGTCAGTGCCGGGCCTGAATCACGTTATTGATCAGATGCGGGTGCCGGTTGCCTTGCCCAACAGGGACATCATCAGAAAAGCCCTCGAAGGCGCCTCGATTTTACACGTTCAATTTCCGCTTTTTGCGGCGGCGGTCGCGGTCACCGAAGCCAAGAAGCAGCGAATACCCGTGGTGTCATCGTTTCACCTGCAGCCAGAGAACATCCTCAGAAATCTGAAGCTGCCTAACGTGTTTTTCAAGCGTTGGATTTATGGCTTGATGCACCGATGGATCTATCTTCGGAGTGATCATATTCTGGCTCCCTCTCGCTTTGCCAAGCAGCTACTGGAGCGAGAAATGCCCGTCGATGTGCCGGTCGATGTGCTCTCCAATGGTATTCCTGAATACCAATTGAGAGCGTATCGATTACGCACCTCGATGCCGGAACAAATCAACGTGCTATGTGTGGGCAGGCTGGCGAGGGAAAAGCGCTACGATATCGTGATCGACGCCGTGGCGAAAAGCGCGTTCCGAGATCGACTGCGGGTGACCTTTGTCGGCTCGGGGCCGGTGGCTTCGGTATTAAAGCGCCGGAGTCAGGCTCGCGGTATCAATGCGCGCTTTGTCGCGCCCTCAGACAATGAATTAGAGGTGCTGTACCAGCAGGCTGATCTGTTTTTACATGCTGGCGAAAGTGAACTCGAGGGTATGTCGGTCATGCAGGCAATGGCAGCGGGTGTGCCGACCATCGTTTCCGACTCCGTTGACTCAGCCGCCTCTACGCTGATGACGCAGCAAATAGCGCGCTTTACGTTTCCAAACCCGAGCCACTTGTCGTCACAGATAAACCTTCTTTGCGCGCCAGAGGGCCCGGTTGCGGTCTTAAGCGCGGCGGGGCACGCCGCCGCCCGCGGCTTAAAACTCGAGAATTCGGTCGCTCAGCTGGCCAGCACGTATCGCGCCTTGCTGGATACCCAAATCCGCCGAGAAGAGGCTGACCGTGCGCTGGCTTGAGCGCTGGGCCGCAGGATGTTTTCAGCGGGGTTGGTCAGTGCTGGCCCTCGTGTTTGTGATCACGGGGCTCTTGGGGGGGTACGGCTTTGTCCACTTCGGGCTCAACTCCGATATGGACAGGGTAATCACGCCGCGCGCTGCTGATACCTGGTACTACGAGGATGACCGGCTCAAGCGTGCGTTCCCCCAGTTTCGTCAGACGGTGTTGGTGGTGCTGAGTGGCGGCACGGCCGCTGACGTCAGCCGTGCCACCGACGGGCTGCTTGCACGAGTCCCGGATGATGGACTCATCGACCTGGTGACTGTACCGAATCGGGAGCCTCTGTTTGAGTCTTCCTGGGCTTATTATGCAGAGCAGGACGCGTTTGATCAGCTGATCGAGGCGGCGCTCGCGTTGGGAGAAACCGGCAAACAGTTGCAATCAACCGGCGCTGTGGCAGGCCTCCTTCAGGGTGTGTCTCTGGCTCGGCTCTCCAACGATGAACAAACCGTCAATGCGCTCACTGAGCTGCTTCAGGAAGCCCACGACGGGACTAACTTTGTTGAGTCGCTACCGGTGTTGCTACAGAGCTTGGCGGGTGCGGATGGGCGTTTTTATGAGCTTGTCGTCGTCAGCGCCACACCAAATTTTGACGAACAGCTTCCCGCCGCGCGGGTCGTGGGTTTAATCGAGGAATGGATTAGCGATATTGCCCCAGCCCATCCCAATGTTGACTTCGGATTGACGGGTGATTTGGTGCTCGCCAACGAAGAAATCAGTGATGCTCTGGGCGGGGTGAAACTTGCGGGTACGCTGTCCGTGATATTTCTGATTCTGGTTATCACCTTTGGCGTGCGCTGTTGGCGCCTGACACTTAGCTTGCTGCTGCTTATTTTCGTCGGCAGCATCTGGACTCACTCCCTCGCGATGGGGATCGTAGGCACTTACAACACGCTTTCGCTGGCCTTTATCGTTATGTTTTTTGGGTTAGGTGTGGATTTTGGTTTGCACTATGGCCTCGCGGTGGGTGAGTCGCCGGATGACGCGGTAGCAATCCAGAGTGCGGTGCGGAAAACAGGATCGGCGCTGGCGCTGTCAGCCCTGTCGACGGCGCTGGCGTTTTTGTCCTTTTCGCCCACCGAGTACACGGGCCTGGGGGAACTTGGCATTATTTCAGCGCTGGGTATGCTGGTGGCCTTTTTCCTGACACTTACCTTGTTGCCAGCTATTTTTGGTGTCGTAGGCTTACCCAAGCCGACCAAGGCCGGTGCCCTCCGCGGTGGCTGGGCCTTGCCCTCGCCGAAAGCCCTGCCCTCGCCCAAAGTAGTCATCGTTTTTTGGTTGATTCTGGGTGGCGTGGGGATGCTGGCTGCCAGGCACGCGAACTTTGATTATTCCGTCGCTGGGATGCGCAATTTACAGTCGCCGGGAATGCAAGTGCTGGAGCAACTTCAGCAGGCCGAACTGATGACCGATTACAGTATTTCCAGTCTTGTTGCCGAGACGGACATGGCGCCAATGACTGAGGCCTTAAAGGCCTCACCTTCGGTGGCCTACGTCGCGTCGGTCGACGACTATCTGCCCGCGAGCGGTTCGACTGAAGTGCGTCGTGAGGCGCTGCTGGCGGCGGTGCGCGACCTTGCCGATGTTTGGGTCTTTCCCGCCGTGAACAAAGTCGACCTAGAGCAGACTGTGGCTAACATATTTCAGGCCGCGCAAGCGAGCAATGCGCTGAGTGATCTGATGTTTATCAGGAGACTGAGTCCTACCGAGCTCGCGCGACTCGAGGCCCACGTGCAAGGCTTGTTGAACGAACGGCGCCATTGGTTTTCAGAGGCGTTCACCGCGCCGGTTCCCTCGCGCGACG
>CALSMP010000016.1 GCA_943787485.1 uncultured Luminiphilus sp. | reverse complement strand
TGCGAGAAACACGGCACGCGCACAACTTCGATCGATATTCGCGAAAACGGGGGTGTCGCGGCAATCCATGCTGGTTAGCCTTATGCTCAAGAGCGTGGTCACCTACTCTTGAGCGACAAGCAGGGATCCATCTGAGCCGGAATTAATCAGTCGAGCTTTCGCATATTTTCGCCGCCCAAAACGCTCGCATACTCGCCACTTTGCCGTCATCGTTGACCACGAACACATCGATAATGCTCATCTCGATTTGCTGTCCTGGCTCCCCGGCGACGAGGGTGAATGGAAAGGCTATCTCGTTACCTGCAAGGCGCGGCGGCCCCGAAAGCTGCGCAGCGGCGATGCCGCCAATAGCGCCGGTATAAAATCCCCGGATAGCCTCTTCCCCGACCATAACCTCTGACCCTACCGGATCTTCGACGGTGGCGTCCGATGCATATAAATTGACAATCGTATCGACATCATTGTCCACGAGTGCATGCAGATAGGTCTCGCAGAGGTTTGTTGCAGTTTGATAATCCATCAGCGGTGCTTCTCCCTAATTATTGGGCGTCATTGTTGTCGGTCTACAAAAAATGCAGCTGAAAAACGGCCACCCACGATAACGCAGTGGCCGCTATTCTCCCTCAAAAGAGGCATTGCGCTTTTCATTGAACGCATCCCGGGCCTCTTGTGAATCTTTATAGCTGTAAGCTTCCAGCGTAAAGCCCTGCTCCCGGCGGTATTTAGCCTCGAGATCGCCATCCTCGATGGAGTTCAGCGCCTCTTTAGCCAGCTGAATCATGACCGGACTCTTGGCAGCGATCTTAGCCGCAATCTCCATTGCCGCTGCGACTAACTCCGCGCGCGGAACCACTCGCTCTATCGCGCCAAGCCGCCATGCTTCATTAGCATCGATAAATTCTCCGGTGAAATACATCTGTCGCACTTTTTGCACGGGGAAAAGCCGCTGCAAATGCGCCCCACCGCCCATAGCACCTCGATCCACCTCTGGCACGCCAAAGGTCGCACATTCTGAGGCGACAACAATATCAGCGGCCCCCGCAATGCCGATACCGCCGCCGAGGACAAAGCCGTGTAACGCGACGATGACGGGCTTTGGGTTTCGATGAATGGCAGCAAACGTGTCATAGTTGCCTTTATTTACCGGCACGATCATTTCCGGGTTCGCCCCGAGCTCCTTGATATCTACACCCGCGCAAAAGCCTTTACCTTCGGCACTGATCACAATCACATGTACTTCTGGCAACTTACCTAAACGGTCAATTTCTGCAGCAATGGATGCCCACTCGACGCTGTCGAAAGCATTCACCGGCGGCTTGTCGAAACAAAGGTGGGCAATGTGGTCCTGCAAACTCACGTGAAATGCAGCCATAGCGACGTTACTCCTTATCTCCTGCGGCTTCTGACAATGCGCTCATACGCGCCAGCGTGCCTTCAGCATCTCGCATAATCGTGGCGAGCAGCTGGTCCACCGCGGGCAGATCTTCTATCAAGCCCGCGACCTGCCCGGAGGGCAAAATACCGTGATCAGGCTGCCCTTTTACCATTGCCTCTTGAATCATCATCGGTGCGTTTGCCGCCATCATGGTTTGGCCCAAGGACAAATCCCCCGATCGGTACATTGCCCAAGCTGACCGGAGCATCCCCCACAGCGAGCCACCGGTCATTCGGGTGAATTGAAACCCATTCTTGAGTGCTCGAAGGAGAAGACCAAGTGAGGTGGCGTCGATAAGGCGAGCAAGATAGGGATTAGCGATCATGCGCTGGGGCAGCCCATCGAGGCGGGTGCTTACGATGATTTTTTCTGGTGGTGTCTTGAGATACACCGCCTTAGTTTGGGCGGGAACGGGAGATTCTTCAGTCAGCAAAAAGCGCGTTCCCATGGCTATTCCATCAGCGCCGAGCGCCATCGCCGCCACCAGCCCGGCGCCATCGCGAAAGCCTCCAGCAGCGGCATAGGGCACGGTGACCTTGTCTCGAAGCTGCCCCAACAGGATAGTGGTCGCGACGGATCCGGTATGCCCACCACCCTCGCCACCCTGCACCACCAGTGCATCAGCGCCAAGCTCAACCGCTTTTAGCGCATGTCGATAAGCGCCCACCGTTGGAATACACACAATGCCGGCACCTTTTAGTTTTTCAACTAACTTGGCCGAAGGAGAACGGCTGTAGCTTACAGCGCGAACCTGATGGTCAATACACAAATCGATGATGCCCGCTGCGTGGGGCACATACATATGAAAATTGACGCCAAAGGGGGCATCCGTACGAGACTTGATATCGACGATGCCTTGTTCGATCTCCTCCAGCGTCATAACAGCACCCGCCAAAAAGCCGAACCCGCCGGCTTCACCGGTAGCGGCCACCAGGCGAGCATCCGCAACCCAACCCATAGCGGTCTGGATGATCGGGTATTTGCAACCTAACAGCGCTGTCAAGCGGGTTTGCATCGTGTGACTTTTCCTTGACGGGCTCAGGGGGTTAATGATGAAGGACAAAAGGCCTAGGTCAACGCGCCCTCATTCCCTCTGATAGGCTGAAGAGACTATGACGGCGAAGGCCAGACCAAGGACTATGTGGCTGTTACTTTAGCACGACAGGCAATTTTCGCAGATCACGCTTCTATGACGCTTTTTACCCAGCCCTATCACGATGCTCTCGCCCAACTCACGACGATGGGCGCCCCCTTCGAAATAACCTCGGTTGACTCACCCTCAGGGCCGGTCTTGGCCTTTGCCAATGCCGCCAGCGACTTACGTAGCTTTATGGCCGGCGGTCGCGACCATGGGGACAAGCTGCTACTGCAGTATCAGGGAAGTACATGGACTTTTAACACGTTTTTCCGCGCTGCCGACGTCTTGAGTCGCTGGCTACTCGATGAACACGGGCTGAACTCAGGCGACCGGGTCGCCATTGCCATGCGCAATCGCCCAGAGTGGCTTATTGCCTTCGTCGCGATTATCAATGCTGGAGGCGTCGCGGTGCCTCTCAATAGCTGGGGTAAAAGTGCTGAACTCAATCAGGGCCTCGAGGACAGCGATGCCAGTCTTTTGATCTGTGATCCACAGCGAAGCCAGTTGGTCAGGGAAATCAACAGTGACATTACCCAGTTGGTCGCGGACTTTGCTGACGGGATCGATAACGCGCGCTCCCTCGATACCATCCTCGCGATTTCAAAAGAATCTCTTAATACGGAATGTGACTCGCTACCGGCCATAGGACCGACAGACCCCTGCATTTTGATGTTTACTTCGGGCACATCGGGAAGACCCAAAGGCGTGTTGCTGTCCCACCATCATTGCTGCCAGGCACTCACAAACCTCGAATTTGTGGGCGCAGTTACCTACATGACCAATCAGGAGACGGTGTCTAAGCACCTGAGTTCCCCTGTGCAACCCAAAACATTGCTTGCGGTACCGCTTTTTCATATCAGCGGGCTTTTCTCCCAATTCATCATGAATCTACGCCACGGTCGGTCGCTCTACATAATGTATAAGTGGGATGCCGTGGAAGCTTTGCGCCTGATTAAGCACGAAGGTGTCACGGTACTGATGGGTGCACCTGTCATGATGATGGAGCTCCTTAGGAACGAGAAATTTGGCGAAGCGGATGCAGCGTGCTTGACTAATATCAGCGCGGGAGGCGCGGCGACACCCGAGGCGTTGTTTGATCTGTATCGACAGAAAGCAGGGCCTGCTCTGGCTGGAAGCGGCTGGGGCATGACTGAGACCATGGGAACTGGGGCGGCATTTACCGGTTACTTTTACGAGCATCGCCCTGGGGCATCAGGCTTTCCCTCACCAATCATGGAATTCAGCTTTCGCGATGAACAGGGCCAGCCCGTTGACGCCGGGGAGCCGGGGGAAATCCATGTGCGGTCTAGCGCGGCCATCCAGGGTTACCACACAGGCTCGTTCGGCGACGGTGCATTCGAAGGCGGTTGGTTAGCGACCGGCGACATCGGTTACATGAGCGATGAAGGATTGCTGTACATCTGTGGTCGCGCCAAAGACATGATTATCCGCGGAGGCGAAAATATTTATCCCAGCGAGATAGAAGCCTGCCTGCTAACACTTTCGGGGTGTACTGAAGCGGCAGTAGTGGGTGTGCCCAGTGCGCAATGGGGTGAAGAGGTCGCCGCGGTGATTCGGTTCGATGCGGGACGCAATCCAACTGTCGGTGACGTGCAGGCTCACTGCGAAAGTCATCTTGCGGGCTTCAAGGTGCCAAGGCACGTGGTCTTTACCGAACAAGAACTGCCACGCAATGCCACCCGAAAACTGCTGAAACCAGCGATCGTTGCGCAGTATTTTGCTTCCCATGACAGCAACTAATCGCCTCATCGTTTTGTTTTTCGAGCAGGTGCCCAACAACGACGAGGCGATCGCAGCCTGCGCGACGATAGAACACGAGGTCAAAAAAATAACTCTGGCGAGGCGAGATAAGCACAGCGAACGCGCGTCAATGTGGACCCGCGACCCGATAGACTGCCTGCCAAATGGCCGACTCGCCATCGACCTGTCGGTGGCGCCGACTTCTCATGAGGCACTCAAGGCGATTGGCGAAAATTTAGGGGGGGCGTCCTACTGCTGCTTTGGTCGAACACCGCTTGAACCGACGCTATCAGTCGGTGGCACCTTCCCAGGCACGCTTCAACTTTGCTGTTTTCGGCGTAAAGAAGGCCTTAACGACGCCGCGCTTGAGGACCTTTGGTTTACTCACCACACGTCGGTCGCACTTAGTACCCAGCAGTCTTTTGGTTACCGACAAAACAGGGTGCTGGAAAGCGGTTCGCCCTATTTTGACGGCATTGTTGAGGAGTATTTTAGCGAGGCGGCCGCCACCGATATGACCGCCTTTTTTGCCGACGGCCATGATGAAACCCGCATGTGGCAGCACATCGAGGCACTGACCAAAAGCTCGGAATCATTCCTTGATCTCAACAAATCAGAAGTTATCCATTTAACCGACACACGATTACGTTAGGGAGTTCATGTGACAGCAACGCTAGACGGACAGGTCGCTCTCATCACCGGTGCAGGTCAAGGAGTTGGCCAAGGCATCGCTTTTTCGCTGGCCAAACGCGGAGCAAAAATTGTTGCCGTAGGCCGCACACTGAGCAAATGTGAAACCACTATCGCAGAAATTCAAAAGCGGTTCGACGGTGAAGGCCTCGCCATTGAAGCGGATATTGCAGATATTGCGGGTCTGGACAGACTGGTCGCGGAGGCGGTTGGTCAATTTGGGCGTTTGGATATTCTAGTAAATAACGCCGTATCCGCCCAAATTGCCAGTCTGATGGACGCGTCTATCGAAAAATTTGAGGAGGGCTTGCGAGTGGGACCCATTGCCACCCTTCGTCTAATGCAACTGGCGCAGCCGCATTTGGTCAACGCGGGCGGTGGCTCCATCATTAACCTAGCTAGCTCGGCGGCTCGGCGCTGGGACAGCAGCAACTATGGTGTTTACGCAGCTGAAAAAGAGGCCATTCGCGCGCTCTCAAGAGCGGCAGCTAATGAATGGGGTCCGCTTGGCATTAGGACCAATACCATCCTGCCTCTTGCCCAATCCCCCGCGCTGGAAGCTTGGGCGACCTATAGACCGGAGGAAGCGGCGGCCTTTGTAAAGACAGTGCCCATGCAACGTGTCGGTGATTGTGAGCAGGACATTGGCGAGTTTGTGGCGGTGCTGTGCAGCCCAGAATCAGGCTACGTTAACGGTCAATCAATCGCGGTTGATGGCGGTCAAGTCAATCTCGATTAGCGCTACTTTACGGCAGAGCCGCCATCGACGCTGAGAAGCTGGCCGGTAATAAAAGATGCTCTGTCGGAAGCAAGGAAAGACACTGCCTCGGCAATCTCCTCAGGCTCTCCCAGGCGACGCATAAGTGCCGCTTGCCTTAGGCCCTCAGCAATCTTTGGCTGCTCTTCGAAATAACGCTCGACACCCGGCGTTCGTATTACCCCGGGAGATACCGCATTGATGCGAATGCCCTTGTGCCCATACTCGGCGGCGCTACTTTTAGTCAACAGGTTAACGCCACTCTTGGCGGCGGCATAGGCGGTGTTGTAGGGCTGGCCCCGAAGGGAGGCATTGGAGGAAATGTTCACAATGCTTCCTCCACCCATCGTCAGCATAGCTTCGATCTCATATTTCATACACAAAAAGGTATTTGTGAGGCAGAGCTCCAGCGTTTGATCAAACACTTCTCGCGAGAACTCGTGAATAGGCCCCGAGCCCCGACTCACCGCCGCACTGTTACAGGCGATATCAAGACCACCAAAGGTCTCAAGCGCATAGCCAACCATTGCTTTTACCCGAGACTCATCGCTCACATCAGCCATGAAGACCTCTGCCGCGCCACCCGCCTCGGTGATCGAACTAGCCGTCTCAAGGGCCGACTGCTCATTGAGATCCACAACCAGCACGCGTGCGCCTTCGCGCGCAAACTTCTGCGCTATTGCCCTACCAATGCCAGCCCCCGCCCCGGTCACAAGCGCAGATTTTCCTGCCAGTTCAGTCATTGCGTTTATCCATCATCAATTCAGACTACTCCTGTGTGGCAACAAGTATTCCCTGATTCGCCGCTTCGTTCTATCGTGGACTTCGGGTCGCTGCCCGCCAAACGGACTATGACAGATCCACCGCTGGGAATCGTTATTTATGATTACTGAAGCCTTTAGCCTTAAAGGAAAAACCGCGCTCGTCACGGGCGCTGGAAAAGGAATCGGCGCACGGATTGCGACGGCGTTTGCTGAAATGGGTGCAAACGTCATATTGGTAGCGCGAACCCAATCCGATATCGACCGAGTAGCCGCGGAAGTCAGGGACTTTGGTGTCACAGCCACTGCCCTCGCCTGTGACATTACCAGCGACGACAGCGTTGCCAGCATGTTCACGCAGGTCGAGGCGGCGACATCCTGTCTCGATATTCTGGTGAACAATGCCGGTGCCGCCGGCCGCGGGTATGGCTCGCTCGAACGGGTTGATAAAGCCGCTTTTACCGATACGCTAGACATCAACTTGACGGCCGCCTATCACCTCATACATATGGCGTTGCCGCTTTTAAAAAAGGCCCCGAACGCATCGATCGTTAATGTGTCGTCGGCGATGAGCTGGATGGTGGACAAAAACTTTGCCGCCTACGCCGCCGCCAAAGCTGGACTCGATCAAATGACGCGCGTGCTGGCCTATGAACTGGCGCCCACCATCAGAGTAAACGGCATTGCTCCGGGAGCAATCGAAACCCCCGCGACCGCTTTTATAACGAGCAATGAGCAACGACTTGCCGAGACCGAGCGATGGATTCCCCAGGGACGACTTGGGCAACCGCTGGATATTGCGCTCGCCGCTCTTTACCTTTCTTCCCCGGCAGCAGGTTTTGTCAGCGGTAAGATACTTGAAGTTGACGGCGGAATGGCCGCGCTGCCGGGCAGCGCCATACAGGCGCGCTTAGAAGGCTAATGCTGAATCTCAACATCCAAAACCCTAGGAGAAGCGATAGTGGCAACGTATGTACTGACAGGTGGCGCGACCGGCATTGGCGCCGCTACCAAGCATAAATTATGGGGCGCAGGCCACACGGTTATCACCGTCGACATCAAAGAGGCGGACTATGTAGCTGACTTAGGAGATGCCTCAGCACGCGCCGAGGTCATTGATGCCATTAAGCGGGATCACCCCGCACTTGACGGGATCATCACCTGTGCCGGTGTTGGCTCAGATTTTCCCGATGCGGCAAAAATTCTAGCCATTAATTTTTTTGGTTCTCAAGCATTAATTGCTGGGCTCTCAGGGTCGGTAATAGCTGGAGGCCGAATCGTCGCAATCAGCTCAAATTCAGCGCCCATGTGCACTAATGATTCGCTGGTACAAGCAATGCTCTCTCTTGACGAGACTGAGGCCGCGGTGCAGGCCGCAACCAGTAATGGCCATGAATGTTATGCCGGAAGCAAGCAAGCGATTGCACGCTGGATGCGCCAAGTAGCGCCAGAGTATGCCAAGCGGGGTATTGCCTTCAATGCCATAGCGCCAGGCTACATAGAGACCCCTATGACTGCTGCCATAGCCAATGACGCCACTTATGGTGAGGCTATCAAGCAGTTTGTCGAGTCAATTCCGATCGGTCGTCCAGGCCAGCCCAATGACATCGCCAACCTGATTACGTTCCTACTTTCACCAGACGCCGCCTTTGTTGCGGGCTCGCTCATCTACTGCGATGGCGCACACGACGCCATGATGAGACCGGAAGGCTTATTTTAATGAGCGGCGCGCGCTGGTCCGTACACCTAAAGCGCGAGGCTCTCATCAATGCAGTGACCAACGCCCTCGCCAATGGCGGCATCGGTTGGTTATTGTTTAAAGACGAGGCCGTCATTAATGCCTGGCATGGCACGTCGCAGTTTGGCGTTGACCTGCTGGCCACCGCTGCCATCCTGTCCCTGATCCTTGCCGCCATTCTCCAGCCCCTGCAGCGCAGGGCGCTCTTGAAAAATACCGATCTTTTGATCGGCGCGCGCGCAGATCCGAAAAGCCTGATTACATGGGACCGAAACCTCTTCCCCTTCCCGCCCTGGCTAAAAACCATCGCGTACTACCCCCTCGCTGGACTGCTGGCCGCCGCGCTCACTCTCGGGGTTTTATCAGCCTTCGGTTTAGAGAGTTTTTCGGCGCTTGAATACAGCCTCTTTAAAGGGGCCTGGACCGGGGTTTGGGCTGCGCTACTAACCCGGCAAATCATTAAGGGATGTGCGGTTGGTATGATTAATGAGCAACGAGCAGAGGAGCTAGACAGGTCATGAGTCGGCCTCTTTTTCTTTTTAATTGGCGCATCTTATTCTGGCTTTCGCTCATTTCCCTAGGCGCGATCCAGTCAACGAGCGCATGCGCTAGCGAGGACCCCATCCCCTGTCGCCACTTTAGTGACCAGCGATTGCCGTTTTTTGGGGATCTGCATATCCACACGCGATACTCCTTCGACTCGTTTCTGTCGAACCAAAAGAATACTCCTGATGGTGCCTATCGCTATGCCAAAGGTCACCCCATCACGCTCCCCGGGCCCACCGGCGAGCAAACTGTCACCGCTCAAATCGATCGTCCAATCGACTTTGCCGCCGTGACCGACCACGGCCAATTCCTCGGAGAGGTCGCTCTCTGCGACAGTGACCCCTGGACCCTCGCGTGGTGGCATCCCACTTGCCTCATGTCGCGAACCGAAAATCTTTGGGTGCAGCTCTACGCCGCGTCGCAATGGACTCTTTCTGGCGGCATGGACGGCGAGGCACCCGAACGGTCCATGATTTGCTCGATGGGAGACTGTCAGACGGCGGGAATCAATATCTGGCAGGACATTCAACGCGCTGCTCACGAACACAACGATACGACTGACGATTGCCAGTTCACAACATTTGTTGGCTACGAGTACACCCAGGGAGAGCGCGGGGCCAACCTGCATCGCAACGTTATTTTCAAAGATACGGCGGTCACCCAGCTGCCAGTCTCTGTGTTTGATACCAACAATCAAGTCTCTGAACTCTGGCGCCAACTAAGAAAACAATGCCTTGAGTCAAATACCGGCTGCGATGTCCTGGCGATTCCGCACAACAGCAATCTCGGGGGGGGCTATATGTTCCCCGACCCAGCCTCCGAAGAGGAGCTGATAAACCGGCGGCAGCTAGAGCCTTTGGTCGAGCTTGTACAACACAAAGGGGCTTCCGAGTGCCGCTTTGACCGTCTCCTGCAGCTCGGTGTCGCAACCGAAGATGAGCTATGTGATTTTGAACAAATACCTTCCGACAACTTACACATGCTGGGTTCGGTCGAGGGGAAAATGCGCTCAACCCAGGGCCAAGCGGTCAGCATTGCCAGTTTTCATCCCCGGAACATGATGCGCAATGTACTCAAAGACGGGCTCGCTCTGGAAAAGAGTCTGGGGATGAATCCATTTATGCCGGGGTTCATTGGCAGCACCGACACACATACCGCTACCGCAGGTGGCGCCCAAGAACAAAACTACGTTGGGCACTTAGGCTCTCGTGACAGCGGCTTTCGTAACATTCAGGATCATTTTGTCTCTAACCCCGGAGGACTCGCGGTGGTCTGGGCCGAGCAAAATCGGCGGGGTGCGATTTTTGACGCGATGCGACGCCGAGAAGCCTATGCGACGTCAGGCACCCGGCCCATTGTGCGCTTCTTTGCAGGCGACTACGCGGATGACCTTTGCCAACAACCCGATGCGATCGAGCGGGCGTATCGCAACGGCGTGCCGATGGGTGGCGTACTGCCGGGCATAGACGCACAACTCGGCCCGAAATTTTTTGTCTCTGCACAGCAAGACCCGGGGACCGACACATTCCCGGGAACGCCGCTCGAACGTATTCAAATCATCAAAGGCTGGATCGATAATAGCGGCGCCACCCACGAAAAAGTGTTTGATGTGGCCGGACAAGCCGTTTCTGGCTTGGGGGTAGATCCGCAGTCCTGCGAGGTCACTGCGAAGGGAGCGAGCACGCTGTGCACGGTGTGGACTGACCCCGAATATGCCGAGACCGAGAGCGCCTTCTACTATGCGCGAGTTCTTGAAAATCCAAGTTGCCGTTGGAGCACGCGCCAATGCCAAGCTATCGGGGTCAACCCCTTAGCCAACAACTGTAGCGACCAACTTCTGGCGGCGAGAGAATACGCCGAGGAGCTGGGCGCCTCACCCGAGGCATTCGATAACTGCTGTAAATCAGCCGCCACCGAGCCTTTTTTACTCTCCGGTGATTCGCGAGCGTGCCTGGACGTCACCTATTTGGCTTCAGCCGCCGCCTTAGCAAGATGGAGAAAGACTGGCACCTCACCGCCGCCGTCTACTTCAAGCGTAGCGCCCGAGATATAGCTTGCATATTGGCTATTCAGTAGCAACACCGCATTCGCGATGTCCTCGGGGTCCGCCATTCGCTGCAGCGGCAACATCTCGGCAACGCGCTGGAATCCCTCGGCACCGCCATAGTGTTCAACGCCCGCGTCGTTGTGGACGAGGCCCACGATAATGGCATTGACCCGGATTTCTGGCCCCCACTCCATTGCCAGGGATTTCGTGCTGCTCAAAAGGCCAGCTTTCGCAGCCCCATAAGCCGCCGTACCCGGCGAGGGGCGTGCGCCACTGACACTCGCTATATTCACAATGGAGCCGGGAGCATCACCCTGAGCCAGAGCCGCGTATGCCTGCTGTGCCAACACAAGTGGTGCAGTCAAATTTAGCGCGATGATTTTTTCTGTTAAGCGGGGACTGGCTGTTGCAGCATCGACCGGCGGTGAACCCCCGGCATTGTTAATTAACACATCGAGGGTGCCATACTGATCGATAACAAAGTCGATCAACCCTTTTGACTGCTCAGGATCTCGAAGATCACAGGGGTAGAAAACCGCCTCGCGACCCTCAGACGCAATCGGCTCAGCCGGTGTCGAGCGACCACATGCCACGACCTGTGCACCCTCGCGAAGGAAGGCGCCACAAATCGCTCTGCCGATGTGCCCCGCTCCGCCCGTGACCACCACCACCGAACCCTGATGCTTTCCCATATGTCCTCCCGATCACTCTGTATCACCGTCTCAAACAAGACAGAAGATCTCATCGTCTGAATCAGTGATGGCCCGATGCCGCCAAATGGGAGAATATCATCCTTCGACGCCATCCCTGCGGCGGCTGCGCAGGGATAAAACCAACAGACTGACCCAAGACATAGAGGATCACTGTATGACAGCTACCGTCGTTGCCCACCCCAGCGATCTTATGACCATGGCCGGAACGGTCCTGGGCCCCACCGACTGGCTACGAGTCAGCCAAGAGCGGATTGACCAGTTTGCTGACGCTACCGGCGACCATCAGTGGATTCACGTGGATCCAGTCAAGGCCGCGGACGGCCCTTTTGGTGCAACCATCGCACATGGGTACCTAACGCTATCGCTGGCCAACTGCTTTCTTCCCGATCTAATTCAGGTCGATAACGTGTCCATGGGGGTCAATTACGGCACTGAAAAAACTCGCTTTCCTTCCCCTGTCACAGTCGATAGCAACATCCGCGCAACCGGCGAAATCATGGCCGTTGAAGAAAATAAGGGCGGCTACAAAGCCACTATTCGCGTCACCATTACCGCGGAAGGCGCGGATCGACCGGCCTGCATCGTTGACACGATATCAATCTTTTATCCCTAGGGATTGTTAAATCCCTACACCTTGAAAACGCGCTTGGCGTTCTCCCGGAGAAACTTGGGCCACACCTCATCCTTGAACGGCACGTCGGGCATGTCGCCAAAAATGCGCTCGAGGCTGAGACCCATAGGAAAGTAGCCCGCATACATAATCTTGTCGGCACCGCGGGTATTCGCGAAGTTGATGATGTCTTTGGGATAATGCTTTGGCGCAAAAGCACTGGTCATGTAAAACAGATTTTCGTACTTGAGCATCAGCTTCCACGCTAGATCGGTCCAGGGTTCGGCACCGTGTTTCATCACCACTTTGAGCTCGGGAAAAAACCAACAGATCTCATCGAGGTGCTCGACCTTTTGAGGCTCCATGGGAATTCGCGGGCCCGGTACGCCGACACAGGGACAAAAGGGAATGTCTAGGTCAATACAGGTCACAAAAATGGGGTACCATTTTTTATCTGCCAACGATACCTGAGGACACAAGCCAGCGGGAAACGCATTCACTGACTTAATATCGTACTCCTCTTTGAGGCGTCGAATTTTTCTGACCTCCTCCATGCCGTTATTGGGGTTACAGTCATAGGACGCAAAAAATCGATCCGGATGATTCTTCACCGCTTCGTTCTGCGTCTGATACTGGCCCTCATCTACGCCCAGCATCGCCTTTTCAATATTGAACTCGTCCATTTTTTCCAGGGTGTAAGCGATATAGTCATCCCGCTTTCCCACTTTCGGCAGGTCTTTGAACATGTACTGGGCCGGCATTTTGAACATTTGACGGCTCTGCTCGTCCATCAGCAAAGGGCGGATAAAATCGTAGAAATTCGATGTGTCGTCATTCGGCACCGCCAGCATTAGATCAATAATTGGCACGTCGGTAGGCATTGGCATAGGGAATTCCTCGTGAGAGTTTTTAGGCCAGATCTCGAGCAATAAAAGCACTGGCTCGTTCGGCAATCATATAGGTCGCCGCCATTGTATTACCCGAGACTAACATGGGCATAATCGACGCATCGGCGACATAGATATTTTCAACATGACGAAGCTTTAGAGCTGTATCCACCACAGATTCGGCATCACCACCCATTCTGCAGGTCCCTACTGGATGATAGCCGGTGGTCCCGTTTGTTCGCGCATAGGCCAATAAATCCTGATCCGAAAGACAATCTGCACCAGGGCGAATTTCGACTGCGGCCTCTCCCTCAAATGCAGGAGCCTCAAACACACGCCGCAACGTCTTGATCCCTTCAATCAACACCCGCTGATCATGAGCTGTGCTCAGATAATTGGCCCTAATCGATGGGGCTTCTGTCGGATCTTTGGATCTGACTCGGATAATTCCGCGACTCGTCGGTCGCATGGGATAAGTGATTGCGGTAATTCCCTCTAACGAGTCGATGTGGGTCTTACCCGCATCATCGCGATAGCCCGATGCCGGCGTGAAGTGAACCTGAGTATCCGGTCTTGAAGGCGAGTCGGGGGAGCCATGAAAAGCAAAGACGTCAGCCGAGGGCATCGCCAACAGCCCCTCCCGACGACGTAGATAGCGCCAGAGTTCACCGAACAATCGATCAGGGCGCATTGAGGCTTTCACGGTGCCACCCGTTGACACCCCCATACTCACCATAGCGCCGTAGTGATCCTGCAGGTTTTGACCAACTCCGGGCATGTCGCACACTACGTCGATTCCGAGATCGGCCAGGTATTCAGCGTCGCCAATACCGGAGCGCTGTAAAACAGCGGGAGATCCGATCGCCCCCGCTGCAAGAACTACCGTGCCAGCCTCTAGGCGATGCGCCCGCCCCCGTGTCACTGCCCTCACGGCGACGGCCCTTGCGCCCTGAAACTCGATAGCATCCACCACCGTACTCGGACTCACCCACAGATTTTTTCGTTGGAGAACGGGCTGGAGAAAGGCGCGATAAGCGCTCAGTCGGACACCCTGATGTAGCGTGTGCTGATAGTAACCAGCGCCCCTCTGCTCACCGCGGTTGTAGTCTGATCGAGGCGGGATCCCGGCCTGTTCGCAGGCGGCAATAAATCGATCACCCCAGGGGTTGCTTTGTCGCTTTGTAAGCTTTAGCTCGCCACCTGCTGGATCCGCCGGGCTGTTGCTGGGATTTCCTTCAGGGGCTTCAAACGCCTCATAAAAGGGGCGAACGGATTGCCAATCCCAGCCCTCCGCACCCGCGTCGGCCCAAGCGTCAAAATCCTCGGGCTGTCCGCGAACATAGACCATACCATTCGTCGCCGTGCTGCCCCCTAACACCTTGCCTCGCGGCCACAGGATACTGCGACCACCCAGCGCCGGCTCTTGCTCCGTGGCAAAGTCCCAGTTGTAGGTTTTGCCGTAGGCAATTTCTGCCCAGCCGGCAGGGATTTTGATCACCAACTTATCCCCATCGGGACCGGCCTCCAGCAATAACACGGACCGGCCGCTATCCTGGGAAAGCCTGTTTGCGAGCAGGCAGCCAGCAGCGCCTCCCCCCACAATCACAATATCCCAGCGTGTCTTCTTCATCGTGTTAATCGCGCCCGCATTTTGATCTTTTCCACTTTTTAATCAGCTGGTTTAGTCAGCTGGCGGACGGCAATGCGGGGTAATCGGTATATCCTGCAGTCCCGGATCCCCCATAGATTGTTTTTTTATCCATGGGGTTGAGTTCGGCACCTAGCTGAAAACGCTCTACAAGATCAGGATTGGCTATGTAAGCACGGCCGAAAGACACCGCATCGACACGCCGTTCTGCAATAAAGGCATCAGCCTCCTTCGGGTCAAAGCTATCGCTGCCAATCAAGGCGCCCCCGTAGTGTTGCCTCGTCAGCGCGAGACTATCAATACCCGTTGATGCCATCCTGATCGCATGCACCCAAGCCAGACCATGCCTGTCAGCTAGCATCAACAACGCGCTATAGGTACTCACTGGATCATCATCAACGTGATCGTTATACGGATTGCCCGGGGAGATTCGCAGGCCGATGCGGCTGGCGCCCACCTCTTCGGAAAGTGCTTCCAACAGCTCGGAGATGAAGCGCAATCGATTTTCCAGAGGTCCCCCGTATTCATCGTCCCGTGTGTTGCTGCCGCTGGCCAAAAATTGCGCTGGCAGATAACCCGACGCGCAATGAAGCTCGATAGCATCAAAACCTGCCTCGAGGGCAAATCCCGCTGCCCGGCGGTAATCGCTAATAACCTCTGTAATGTCCGCCTTGGACATCGCCTCCGGCACCGGCATGGCCTTCATACCCTGCTCGGTAAAGATTTCAGCCTGTGCTGCCAACGCCGAGGGTGCTAAAAACCGGGTGCCCGATGCTTTGTTAAGAGAATGACCTACCCGCCCACAGTGCATGAGCTGACAGGCGATCAGCCCGCCCCGTTGATGTACTGCGTCGGTGACAGCTGACCAGGCTTCAACGTGGCTAGCGTTGTAGATGCCGGGGGTTTTGTTGTAACCCTTGCCATTAGCCGAGGGGTGAACACCTTCGGTAATAATCAGCCCGGCGCTTGCCCGCTGTCCGTAGTACAGGGCATGCAGTTCAGTGACCGCATCATCTTCCTGGCGGGCGCGACTTCGGGTCATCGGCGCCATCACGATACGGTTTCGCAAGGTTAAGTCGCCAAGGGTTAAAGGCTCCATAAGACTGGCATAGGACATTGAAACTACCTTACGTTGATAAGCCCCCGCTTAGCGGGTTCGGATGTTTGGGTCTGCAGAGCCCGACCGCATTGTCGCAAGAAATTGCTCGGCCGGTGCCGGTGGTGCAACGACCGGAAGATCTTCAGTGGGGGGCTCAGACCAGAACCGCCGCCAACTTGGAAATAAACTGTGGAAGGCCCCCTCGTAGGGTTCACGATCGGGCCAGCGCATTTTGTTCTCTCCGCACGGTGGTTTATTGAGATCCGTCGCGTACCAATAACAAGGCAGGCGCCGCCGGAAATACCACGTGCCCTCAAGTCGCTCGTAGTGGTCCCAATACAGCATTTGCATAGTCACCCACTCGCAACCGCCGTCGGCTGTTGGCGTCTCGTGTTCGTTCTTGCTGTACACCACACCGACAGCCCTATCCGGATCCTCAAACTCGATAATATGGTTACCAATGTGATGGGCTGTGCCGGTGAACTGAACGCGCAAGGTTTCATCCATCCACTGCTTAAAGTAGGCGCGACCCACCCTTTCCTTTCCGACCCGGATATCGTGAGCAAATAAATTGACCATCGCGTCAAGATCGCGCATGTCCAGTGCTAAAGAATATTTGGCGGCGAGCTGGCGAATGTCGTCCAGTGACTCCAATCGATCCAATCTGGCGAGCAAGGCCTCGTTACTCATGCTGAGGCACCCGCAGCGGCCCGACCGGCACGACGACCCGAAAATGTCGCATCGCCTACGGAGCTTCCTGAGGCATAACCATCCCCTCTTCTAGGGACGCCACAGGCCGTTCTCCCAGCGGCGTACAAACCTGAAATCACCGCATCGCTGCAGCTCAGCACACAGCCGTCCAAGGTCGTATCCAGTCCGCCCAAGGTGAAGCAGGGAAAAAAGGCACCCGCCCCCGGCGTGCAGTCAAGCGCAACCAACGCGCCTTCTAACGGTTTCAACCACGGTGCCCGCTTATGGAATAAGGTATCGTCTCCGCGCCGCGCATCCTCGTTGTAGCGGGAGACTGTCGCCAGCAGCTGGTCTCCCGGGATACTGAGCTCCGACGCCAGCTCCTCCAGCGACTCTCCCGTCCCGGCTATGGGCGCCTGAAGCCAACTCTCCTGTTCGTAGTTGCCGTAATCATCGACCCCAACAATAAGGTAAACCGGGTAGGTCTGTTGCGCCAAATAGCTGCCAATGCGGCCGTGGTAAGCGTCTTCATTAATGAACCGCTGGCCCTGACCATTGACGAAAATTCCATGGGTCAGCGATGCAGGTGGATAATAGGGCACGCTGAGGAAGCCCTCGTGCATATTGATCGCTTTGGCGCCCACGCACTGCGCCATTTGAATGCCGGATCCGGTATCGTTTGGGTTGCCGATGAACGTCTTGCCCGATAAAAACTGGGGGCAATACTGGGCCACCATTGCCTCATTCATAATGAACCCACCAGCGCAAAGCACCACGCCCTTGGTGGCCCGATAATAACGCTCCTCCATATCTTCGCGGACAACCAAACCGATGACACGGGCACCTGGTCCGAACCGATCGACGACTAAACGCAGAGCACGACTTTCAAAATGAACGTCCACGCCGCGCGCCGCAACCTGCTCGGTCAATATTTTAATGAGCAGCGGACCCCCGTTGTCACCCTCAACCTCGAGGTTATGCCCTCTTGGCGCCGGCTTGAATTCGTCGACATAAGGCCAGGCTTTTTCACTACCGGTGTACAGCAGGCAATCATCGGTCAACGCCATCATGGCTCGCTCTTTGAGCTCCGACTCTTTAAATGGGACACCGAGCGACATCAGCCACTCGAGGTGCTCTGCACCGCCCTCGGCATAAGCCCTGACCTTAACAGCATCGGCCTGGGGTCCGTTACTCGCCATCAGGTAGCCGTAAACATCGTCCACTGAATCGTCGTAACCGACGGCCCGCTGAATTCGGGTGCCGCCACCTAGATAAATTTCAGCCGAAGACAGGGCGGTCGAGCCCCCAGAGGCAGAGGCTGCCTCAAATACCACGACCGCCGCACCGCCATCGGCTGCCTCGATCGCCGCACACGCTCCCGCGCCACCAAAACCCACCACAAGCACATCGGCGGTGCCCGACCATTGGGTAACATCGGCCTCACAAACAGGTTCAAACGACATGGTAACTGCTCTCGCAATACATTTCGGCTTTCAGTAACCCTAGCGACTGACGTCGGGCTATTCTGCCTCCGTTTGGACGATAGTGTCGGCTTGCATCAAGGACCCAGACAGAGGAATCTCGTCCGCGATTCATCCACCAAAAAAGGCTCTCTCCATGCAGTGGTATACCGGCAATGCGCTCTACGACACGCTTTTGATCATAGGCTTTGTCTACGCCGCACTCATCTTTGGCTCTAGCCTCTTTGGAACCGCCGCTTACGGTGGGCGTTTCGGGGGGGGTAAACGCGCCAAGGGCATCAAGCTGGGCTCGAAACTTGGCTGGGTCCTGATGGAACTGCCGGGGCTTATCGTATTTCCGGTGGTGTTTTTTATGGGCACCCATGCGGATCAGTTGGTACCTCTTATCTTTCTAGCAATCTGGATGTTTCACTATACCAACCGGGCGCTGGTGGCTCCGCTTTTGATGCGCGTGCAACCCGGGAGCACCGCAAGCTTTTCGCTCGGCGTCGTTATCGCCGGCTGGATCACGTTGCTGTTACACGGCTACTTCAATGCAGCTTATATCACCGAGTTTGGCTCTCACTACACCAACGACTGGCTACAAGATCCCCGCTTTCAGTTGGGACTCCTGATTTACGCGACAGGATTTACCCTGAACGTTCACTCCGACCGAATTCTGCGCCACTTGCGATCCCCCAATCCCAGCCCCACCGAACCCCGCTACAAGATTCCCTATGGCGGCGGCTTCCGCTGGGTGTCCTGTCCTCAGTACTTCGGGGAAATTCTGTCATTCACAGGCTTCGCCGTGATGACCTGGAATCTAGGGGCGGTGTTTGTTCTGGCGGTTACCGCAGGCAACCTCATTCCGCGAGCGATCTTTACGCATCGCTGGTTCGTCAAAAACTTCGATGACTATCCGCCTGAGCGAAAAGCGATTATTCCGTATCTGCTGTAGGACTTGATCTGCCATCAGGCACATACCAAATCGGCGAACCGATGGCGCGTTCCTGAATCGCTACCGGCTCCACAGGCGCGATACCCAGACGTTTTGCGTCATAAGTCGACCAACGTGGTGTAGGGATCTCGAGAACACGCGCGTAGTAAAATGCATGCTGGCGATGGTCGAAGTTTTCATCCCGCCACACTGCTGTCAACGTCGCAGCGCCCACCGTGTTCTCGTAGCTTGCCTCGCGAACGTTGACTGTATTTTCTACGGGCGGCAAACGTCCTGTTGAAGGATCTGGTTCTCTGCCGGCCGACCACGCCACATCAATGACTCGTTCATGGGCAGCACCATCATCATCCACCCAGCCTTTCACAATCTGAATACGGTCAAGATTTGCGCTCAGAGGATCACGTGCCGCATGTATTACAAACACTGGCTCATCTGCAGGCACTTCGATTTTTGGTAACCGCCCACCCATTGGCACGCCAACGGGATCTGTTGCGGCAACTGCTACCTCGGCCGTCGATTCGTTATTACCGAGGGACCAGGCGCCAAACATACGCAGTCCAATTCTTGGACCGCTGGTCGCATAGGTCTCGCGCCGTGCCAAGGCGTCATAAATATCCTGGCGCCTGTTACCGTCGGCCCACACAGCCGCCAATCCGCCGGAGCCCCATTGGGTCGCTGGCGTCAGGTATTTGAGCCCAAGTCCAGCTGCACCCGTTCGAAGGCCGGCAGACCCATCCATCATCGGCAGCTTGCCCGTGTAGCTATCTTCATCAGGAGAAGTGCTGGCGTTATGACTATCACTCGAGCCGATAAAGCCGAACTCCAATGGGTTGTTCCCTGTCGACCGTGCGCGCATCAAGCCACGCTTAAGCGCATCACGCGCATAGGACCCACGAGCAGTCGCTAAGGTCGCCTCTCTACCGGGCACCACATTGGCAATTTCAAAGTTTGCAAACTCGTCGAGAGATGACAGCAAAGGATGTGTTTCCGAGGCACCTTTTACCTGCAAAATCTCGCTAATAGGCTCAAGAGATGACCGATCTTCGGGTGCAAGGTCCCATTCCTGCTGTGCGGCCGACGACGTCAGTTGATACATGCCACCCGCCGAGAGGTTCGCGTTGTGCGGAATGGCCATCACCCGTCTGCCCACGGCTCGCTCCCCACGCAAGAACGCCCAAAGATCAGACGGCGCTGAGCCATCTAACGCACTAAACGGTATTTCTGGCACGTCGGCGTCAGCGTAAATCACATTACGATGCAAATGGATACTGACATCATCGCCCTCGGTCAGAGAGGTCTTCCAGGCTGACCATTCCCAGCCGATTAACGTCGTAAACTCTCCAGGATTGTTGTGCAACTCAGCCGCGGCAACAGAATCTGCCCACGCCTGTCGATTAATTGACGCGTCCACGCCAGCGAGCGTGAGCTTAAAACCGTTGTCGGAAATGAGTGCGGCTGTCTCTGCCCACGCTTTCGTGACGTCCAACCGGCTACCTTTCCGCAGCAGTTCGCCCAATGACTGCCTGGTGGTCGGGATGTCTAGGTTAGCCAGTCGAGCCTGACCTAGATATTCGGCATGATCGGTGACTGCGACAAAATCGAGAGGCCGACGAATAGTCATCGGAAAGCCAGCGCCGTGCTGAATGGTCTCGCCCTTGGCAAAACGATAGACATCATCAGGCATAGCCCTAACGCCCATCGTATAGGCGTCACTGGAAAGCGATGTATGTATGTGGAGATCACCCCAGAGTAACTGTTTCGAGCCACCAATGGCGTCTTGCATTGGCAAATCATTTAGCTCGGCGCTTTCCTCAATCAACGGCGCTAGTTCATTCGATTGAAGGCCGTTCAACGAGGGGTCATCTATTGGCCCGCACCCAGCAAACACCAGCGCGGCCTGACAAACGACCCAAGCACGACTTTTTGCAGGGGGCTCGCGCATCAGTAAATAACAGCTGTCGAGCGCTCGACAGGACCACCTAACATCTCGCGGTGGGAAGGCGGCCATGCACCTTCATCATCTATGTCAAGCTCCCGTCCAAGCTCAGCCCCAATGACGGTTTTACCCGCGAAATTAGGCCCTCGAGGGTCAGTCATTAACCCGACGATTAAGTGCCCCGTGTATTCGGGGTTCTCCGCCAGTTTCATGATCTCCTCATATTGTTCTGGGTGCACTTCGGCCGCCTTTTTGGCCCGCTCTGTTCGCAGGGGTCCCATCCAGATAGAGACGGCATGGATTCCGGTTCCATTAAAGTCATGCTGCATGTCCGCCGCCAACTTATCGATGCCCGCTTTCTGGGCACCGTAACCAGGACCATGCATATAGCAGTTCGCACCAAAGGAACTGCCAAAAACAATCCAGCCACTGCCCTGCTTGGCCATCATATTGGCTGCATGCCAGCTCGCCACGTAGGCCGAACGCAAACCGACATCGAGTATTTGACCTGCGTCAATTGATTTCTCCCAAAAGGGTTTCGGCGTGATTAGCTCGGGATGCATATAGGTGGCATTATTGACCAAGAGATCAAGTCGACCCTGATCGGCCTGAATTTGCTCAAAAACTGCCGCCACCGCCGCGTCATCAGCATGGTCACAGGGCACGGAAATGCCGACACCCCCAAGCGAGGTGATCGCCTCGGCTGTTTCGTGAATGGTGCCCGGCAACGCCGAGCCATCCCACGCCTTTGCGGATCCCACCACCTCGGATCGACCGGTGACGTAAACGGTAAAACCGTGACTGCCGAGAGCTCGAGCGATACCCGCGCCGGCACCGCGGCTCGCACCGGTGACTAGGGCTACACGCTGATCTGTTTTCATTGAGCTCTCCATTACTTGGCTACGCGCTGGCGCTCAGTCGCTTTGAACGAGTTTAGTGGCCACGCTCTCCGCTCGCTTTTTTAATTCCCGAGACATTCTCTCGAAACCGGCTCTGAGATCCTTCGCCATCAGGGCGCCAACGATTGGCGACAACCATCCATACAAGACAAACACCGACTGATACTGGGTGTCGTTGGGCCCTGTGGCGGTGATTCTATGTTGGCGATAGCTACGCAAAAACGGGCCAAGGGGCTTCATCCGATATTCGAAAAGGGATTTCGGCACCACCTCGGACACCGATTCAGTTTGCCTGATCACCCGACGGCCCAGTTTTACCGTCATCGTGATGGGAGCACCGGGTTGCAACTCGGCGTCACATGCCGGCGTAAAACTGTTCCATTCGCCGTAATCACTAAAACCAGTGACGACCTCCCAAACAACGTCTACGGGGGCAGTTATATGATGATCATAAACAAGCTTTAACATGGTCTTTTTAGCAGCGCATAAACTGCGTTCACGTTGGTCATAAGGAAGTGGCAATCATTTGATTGTCCTCAAGAGAGTTCGGGGGTCGATGAATGCACCAGGTACCCGCGGGATGATAAATATAGGCAATGCAGCTATTGCAGTTGTCACACAGCGAAGCCTCTTCCGGGTGATTCCGCCACTTGGCAACCAGATCAGGCTCTCGCAACAAGGCGCGGGCAATGACGACCGCCTCAAATCCCTCCGCCATACAGCTTGCCACATTATCGGCAGACTTTACGCCGCCCAAATACGCCAGGGGAACAGTGACCGCTGCGCGAATTTGCTTTGAGTATTCCCAGAAATAAAGTTCTTTGAACGTAATCTTTGGCGCGGTCTTCGCTGTCGCGCCAATCGCCATACCGCTCAGCGACCATCGGCCCAAAACCCGCTGCATGGCCTCAAGATTCATGTTGCTTCCAAACATAAACCAACCGGACTCAACATTACGACCACCCGATAACACGAGCATGTCAGCACCCGCCTCCTCTAGAAGCTTGGCCGTCACGATAGCATCTTCCACGGTGGCACCGCTGCGTCGACCATCCGCCACATTGATCTTGGCGAGCACCGCCATGCGGTGGCCCACCGCCGATTTAACCTCGTGTAAAACCCGCACGGGAAAGCGAGCACGATTCTCGGCGCTGCCGCCGTACTCGTCAGTGCGCTGATTATCCATGGGCGAGAGAAATTGATTTAACAGATACCCATGGCCCATGTGAATTTCGACGGCATCAAAGCCAGCTTCCATACACTTAATCGCTCCCGCGACAAAGTGCCCCACCATCTGATCCATATCTTGCTCATTCATCGCACGGCGAAGAAGATTTCCGCGAAGCAAGCCAGCGGCATTGAAACCAGACATCGAACTCAACAGCCTCCGAGGCTGAAAGATACCGGTCACAAAGGATCCGCCATGGGTAATCTGGGCCGCAATCTTACCTCCAACTGCGTGCACCGCATCCGTCACAACACGTAGTGCGGGCACCGCCTCCTCACTCAGCCACAGCTGGTCTGGCAGGGTCCGTCCGTCCTTGGTCACCGACAGGTAAGCCACCGTGGTCAGGCCTACGCCACCGCGCGCAAGCGCTTCGTGGTGCTTCACCAGCGCCGTGGTGGGCAGGCCGCGAAGGGCCATATTTTCATTCGCCCCCGCTTTAATAAAGCGATTAGACAGCGTGATAGGGCCAAGATCCAGTGGCTGATAGGCCAAGTCCAGGGCGAGCTTTTGTTCTTCCGGCGACATACCGAATTCCGTAGTTAGCATCGTGGATCTAGTATACGAGCAAAGCCGCGCCGCACTATCGTCCCTTTGGGGGGTGGCCAAACCACGCCATCAGCTACCTGTGCCGGCCACCAAACGCGAGGTGCGTGAATTGGCCGACTTAAAAGCCCTCTGCCTGATGCGCAACACGCCACACAAACCCCGGGAAAAAACGACGCATCAATACCCCAACTCGTGTCTGCTTTCCCGGATACGCAAAGGGCTCACCCGCCTGCAGACAGCGTTCAATCTCATCAATCACCTGATCTGGCTCGAGGGTCTCGCCTTTACTCGGGAGCTTAGGGACCACGGTTGCCTCGGCCTGCTTCCACAACGCGGTATTAACAGCCGGCGGGCATACACAGCAAAAGCGCACTCCCGAGTCCCTGTTCTCGTGATAGAGAATTTCACTGTAGAACTGAACCGCCGCCTTACTGGCTGCATAGGCCCCCATCAATAACCCCGGTATCAAACCGGTCATGGAGGAGAAACTGATGAATTCACCCCGCCCTCTAGCGAGCATGGGAGGCAACGCGGCGGCGGCAACATTGACCAATCCATTGTAGTTGACCGACATGACCTGATTTATTTGCTTTGGATCCTGCTCGAGCAATCGACCAAAGGGCATGATCGCGGCAGCATTCGCCACACGGTCTATTGGGCCAAGTGCGCGTTCAATGTCATCAAATGCCATGGCGACGTCCCCGGTTGCCGTTACGTCGACCGCCCGAAAGCTAATGCGCTCCTCGTGACCACGAGCCGTTTCTGCCATGCCCGCTTCATTCAAATCAAGCAGCACTACCCGCGCGCCTTCGCTAGCCAGCCGCCGCGCCCAGGCTCGCCCCATACCGCTACCGCCACCGGTGATTACCGCGAGGCGTTGTTGGCCGTCAGTCATAGACTCCTCCCTAAAATCAAGCCGCTGCCGGCTTCGATGGCGACTCCGGAGTAAACTCTATTGGCATTGCTTTGATGGTATTGATGAAAGCGGAGCGCATGTAGGTAATGTCTCCCGCCAATGTTGGATTCCTGAGTCGCGGCAGGATTTCTTCCAACATTACCCGCATCTCGAGTCGCGCCAAATTCATCCCCAAACAAAAATGTTCCCCAATGCCGAATGAGCGCAGCTCCCGATTCAATGCTGGTACGCGTTTATGGCGATGAATATCAAAACTCATTGCGTCATCACCAAACACATCTTCGTCGTGGTTTACCGCGTGATAGTGCATGACTATCTTCTCACCTTTATTAAAGCGGTATTCGTTCCACTCGACATCTTCGGTCACGGTTCTTCGCATACTGATGAACGCCGTGTTGTAGCGCAGCATCTCCTCGACGGCGGTTGGAATGTCCTCAGGGTGATCCACCAGATGTTGTAACTGGTCGGGATGTTCCATCAGTAAGCGCATTCCGTGGGCTAGGGCCGTACGGGTGCTCTCATTACCGCCGACCATAAGCAAGATAAACACCCAAGCGAACATCTCGTCACTGACTGGCACCCCATCCACCTCGCCCTCGAGCAGGGCTTGAATGACCGGCCCAGTAAAACCTTGGCGCTGCTTTTTCGCCAACTCCATCGCATACAGCATGACCTCGAAGGCAACGGTATTCGCCTCCTCCATGCCGGTGCTGATATCCGGATCGTCGGCAAATGCCATGATGTTGGTCCACTCAAAGAACTGTTTGCGATCCTCCTGAGGCACTCCGAGTAGCTCAAGGATAGCCATCAATGGCAGCTCCGCCGCCACCTCTTCGACAAACTCGCAGGCACCCTTGTTTGCCACTCTATCGACGATAGCCTTCGCCTGCTCGCGAAGCCACGGTTCCATGGCGGCCACCGCACGGGGTGTAAACGCATCTCTCACAACGCGACGGTGGGCCATATGTTCTGGCGGATCCATGGCGATGAAACTGTTGGCGTTCATCACAGCTGTCGTCTCTCGTTCGGTGTCAGAGCGTGGCTCCATAGGAAACGGACCCGCGACCTGTGAGGAGAAAATTTTCGGATTTTGGGATACAAAATCCAGAGCATCTCGCTTGACTGCTACCCAATAGGGGACGCCGCTATCGGGGTCGTCAAAGTGCACGAAGCTGCCCTGCTTTCTCAGCGCGGCAAGCTGCTGGTAGGGCATGCCATCGCGATAGCTGTCCAAGCCAAGCGGGTGAGTAAATGGGCAGGTTGTCATGAGGCGTTTGCTCCTTCAAAAGGGTCCAAAAAGAGGTGGCGTAGCTCTGCATTGTCGCGTTTTCGTCGAGGCCGACCTCGGCCGGTAACATTCAGAACATTGACGAGCCGTCCGTTTTACTACACCATCAATTAGGAAAACAACGTTTTCTTAAAAGTTTTAGTGCCGGCGCCAATGAGCTGAATACGCCTGTTAGCCAGCGCTGGTTTTGTAGCGCTGGTATGAAGAATCCGAGCTGTAGACTCCAAGCGCTCGGTTAAATAGCAACAGGTTTTCACAAGCGTCGCAGCAGCTGAGCCACAGACTAGGAAGGAAATAAACGCGACATGCCGAGACCGCTACTCGATTCAGACACGATCTATGAGGCCGCCCTCGGCCTTATCGAGGGCGGTGAACCCGGCGCCCTCACGGCACGCAACCTCGCCTCAACGCTTCGCTGCTCAACCCGCACACTTTACAAGCAGGTGGGCAAGCAGGAGCAGCTGATTACCTCTCTGCTTGATTATTACTTCCGAAGCAAAACACCGAGCTTTCCCGCCGACCAGAGCTGGCAGACCGCCATTCTCAAATGGTCCTGTGAGCTGCGGGAGGTCATTCTGGCTCGACCCAATCTCGCCGCCCATCTGACGCCTGAGAACCATGCTGCCATTGCCGGATATACCAAACCAATGCTCACTTTTTTGATTAAAGCTGGATTTGACCCCGTTGCTGCCGCTGAGATTTGCAAATCATTGGCTCACGTCGTCATCAGTCTTGCTCACGCCGAATTCGCCACCCAAAAATACCCGGCACCGGCATTGGCTGATGCCACGGCGCAGGCTGATATAACCGCCTTGCTCTACTCGAGTCTGGCTGAAGATCAAGCACAGACTGATCCTGCGCTGCCAACACCCAATTTTTTACGCACCGTCGAATGGTTGGTTAAAGGAATTGAAGCCCACCAACCACCCGCCTTGGAAGCCAACTGAGTCATGTTGGTCTTTGCCCCGACAGTTGATACGCCGCTGAAATTACTTGGCGGGCAACCTCGGTCCCACCAGACCGGGTTACTGAATCAAATTTTTCACACACCATCTTTTTCACTAGGGAGAAAACCATCATGAGCGACCGCTTACTCGTGGTATCAACGGATTGCCATGCCGGCCTGCCGATCCAGCAATACAAGCCTTATGTCGAAACGAAGTATCACGACTTCATCGACATGGCGGTGGACATTCAGGTCGACATGATGAACAAGGCTGAAAAGCAGTTTCTGATCAAGGAGATCAACGACGAATGGCGCGCGCCGATAGAACAGGAGCTGACCGGCGCGTGGGACTATCAAGAGCGTAAAAAAATGCTGGCGAAAGATGGCATTGCCGCCGAAATCGTCTTTCCCGACGGCATCACGGAACACAATACACCGCCTTTTGGTGCGGGGTTAGGGCTATCTCCCCGGGATGCAGTACCTGAACTCCAATGGGCGGGAGCCATGGCCCACAATCGATGGCTAGCTGAGCTGGTCGCCAACGACCCCAAGCGGCATCTCGGGGTCGCCTCCATTCCTCTATTGTTTGACGTCGATCAGGCAATTGAGGCGGTTCGCTGGTGCGCCGAAAACGGGCTGAAGGGCGTCATGCTGCCCACGCTTTGGGGGGAACACGCGCCCTACCATGACAAGAAATATGACCCCTTTTGGGCGGTATGTCAGGATCTGGGCATCTTTATCCATTTTCATTCCGGCCCCGCTCCCCTACATGAATATTTTGGCCCAGACTTCCCCAACGAGGACCGCAGCGACGATTTACCTGGTGCTATGGGTTGCTATGTATCCGAGGTCATGTTCTGGCTGTATAGACCCCTCACCTTCATGTTGTGGGGCGGTGTCTTTGAACGTTTTCCCAAGTTAAAGGCCATGGTCGTTGAGGGAGGCACGCTGTTTATGGTGCCCTCCTGGCTTACCCTGCTCGATCACAACTACACCGACGTCCACTTTTCGGCCAAGTTGGGTGACTTTAGATCCCACCTGAGCATGGCGCCGAGCGAATATTTCGCGCGCAACTGCGGCATTGGGGCCTCTTGCGTGCCGCGCCGAGATCTGGAAATGAAAGACGTTATCGGGGTTAACCAAATTATGTGGGGTAGCGACTACCCCCACCCAGAGGGTACCTGGCCTCATACACAAAAGTACTACACCGATACATTTAAAGGATTCCCTCAGGAGGACGGCAAGCTCATTCTGGGACTGAATGCGGTCGACTTCTATGGGCTTGACGGCGCTTATCTAAGGACCGTGGCGGACGAAATCGGGCCGTCTTCATCCATTTTTCAATAATAAAAGACAACTAGGGAGATAAAAATCATGGAACTCATCGCAGTCTGTGACTCAAAAACCAACACCGCACCTGACTTCCCCATGGGCTGGTGGTCGCTTGCTCGAAGCCACGAGCTGCAGGTGGGGGAAGTTAAGGCCGTTTCGGCGCTGGACCGCGATCTCGTTTTGTATCGGACGCGTTCCGGTGCGGTACGGGTTCACGATGCTTACTGCCCGCACCTGGGCGCCCACCTCGGCATCAACGGACGCGTAGTAGGTGAAGCGATTCAATGCCCCTTCCATGGCTGGCAGTTTGGTGCCGACGGCGCGTGCCAGCACATTCCCTACTGCGAGGACATTCCTGCACGGGCCAAAGTGAACAACTGGCCGACTAGCGAGGTTAATGGCGAGATCTATATGTGGTTCCATCCAACGGGCGAAGCACCCCTTTGGGAAGTACCTGCCATTGATCAGCTTGGAAATGATGCCTGGACGGCTCCTCGGCAGGTTGAATTCACCATCCCGGTTCACATTCAGGATATAGCTGAGAACTCATGCGACCCAGAGCATTTTCAATACGTGCATAAACAGAATGATACACCGCCCTCCTCGGTGACCGTCGAGGATGATGGCGCCGTGCACCTCCATGCGGATATTGATGCCAACGGCATCCCCGGGCACCTCCACGCGACGATGTTCCAACCGGGACTGGCTCGGGTTCAAACGAGCTACGGACCCGGCGCCGAGATGATCGTTTACAACTCGGCGCAACCCATCTCGCAAAACGAGACACTTCTGCGCTGGACGCTCACCGTGTGCAAAGATATCGAGGACCTTGCCGGCGATGCCGTAATGAATGGCATCATCGACGGGCTGCAAGACGACTACCCGATCTGGAAGCACAAGGTACACCGAAGGCAGCCCATCTTTTGCAAAGGCGACGAAACCTTGGTGCTGTTCCGCAAATGGGTTCGGCGGTTCTATCTTGAGTCCAGCGAGCGGGGCCAGCAATGAGTGACTACTACCAGGGCAAAACCGCCGTCATAACCGGTGGCGCCAGCGGCGTAGGACGCTCGCTGGCCTTTGCCCTAGGTCGCGCCGGCGCAAAGATCGTGATCGGCGATGTGGACGCAAGCGCCATGGCAGCGGTCGGAGAAGACCTGACCTCAGCGGGTATCGACCACCAGATCTGCCGGTGCGACGTCACCGACATGACGAGTCTTCAAGCTCTTCTGGACAGCGCCCTCACCGCTTTCGAGCAGGTTGATTTTGTCTTTGCCAATGCCGGCATCGGTGCCGGTGAAGCCGGCGCCATGTGGGACTTTTCCGACAAGGACTGGCAGTGGTGTTTTAACGTCAATGTTTGGGGGGCCGTGAATTCGATCCGCGTGTTTATGCCCTACTTGATCACGCGATCGGAGCCGACTCACATGGTGATAACCGGGTCGGGTAATGGCGCTTATATGGTGTTACCCGATGTCCCGATCTATACCGCCTCCAAAGCTGCCGTTCAGACGATCACCGAAAATCTCCACTATCAGGTTCAGGGGGCGGGCTTGCCCGTAGTAGTCAGCGCCCTGTTTCCCGGCCCGCACATTGTCGACACGGGTTTGTTTAACTCAGGCCGAGTCCGGCCAGAAGAGTTTGATAAGGGCGTCGTTGGCAACGAGAGCGGCATCAACTCGGTCGACGATATGAAGCGCATGGCCGACGAATTTGGCTTTGAATTGAAGACCACCCACCCCGATGAGGTCGCTGAGATGGCCCTGGCCAAATTGCCGGCCGGCGAGTTTTGGCTGCATACCCTTACCGAGGATCATGAGGCCAAGATACGACGTAGGGCCGACATGATCATCAACAGCACGACCCCCGTTCCAGAATCCGTTATCTAACCGACAACAATAAAGAGGAATTGTCATGAGCGAGACAGCACAAGCGCCACAAGGAAACACCGGTGACATCATCAACTGGCCAATGCTTAAAGTGCACTACCGTACCGACCCCGAGGCGATTGCCGCCCTGCTTCCGCCCGGCATCACCGTCGGCAGTGAACCCAATGTCAACCTGACCGTTTATAATTTTCCGGTGCCCGACGTGCCCGAATACGGCGTGGTCACCACCGTGAACGCTGACTTCAACGGCATCGCCGGCGAGTACACGCTGGGCTACGGCATTGATCAGGAATCGGCGATCTTTATTAGTCAGGAGATGAATGGGCAGCCCAAGTACCCAGCAATCATCGACTTCCACCGCATTGGCCCGATGGTGCGCGCGCGCTGCACCCACCAGGGCTATACCTTTCTCGAATTCGAGGGCATGAGCGATGGGCCTGTTGATCCCATGGAGGAATTCGTGCAAAACGAGTGGTGGATTAAAAGCTCACGTGCAGTAAGCATTGGCGGGCCTGCAACCGGTTATGACTTCCCGCCGCACGTGGTACATGTTGCCAGCAAGTATGGCACCGCCTGGCAAGAGTCAGTCAGTGGGCAGTTGGTGCTGAGAGACAGCCCCTGGGATCCGCTGAGCACTAAGCTGCCCATGCGAGAGCAGCTCTCCGCCTATCTTTGGTGGCCCATATTTCTCGACCGTACGGTAACCCTATCAGACCCCCTTGATCCGGAGGCTTTTTTACCCTTTGCCGACACCATATCGGGTTCTCGCTGGCCCGGCGAGAATGGTGCGCCACCGCGAGGCTAGGCTATGACGCCGGCTGAGCAGCGCCCCACGCCCGAACTCGTAGACAGAATCCGTCGCCTCGAAGATATTGAGGCGATCAAGCAGCTGAAAGCCCGCTGGTGGTTTGCCTGCGACGTTCGGGATATCGACGGCATGCGTGCTTGCTATGACGAGTCTAACTTTCTGATCGACTTTGGCTTCATCGGCCAGTTTACGGATATGGATGCGTTTATCGCGGTCTTTAAATCCCTCGCCTGCCACCCAACCCACGTGGACATGCATCATGGGACCTCTCCCGAGATAGCACTCACCGGCCCAGATAGCGCCGTCGGTCGTTGGCGCATGCGTTTTCAACTTCTCGAAACTGAGAAGCAGCAAGTGCAGCTCATGAGTGGTTATTATGAGGATGAGTATGTGCGCTTAGGCGATGAGTGGAAAATGCGCGTCTCCAAATATACGCTCATGTCCAATCTCTTTCTCAGTAGTCAGGACGGGCTGCTTGCCATTGATCAAATAGGAAGCGCCCCTGGGCTGGTCACAGAGCAAGGCAACTAACTGGTGACAAATACAAAGCATCCGCTTCTCAGTGACTGGCAGGCCTTTTGTCAGGCCCTCGCTGACGCTGGTGAAGAAGTCTTTGCAGCAAACGTACCCGATAACGAGCAGGTTCAGGCAGAGGGCGTTCGCTATCTGTCACGAATGGCCCGAGCGGCACTCGAATGGTACGTTGAATACAACGATCCTGCCTTTCCTGTGCTTTATCGGCCGGCGCATGAGACGATCAAGCTAGGAGCAGACAACCCTGACAACGTGTACCTGAAAGCTGTCCTCGACGGCCAGTATGACTACGTCATATCAGGTACTCGCGGCACTGTCGATTACATCAGTTTTTCAACTAGCAAAGGCAGCTACGCGGATAACTTCAAGCAGATAGAGACGGGATTCCTAGATGGGAATGCCCTTGCAGTCCTTGAAGACGGGCGCTTTGAAATTATTGTGAGCCCACATGAGCAGACAGGAAATTGGCTTCCCGCCGAGAGTGACAGTCAGTCGCTGCTTGTACGTCAAACCTTCAAGGATCGCGCCGTTGAAACAGCTGCCGAGTTGTCGATAAGAAGACGAGATCAGGGATCCACGCCCGCGCCTCTAACCCCCAAGGGATTTGGTGCCGACCTTGGCAAAGCCACCGCATTTTTCACCAACACCGTTGCCTTATTCGCTCGCTGGAGTGAGCAGATTCAGCAGCAGCCCAATCAGTTGCCCCTGTGGGACCAGGCATTTTGTCAGTCGGTGGGCGGCGACCCCAACATCACCTATTACCACGGTTACTTTAAGTTGCTACCCAATGAAGCCCTGCTAATAGAGATTGGCCATATTCCGCCGTGCAAAACTTGGAACATTCAGATCGACAATTATTGGATGGAATCTCTCGATTATCGCTACCACCGTGTTTCCTTAAACGCGCATACCGCAAAATCGAATCCAGACGGCAGTGTCACGCTTGTGTTAAGCCCAAAAGACAACGGCCATCCCAACTGGCTGTCAACTGGAGGGCACCACGAGGGCAGCCTTTGCTTTCGGTGGGTAGGCGCACGCGAGCTGGTTCACCCAACAACAAAGCATATAGCCCTGCAAGACGCTCCTATAAAGTTGCCCGCCCCCTAAGCGCAGTCACCAACCACTGTCAATAGCGGAAATTTCCTCTATTACATCCATTCGGGCCTCGTCCTCGCGAGTGTGGCGTAGCATGATATCTATGGTAAATCACTAAAATAACGCCACTACAGGCAGGGATCAGAGGACGCACTCATGGGGAACACTCGCTTTCAACGACTTTCTACGCATTCGGCCATTAAGCCAATTACTCTGGCCATCTCAACGGTGGCACTCACTACGCCGGCCTCAGCACAAGTTGCGCTCGAGGAAGTACTGGTAACGGCTGAGCGTCGAACTGAGTCGGTTCAGGAAGTGCCAATCGCCATTACCGCGTTTAGCGAGGATCAGATTGCCGATTTGGGAATTATTGATCTCTCCGATCTGACCCAGTACACACCCAATGTCAACTTTGGCGCCGTAGCGGGCGACCAGGGCCAACTTGCCGCCTTTATCCGCGGAGTGGGCACGGCAGAGCCCTCGATCATCAATGACCCAAAGGTCGGCACTTACGTTGACGGTATCTACATAAGCAAAGTTGCTGGCGGTTTATTTGATCTGGTGGCAACCGAGCGCGTTGAAATTCTTCGCGGCCCCCAGGGCACGCTGTTTGGACGCAATACCACAGGGGGCGCGATCAGCGTAACCACGAAGCGTCCTACCGGCGAGCTCGCGATCAATGCGCAGGCAACCGTCGGTAATTATGGCACTCAGCGTTATCGCTTCATGGCGGACCTGCCCAAAGTCGCCAATATCTCTGCACAGGTGTCCGCCAGCTATAACGACACCGACGGCTGGGCTGACAATCACTACACCGGGCCCGCTTACATCGTCGACAAGGTCCAGACAGACTTGGGCTCTGAGGAAAACATGGCGTACCGCCTCGCGCTACGTTGGGAGCCCACTGACAACTTCACCATCGACTACGATTTCATGCATTCTGAACTCGACAGCGTCCAGGTCCCCAGCCAGATCATTGCCGTGCACACCACAACCAACAATGGCTTCACGGTATCGCCCGTGCCCTATACCTACCTGGGCGGCGAGCTGTACCAGCAGATGGCAGCCAACGCCAGCCTCAACGATCGGCAGGAGGACTACAACCTCGATGGTGTAGGCCTCAACCAGATTGATGTCGATACCCATACCGTCATCGCCCAATGGGATATCAGCGAAAATATCACCCTCAAATACCTGTTTAGCGACAGAGATATGGAGGGGTCGGACACGGGCACCGAGCTCGATGGTGGCGCCTATATGGCACGCGACCTGTTTTATGGCGATTTCGCTGGGGCACAGGGCCCTGTGGCAACATCACCCTTCTGGGCAGCCACCAATTTCGAAAGCGTGGAAGCACAGACCCATGAGCTCCAAATCATCGGCAGCGCCATGAACGACCGACTGTTTTACACCGGTGGCGTGTTCTTCCTCGATGAAGAGACTTACCAAGACAACCCCCAGACTCCTGCGTTGCCCATCGAGTTCCTCCTCGGTAGCCCGGCGGCTGCGGCGCTAATTCCCCTTTACCAAGCGTTTGGCTACTGCCCGGGGGAGTTTGGTCGACCTTGTATCGGCGCGCAGCGTCTACCCTTTGGGGCTGATGCAGGCGTACTGGGCGTCACCGACTTTAACTATGGTCAGGAGCAGGAGTCGATGGCGGTTTATCTGCAGGGCACCTTCAGCGTGACCGACTCCTTGGACATTACGGCAGGCATTCGATACACCGAAGATGAGAAGTCCGCCTTCCTTTACAACGAGAACAATGGCCCGGGTACTGCGCGCGCAAGCGAAGAGTGGGACAATGTTAGCTACCTCGCCAACGTGACCTATCACCTGAGCGAAGATATCAACGTGTACGCGAAGTACACCACAGGCTACAACGCGGGCGGCTTCAACGGGCGTGCCGCAAGCGAAGCAAGCTTCCAGCGCCCTTTCAACGAAGAAGAAGTTGCTGTCTGGGAGCTGGGCCTCAAATCCGAGTGGCTGGACAATCGGCTTCGCTTGAACGTGGCGTTGTTCTCTAACGACTATACCGACGTTCAGGTTGCGCAGTTTGAAGCAGGCGCCGGCGGCGCTTCAAGCAATGTCGTCAATGCCGGAGAAGGCACCCGCGAGGGCTTTGAAGTCGAGCTTCTCGCACGCCCCACGGCGGGCCTCACCTTGAACGCCTCTTACGGCTATTTGGACGCGGCATTCGATGAATACCTCCAGCGTAACCCGGCCACTAACCAGCTCGAGAATATCGCCGACATCACACAAGTTGGCTATAGCCCGGAAAACACCTGGAATGCCGGCGTTCAGTACGACTTCGGTGAGATGGCCTTTGGCCAGCTCTCTATCCGAGCTGATATCTCCTACTTCGATGAGATCGTGTTTCACCCCTATCAAAACGACTACACGCCAGCGGATGACTGGACCCTTGTCGGCGCCAGAGCCAGCCTGAACGATATTTCACTGGGCAATGGCAGCCTGCGCATTTCGGTTTGGGGCAAGAACCTGACTGACGAAGAGTATCGTGTATTCGGCATCGACTTTGGCGCGCTGGGCTTCTCAAACGCCCAATTTGGCACGCCTCGCACCTACGGCATCGACTTTGTGTATAACCTGGACTAAGGGTCGCGAAGCACCGCATTAAAGGAGGCATAAGCCTCCTTTTTTACAGCCAGGCTTTGACGCCGCCAAAACATCGGTGCTCAGGAACCGCGCGTAACACGAGGAATAGCTCTTGATGAGATTAGCTTCGGTCTCACTCTTTTGGCTTATTACCTGTGTTGCTGTCTATACACTAGGAACCCTCCGCGGAAGCAACACCATTGCGATTAATGGCGCTCAGTGGAGTCTTGAAGATCCGACGGCGCAGGCGTGGCACCGCCCTTTTTCGAAACCACCATCGGGTGTCACAAAAAAGGTTTTAAGGCTGGGATCGACCGAATAGCTCAGGATGCATTCTGATCACTCGCCTCGCCGAAGCCTCCCAGTAAAAAGGAAAGCCGTTGCCGTCAATCATTGCCCCCACCGCCGCGGCAATGTCATCGTCTAGCGGCTTGCCTCCACCGAGTAGCTCAACCTCATAGGCAACTCGACATCTCCACTCTAGTGTCGCCGCGCGCAAATACGCCTGCTCAATTGAGCCCCCTACGACCAGCACGCCGTGATTGGCTAGCAACGCCCACTTATGCTCCCCCAAGAGCTCGGCACAGCGCGCACCCTCGCTTTTGTCGTTCACCGGCGCGTTATACTCATCAAGCAGAGGAAGCGCCCCATCGACCTGAGCCGACGTTTGATCATAGACCGGTGGAACACGGCGGGCATTTGCCCACACGGTGCCATAGCGGGAATGGTTATGAATAATGACCTTTACGTCGGGTCGACGACTGTAAATCTCGGTGTGAAGGTTGATAGCGGGGGTGATATTCCAGCCACCCGCTATCACTCGACCGTCCGAATTGAGGCCAAGGATATCGTCCCCGGAAAGCTCGTCCCATGCCAGCTCCCAAGGGTTCGCTAACAGCGTGTCATCATCCTGCCGCCAAGTGATATGCCCCGCAATATGGTCGTTGTACCCCTCACGGAAAAGCGCGTGACACAGCAAGGCGAGTGTTGTGCTCGGGGAAAGTTCTGGCAATAACGGCCGTTTTGGCGTAACCGGCGCCAGCATTGCCATCAGATCCTTATCCATGTCTTCCCCTCTCGCCCGGGCTAGGTTCGTCCGAATTCGTGTTCAACCCTGTCATGTCTGATTAACACCGCTTGGCACCACTAAATGATCGTGGTGCGATGAATTAGCCGTTCGTCACCGGGCCTGATTCCCGGCGCACAATGCATCATGCGCCAGTTATCCCACAAGATAATGTCATCGCGCTCCCAGCTGTGGTGATAACTAAAGCGTTTGTCAGTCACGTGATCCACAAGAGACTGCAGCAACGGATCGCCACCCCCCTCTCGGCGGCCCCTGATGTGGCTCAAAAACATCGGACACACATTTAGCACCTTGCGCCCGCTGACTGGGTGCGACACCACAAGCGGATAAACACTGTCTGGAAAATCGGGAAAGCCCACGTCTGAGGGCTTATCCGGAGCACCCGGTCCAGCGAGGTAGCCCGATGTATCGAGATAAGGCATGCGATACAAATTGACTTCGAACCGGTAAACAATTTCCAGATCGGCTATCTCCTCCTTCATCGAATCCGGCAGTGCGTTATAGGCGGCGCCCCTGTCGGCATACCCCGTTTGCCCGTCATTAGCCGGCAGTATCACCGCACGAAGTACGGCGCCCAAATTTGGTTTTCCCGAATAGATGAGGTCGGTGTGCCACCCCAGACGGCCGATCCAATCCTCGCCATCCCAGGAAGAGGTTGGATTGGTTTGCTCGTCAGCGCTATTGAGCTCAATGAGCTCTGGATAATCCTTGTGACGAATACGCTCAAGCGGGTGAATTTCAAGCTCGCCAAAGGTGCGGCTAAAACGAATTTGTTCCGCAACCGTCCGACACTGCCCGCGCAGCAACAGGAGACCATGTTCCAACCAGAGCGCCCTTAGCTCCTCCTCGACTGCTCTCTCCAGAGGCCGTGACAGGTCGATACCCTCAACGGCCACACCCACGTCATTTAATAACGCTGTCGCAGTAATCATCACTCATTCACCCTGTTGCCCAGCGGGCTCGAAATAAGGCGCCCTAAATTCCTTGCCATCCGTCGTCCGTATTAGGTCAAAGGCCACGTGGACAACCATGTCACAAACTAGCGCGTCTCGGAAATCGGGTTTGATCCAGGTAACCAGCTGTACCCCGGGGGCATCAAGCGGCTCAACGAGGGCTGGGATATAGGGGACGGCAAAGTTCGGATTAAGTGCGCGCTCTACGACTGTCCATGACAGGAGTCGCGCCCGCCCTCCAAGTTCTCGCCAGCTGGTCTCCTGATTGCAATGGTCACACCGCTCTTTGGGATACCAAATATCGACTTCGCAGTTCGCGCAGCTACAGATAACAAGCTTGCCGTCAGCAGCTGCCTGCCAGAAGGGGCCCGCAAGCGCATGATTGAGCAAATCACGTTGCTCAAGCATCACGGCGCAATACCAGCGTCGATGACTCTTCTGCGGTAAATCCGGCGTAGGCCGCCACCTCCACACCCTCTACCTGATTTATCGCCTCTCCCCGCACCTGCCTAACGAGCTCTATGACATGGGAAATTCCCAGCACATAGGCGTGGGCGAGTAGCCCACCGTGAGTGTTACAGGGAATGCCCCCTTGCGAACGGGTTCGCTCAAAATGAAGGTTACCCTTCGCCGCAAATTCACCGCCCGCACCTTTCGGGCAAAGCCCCATGTCTTCGATTTGCATCAACGCAGTCCCCGAAAAACAGTCATAGACCCCAATCACATCGAGGTCCTTTGGCGTAATGTCTGCCATGGCATAAGCCCAGGGCGCAGAGAAGGTTTGCGGGGTTGCGGTAAGCTGCTTCTGTTGACTGATATAGGGAGCGCCCTCAATCATCCCCCGCCCGACCCCTGCTACCACCACTGGCGGCTTCGGATAGTCCCGCGCTTGCTCGGTCGAGGTCATCACAAAAGCGCCGGCCCCGTCCGAAATGAGGCAACAGTCCGCGACGCGAAATGGATCCGCAATCATGGGTTGGTTTAAATAGCCCTCGAGGGACAGGGCTTTCTCTCGAAGCTTAGCGCCCGGATGGCTGTTGGCATGCTGGCGGAAGGTTATCGGTATCGCCGCCAGTTGCTCCTCTGTGGTTCCGAACTCATGCATATGCCTGCGCATAAAGGTTGCAAAATAAAGCGGCTGAGGGTGCCATCCGAAAGGCATCTCGAGTGCCGCCTTCAGCGACTCGGAGGCATGCCAATCACCCGGCGAAGCACTCCCCTGCTGCCGCCCTGAGGCCCAGTTAACCGCGAAGACATTGACAATCACCGAAGCCTGTTTGGCTCTGATCGCCATCGCCGCCTCGTGGGCACAGGTTGCGGCCCAAATCATGGCTCCACCCTGATCGCTAAACCAAATGTCTTGCTCCGTACCAAAATGGTCGCGATAGTCCTGCGGGGTTAGCTGCTCGGCAATGCCGAAACTTACCATCAGCCCATCTACGCAATCGGGCGAAATCTGCGCGTCTAGCAGGGCTGACTCGATGGCTTCGAGCGCCATGGCTTTGTTATTTCTATGGGAGGCACCGGTAAAGGCCGTTTCCCCTACCCCGACAATCGCCACCTCGCCGCTGATGTCCTCGAGATCCGCCGCCGCCCCCCAATTATGAGTGCCGGACTTTTTGCGCAGATTAGCCAACGACTGCTGCATCACCGCTCGATCTCAAAGCCGGCCGAAACCGCATCCCAGCTAGCCGACGTCAAGCCGCGATCTCGCAATTTATGTTTTTGTATTTTCTGGGTCGGTGTCAGCGGCAACTCGGCCATAATTTCGATGTAGCGCGGGACAAAATAGTAAGGAGCATTGTCGTTGATATACCTCGCCAACACCGCCTCATCCAACTCCATGCTCTCACCAAGCACCACCGCCAGCATAATTTCATGCTCTGACTCCAGCTCAGCCGAAGTTATGCCAAAGGCAGCCGCCTGAGTGATGGCCGGATGCCTCAATACGACGCTCTCAAGTGCGAGGGAGCTCACCGATCTCCCCTTGTACCGAATCAAGTCACTCTTGCGATCGACAAAAAAGTAGTGTGTACCCTCACGCCGCAGGAGATCACCGGTATGGTACCAGCCACCTTTAAACGCGTGGGTATTGGCCGCTTCATTTCTAAAATAGCCATTAAACAGGACATGTGGCGCCTTCTCTCTGACACAAAGCTCCCCCACCACACCGTCACCAACCTCAGCGCATTCGTCATCAAGGAGACAGACATCAATATCTTCCGCTGGCACACCGAGGCTATTCTCAGGCCACTCGGTCTGGTCATCATCGCGCCGCCTCAACAGGTACATAATCTCACTCTGCCCAAACCCTTGGTGAATCGCATCAAGACCAAAGCGTTTTTTAAACGGCCCCCTAACACTATCCGGCATAGGCACCATATTGACGCTACGCAACGGATTGTCTGCGTCATCCTCTCTCACCGGCATATCCCAAAGGAACATGTGCATAGCACCAAGGGTCAGGGTATGGGTTACACCATGTTCGCGCACTTGCTGCCAGAACCCACCCGCAGAAAAGGCCTTGGCTAGAAAACAGGAGGCCCCCGTCAACAAGGCAGGGTAAATATTTGAAACCCAGGCAGCAGAATTATGAAGGGGTAACACATTCAGCATGGTATCCCCCTGTGTTATCTCACCCATGGTCACACTACTAAGCGCACTCCTGATCCACGTGTTATGGCTCTGCATCACGCCTTTAGCGCTGCCCGTGGTGCCAGATGTCCACATGACAGAAACCGTATCACCATAATATAGATCACGCTCAGGTAGCGGCTGATTTAACTCGCCTACCGCAGGTAACGATTGAGCGGAAATTACCTCGCCAATAATATCGTGAAAGCCCGCCAATCGACCCTCGAAGTCGGAGCTTACAATCGTGAGAAGGGGCCCGCTGTCGCGCAGCGTCGCGAGAAGCCAGTCACCTTTGTAGTCGGTGTTTACGGGAACCCATATCGCCCCCAACATATTGATGGCTAAGGTCAACGCAACGTAGTCGATAGAACTCAACATCAGAAGACAAATTCGATCCCCTTTGTCGACGCCTCTTTGGTCCAGCCACCGAGCGTAACAGCGCGCCAACGCCTGCATTTGCTCGTAGCTTATGGTCGAATCTTCGGTCTTGATAAAACAGGCTGTCGGATAGCGCGCTGCCTGTTGATCCAATACCCGGCTCAACAGGCGGTTTTCTGGCGCTACGAGATCGAATTTCAACGAGCGCTCTCCGCATAAAATTGCGCAGCCCATTTTCGATATTTAGCAATAGGCCCATCACCATCACATAGGATCGGATTAGGCTCGAAACGTTTGTGCTCCCAGATCTTGGCATCGTCCTGCAGCTGACGGTTGACCTCTTTGTTGAACGCCTCGCCAATACGGTCTACTTTGGGATCCTTGTCGGGGTTCTTCCAGGACACGTGAAATAACTGCTCGACGGTACCGTGATCTATCGGACAATTCGTCGTCAGCATGCATACGTCAATAAGTGTCTCGTAACGCACTTCAGCCCATCCAAAACCATAGTTTGTGGTTTTGAGCGTCCCTTTCACTGGCCCACCCGAACTAGGAAAAAGCTGGGTGCTTTCCATTAGAATTTTAAACGGCTCAAAGTCGAAGCGACCGTATTCTGCATCACCCGGATGTCCATGAACCGTGACGAAATGGGCGGAATCTGCAGTGTTTTCGCCCATCTCCTGCAGACAGGTCGAGATGATGTGACTGGTGGTAATGGGGCGCGTGTAACCATCACTGGCAAACTCTTCTAAGCGGGGCAATTGATAGAGAGGCTCTTCACCGTGAGGATGATACCAACCCATGATAATGCCGTGTCGTTCTACCAGTGGGTAGGTGCGCACACAGCCCCTCTCATTGAGTTTTTTGGCGTAGGGGATTTCAACAACACGCCCGTCGGTATTAAAGACCCAATGGTGAAAAGGGCATTTAATGCCTTTTTCTGTCACTTCGCCGCCATGGCCAAAATGGGCACCCAAGTGCGGACAGTAAGCGTCTTGCAGCACGAACTCACCAGCCTGTGATCGCCACAATACAAGCTCCTGACCAAAGCGCGTAAGTATCTTTTGCTCTCCCGGCGCCAAATCAGCCGAGAACCCGATATGAAACCAGCCAAAAGGGATGGGAAAGGGGAACCTCTGTGCTCGATCGATCGCAGCTGTCGTCACAACTCACCTCGCGCTATCTAATTGAAGGGATGATCGGTTCTTAGTTATAGGATGATCAGATGCCTTAACAATGAACCCAACTTACACTACGCCCCAAAATCAGGAATCATGCATTTGGGTGTCATCTATTGGTGCTTCTTACTCCCGCTCATCGAACCTAGAGGTTACACTCAGTTGATCAACCACAGACCAATGTCGGCCCGGAGATTCACGTGGATCTGACCGTATCATCTCTTAAACAGCTCGCCGAAAGCGAGGCCTCGGGATTGCTAGAGCTTAACCCATTCGAATCCGACATCCTGCACCGCCTGACCGAGGCACTCAGCAACAGTGCCCAGCTCAATACCGCCGGAGTCACTTTTCACCACCAGCGTCTTCTAGACATCCTTAAAAATCGCATAGCCATTGAGCAGTGGTTCGCTAAATTTCCCGAGATCAATGACGAGCACATTGATGATCCCATCATTGTCGTCGGCTTACCGCGAACCGGGACCACCTTACTTCACCGCACGATCGCCGCGGACTCCCGTTTGCTGGCACCGCTGTGGTACGAGGTGAGAAATCCCGTACCGCTGACTGAGAGCTTCGTTCATCGTGACGAGAGAATACCTAAAGCCGAAGCCGAAGTTGCTGCTATTTTGAGCGCATCACCGGAACTCGCCGCCATTCATCCGATGGATGCAACGGCGCCAGATGAAGAAATAATGCTGCTAGAGCACTCCTTTATGAGTACGGTGCCCGAGTGCTACGCCTACTTGCCGGAGTTTGGTAACTGGCTATACGAGCAGAATCAAACGCCTGGCTATGCCTATCTCTACCGGCTACTTCAGTTTCTGCAGTGGCAAAAGCGTCAGCGAGGTTTGACCGGAACCCGCTGGCTATTGAAAACGCCACACCATCTTCACTACCCCCAGGCGCTGGCAACGGCGTTTCCAGGCGCAAAAGTGATACAAACCCACAGGCACCCACTGGAGGTAATTCCGTCCTACGGCAGTATGATGTGCGCCTTGGCTGCGCCGTTTACCGATCGACTGGACCGCGCCGCCATGACCATGCATTGGGCACACAAATGGCAACGTGGCTTAAATACGACCATCGCCGCGCGCGCGGATGAAGCCCTCAACCTCGATTATCTGGATCTGGCATTCACAGATCTGCTAGCCGACCCCAAAGGTCAGATTGAACGGGTGTATGGTTTTATCAATGAACACTTGACTGAGCGAGCTCTCAAGGAAATGACGGCGTGGCAGGAGTTAAACACGCGGGAAAGTCGACCAGAACACCACTACACGCTCGAAGAATTTGGCTTATCCGAAGGCCTCATCAACGAGCTGTTTGGCAACTACCTGTCACACTATTTTTGACGCTCCTACCGACAAAACTCGCAGCCCCAATCAACTCATTGCCTCTACATAGGCTTTGAGCGCAAAAGCCGTGTCATCGAAGGCCCGCTTCACCCAGGGACCGGCGAATCGCATGACGTGGATACCGTGGGGGCCTAGGAAGGCGTCGGTCGAGTGGTATCGACACTGATCGGTGCTCAGCGGCTCGATAATCTGATCACGCCTTGCGGGATAAGGCCACTCCTCGACCCAGGGAGCTTCCCAAGAAATGAGATGCGGCGCGTCGATAGCACAGAAGAATTCGGTATTTTCAAAGAAGCTCCCTGGTTCCAAGTAGTTCTTTAGCGTCATTTTGAGGGGCTCTCCGAGGGCGAGAGTGCCCTCTGCCGCCAGACAAAATGGATTCCAATCTCCGTAGCGACCAAAGTCCACCAACACCTCCCAGACTTTTTCGGCGGAGGCCTCAATAATGACGCTTTGGGAGACCACGACCGCGTCGGGATCGAATGCCAGTTTGTCTTCCTCTTGCACTCCCCTACTCCTTTTATCTTCGATATCTTTACAATCTCGACTGGTTACTACGCACTTTTCAGGCTTAGCTACGGCGCCATGTATTCACCGCCGTTTACATCGACCGAGGCCCCATTGATAACCCGTGAGTAATCGGAGAGGAATGCCAGAACCGCGCGGGCACAATCCTCCTCTGGCGGGATGATACCCAGAGGAATCCGGTCGGTAATACTTTTGACCACGACGTCCCGATCTATTCCCGCGGCTACTTGGGAGTCAATGTAGGCATACACCGGCGCCCCACCGATCCAGCCCATGCGCAGCGCATTGACCCGGATTCCATATTGGCCGAAATCATTAGCCATATGTCGAGTCAGCGCGTTAAGCGCCCCTTTTCCCATGGCATACATCGCCTCACCCGCAAAAGGCTTTACCGTGGACTGGGTTGACACGTTGACAATGCTGCCACCACCCGCTGCCTTCATGTGGGCTAAACATGCCTGCGCCATGCGCAAAGCTCCCTGGCAAATCACGTTGACCACCTCCCCCACCTTGTCTGGGTCGGCGACATCAGCCGGCGCCCAGTCGCCATGGATGTAGGCACTGTTCACCAAGCCATCGATACGACCAAATTTTTCGGCGCCCGCGGCGATCAAGGCGTTTACCTGCTCGGTATCAGCAACATCGGTGGATTGCGCAAATACCCGGCCACCTGATGCCTCGATTTCGCCAGCAACTTCAGCCAAAAACTTTTGGTTGCGGGCCCCCAGGATGACGGCGGCACCCTCAGTACACGCCATCTTGGCCATAGTTTGGCCGAGCCCCGGACCAACACCACTAATCACCACCACCTTGTCTTTGAGCAGCATTTTTATCCCTCCGCCTGACTGTTGTTAGGTTTATTGATCAGAAGCTTAGCCTAAATTCTCAAAGACCGTGACGGGTGTACCAAGGCGCATAGTCTTACTGAGCTAGACGAGCCAATAACTTCCCGCTTATCCTGCCCCCGCATAGATTTAAATCTGCGCTTAAGTACCCTAGCTTGGCGCTTTACCGATAGCCAATACATAAAAACAGCGGACACCCCACTATGAGCGATACAGGAAAAAGAGTAGTGCTGATCACCGGCGCGGCGGGCGGGCTGGGGCAGGCCAGCGTGAAACGCTTTATTGATTCCGACCATATTGTTATCGGCACAGACATCAGGCTTCGCGAGGACCTTTTCACCCACAGTCAAGTCATATACAGGGAAGCCGACGTCACCTCAGAAACTGACTGGAGTAGCGTCATGGAGATGGTGACATCAGAAATCGGTCATCTGGATGCTCTGGTAAACAACGCCGCCATACTGATGGCCTACACCCTTGAACAGCACACCCTTGAT
>CALSMP010000015.1 GCA_943787485.1 uncultured Luminiphilus sp. | reverse complement strand
GCCAAATCGTCCCTGCGCGCATCATCATAGATATCCGGATCGGCGAGTTCCGCCTGCAGCGCCGCCAATATCTCCTGTGCGCTTTCCAGCGCTCTTTCAGTTTTATCGACTTGCTGCTGCAGGGGTCGCAGGCGAGATCGACGCTCCGCGCTTTCTTGACGCTGATTTTTGCGCGAAGTCGCTGTTGCTGATTGGTCGGCTGGTTGGATTGCCGTCGGCTCATTATCACGCGCCGCTGCAGAGCTCACCGTATTGGAGAGAATCCAGCGCTCGTAGGTCGCAATATCCTCAGGGTATTCGTTCACACCGCGCGCTCATGCACCAGCAGCAGTTCGCTCGGACGCTGTTGCGGAGCAAGTGACGATCGTGGCTGACCAGCAACAACGCCCCTTCGAATAGCCCTGAAGCGCCACCTCCAGCGCGTGACGCATATCCAGGTCCAGAGTGGTTGGTGGGTTCGTCGAGGACCAGCAGGTTAGGGATCTTGCCACACCACCATGGCCAGCGCGAGGCGAGCCTTTCTCGCCGCCGGAGAACGGTCTGAATCGACGCCGGACTGCCATGATCGCCGCTGAAAATTGAATCCGCCGAGAAAGTCCAGCACCTGCTGCTCGCGGGCGGATCGGGCGATCAGCCGCTGCAGATGGAGACAGACGGGCTGGCCTCCAGATCCAACACGTCGAGCTGCTGCTGGTCGAAATAGCCGATGCGCAGGTAGTGCACCACTGGCATGCGCTGGCCCTCGAGCAACGCAGGCAGTGCACCGGTAATGCTCTTGAGTAAAGTCGACTTGCCTGCGCCGTTCTTGCCGAGCAAGCCAATGCGATCTCCCGGTCGCAAAGTAAGCGCTACATCCGTCAAAACGGTGTGCTCTGCATATCCGATTTTAGCGTGGTCGAGGGTCAATAACGGGTCGCTGGCGCGCCCTGGCTCGGGAAACGTGAAGCAAAATGGCGAATCGACGTGGGCCGGCGCCACCCGTTGCATGCGCTCGAGTTCTTTGAGTCGTGACTGTGCTTGTTTCGCTTTTGTTGCCTTGGCGCGAAATCGGCGCACAAAATCTTCGATTTCCGCGACCCGGCGCTGTTGTTTTTCAAATGTCGCCTGTTGCTGTGCCAGCTGCTCGGTGCGCTGCTGTTCATAGTCAGAATAGCCGCCTCGATAGGCGGTGAGCTGCTGATGCTCTATTTTAAGTACACGCTGACAGGTGGCGTCGATAAAATCCCGGTCGTGGGAGATCATGAACAAGGTGCCATCGTAGTTTTGAAGCCAAGCTTGCAGCCACAGCGTCGCATCGAGATCGAGGTGGTTGGTTGGCTCATCGAGTAACAGCACATCGGAGGGGGTCATCAAGGCGCGTGCGAGATTGAGCCGAATCCGCCAGCCCCCAGAAAATTGCTGTACCGGGTGCTCAAGTTTTTCGAGAGCAAAGCCAAGCCCCAACAACAATTGTTGCGCCCGGCGCGGTGCACTGTAGCCATCGAGGGTTTCCAGCTGTTGGTGCTGGATCGCTGCACTCTCAAAATCCTCGCGTTGCTCGCTTTCGGCGATAGCATTAAGTGTTGACCAAACCGCTGCATCACCGGCGATCACATAGTCGGTGGCGGACAGCGAAGAGCGCTCGCTTTCCTGCGCCATGTGAGCGAGTCGCAGCCCATCAAGCCCTCGAATATTGCCTTGGTCGGCCTGCAGCTCGCCCAGGAGCATGGAGAAGAGACTGGATTTGCCGGCACCATTGGCGCCGATAAGCGCTATGTTCTGTCCGGGCTGCAGGGTGATCGAAGCACCGCTGAACAGCACCTGTGGTCCCCTGCGTAAGCTAATACCCTCAAAGATAATCACAGGCTAGGCTCGCTCGCGCAGTTGCGCTTGCCAGAGGGCTGCGTAGTGGCCATCGGCGCTTAGCAGTTGCTCATGTGACCCTGACTCTACGACCTTTCCGTCGTAGAGCACGACAATTTTGTCGGCATCGACAATGGTTGATAAACGATGGGCAATGACCAGCGCGGTGTGACGTCCTGCGAGCTCTCGAAACGCACTGAGCACCGCCTGCTCAGCGTGACTGTCGAGACTCGAAGTGGCCTCGTCAAAAACGAGTATCGGCGCGTTTTTAAGGACTGCGCGGGCAATGGCGACACGCTGGCGCTCACCCCCCGACAATTTGAGTCCGCGCTCGCCGACGGTGGTGTCCAGACCGTGGTGTAGCTGACTGACGAACTGGTCGAGATGGGCGGCGTTTACCGCTAGCTCTACTTCTGCATCAGTCGCTGAAGGTCTGCCGTAGCGGATATTCTCGCGCAGACTGTCGTTAAACAGCACGCAGTCTTGAGGCACGATCGCAATCGATTGGCGCAGCGAGGCGAGGGTGACTCTTTCGATGGACTGGCTATCAATTTGAATGGTCCCCGAGGTCGGGTCATAAAAGCGAAATAGCAGCTTGACCAGCGTCGATTTGCCGGCGCCGCTGGCCCCAACCAAGGCCACGGTCTGCCCTCCCTCAACCGTAAACGAAATATCCCGCAGGACCGGCTGGTCATCGCGGTAGGAAAACGACACGCGATCAAACGAGATTGCCCCTGGCGTCACCCGAATCACCGGACTATCGGCGCGGTCTGCAACGGTTGCAGGGGTTTCCAAGATCCCGAACAGGCGTTCGATATTGGCGAGAGAGGCCTTAATCTCCCGATAGACAAAGCCCAGGAAACTGAGAGGTATAAACAACTGCAGCATAAACTGATTAATTAATACGAAATCCCCCAGGGACATCTCATCTGCACGAACCGCTGTTGCTGCCATGGCCAGCATAAGCGTTTGGCTAAGCGCGATAATGCTAGCCTGACCTGCGTTAAGGGCGAACAGCGACAGGCGGTTTTTTCGCCGCGCCTGCTCCCAGGTCGCCAGTGCTTCGTCGTAGCGCTCCGCTTCAAAGGACTCATTGTTGAAGTACTTGACGGTTTCGTAGTTGAGGAGGCTATCGATGGCTCGGGTATTGCTGTCGGAGTCAGCCGTCGTTCACATCGCGCACGAAACTGGGTGCGCCAGGTGAGTCGCGCGAAAGGAAAAGCCGCGCGTAGACCGAGCACCGATAACGATCGACCACCGCGGCGTACTGAGCGCCGTAACTGATTACCACAAGAATGCCGGCGACGATGCTGATCTCCAAACAGCGTGGGGGCGATATTGAAAATGAAAAAAGCGCATCAGAAAGCTGATGCGCTGAGGAGCCACGCTCGATATCGCGCGCGAGACCACCGGTTTGCGGCGATTGAGGTGATAGTCGAGGTCCAGAGCTGTGGACGTGGCGGAAGACACTTGCAAGCCAATGACTGCGCATAGCGCGTTCGGTGACCCGGCCGAACAGGGTGTCGCGCAGCTCTGCAAATAGTGTGTTGGCAAGTCGGGCGCCGCCGTAGGCTAAGCACCAGCAGCCAGTAACCAATGAAGCGCCGATGGGCGACTGCGATTGGGAGCTCTCGAGCCCGTCGACGAGGGCTTTCAACAAAAACGGGATGGCCGATGAGACCGCACCTTGGCCGCGAGCAGGCAAGGCGAGCGCTAGCAATCCGACCCGGTCGCCGGTTGTCACGAAAAGTATCGGCGCAAGTGCGTCCGCCACAGCTTTTGGAGCAAGAGCTCGCGACTGGCTTGTCCGGTGGAAAACGAAATGTCGTCAGCTGTGTCGGGTACGCATGAAAACCCTGGTGTGCAATGGCGAGGTGGCAGAAAGGTGGGCACTCGAGCGCAAGCGCCGCGTTCATGCATGGTGAAAATAGCTTCAGACCCTAGCTGGCCGTGTTCGCACTCGGACTGGCTTGCAGGCGACTCCGGCTGGTTTGACAGGTAAAAAGTATCTCTGTATGTGTTGAGCTAAGATAGTCGTATCAAATAAATAAAGAGAAGAAGTCCATGGGCCACATTAGTGATTCCGTCACCTTAGATAATCCGGTGTTTATACACGAGAGCGCCTGGCTATACGGCAAAGTTTACGTGGGGCCAGGCGTGTCCATCTGGCCCAATGTCGTGACGCGTGCTGAGTTTCATGAAATTGTGATCGGTGCGCGCACCAACATCCAAGACTTTGTCATGATCCATGTGGGTGCTATGACGCCGACTGTTATCGGGGAAGACTGTTCCATTACGCATCACGCGACATTACATGGCTGTGAAATTGGTGACCGCTGTCTTATCGGCATTAACGCAACGATTATGGACGGCGCGAAAATTGGCGCTAATTCTATAGTCGCAGGTAATACGATCGTGACCGAGAACTCGGTGTTTCCCGAGAATTCGGTTATTGCGGGTGTGCCCGGTAAGGTCGTGGCGACACGGGATTGCGGCAGTGCCAACGCGCTCAATGCCGAAATGTACGGCCGGTTTGCTGCGGCCTACGCTAAGGGCAACGATAGATTGGACGAAGCCGAAATTGCGGAGATTATGGCGCTCTATGGCGGAAAGTCGGCTGATAAGAAGTAGCGTGGTCACCCGTCGACCACGGACGGCCGGGATCAGGGCGCAAAAACAACAACGCCAGTGATATTGTCGCTTGCCCCTACCATCGGTAAAGCCGTGAATCGCCGGCCCACAAGGCGTACCCTTTGTCAGACAGAATGACGCAAAGCGCCAATCGGCGTTGGCCGTTAGTGCCGAGCTCCCTTCGCTTCCCTAAAAGCAAGTACGCAGATGATTGCTGACAATACCATCAACAACGCGATGACACCCGGCCAGCTTCCATGGTCATAAGCCCAAGTGCCGGCGAGGCTGCCCAGACCTCCGCCCAGAAACATCAGCCCCACATACAGTGCCATCAGTCGCGTTCTGACAGCGGGGTCTTCGCGCAGACCTGTCATGCGACCCGTGATGTCGATCACAGGTCCGACAATACTGAGTAGAGCAATGGGGGGTAATAGCCACAGCCAGTGCTCACCGCCAAAAAAGAGCAGAACCAAGCCAACAGGTTGAATCAGTGCCAGGACCAGGCGCGCATGCTCGGGGCCACGGCGGTCAGCCCACCGTCCTAAGCTGGAGGCGGTCGTCAAACCAATCGCTGAGAATGCGGTGAGGTAGCCAACCAGGTCATAGCCGTAGCCGATGGCATCGCTGGTTAAGTGCAGGCTGATCGCCAGCCAGAGCGCAATAAACATCGCAAAATTCAGCCCCTGAATAGTTGCTGAAATCATGACTCGAGGGTGTTGGGCGACTAGATGCAGTAGTGATCGCAGTAACGCCGGATAATTGATATCTGCCTTGGACGTATTTTCATCGGACATGATTTTGGGCAGCACAACGCTCGCCGCTGCCATGAGCATCGCTGCCATCGCGTACACCCAACGCCAATCAGTGAACTCGCCGATCACGCCTGATAGGAGTCGAGAAAGTTGTACCCCGGCGATCACTCCAGCGGTCAGCATGGCGGTGGCATAACCCAGCTTGGCAACTTCGATGCGACGGGGACACGTAAGCCGGTAACAAGTAGGGCGTTACGGTGGTGAATCCCAGCGTCGTTGACGCTGCCGTGAACAACCAGAAACTGGGTGATGTAGCCATTACCAGGAGCGCCAATACCTGTACCATTAAGCACACCCGGACCAGCATGCGATTATTGACCCGGTCGCCCAACGGCAGCAGCAGGATGACACCCAAGGCGAGGGCGATCTGGTTGAGCGCCGGCACCCAGCCCACCTGACTTTCACTCACCGCGAAGGATTCGGCGACCGCTCGGATAATGGGGTGAATATAGTAGGCATTGGCGGTGACCACCGCCGAGCAAATCGCAAGCAACCAAATTTCGCGCTTGACCGTCATGAAAGCTCAGACGTTGCTGTAGCGTTGTAGGAGCCGGTCCAGTTGATCTGCAAATTGTTTGCGATCAGCCTGATTCATTGGTGCCGGGCCGCCGGTGTGCTCGCCAGATGAGCGCATGGTCTCCATAAAATCCCGCAGCTGAAGTCGTTGTTTGATGGTGTTCTCGGTGTATCGCTCGCCCCTCGGCGTAATGACAAATCCACCCTTGGCCAAGATCTCAGCAGCCAGCGGGATATCCGCGGTGACGACCAAATCACCTTGTTGTGCCCGTTGCACAATTTCATCATCCGCCACGTCAAATCCTTTTGGGACCTGCAGGCTTTTTAACCAAGGGGAGGGTGGCAATCGAATCAATTGATTGGCGACGAAGGCGGTCTCGATTTGCCGCTTGGTGGCCGCTCTGCAAAGAATTTCTTTGATGACCACAGGACAGGCATCGGCATCGACCCAAATTTTCATGGCGGGTTCCTCGTACCCTTGATCACGGGCTCGGCGGCCTCGCGGCGACCCATGCAGTAGCCGACTTCATTTGCCGCTGGGTGGCTTTGAACACCGATAGCTTCGGATCAATCTCACCGGTGTGTCCAAGCAAGCTTATTTGTTCGTAGTACCAGTATTGAGTGGCGAAAGTTCCAAGGGTTTTGAACAGTTTGATGGCCTCTAGAAATTTCAACCAGCGCGGGAGAAGCGACAAGTGATTTTCAAAGCGAGGCAGCTCCTCCCGACCAGACAGCAGCTGGCTGATGGCATCTGGCATGGCACAGAGGGGTCGCCCAATACCAATCACATCGGCGCTTCCGGTCTCCAGTGCGTTTTCCATCGCGTCGAGACGCCTCAAGCCGCCTGTTACCATGAGTGGTACGGTGAGTTCCTTGCGCATGGCTTGGGCAAAGTCAACGAAGTAGGCTTCGCGAGCCCGGGTCGAGGCTTTTACCGACTGGGACTCCACCGGCTCGATGCCATCGACATTCAGCAGGCGGGGTTGCTCGTAGGTGCCGCCCGAAATTTCGAGTAGATCTACTCCCTCGGCCTCTAACCACTTGGCGACTTGCAGGCTCTCGTCAAAGTCAAATCCGCCGCGCTGAAAATCCGCGCTATTGAGTTTGACCCCGACCGGGAAGTCCGGGCCCACCGCAAGGCGGACCGCACGAACTGACTCGAGCAGTGCCCGAGCGCGGTTTTCGAGGGTGCCACCCCACTGGTCGGATCGTTGGTTGGAGCGCGGACTGAGAAACTGTGACAGCAAATACCCGTGGGCAGCATGCACTTGAACGCCGGTAAACCCGGCGTCTTTTAGGACCCGCGCGCAACGCGCAAATCCGGTGATAACGGTTTGAATATCTCCCTCAGACATGGCGACCGGCTCACCAAACTGTCCTCCAGGGAGGCCTAATTTGACCGCTGAAGGCGCTTTGGGGCGCGGGTTTACCATTTTTTGACACTGCCGCCCTGCGTGGCTGATCTGCGCCCAAAAATGGTTACCATTGCGAGTGCCAGCGCTCGCCCATTGCTTAAGCGCGTCCATGACCTGGGGGTCGGGCTCTCGGTCAACAATAACGTTGCCCGGGCGTTCCAGATGATCGGCATCGATTTGCACATTGCCCGACAGCAGGAGGCCGGCCCCGCCATCACTCCACAAACCGTAGAGACGGGTGAGCGCCGGGGTGGCGTGGCCCGACGGGTTGGCCAGGCCCTCGGTCATCGCGGCTTTACATAAGCGATTAGGGAGGGTGGCGCCGCAGGGGAGCATGAGAGGCAGTTCGATCATGTCAGATATCCTTGGCTTTGGATCTGAGGGTTCTCAGTGTAAGCGAAGCGGTGTTAGTCGCCGGCTCGAACGCTTCAAAATGCGACGAGGTGCTATTTCAAAGAGAACGGGTGAATCAGTGTTCCGGGCGTATGTGATAGATCGAACCCTCATCGGATACCGCGGCGATGCTGCCATCGCTGAGCACTCTGACATCCCTGATTCGGCCGCTCACATCGGGGAACGGCTCGCTTTGGTCAAAGCCGGTGTCGTTTGGTGTTAGCCGGTATAACTTCTGGTCTTTGAGTGCTCCGATCAGCAAGCTGCCATCCCAATTGGGGAAGGCCTCACTGCGGTAAACCGCTAACCCCGAGAGTGCGATGCTGGGAACCCAATGAACGACGGGTTGCTCCATGCCGTCGGCTTCCGTGTAGGGTGAAATGATGGCCCCTGAGTAATCGACGCCGTAGGTGATTGCCGGCCACCCATAGTTGTTGCCGGGTTCAATGCGATTGAGTTCATCGCCACCTTTGGGGCCGTGCTCGGTCATCCAGAGGGTGCCCGTTACGGGGTCGACGGCGAGTCCCTGCGGGTTTCGATGCCCGTAGCTGTATACCCGGGGTGCCTGCTCGGGAAAGGGATTGTCTGAGGGGGCGGTCCCATCGGGGAGTATGCGTAACAGTTTACCCAGCTCGCTGTCGAGCGCCTGAGCTTGCTCGCGGTATTCAAAGCCCTCGCCCACGCTTACCAGCAGCGATCCGTCGGGCAAAAACGCGAGCTTACCTCCGTAGTGGGCCGCTTTTGCTTTTGCCGGATTTACTTCCAAAATAACGGTTAAGTCTTGTAGCCCCTGATCGGTCAAGCGTGCACTGGCCACCGTGGTGCGGTTGCTGTCGCCATCGCCCGCGGCATAGGAGAGAAAAATCCGTTGATTGCTGCTAAAGGCCGGATCGATGATGACGTCTAGCAGTCCGCCCTGACTCTTGAAGTAGACCTCAGGCGTTCCAGTTACGACCGATACAGCGCCGTCGGCCCCCAGTTTCAACAGCTGTCCTGATTTTTCGGTGACGAGAAACCCCTGCTGATCGGGCAGTTCAGCCAGAGACCAAGGCTTATCAAGTCCGGTGGCAAGAATGTTGATATGGTAATCGGTAGCGGAAGCGCTAAGGCACAGGCACAGCAAGCAAGCAGTGGCCAAGGTCTGGCGAGGAGACGAGGATAAGAACATGTGTCGAGGGCTCCTGATGCAGTGGCATGTTGACAGTGTCTGTACTATACCTTGATCCGCGTGCCATGATGATTTTTGCGACGACTTTTGTCTGGTCGTTTTTTAGCCAAAGAACAATCTTGAGCTAACTATTAAAAGGAGTTTTTGAGTGCGAGCGGTGATGGCCTATTTTTTGTCGGTGGTGGTGGCATACCTCGTTGCCAGCTTGATCAGTACGTTGGAAGTGATGCTTACCCTCATCGGCTTTGGGTTGACCCCGGCGCTCGCTGACGTGCTGGCGAGTATTGGGCGAGATTGGCTTGGTATGGTGGGTTCTTATCTGCCGCTAATCGCCTTGGCACTGCTTATCGCTATGCCGGTCGCCGCGCGCTTGTGCCATTGGCTGGGCGGTGCTCCCCTTATCTGGTATTTGAGCGCCGGTTTTGTTGCGCTCATTGCTCTTCACATAATCATGGAAGCGACCTTAGGCCTTGTGGGGTTTGCTGCGGCGCGATCAATGCTTGGCCTGCTGCTTCAGGGATTCGCCGGGGCAGTGGCCGGCTGGAGTTTTTATCTGACGGGGACTGGCAGGTCGTGACTGGAAAAACGTTATTTGATGCTGGTATCAAAGCCCTCCAGGCTGGCAGGGCGGTGGAGGCGCGATCGCAATTTCAAGCGAGCCTTGATGCCGGTGAGGACAGCGCCCAAGTGTGGTTGGGTTATGCGCTGGCTTGTGTTGTACAGGGGGATCTCGCAGCCGCCGAGACGGGTATCGATCACGTTCTTAGTCGTGAAGGAAAAAATCTACGCGCCTTGATCATGAAGGGAGATTTGTTGGCGGGCCGCAACGATGAACAAAATGCGGCGGCTCATTACACCCTCGCGCTGCGTGTGGCCGCTACGCTGCCCTCGGTACCGCCGGCAATCGCCAAGGACTTGAGCCGGATACAGGAGCACCTCCAGCAGCTCAATCAACGATTTCGGCAGCATTTGTTTGAACAGCTGGCGTCGGTGGGTTACCAGCGAGCATCGGCGCCCTCGCGTTTTAACGAAGCCCTCGATTTGATGATGGGGGTCAAGGTGAGAGAAGAGGAGAGCGAGCGTTATCCACAGATGCCTCACGTGTTTTACATGCCTCATATTCCCTACCGCACTTTTTACCCTACTGAACACCTGCCCTGGATGAAATCTCTGGAGGAGGCGACCGATACGATCCAACACGAGTTGCAAGCGTTGTTGGCGCAAAACGCCGCAGGCTTTACCCCCTACGTGCACAGCGGCCTGGATAGGACCCCGAGCGACGACGGTGACCTACTTGACAGTGATAGTTGGACCTCGGCCTACCTTTGGCAGGATGGTGAGCCCGATGAAAACGTTATCGCCTTTTGCCCCGAAACGGTGACGCTTATGAAGTCGCTGCCCTTAACAAAAATCAAGGGGCTTGCGCCATCGGTATTGTTTTCAAAGCTGAACGCTGGGGCGACGATCGCGCCCCATACCGGCATGCTAAATGCGCGCCTGATTTGTCACTTGCCGTTGATTGTGCCGCCTGAATGCGGGCTACGTGTTGGTCACGACGAGCGGCAGACAAGGCGCGGGGAGGGCTGGGCTTTTGACGATAGCATCAATCATGAAGCATGGAATCGCAGTGATGAGGACCGCATTATCTTGTTATTTGATGTTTGGCGGCCCGAACTAAATGAAGACGAGCGGCATCTCATTACCACGTTGCTTGAATCGGTAAGAAGCTATCCCACTGCGGCCTAGTTTAATGGACTACCACTATGACCCCATCCCGCTACCCAAGCCCGAGGCCCTGACCGAGGAAGAGCGTCTGCTTCGTGCGCAGGCTTATTGTCAGTCGATGCAGTCCCGACGCTCGGTGCGCCATTTCGCCGCGACCCCCGTGCCGCGCGAGCTGATTGAAACCTGCGTGCGGGCCGCTGGGTCGGCTCCCTCGGGCGCAAATCACCAACCGTGGCACTTTGCCTGTGTCAGTAACCCTGAGATTAAGCGCGCGATTCGGCTTGCTGCAGAGGAAGAGGAGCGGGCTTTTTATGCGGGGAAAGCGGGTGACGATTGGTTGGCAGATTTATCGCCTTTGGGTACCGATGATCAAAAGCCGTTTTTGGAGACAGCGCCATGGCTGATCGCGGTATTCGCCGAGCGATATAGAACCGATGCGGAAGGTAACCGGCAAAAGAACTACTACGTGCCTGAGTCCGTGGGTATTGCGGCGGGACTGTTGTTATCGGCACTGCATCAGGCCGGGCTGGCGACGCTCACCCATACGCCCAATCCTATGAAGTTTTTAAACAAAATTCTCGAGCGGCCACCGCGCGAGCGGCCGATGATGTTGATAGTCGTGGGCCACCCGGCAGATGGTGCGGTGGTGCCCCGAGCGGCTACGCTGAAAAAGACCCTTGAAGAGATCAGTCGCTTTGTCGAATAGGTCGCAGCAACGAGACGGAAATTTTCTAGGTGCGTGACTCGCCAAAGTCCCGGATGAGTAAAATCGTGCTGGGCGTACTGATTTGCCTGCCTGTTACTACTGCCTTGCTCGGTAGCTTCCGTGTTCTTGGTGGAGATCCGCCGATATGTGAGGAGGCTGACCAACGTCCCTGTGAGGATTTACTGCAGGCCGATATCCGGGTGGTGGTGCATCAGGAGTTATCCACCTTGCGAGCAGTATGCCCGCATCCTGAGAGTGACGCCTGCGCCCTGCGATCGGCGAGTTGGGGCGAGGCCCATTGTGTGATTCACCAATGGACCGCCGTTCCGGAAGCAATTTATGAGCATGAAATGAATCATTGTCGCGGCTGGGACCATGACGATGATAGCGCTGAGTCCTACCACAGACCTTGGCACGTCAACCGCGGTTTGTGGTTGGCGCGCGGTGCAGGCTTGTACCGCGCCCAAAAATAAGCGATCCGGATAGTTGTCTATCCCGCGGGAATTGCTTGCCCCCGACCCCAGGGCGCGCCGCGCTCGTTCAGGGCTCTCCTGATCGCCGGCAGCTCCTCATTCATAATGCTGTTTAGCCTATCGCGTACAGGGGCGAAGCTGGTTTTGGCATTATCGAGACTTTGTCGGTGCGCGGGTGTGGGGCCATAGGTAGAGTCAGACACCCCGCCGTAGGCGTGCCAGAGCCAGCTGGTGATCCGATGCTCGTCGTAAGCTCCGATCGATCCCTTGGATTGGTTACCCGACAGAGCCTCCTCAAGCACGTATAGTTCCTGTCGGAGTTGGTGCAGAGTTGACTCCAGGTCACCGGGCGATGTGGCTGAAGCCGCCAGCATTTTGTAAAGGATTTCGACGTCTTCCACCGCATCATCAAGCGCATAGGTCGCGGCGCTAACCTGACCCGAAACCTGAGCCAGTTCCCGTCCAGAAAGCGTTGACCTCCTCCAGAGGGGCGCCTTTCAGCGCTGGCTCATAGAGTCGATTTACCGCAAAGGAAACGGGACCATCGAGCACCCGGCTCGCGCCATCTTTAACGAGGACAAGTTCGGCGCTGTATTGGCCGGGTATGGCCATGAAGCCGCTGGGTGGGAGTCCCTGCCAATTGGGCGGTGTTTCTACCGAGCCTGAATAGGGGTGTCGTAAATCCCAGGCAACGCGATGAAATCCCTTCTTGGTCGGCGCCTCAATGCGTCGAATCACTTGGCCGTCACTATTTTTAATGACGAGCTTCAGTGCCGGAGCGGTCTCTCGCTGTTCGTCTATCACGCTATCCCAGCCCGGGAATTCCACCGCCTTGTTGTCCTTGAGAGCCGCTTTCTCTTGTTCCTGGCGTTGCTTTTCAGCGGTCATAAAGCCCTCGGCTAGGTGATAGGTGAGTACCGCACCAAACGGAGGATTGTCCGCGACATAGAGCTGATCGCCCTGGGAGCCTTTACGCGTTGCCCCTAGGACGCCTCGCTCGAAGTACCAGTCCGCGTCTCGCGTTGGGAACAGCACGGCCTCCTGCTCGAGGGTGTCGCCGGCCAATTCTCTCAGTGCCGAATAATCATCAAGCACAAAAAATCCCCGCCCGAAGCTCGCGGCGACGAGATCATCTTCTCGGCGCTGAATCTGAAGATCGCGAATGGATATGGTCGGCATGCCGGCGCTGAATTTGGCCCATGAGTCACCGCCATTGAAGCTGACAAAGACGCCGAACTCCGTGGCGGCGAAGAGTAGGCGAGCCTGCTCGTGATCCTGAACTACGCGCCAGACTAAGTGCCGATCGGGTATGCCATCGGTGATACTTTGCCAGCTTTTGCCGCGGTTACGACTGACCAACAGGTAGGGGCTAAAGTCCCCGTATTTGTGGTTATCGAGGGCGACATAGACCGTATCGGCGTCGTGGAGATCGGCGCGAATGTCATTTACAAAGGCGGTCTTGGGTACACCCGGCAGGTTGCCGACTTCTATTTTGCGCCACTCTTTGCCGCCGTTCTGAGAGACATGAATCAATCCGTCATCGGTGCCGGCATAGAGCAGCCCCTCTTCCAGCGGGCTCTCAGCGAGGGAGGTAATGGTGTTGTAGTCGGACATGGCATACATGTCCCAGGGGGCATCCCAACCCCAGGTCTGATCCATGAGAGGCATCAGCATGCGATCTTCATTGCGGGTCAGGTCGGTAGAAATCGCCGTCCAGGAATCCCCGCGGTTATCCGATCGCCACACTCGCTGTGAGCCAAAAAAAAGCGTGGTGGGATTATGCGAGCTCACCAGAATAGGGGAGTCCCAGTTGTAGCGCTCAGGCGGATCACCGGCGGCCGGTTGCGGTTTGATATACACCGATTCCCCAGTTGTTAGATCAACCCGAGTGAGGTTGCCCTGCTGCCACTGGGCGTAGAGGATGTCCGGATTTCCCGGTTCAGTCGCCGGTTGATGGCCATCGCCCCCCAGCACCACGTACCAATCGGCGGTGCGAATACCGTGAACGTTATCGGTGCGGGATGGCCCCCCTTGGGTGTTGTTGTCCTGGGTGCCGCCATAAATGTTGTAAAAGGGCTCGGCATCATCAAGCGCGAGCTTGTAGTACTGGGTTACTGGAAGATTTTCCATGTAGCGCCAGGTTGCACCCAAGTCGAAGCTTTCGTAGAGACCGCCATCCGTCCCCATCATGATGTAATTGGGGTCGGTGGGGTGAAACACGATGGCATGCATATCTCCATGCTGGTTTGGGTGCGCCATGGGGCTAAAGGTTTTGCCACCGTCCTCGGATTTCTGAACGGTGGGACCGACCAGGTAGAGCCGATCGAACTGATGGGGGCTCGCAAAAATTTCTTGGTAGTAGTGAGGGCCGGTACCGCCACCGACTGCGTCCGCGCCCTTCACCCAGCTACCGCCGCGGTTGTCGGAGCGCCACACACCGCCTTCGCGGCGATTGAGTTCGATCGCTGCGTAGATGACATCGGGATTTTGTGGGGAGATTGCCAGACCGATCTTGCCTTTATTGCCCTCGGGGAGCCCGGTCTTAAGCTGCGCCCAAGTGCGACCGCCATCGGTCGACTTGTGAATGCCACTCTCAGGACCGCCGCCCATATAGGCCGCCACGGTGCGATGGTGCTGCCAGGTGGCCGCATAGAGCACATCGGGATTTCGAGGATCCATTTTGATATCGGTAACGCCGGTCCACTCACCCCCGCCCAAGGTTTTTTCCCACGTCTCTCCGCCGTCCGTGGTCATGAAAAAGCCGCGTTCCCCGCCCTTGGTCCAGAGTGGTCCTTGGACCGCGACCCACACTGTGTTGGAGTCATCGGGGTGAACCAGAATTGTCGAGATGTGCTGGGAGTTCTCGAGCCCTTTTTTCACCCAGGTCTTGCCGGCATCATCAGAGCGATAAATGCCATCACCAAAGCCTACATGGCGCCCGCCGACATCCTCCCCGGTGCCCACCCAAATACGGTGGGGGTTTGAGGGATCGACGGTGACGTTACCTATCGAATAGGAGGTTTGTTTGTCGAACACGGGCGTCCAGGTTACCCCCGCATTGATGGTTTTCCACACGCCCCCCGAGCCAACGCCGACGTACCAGACGGAGTTATCGTTGGGGTCCCAATCGATATCCGCGATGCGCCCCGACATGAAGGCTGGTCCGATATTGCGCCATTTTAAGCCCTCGTAAGGGTCGGGTTTTTTTTCATCAGCTGCGGTCTCCTCAGCCAACGCGAGGGCAGGGCAGACCAAACAGCAAACGAGAGTGAGCAAGAAAGACAAGAGAGTACGATGGGGGGGCTTGGGGATCATGGGTGACCTCTTGGTGTCATGGTGAAAATAGCGTTACACGCCAAAGCGTGGAGCATAACAATCAAATGGCGATCTACCCAGCGCTTATCGTGCATGAACGGTAGCTTGAGCGGTTGGACAGCTGGTCCTTGCGCCCTTCAGAACTACACCACTCGAGGACTGTCTGGACATCAGCCTTGGGGCTGCCAATGCACGCCAATCCCCAGGGTGCGACCGGGTTGATAGGCGGCGCGATCGTCGGCACTGCCGGTGTACTCCTCGTTGAAAACATTGTTTGCAAAGAGTGTCAGCGCAAGCGATCTCGACAGGGTAAAACGCAAGCTTCCGTCTACCCAGGTGGCTGAGGGTAGAGGGAGCTCGCCAGCACCCGCCTCACCCCGCGAAGGCCTGTGAATCAGATCCGCCTGAAATTGTAGGTAGGGCGTCTCCCAGGACAAACCATAGCGCCATAAGGGCGGATTGAGATCGGCTAGCCATCGACCCGCATTGTCTTCACCCCGCTGATACTGGTAAAGAAACCGGTGGTGCAGGTTGGGGGTCATTTGCCAATCCACCACAGCCTCATAACCCCAAATGCTGGCGCGATCCACGTTGGTATAGCTTCTGATATCGGGAGCGAGAACGATCCGTTCGATGTAATCGTCTAGCCAGTTGTAATAGCCGGTGATACCGACGCGCAGCGCGTCGTGATGGTAGTCGGTTCGCAGCTCAACGGATTCCATGGTTTCTGGTTTGAGCGCGGGATTGCCAACGAGCTGTCCACGCGGTGTGGTGCCGTTGAAAAAGCGCTCGGTCAATGTGGGGAACCGAAATCCTGTGCCTAATTTGCCCGTCAGTTGCCAGCTGCTGCTTAGTTGCCTACTTATGGCGAGATGACCGCTCCAGGCGCCATCATCAACCCCCATTTGATTAGCCCAAGCCCGACCGCCCTGTTGCTCAATGTGATCGTAGCGGCCTCCCAGCTCCAGCGTCGTGCTATTTATGCGCCATACCTGATCGATGAAGAGTCCAACATCGTCCTGATCACCATAAACACTGTTTTCGTAAGACGCTCCACCCTGTGAGTCAATGTGAGTCTCTATGTCGATGCTGACACCACGCCGACCGAGCCATTCGATTCCGACTCGACCCTCCCCGGCTGGAAAAGGCGTCGCCGCGTAAACAAGCGCGCCGACGGTATCTCCTTGGTATCGAGTTCGGTCAATGCCAGCATCCGTTGATTGAATTTCTGAAGCCCAGTCTTGGCTGTGGTGGTAAAGCCGAGCCAGCCAGCGATCGTCCTGCTTAAGCTGAACCGTCGCCAAGCTGTGATCATCGTGGGGGTATCGAGCCTGACTGGTCGCAGGGAAGTCGCTTGATGATTTGCCGATATCTCTGCCCCGGACCGGTAACCAACTGGCGCTTAGCGATAGCGTCTCCCACTCTTTTCGCGCATGTAGCGCCAAGGCCACTTGCTCATATCCCGTGTTCAGGGGGCGCCTCTGCGCATCTTCCGCCTCACTCGCACGCCGAAGCGTGACCCCGCCATGAAGAACAGAATTGATCGCTCCCTTGGCTGTCAGGGAGAGGCTGTTGTCGTTGTCTTGCCAGTTAAGGCTGTAAGAGGGAGCGCCAACGGGTCTGGTGTCCAGCGTGACGACCCCTCCCATCGCATCGGACCCGTAGAGCGTGGAGTTGGGTCCTTGGCTGATGGTAATGCGACTCACGAGATCAGGGGGAATGAACGAAGCGGATGACCCTGCCGGCCGATCAATCAGGAGCGGGATGCCATTCACTTCGGTGCGGATTCGCCAGCGACTCAGGCCCCGGAGACTGTAGCTTTGGAATAACCCGCCTTGCCCGTTAAGACTTACCCCCGGCGCCTGCACAGCCAAGTCGGCAAGTGATCGACGAAAACCAACGACGTCATTCAGATTCACCTCATAGCTGGTGTGGCTTTGCGACAGTGATTGATTCAGCAGGTTACGATTTGCCGTAACTACAACTTCCTCAAGGGAGACGGTAGCCGCAGGTATGGAGGATTGCTTATCGGCCTCGATCGCAACGGTTGAGGGCGACGACCCAATTAAGCCAAGGCAGAGGCTGGTGCGGCGTAACCAATCGCACCAGCGCTGGGCAGAAATCACCGGTCAATCAAACAGCGCGTTATCGTTACTCATGTACAACGATTTTCTCGGACGGGCGAGAACTGCTTTGAGCATCGGCTCAAAAAATTCAAGGCTGTAAGTTTCCGCCTCAGGGTCAAAGGCCGGGGCATCATATTTTTCAATAAACTCGAGGGTTCTTTCATAGTAGGGATGTTCTTTGAACTGATCCCTGATATTTCGGTCAAGGCCTAGATACTCGAAGAAGTAATAACCCTGAAAAATCGCGTGATGTTTGACCATCCAATGATTTTCTTCGCTGACATAAGGCTCGAGAATTGCGGCGGCAATATCCGCGTGGTTCGTGGGGCCGAGGGTATCGCCAATGTCGTGGAGCAGTGCGCAGACAACATACTCATCATCCTTGCCATCTTTATGCGCCAGTGTTGCAGTTTGTAAACAATGGGTCAGGCGGTCCACCGGAAAGCCACCGCAGTCGCCGCTCAGCAGCTTCAGGTGATCGGTAATTCTTTCATAAACGGTTGCTGCGAAGGCCTTGGCCTCACCGCCGATAATGGCCCAGTCGTCCGCCGTCCCGTCTTTCATATGATGAAATTTTGCGCGCTCTGGTAATGCCTGATTCATGAGAAGTGTCCGTTGACTTGTGTTTGAATTTCGCCCGAGAGGTAATAGTGATCAGGCCGATAGTGTACACCGGATCATGCGGAGAGTTTTTACTGCGTTGGCCTTGCGCGAGGAGCCGCTACCACCAGCCCCGGCGGCGAAATAGGTATAACAGGCCCGAAATCGCCGCTAGGCAGAGGCCGACCACGATCCAGAATGCGCGCGAATCGTCGATACCGGGCATGCCGCCAACGTTGATCCCCATGAGACCTGTAAAAAAGCTCAGCGGAAGAAACAGTGCCGCAGCAATCGACATCACATACATGCGTTCGTTCATGGCGTTAGTCAGCGTGTTTCGTATCTCTTCCTGAGCGACGGTGATTCGGCTGGCGATGTGGTCGAGCAAATCAACGTGCCTTGCCTGCCGTTCGCCAAGCTCTCGCAACTGGATTCGCTCGATATCTGTAATCCACTCGAGCTGGACAGCGGCGAGGGCGAGAAGAGTCTCACGCTGGGGTCCGAGAAACCGCCTCAAGCCCAACACGTTTCGCCGCAAGTTGCTGAGCTCTGCGTGGTTGACTGACTGATTTTCCTCAAGCAACTGATCTTCAAGGTTAATAGCGTCCTCTTCGAGCCGGTGCAGCGGTAATTCCATTCGTTGCAACAAAAGGTCGATGCCGAGCGTCAGTATCTCGATCATAGTTTTTGGACCAACACCCTCAATGAAAGCGTCACGAATATCCTGAGTTGATTGTAGTGAGCGCAGTCGAGTGGAAATGAGCCGTGTTCCGTCGCACCAAACCCGAAGCGAAATCATATCCTCAAGATCTTGATCGGCATCTGGGTTGATGCCGCGCAAGGTGACCAGCAGGTTGTTGCCGCGGGTCGCCAGCCGGGGTCGGGTCTCTTCGGCAAGCAAGGCATCAATAGCAATGGGGATGAGGGTGGTGTGAGTTTCCAGCCAGGCGCGGGAGTCAGGGTGCGCGGCATCGAGATGCACCCAATGTCCTTCACCAAGCATCTCGGAGGCATCCACGGTTGATGCACCACCCAGTCCGTTAAGCTTTAGGTAGTGGTGAATACCGCCAGCGTGGTTGCGCGATGTCATAGCAGAACCCCTCTTCAGATAGATGTTTCACTAGCGAAATAACAGAGTACCGCGGGTCTCGCCCGCGGTACCGGTTCTGCCGACTGAACGTTGGCTTGTAGCACTACACTCGCAGCAGCGCGCAAAGTTTGTTACCAGAGGGGTCGCGCAAGTACGCCAGGTACAACGCGCCCATGTCGCCTTCACGAACACCGGGGGGCTCTTCGCAGGAGGTGCCACCATTGGCAAGACCGGCAGCATGCCAGGCATCGGCGGCGTCAGTGGTGGTCGCGGCAAAGCCGATCGTAGAGCCGTTGCCATGAGTCGCCGGATTGCCATCGATGGGGGCGGTCACGGCAAAGATACCCGTGTCAGTCATATAAAAGATGCGCCCTTTCGGGTCCACCACCCCGGGTCCGTAGCCCAAGGCACCGAGGGTTGCATCGTAGAAAGTTTTGGCGGCGTCGAGATCATTCGCGCCCACCATAATATGGCTAAACATAGTAATTTCCTTGTAGTGTGTCGTGGGGTCTTTTCTTGTGGAGCCGTCCGAGGGGCGGCTCTTTCATCGTGTTACTCCCGTCATTATGTACGACATGCGGACCATGACCGGTCCATCACATTACCTTTTTCTAGATCGAATTGCTTTAGTCCTGCGAGGGTTTTTGCGCCTTCCGCGGGCCATAATCAGCTCTGCTTTTTTTACAGGCACCCCCGTTTTGCTAGGAGCCGGCGTTTTGGTAGCCTCGCGGCGGCGCCTCCCGCCGATGCGTTGCTGTGGTAGTGTTCTGGTTACCCGCCCGCTCGGACCCTTGAAATGATTGAGACCCTCGAAGCCTTCTCACTGGCTTTTGTAGACACCATTTGGGGCGCGCCTATGGTCGCCTTGCTGTTGGGCGGCGGCTTTTTCTTTTTGGTGTTCTCACGTGCGCTGCCTTATCGCTATCTCGGTCATGCCTTCGCCATTATGGCGGGTAAGTTTGATACCCCAGATGAGCCCGGCGAACTGAGCCATTTTCAGGCGCTAGCTGCAGCACTGTCCAATACCATGGGGCTTGGCAACATAGCCGGAGTTGCCCTCGCCATTGTTGCGGGCGGGCCCGGTGCGGTGTTTTGGATGTGGATGTCTGCGCTAATAGGGATAGCCACCAAGTTTTTCACCTGCTCCCTGGGCGTTATGTATCGTGGATATGACAGCCTTGGTCAGCTGCAGGGTGGACCCATGTATGTCATCCGAGAGGCCTTACCGCGTGCCTTTTACCCGCTCGCCATTTTGTTTTCTCTGGCAGGCCTGATTGGCACCTTGCCCATGTTTCAGGCGAATCAGCTGACAGCATTAATCAACAGCACGCTCTTTGCGGGAACGCCCCCCGTGTGGTCTGCACCACTCACCGGACTCGGTTTGGCTTTGTTAGTGGGTATCGTGATTTTTGGTGGCTTGCCGCGCGTGGCGAAAGTGGCGGTTGCGACCTTGCCCCTGATGGTCGTCGTGTATGTCTCAATGACCCTATGGGTGATTGTCAGCCATTGGTCAGCGGTTCCCGGGGTGTTTTCGTTGATACTGTCTGAAGCCTTCCAGCCCTCGGCTGTCGGGGGAGGATTCGTGGGTGTGATGCTGATTGGTGTGAGTCGAGGGGTGTTCTCTAACGAGGCTGGGGTAGGCACCGAGGTGATGGCGCACGGCGCGGCAAAGACCCGGGAACCTGTCCGCGAGGGGTTGGTGGCGACTCTGGGCCCTGTGTTTGACACCCTGCTGGTATGCACCTGCACGGCGCTCGTTATTTTGCTCGCGGCTGACTGGCAGGCACCGGGAGATCTCTCGGGAATCACTCTGACCGCGGCGGCCTTTGAGTCCACGATGGGCGTCACGGGTTTGATTGCGCTCGGCTTTGTGGCGTTGATTTTGAGTACCACCACCATGTTTACCGGGTGGTATTACGGGGCCAAATGTTTTGGTTTTTTGGTGGGCGCCCGCTGGCAACCTTGGTTTCGCTGGTTTTTTATTGTCGCGGTTGTGTTCGGTGCCACCGTCAGTATCGATGTGGTGTTCAATCTTATTTCGGGGAGCTACGGGTTAATGGCAATCCCCACCATGATCAGCACCTTGATGCTGGCGCCGAAAGTCATGATGGCGGCGCGGGATTACTTTGATCGATTGTCTCGGAGTTCAGCCGAGTAGGCGATTGATTCCCTTCGTGACAGCGATTTCACCGCGATCAAAGTAGGCGTCATGATTGCGCTCGATCGCGCTTATGTCGTAGTGATAGTTCACCATGATGCCGGCGGACTGCGCGAGCCCCTTGTCGCTCAGGTCAGCCGCCCAGTGGATACCCGCGAGCTGTGCGCCATTGCCCAAATGAAACCGAGCCACGGGGTCCATGGCGAGCTGGCCGCTTTTTTCATTGATCAGATAATGGGCGCAAAGTTTGAGCGCTACATCGCGGGATTCTGAGGGAGCCGCACCCCCTTGTGACTCTGCCATGGATCTGATGATTTCGGCATCGACCCCGTGTTCAGCCGAAGCAGAATCGAGCCAGCGGCAAAAACCAGGTACCGGCGACAGCGTCACATAGGTTTTCGCCTGTGTGTGGCGTTTACTGATCTTCTCGACCACTTGTTTAATCAGAAAATTTCCAAATGAAACCCCAGTCAATCCTGGATGGCAGTTACTGATAGAGTAGAAAACAACCGTATCAAACTCATTGTGATTTTCGGTGCGCCGAGAGAGATCAAGCAGTGGCCCAATGGCGGTGGGAATACCATGGGTCAGTGCGATCTCAACAAACACAAGCGGATCGTTGGGTAGCGCAGGGTGAAAGAACGCGTAGCAGAGACGGTCTTCCCGAAGTCGAGAGCGAAGATCGTCCCAGCCGTTGATAGCGTGCACCGACTCGTATTCGATGATCCGTTCGAGCACGAGTGCCGGCGAATTCCAATCAATGGCGCGCAGCTCGAGAAAGCCCTTGTTAAACCAGGAAATAAACTGGTGCTTTAAATCAGAGTCGACGGCTCTGAGTTCGGGGTGTTGCGGCAAAACTGCGAGTAGATCTCCGCGCAGTTTCACCAACATGGACGTGCCGCCCGGCGCCATATTCATGCGGCGAAATAGACGCACTCTCGGCGCTTCGACCGCTTTGGAAATCTGCATCAGGGTGTCGTGATTGGGGTCATCGCTATACTGGTTGGCAGCGGCAGTAACTTGTGTCGGGTCCACGGCAAATTCTTGACGCAGCGCTTGGAAAAAGAGGAGCTTTTGCTGCTCGTCCAGCGCGGCGTAGGCCTTATTTACGTCATCTGCCAGCGCGAGTCCCGAAGCCTCGCCGCGGTGGTGTAGTAGCGCATGACACTCGCCGACCAAGCTTTCCGCCGTGGCCGCAGACACCGTCGGTCGGCCGCTGAGCAGCCCACGACCAACGCTAATAATCGAGCGCAAAAAACCAGCGACGCCGGTCGTATCAGACGGGCTGGCGTGTTGCTTTTGCACCGGTGCTGTTGACATGGTGGCGGTCAAACTCCTTAGTCTTTGGAAAGTACACCGAAGCCAGTAGTTTTTACAGGGGGTGAGTTCCTATCTTAAATAAATTAGATGCTCGCAGGCTGGCGATTGGCAAAAAGCGACCTTTGCAGGATGCCATTAATTGGGGTCGTGTCTGTCTCGCCAGATCATGAGGATCAGCGCGAAGAGCATGAACGCCATGACGAATGAGAAGGGCAGGGCGCCGATGATCATCACCGAGCGCAGCGCATCGAGTCCGCCAGCGAGCAGTAGCGTGATAATGACGAGTCCGAGAAGCGCGCTCCACAAGACGATATGACGCGCATCATGGTCGTCCTCGGCACCTCCAGAAACAATCGTGTTGATAACTAGCACCGCGGAGTCTGCCGAGGTAATGAGATAGGTGAGCAAAAGAATGACGCAGAGGCAGGCCATGGGGAATACCCAGGATGCATTGAATAGCACATCAAGTGTGGCAAATAGCTGTGCGGATAAATCGGCGTTCAAGATACTGCCGCCCGCCATACCGGATAGCTCAAGATCCAAAGCGGTACCCCCTAGAATGCAGAACCAGGCAAAGCACATCGCCGAGGGTAGGACCATCGCGCCGACAACATATTCTCGGATAGTTCTGCCCCGGGAAACTCGCGCCAGAAACAGGCCGACGAAGGGCGTAAACGCTATCCACCAGGCCCAATAAAAAATCGTCCAGCTCGCCTGCCAGCCGCTTAGGGCAGCAGATTCTTCGGAGCCATCGGGCGACCAGACTGTGAGGGACATCTCGGGTAGTGCTCTTACATAGTCGACAATGCCAAAGATGAAAGCCTCCCCGGCGAACAGGGTTGCGCCGAAGATAACAAACACCGCTAGCAGTAGCCACGACAGCACCATATTGAGGTTTGAAAGCCACTTGATACCGCGGCCAATGCCCGAGAGCGCAGAGAGCATCGACGCAAAGATGATGATAAACACCGCTGCACTGAGCGCCATGATGCTGGGTTGCCCCTCGTCTAACAGCCAGTCCCAGTCGGCAATTTGATGAAAACCATAGGCGAGTTGCGAGACGCCGTAGCCAATGGTGACTGCGATACCGATGACCGTAGCCAGAATGGCCGCGGTATCAACGAATCCGCCGGCCACGGTGCCAAAGCGATGACCCAACAGGGCGCTAAAAGGCGAGCGAATAGTCAGGGGCATTCCCTTGCGATAGGAAAAATAGGCCAAGGAAAGCCCCACGACGGCGTAGCACGCCCAAGGGGTGAGCCCGTAATGAAGCAGCGTCCACTTGTAGGCGTAGCGGACATTTTCGGGCGTGAGGGCCCCGGCGTGACCCATGATGACGTCGGGGTTGTTGCCAAAATGATAGAGCGGTTCGGCGGTTGAGTAGGTCAACATGCCGACGCCAATGCCGGCGCCAAACATCATAGAAAACCAAGCGAAACGGCCAAATTCCGGCGCGACATCCGCGGCGCCGAGCCGCTGTTTGCCGGTCATAGGAATCAGCGCAAGAAGTACGCTCGTGCTCATAAACGCCGCGGTGGCACCGATATACCAGATGCCGAAGAGGTCGATGGTGGCGCTTTGAATGCCCAGTAGGATATCGGCGGCATCGGCGGCGATTGATGCCCAGAGGACAAGGAGCATGATGATGACCTTGACCGAGACCGCAATCCAGCGGTTGTAGCCGGCATAGAATCCGGAGGATTCCACGTTGGTAACGGCTTGTTGTGACATTGTTCCCCCTGCAGCTACAAGACGTAGGTGCTTCAAAGGGGTCATCGAAGCGGTCTCAAGCTAAATGGTGAGGCCATACGCAATCAACGATGGCTCTCTTTTTTATGTAGCGCTAACCCTACCAAAGATGGCGAAGATTTAAAGCGTCAATCACCATCGGGGGTTTGAGACTTAAGCAGCGGCCTGCTGCCCTTCCTCGGTTTGGCTCTCCTTGTTGGCATTGATAGCCTCAAGCTGTGCTTCGAGGTCTTTGACTTTCTGCTCCAACTCCGTATTTTCTGACCGCACCTGATTCAGCGATTTCTGAAGCTTGTCAGCGGCTTTGGTTTTATCAGCGAGTTTTTTCTTGGAGGCATCCAGATTTTTGCGCAGGCGCGGCGGGTCATACTTTTTGAGCTCCGCCAATTCGGCGCGCTCGCTGACTAGGTCTTTTTGAAGCGCCTTGATACGACTCTTTACCGAAGCGACTTCTTCTCTCATATTTTCCGAGCGATTGTGTAGCTCGCGATTGCGCTGCTCAAGTGATTGAGTGTCTTTGGATTTGCTGGATAGCTCGGTGATAGTTGCGAGCTGCGTGGCAATGATCTTTTCCAATTCAGCGACTTTACCTTCAAGTGCGGTTTTATCGCTGGTCAGCTGTGAAATGGCAGCTTCTTTTTCCTCAAGCTGGGGTTGATATTCAGCTCGAATCTGGGTTTCCATTTCGATGAGTTTTTCAAGTTTGTTTAGAGTCAGTGTGTCGTTCATTAACCTTCCTATTGCTGTCAGTTCGAGTGCTTTTGCGTTGTTTTAGGCCCGATTGGGCGCGCTTTCTCGATTTTTAAGGTGGTTAATGCCACGCATTTTGGTTACCGCTAATCACCCTAGGAGGATCTGGCGGGACCGGCGAAACAGGGTTGACGGCGCTATCTGTGCACCGCGGTCGCGGATGTTTCAGAAATCGAGAATAATCTTAAGCTGATGAGGTCACTACCGCACAGCGGCGCGAAGTGTAAACCATTTATCGACCGGACTGTAGGGCGTACCCCGCAAGTCCTGGTACAAGTGCCATAAATCCCCCCAATCCGAGGGGGTATTGGGCCTGCGGGCATTATCTCTAGGGTTGTTTGGTCAGCACCGAGGCGCAGAATGTGCTGCTCTCGCCGGGTTTGAGCCGAGCATCCAGACTCAGAAATCGAAGCGAAAACCCACAGAAGGCCCGTACTGTTTCACGTCAAACTTGAAGCGATCCGCTCCCTGCCCGTCTTCATAGTCAAAGTCGAGGTAACGGCCACCCAAAGTGATACTGGACCAGTCGTTGAAGCGATAGGCAAAGCTGGCGCTGAACACCATGACCAGATCGGATCCAAGGCCAAAGCCGCCCACCAGGGCTGAGCCCGAGAAGTCCCAGCTTTCACCCAACGGCACGTCGTATCCCACCCCGACGACTGGGTCGATCCAGTCCTCTGACACTTTCTGATTTCGGTCATTCAAGGGGCCGCTTAGTGAGACGCGGGTTGCGAGGTCGTTGTAGAGCGCTCCGCCAATGATCCTAAACTCCTTAGAGACGCGGTAATACCCCGACGCGATCACCGATGACTGCCTGACGCCCACCGTGCCCGACAGGGCGCCCCGATCCCCTGTGGCATCGCCCTTAAGGTCCATATGAACTACGTCGAGTGCGACACCCCAGCGGTTGTTTTGCCCGCGATACATGCCAAGAAAAGCACCATCGAGCGCATCGAAAACATCACCCGCGTCCATGTCCACTTCGGTATCGAAAGGTCCAATACCACTGGTGCCATCGAGAGCGGGGCCAAGTAGGTAGATTAATCCCTGGCTAGACCAATCGCTATTTTCGGCATGGGCAGAGCTTGAGCAGTACACTAAAACACCGAGCAGTAATCTGTAGCAGAAACTACTAACGGTACCTTGGAGTGACATTCGCATGACGGATTTTCCAAAAGGGTGGAATTCCCTATTATGTGAAAAGCGGCGCCCATGAGAATGTGCATTTGGTGACATATCGCTAGCGCCGATGGAACGTCTTGTGACGGGGGTCCGCTCAGCGTTAGTGAGAATCTAACGGACCCAGTGGATGAATGCGCTGATGACGAACCAATGGGTGGAATACACGTCGTGAAAGTGAGGGTTATTTAAGATGCCTGAGGGCCCTGAAATACGTCGTGCCGCCGACAAAATTGAGGCGGTATTAAAAAATAGAACTGTTGAGAAAGTTGCATTTGGGTTAAAGCCACTAAAGCGCTTTTCTAAAGCATTAACCGGTAGCAAGGTTATTGCCCTGGAGACCCGCGGCAAAGCGCTGCTAACCCACTTTGACGTTGGATCGACCATTTACTCGCACAACCAGCTCTATGGCATTTGGCGGGTAGTGAAACGCGATAAGCTGCCCACAACTAATCGCCAGCTTCGACTGGCGATCCACACCGAGGAGCACAGTGCGCTGCTCTATAGCGCTTCCGATATTAGCGTTTGGAACACAGCGGACATTGGCGAACATCCTTTTTTGAGGCGTATCGGCCCGGATATTCTCAACTCCCATTTAACCTGGCAGGTCGTAGCCGAGCGCTTACAAAGCAAGTCCTTTTCTGGAAGAGCGCTAAATTCGGTGTATCTCGATCAGGCTTTTCTCGCTGGACTGGGAAATTACCTGCGCAGTGAGATCTTATTTGTCGCGGGGATTAACCCGGCTCTCAAGGCCCGAGATCTCAGTAAAGGGCAAATTGGCAAGCTTGCCCGGGCGACATTAGCGATTAGTCAGCGTAGCTATGCGCTTGAGGGCGTCACCATCCCCGAACGGCAGTACAGAACCCTGCGAAAGGCGGGAGAACCTTACGGCAAGGCGCGTTTTTTTGTGTTTGGCAGAGCGAACCGGCGCTGCCGAGTCTGCGATACAACAATCACGCGTTCGACGGCTAACTCACGACGGATATACACCTGCCCCATCTGCCAGCCGATCTAGTCTAGTCGCAGAAAGCTCTCCGCTCAGCCACCGGCTGTCAGCAAAATAGCGACCGTGGGAATAAGCAGGATTAAGCCCCCGAGTATTAGCAGCAGCACCTCTGTGCGCCCGCGCCATCGGGATGGCTCACTCTTGGGTTCATCGGAAGACCTGTCCGTCATACTTAGCCCTCGCTTGGAGGCCTCCATGATGAAAGCTAGCTCTTCAGGGTGCAAGTTTTTGATCGCGTTAGACAGGTTTTAGGTGTCACTTATTGATACCCGCGTCGACGGCGGGTGGCGGAAAAAACCGTCTACACTTGGTGGGTGATTTAGCCCCCCACGGCGCAGAGGAGATCCCCATGTTAACGAGAATCATGTTGCCCACCTTGATCTTTGGTGTAGCGATGGTCACTAGCGCCCTTGCTAACGTGGTCGTCGATATGTCGCAGATTGAGGACTACACCCAATACCAGACAGACCTACAGCAGTGTGAAGGTCTGGCCGTGCAAAATCAGCCCGGCGCGCCTCAGCGAGAAAGCGTGGCGGGTACCGCAGTCAAGGGAGCTGCAGTAGGTGCAGCTGCCGGCGCTATCAGCGGCGGCTCGGGGTCAAAGGCGGCAAAAAAAGGTGCCGGCGCAGGTGTCATTGTCGCCGCCGGGCGTAACAGTCGAGAGCGGCGTGATGCCAGCGCCAATGCGGCTGAACAAAAGGATCAGATCGTGAAAAATTGCTTGCGCGGGCGGGGTTACAACGTTCTCAACTAGCAATGGGTAGCTGTCTGCGCGGCTGATCCATCGGCCTAGAGGGCCGTCTATTGCCGCGGAAGCGGTGTGCAGATAGGCATGGAATTTTGATGCCTGAATCTTCAGGCTGTCCGATGAACAGAGGGCAAATACCGGGGCTAGCAACATCTAACCCCGAGACCATCAGCTATTTTACTAATCAGTTGCTACGACCGCCTTCAGCGCCTGCTCAATCGCCCTTGGACTGGGCATTAGCGTCATAAAGCTGTACTTGCCCATCATGCTTATCTAGGAGGCATTCGAATGCCGCCATCCATGCGAATGACCTCGGCATTCATGTACGGATTGGTGATGCACTCCATGACCGTAAAGGCCAGCTCTTCGGCAACCCCAAGGCGCTTGGGAAACAGCACCGAGGCACCCAGCTTGGCCTTGAAGGCTTCTGCCTGCTCGCCCTGACCGTAGATCGGTGTGTCTATCAACCCTGGAGCGACCGTATTAACGCGAATCCCGACCGAGCTCAGGTCACGGGCGATCGGCAAGGTCATCCCAACGACACCGCCTTTCGAGGCGGAGTAGGCCGCCTGGCCAATTTGGCCGTCAAAGGCGGCCGCGGAGGCCATGTTGACGATAACCCCGCGGGCACCGTCGGCATCCATGGGCTCGGTCTTCGCCATGGCCGCCGCCGCACGGCTCAGCATGTTAAATGTGCCCACCAAATTGACCTGAATAACGAAATCGAAGCCCTTGAGATCCATCGGCTCATTGTTGCGATCAATGGTCCGCGCGGGCAGGCCGAGGCCGGCAGAATTCACACAAACGCGAAGCGGTCCGAGCGCACAGGCGGCGGCGACAGCGGCGTCGGCGTCTTCGGTTTTGGTGACGTCGCACTTAACGAACACACCACCGATCTCATCGGCGATCTGCTGACCACGCTCTCCGTTAAGGTCCGCCACGACCACCTTGGAACCTGCCTCCGCTAGTTGACGCGCGGTCGCTTCACCGATACCGGAGGCGCCCCCGGTCACAATGGATGAGCTTTGGGTAAGATTTACTCTTGGCATGGTGTGTTTCCTTTTGTGTGGAGTGCTGCCGGTAATGGCCATTAGAGCGCGCCATTGTGAGCAACAGTTGGCCGCTCGATTGTCCTCACCCCCATCGATGTAATCCGCTAGCTGGTGACATGGATACAGCGAGCGTGTCGTTGCGGGTGTCGGCCCTTGCCAATTTCGGCTGGTTATTTCCAGCTGCGTTTTAATAGTCACATTCGGTCTTGGACAGCCGATTCTCACGCATTCTGGAATACTAGTCTATGCACATTCGTGAGGCTGACCTGCCTGCATTAACTGGTCCAATTTGGAGGCAGGGCTAGTACTGGTAAAGGGCTAGTACTGGTAAAGGGCTAGGCCGGCGGTTTCCAACTGCTTGTCGATGGAGGTCTGCGGTTCTTATTACTGGTTGCCCAGCTATTGTGGTTGTCGAAACTGCTGAATAAATTCAGCCCCACCGTTTTGGTGGGGCCGCTGTTTGAGAGAAAACGAAACCGAACTATTCGATCACCAGCAATTCCATATCGAGTGAACCCTTGACTGCACGAACTTGCTGGATAGTCATCATCGCCTTGCTGATCACAGCTCGAGCTTCTGCGTAAGCCGATGCTTCCGCGTCCACGATGCAATATTGATAAGTTGAGCTGCTAGGATCGCAGTACGCCCTTGCTTCAGTCTGGGCATCGGTTTTGAAGGTAGCAATGACTTTGTAGTCGCCCTGGGGTAAATTGGGAAACACGAAGTTGTAGGAGTGGGCCGCCAACGTCTCCACCGCCAGGCTGATCTCTTCAGGAGAAACGGTACAATCGTTGAGGTCAAACGAGCCCGCTATTTCCGTAATTTCACCACCCACTTCCGTGTAGTCAATTTCGACGACACATTCTTCTATGATGCCGGCGAGCGTAGCTTCCAGCTCCTGCCTGCGATTACTGAGTACAATGTCTCGCGGTACGGAGGCAAAGCAAACGTTATCTGAAGCTCTGCATGCTTGTAAACCGACAGACCCCTCGGCGAACGCCATGGCATATGACGTAGATCCCTTTTTACCTCTTACTGCTGTTTCCGTATAAAGACCCACCAACCCGGATAAACCTACCAGTAATTCCTTCTTATTTGGTACCCGGATGTTGGCCATGATCATTCCAGTGGCGACGTTGCCTCCATCGAGCCCGTCTTCGCAGGTATCACCGGTCTCTGCATTGTTCTTGTCTAGGATGGCCTCGCACGTTGAAATTGAATCCCAGCCATTGTCAGATACAATGGGATCTTCACTGTAGACTGCGGCAAATTTTGCAGACGCAGCCAGTACTGAGGTCGATACAAAGGACAGCGCGATGGCTGTTATTAATGTTCGATTTTTCATAAAAGTCTCCTAAGGTTGCAATGCAACCTAGCCCTAAGAGGGCTTGCTGAATTCAATAATTTTTATCCCAAATCCACTTCAGCAATCCGGCTGTCTAACAAGAGACCCGTAACTTTGCGACACTGGCTCGCACCAGCTATGCCTTTTTATAAGGGGTTTCAGTTAAACAACAGAAAGATTTCGGTTCAATGAACATTGACGATTCGCTCAGAAAAGTGTGATCTTGATCACACTTTTAAAAATAAGACCGTATTTTTTCAGCTACAGATAGTATCGACCCCGCCCTGTGCTTAACCCAGCCTGAGCTTCCTGCCCCAGATCTAAAGTGGCGAAAAGCTAATTGAGGAGATCTGAACCATGCCAAAGAAACAATACAACGTCGAAGAGATCAGTCATAAGCTCCGTGAAGCCGATGTGCTGCTCGCCCAAGGGAAAGCGATCACGCTCATACTTCACCACGATCAATACAGCGACAATTTACATCCGGTCACCAATACAAGAGCGGCAACAGCGCTAAGGTTTTATCGGCAACCTTCACGAAAGTAGCCATAACGGTTATCTCTACTGTACCTGCGAAACATACGCGTTAAACAGCAGGACTTAGCCTTAGGTAACTAGCTGAATAGCATGAGAAAAATGATGGATTCAGTAGAACGTTAATCTACGACCAATCAATTATGAGGTTCTGGGAGAGTTCGATCAGACTTTGCTAACGGGGAGATTTGTAAGGAGTCTTCCTTGCTTAGGATTAATCAGCCGCTATCAACCGAAGCTATCTCGAACCTTGGATGAATCCCAGACCAACACAAATGCAATAAATCGAAGATTCATAACAAGCTTCTTCAGCTAACACCGAACTGAGACCGAACCGGCTCCTTCATGCTCGCTGACACCGAGCAAAGAAAAAACTGCCCTTACTCATATTGGTGCTGCCGGAGCTTGTCAAAGAGATTGGAAAAATACTTGTGCTAATATCGTCACGACAGTGGGAGTAACATCTTAATGAATCGTCTAATTAAAAAAATTGCTAAAAGCGTGGGCATCTGGTCAATTATAATTGGTCCATGTGTTGCTTTCGGTAGTCCCGGAACTGTCTTCAGCAATCTCCTCGAATCCATCAAGAACCCTCCAAAGAAGCCCGTCATTTGGCGTTCTGCGACAGATCTGGTGCGAAGACAATCTTTCTCTATTGCACAACCAGAGTCCTATTTTAAAGACGCCTGTGAGAACCCATCGTTACAATTTTTGATTCCCACGGTTCTCAATGACGACGAGTACGACGATTTTATAGTTCATTATTGGTGTGATCAGGAGGAATTCGGCGTTTACGATGATCAGCCAACCCCTGACGCGATAGTGGCATTGCAGAGTGAATCTGCAACTTCTTACCGAGTAGTCAATGAATCGGTATTTGGGCAGAGACTGATAGGGCTTGGTGGCGCATCAAGAAAGTATGTAGCACACGATATTAATAAAGATGGTTTCGATGATTATTTCTTTGCCATGAATTGGGAGGATGGGAGGAGTGGCGAGGATCCTATGACCAATGGAGCAAGGCCCGCTGGGCTGCTATCCAATGGACTGGGGAGCTATGAAGTGGTCAACATGGGGGAGAGAGGTTGGGGTCATGCAGTTGTTGTCTTAACTCTCGAACGAGGCGTGAGCGATGTCGTTTTCGCCACATTTACGGGGAATTCTCAGGCCTTCAGATTTGAAAATAACGAATTCTCTGATGTGACTGCAGAATACCCTGAGAACCAAATAAATCCTTGGGCGACAGGCGTGTTAGCTATCGACAATGAAATCCACACGAAATATGTCGTCGGTACAGACTCGATTGACCGCGGTGATTTCCGCAACGATTTATTGCGTTTTTTCTATATGGATCCAGCGGGAGTGTTGATAGAAATTAACTATCATGAGATTGAGAAGGCTGGCACGGTTAGCTTCATTAACTGGAACGGCGACCCTGGCACCAGCGCCGTCATTGATATAGATGGCACATTACATTTGGATGGAGCCATCGAGGCTTTGCGTCATATGAAGTCGCCTCTGGATCCAAGTGAATCGATGGTTGTTGGAAAAATGAGTGCAGTCCTCCGAGCGGACGGTAAACCTATAGTGTTGGGTGAGGATCAAGGGGAATTCGAGTGGAATAACGTCAATCCACTGGTGTTTTTCTCTTATGATGATGCAGGTCTCTATCGCATTCCAAGTCCGCTCGTTAATGAAGAAGCGGAAGTGAATTACAATTTTTATGAAGGGCGAGACATCAATGGGGACGGCTTGGAGGATCTTGTGGTGTATGGCTTCACGCAGCCTTGGCGCGACTCCCGTGTTGATCAGGCTGGAAAGCCTATTCTTTATCTTAATGATGGAAATGGGAGCTTGGTTTGGGAAGATTTGAGTTCTTGGCCCGGCTACAGTGAGAGTGGCGGCGAAATACAAGGTTTGATGCACGATATCAACAATGATGGCGTTGAGGATTTGCTTATATACGGTCTAACGGCCGCTACAGGGGATATCGAAATCCATCTTATGAAGCGTGACAAAGGCGCATCGCCCAGCGCGGCAGTATCCAGTAATCCAAGTCTGCACGACCAATAGAAGGGCCATCTCAGAAGCCCTCCAAACTACTGCTGTCCAATTAGTTTGCCAAGTGAGGTAGTAGTCCTGGCTGTAAACGCTTGGAATAAGGCGATTGTCTCTGCTGCGACTTGAGTGAGAATGGTGGGCCCAGTAAGACTTGAATCTAAGACCAATCGATTTAGAGAATGGCGGAGCGATCGCTGCGACAAGCGTGTAAGCGATGCGTTGAAACAGAACGGCTACAGGGTAGAAAGGGCCGAATGGCTATACCTTAGTAGGGGTTATTAGTAATGCGGCGGCACAGCCATGGAGTGTGGTGTTCAAACCTTCCATGTGTAGACTGAAGTTATGGCATAGTTCCATACTACTCCAACGAGAATGCCGGCCAAAGCCGCGCCAACCCAGTATACGTCCTCCATATAAAAGTAGTTGGCAACTCCCACATTGGCTCCAGAATGATTATAAATCGGTTTGTCGGCTTCTTAATCGAGAGGAAAAACGCATGATCGGAATCTGGCAAAAATTTCGCAAAAAAAAGCCTGAACGCCATGCTTGGCAAGCTTTCTATCAAAGGTTCGAGGATCGGTTTCGAGGCTCGCAGAAGGACATCGAAGAGCGTTTCGCCCAAAGGTACTCCCGTCACCTGAAGGAGATCAAGGATCAGCATGGAGCCATAAAGGCCTTAGACCTTGGCTGCGGCCGCGGTGAATTCTTAAATATTCTAAAGTCTTTTGGGTCCACAGGAACCGGCGTTGACAGCAACCGAGAGGCCATCAAGCGATGCCATCAAATGGGACACAAAGTGGTCGAATCAGATATCTTGAGGTACATGAAGAAGACTCCTTCTTCATCCCTCAACCTGATCACATCTTTTCACGTGATCGAACACTGCGACCCGCCTTACTTTTTCAAAATTTTCACAGAGGCTCACCGCATCCTCGAAAATGATGGTGCACTGCTGATAGAAACGCCCAGCCTTTATTCCTTATGGGCAAGTGCTCGCCAATTTTACCTGGACCCTACTCATATTAGACCTGTACACCCACAATACATGGAGTTTATGGCCGCAGACTGTGGATTTTCAGAGGTGTCGACTCTTGAATTTGAGGAAGTCGCTGACCCAAGAAGGGCCCATATTTTACGCGCACTGCCTGAGGCGGAGGATGCGAATCTTCAGAATCTCGACCGTTGGCTCTATGGCTCGATGGACATTGCCTTGTGGGCAAAGAAATAGGTTAGGGAGTACTGACAAGTTAAATGGCCCAGCTTCATAGAAAATGGTGGGCCCACCAGGACTTGAACCTGGGACCAATCGATTATGAGGACGGGGGAGGGTCCGGCGAGACTCTTACAAGAGGAAGATTCGTAAGGTCTTTTCTGGATACTGATTTCGATTTGAAGCAGTCCGAACCTATACCGAACTTCGGTTGAACGTTAGGCCGACACGAATTCAGCAAGTCGAAGATTCATAACAAGGTTTGCCAACCTAACACCGAACTGAGGCCGAATCGACTCTGTCATTTTTCGAGATCTCCGATCAGAGACCAATTAACAATAATTCATAAACGAATTATCAATAATTGGTCCTCTGCCTTCCTCCTCTGGCCCGGTGCAATTCCCAATCGGGGTGACTGTCCCTACCATCGCCCAACTGATATAGATCGCAGAGTAAATCATACAAATGCCCCTCCATAAGATCTCGCTGACTTATGCTGACGGCCGTACCGGCCACAGGCCTCTAGCTGCACTGGGAAGGTCTCTTGCGCGTCTGTGACTGACAAGTCGATGAATGTGTTACCCAGCTCCTATGCCCGCACTTGTCAAGGATGCATACTTGCTAACAAGGCTTTTGGTGTGAATTGCTATGCCCATGGCACCCCTCCGTGTTACTGGTGCTACGGTCAAGGGGGTTGGACAAAAAGTCGCTTAGTTTAGATTGATAGCGGTGTTAAATACTTAACGATAGGTGATGCTTTCAAGAATATCTCTGCAGCGGCGTTGAAAGAGGAAACACCCGCAACAAGGAAAATGCATTGCGCAGATTAAATACGTCGAGGACTCCTCGACCGACATTGGAGGGAGATAGGTGTGGAGCTGATTGGGTCGTATTGGTGGAAAGGAGCAGCACTGAGCGTGTTGTTGGTAGGCTGTGATAACGGTGCTAACCGTGCGGCAGAAGAACCTGTTGTCATCGCGCCCGAGCCCGAAGAGCCGGTATTGTCCGAGCCTGACTGGGGTTACAGCGGTGATATTGGCCCTGAGAATTGGGCATCCCTAGATGAGGGATATGCTGCGTGCTCGCAAGGGGTCGAACAATCCCCTATCGACGTTGATGTGTCGACACCGCCGTCACGGGTTCCAGCCATAACGCCAGACTATTCAGAGACGCCCCTCGTTATCTTTAATAACGGACGCACGATTGAGGTCGAGGTTCACGAGGGCGATTCGCTCACTGTCGGCGATAACCAGTGGGACGTGGTGCAGTTCCATTTCCATGCAAACAGTGAACACACCTTTGATGGCGCTGCTTACGACCTAGAAATGCACGTGGTGCACGCAGATGAAGCTGGTAATCTCGCTGTCCTTGGGGTTGTCATCGAGCCCGGTGATCACAACGCGTCACTCGATGCGATTTTCAACAACCTCCCCCGTGAACTGTCTTCGCCGACCCAAATTACGGGCGTTACTGTCAATCTGGCCGAGGTTTTACCTGAGGAGCTCGCGGCCTGGCGGTACAGCGGGTCCCTGACGACACCACCGTGCTCAGAGGATGTTGCTTGGCATGTGTTGAGCACACCAATCGAGGCGTCGCTTGAGCAGATTGGTGCTTTCGAGGGCATTTTTGATGATAACTATCGCCCGACGCAGGCGCTTAATGAGCGAGAGGTTGATGGAGTTCATTGGGGGTACGAGCCAGCGAACGGGCCTGACGTCTGGGGTGATTTAAGCCCTTACTACGAGTCGTGTCGCTCGGGCCAGGAACAGTCGCCCATAGACATTGCGTCAATGATCGACACGCCTCTCGCGCCCGTTATTGAGATTGACTATGGATCAACACCTTTGGTCATTTTCAACAACGGCCATACGGTCGAGGTGGAGCACGAGGAGGGCAGTCGACTTGCCGTCGGTGGCAATGAGTGGGAGGTATTGCAGTTCCACTTCCACGCAGCCTCTGAGCACACGCTCGATGCCTCAAATGAGCGCATGGAGATGCACATTGTGCATCGCAACGCCGACGGTGGTTTGGCCGTATTAGGCGCATTTATCGAGGAGGGTATGTTTAACCCCGATCTCGAGCCGGTCTTCGCCAACTTGCCAAGAGAGGAGGGTGATCCTACGTTGGTGGCGGGTCAAATGGTTAATTTGTCCTGGATATTACCGATGGACCTGAGCGCTTGGCGCTACAACGGTTCGCTTACGACGCCGCCATGTACAGAAGGCGTTCGATGGCATGTACTGAAAACACCGATTCAGGCGTCGGCGTCTCAAATCGCTCTGTTCGAGACGGTGTTTGATAATAACTATCGGCCTACGCAGGCTTTGAACGATCGCATGCTGTAGTGTGCTGAACAGCTCTCAGTAACGCCTCAGGGGTTATTTCTTCAGATGGTCTATCGCAAGCGAAGTATAAGAAGTATAAATGGGGTGTCGGTAGTAACTGGCCGTCCAGAAAGGGGCTCGTGGAGGCATGAGATCATGGATGTAGGCTCAGGGCAGTGCCTGCGGTTAGTACTCGCATGGCTGGTCTTGTAGATCTTTTGCGTTCACCTTCGAAAGCTGGCACAAACAAGTCCATACCAGCGAATTCCTCAGTGGCTTCCTCGCTGATTGAGTGCTGTTGAACCGGAATCCTTACCAGCGAAAAGCGGCAACCTTCCAGGTGGCGCTCTGGTCGGTGGCACCAGCAATGGCCGAGTCGGTGTGTCCTGTTCTTTCTGGCGCAGGTGAGTCAGTATTCGATCAGAATCCGATAGATCGGCTAGATTGGCACAAAGCCTCCCGCTATGTCGACAGGATTTTCATTGTAGGGCGTCAACGACGCTGTCCGGTCAGCGACAAGTTACAGACCAGATTGAACCCCGAGCGGAAGCAGCGGCTCCAATTATAGGGAAGTTTTCTTACCCAATACTTACCCAAATATATGTAAGCCAGTTATAGCAAGGGTTTACAGACACTGGCAGTGTTGAGGCTACTATTAAAGCAGCCGATGACGCCTTATATCGGGCGAAAACCGGGGGGCGAAATCAGGTTTGCCAAGCTGTCTAAACTTAGCGAAATGAAGACCATCAAGCGTTGCGACGTCGCCAAAACTCACTAAATAACGACGAGCCCGTTAGCGCCCTCGGGAATTCCGATTCTTTGGAAAACAAACCAAGGGTGCCCTCGCGTGGAAAGTCTCACCACCCCGAGCTCGTCAGCACCTGACAAAACCACATATAAAGCGCGATTGTCTCGACTCACAGCGATATCCAGTGGTCGATCTCCCGCTCTCAACAAACGTCGCCGTGTCCGCTGCAGCTGAAGCTGCCCGTTGAAGTCGAGCGAGAAATGGCTGATCGAATCACTGCCAGGGTTAGTCGTGTATGCGATCTTTTTATCCACGCTTAGCGATAGCCAACATGCTGCTGTTTGCAGCGTAAGTGCCGAACTCGTCACGACATCCAAATCGCCGTCAGGCCCGAGAGAATAGGACGAAACGCTACTTTCATTTTCAAGACCCAAGGCCCCCTCTGCGATAACAAGTGAACCTCTCACGCCAAACTCAAAACCAAAGGGCGTTAGGCCCTCCGAATCACGAGAGTATGAGCCATTGGGGCGACCCATTTCATCAAGAGCAATCACCGTAATCTTGTGAGTCTCTCTTTCTGTCACAACGAGATTGGAACCAGATGGAGACAATCCAATTTGGGCAGGTCGGGTATACGACTCGCTCAAGGAAAAGCTCGAGTCACTGAGGTATTCCAAAAGCCCTTCCTCATTTTTGATAAACCCAGCAATAGAGTCTTCACCACCCACAGTGCCACTTGCGTTTAATACGTAAACACGGTCACCACTCACCGTGAGACTAATTGGCCGCAAGCCCCTTGAATCAATCGTTTGTTGAAGCGCCAACCCCTGTGCCGTGATCCTAAACACAGAGATGGTGTGGCTGCCGGCGTTAACTGCGTAAAGATTCGATTCACTGGGATCAATCTGGAGAGCGCCTTGATTCCCTAGCGCATCGCCAGATCCCTCGCCGCCCGAGGCAATAGCTTGTGCAAAACTTACGCGTCCATTTTTCGTGCGATGGTAAACGTGAACACTATTTCCTGCGGCATCGTTATCCATCGTAAACACGGCACCAAATGGCAGACTTGTTTCATTCGCACTCAGAGAGGAGCTGAGTCCGAGCAACGCAATGCAGAGTGCGATCAGCGTGGGAATTGAAATCAATCGATTGGAAGTCCACTCACACGGCATTGGCGCCCCCTTAATACGAACCCAGTGCTACACGAAGCCAGTGCCCAGATCGACAGAAATCAGGACACGGAAATTTTCATATTGCTGGGCAGACAGGCTGTCGAGCACCGGCTGGATAAAGTCGACTGCGTTATAAGCAGGCAGCAGGGCCATGACGCGGGCAGTAGATATCATAAAGGACCCTTTTTTATTCCATCTGTTATGGAAAGGTAGTCTATTAGATGCCGTCGTTATCCGAAAGGCTTGCTTGGTTCAATACAGCAGTAGCTAAGAGGGGGCTCGCTGGGTAGGTCTTTGTATTCCATGAAAATGGTGGGCCCAGTAGGGTGAGATGGGGTTTCGAGAAGCACCGCTTCGAGCCAGCGAACGCCCAAGCGCTCTGCGCGAGGGCTGGGATAGTCCACTGAGGTCCAGCGCGAACGTAGCAAAGCGAGTGAAGTGGTGGGCCCAGTAGGACTTGAACCTACGACCAATCGATTATGAGTCGACTGCTCTAACCAACGCCTTCATGAGCGCGTTATGTTTGAACCTTTAAACCACCAAATATCACGCGTTACAGCAGGTTACAGCGGCATCGGCTCAGCTGCACCAGCTGTTAAATTAGCACGGATACCATCTAAGTTCCTGCTAATTGTTACCTGTGCTGTACCAGAAGGCCCACCCCCTTTCATAGGCCCGGGGAGGGGTAAAAGTCTCCTGCTCGTACCGGTGATACTGCTGATACACATGAGAAGTTGATTTTGAAAAAAGAAGGGGTAGACGACGTGCTCAGTCACAAGTGGTCTGGGTAGGTACATTAGAGGTGGCTTTGGAAAAAGAAGAAGTGTGAGCAGTAGAAAATTAACGGCTGTTTAATGCCATGGCGTTAATGCTCAGGACTGAGCGTGAAAAAGGCAAAAAGTTTCCCGTCTGTGCGTTTTTTTAATGCTCCCGGCGTCAAATTCCATTATATTTAGCCAATTGGGGCGCATTTCTGTAACCACCCGCAGCCTGAACCGTTCGGTCGCTGTTTCCCATCATGACTCTTTTTGAAGAATTGATGGAGATTTAGCCATGAAGCGTCCAAACGCACTCTCGGTGCTTGCTTTCACTTTGTTTATGTCGATGATGGTTTCTGCTCAGGCTCAGGCTTTTGATGCCGGTGGTTTGAGTTATAACGTTACCGACGCGGTTGCGAATACTGTCGAAGTAACGGGTCGCGCGTCGGGAAATACTGGTACGGTCATCGTCATTCCAGCCAGTGTTACGGATAGTGGAACAACTTATAGCGTTACGACCATTGGGGACCTCTGCGTTCCAGACAACAGCCTCACCAGCGTGACCATTGGCAACAGCGTCACGACCATTGGTTATGCTGCTTTCACGGCAACGACCTCACCAGCGTGACCATTCCAGACAGCGTTACGACCATTGGGGACTTTGCGTTCTCGAACAACAGCCTCACCAGCGTGACCATTGGCAACAGCGTCACGACCATTGGGTATGCTGCTTTCACTGACAACAGACCTCACCAGCGTGACCATTCCAGACAGCGTTACGACCATTGGGGACTCTGCGTTCTCGACAACAGCCTCACCAGCGTGACCATTGGCAACAGCGTCACGACCATTGGGAATCTGCGTTCACCTGACAACGACCTCACCAGCGTGACCATTCCAGACAGCGTTACGACCATTGGGACTCTGCGTTCCTGAGCAACAGCCTCACCAGCGTGACCTTTTTGGGGGACTTCGGAGCGTTCAGCCTCAACATGTTCGAGACGGAATGGCAGCCTCGAGACCATCTGCACCGTGGAAGGCGCTTCGGGTTGGCCCCAGACTTTTGCGCCTAACACTGGCCCATCAGGAAGCGTCACTACGACCACATGTGGTAGTCCTGACCCCAGCCACCCCAGTGCCAGCACTGCCCCTGTTCGGCTTACTTGACACTAGGCGGCCTACTTGGACTCTTCGGTCTACGTAAACTCAAGAAGTAACCACTAGACCAACCTAAGAAGCCCAGCCACGTGTTGGGCTTTTTTTATGTCTGAGTTACGGCAGGTCTACTTTTACCCTAGCTAGCCCACTGTGTCTCCATCTGCCTATCCCAGCACTCAAGCATGGTGTCTTTGCGAGGCTTCTCGTGAGGTGCTTTTGTGAGAAAAGGTATAAAGAACAGAGGGATAGATACCTATCTTTTAATTAAGTGCGGGTAATGGTAGACCTAGAAGAGGTGCAGGAGTGGTTATTACCTTTTAATCAATTGCATGATATTCACTAAGGTAACGAACAAACCGTTCATACCTTATTTTATAGCCGTCAGTTCTCACATTGAGTCAGCAATAGATTGATAACCATTCAGTACATTTATTTGGTTATCCATCCTCGCAAAGGTAGCTAATACTGTTGGAGATAGCTTCTCCTGTTTCTTCCTAAAGTAGAAGTCTCCTATCTCAGCTTTGGTTGCGTACACCATTTGATCCATTAACTCCCGTTCATATTGGCTCTGAATCACATAAGAGTCATGCACCGTTAGCACTGGAATCTTCTTCCTAGTGAAGTGTTCAATGATTCTGGTTGTAATTCGTCCATCTATTGCCATCAACTCCACCCCTTTGTCAGTGCAGAGGTGGTGTTCTATTGGTTTGTTCTCCTCTATGAACTGATTCAGCAGCTGTTCAAGCACCTCATTGGTGTAACTAATCTTCTGATCTTTAGGCAGCCTTCGCTGTTCTCTGTTCTTCTCGTCTCTAAAGGCGCTGTAGGCGGATTTACGGTCTTTGGCGTTAATAGCGGTAAGTACAAGTAACTTCACATCCTGTCGTTGCTGCTTGGGCGTAAGTGGGTGTACTAAGGCTCTTAACTCGTAAGGATCCTCAGGCGGCTGTAGACCTTCTAAACCGTACGCTATGGACACATGGAATCCTGAGTAGTCCACCTCTACCGTATGGTGATCGTTAATCAGAATGTCTTTACGGAGTTCTGAAGGCACCTGTTGCCACCATCCACCGTGGTATCGACCACCTAGACTCCAGTTGCCTCTGTAGAAGATCCTCCTGACAAACTTGTTGTCGTGTCGTAAGGAGACTCTCCGTGTCTCATATCTCTTTAGTTTTCTATTGAAGTGCTCACTGACTACTAGAGGCGAGTCACTAGAGGCTATGTCGACCTGCGTAAGAGCGAAGGAGTCTGTTGTAGGACTGTAGGAGTTCTCTGGCTGTGTGTATGTCAAAGGGTAGCGTCTTCGTCCTTGTAATCAAGTTCAACTGAGGACTCTATTTCCTTATCGTCTGCATCTGTTGCAATGACTTTATCCTTAAGAACAATGCACTCTTTGTCCTCGTGTACGTCAATGTGGAACTCAGAGAAGGCCGCTGTTCTGAAGTAGGCAATAAGGGGATCTAGAGGCCAGATTCTGGTGACTCTGCGGCCTCCTTCAGTTCCTATCTTCTGATCTATGAAGCCTTGCTCAAGCATTGCATCGCTGACTCTCTTGATAATCTTTGAAATGTGCAGCTTGTTGTAACGGCTATCGGCATCAAAGTTCTTATCGCCTCTCGCGATACTGATGCACAACTCAGGATCCTCAAGCCAAGCAACGTACAGATCAAGAAATAGGACTTTGAACTGGGCTTTAGGTCTTGCCTTTGGTTTACGCCCGGCTTTTGGCTCTGGGAAATAGGGAGCCAAGTGTTGCTTCCAGAAGGCATCAACAAACTCATTTACTCTCTGGATAATTGGAGTGCCTGTGTACGTCTAGTAAACGACTATGCTCTGTATTCTTATCTGTCATAAGACCAAAGATGCCTCAGAAGTACCCACATTGCCACACACACTTAACTGATCAAAAAAATAACCAATATTCGGTGTCCGTGAAATCCCAGATAGGCTTATGAGTATAGGATTTTTATGGAATCCGCTTGATAATTAAATGCTGCAGATATTTCGGAATTTGCATCCAGTTTTTTAAGCAAATCAGTTGCCTCTAAGTGTGTATACCGGCGAAGCATACGCGGATCTTGATGCCCAGTGATTGACGCAACCTCCATTAATGAAAGACCCATTTCGAAGAATCTACTGGTAGCCTCATGTCGCATATCGTGAAACCTAAGGTTTTGTATGCCTGTTTTTGCACAAGCCCTCGCGAACGCTTGCGTCAATGAATCTGCTTTGATGGAGAACAGCGTGTCTGTTGAAACCCTCCCTTGCTGATCTCTTAGGATTGAGATGGCGGTTATGGTCAGAGGTATTGTTCGAGGCAGGTTAGTCTTCGTTTCATTAACTGCTAGTGTGCGTCTGTCATAGTCAATATCCCGCGCTTCAATCCTCATCAACTCTCCGCGACGCATACCAGTTTCAATAGCCAGCTGAATTAGCGCCCTGACTTCGTAATTACTGATTACGCTGAGTAAATTTATTAGTTCAGCGCTCTTTAGGCGTCTGCTTCGGGCATTAGACACTTTTGGGGGGCGAATAGCTGGTACTTGATAATTTGTAAGGCCTTTGCTGTTACAAAACTCAGCAAGTGACCGTTTTATGATGCCAAGTTCATGCTTTACAGAAGCTGGAGAGACCGTCTGAAGACGATCGTCTCTGTATTCCTCTAGCTTCCTTACGGTTAAGTCACATAGCCTTACGTGTCCAATAGCCTTGCAGATAATTCTGCTGTGGGCCTGAATGTACTTCAGGGCTTTGAGATTGCGGCGCTCGCAGCTGGTAAAGTAGTGCTTCAAAGAGTCTTTCAGAGTGTAGTAACGCAGGACGACATTGCTGTCTACTGATCCACTCTCAATTTGCGCCTCTAATCTTTTGGCCCACTTCTTGGCATCTGTCAGCCTCAGGAATGTTTTTGCTTTGGTAGGGAATCCTTGTTTCCGGATGATTGCTTTGGTTTTATCTCCAACCCTCACGAAAGTAGCCATAACTGTTACCTCTACTGTACCCGCGAAATACACGCGTTAAGCAGCAGGGCTTAGCCTTAGGTAACTAGCTGAAGAACATGAGGAAAGTGGTGGGCCCAGTAGGACTTGAACCTACGACCAATCGATTATGAGTCGACTGCTCTAACCAACTGAGCTATGGGCCCCAGAAGGGCGCGTAGTCTACCAGAAGCCGAGATCGGATAAAGCGCACATTGAGCAGGGTTTTTGCACGCATTTCGCTAAACTTCAACCCGTAATCTATTGTTTATGCCCGACTATCTCCGGTTCAGCATTGGGTGTATCGACCGACGAGGCCCAGCTATGACCGACCCAACCCCCCCGCAGGACAGTGATCGAAGCCACAGCGATACCGATAAGGCGTGCGGTGTTGTCGGAGCCGATCAGCTGACAGCCCTTGCCGCTAATGCTGACAACCACCAAATTCCGCACTGGCTTTTGGCAGAGTTGCGCTCGGACCATGCGGGGGAGGCCGGCGCGGTCATGATTTATCGGGGCATATTAGCGGCATCAAAAGACCCCGGCGTGCGGCGATTTGCTCGTCATCATTTGGAGACCGAACTCGAACATCTGACATTGATGGAGCAGCTGTTACCCCAATCATCGCGTACCGCACTACTTCCCTTGTGGCGGATGATGGGTTGGCTCACCGGTGCGCTCCCGGCACTCTTTGGGGGCGAATGCTGTCTACGCGACAATCGACTCGGTAGAGACCTTTGTAGATATCCATTACCAGGAACAAGTAGACCGCCTCGATCCCGAGGGCAAGTTCAAAGCGTTG
>CALSMP010000014.1 GCA_943787485.1 uncultured Luminiphilus sp. | reverse complement strand
CGATGAATTTCTCGGGGATGCCGTGCTGGCGGTCTTCGGTGCTCCCAGGAAGCAATCGGATGACACGGAGCGCGCGCTTCGGTGTGCTCTCACCATGCAGGCGGCCATGGGTGACATCAATCTTGCCAATCTCGATGACGGCCTACCCGAGCTCGATATGGCAATCGCCCTCAATACTGGCTCGGTCGTCGCAGGTAACATTGGCAGCGAGCGGCGCTCAAAATATGGCTTTGTAGGTCACGCAATGAATGTGACGTCCCGCATCGAGGACGCAGCGGGCCCCGGCGAAGTCCTGATTTCAGGGAGCACCCGGGACAAATTACCCGATGCTCTGGTGGTGGGAGATCGACGTGAACTCAGCGCCAAAGGCATGGAAGAGGCGCTCGTGGTCTATCCGTTGTTGGAGGTCCTATTATGAGCGCACAGCATCTGTCGGTGCTGCTGGTGGAGGACAATGCGCTCAATCGCGATATGTTATCGCGGCGCCTTGACCGCGCGGGCTTTGCGGTTGTTCTGGCCGAAGATGGCGCCCAAGCACTTGAGAAAATGCGTGATGCTAAGCCAGACGTTGTGCTCTTGGACATGAATCTGCCCATCAAGGACGGCTGGACTGTGGCTTCTGAGGCCAAAGCTGATGCCGCTATCGCCGCCATCCCCATCATTGCGCTGACCGCTCATGCGATGGAGGCCGATCGCCAAAAGGCCTTGTCAGCGGGCTGCGATGACTATGCCACCAAGCCCATTGACTTCCCCGGGCTGGTCGCAAAAATTCAGGGCGTCCTGCCATCATGAATCGTTTTACCGCTGGCCTATCCTTGCGAGCCCGACTTTATTTGTTCTCGGGCGCCATTCTCACCCTGTTTGCCGTCAACGTCTCGACCCATCTCTGGGGAAGTCTGGCAAGAACGGAAAGTTTGGTGGCCTATCGAGATACCGTGAATGCCGCACAGCTTACCGACGATCTGCAACAAAGTTTGGAGGCGGCTCGCCAACAAATACTCGTTCTGTCTACGCTGCGAGAAACGACCGAAGAACCGCTGGATACCAGCGAACGGGACAGTGCACTCAGTGAATTACAAGACATCGACGCCAAAGTCCGACGCCTAGGCACAATCGGTAATGAAGGAACCGAGGACTACTACCTTCGTCTGAAGGAGAGTACTACCCTACTCCTCGCAGTCTGGCAGAACTTCTACCGACAATATAACGACACCGATACCGCACTCGATGTCGACTCCGCGGTCAACTTTAACGATGCCTTACAGCGTCTGGGAGAGCTCGACCAACGTCAACAGTTTTTAGCTATCCAGCGCTCCAACGCCATCGACCGCACGATTGCTTTAACCGATCGCATCACCGTCATCGGCTTTATCACGACCATCGCCGTCACGCTGGTTCTGGTGGTTATTTTAATCAGAGCCACCAACGCCAGCCTGCAACGGCTGAAAACCGGCGCCCAACGCTTTGGCTCCGGGGATCTCACCTACCGCATCAAAGAAAGTCTTGAGGCCGGTGAGATCAGAGATTTAGCGCGAACCTTCAATGACATGTCAGGAAAACTTCAGACTGCTATTGATGACGTCCAGAGTGCAAAGGCAGATGCCGATGCTGCTAATGACGCGAAGTCGATGTTTCTTGCTAATGTCAGCCACGAATTACGCACGCCGCTCAACGCTATTATCGGTTACAGCGAAATGCTTCAGGACGAGATTGGTGATCCCGGCGAGGTAGATCGGGCGCAATTTCGCCATGACTTGGGCACCATCATTTTCTCGGGGCGGCAATTACTCAGCCTCATCAACGATATTCTGGATCTGTCTAAAATTGAAACGGGCAAGATGCAAGTCGGCTTGGAGTGGTTCCAGCCGGCAGCGTTGATTTTTCAGGTCTGTGACGCCCTGTCCCCCTTGGTCAATCAGTACAACAACCGCTTCGAACTGGTGATAGACAACGATTCCATGGGTGAAATGAATAGCGACCCCAGCAAGTTGCAGCAAATCGTCACCAACCTCTTCAGCAATGCCTGCAAGTTTACCGAGAACGGCGTTATCACCGTTGCAGCGTCAATGGACGACGAGTGGCTTACCGTGAGCGTGACCGATACCGGCATCGGTATGACCGCGGATCAACAGTCACGGGTTTTTCAGGCGTTTGTGCAGGCGGAGTCAAGCACGGGAGCAAAATATGGGGGAACAGGGCTTGGGTTGGCGATAGTCAAGGAATTCTGCACGATGCTCGGTGGCACCATCGATCTCCAGAGCCAGCCAGGGGTAGGCAGCCGTTTTAGCGTCCAGCTTCCTGTTGACCCAGAGTCAACTCTCGCAAACGCTTAATGGCTTCATCGCGCTTTTCAAGGTCATCAGTCAATGCCGCATTGATCGCATCAAGTGATTCAATTCGACCCTCTAAAGCCTGAACCGCCGCCAACGCCAGAATCATAATTTCGGCTCGTTCATCGAGGGCCTCGAGGATGCCATCCGCCTCAGCTAAAGATTCTGCTTCGGCCATCAGGGCCGCAAAGGCAATTCCCACTTCCGCCTCGCGCATCATCTCGGCACTGCCACCTTCTCGGTGTCGTTCAAAGTGGATCCGCGCGACCCCATATTCGCGGTCAGCGAGCGCCCGGACCCCACGGTCAAAATCACTGACAGCTTCAGATACGAGGGCGTCACAATCACAGTCTTGCTCTGTATCCACAGTGGGCACCATCGCAGAATCATCAATCGAGCCAACAATGCCTTCCGAGGGAGTTTGGACAGCACACCCCGCTAGCAGGGCGACGAGAAATGCCAGCAAATATGCATTGGGGGGATGCGATAGCTTCACAGGGCTACTCTAGTTAGGTTTGTTGGAGAATAGCACCCGCGGCCTGTACCGGCCAGCCTTTCACTCAGGACGCATATGCGGGAACAGTAAAACGTCGCGAATTGACGCGGAATTGGTTAGCAGCATCACTAGACGGTCGATCCCAATACCCTCGCCCGCCGTCGGGGGCATCCCGTATTCCAACGCTCTGACATAGTCGCTGTCAAAGTGCATCGCCTCCTCATCGCCCGCCTCTTTCTCCGCCACCTGAGCTCGAAAACGCTCCGCTTGATCCTCGGCGTCATTGAGTTCACTGAAACCATTGGCGATTTCACGCCCGCCTACAAAAAATTCGAAGCGATCAGTGACAAAAGGATCTTCATCGTTACGTCGCGCCAGGGGCGATACCTCGGTGGGATAGGCGGTGATAAAGGTGGGTTGAACCAATTGGTGTTCGGCAGTCGCCTCGAAGATCTCGATTTGTATTTTTCCAAGGCCCCATGAGGGTCTGACCTCGATGCCCATTGTTTCAGCTAACTCAGCTGCCGATTCACGTGACGATAACGCTTCGGCGGTTATCGCTGGGTTGAATTTTAGAATTGCCTCGAGCACGGTCATGCGTACGAAGGGCTTACCGAAATCAAAAGTTTGATCTCCGTAGACAACCTCGTGCTGTCCGAGAACATGAGAGGTGACGTCTCGCAGCATCTCTTCAGTTAAGCCCATCGCATCACGATAGTCGGCATACGCCCAGTAAAACTCGATCATGGTGAACTCGGGGTTGTGCCGGGTGGAAAGTCCTTCGTTGCGAAAGTTTCTGTTGATCTCGTAGACCTTATCGAAGCCGCCTACCGTCAACCGCTTGAGATAGAGCTCAGGCGCTATGCGCAGATACATATCCATATCCAGAGCATTGTGGTGGGTCACAAATGGCTTCGCGGCCGCCCCACCGGGAATCGGATGAAGCATGGGGGTCTCGACCTCCATGAAATCCTTGGCATCCAAAAACTGACGGATACGACTGATCACAGCAGAACGAACGCGAAAGACCTCGCGGCTCTCGGGGTTCACGATGAGATCAACGTAGCGCTGGCGATACCGCGTTTCTTGATCCGCTAGCCCGTGATATTTGTCGGGCAAGGGTCGTAACGCCTTGGTAAGCAACCGGGCTTCATTCATATTGATGTAAAGGTCGCCCTTACCACTCCGATGGAGGGGCCCTCTAGCCGCCACGATATCGCCCAAATCCCAGGTCTTGAGTGCCTCGAGGGTTTCCTCGTCCAGTCCTTGGCGGTTGATATACAGCTGAATACAATCAGCACCGTCCTGAATCAACAAAAATGCTCCACGATTGCGGATAAGGCGGCCCGCTACCGCGAACTCATGGTTTGCCTGCTCAAGCGACTCTTTGGACACCTCGCTAAATTGCGTTTGTAAATAACCCGCCTGCGCGGTTTTACGAAAATCATTAGGAAATGCCTGACCCTGCTCACGCAGGCGTGCAAGCTTTGCGCGTCGCTCGGCGATCAGCTTGTTCTCATCAACGGCGCCATCTGCCGGATTGTCACTTCTATCGTTCATTGCATCTCTAACCTTGTTAGCCGTTTGCGCCGCTTATCAGAGGCCTTTTTTGAGAGATGCCTCGATGAACATATCGAGATCACCGTCCAGCACCGCCTGGGTATTGCGCGTCTCCACGCTGGTTCTCAAATCCTTAATCCGCGCATCATCAAGTACATAGGAGCGTATCTGGCTGCCCCAGCCTATATCGGCCTTGCTGTCCTCCAGCGCCTGCTTCTCGGCACTACGCTTTAGAATTTCCATCTCATACAGTTTAGCTCGCAGCTGCTTCATGGCGTTGTCTTTGTTCTGATGCTGAGAGCGCTCGGTCTGACAACTGACCACAATGCCCGAGGGCTCGTGGGTAATACGCACCGCCGAGTCGGTTGTATTGACGTGCTGCCCGCCCGCGCCGGAGGACCGATAGGTGTCAACGCGCAAATCGGCGGGATTAATCTCGATATCAATATTGTCATCGATTTCCGGAGAAACGAAGATCGACGCAAAGGAGGTATGGCGGCGGCCTCCGCTATCAAAGGGCGATTTTCTGACCAGACGGTGCACCCCGGTCTCGGTTCGCAGCCAACCGAAGGCATATTCGCCCTCAAACTGAACAGTGGCGCTTTTAAGTCCAGCCACTTCCCCAGCGGAGGCCTCAAGTATCGTCGCCTTGAATCCCTTGCCCTCGCCCCAACGCAAATACATGCGCAGCAACATCTCGGCCCAATCCTGCGCTTCAGTTCCACCCGAACCCGCCTGCACGTCGAGATAGGCGTTGTTGGGATCCATCTCACCGGCGAACATACGCCGAAACTCGAGGAGCTCCAGCTGCTTAACAAGGGCATCGATGTCGGCGCTGACCGCGGCCACAGTCTCCTCGTCATCCTCGGCGACCGCCATTTCCAGCAGGTCATCGGCATCGGCAACACCAAGATCAAGCTGGTCGATAGTCTGAACCACAGCTTCTAGAGAGGCGCGTTCACGGCCAAGTGCCTGCGCCCGCTCGGGGTCATCCCAAACACTGGGCTCGGAAAGCTCGAGTTCTACCTCAGCGAGGCGATCTTTCTTCTCCGGATAGTCAAAGATACCCCCTAAGCACGTCAGTGCGCGCACGAATATCTTTAATGAGATTGGTAAGGGGAGCGACTTCCACAATCAGGGACCCTTTGATTGACGAGGCGCGAGTGTACCGAAGCTCTACAGTGGGTGCCAGCAAGACGGTACAAGGTCACAGCATCAACACTTCCACAGCTGTCTGATGACAAGCTGCGCACGCCGCTCACCCCTGAAGTCATTGACGGCAAGTTGATAGACCAGCCCCACCTTATCCGCCCCAGGATCGGGCCACTCCTCGAGATCGACGTTGAAGGCGATGCCTTCAAGTCGCTGGTCTTCATGGCCAAGCTGTAGCTTGAGGTGGCGCTCTTTGAGCAGGCGCTGCTCCAGAATCCTAAAAACCCCTTCGAAAATTGGCTCGGGAAAATGCTGCCCCCAGGGACCGGCCCGTTCGAGCAGTTCTGCCGTTTCCAGTGCGAGCTCCGAGGCACCTAACTCGCCGTCGGTTTCAAGGATGGGTTCGGGCGGGACACCACTCAGTACCGCGGCAACAGTCTCGTTAAAAGCCGTCTCAAATTCACCCAGCCGCGCTGCGGGCAGGGTCAACCCTGCCGCCATGGCATGGCCGCCAAACTTGTCGATCAAGGTCGGGTGAGATGCCGCGATCGAATCCAAGACATCGCGAATGTGTACGCCCTCAATCGACCGTCCCGAACCTTTTAACTCACCATCGCCCGCGTCTGCAAAAACAATGGTCGGGCGGTGGTACTGCTCCCGCAATCGGCTGGCAACAATCCCGACAACACCCTGGTGAAATGATGGCTGGTACACGCATAGTCCAAAGGGCATGGCCGCGGGCTCAAGCGCTAGAGCGCTCATCTGCGCCTGCGCTTCCTCCTGCATGTCCGCCTCAATATCCCGCCGCTCCCGATTGAGTTCGTGCAGCTGCTGTGCCAAAGGGCGGGCCGCGGCGTGACTCTCGGCTAATAAGCATTCGATACCCACAGACATATCGTCAAGCCGACCCGCGGCATTGAGTCTTGGACCCAGAATAAAACCGAGATCACCGCTGCTGATTGTGCGACCATCGCGGCCGGCAACCTCGAGCAATGCCTCGATACCCGGGCGCGCTCGTCCGGCTCGTATGCGCGCCAACCCCCCGGCAACCAAAACCCGATTGTTGCGATCCAAGGGTACTACGTCTGCGACCGTCCCCAGCGCCACCAGATCGAGAGAGTCAGCCATATTGGGCGGCTCGCGACCGGTCTGATCGAACCAACCGCGGGAGCGAAGTTCGGCGCGAAGCGCTGTCAGGACATAAAACATTACGCCAACGCCCGCGAGCGCTTTACTGGGAAAGTGGCAGCGCGGTTGATTGGGGTTAACAATAACATCCGCAGCGGGCAGGTCTTCACCCGGGAGGTGATGATCTGTAATCAGCACGCTTATGCCAAACCCCTGGGCAGTCATCACCCCGGCGTGACTGGAGATACCGTTGTCCACCGTCACGATCAGATCAGGTTCTTGATTGGCCGCTAGTGCGACAATTTCTGGGGACAAGCCATAGCCAAATTCAAAGCGGTTGGGCACCAAATAGGACACATCTTTTAAGCCCAACTGGCGCAACACAGAAACCGCTAGCGCAACGCTGGTCGCACCGTCGGCATCAAAGTCACCCACAATGATGACCCGCGCCTCTCCTTCAATGGCATCCGCAAGCAGACCGGCTGCCTCGGCGATCCCGCGTAGCTGCTGCGGAGGCAACAGGTGTTTCAATGAAAGGTCCGTGTCTGAGGCCTCGGTGATACCTCGATTGGCATAAAGACGCTTTAGGATGTCGGGCAGAGTGGCCGCAGCTAAGGACCGCGACGGAATAGTGTGGCGAGTTTTGAGGGTCGGTCGCATTAGGCCTTGAGGCGTGACGCCATGTGTTCCTGCACCCGTGCCAGATCGTTGGGGAGCACAACAAACCGCTCCTCGCGATCAAACAAGTCAGCCAAATGAGGTGGTAATTCGGGCTGGGTACCCACACCGCTTCGCAACACTGCCTCAGGAAACTTGGCTGGGTGCGCTGTGGCCAAGGTCACCATAGGTTGAGACGCTTCGCGCCGACACGCTTTCGCCGCGCGAGTGCCGATGGCGCTGTGGGGGTCGAGCAAGTAGCCACAGCGAGACCACACCTCGGCTATCTCGGCGGCAGTATCATCATCTGACACACAGTGACTCGAAAACAGACTTCTCGCCTGCTTCATCGCACCCTCGGACAACTGAATAGCACCGGCAGTAAAGTCCCGCATCAGGTGATCAATCGCCGCTGCATCTCGATCATAAAGATCAAACATCAGGCGTTCGAAATTCGAGGAAACAGTGATATCCATGCTTGGCGACAACGACTTCTCAAGCTGCTGCCGCGCGTATTCCCCCGACGTGAGGATGCGGTGAAGCACATCATTTTTATTGGTCGCGATCACCAGCTGGTCAATGGGCAACCCCATGCAGCGGGCCAAGTACCCAGCAAAAATATCGCCGAAATTGCCCGTCGGCACCGAGAAGTTGATCGCCCGATCGGGTGCACCTAATAGCAGCGCCGCATAAAAATAGTAGACGATCTGCGCCATAATCCGCGCCCAGTTGATGGAGTTAACCGCGGCAAGCTGGCGGCCATCCGGCAGAAACGGCTCAGCAACAAAGCTCGCTTTGACCATCGCCTGACAGTCATCAAAGTCACCTTCGATCGCCAGATTATGGATAGTCTCTCCCTGCACCGTCGTCATTTGACGTCGCTGCACATCAGATACGCGACCGTTTGGATACAAAATAAAGATGTCGATGTTGCTGCAACGCTTGCAACCCTCAATCGCCGCTGACCCCGTATCTCCCGAGGTGGCTCCCATAATCACCACTTTCTGCTGTCGGCGCTGAAGCACATGATCAAGCAAGCGTCCCAGGAGCTGTAATGCGAAATCCTTAAACGCCAGTGTCGGGCCATGGAAGAGTTCCAGCACCCACTGGTTATCATCGAGTTGTATCAAGGGCGCTACCGCAGGATGACGAAATTGCGCGTAGGTATCATCGATTATTGCTTTTAGATCATCCGCACTTACTGAGCCCTCCACAAAGGGTTCTAGTATTTGGAACGCGAGCTCTGGATAGGAAAGCGATCGAAAACTGCGAATTTTTGCTTCGCTAAAGGTGGGCAATTGCTCAGGAACATAAAGACCCCCGTCAGACGCCAGCCCAGCTAACAGCACCTCCTCAAAGTTAAGTGCTGGTGCTTGGCCCCGGGTACTGATATAGCGAATAGCCACTTAGGAGCCCTCAAATGCTTCGACACGGAGCATGGTAATCGATCCGGCCAAAGCCTCAAGTTGTTCGATCGCATCCACCGCCCGCTGAATTCCAGACCCTGATGCGCGATCAGTGATAATCACCACGCTGACTTCCTTGGCACCACTTTTGGGCGGGCGTTGAATCAGCGACTCAATACTAATTCCTTCATTGCCCAACAACCGGGTGATGTCCGCCATCGCGCCGGGTTGATCCGACACCACCATACGCAAATACCATTCGCTCTGCACATCATCCCTAGAAACACGAGGCAGACTCTGGAGAGCCTGGGTAGGCAAACCCAGCACGGGCCGTGCATCGGTGGTGCCCCTAGCCACATGCTGTGCGATGTCAGTTACATCACCACAAACCGCAGAGGCGGTCGGTAACGCGCCAGCACCCGGGCCCACCAGAACCAACTCGCCGACGGCGTCGCTGCGGACCATCACGGTGTTCAATACGCCATCGACGGTAGCAATTTGCTTGTCTCTCGGAATCAAGGTGGGGTGAACCCGCAGGTCAACCTGACCCCCTACACGCTGGGCGATACCCAGATGCTTGATCACATAGCCGAGCTCCTCGGCAAAATGGAGATCTTCGGGCGCCACGCTATTGATGCCCTCGGTAAAAGGCCCATCGATATCCAGCGGAATACCAAAAGCCAGGGTCGCCAAAATCACGAGTTTGTGTGCCGCGTCAGTCCCGTCGATGTCAAAAGTGGGGTCCGCTTCTGCATAACCAAGCGCCTGCGCTTCGCTAAGAACATCTTCAAAGGCTCGTCCAGCCTTGGCCATCTCGGTCAATATAAAATTGCCGGTGCCGTTAATGATCCCGGCGATGGAATCAATAGCATTCGCTGCCAGTGACTCTCGTAGGGTTTTGATCACTGGAATACCGCCCGCCACTGCCGCTTCAAACCGCAGTGCCACGCCTTTCTGCTCAGCGAGGGCCGCCAGCTCATTACCGCGGGACGCCATTAGGGCTTTGTTCGCCGTGACCACATGCTTGCCAGCCTCGAGCGCCTGTGCCACGAGGTCATAGGCCGTGGTGGTTCCGCCGATGAGCTCGACAATAATATCTATTTCCGGATCAGCAACGACGGCGAATATATCGCGGCTGACGTTGTAACCCGAGGTATCGCAATCCGGTCTGTCACGACGCGCCCCGATGTGCGTGAGTTCTACGGGACATCCGCACCGAGTTGCTAGCGCCGCCCCATGCCGTTCAAACAACGTGACGACTCCGCTACCTACGGTACCCAAACCACATAGTCCGACAGCAATTCTTTGCTTGCTCATGACAGTTTTCTCATGGCTGTTTGCTCTTGACGACCCTCTCACCCGGCGGCCGTGTTAACAACCGCTCTCTTTTGCATAACCACCAAGCTTTCGGGAAGACTGACGGTCGAAACGCTTCAAGCAGGTGGTCCTTGGCGCAATACTTTTTTGATACCCCGAAGCGCTTGCCGAGTTCTGTGCTCGTTCTCGATCAAACCGAAACGAACATACCCTTCACCGTATTCTCCGAACCCCAGGCCGGGAGAGACCGCCACACCGGCATCCTTGAGTAACAGCTTACTAAACTCCAAAGAACCCATCGACCGGAATGCTTCCGGAATCTGTGCCCATACAAACATCGTGGCTTTAGGCGGCGTAACCGGCCAGCCAGCCTCATTGAGCCCGTTGCAAAGGACATCGCGGCGGCGCCGATACATGTCGCAAATATCGGTGACACATTGCTGATCGCCCTCAAGCGCAGCTATTGCCGCTACCTGTACGGGGGTAAAAATGCCGTAATCTAGATACGATTTAATACGCGTCAATGCGGCAATGAGCTCAGGGTTTCCGCAGCAAAAACCAACCCGCCAGCCCGGCATGTTGTAACTCTTGGACAAAGTGAAAAATTCGACCGCTATTTCCCGGGCGCCTTCAACCTGCAAGATACTTGGGGCCACATAGCCGTCAAAACAGAGATCGGCATAGGCAAGGTCGTGTATCAGCCAGATACCGGCCTCGCGACAAACCGCGACCACCTTTTCAAAAAAGTCGAGCTCCACACAATGGCCAGTAGGGTTCGATGGGAAATTGAGAACCAGCATTTTGGGTTTGGGGTAACTATTACGTATGGCTTGCTCAAGCTCATCGAGAAAAGTGTCTTCACCGACCATCGGCACATGACGTAGATCGGCTCCCGAAATAACAAACCCATATGGGTGAATAGGATAGGAGGGGTTGGGGACCAAAATAGAATCACCGGTACTGGTTGTAGCCAACGCTAAGTGAGCCAGCCCCTCTTTTGAACCCAGGGTGACGATCGCCTCTGTCGCAGGGTCGAGGGTGACGTCGTAACGCCGTTGGTACCAGTTGCAAATCGCTCGCCTCAGTCGAGGAATCCCTTTCGACTGGGAATAGCGGTGGGTGTCACCGCGCTGCACGGTCTCAGTCAGTTTATCGACAATATGCTGTGGCGTAGGCTGATCGGGGTTACCCATCCCGAAATCGATAATATCCTCACCCCGCGCGCGGGCCGCGGATTTCAACTCGCCGATAATATTAAACACATACGGCGGCAGTCGATCGATCCGCTGAAAATTGTTGTTCACGTGATAACTCCGAAACATCCTCGGGGCCGTCGCCCCGGGCTCGTTTTTAATTCAGACCCAGCAGTTGCTCGAGCTCATCCGCAGGCTTGTAGCCGGGAATCATTTGACCGGTGCTGGTAACGATCGCGGGTGTCCCCCTGATGCCTAGGCTTTTCCCCAGCGCATACTGCGCCGCGACAGGCGCTGCCTCACACTCGTTGATCGGTAGCGTTACACCGGCCTTGAGTTTGGTCAGGGTGTCCTGCTGATCTTCAGCACACCAGGCGGTAGCCAACTTGCGAGCACCGTCGGAATCCATACCCCCACGCGGATAAGCGAGATAGCGCACCTCTATGCCTCGGGCGTTTAAATCATCGACTTCGCGATGAAGCTTCTGGCAGTAAAAACAGGTCACATCTGTGAATACCGTGATATAGCCGCGCGTCTCTCCCTCGGGACTAAAGACAATCATGTCATTGACGTCGAGGCTGTCCATCAGCGCTTTGCGTTCGGCCTCACGCTTCTGCTCGGCCAAATTGACCAGGCCATCGGCCTTCACGGCGTAGAGGTCGCCCACAACAAAGTGTTCGCCGGTTGGCGTCGCGTAAACCACGAGTCCATTGGCCAGAGACACCTCTACCAGCCCCGGTGCTTCGGTTTCCAATATGGAATCAACCACCACAACGCTACCCATGCTGTCGGATAGGGCGGATTGAAGGCGATCGCGTAACTGTGCGTAATCATCCGCACCGGCCATTGGCGCGCGCCAGAGCGTGAACAGCACGATAACTGCTATTAAGGGGGACAAAAATGTCAGCAAGTGCTCGCTGGCGCCATTGCTTCGGGACTGTTCTCGCTGCGGTGTGATCATTACTGTTCCTTTATCTCCTAGGCTAACCACGCGGGTGATGGCTCGCGTGCAACTCCTGCATGCGCTGCCGCGCGACATGGGTGTAAATTTGAGTCGTCGACAAGTCACTGTGACCCAGCAGCATTTGCACAACGCGCAAATCAGCGCCGTGATTAAGTAAATGCGTCGCGAAAGCGTGCCGCAACGTATGCGGCGATAGATGCGATCGAATACCCGCTCTGTCGCCGTAAATTTTAATACGATACCAGAAGGTCTGGCGAGTCATGGCGGTACCGCGATTTGAGGGAAAAAGTACATCACTGGCGCGCCCTCGAAGTAAATCCATCCTCGGGCCCCGAATATAGCGTTGCAGCCAATCCAGCGCCTCCTCGCCCATCGGAACTAATCGCTCCTTGCTGCCCTTGCCCGTCACTCGGATAACGCCTTGATTGAGACTGATCTGGCTCAGGGTTAGTCCGACAAGCTCCGAAACGCGGAGGCCACAAGCGTAGAGCAGCTCCAGCATGGTGCGATCGCGAAATTCAACCACCTGCTCAATATCTGGGGTTCCCAACAAACGCTCCACATCGGTTTCAGACAGTGCCTTAGGGAGCGGTCTACCCTGCTTTGGGCTCTCAATGCGGAGGCTGGGATCCTCCGATACCAAATTTTCGCGCAAGGCCCAGCGGTAGAAGCTGCGAACACTGGAGAGAAACCGCGCCGTCGATCGGGGTGAGGCGCCCTGTGTCAGCCGATCGCCCAGAAACAGCTGGAGTTGACCCGCGTTCGCGCTAACTAAGGCCAGCCCCTGCTTGTCGAGCCACTGATGGTACTGGGACACATCGCGCCGATACGCGACGAGGGTATTCTCACTCAAGCCACGCTCCAACCACAGCGCATCGATAAACCCCTCAATTACCGCTGACAAGTTCAACCTCCCAGATAGGCACTTCCAAGGTAGGAGAACCCAGAATAGGCACCACTGCAGGGTGCATCACTACCGCATGCTCCCGTAAATCCTAGCGCTATCCCCAGAAACACGAAAGGCCGCACCGGTAACCCGGGGCGGCCCTGCGCGATGCGTAATACTAGTTGGACAGCTTTTCCTTAATGCGAGCCGCCTTTCCGCTGCGCTCTCGCAAGTAGTACAGCTTCGCCTGGCGGACGTCACCGCGGCGCTTGACCGTGATGCTGTCAAGAAGTGGGCTGTAGGTCTGGAAAGTTCGCTCTACCCCAACGCCGTGAGAAATCTTCCGGAGGGTGAATGCGGAATTCAGACCTCGGTTACGCTTGCCAATACAAACCCCCTCAAAGGCTTGCAAACGCTCGCGGGTGCCTTCCTTGACCTTCACCTGAACCACAACAGTGTCGCCCGGAGCGAAGGCCGGAATCTCTTTACTCATTTGCTCGGCATTAATTTCCGAGATAATTTTGTTCGTGTTCATGACACTCTCCAATCCAACTCACGCCTTTCCCGCGCCATTGCGGTCAGTCGCTACGTCTACTCACTTTCGTTGAGCTGCCACTCCTTGAGTAGCGCTCTATCTTCCTGGGACAGCGCTTGCCAGGTCAACATATCCGGCCGCCTGTCCATCGTCCGTCGCAGGGACTGGGCCCTGCGCCACCGGGCTATTGCGCGATGGTCGCCGCTTAACAACACCCCGGGCACCTCTGCTCCCCGATACGCCTCAGGGCGGGTGTAGTGGGGACAATCCAACATCCCATTCGCGAATGAATCCTCATTCGCAGAGTCTCCGTGACCGAGCGCGCCCGGTATCAGTCGTATCAGCGCGTCCATCACCATCATCGCCGGAAGCTCACCACCGCTGACAACAAAGTCCCCGATGGACACCTCGAGGTCAACTGAAGCCTCGAGAAATCGCTCATCGATCCCTTCATACCGTCCCGCGACGAAGATCAGGGCTTGCTCCTTGGCCAGTTCCCTCGCCAAGCCATCGTTGAACACCCGGCCTTGAGGCGTCAATGCCACCACTTTGGCCTCAGAGCCCACCCGTTCACGGGCCCTTTCCAACGCCCGATCCATCACTGGGGCTTGCATCACCATCCCAGGACCACCACCATAGGGGCGATCGTCAACGGTGCCATGCCGATCATCGGCGACCTCCCTCGGGTTAGTCAGTGAAAGCGCCCAGAGCCCTTGCTCGTGCGCCCTTCCTGTCACCCCCCAGCAGGCCAAACTGTCAAACATTTCCGGAAACAGGGTGATGACCCCGAAACGGCGCGGTGCGTCAGGCGTCGACATACCAACTCACCCATACGCTTCGACTTTCCGTGTCGATTTTTGTAACCACCGAATCGACCAACCAGGGAATGAGCCGCTCCCTGTCATCTACGCTGTCATCCGTCGCCTTCACCACCAGCACATCGTTTGCACCGGTATCGAGAAGGTAATCAACCTGCCCCAACACCACGACACCCTTGTCGTCGCTGTCGGGCTCACAGCAAAACACCCGCATACCCACCAAGTCTCGCCAGTAGATCTCGTCTAACTCGGCGGGGGGCAAGTTGTCCTGCTCCGTTTGGAACAAAAATCCCCTGACTTCTTCCGCCGCAGACCGGTCGTCGATGCCCTCGACATGGGCAATAACGCCTTTGCCTTGCTGCTTGACGGCGTCGATTTTCACCGTCTTGGTACTGCCTATTCTTACTTTCTCTCCCGGCACGAGCTGGATACGCGCGAGAGAGGTCAATATGTCCAGGTCTTCAAGAAAGGGCCGGATTTTTACCCAGCCTTTGATCCCGTGAACACCTACAACCTGTGCCAGCGTAATAAGCTCCGCCATGGCGAGCGAGCTGGCCTGACGGCGGGCCCTTAAGCGGCCGCCGAGGTCTCCACCTGCGCGGCAGCGTCTTTCATCAACGACTTAACGCGCGGTGAAATTTGGGCGCCTTTATCCGCCCATGCATGGATCTTTTCAAGATCCAAACGCAGACGTTCTTCCTGACCGCGCGCGATAGGATTAAAGAACCCCACTCGCTCAATAAAACGGCCATCCCGAGAGTTGCGGCGATCGGTCACAGTGACCTGGTAAAACGGGCGCTTTTTGGACCCGCCGCGAGAAAGTCGGATTACTACCATGCTGTTGATTCCTATGAATTTTTCTAAGCCAGAAGAGCCTTAGACGGCTGTTCCTGCAAGTAAAGGACGCGGAGGATACAGCAAAGCCAGCCCGGTGAAAAGGTGAGAATGGCAGGCTTTCAGCGGCCTGGAAATCCTCCCGGAGGCATGCCGCCGCCAGGGGGCATCATGCCGCCGAGGCCTCGCATCATTTTTTGCATACCGCCCCCTTTCATCTTCTTCATCATTTTCTGCATCTGCTTATGCTGTTTCAGCAAGCGATTGAGGTCTTGCACCTGCGTACCCGACCCCAGGGTGATACGACGCTTGCGGGAGCCCGCGATGAGCTCGGGCTTCCGCCGCTCTGCTGGGGTCATGGAGTTGATCATCGCTTCCATGCGGGCAAATTGCTTGGTGTCTAGGTTTTGCTGGGCCGCCTGCGCCATGCCTCCCATGCCGGGTAGCTTATCCAGCATGGCGCCAATGCCGCCCATATTTTGCATTTGCTGCAATTGATCCCTGAAATCTTCGAGGTCAAAACGCCCACCGGTCTGTACTTTTTTGGCGAGCTTTTGTGCTTTTTTCTTGTCGACCGTGCGCTCAGCCTCTTCGATAAGCGACAACATATCGCCCATGCCCAAAATCCGGGAGGCCAACCGATCAGGATGAAATGGATCGAGCGCGTCGGTCTTCTCACCAACCCCCAGAAACTTGATGGGCTTGCCGGTGATGGTTCTCACCGAAAGCGCAGCACCACCGCGGGTATCGGCATCAACCTTTGTCAGAATAACGCCGGTCAGGGGCAGTGCATCTCCGAAGGCTTTTGCGGTATTGGCGGCATCTTGGCCGGTCATCGCGTCGACGACGAACAGCGTCTCAACGGGACTGATCGCACTGTGAAGCGACTTGATTTCAGCCATCATCGGCTCGTCAATCGCCAAGCGACCGGCGGTATCCACGAGCAGCACGTCAATCACATTGACGCGCGCACTCGCCAAGGCGCGATTGACAATAGCGACCGGATCTTCGCTGGCCTCCGAGGGCTCAAAGCGGGCCCCCACCTCCGCCGCCAAAGTTTCCAACTGGGCGATCGCCGCTGGTCGATAGACGTCGGCGCTGACCACCGCCACCTTCTTTTTCTCCCGCTCGATCAAATAGCGAGCCAGTTTGGCCACTGAAGTGGTTTTACCAGCGCCCTGTAGACCCGCGACCATGACCACAGCCGGTGGCTGGGTGTTCAGGGTCAGTGCCTCGTTCACCTCCCCCATCGTCTGGGTAAGTTCCGATTGCACGATCTTCAGAAACGCCTGCCCTGGCGTGAGACTCTCAGCCACCTCGGCCCCGACCGCCCGCGCCTTCACGGCATCGGTGAACTGTTTGACTACCTCCAGTGCCACGTCTGCCTCGAGCAAGGCCATGCGGACCTCGCGCAGGGTATCTTTGATATTTTCTTCCGAGATCCGCGCCTTGCCAGCCATCTGGCGCAAACTGGCGGACAATCGTTCACTCAAGCCTTCAAACATGTATTTCCTCGCTCACCATCACAGTGAGACACCTACGCTGTCTCACCACTGTTTCACTGGGCCACAAAGCGCGTAGTATACGGGTGTTCGACTATTGACCCAAAAGGTAATGGAAACCATGCGAGCGATACGATGACGTCGCCCCAGGAATTGCTCCACGCCGGCTTAGCCATCGTGACAGCGGCGCTGTATTTGTATGCCGGTGCCCGCCAGTTACTGACGCTAGACGCCCGACAAACCGGCGCATCGCAACGCGTGTTGTGGATCGCCTCATTCGCGGTCTCCTGTCATCTCCTGCTGTCGGCCATGGACTGGGTTCAGGGCAACCTGGATCTCGGGTTTTACAAGATCTCCTCGCTGATTTTTCTGTTGATGGGATCGGTCAGCCTGATCAGCATGCTATTGCGCCCCCTTCATATGCTGATAATTGCCACTTTTCCACTCTCGGCGCTCGCTGTACTGGTCAATCATTTTGCGCCCGCGACGGGCCAACCCATGGCGGGATTACCGGATGGACTCCTTGTCCATGTTTCCACGTCGCTGCTGGCGTTTGGCGTACTGACCCTGGGCACGTTCCAGGGCATATTGGTCTCAATTCAGACCCAGCGTCTGAGAAGCCATAAAACCCGCGGTATTATTCGAATGCTGCCACCCTTGGATACCATGGAGCAGATGTTTTATGAGCTGTTATTGGCAGGCACTGCATTGCTCACCGTTGCCATTCTCACCGGGGGCATTTTTATCGATGATCTTTTGGGCCAAAAACTGGTCCACAAAACCGTGCTGACCAGCCTAGGCTGGGCCTTGATGAGCACAACCCTTTTCGTCCATTGGCGGCGAGGATGGCGTGTCGGCACCGCACTCACCCTGGTGTTTGTCGGTTACGCGCTACTGGCCTTAGGTTTTTTTGGCTCCAAACTGGTGGTCGAGCTCCTCCTCTAGCAAACCCGTAAAAAGCCAATTAGACCGCATCAAAGACTTGTACTGGCGCGAATTTTTCTCCACCATCGTCATTCATCCCTGACGTAGAACCACAGCTTCTTGAACGACGCCCCGCTGGGACTGCTTTTTTTCATTCTCGCCGTACTGATACTGATTTCGGGTTTCTTTTCCAGTTCCGAAACCAGCATGATGTCGCTCAACCGATATCGTCTGAAACACCTCCGCACCCAAGGCCATCGGGGAGCCCGCCGAGCCAGCCAGCTGCTTGAACGGCCCGATCGACTGATTGGTCTCATCCTCATTGGCAATAATCTCGTTAACATTTTGGCCTCTGCTATCGCGACCGTTATCGCCATCCGCCTTTACGGCGACGCGGGCATTGCCGTTGCGACCGTACTGCTGACTATTGTGGTGCTTATCTTCGCCGAGATTACACCCAAAACCGTTGCAGCATTGCACCCTGAACGCCTCGCCTTTCCCTTCAGCTTTGTGTTACTTCCCCTCATGCAGCTGTTCATGCCGCTGGTGATGGCGATCAATGCGGTTACTAACGGCATACTGAAGCTGATGGGCTTCAAGCCCGACCTGCAAGAGGGTGAAGCTCTCTCGCAAGAAGAGCTGAGAACGATTGTGACGGAGTCGGGCAGTATGATTCCCGGACGGCACCGTCGCATGCTGGTGAACATCCTCGATCTTGAACAAGTTACCGTCAACGACATCATGGTGCCCCGTAACGAGGTCTACGGCATCGACCTTGATGACTCCGACGAGGTCATCATGCAATGCCTCCAGGAGAGCACCCATACGCTGCTGCCGGTCTGGCATGAAGATATCAATGATATTCGCGGTGTCTTGCACATGCGTAACCTATCCCGAGTGTTTCGTGGCAATGGTCTCTGTCGCGATGCCCTTATCAAAGAAGTGGAAACACCCTATTTTGTGCCTGAAAACACGCCACTTCACACCCAGCTCCGCCAGTTCCAGCAAAAAAAGCTGCGCATGGGCATAGTGGTCGATGAGTACGGCGATTTGATGGGGCTGGTGACGCTCGAAGATATCCTCGAGGAAATCGTGGGGGAATTTACGTCCAATCTCATTGAAGAGAGCGAAGAGCTTCACGCTCTAGATGATGGCAGTGCTATTTGCTCTGGCACGATCAGTATCCGAGAACTCAACCGCCAGCGCGGCTGGGATTTACCGACCGATGGCCCGAAAACGATCAGCGGTCTTGCGTTAGAAGCGTTGGAAGCCTTCCCGTCTGGCCACGTCGTCGTGCAAATTCCCGGCTATTGGCTGGAGGTCTTAGAAATTGAGGGCAACCTCATCAGCAAAGTAAAGATACTACCCGTCAACGATCAGTCGGTGAGCGAAACGGCCGACTGAGATCGCTACGGGTCAACCCAATTTAATCGGGTTCATGCGATCTCGTCGCGCATCGCTCGCGCGCAGTATCTCCCGCTTGCGCTCATCGTCGGCGATGAACCAATCGGTGATTTCATCGCCGGTGCGATAACAGCCCAAGCACACCCCTTCTTCATCGAGAGCGCAAATGGAAACACAGGGGGAAGGCACTGAGGGTTCGGTCACGTTAGTAAATCGCCGGAGTTTGTGATCGCTATACGGATTAAGGTTCAGGGTTGGATTGCTGCGCGTAAAATGTCGTTGCGAATGCATCCAATTGCCCCGCGGCTATCGCTGCCCGCATAGCCGCCATGTGCTGCTGGTAGTAGCGCAAATTGTGGATGGTACACAGCTGCGAGGCCAGAATTTCGTTGCATTTATCAAGGTGGTGTAAGTAGGCGCGAGTAAAATTGCCACAGGTATAACAATCGCATTTGTCATCGACGGGTCGGGTGCTTGTTTTGTGGCGGGCGTTACGCAGTTTGATAGCACCTTGGCTGGTAAAGAGATGGCCATTGCGCGCGTTACGCGTCGGCATCACACAATCAAACATGTCGATACCACGGCGGACACTCTCGAGCAGGTCTGCGGGTGTGCCCACCCCCATTAAGTATCGTGGCTGTGACGCGGGCAATTCATGGCCAATGGCATCAAGCACGGCGATCATCTCCTCTTTTGGCTCGCCAACAGACAAACCGCCGATCGCAAAACCGTCAAATCCGATATCAATCAGACCAGCCAAAGACTCTCTGCGCAGCTCGGGGTACATACCCCCCTGTACGATGCCAAACAGCGCTGAAGGGCTATCCTCGTGAGCAACTTTACTGCGACTGGCCCAGCGGAGAGATAACGCCATGGATTCTCGAGCCTGCTTTTCTGTTGCGGGGTAGGGAGTGCACTCGTCAAAAATCATGACAATATCGCTGCCTAGGGCACGCTGAATCTGCATTGACGTCTCGGGGTCGAGAAAAACTTTGTCGCCGTTGACCGGCGACCTAAACGTCACGCCCTCTTCGGCCACGCGTCGCATTTCCCCCAAGCTAAAGACTTGAAAACCACCGGAATCGGTCAGGATAGGCTTCTCCCATCCCATGAAATCATGCAAATCCCCATGGGCTTTGATAATGTCGACACCGGGACGCAGCCAAAGATGAAAGGTATTACCCAAAATAATTTCGGCTCCGATCCCCGTGATGTCTCGAGGCAGCATGCCCTTCACAGTCCCATAGGTTCCCACCGGCATAAACGCCGGAGTTTCAACCGTGCCCCGATCGAAGACCAATCTCCCCCGCCGTGCCAGCCCATCGGAAGTGTCGAGTTCGAAACGCATCTTAATGACGCCAACCTTCACACGCTACCTGACCAGCGGTGATAAACATGGCATCTCCATAGCTAAAGAAACGATAGCGTTGCCGAACCGCCTCGGAATATGCCGCCATTGTGGCGTCGTAGCCCGCGAAGGCGGCAACCAACATAATAAGAGTCGATTCGGGAAGATGGAAATTTGTGATCATGGCATCGACGACGTGAAAAGGTTTACCGGGATACAGGAAGATATCACTCTCCCCCTGAAAAGACGCGAGTTCACCAGTCAGTCCAGCAGTCTCTAGGGAACGTACCGCCGTCGTCCCCACGGCAATCACCCGTCCGCCGCGTGCTCGACACGCCGCCACGGCATCAACGACTGAATCACCTACGTCAATATACTCGCTGTGCATTTGATGCTCATTGATGGCGTCAACCCGAACCGGTTGAAACGTCCCAGCACCCACATGTAACGTCAACTCGGTAAAAGCGATGCCTTTTACCTTCAAACTCTGAAGCAATTTTTCATCAAAATGAAGTCCTGCTGTCGGCGCGGCAACGGCGCCCTCCCGGGAGGCGAACACGGTTTGGTAGCGACTGCGATCCTCTGACGTACCGGGACGATCAATGTAAGGCGGCAAGGGCATATGACCAAACCGACCCAGTATCTCCTGCCAGGTGGCGTCCTCGGGCGCTAATTCAAATAACGCGCCTTCCCGAGCCACTACCCGTAGCGCGATATCTGAAATATCCGAGTCCGCATCCGCCGTCACGTACAGACAGCTTCCAGGTTTCGTGGGCTTACTCGCCCGCATGTGGGCCAGCGCCCGACCGTCACCCCGTAAACGCTCGATCAGTATTTCCACCCGACCTCCGGTTTGTTTGAGCGCAAATAATCGAGCGGGCAGTACTTTGGTGTTGTTGAACACCAAGAGATCATCCTTGGAGATCAGCTCTTCTACGTCAATGAATTGGCGATGGGTCAGAGCCCCGGTGTCCCCGTCGAGGCACAGGAGGCGGGATGCAGATCGGTCAGGCAGCGGCGTCTGCGCGATCAGCTCGTTGGGTAGGTCGAAATGAAAATCTTTCCGCTGGAACATACTTTTGTGAAGTCAGAGAACGAGGGAGGTTAGAGCGCTTGAGAGCGATTTCTGGTCATAAAAAAGCCGGCAAGTCCATGCCGGCTTTCTACAAACTTTGAAGCCACTAGGCCTCGGCGGCTTTCGCTTCAGGTTCGTCTTCGGTCTCTTGAGCCGCTGGCTCTTCGACCGGAGTATCTTCCGTCTCCGCGGGAGCCTCTTCACTCGCTTCTTCAGCTACAACCTCGTCAGCGGCTGCTTCGTCAGCTGCGGACTCTTCATCCGCAACCTCTTCAGCTGCCTCAACTTCGGGAACCGGATCGGCGGGTAGGGTGACCTTGATCAACTCTTCAGCGAGAAGAATTTTGACTTTTTCCTCACCATTAATGGGCTTGCCGGTGCCATCTTGCACGGCATAGCGCTGGTCACCGCGCTGGAATATACGGTAGTCGTCGGTCTTTTTTATTAACGTCATTGCCATGTCTTTTCTCCACTCGAGATACTCAGAAGCAGGGGCCTCTCAGCTCCGACCCCCCCTCAGTCGGCGCAGAGTGTACCCCAAAGCGGTGGCAGGTTCAGCCTTAATTATTGCCGTTTTGTACCAGCTTGCTATACTCGCGCGCCCGTAACGCCTCCAAATGCCGGTGTGGTGGAATTGGTAGACACAGGGGATTCAAAATCCCCCGCCCTTAAAAGCTTGTCGGTTCGAGTCCGACCACCGGTACCAGCTCTCAGTCAGATAAACACCAGAATCGACACGCCCACCATCAGGCTGGCGGCAACCTTGTTGAGCACGCCCAATCGAGCACCTTCGCCCAAAAATTGCCGCAGCCAGCGCCCGCCACCTGCGTAAAGCGACAGCGAGATAAATTCAGTCGTCAACATCACGCTCAAAAACAGAGCCAACTGCGGAAATAAAGCCTTTTCGGCATCCATGAAGCCCGGCAGCAGGGCCACCATAAACGCCCATCCCTTTGGGTTCATGATAGCCGTGGTAAAGCCAAGCACTGCCAGCGACAACGGCGTCAGGGTGTTCGCTGTGCGCTGCTCAGCCAGTGCGGGGTCTGCCAGCCACAATTGCCGGGCAATCCACAGCAGATACACTGCCCCAGCGAGCGCTAATGCGTTGAACCACATCGGGTCCAAGCGTAGCAACCAACCCAGTAAATAAACGGTGCTACTCACCACCACAATGACACCGGTCATCTCCCCCGCCATCATCCAGAGCGTCTTGCGATAGCCCTGGCTGAGTCCTAAGGAAAAAGCCAGTGTCATACACATACCCGGGGTCAACGACACGGCGGCGATGGTTACGACAAACAAGCCAAACAGATCGGCGGTCAAGCAGGAGTCTCCGCGTTATACTGGATCAAAAACGGGATATTACAGGGAAATCTCATGGATGCATTGCACGACTTTCTTTTCGGGGTCATCGATATCGCCGCCATGATTCTTGCGACGCTGGTGCTTTTAGCGCTCGTTACCGTAGCTGTGTTGTATATCGTCGATGTAAATCAATCCGAACAAGCCATACGCCGCAACTATCCGGTAATTGGTCGACTTCGCTACTTTTTCGAGCACATGGGTGTGTTCTTCCGCCAGTATTTTTTCGCCATGGATCGGGAAGAGCTGCCGTTCAATCGCGCCCAACGGTCCTGGATCGCTCGTGCGGCAAAAAATATCGATTCCACTGTTGCCTTTGGTTCCACCAAACCGATCCGAACTCCCGGCCAAATTCTGTTTCTCAACAGCATGCTCCCCAAGCTCGACAGTGAGGCTGAGAATCTTGATCGGAAACCCATTACCTTTGGGGAAGGCTACGCAAGACGTCCCTACAGCACCTATTCAGTTTTCCATATATCCGCTATGAGCTACGGCGCGCTGTCGGCACCCGCGATCAGCGCCTTGTCGCAAGGCGCCGCCGCAGCCGGTATTTTGTACAACACCGGCGAGGGCGCGCTCTCCCCCTATCACCTCGAGGGTGGTTGTGATCTCGTGTTTCAGATAGGCACCGCCAAATACGGCGTGCGCGATGAGCACGGCGCACTGTGCGACAAAAAGCTTAGAGCGGTGGCGGATCACGAGCAGGTCAAGATGTTCGAAATCAAACTTTCTCAGGGTGCGAAGCCGGGCAAAGGTGGCATCCTTCCGGGCGAGAAGGTGACCGACCTCATCGCAAGCACAAGAGGTATACCGGTAGGGGTCGACTCCATCAGCCCTAACCGCCACGAAGATATTAATTCGATTGACGACCTGCTCGACATGATCGAACGCGTACGAGAAGTCACGGGCAAGCCCGTCGGTATCAAGCTGGTATTGGGTCAATCCGCCTGGCTTGACCTTTTCGGTAAAACGATCAATAGCAGAGGACTCCAATCGGCACCGGATTTCATCACGCTAGATAGCGCTGAGGGAGGAACTGGCGCCGCACCTCAGGGATTGATCGATAACGTAGGTCTGCCAGCGGATTACAGCATTCCTGTGGTCGTCGACAAGCTCATTGAGCACGGACTCAGGCAGCGCATCAAAGTGTTCGCGTCGGGGAAAATGGTGATGCCCTACGGCGTGGTAGCGGCACTGAGCTTAGGTGCTGATTGCGTCAACTCGGCGCGCGGATTTATGTTTGCTCTAGGGTGTATTCAGGCTCTGCAGTGCAACAAGAACACCTGCCCAACCGGGATCACCACCCACGACCCCAAGCTACAGAAAGGCCTCAACCCACAGAGCAAGGCCACGCGGGTCGAACATTACGCCAAAAATATGCTTAAAGAAGTTTCGACCATTGCCCACAGCTGTGGCGTACTGAATCCACAGGATCTAAGTAGAGAGCACGCCTATTTCGTTCGCAGCGACGGCACGCCCCAGCCGCTGATCGACCGCTACCCTTATCCTGACAGCTAACGTCTGCCCGGTGCCTACGCCTGCTCGTTCTCTATCTCAGCGCCCGCTTCCTTGAGCTCATTCTTCCGAGCCTCTTGCACCTGATTCATGCAATCTCGGTATGAATCGACCACCTTGTCAACCCCACTCGGATTCAATCCTCCGGTATTGCCCGCCACTGAATAGGTTGCATAGACTGCCGAAGCGGTCATCATTGCCCAGGAAACAACGTGAACGGGGACGCCCTCATCCTTGATATCATTGGCGAGTGTAATGAAGCGATTCATCACCGCGATTTGTTGATCCTGATCCGACATAATGGCTGTTCCTTTTTTCGAGGGCCGTAAGAATAGCAGACAGAGAGCCGCTGATATATGGGACTTTTGTTGTTCCCCAAGGGCCTTTACGGTAGCCTCGGCACCCTTCTCTACCAACCTCATGGAATTGTGGACTTTCCATTTGTCTCTGATGCCCCAACTCATTTAAACCGCTGTTATTCTCGCTACTTGTGCTTGGCGGCGACGTGTGCAGGGCAAATACCGAGGTCGGAGCAGACGTCTTTTTTGGCATTGAGCACGACAGTAACGTGGCAGTTGACGAGGTAGATCGAAGCACCAACCTAGGTGACATCGGCAGACGATTTGGTGGTGGTATTCGCGTAAATCATGACTTTAGTGAAGATGTCTCTGGAAAAATGAGTTACAGCTTTAACGCCATTGATTACGCTGAGTTTGATCGATTAAGTCGGCAAACCCATACACTGAGCACCGGGTTAACGCGCAATATGGCGAGCCTTAAAGGAAACGTGACCTATTTTTTCACTAACTCGCGGTTAGACAATAGCAACTTTCTCACTTACCACCGGGTCTCGCCGTCACTGTCAGGCTTTGTCAGCAAACGGTGGTTTTTTCGAGGAGGCTATGTATACGGTGACAAAACGTTAGAGCAAAGACCAGGCAGAGACGCCACGTCACACGGCTTAGAAACTGACGCGTACTATTTTTGGCGAGGCTTACGCCGGTACTTCAATCTCGGTTACGCCTATAAAACAGAGAATAGCCGGGCAGATCGCTTCGATTTTAGCGGTCACACAGTCAAGCTCCGAGCGGTTCAGCGGCTTGAACTGGGCGCCAACCTGAGTACCCTCGAAGGGGGCTTACGCTACGAGCAGCGGGACTACCAAAGCCTAACGCCTAGCATAGGCGAGAACCGCTTTGACGATAGAATCAAAGTATTTATCAGACTAGATTATGCCATGACGAAACGTTTGACGTGGCGCATCTATGCAGATTACAGCGACTACCAATCAAACCTACCTTCGGCAGATTATGACCAGACCGTACTTGGCACTGAGATCAAGTTTAGCTTTTAGTCACCTTAACGTCAGTAAACCGTAACCGTATATTTCATCTCTACCGGGTTCACCCAGATCCATCGCCGAGGCATAAAGCTGTGCCACAACATCACCGCCGGGTTCAGCTTGTTTCATTAGGGCAACGACGGTGGAAACAAACGGGACAGCAAAAGACGTGCCGGAAGAAGCTGCGTAGCCACCTCCTGGTACTGCATGGCGCAGATTTACACCGGGAGCGGCGATCGACAAATAATCACCGCGGTTTGCCATTCTAAACGCCCGGCCTCGACTGTCGACAGCGGTTACGGCAACCACCGAAGCATAAGCAGCGGGATACTTTGGCGTTGCCATAGGGCCGCCGTTGCCTGCCGCCGCAAGCACGATAACCCCCTCCTTAAGTACCCTATTGATCGCCACCTCCAATAATCGATTAGGCGGGCCGGTCAAACTCAAATTAATAACGTCTACGTTTGCCTCAAGTAGCCAATCTAATGATCTGACTAGGCTCACAGTAGAGGCCACCTCGCCCTTCTCAGGATCTAACTCAAAGACGGCCGCAGAATACAAGGTGGACTCTGGCACAAGACCCACCAGCTGATCACTGTCCGCAACAAAAATGGATGCTATCGCCGTACCATGAAAGTTGGGCAGATCATCTTGAGACCGTGTAAATCGCTTACTCTTTATGGCAGCTTGCTTAAATGAAGGATGCGCCTGATCGACTTCGCTGTCGATGATCCCTATATTCAGGCCAGACGCTTGTATTGAACTGGGAATCGAGAGCGCCATCCGAGGCTCAATGCCAGCGTCATCATCCAACGGATCAGGCACACCCGCCGTGTAAAAGTGGTTGAGATCAACTTCTGCTTTATCGGCCCCCACCACATCAAAAATACCGTCGCGGGCAACACTAATATCAAACGAGGCTGGCGCCGATACTTCGGCAAGCCGCAAGCCCAAACTAGGCAGATCCGTGATGGCATCAAAAACATAACCTTCCCGGGATAACTCCTGAAAAACTTGGGATTCTGCCATCACCAGCCACTGTCCCAAGTGGATCCTCGCATCATCGTCAGTTATTTCGGCCTCCGCCGACTCAACAATCTCGTCACTCTCGGCACCCATTCGATCATCGCCCGAATCTATCAAGGTGTCATCTGATGCGCCTTCTGATGCTTCAGCAAATTGCAAATCGGTAGCCACCTCCTCCGCCGCATCCACAACCGACTCTTCAACTTGCTGCTCAACCTCGGTTTCGGCTCCCTCTTCTGCCACATCAACTAGCTGCTGTTCGGCCTGCTCTTGCACCTCCTCTTCAGCGGCTTCATCAACGTCTCCCCGGAGCCCTCCTCCTGTTCATCCGCGATAGTATCCTCAACAGACTCTTCGGCTTGATCAATCACATCCTCGTCGAGAGATTCGACGCCGCCAAAAGTGAAGCCTTCTTCGTTAGCGTCCTGCACATCCTCGGTGACTTCCTCTTCTTGAGAATCAACCAAATCCTGAATAGCCTGCTCCAGGGCTGACTCAGCCTCATCCTCAGCATCATCTTCAGCCTCATCACTGGCGTCGTCTTCGGCTTGTCGCTCTATTATTTCTTTCAGAGCCTCAGTTAAATCCAGACCTTCGAGCTGAGCTTGCGGGCTCTCAGTGCCTGTGAGCAGTAAAAAAACCGCCACGCACGCAAGCTGACGCAACGATGAATTCGCTTCCTGTATACTCTCGTTCACCATAAGTGCGCGCCTCTCGCCCGCGGTCATTGCTATGCTGTTAGATTAAACGGTTGGAATGACCAAAAATTCCGCTGTGACCATGGGAATAAAATCGTTTTGCCAAACGTTAATAGTGTAACAAGGGTCATCTAGCCATGCTTTCTGACGCTCAGCAAACGGAATTAATGGCGGAATTACTTGGCTTAAAGCGCTTTTGCCTGTCCCTGACCGGGGATGCGGCTGACGCCGACGACTTACTCCAGCTGACCGTGGAGAGGGTGTTGGAACGCGGGATGCCGGTAGATGCACATGTGGCGAAGTGGTCCTATCGGGTCTGTCGCAACATATGGCTGGACGAGCTCAGGTCTCGAGAGGTCCGTCAGCGTTACGTGGCGACAGCGGTGGTCTCGGAGGGAGTGGCCGCAGAAAGTGCCGATGACGGATTCGGACGGGTAGAGCTCGAACGGGTCGACGCTGCGATGCAGACGTTACCTGAAGAACAACGATCGGCATTACTGCTGGTAGCGGTGGAAGGCCGATCCTACGCGGAAGTGTCAGAGATATTGGACATTCCGCTTGGTACTGTGATGAGCCGGGTGGCTCGAGCGAGGCGTAGCCTCGCTGAAAAGTTGGAGTGAGGTGAGGGACATAACCACCCAAGAGTGGTTCCCTCAACGGCACCGAAAGGTGCTTGAGGGTTCTTGGGAAACCCTCACATTTTAGGGAGTGATGGCAATGGCCGACATTCATAAGTTAGACATTAATGGATTGCGCACGGATGAGTTGCTCAGTCGCTATATTGATGGAGACCTCAAGGCTGGGGCGTTAGCTGATTTTGAAGAGAAACTGGCCAACGACCCAACGCTCAGGCTTCGACTGGAGCGATTTCGGAAGCACGATCAGCTTCTGAAGGCAGCCTCGAGAGCAAACGCTACCAGCGTTTCTCCCCTCGTTGTTGCGCGCCTCGAACAGGCGCAGAAGGCCAAACGCCCAAGCTGGCCACGTGCTGCGGCTGGACTGAGTCTCGCCGCCAGTATTGCTGTCGTGGTGACCGTGGGTCTGTTTGGCCTTAACACCGACCTGGGCGGTAATGCTGGCTTTCAGATGGATAGTAAGTTGGCAGCAGCACTGACCACACAGGGCTCGCGTGCCGAAGGCTGGGAGGCCATCGACGACACGCGAGATTTTCGTGCCGTGCTGACTTTCCCTGCAGCGAACGGTAACTGGTGCCGCGAGTTTATGGTGGCCAGCGGTGAGGAGCACTGGCGCGGCGTAGCGTGCCGCAATCAGGACAGCTGGGTCACGCAGGTCATGGCCAGAGAGGTGTTCCTCGATCAAAGTGCCGGCTATCGAACCGCGAGCGCCGGTGACATTGATCAAGTGAGCCGCTTTATAGACGCCGAGGCGACCGACGTTGCCCTCTCGAGGTCTCAGGAAACCGCTGTCATCCGAGACGGCTGGCACTAAGTCACGCGCACAGCGCCGATCCATAGCCCATTTGGCTGTATCAGACTCCTGACTTATGCTGGTGCGAGGGCACCAGCCTGTCTACACTGTTGTTGAATCATGTCCTCAAGCTCTTAGGGATCAACACCGTTGACTATCGCACTATCTCCTCTCTCTGGCGGGCTACTCATTGGCCTGTCTTCCATGTTGCTTCTGTTAACCCTGGGACGCATTGCCGGCGTATCTGGCATCGTTTGGGGAGCTTTTACTGATCCTGACCGTAGCTGGCGTCTGCAATTCATTATTGGGCTGATTGCGGGCACGGCGGCGATCCATGCCTTTACGGGTAAACCTCTTCCTCCTGCCGCCGATGGGTCAATTCTGCTCGCAGTGGGAGCTGGACTGTTAGTCGGCTTTGGTACCCGCTTGGGGAGTGGCTGCACCAGTGGTCACGGCGTGTGTGGCATTGGACGGCGCTCAGTACGATCGATAGTTGCAACCCTCGTCTTCATAGCTGCAGGCGTTGCTACTGTGGCGCTAACAATGTACTTCGGGGGCTAAGATGCGCGGGATCACAGGATTACTCACGGGCCTGCTGTTTGGCGCAGGACTTGCGCTCTCGGGAATGACCGACACCGCAAAAGTCATTGGCTTTCTCAATGTGTTTGGCGGCTGGGACCCCGATTTGATGTGGGTCATGAGCGGTGCACTGGTGGTGACCCTTATTGGCACTCCGCTAGTGCTTTCGAAGACCAAACCCATGTTTGACGCAGCGTTCAGTTTGCCGCTCGCTACCACAGTAGACCGGCGTCTTGTCGCGGGCGCTGTGCTTTTTGGCATGGGCTGGGGTTTGTGGGGCTACTGTCCTGGACCAGCTGTCGCAGCCCTAGCCTATGGGGATATCTCGACCGTCGTATTTTGCATCGCCATGCTTGTGGGCATGTGGCTGGCAGGCAAGTCCGGGCTAACCATCAGCCGACTACAGCAATGAAGCCAACGCGCTCAAATTAACGCTGCAACCGGGTGCGTGAATGCTCCATGAGTGCCCACAAAATGTTGCTTGAGCTGACCTGACCCACCAGTTTGTTTCCCTGAATGACAGCACTTCGACGCTGGTGGGAGTCAATCATCCGCTGCGCCACTTCGACAATCGTCTCCTCGGGTGAACAGGCGTGCATTTCTTCCGTCATCGCCTGAGACACCAACACGTGTTCCGGATTCCCTTCGTTGTAAATCGCATTCAACACCGCTTGTATGCAATCCAACTCCGTTATCTTGCCGCAGGGGGCACCCGCAGCATCGAGCACCGTTAGCCCCGTCAGCTTGAATTCCACCAACAAATCGATGGCGTTGACCAGCGGCGCATCGCGGCTAATCGTCAGCGGATTTCGATGCATGCAGTCGCGAATACTCGTGGGTGTACTCATGGAGTCGTTCCTTAATTAAGGTCCAGTGCGTAGGGTTTTAATGTTTCGATGGGAATAATGCTGAGGGTTTTAATATTCGTGCGCTTTAACCACAACGAGGGCGCGTAACCTGCCTGCTCGGCCTCCAGCCAGCGCCTCGCGCATAGACACCACCTATCAAGGCCCTTTAGCCCCGGAAAATCGTATTCCGGTCTTGGGGTAGAGAGATCATTGCCCGCCCAGGCGGAAAATTCCAAGAATTTATCGGTCATCTGCGCACAGACTGTGTGGGTGCCCATGTCCATGGGACCCGTGTTGCAATAACCATCGCGGTAAAAACCCGTCATCGGATCGCTGCAGCAAAGCTCAAGGGGCTCGCCTAGGACGTTGAGTTGCCGATTGGATCCACCCTCTCCCATCACTTTCTCCTAGTCAGGCACCACGTTTTTGTAGATCCCCAGGACCTTGTTGCCCTCGCGATCAATGCTCGCGCGGTACATCCCCTCGGTATTGAAAACCATCGCAACACTTCCTGCGGCGTCGATGGCAACCACCCCTCCCTCGCCACCCTCAGGGACAAGCACCTCCTGGATCACCGCGTCCGCCGCCGCTCTCAGGGTAACACCGGTGTATTTCACCCGGGCACAAATATCACTCGCTACCTGCCAACGGATAAAAAATTCCCCATGTCCTGTCGCTGAAACCGCGCAGCTGCTGTTGTCGGCATAGGTACCCGCGCCTATTAGCGGCGCATCACCCACCCTGCCCCAGCGTTTACCCGTCATCCCCCCTGTCGAGGTACCTGCGGCGAGATTACCTTCCCGGTCGAGCACCACCACACCGACGGTACCGAACTTACTATCAGCAGGCTTTTCCACCTGAGCTGATTTATAGCGCTCGAGAGCCTTAAGCCGGCGGGGGGTCGTGAAATAACGATTAGGCACAATCTCCAATCCCTGCATCTCAGCAAAGGCATCGGCACCCTGCCCCGACAGCAATACGTGGGGAGACGCGAGCATCACCGCGCGCGCCGCTTCAATAGGATTTTTGATCGACTTGGCTCCCGCCACCGCTCCCGCTGCTAGATCGCTTCCCGACATGATCGATGCATCGAGTTCATGATGGCCGTCCCAGGTGAGTACAGCCCCATGCCCCGCGTTAAACAGCGGTGAGTCCTCTAGGAGTTTAATGACAGCCACGACCACGTCGATGCCCGACTCACCCCGCTGAAGTGCCGCGTAACCGCTGGAGACAGCTTGATCCATTGCGGTGCGGTAAGCCGCCTCCTGCTCCGGCGACATATTGTCCCGCGTGATGGTGCCGGCACCACCGTGGACCGCGATTGCAACAGGCGCCTCGGCCACCGTCCCAAAGGACCAACAGCACAGCAAACCAGCCAGAAGTTGTCTCATGATGTTGCCCACTTATGATAAGGCGCAAGGATGACATCACCTCGGCATTCGGTAAACTCTGCGATCGCCCAATGGAGACCAGTCACGGTCCTAGGGCAACCGTTTACGTACTGCAATTTTTGGGGTGACGCCATGGCCAACGTAAAAAGCTCATCGATCTCGACCCAAATTAGGCACCTCATCGATCGCAGCGTATCGGTGTTGGTACAGCCGCACTTCTACTTCACCAGTGACAGCGATAGGCTGGACTTCTCTGAGGGAGCACGCTACGTCGCGGTGATGGGGTTTCTGGCGGGGCTAATTGGCGTGCTCACCAGCGGAGCATTTGTCTCGGGTGGAGGCGGGGCGGGCATGCTTCTGACCCTGGCACTATCTCCTGTCGTCGCTGTTATCGCGAGCTTTGTCTTTGCTGCCCTTATTCAGATCATGGGTTATCTGGGCGGCGGCACGGGGGACTACGGCGACAGCTACTCTGTCAGTGCGGCCGCGTCTGCGCTCGCACCCGTTACAGCCGTCTTTAACCTGTTACCCGGCATCGGGACACTGATCGGACTGGTATGGGGATGGTGGGTTGTGGCTCACGGCGTTTCGGCCATGCTCGGCATCACACAGCAACGCGCCAAGATGATCGTTAGTGTGTTTTACGGTGTTGTCGCGTTGTTGGGGTTTTTCGGTGCTTAGCCGATAAATGCCCGAGCTGTTAACACACTCGGAGCAAGACTAGGTGGCACGTGGAATTTTCTGACAGGATGTAAGGCTCTTTTCGTATTTCCTCAATGACGACTTCGCCGGCCACATCCATTTCGATCAGCAGGTTCCGACAATTCGAAGCCTCCCAGTAGTCAGTTCTCACGGTGCAACTCAGTATCCCCCCAGGCTTGGTAACCCGCGCCAACTCTCGAAACGCCTCCGGTTTAACATGTGACCCGGTAAAGGTGCCAACGCAGGTCACCGCGTCATAAATATCGCTATTTAACGGCAAGGGCCGATTCATATCCGCTTGTTCAAGCGACGAGTAAATCGATTTTTTTGTCGCTTCGGCGAGCATGCCCGCGGAATAATCGATGCCGTGAATATCGGCAAAACCGCGATTTTTCAGTAACGCACCGACAAGCCCTGTTCCACAGCCAGCATCCAACACGGAGGTACCGGCTGGTTGGACATAATTGATCAGCTGTTCGATGGCTGCAGCTGGCCCGTGGTAACCCCAGGTTTCTGCTACATCTTCTTCGTAAGCTAACGCCCATTCGTCGTAGATCGCCATAAGCTCCCCCGTGGAGGATGCGCTGAGGACTCTCTCATGAATATCCGGCCTATCGCTCATAATGACTCCAATATGTGCTCAAGTTAACGCCCGAAACGACGTTAGTCGTGATCAGTAATACCGCTGAACACCTCGGGTGGCCAAGCCGTACTCAGCGGGCCCTCAAGCTCGCGACACGCGCTAAGGACTGCTATTGAGGTACCTGTAGTACTCAAGCCCCGCCGCTGCCTCCAAATTGCACCAGCTCGTTGTCCCCAGATACATATCAGTACCCAGCTTCGCAAAGTTACGGACCCCGTTATTACAGGGATTGCCAAACCCATTCTTGTAAATAATTGGCGGGGAAACTGTGTCCTCAAAAACCAACAACCAGCCTCGGCTGGCTTCGGCTACATCATAATCCCCTGTTTCTACGCCCTGAATGACTGACTGATAGAGGAAATACGCTGGATTGTTTTCCACCACCTTACTCTGTCCAAATGGATTTAGCGGTATCGGCAGGCCCAGAACATGCAGCGCTCTATGATTCCATGGGCTGTAGCTAGTATGCGAGAAAAGATCAAAGAGACCTGCCGCAGCATTCCAAGTTCCAAGAAATAATTTCTCGTCGTGCGCTACCAAGGTGAACGTATAAACCATCCCTTCATGGCCAAAGCCATCACCGCCAAACAGAGGCTCCTGCGCGAGACCATTCTGCTCAAGCACAAACTGATAATCGGCATACCCGCCCTGCTCAGTGTTGGTAACCGGCGTAAAAACCCAGTCTGATTCGTTGCCATAAAGCAATTGGACTTTATCCGTCATCGCTACCGCTGGAGCCAGAAGGTGCTCTTTTTTCATCCTGAACAGTGAAGCTGCGCGCCAGGTTTTAGTCATAAAGTCTTTGTGCCGCTCAATATCGTCCTCGTCATAACGCCGCAACTGACAAAGATTAGCGATCTCATGGACCTCACAGTACTCCTTCATAATGTGATCGTAAGCTGACGAGGTCCCCTGGTGATATGAACCAAAGTAAAAGTAGTCACCAAAAAACTCATTGGCCGCAAATTTTGCTCCTTTTGCAGCCACTGGATCAGGATCGTAATCGGTGTATTGAAAGAAGGAGTGAAACATAGCGGGAAGTTTTTCAGAAAAGCCGTGCTCAGGTATCACATTGCTCAGCAACATAGAAGCTGGCTGGCCAAATGGATGGTACCAAGAGCTGGCAACAATACGGGTTGCGGTGTCATGTCTGAAATCTCGGAAGTCACCCACCACACCAAATTGCTCAAACGAGGAGTCCGACACAATGTCGAAGCCATTATCAAACATACCTCCCTTCAGCGGTGCCTCGTGAGTACCAACCCATCGAAGCATTGCGCTTAAGCTATTACCGTTCTGACTTCCCGACTGGTCAGGTCCACCAAAAAAGTACAGCCCGCTGCCGCCATCAGGATGCTTGATCACTTGAAAGCGCCTCACCGTATCGAAAAAAAACTCAGCGTATCCGAGGTATGCTTTGTTTTTATTATCAAATACAAAAATACGGTTGTAGCCAATATTGCCATCTTGATCGAAATCAAAATTTCGCGGGAATTTTTTTAGCTCCAGAGCCCGCTGCACTGCATCAAGCTGATCTAACCATTGGGTTTTTATCGATCTGACGGAAAATTCATTGGAGCCTGCAAAAAAAGTGAGATCACCGAGGGTTCCAGCGCCGCGATAGGTGTAGCCCGGCATAGATATAAGGCTGTCCAAGTAAGAACGCTCCACGAGCCCAGATTGTACGTCACGCCAAAAGTTGTCTCCGTTTCCGATCGTGTCGGGCCCCACATGGGTGGTTTCACCAGAATCAACATTGGCTATATAAATTTGCGCCTGAGGTCGCTGTCCAGCTGGGGGCGTTAGCTGGCAACCCTGATTCGGCGTTTCATAATTCATTAGCGTTAAGGGCATTTTCATGGAAATGTAAGGCCAGTAACACCACACAGATGCCGCTGTTCCATACCAGATCTCATTGCCCGCGACCGTTGAGCTGAGTGCGTATTGCGCCGATTTGAAAATCTTTTCTTCAGGCGCGAGCGTGGCGTACTTGACCGGATTAATCTGGTTTCTATCGGAGAACAGCCCCGCCCACGAACCATCCGGCAAGGCAGTAAAAGCGCGAACAAAAGGCGCCGAGCTCTCTGAGGCTTCTGTCTCGTCGTCCGCAGCGGCCGTCATGAACCACAGACCCATCAGGAGTGTTAGGGCGTATACAGTCGATTCACCAGAAAGAGCAACGCCTCTCAAGAAACGAATTCCTCGATCAGCTCGTCCTGATGGGTCTCCTGAACATTTGAGTGAATCGCAATGGGCTCTACCTTCACGGGCACACCATTCACGATGGCGTTGTTTGTCAGTCCATCGATGAGCGTTACGTCAGTAAGGTCGTTCATGCTGACTCCCGGATTATCGTTAGCCACTCTCTGCCGAGTATTCTGGCGGCCGTGACCCCACAAGTGAGGCATACACACGACTCCCGGCATGATGTCCTCGGAAATTTGAACGGGAAGCGTAATTTCACCGGTACGAGATGTAACTCTCACCATACTGTTGGCACCAATGCGCCTCCGTGCCGCATCGTCAGGATGTATCATGAGCTCGCAGGGATTTTTACCCTTCACCAAACGACGACTGTGGTGCATCCATCCCAAGGTTCTGTTGGTTAATCGACTGATGATTTTTAAATCAAATTCACTCGTCGCTTCGCTTTGCTCTTTTTGGCCTTCAAAAAACCATGCCCTTAAACGCGGCAGATCATTCACAAAAGCAGCGGGAGTGAGCTGGATTTTTTTATCGGGCGTACGCAAACCCTCAGGCAAGGTGTAATAAAGATCTGATAGAAACATCCCATGGGGATTTTTCTTGAGTCGTCCAAGGGTGAGCCCCGATTTTCGAAAGGGATTAAGCCCCTGTCCGTAGGGACCAAATCGTAGGCCAAACCCCAGAAAAAGCTCTGGCTTAATAGTCTTCCTGAGCACACCGGCTAGGGCTCGCACAATTCCACGTTTGAACCAGCTGTTCTGTCGGTACTCGAGCAAACGAGCAGAAAGGCCCGTGAGGATTTCGAAATCCGTCCATTTTGAATGTTCAGTGACGAATAAGGCCGGGGAGTACTTAGTCCAGTTTATGGTGTCGTAGAGATGGTAGAACATATCGTAGTGGCTCTTTTCTAGAGGCCCAGAAGGCGGAATAATGATGTCCGCAAATCGCGTGGTTTCATTGAGGTAAGGATCCACTGCCACGTAAAAATCGAGCGCATTCAAAGCGCGCTCGGTGTTGTGCCCATCGGCCATGGATAGCGCCATATTGCCCGCAATACCCAACAACCCTCGCAGCTGACCCTCTCCTGGCGTCAGGATCTCTTCCCCAAGGATCGCAAGCGGGAATTCACCTGAAAATTCAGGCTTGCCGCTTACTCGTGAATGATAAGTAGCCCAGCTCGACTTAGTTAAATCCAAGGAATCCAGTGCGGGTACGGGAAACATCATGCCACCCTTTTCATCCATATTTCCCGTAATAATATTGAGGACGTACATTAGCCACTGACTCAAGCCAGCGAACTGAACCATAGAAACCCCGGTTCGTCCGTAACAAATGGCGCTATCTGCGCTGGCAAATTCCTCAGCTATTCGTTCAATCGTAGACGAACTGATCCCCGTCACCCGAGCAATTGCATCAAGATCAAACGTGGCAGCGATCTCTTTCATAGATTGCCAGCCCGTGATGTGTCCCTCCATCCGTCCTGGCGTGGCTAACCCGCGATCAAAAATTACCTGAATCAACCCCATTAAGAAGAGCGAATCGGAATGGGGCTGGATAAAATGATGCTCGTCAACGTACTTTGCGGATTCTGTACGTCGGGGATCAATGAGTACGCACTTGCCTCCCCGTTCCCGGATTGCATTTAATTTCTTCCACGCATTGGCGCCGGTAGACATTTGCGCACCGTTGGAAATTTTTGGATTAGTACCCAGCATCAGAAAATATTGGGTACGGTTTATATCGGGAACGGTGCATAGAAACTGATGGCCCAGCATATGATGCCAAGCAAAGTTGTGGGGCATCTGATCAACCGTCGAACCCGTGTAAACGTTCCGTGAGTCCATGACTTTTTGAACAAAAGGGACAGCGAGGGTACACCCCCAATTGTGCGCGGTACTCCTGCCCCAGTAGGAACCGATGGCATCCTTTCCATGATCACTCTGGAGACGCGACAACTCAGCGGCGGCAAAATCAATGGCTTCATTGAATTCGATTTCAACCCATTCGTCGTCGTGGCTTTTCTCCGCCGGGTTTTTTCGAATACGTTTGAGAGGCTTCCTCAGACGATCTTCACAGGTATGGATATCCTGAATGCCAGTCGCTTTGGGACAGATATTGCCGCGGCTTAGTACGTCATCTTTATCGCCGCGAATAGCGACAACAGCGCCCCCCTCATATTCGACTTCGATTCCACACATGGTTTCGCAGAGATGGCATGTACGAAAATGTCTTTGGGTCATAAGAGACTGAGCCTAGGGCGCTTATTGTTATTTAAACAGCGACGTCATCTTTGACACTATCGCAGATAGCATTGACCATCAAATCAAAAGAAAAACGAAGGAGCTTGCATCAGGAACTTCTCGAAGCTGCAACCGCAACAATATCGATTGCACCCAGGCTGCGCCACGGGCAGGGCGCATTATCCTCGCCGCGGCCTTAAACTTTACAAAAAAACAAGGTTGCCTCCCCTTCCGATTACTGTCACGGTAATCGGAAAAGCTGAGTCGGTAGGTTGATTGCCATGAACTGCACATTGTTAAAAGGAGGTCTCGTTGTCGACGGGACTGGCGAAACACCATTTTTCGCCGATGTTCTCATTCGGGACCGAAAGATTGATGCTGTGGTGCCCTTGGGCGAATCGCTACCCACAAATACCGCCGACCACGGCGATATCGAAATCATTGACGCCAGCGGCTGCATCGTCACTCCGGGATTTGTCGACCCCCACACCCATTATGACGGCCAGGCTACTTGGGATGATCGCTTGGCACCTTCCGCCGATCACGGTGTTACCACCGTCGTCATGGGTAATTGCGGCGTCGGCTTCGCCCCAGTGCGACCGGGCGAGGAAGATTTTTTAATTGCATTAATGGAAGGCGTCGAGGACATTCCCGGGGCGGCCCTGGCAGACGGCATTGAGTGGACCTGGGAAAGCTTCCCCGACTACCTCAACGCGCTCGATAAAAAATCTCGCGCCATCGACATCGTCGCACAACTTCCCCACGGCGCACTTCGTACCTATGTGCTTGGCAAGGCCAATAACCTCAATGGCGCTGCGACTCCCGCGCAAATTCAACAGATGGCTGAACTGGCCGAGGCGGCCATTGCCGCCGGCGCCTTTGCTTTCTCAACCAACCGCATCGCGATGCATACCTCGACGGCGGGCGAATCGGTGCCCGGTACCTTTGCAGAAAAAGGGGAAATTCTGGCGATCATCAAGGGCATTCAACAAGCCGGTGCCAACCTATTGCAGGTTGTTCCCGAAGGGCTGATGGGTGAGAACCCCCAGGCCTTCAGAAACGAAGTCCAGTTATACAAGGAACTAAGCCTTGAAACCGGGTGCACCATCGTCTTCACGCTCTCACAAAACAACGTACAGACAACGCTTTGGCGTGAACTTCTGGAGGAGATCACGGCGGCTAATCGCGAGGGTGCTAACTTATGGGCAACCACGGGAAATCGCCCCGGTGGCATGCTGATGAGCTGGGATACCTTTCACATTTTTCTGGATCGGCCCAGCTATCTAGAAATTGCCCATCTACCTCTCGCGGAGCGGGTCGCTGCCTTGCTGGAGCCCGAGCGTCGAGACAACATTCTCGGCGAGGAAATACAGTCCCCCCTGCTGAAAAACGGTGCGCAGGTCGTCCGCGACGCGATGAACGCTATTTTTCCGTGCGCAGATCATCAACTGTTTGAGCCGGACCCCACTCAAAGCCTCGCGACCAGACTGGCCAACTCCGATGACAGCGCTGAGGGGGTTCTCTATGACGCCATGTGTGAAGTGGCATTGGGTACCAACGGTCAACCGGGGTTCCTGCATGTCTACATGGGCAACTATGCCGACGGCGACCTGAATGCGGTTTATGACATGATGACGCACCCCCACGTCGTGGTCGGCGCAGCAGACGGCGGAGCTCACGTCAATGTCATTTGCGATGCAAGCTACACTACCTTCATGCTGCAACATTGGGTGCGAGACCGAGAGCGAGGACAAAAACTGCCCCTGGAACGTGCCGTACACATGCTGACCAAAATGCCCGCTGATCTCTACGGATTGAGTGACCGAGGCATTATCGAGGCCGGTAAGAAAGCGGATATCAATGTGATTGCCCTCGATAAGCTAGCGCTCGGCATGCCCTACGTGGCCAGGGATTTACCCACCGGTGCGCCACGATTGCTGCAAGGTGCCCAAGGCTATGTGATGACCATGGTCAACGGAGAAATAACCCATCGAAATGGTAACGATACAGGGGCCAGGCCCGGAGGGCTGGTGCGGCGCGCAGGGCTTCCTTAGGAAAAGCCAATCGGCTCAAGACCATAAGCATTTTCCTTGGAAGGGCCGGTCACTTGAGTGAGCTACAAGGACAGAGGAAAATTGGTCGGGACGGCAGGATTTGAACCTGCGACCACCACACCCCCAGTGTGGTGCGCTACCAGACTGCGCTACGCCCCGAACGGCGCGAAGTATACGGGTATTCAATGCGTTAGGGAATGTTAGTCGCCGAGTTTGAGCAGCGACTTTGCTGCTTCCAAATCGTTTAAGCAGTCGCGAACCGTTGACATGACATCGACGGGGCTTGGGCCGTCTTCACAGGTCAGTCTCTGTCGGGCGCCACCAATAGTGTAACCCTCTTCATAGAGAAGAGCTCGAATCGCCCGCACCAACTCGACATCGCCGCGTTTGTAATACCGACGATTACCCCGGCGCTTAACGGGTTTGAGCTGTGGGAATTCCGCTTCCCAGTACCGAAGCACGTGCGGTTTTACAGCACACAAGCCACTCACTTCACCAATGGTGAAATAGCGTTTTCCGGGTATGGGCGGTAGTTCGTTGTTGTGCGTGGGCTCAAGCATCGTTCGGCATCTTCTCTACCCGCGCTTTGAGCTTTTGACCAGGCTTGAAGGTGACAACACGTCTTGCAGAAATAGGGATCTCTTCGCCTGTTTTTGGATTACGGCCCGGACGTGAGCCTTTGTCGCGAAGATCAAAGTTACCAAAGCCCGAAAGCTTCACCTGCTCATTATTTTCCAGGCAGATTCGAATCTCTTCGAAGAACTGCTCCACCAGCTCTTTCGCCTCGCGCTTATTAAGACCTAACTCATCAAAGAGTTTCTCGGCCATTTCAGATTTGGTCAGGGCAGACATATTGCTATTTAATTCCTTAACGCAGCGCCGAAATTTTTCTTCAGGGAATCAACGACTTGCGCTATAAGCTGGGTAATTTCAGTGTCATCAAGAGTGCGTGAGTTATCGCGGAAAGTCAAACCAAGGGCGAGACTTTTTTGATCCGGCTCTATCCCCTTACCCTGATAGACGTCGAACAAGCGCAGGTCCACGAGGCAGGCGCCAGCAACCGCGCGGACATCACTCATGATCGCGTCCGCACTCTGCTCTGCACTTACGATAACGGCTATATCCCGGCGGGTTTCGGGAAACTTCGAAATATCGCTGTAGTTCGGCACCTGTCCCGCAAGCACGTGATCCAAAACCAATTCCCCAAGGAAGGTATCCGGCGGAACATCCAGCTGTCTCGCCGCATTCGGATGAATCCGTCCGATCAACCCCACAACCGCCTCGTCGAGCAGAATCTCCGCCGACTGACCATCGTGCAAACCGGGACGCTGAGCAGTCCTAAAGGTTACTGTTTTATGAACACCACAGAGCAACTGCTCGATTTCACCCTTGAGATCAAAGAAATCAAAACGCTCACCCGATTCGGTCCAGTTTTCTGCAGCGCGCGCACCGGTGACGGCGAGCCCCAACACCGCCTGCTCTTGGTAGGGTTCGCCCGGAGAAAATCGCGACCCAGTTTCAAACAGTCTTACCCGGCTATTCTGGCGCTTGACGTTGTGCGCTAGCGCGGCGGCTAGCCCGGGTATAAGACTCGCCCGCATCACGGAGAGATCAGCTGAAATGGGATTTCTTACCGTCACGGAATCCCCAGCTCCGGCGCCAAAAAGAGCCTGGAGTTCGGGGGCAATGAAGCTAAAAGTGATTGCCTCCTGAAACCCTCGTCCAATAAGGCGCTGGCGCAGGTAGCGCTTGCTCAGGAGTCGCTCGTCAGGCAGCTTGCTGACCAGGTCCGCGTGTATTTGGCTGACGGGCAAGTTGTTGTAGCCATGGACTCGCGCCAGCTCCTCAATCAGGTCTACCTCCTGGGTCATATCAAAGCGCCAGCTGGGAGCCCGGCAAGACCAAACACCCTCACCCGCAGATTCCATCGAGAAACCCAGCGCCGTCAGAATGCGCTCAACCTCGGCGGGCGCCATGTCAAAGCCGAGCACACGCTTTATCCGGGCTGCCCGGAGCCTCAGCTCGGGAATGGCGGGCAAATCCTGCTCTGACGCGACTTCTATCACTGGACCGCATTGGCCGCCCACCACCTCGAGTAACAGCTGCGAGGCACGTTCCATGGCCCGCCGCTGTAACTGCCAGTCGACCCCACGCTCATAGCGATGTGAGGCATCGGTATGCAGGCCATAGCTTCTGGCGCGACCTGCAATTTTCTCGGGCGCAAAAAAGGCGCTCTCCAAAAAGATATGCCGCGTCGTGTCACTCACACCGCTGTTCTCGCCACCCATGATGCCCGCGAGTGCCAGGGGGCGCTCGTGGTCGGCAATCACCAAACTGCCTGCAGAGAGCGCTATTTCAGACCCGTCGAGCAAGGTCATTGTTTCATCCGGGTTCGCATCCCGAACCCGGATGCCGCTATGTAAGGTATCCAGATCAAAAGCATGTAGAGGCTGCCCCAACTCGAGCATGACGTAATTGGTGACATCAACCACCGGATCGATTGAGCGAATGCCAGCACGCCTCAATCGTTCGACAATGTACAGCGGCGAGCTTTTGGTGAGATCCACGTTCTCGATCACACGACCCAGATAGCGAGGACATTGTTCAGTCGCTACTATCTCGACGGGGAACGTGCGCTCACTCGTTAACCCGACAGGCTCTTCTGCAGGCTCACACAGGGCGATGCCGTTGAGCACCGCCAGATCACGCGCAACACCGATGACACCCAGGCAGTCCGCCCGATTGGGGGTCAAGCCGAGCTCGAGTGTCGTGTCGTTCAAGGCGAGATAGTCCCGCAGATCTGTGCCAACCGGCGCGTCCGGGGCCAACTCCATCAAGCCGCTGTTTTCATCGGAGATCGTGAGTTCTGCTTCTGCACAGAGCATGCCCTGGCTCTCGACCCCCCGAAGCTTCGCTTTTTTGATCTTGAAGTTACCGGGTAATACCGCACCGACCTTCGCGAGGGGCGCCTTTAATCCCACTCGGGCATTGGGTGCCCCACAAACAATTTGGACGATGCCATCGCCGGCGTCGACTTCGCAGACGCGAAGTTTATCGGCGTCAGGATGTTGTTCGGCGCCGACGATTTCAGCAACAACCACACCGCTAAAGTCACCCGCCACGGGCATCACGGCATCTACCTCTAGACCGGACATGGTGAGCTGTGCCGCCAGCTCTTCCGTGGTCAGTTTCGGATTGACCCATTCGCGCAACCAGTGTTCAGAGATGATCATCGCTCACTACCCTCACTGAAACTGGCGCAAAAAACGCAAATCATTATCGAAATTGAGGCGCAGGTCGCCAATGCCATAGCGAAGCATGGCCAGCCTCTCCACGCCGAGGCCAAAAGCAAAACCGGTAAATCGCTCGGTATCGATTCCTGTCATTTCGAACACCCGCGGGTTCACCATGCCGCAGCCCAAAACCTCGAGCCAACCGGTATGACTGCACACCCGACAACCGGCACCGCTGCACTTCACACACTGAATATCCACTTCTGCAGAAGGCTCAGTGAAGGGGAAGTAGGAGGGGCGGAAGCGTACGTCCAGGTCACTGCGCTCAAAGAAAGCATGTAGAAATTGCTCGAGCAGCCCTTTCAGATCACCAAAACTTGAATGCTCATCGATGAGGAGCCCTTCAACCTGATGAAACATCGGTGAATGGGTCAAATCTGAATCACAGCGATACACTCGCCCGGGACAGACAATCCGCAGCGGCGGTTCTCGCGTCTCCATCGTTCGCACTTGCACACCAGAGGTATGGGTTCTCAACACGTGAGTATCATCAATATAAAAGGTATCGTGCATCGCCCTTGCCGGGTGATGCTCGGGAATATTCAGAGCCTCAAAATTATGGTAATCGTCTTCAATTTCTGGGCCTTCGACCACATCGAATCCCATCCCCGCGAAGAAATCTTCAACCCGCTGGATGGTTCGCGTAATGGGGTGGAGGCCACCACGATCAACAGCGCGCCCCGGTAGCGTGACGTCGACCCGTTCGGATGCGAGCTTTTCCGCCATAGCACTGCCTTCAAGCGCTTCTTTGCGCGCGTTGAGTAGGCTGGTCAGCTCCTGCTTAACTTCGTTGATCAGCGCACCCGCCTTGGGACGCTCTTCCGGAGACAGGTTGCCAAGGCTTTTCAGGAGGCCGGTGAGCTGGCCCTTCTTGCCAAGGTAGTCGACCCGCAGCTGCTCCAGTTCCACAGGGGAGCCGGCGGCCTGCACCGCCTCAATAGCGGCTGTCTTTAGTGTCTCAAGAGACTCCATGTTCCCTATCCCGGTTGTCGATCAATCCCAGATTTTGCCCTAATCTCGCTGGCATAAAAAAGGGAAGGAGCTAGCACCCCTTCCCTTTCGGTTCGACCCATCCAATCCGCCAGAAAGCGGCTGAGAGTCAAGCAGCGAGGGCGGTGCGAGCGCGCTCTACAACCGCCGCAAAGGCCGCTTTGTCATGTACAGCAAGATCCGCTAACACCCGTCGATCCAGAGCGATATCCGCTTTCTTCAAGCCGTTAATCAAGCGGCTATACGTCAGGCCATTGGCACGGGACTGAGCATTAATACGCGTGATCCACAAAGCACGGAATTGACGCTTGCGCTGACGACGGTCGCGGTAGGCGTACTGACCGGCTTTGGTAACAGCCTGCTTGGCAACACGAAACACGCGCGAACGTGCGCCGTAGTAGCCCTTAGCTTTGCTTAAAATTTTCTTGTGACGACGACGCGCCGTCACTCCACGTTTTACACGAGCCATAGTGTTCTACTCCTGAAGTAAGTGACGATTATTTGGCGCGAAGCATACGATCAACCAGCACCTTATCGGACTGATCAATCATCGATGTACCGCGCAGCTGTCGCTTTCGCTTGGTCGTCATCTTCGTGAGGATATGGCTTTTGTAAGCACTCTTGCGCTTGTAACCACCAGCCGTTTTCTTAAACCGCTTGGCGGCGCCGCTGTGAATTTTTGCTTTTGGCATAATTAAAACTCCGCATTGAGCCCACCTGGGGCGCTCTTAAATTAACCGGTTGTTAGGGCATTCACGGGCCACTAACCCCGTTTCTTTGGTGCGATAACCATGGTCAACTGTCGGCCTTCCATTTTCGGAAATTGCTCGACGGTGCCCAATTCGCTCAGATCGGCCTCTACTCGCTTGAGTAACTCCATGCCAATTTCCTGATGAGCCATTTCCCGCCCGCGGTAGCGAAGCGTAACTTTGGCCTTATCGCCATTTTCAAGGAAACGCACCAGGTTGCGTAGTTTTACCTGGTAGTCTCCCTCATCCGTCCCTGGACGAAACTTCATTTCTTTTATTTGGATTCGCTTCGTTTTCTTACGCTGAGCAGCTTTCTGCTTCTTCGCCTCGAAAATGTGCTTTCCATAGTCCATCACCTTGCAGACTGGCGGATCAGAATCCGCCATCATGACAAGGTCAAGACCTGCAGCTTCAGCTGACGCCTGCGCTTCCTCGAGGGAGACAATACCCACCTGCTCTCCCTCGGCGTCAATCAAGCGCACCTGGGGTGCCGTAATTTGTTCGTTGGTGAGGGCCTTCTTGCTCTTGCTGTCGCTCTTAATGCTGCTAGTCTCCTACACTGAAGGACGCGGATGGTACTAGTATCCACAGGCAAGCTCAAGTCATTGATCTTAAACCGATCGTTATTAATTACGCGGCAAAACCACCTCGGCGCTGCCGCCGTCCCCTAGGTATCTGACCGACCCCGACGCTCGACCTCGGCCCGCAGGCGAGAAGCGAGATCATCCAAGGTTTGGGAGCCCAGGTCCTGACCGTGACGGGCGCGCACCGAAATAGTGCCCTGATCCCGCTCCTTGTCCCCAACGACCAAGATATAGGGCAGTTTGCCGATCTCGTGCTCGCGGATCTTGAACCCAATTTTCTCGTTTCGGAGATCTGTCGCGATCCGAAATCCCTGTTTGGTCAGGGCGTCGGCGCATTCCTGAGCATAGGCAGCCTGTTTATCGGTAATCGGCGCAATAACAGCTTGCTGGGGCGAGAGCCAGGTCGGGAACTCCCCTTCATAGTGCTCAATGAGGATACCGATGAACCGCTCGAAGGACCCCAATACCGCCCGATGTAACATCACCGGCACCTGTCGGCTGCCGTCCTCGGCCACATATTGGGCATCGAGCCGGCCCGGCATCGAAAAATCCACCTGAATGGTGCCCAATTGCCAAACCCGTCCGATACAGTCTTTGAGGGAAAATTCGATTTTGGGGCCGTAAAAAGCGCCCTCCCCGGGCAGCTCTTCCCAGGGCAGGGACTTGACGTTGAGTGCCTCCGCCAAGGCCGACTCCGCGCGATCCCAGTCAGCATCGCTGCCAACCCGCTCAGCGGGCCGGGTCGACAGGCGATAGATCACCTCGTCGAATCCGAAATCCCGATAGACCTCGTGGAGCATATCGATAAAGGTAGAAACCTCGCTCTGGATCTGATCTTCCGTACAAAAAATATGGGCATCGTCCTGGGTGAAGCCTCGGACGCGCATAATGCCGTGCAACGAGCCCGAGGGCTCGTTTCGGTGGCAACTGCCAAACTCGGCGAGCCTAAGAGGGAGGTCGCGGTAGGACTTGAGTCCCTGGTTGAACACTTGCACGTGACACGGGCAGTTCATCGGCTTCACCGCAAATTGGCGATCATCGGCGTCAAGGGTAAACATCCCGGAGGCAAATTTGTCCGCGTGACCCGAACGCTGCCACAGTGAAATATCGACCACCTGAGGGGTTTTGATTTCTTGGTAACCATACTGCAGCTGCTTCTCACGCATGTAGCGTTCGATGGTCTGATAAACGGTCCAGCCGGCAGGATGCCAAAACACCATCCCCGGGGCTTCTTCTTGGGTGTGAAACAGATTCAGTTTTTTGGCGATCTTTCGATGATCGCGCTTCTCAGCTTCGGCAATCCGGTTGAGGTAAGCCTTTAACTCCTTTTTATTGCCCCAGGCCGTGCCGTAGATACGTTGAAGCATCTGGTTATTGGCATCTCCACGCCAGTAAGCACCGGCAACCTTAGTCAATTTAAACGCTTTCAACTTACCGGTGCTGGGCACGTGCGGGCCACGGCAAAGATCCATCCACTCACCCTGCTTATAGATGGAGATTTCCTCTGAGTCGGGGAGGTCTTCAATGATTTGCACCTTGAAGTGCTCTCCCATATTCCGAAATATTTCGACTGCTTTCTCTCGGGAGCAAACGATTCGCTCGACCGACACATCGTCAGCCACAATTTCTTCCATGCGCTTCTCAATGCGCTCAAGATCCTCCGGCGTGAAATTATGTCCGGTGGCAAAGTCGTAATAGAAGCCATCTTCGATCGTCGGGCCTATCGTAACCTGGGTTCCCGGAAACAGCTGCTGAACAGCCTGCGCTAACAGATGGGCCGTGGAGTGACGCAAAATCTCGACACCGGCATCATCGCGCTCGGTGATGATCGACAGCTGGCTGTTTTGATCAATCACAAACGAGGTATCGACCTCCCTGCCATTAACCACACCAGCAAGGGCAGCTTTGGCGAGGCCCGGGCCGATATCGAGCGCGATATCGTGGACGGAAACGGCTTGGGTGAAAGATCGCTCGGAACCATCGGGAAGGGTAACAACAGGCATAAAAAGCTCCTCAGTCAGTGGCGATCCCTACCAAGGACCGCGTGCGGGCGCGTATGGTCGCAGAGGCGCTGCCAAATTTCAAAATTCGGCTTTAGTTTTGGTGAAATTTGTGCATAAAAAGCAGGGCCATAAGGGCTTTGGACTCTAATTTCGTCCTATCGGGCAACAAACCAGTTGTATCGTGTCGACAAGGATCTACACTTTGATCCTATCAATTTCATCTACAGGCCGTGATATGGGCGCCCCCTCGCCTTCCAAAGATACGGATAACCTCCTCGGCTCGCCTTCCCGACCGGATAGCATAGGGAAAGCAGCCAGCTTTCAAAACCAAGTCTGCAACGCCATTCTGATCACGGTGACGGTGCTTGCAGTACCCGCCCTGGCCGCGAGCCTCACACGAATGTCCGAGATTGGCTGGTCGAGCATCATGAGCATGCAGTGCCTCGCGCTTGCAGTTTTGGTAACGGTCTCTTTGTTCAGAAATAGAATCAGCTACGGGTTAAGAGTTGCTGTACTTTTGATGGTGATGCTTGGCTTGGGCTTGCTGGGACTCTGGAACTACGGACATTTGGGAGGTGGGAAGTTGCTGCTTCTCGTCACCGTACTACTTACCGCTATGTTTGCCGGAATCCGTTGGGCCTATGTTACTTTGGCTCTTTGTGCTTCCTGTCTTTTGCTTTATGGCTGGCTATATAGCAATGAATATATCAGCTCGAAGGCAGATATCTTGACCTATCAATCTTCTTTCGAAACATGGCTGACTGCAGCGCTCACTCTTGTCATGTTAGGCGGCTTCATCTCAACGGGGCTCTCTAGAATTCTCTCCTATCAACGAGAGCTACTAGGCTCTCTTGAAAAAGAGGTCAGCTATACCCAAGCATTAATTCAATCGACGGTGACCGGGCTGATAGTTTTTGATAAAGGCCTCCAGCTGGAGAGCTGGAACCAACATGCATCTCCTTTATTTAAAACAAGCACCGGTAGAAAGGAAAACAAGAGCTTTACGCATCTCCTGCTGCCCAACATAGGCGACGTTAATCTAGATAGCCAGTTGGAACGAGCGCTTGATGGTATCGCCAGTAACAACCTAGAAATTGGCCTTCGAACTCCCGATGGAAAGATCCGTTACTACGTGATGAGTATTTCGCCTCGAATGGACCACAACAAAACAGTAACCGGTGTTATCTGCGTCACTCAAGACGTCACCGAACTTAAGCACAGCCAACATACCCTTATCCATAATGCTAAATTAGCGACCCTTGGCGAGATGACCACGTCGATCGCTCATGAAATCAACCAACCTCTGACCGCGCTTCGACTACAGCTAACTAATCTTTTATCCAAGGCTGAACGAGAGAGAAAATCAACAGACGTCACAGACATTGGACAATTAGAGAAGACGCTCAAAAAAATGGATGCTCAGATAGAGCGCGCTGCGCGCATCACCAACCATATGAGAGTCGTAGGTCATACGCACGATCACTCGAACGAGCGGTTCTCGATTGGCGAGCTAATTCAAGACACAACCCTGTTGTTTGCCGAGGAATTTAACAGATTGGGCCTCCACCTCGAGGTCAATATTTGCGATCGGTCTCTCGAAGTTTTGGGTGATGCCACTCAGCTCGAGCAAGCACTACTTCAGCTACTGCAAAACGCCAAAGATGCTGTTCTTGAAGACACGAACACGCACTCCAAACACGTTCAGATCCACCTTGATGCGGCTGACGGCAATGTCGTGATAAAGGTTATTGATAATGGGGTAGGTATCCCTGCAGAAATTCTTGACCAAATCTTCGAGCCTTTTTTTACAACCAAAGAAGTTGGAAGAGGCACCGGTCTGGGGCTAAGCACGTGTCACAGTATCGTTACCAGCATAGGGGGTAGCATCAGCGTTTCTGCCGAGTCCAAAGGCACCTGCTTTAGCATTATGCTGCCACTAGCTCAGTAGCCATTGTCCAATCGCTACCCGCTCCGGTATTTGCTATTTTTCCCTGAATTCACTGGGTTTCAATCGACGAGGCACATGGTAGATTTACACCTGACAGAAATTATTGCTCCAGCGGCGCTTTGATTTTATGAAAACACGAATCGCCTTGGTTGAGGATGACGCCGGCCTGGCGCAAAACTATCGAGACCTGCTAGCGCAGGCCGGCTATCACGTTGATTGGAGTCGAACCGCAGCGGACGCGAGAGCAAGTTTTGCCGTAAACACGCCTGATTTGGCGTTACTGGATATTTCCCTAGGTCACGAGTCGGAAGCAGGCTTTGAGTTGTGCCAAGAACTGCGAAGTCAAAACCCGCTGTTACCGATCATGTTTTTATCTGCCCGCGACGATGAAATAGATATCATTTCGGGTCTGCGGCTTGGCGCTGATGACTATCTCACCAAAGACATCTCCAATGCCCACTTGCTCGCTCGAATCAATGCCATGATGCGGCGGATAGTCGCCCTAAGAAGTCCAGAGAACCAAGAACAGGTCCTCAAACGGGGCGACCTCGAATTAAATATCGAGCGCTTCAGCACCAAGTGGAAAGGGGGTACGGTCGGTTTAACCTACACCGAATTCTGGATGCTGCACTCTCTCGCCAAACACCCAGGACATATCCGAAACCGACAGCAATTGATGGACGCCGCAAATGTCGTATTGGATGACAGCACGATCACCTCCCACGTGCGTCGTATTCGGCGTAAGTTCGAAGAGGCCGATGGGGAGTTTGACAGAATCGAAACCGCCTACGGCCTTGGCTATCGCTGGCTATCCGAGCATTGAAGTTACGCACTCAAGCCGCCACGCTTAGCCTGGTGCTACTGGTCATTCCCTTACTCGCCACCGAGTTTCTCCGTAATCACCAACAAGCACTACTGACACTGCAACAACAGGCCCTGGAGAGCACGGCGAAAGCAGTCGCAGCAACGCTTAATCATAACGCCTCAACGCTGTACCCGGACAAGAATCGACTGATTACGCCGCTAGCAGAAGAAAGCTTACTGGTCGGCCGATTCAGGAGCAGACCGACTGTCGATGGGTCGCTCAATGAGTGGTCAGCTATGCCCCAAAGAACCTTTGGCACTGCACGACGCCCTTTTACCGTCGGCTTAGCCTCAGATGACACGTCCTTGTATGTGGCCATAGCGGTGACCGAGGAAACAAAATTGTACAGCCCAGCCGATACCAATAAAGATCCAGCAGGCGATCGGCTGATACTGACGACCTGGCAAAACAACCAGCGTCAACAATATGTCATAGCCACTGCGGCGCCTGGCCCGGTGGTTGCCCGAAGCCATGGCCGACAGCTTTCTGTAGCAAGACCAAACGCCATTAAGGGCGTATGGATAGACACCGAAGACGGCTACCAAATTGAGCTACAGATGCCCGCAGGTATTACCCAGTCGCGACTGGGCATTTACTACGTTGACGTTGATGAAGGCGGGATAAGCACGCGCGGCAACAGCAAGCCGCTGGATACTGCCGCGCCACCCTGGCTTATCGAAACACCTGCCGCACTCGCTGACTTCGCCGACTACTCTGATGACCACAATATTAAGCTTACGATTTATGACCGTTGGGGCTGGCCGCTGATCGCGAGTTGGGCATTGCAAGATCCCGCGCTCAATCGCGACGAATCCTGGATGAGAACAATTCAGACATTTGTGCTGGGTGTTCCCCAACCCTGATTTGAACCTGGAGTACGCCAAAAGCGGTCGGGAAACGAGCCGCGACATTGTCAACGCGCTAAGAGGCCTGCCGGAGTCCTCGCTCTTCCTAAAAAATGACCAATTGATCACGCGATATGCAACGCCAATCGACAGCGACGCGGGCGTGGGCGTTATGGGCGTGGTTGTCGCCGAACAGCCCCTACAGATCGCTAGATTGTTAAGCGCTGATGTATTTCAAGAATTGCTGCTGCAAACAGCGATTGCATTCATCTTGGTTGCCAGCTGTCTCATTGGTTTCACCATCCTGTTGGGGCAGCGCATCAGACGCATCGATTCACATGTCGCCGAGGCGATGCTGACGGGAGGAGGAACGTCGCTATCCGCAGGCTGGCTAAACGACGAGATCGACCAGCTCACGAATCGACTCAACACTCAGCTTGAAGAACAACGGCGGTTACAAGGTTATCTAAGAAGGCTACCGGCGAGTCTGTCCCACGAAATCAGAACTCCCGTCGCGGTCATACGCTCCACCCTCGACCTACTAAGCGACACCGAAAACACAGACGCGAGTCAGCACGCTGACCTCATTGCCCGGGCGCGAGCGAGCCTTGAGCGGCTCGGGCACATCATAGCGATCATGAACGAGGCCAACCGACTGGAAAAAGCGATCTACGTGGATGAGCGACAGCCCACGGACTTAAAAAACCTGCTTAACGAACTGACGTTGGCCTACGGTTCCACCTATCCAAAATGGACCTTCTGTTTACAAAGTGACGACCGGGAGGCAATGGCTCCGGTATCCCCCGACCTGATTGTCCAAGCGCTGGATAAACTCGTATCTAACGCTATGTCGTTTTCGAAGCCGGGTGAAACGATTACCTTGCAATTGGAGCGACGCGGGCTGTGGTGGCGTATCACCGTTAGCAACCCCGGTGATAATCTCCCCGAGGCTCGAGAAGATTTATTTGCACCGATGGTGTCAGCTCGTACCGTTGACGAAGAACATCATTTAGGGCTCGGCCTCTACATGGTCGCGCTGATCGCAAAACATCATGGTGGCGAGCCCTGGGCGCGGAATACACCTGACTATTCAGGGGCCGAAGTGGGCTTCACGGTAAGAGCCTGACACCTAGTCCCTCATCACCATTTGCTCCCAGACCGGCACCTGCGCAGTGATTTGTTCAATAACCGCGGTAAACAGCGCGGCCTGCTCTTCCTCATCCTCAAGTTTCGAAGGATCTTGAAGTCCCCAGTGCACGGTTTTGACACCGGCAAAAGCCAACGGACAGGGCTCCCCTGCCGCGCTGTCGCACACCGTGATCATCAAATCGGGGGGAGTCGACTCAAATTCCTTCCAGGATTTGCTTCTGAGATTGTCTGTCTTGAACCCGGCAGCAGTCAGAGCCAACAGCGTTTGAGGATAAATGTCGCCCGCAGGCGAACTACCCGCACTACTTACCCGAAAGCTCTGTGGCAGCGCTTGCCGGGCAATGGCTTCGCACAAGATGCTGCGACAGCGGTTGTGAGTGCATACGAATAAAAGATGGGTCATTGTTATCACGTATATCGGTAAGCAGTTAAACAAAAAAAAGGCCGCGCTAGACGGCCTTCTCGTGCATCGACTATACCGCTAGGTCGTCTTTCTGTCTCTCACCTCGCTGTCGATATTTTCGTTGCGACTATTGGGTCGCCGCGTTCTGCATGCTTTCGAGCACCTGATCGATCGAGAAACTCGCAGGTTTCTGTCGCGGAGGATACTGCTGGAAGGTTGATAAAAACTGGCCAACATAGGCTTGAGCTGGCACCAGCAAAAAGACGTGCCGGAACCACCAATCATGGTAGTAAATAGATTCGTGTTCAGCTTCCTCAAACGGATCCGTATATAGATCAAAGATTCTGGGTACACGCAATTGCACAAAGGGATCGGCCCATACTTCAAAACTGTGGGCTCGCTGCTCAGCAAATACGGCTTTCCAACGCTTGTAGCGCATGCCCACAAGGTTGCCATCATCGCTGAAATAGAAGAACTCATCGCGCGGGCTCTCATCGACCTCACCGCTCCAGTAGGGCAACATGTTGTAACCATCGAGATGCACAGGCGTATTGTCTTCGCCGAACAGCACTTTAGTTTTGAGTTGCTCTTTCAGGTCTGCGTCTCCTAGGGCGGCAGCAACCGTTGGCAACCAGTCCATGTGACTCATGAGGCCATTGCTTCGAGAGCCGGCTTCAATAACTCCCGGCCACTTAACAAGAAGAGGAACGCGATAGCCCCCCTCCCAGTTGGTATTCTTCTCGCCACGAAAAGGGGCCGTTCCGCCGTCGGGCCAGGTAAATTTTTCAGCACCATTGTCAGTGGTGTACATGACCACGGTATTTTCGCTAATCCCGAGTGCGTCCAACTTATCGAGCAATTGGCCAATCATGCCATCATGCTCAACCATCCCATCAGGATAAACACCAAGCCCCGTAACGCCCTCTGACTCCGGTTTCAGGTGGGTAAATACATGCATCCGGGTCGTGTTGTACCAAAGAAAAAACGGCTTGTCGGCGTCAACCGCGCGCTCCATAAAATCAAGAGCCGCTGCAGTCACCTCCTCGTCAATAGTTTCCATGCGTTTGCGACTGAGGGGGCCCGTATCCTCGAGCCGGCCATCGGCAGTTGATTTAATGACCCCTCGAGGCCCAAACTTCTTACGAAACTCGGGGTCGCTCGGATAGTCCGGATGCTCCGGCTCCTCCTCCGCGTTCAAGTGGTATAGGTTGCCGATGAATTCGTCAAAACCATGGTTGGTGGGCAAATGCTCATCCCGATCACCCAGGTGATTTTTGCCAAATTGGCCCGTCATGTAGCCCTTGGACTTCAGGTATTCAGCGATCGTCGGGTCACGAATATCCATCCCCTCGTTCGCACCCGGTAGGCCTACTTTCAACAGGCCAGTTCGGAACCCCGATTGCCCAGTCACAAAGGCTGCGCGCCCTGCGGTACAACTTTGCTCTCCGTAGGCGTGGGTGAACAACATGCCGTCTTGAGCAATGCTGTCGATATTAGGGGTCTCATACCCCATCATGCCTTGATTGTAGGCGCTGATGTTCCAGTAGCCGATATCGTCTCCCCAGAGCATCAGAAAATTAGGCTGATCGGCAGCCAAACCAGGCCGGGCCAATAACCCAAATAAAAATAAGGCCAACCATCTTGAATGCATCGCAATAATCCTTTTGCTGAGTATTTGCTGTACGGTACTTTAATTTCATGGCGGTTGCACCCGATTGACGAGCTCCTCCCCCTCTGGGGTTACCTTCGCGCAGTGGCGAGTCTGCTATGCAGTCATCCAACAAAGGCCGCTTGCTTAAACTCGGAAAGCTGGTCGCGCAACTGCGCGGCCTCTTCAAATTCGAGATTCTTGGCGTGCTCCAGCATTTGCGCTTCGAGCTGTTCTATTTTGCGCGCAAGTGCCGCTGGGGTGAGATTCACAATCTCTGCGGCATAGGCGGCTTTTTCTTCTGCCACCCGGCGATCCCGCGCAGAGCGGGCTTTGGTCGGCATGCGGCGGGCGCCTTCCATGATGTCCTGCACACTTTTTTCAATACCCTTGGGGGTAATACCGTTGGCTTCATTAAATGCCAGCTGTTTATCACGACGCCGGGCGGTTTCTGCCATCGCGCGCTCCATAGAGCCGGTGACTTTATCCGCGTACAGGATCGCTCGCCCCCGCAGATGGCGGGCAGCTCGACCAATGGTTTGGATCAGCGAACGGTCTGAACGCAGAAAGCCCTCCTTGTCTGCATCAAGAATAGCGACCAAAGAGACCTCGGGCATGTCCAAGCCTTCGCGCAGAAGGTTAATGCCCACCAGCACATCAAACTTACCCAGACGAAGATCCCGAATAATTTCTACACGCTCAACGGTGTCGATATCAGAATGCAGATAGCGCACGCGAACATCGTGCTCGCTCAGGAATTCCGTCAAATCCTCGGCCATTCGCTTGGTCAGGTGTCACCAGCACACGATCGCCCAGCTCCACCGTCATGGATCTCCGCCAGCAGATCATCCACCTGCGTTCTGCGGGCCGACTTCAATCTCGGATCACCAGTCCCGTGGGCCGCACAACCTGCTCAACGGTGCCCGGCGTGCTCAGCTCATAGTGACCCGGTGTGGCAGAAACAAAATCGCCTGGGGCCAAGCTGCTCCCACTCCTCAAAACGCAGCGGCCGATTGTCGAGCGCTGAAGGCAGGCGAAACCCGTACTCCACCAGCGTCTCCTTGCGCGATCGATCACCCGATACATGCCACCAATCTGGGGCACCGTGACGTGGGATTCGTCAATCACCATGAGGGCGTTGTCGGGCAGGTATTCAAACAGAGTTGGCGGCGGCTCTCCCGGCGCCGCCCCGACAAATAGCGGGAGTAGTTTTCAATACCCTGGCAATAACCCAGCTCCCGAATCATCTCAATATCGTAGCGAGTGCGCTGTGGCATGCGCTGTGCCTCGACAAGCTTGTCGATCTCCTTGAGCTGCTTCACTCGTAGCTCGAGCTCCTCTTCAATCATCCGACGGCACCCAGCATCGTGTCTCGCGAGGAGCACATAGTGTGTCTTGGGAAAAATGGTAATGCGGGGCAGTTTTTCCGACTGCACCCGTCAGCGGATCGAAACGTGCAATATTCTCGATCTCTTCGTCAAACAGCTCGACGCGAATCGCCAGCTCGTCGGAATCCGCGGGAAAAATATCGATGACATCACCGCGCACCGATAGGTACCGCGCTGAAAGTCGATATCATTGCGGGTGTACTGAAGTTCCGCCAGCTGCCGCAGAATCCCCGCTGATCGATGATCTCTCCACGTGAAAGATGCATGACCATCTTGAAAGTAGGATCTGGGGTCACCCAGTCCGTAGATCGCCGACACGGTGGCACCACCAGGCAGTCTTCTCGCTCAGAAGCGCCTTTGTGGCCGAGAGCCGCATCTGCTCGATGTGGTCGTTTACCTGGGCATCTTTCTCGATAAAGGTATCCGAGGACGGCACGTAGGCCTCAGGCTGGTAGTAATCGTAGTAGGAGACGAAATACTCGACCGCGTTGTTGGGGAAGAACTCCTTGAATTCGCCGTATAACTGAGCCGCCAGCGTTTTGTTGTGGGCCATCACAATGGTCGGGCGCTGAAGCTGCTGCACCACATTGGCCATGGTGAAGGTCTTGCCTGAGCCGGTCACCCCAGCAGCGTTTGCGACGCAAGGCCTGCCTGCAAGCCCTCACCAGCTCGAATCGCCTCAGGCTGATCTCCGGCGGGCTGGTAAGTCGATGATAGCTTGAAATGTCTTGCCACGGTAGCCTATTTGGAAAATTAGAGCGGCCTACAGTATAGGCAATTTTCAGCCGAGAGTGCCAGGGGTATCCGAGCTAGCGTGTTGACACAAGACCCCATCATTATATCGCGACCTCTTCGGTGAACAGCCTATTCCGCCTTAGCTCAGTTGGTAGAGCAAATGACTGTTAATCATTGGGTCGCTGGTTCGAGCCCAGCAGGCGGAGCCAAATACATAAAACCACGCACTGCGTGGTTTTTTTTATTTTCGGCGTAGCGCTGGGCGAGAAGAGCCCAGTTGGGTGAGATTGGGGTTTCGTCGAGCGCCGCTCGACGCCAATCGAACGCCCGAGACCAACCAGTCGAGGGCCGGGGGAGCCAAATACATAAAACCACGCAGTGCGTGGTTTTTTTTTATTTTCGGCGTAGCGCTGGGCGAGAAGCCAGTAAAGCGCAGCAGGCTTAGCGTTGCTCGTCCCGCGAGCTCCTTGGTTTTGACTTAGCAAGCGCATCCACTTCATCGATGACTGCGCCCATTTTGATTAACTGAGCACGGAGTTCTCTTACGATTGACTCGTATTCGGTCCACGGCTCTAGCTCTAGGTCGTTCCATTGCTTCCCTCCTTGGATGTCGTCGGCCACTTCCTGTGTCCGGAATTGCTAAGATTGACGGCAAGTCGATGTTGAATAGATGCTATCCATCCCCGCCAATTGGTCCCAATCTATACCTTAAAAAAGGGGGCCTCAATACCCCGCGGGGGTAGTGCGCTATCAAAAGACGACACCCGTTTTCAAAAGAGACATCGTACGCGGGACCCTCAAATCGGGAATCTTCCACTGGGACAGCAGGTGTCTACCAAACATCATAGTTGCTCAAACACGGTGAACCTGTGCCATGAGTTTTGCAAACTAGCGACGGGTTTTTTTTGCCTGCGCCGTATCTAAGGTATGAACATTGGCGATCTAGGTGGCTAACACACAATTTAAAACTCGCGATATGAACATCGGTGAACGCTACCGCTTCCACCTTTATAGGAAATGGGTTTAGTTGTAGGCTTAGGGATCGCGTCAACAGGGAGTGTGACGAATGAAATCATCAGGAAGACTTCGCGATGCCGGCTTATGGTGCCTGGGCGCTCTGCGTGGGCAACTATCTCGGTCGATGGTGGTGGTCATGGCGAGCACCAGTGGGCCCGTTTGGGCGGGCCCCGCAGACGCCTTTAGCGGCTTGCTAAATCAAGCGCAGACGATCCGAGGTCTTCAACAAGCCGTACCGCAGCCTTTGGTTAGTGACTTAACACCCTTTGCCACAGAAGCCAGCACAGCGCGCTTTCTTTCCCAAGCCACATTCGGTGCCACTGCTGAAGACATCGGCGCACTCAAAGGCAGCAGCGTTTCCGCCTGGTTGCTTGATCAGTTCGCTGAACCGCCGTTTGATTACCCGGCGGTCGTTGACGAGTATCAAGCCAGATTACCTTATCTCTATGAAAACCCCTGGAGTGAACAGTCGCCCACCTTTGCCTTTTGGCGTGCCAGTATCAACGGACGCGATCAGCTTCGCCAGCGTATGGTTTACGCACTGTCGCAGATTTTGGTGATTTCAAACGCGGGGAATAACGCGCTCTTTGAGGCTGCAGGCGCCGTCGCCTACTACCAGTCTTTGCTGACTCAGCACGCCTTTGGCGGCTACCGGGAACTTCTTGAGGACGTCACCTACTCCCCAGCAATGGGCTTTTACCTGACTTACATGGGCAACCAGAAAGCGAACCCAGAAACCGGTCAGCAGCCCGACGAAAACTATGCGCGAGAGCTACTGCAGCTCTTTACCTTGGGGCTTATCGATCTCAATGAGGATGGCTCACCCGCGTACGCTGCGGACGGGGGCGCCACGCCTATCGAGCTTTACGACAACCAAGACATTACGGAGTTGGCCAAAGTCTTTACGGGCTTGGACCGCGTTGACAAGGACGTGGCCGCACGCCCCGAAAATGAATTGGTGATCCGGGCAAGCTGGCGACAGCCGATGGTGGTTTATCCCGAAGACCACTCGACGTCGGCGAAAAACTTTTTGGGGCTTTCGATCCCGGCAGGCACCAGCGCTGAAGACAGTGTTTCGCTGGCACTAGACCACCTCATGGGAATTTCAGCGATGGCGCCGTTTTTGTCGCGCCAGTTAATTCAGCGATTTACCACATCAGACCCTTCGGCTGAATACATTGAGCGAGTTAGCACGGCATTTAATCAGGGGCGATTCGCCCTGCCCAATGGCACTATCGTAGGAACGGGTCAGCGGGGTGACTTAAAAGCAACGCTTGCCTCGGTTTTGCTTGATCCCGAGAACTTCAATCCGGCCGATTCAAAAAGCTACGGCAAACCAAGGGAGCCCGTACTCCGTTTTACCCAATGGGCGAGAGCCTTTGCGGAAGGCACTAATCATCCGGAATACACCTTCCCTCTTTACGATGCTTCCTCCCCCGACAGACTGGGACAACACCCTTACCGCGCCGCCTCGGTGTTCAACTTCTATCGTCCGGGTTACGTGCCGCCCAACACCCAGAGCGGTGCGAGCGATATGACCGTGCCGGAGTTTCAGTTGGTCAACGGCACGACGATTCCCGGGTACATCAATTTCATCACGTTTTTCGCTCGAGGGGGCACGCGAGAGGCCGATCTTCGCGCCTATGAAGAACTCGCTGACTATGTTGGCGTCGACTTTGATCCCCGGCTGGCTCGAGACAGCTTCGTACCTAATTACAGCGATCTTGCGAGTATCGCTGACAACGCCGTCGCACTTCTCGATCGGGTTGATTTGCTGTTGACCGGAAGGCAGCTGTCGCAAAAAACCCGCGAGACGCTGATCACCTACATCGATGCCGTACCCCTTGCCGAAAACCCGAGCGAGTCGCGAGAGGTGCGGGCTGCCCTGGCTGTCATTCTGGTAATGACATCTACCGACTATCTGATTCAACGCTGAGGGGGCGCCATGACATACACAATAAACAGACGACATTTTCTCTCAGCCTGTGGTTCCACACTCGCGTTGGCTCCCTTTGCTCGATCGGTGCTGGCACAGCCAAGCGCCGATTACCGCGCCATGGTCATTATTTTCCAGCAAGGCGGCGTTGACTGCCACGATACCGTGCTGCCCTATGACCCCGGTGCCTACAATGCCTTCGCGGAAATTCGCCAGCCCCTACTCAATCTCTACGGGCAAAGCCGTGAACGTAATGCACTGCTGCCATTAGAGACCGCAGGGGCCTCCACCGGCTTTGCGCTGCCGCCCGAGATGAGTGGACTCAAGTCCCTCTTTGACGAGGGGTCTGCTGCCATCGTCGGTAACGTAGGACCCTTAATCCAACCGACTAGTCTGGACGATCTGCTCGCGGGGTATCCGAACTTACCGCCACGCCTTTTTTCACACAACGACCAACAGTCGATTTGGCAGGCAAACAGCCCCGAGGGGGCACAACTTGGTTGGGGTGGTCTTTTTGCCGATGCCGTTGTTGCATCAGGGTTGAGTGCTACGTCTCCCTTTACCAGTATCGCCACGAGCAACGAGACGCTGCTACTGACTGGCTTGAATACCTTCCCCTTCAGCGGTGACGGGTCACTCAACTTGGAGCTCCAGCAGATTGTTGCTGATTCAACCGGTTTAAGTCTGAATCAACTCGGTGCGCTCCTGACCAACCAGGGTCAAACGGCAGAGCACATACTGATGCGTGATTTGTCACAACTGACGATCGATGCATTTTCCGACAACCGCGCCTACGCAACGGCAACCGCCAGCGCGCCAGATCTCGGGGTGCAATTTCCGGGTGGGAGGGTCGGAAGACAGCTGGAAAGCATCGCGCGAACCATCGCTGTCAAGGACGAGTTTGCCATCAATCGACAAATCTTTATGGCCGTCGCGCCCTCCTATGATACCCACGACTTTCAAGCTGACCGACTACCCGCCCTTCACACTGAGCTCGATGGCAGCATCCTGGCATTTACGGAGGCCATGAAAAATCTCGGCAGGTTTGGTGACGTGGTCGTGGCAACGGCTTCCGACTTTGGTCGCACCCTTTCGGTCAACGGCGACGGTACCGATCACGGCTGGGGTGGTCATCACTTTGTTGTGGGAGGGCCGGTCAATGGCGGCGCCATTTATGGCGACATCCCTGACCCCGTCTATAACCATTCCCAAGACTCTGGCAGAGGCCGGCTAATCCCGACCATCGCGGTGGATCAGTATGCGGCGGAACTGGGTCGCTGGTTTGGGTTGACAGAAAGCGAGCTGGATACGGCACTGCCGAACCGGCTCAATTTTTCGGACACGCCGCTAAACAACCTCTTGGGATGATCGGCGCAGGTTTATCGCTACGAGGCTGCCACAGGGCCATCAACAGCGCCACCGAGATAGCTTGCTGGTGCGGTAGTTGATGGGAAAGCGCTCTCAAACAGAGAGACCTCACCGCTCAGCGCCAACGAGTCGTTTATAAGTTCAATGGTCCTAGGGGCGCTATTTCTCCTCGTCGTCGGGACCCTCGATGACCGGTTCAAGTTGGGGGTGTTTGTTCGCATTCTTGCCGAGTTCGCGCTCGCGGTGTTTGTGGTGGAATCCATGGACATCTCCATTACCAACCTGGGCAATCTGTTGGGCAGTGGCGCTCTTCGCCTGAATCCGGCCTTTTCCTCGGCCTTCACGATCATTGCCATCTTCGGCATTATGAATGCGTTCAATATGCTCGATGGACTCGACGGCCTAGTGCCCAGCGTACTCCTGGTGTCTCTGGTGACGATACAAATGGTTACCCCCGGCGCGCCGGCGTTGTTTGGCCCCAGCCTTGTTGGCGCAGTCTTGGCTTTTCTGGCCTCCAACATGCAGCTTGTGCCACAGCTACCAAAGACGTTTCTGGGCGATGCGGGGAGTAAGCTACTCGGCTTTGCCATGGTGTTGCTGCTCGTTGTAGCGGCATCGAATACGGCTGGAACACGCCTTATTCAACCGGTCACCGCGCTCTTTTTGGTGGGACTACCCCTTTACGATATGACCTTCGTTACCCTGCACCGCGTGGCAAAGGGGCTCTCTCCCTTTCATGCCGATCGGCGTCACGTCCACCATTTTTTCCTGGCGGTCGGGTGCAGCGACAGGCGGGCGTGGGTCATGGTCCTGAGCATTCACCTTTACATCTGCATTCTTGGCTGGGCGCTGCATAAAACGGCCGTCCCCGACCACTACCAGTTCGGGCTCTTTATCACGGGGTTTTTGTTCTATACCCTGTTTATGCAACAGGGATGGGCGACGGTAAAAAGCAACGCCCCTGCAAGCGCCGATACCCAGGATTAAACCAAGCCGCAACGGCCCACATGCCTCTAGGGCAGGGCCTCGCGATGAGCCTCGCTATTGTCAGCTGAGTTATACTGGTGGGCCATGACCGCGCCAGAGCCACCGCCCCATGAAGCTACCTCTTCTATGCCTGTCGGCCCTCTTTTTTTCCCTGACTGCCTGGAGCCAAGCCCCGGATGAGTATCCCGCGGGTACCGGTGCAATAGCCTTCGCGCAGTTGGAGCAACAGCTACCCTCACCCAACACCATTAGAACCGCCTCGGGAGCGCCGGGCCATGCCTACTGGCAGCAACAGGTCGACTACACCATTGACGCCACCCTCGATGAAGGGAAACGCCAAATAGAAGCCACAGCGACCATTACCTACACCAACAAGTCCCCCGACTCGCTCAGCTATTTATGGCTTCAACTCGACCAAAACCGTTTTCGTCCGGATTCTCTCGATAGACGCTCGCGCACCGAATCCTCCGATCGCGTAAGCCTGCAGGATTTACGGGATCAGCAGTCGATGGCCGACAACACCTACGGTTACCAGGGGCTGCTGATTACCGACGAGGACGGCAAGCCGCTACCGCTCACCATCATAGATACCATGGGGCGACTCGACCTACCCTCACCGCTAGCATCGGGTGCATCGATCGCGTTTAACGTCGCATGGCGATTCAATATCACCGAGGAAGCGGCAATCGGTGGTCGCAGTGGCTACGAAGTCTTTGAAGAAAATGACACCCAAATTTTCTTTTTGGCGCAGTGGTTCCCCCGGCTTGCCGCCTACACCGATTATATGGGTTGGCAGAATAAAGCGTTTTTGGGCCGTGGCGAGTTCACCCTGGAGTTCGGGGATTACGACGTCTCTCTGACGGTACCCGATAACCAGGTGGTCAGCGCAACAGGTGTGTTGCAAAACCCCGAAGCGGTACTCAGCGCCACCCAGCGGCAACGCCTCGAAGCAATAGGCGACGATGCCCCACGCTTCATCATCACCCCCGAAGAAGCGGCGAAAAACGAGAAGACCCAGTCCACCGGCACGAAAACATGGCGCTTCACCGCCTCTAATATTCGTGACTTCGCCTGGTCGAGCTCGAGCAAATTTATTTGGGACGCCATGATTCACCGCCAGCCCAATGCCACCCAACCCGAAGTCCTGGCGATGTCCTTTTACCCCAATGAGGCCGAACCCGTCTGGTCAACCTATTCGACCCATGCGGTCGTCCACACCATGGAGGTGTACAGCCGTTTCTCCTTTGACTACCCCTACCCCACCGCCCAATCGGTGAACGCGTGGAAGTCCGGGGGGATGGAATACCCCATGATCACCTTCAACGGCTACCGGCCCGATCCGCCCAAGGCCAACGCCGAAGAATCCAGTGATGCCGAAAATGCCGGCGCCCTTGCGCGGGAGCAGCGAGCGTACTCACGTCGCATCAAATACGGGTTGATCGGGGTGATCATCCATGAGATTGGTCACATCTATTTCCCCATGATCGTCAACTCCGACGAGCGACAATGGACCTGGATGGATGAGGGCCTCAACACGTTCCTCGAATACGTCGCTGAGCTCGAATGGGAAGAGGACTACCCCGCCTTCCGCAACGACACCAACGTGCTGGACTACATTCCCAGCTACATGACCTCTAACAATCAAGTGCCCGTCATGACCCAGTCGGACTCCATTTTACAATTCGGTCCCAATGCCTACGTCAAGCCCGCCGCCGCACTCACCGTGCTGCGCGAGACGGTGATGGGCCGGGAGCTGTTCGACTTTGCGTTCAGAGAGTACGCCCAGCGCTGGAAATTCAAGCGGCCGACCCCCGCGGATTTTTTCCGGACCATGGAGGACGCGTCCGCGGTCGACTTGGACTGGTTCTGGCGAGCCTGGTTTTACGGCACCGATCACGTTGACATCGCCATCACCGATGTCCGCGCCTACACCCTAAAAGCGAACGACCCTGACATCGACTTTGCCGCCGATCGTGCCGAGGAGCAGCGCAACAAGCCACCGCCCATCAGCATCGAGCGCAATCAAGCCGAGGGCATTGTCCCGCGGGAAGATCGTTTCGAAGAACTCAACGATCTTTACAGTGACGCCGATCGATTTACGGTGACTAACAAAGATCGAAACAACGCAGCCAAGAAGTACAACAAGCTGGAGCCCTGGGAGCAGCGGGCGCTGGATCGGGCGGTCACCGAGCAGTTAATTTATTACTTTGTCGATCTTGAAAATAAGGGCGGGGTTCCCTCCCCGGCGCCCCTCACCATCTTCTATCGCGACGGCACGCAGCGCGAGCTCATGCTGCCCGCCGAAATCTGGCGACGGGACGCTAACAAGGTGACCTATCGACTGATCGAATCTCGGCCGATCGAAGCCATTGAAACCGACATCAAACATCAGACTGCTGACGCCAATACTGGCAATAATCGCTTTCCACCCACTATCGAAACCTCTCGTTTGGAAGCCTACAAGTCAAAAAGCGATGTACGAAATCTTATGGCCGACTTGCTGGTTGAGCTCAAGAAAAAAGATGAGGACGCATCCTCTCAGCGCGACATTCCGCTCACCCCGGCGGTGGTGGATTAAATGACAGCGTGCCCGAGCCAGTCTTCACTGCGCTACGTGCTCTCAGCCACCTTGCTGGTCGCATTACTCTGGCACCCTGGGGCCCGCGCGCACCGGGACCACGGGGTGTGGACAGAGGTGCTGTGGGCCGAGACGCACTTTGAGATTACCCACCAACTCCATCTCGCCGATGCTCTGCCGCTGCTGGAGGCTCTCGATGCAAACGCCGCTATCGATTCCCTTGAAGGTCAGGCTTTGATCGCCCTTCACGTGGCGGAAACCTTCAGTCTCGAAGCAGAGAGCGCCAAGGGGAGCATAGAGACTATTGGCGCCGAGATAGACGATGACTTTTTGTTCATCTATCAAGAGTGGTATGGCCAGAAGCCCTCTGGGGAACCTGGGTTTTCGCTGACGGCCCTCGACCTCATCTATGGCGCAACCCGCGCAACAATCCACTACCAGGTCGATGGGCGAAATGATTTACTCCATCTCAACCCAGGGGCGCCAGAGGCCCATAGCAGTTCAACCAGCAGCCACCGCGCTCGCTAGAGTAAAGACAACCCGGTAAAGAGAAAACGGCTTCATGTTTGTGTTCGATGACCTGATAGACAGAGACCTACAAAAAGACGCGGCGGCTGTTGCCGAGCGACTCGTCTATTTTCATAACAAAACCCCGGTCAAAGGCCTTCTACCCATCGAGCAAGAAGCTAACGCCCAGCCCTGGCAGGGTGAATCAGACCTGCCGGAAATCGACGCCGCCGATCTTTGCATCGAGACCTTGGGATCCGCCATGGCGCACAAAGGCTGTTTAATCGTCCGTAATTTTCTCGACACCCGGTCAATCGAGCCGCTCAAAATCGCGATTGATCGAGTGATGGATGAAGACATCGCCGCTGCGGATCATGCCTCGTCGGGAGAGGTGAGGCCCACGGTATTTCACAACCCACCCCGCAACTTATCCGTGTTTCTTCCCGAACCCGATTTGACCTGGGCTCGGGGCTTTCATCGTGACACTGGATCGGTCATGACTGTGGAGTCCGCCGGCATCACGGAAGCCTTGGCAGAGTGGTTTTCCTCGCTTGGATTTCGCGATCTGCTGGAGGCCTATTTAGGCGAACCCGCGTGCCTTTCCGCCTTGAAATGGGTGCTGCGGCGAACCAAGTTCCCCATCGCCGAAAATGGCTGGCATCAGGATGGCGCCTTTATGGGCAAACAGATCAACAGCCTCAATATGTGGATGCCCCTCGATCACTGCGGCGGTACCTCGGGGGCACCCGGGATGGATATCATTCCGTTCAGATTTCATGACATCGTTGCAGCCGGGACCGACGACGCGGTGTTCAATTGGTCAGCCGGGCCGGAATCCATCGAACGCTTTCAAGGCGATCAAGCGCCGGTAAGCCCAGTCTTTCACCCGGGTGATATTTTTCTGTTTGATCACCTGCTGCTACACCGCACCCAATTTGGACACGACTTTTCCAGACCCCGATACGCCATCGAAACCTGGTTTTTTGGCGAGCGGAACTTCCCTAAAAATCAAATCCCTATGAAGTGGTAACCCGCTACATTCGGTTAACGGGCCAAGGTCTTTTTTAGGGTTAAAAACGGTCGCTCAATGTAGCGATAGGTCAGCATAGAAAGTCCAAGCGTTAGCACCACGCCCACCAGTGGGAGGTAGTACGCGGCCAGTGTCTCGGCGTACAGGTCTCTGCCAACTATCTCCTTGCCGCCGTCAATCAGGAAATAGAGAATCGCAACGTGGCTTAAATAGATGGAATAGGACAGCTTTCCAACCAGTGCCATCACGGGATTGACCAAAAATTGATGCAACCAAGGTTTGCTCAGCAATAACAGCAGCAGCAGGGATCCCCACAAAATAGCTTCGTAGGTGTGATGCAGGTGCCATTTGGATTCCGTAATCCAATCACCCTCTTTTAAGGTGTGCTGAAGGATAAGCCCAAGCACAACAAAAATGGCAAAGAAACTGAGTGTCGTTACGAGCCGATTGTCGAGAATACGGCTGGGTAATGCCCTACCGGCGGCAAACACAAAGAACACGGCGCACAATATGCCAATCACGAACGCAGGCAATCGCCCAAACAGTGACTTGGTCAACCAATAACTCCACACGGGCTGGTCAACCACACCGAACACGAATACCGCGATATAAGCGGCCAGCCACAACAGCAAACCCATAGACAGCAGCAGCCTGTACCAGCCCCCTGCCAACCACGCTAACCACGCCAAGGGTAGGAACAGGTAAAACTGCATTTCCGTCGTTAAGGTCCACCACACCACGCCGTAGGGGAACATATCAAAACCAATAAACTGAAATGTGGCCGCTTTTCCTGCGGTCGCCCACTCGCCCGTCAGCACAGCCGCCAATAGCACCCAGCTAAGATACAAGGGCAGAATACGCAACAGTCGGGCGCGGTAGTAAGCATTAATATTGGGTTTGGCCCCAGTCTTATTTCCCGCCCATCGCACCCAGGGCAGGCTCAGCAAAAAGCCACTAAGAACAAAAAATAGCGTCACGCCTGTCTGACCAGCCGCAAAGAAGACGAGGGGAAACGGCGTGCTGGCATCACCCTCTCCAAAACTAATGCCCCACACGTGGTAGGCGAAAACCAGCGTTATCGCGAGCCCTCGCAAGCACTCCACTTCATGGAGATAAGCGCTTCTCGCTCTGGAGGAATACGCTGTTGCGTGTTCAGTCAAAACCGGCATCCCTGCGGCGAAAAATTAGCATCAGCGACTAAACGTTGCACGCCAGTGGACTCTCAAAGGTTTCTTTTAACCGCTCTCGCGCTGCGCTGTTTTCTACTGTTGGTACCGCTTCTGCTAAGGTATCGGCATACAGGTCCAGCGCCTGTTGCAACGGCGCGCACTCTTCGATGAACGACGGGGCATCGGTATTTTCTGTATCGACTCGTGATGAGTTTACTCGAGTCTCAAGAGGCAACAGGCAGTCATCGCTGTAGGGTTCATCGAGGAATGCCATGACCTCCCGCATCAGCGCCTCGGGCTCATGCGCTATCCGCTCATACCGCACACGAAAGACTCTCGCTGAGCCGAACGCCCGCTCCGCCAGTAACGCATTCTGGGTATGCTGGATCCAAATAGAGCAGGCCTCTTCAACCTCCGCTGAGGGTGCTCCCGCCGCATCAAAATGTTGCAGCGACAGCGCCACATCCGCAGGGTGACGCAGGTTATGTATAAACTTTGCCTGAGGGAATACCTGTGCCAGTGCCCACACGTAGTGGGTGTTTAACGGCGTGCTGTCTATCCAACGCGCTTTTGGATCGTCTGGTGATCGTCTCACCTGAAACTGGGCCTCTGGGTGAGAGAAGTCTAGCTCGATGCCCAGGTTCTCGTAGTCACCGTAGAGGAAATAGCACCGCCTATCGTAGGCCTCCATCACAATGGAATGAATACCTTCAGCCACGGCGGAGAGAAAACTCTCAAGGGGATAGCCCACATTGGAGAGATGAGAAAACTCGCCACGAGCAGATCCCCTATCGTAGGCTGCGAATGCGCCAGTGATG
>CALSMP010000013.1 GCA_943787485.1 uncultured Luminiphilus sp. | reverse complement strand
TATCGGTAACGTCAACGTGATGCGCCAAGCCCTCGAGTGCTGTCACAAAGGTTGGGGCCAAAGCTGCATTATTGGAGTGGCGGGTGCTGGCCAGGAAATCTCCACCCGGCCTTTCCAACTGGTCACCGGTAGATCTTGGCGCGGCACTGCGTTTGGCGGCGCGCGAGGCCGCACTGACGTGCCGAAAATTGTCGATTGGTACATGGAGGGCAACATAAACATCGACGACATGATTACTCACACCATGCCTTTGCAGGACATTAATAAGGCGTTCGATTTGATGCACAGCGGCGAAAGTATCCGCTCCGTGGTGGTGTTCTAATCATGCTGGAGTTACTCGCTAATCAGCGCTGTTTCGGCGGCGAGCAGCGCCGCTACAAGCACTCTTCCGACACACTGCAGTGCGATATGGTGTTCTCAGCATTCTTGCCACCGCAGGCAGAGAGAGGCCCCGTCCCTGTGGTCTACTATCTTTCTGGCCTCACGTGTACCGACGAAAATATGGTTGCCAAAGGAGGGGCGCAGCGAAAAGCAGCGGAGCTGGGTTTGGCGATCATTGCGCCCGACACAAGTCCTCGCGGCGAGGGCGTTCCCGACGATCCGGATGGGGGCTGGGACTTTGGCTTGGGGGCTGGTTTCTACCTGAACGCCACGCAGCCGCCCTGGAATCAGCATTACCACATGTATGACTATGTCCTGAATGAGCTCCCAGGTCTGGTGAGCCAGGAGCTGCCAATCGCAACAGGCCAGACCAGCATCATGGGCCACTCTATGGGGGGGCACGGCGCGCTGACCATAGCCCTGAAAAATCCGGGCCGTTTTCGTTCAGTATCGGCCTTCTCACCCATCGTTGCTCCCAGTGAGTGTCCCTGGGGAGAAAAAGCCTTCAGTCACTATTTAGGATCGGATCGCGCGCTTTGGCTCGAGCACGACAGCTGTCACCTCATGCGCCAAAGCACGCATCAACTCCCCATGCTGGTCGATCAAGGTGACGCTGACAATTTTTGACGGAACAGCTCACACCTGAAAAGCTTGCGGCCGCCGCCGAGGCGACTGGTTTTCCGCTGGAACTCCGCATTCAACCCGGCTATGACCATAGCTACTTCTTCATCGCCAGCTTCATGGACGATCACCTCGACTTTCACGCGCGACACTTGCAGGATTAATCTGCATGTGAGGGTATCGCCTTATTGTCACTGAAGGCGCCTTAGAAGGACGCTTAAAACATCACGCTAACAGTGCATCTCTAGGGTGCCCTTTTTATTGTCCCGCTATTCAGTCATTGCTACTGAACAAAAGGTGACCTGCCAAAGGGTGCGTCTGGTTGTTGCATAAGATCCCAAACAGGCAGATCAGGCTCACGCGTTCTCATTATATTGCGACCACGAGTGGACGCTGTAACGCTACAGACGCCCTGATTCAACCACCCGAGCGCCGTCGTAACTGATGCCTCTAAGGGGTCGCCCCAGTCCCGAGTGACGTCATCCGCCGCAGGGCACAGCGTAAACCGCCCCGAGTCCACAAGCCCTGTGTAGTAGCCTCCATCACCCTCTCCGTTGACGATCTCGAAGGCCACCAGTCGCAAACGAGTATCGCATTCGGCATATTCACTGAGCTGATTTTGATCGAACGCATACTGCCCCACCGCTTTACCAGCGTATCCTCACCGACCAGCACCACTTCTATGTAGGGCGCCAGTCCATTGATAACAAGCTCACTCGCTGACGCCCGTACCACCTGTTGTAATGAAGGCGATCCTGATTGGCGCCATAGATTGTGGCAATTCGGCAAAAACAGCACCCTGATCCAAGTCACTCTGCTTATCGTTGTGCGTGATCCAAAAACTGCGCTCGTCCTCAGCAACAAGACCACCCAGCAAATCAAGCATTTGATCCGCAACGCTCAAATACCCACCTCCGTTATAGCGAAGATCGACAATGAGGTCGGTCACATTATTTTCTTTAAAATAGGATGTGGCGCCCTCTAGCTCGAGGTTTGCGGAGGTGATGAAAGATCGGAGGTTCAGGTAGCCCACGGGCGAAAGGCCCTCTCGGGGCAGAAGCAAAGGTTCGACGGCGAGAGGTGGCGTATCCAGCTCGCGCTTCTCTATGACCTCTTCAACAATCTCGCCACTGGCTTTTCGAACCCTGAACCCGCGCGCCACGCCTTCCTCTGGGGCACCAAATAACTCTAGCGTTGTCACGTTGCGGGCAATCAATTGGTCTATGGTCTCGTAACCCTTGCCCGTATCGACTGCGAGGACTTCATCGCCGCGAGTAAAGCCCACGTCGCCCGCTGGCCCGCCCTGAAGAATATCGGAGAAAAAGAAACAGGCAGTGTTGTCGCAACGATAACGAAAACCAAAGCCTACATAGGCGCCTGTAGCTCCACGGGCATCATCCGCCGCCTTTGTTGTTAGATAAGAAAATCCGGGATCGCGCCTGTCTACTGCCAGGGGTGCGGTTAACGCGTCCAGGTAAGCCTGTGCCGTTGCATAATCATCGGGGGAAACCCGGGCCAACTCTTGATACCAGAGGTAGTATTGATCGGCCACCAGCTCAACGAACTGTTTCTTTCCTTCTTCACCACAGGCGGCAGGCTCGGGCTCGGGCTCGGGCTCGGGCTCGGGCTCAGGCTCGGGCTCTGCATCACTCTGCCCGCGGACTTTTTCTGTCTCCTCAAGCAGACTGCTGAATGTCGAGGCCGGATCCGCCGACGCCAGCTCCGACGATATGAGAAGTAGCATGAAACACGTTATTGCCAACCTAACCATACTCATTGAACACCCACTGCTTTTGCGCTTGAGACATTACTCATAAGATTCTATCGTAGCTGATTTGCTCGCGCCGCCCAACGGGAGTTCTTCGGCGTGCTGAGCTTATCGATGGCAGGGTTCCGAAAATAGAACCATCTGCAGGGGTGACACAGGTCGGGGCGCCTCTACAATACCGATAACGCTTCGATAGCCGCAAGCGCGTCCATGCGCCGGGGCCAAGGCACAAAAATGTGGTCATGATAGAGGCCTGCAATGACGTTACAGGAGATGTAGTTAGACGCCAGGGCCTGTGAGACTGCTGCCGTCAGACCTATTGCATGTAGGCTCGATTGAACCCCAAGCGTAATACGCGCAAAACAGTCAGTAGCAGGTTCGTCATCGACGAGATACTCAGCCATGCGATGAACCACGGTAAAACCTTCTTCCTCACGTATCAATGCAAAACTGGATTCGATAGCGTCACCTAATGGCGACTTTTCTCGAAGCACGAACTCGTAAGGACATTGATCGAGAGTCGGCGAGAGGTTGGCGAGTAACTGCCGTAAATCTCTCTGTCCAGTCATCGCTTTATCCGCGCCAAGCTGGCGCGGTCAACCGACGCTTACCATCTGTTGCTAACACCGTGCCCGGATCGCCAAGCTCGTCGCGATCCCAAAGCTCACAGGTAACCTGCTTGTGCTTCTGATCAAGGCCTTCACAGTAGTTGCTATAACGACATAACATCACCTCCTCACCTCTGCCCCGTCTGACTTTCTCGAACCAATCAGGGTCCGCAAGTGCCTGCCGAGCAAAGCCCACCACATCGGCCTTTTCCTCTTCCAGCAGACGCTCGGCTTGATCAAAGCTGTAAATACCTCCTGCGGTCACAACAGGGGTCGCAAAACCAGCGTCTCGCACCGCCGATCGCACCGCCGCCACCGGTTCAACATTACGCTCCCAGGGCCCCTGCGCATCGGAGATATAGGAAGGCATACATTCATAGCCACTGCGGCCGGTGTAGGGATAAGCCGCCCAGCCCACTTTGGGCTGCTTGGCATCATCAAACTTACCGCCACGGGATAAGCTCAAAAAGTCCATGCCAGCCCGGGCAAATTCAGTAGCAAAAAAACAGGCATCCGAGAGACCGCTGCCTCCTTCGACAATCTCGTCACTCAAAAAGCGACACCCGACGGGAAATTCTGCGCCGACAACATCCCGCACTCTCGAGAACACCTCGAGAGGAAGACGAATGCGCTCCACGACCGAACCGCCGTAGCCGTCTGCCCGGGTGTTAGTGGCCGATAAAAAAGAGGACATGGTGTAAGCGTGGGCGTAATGTAACTCGACGCCATCAAAGCCGGCCTGCTTGGCGCGGTTTGCCGCCGCCCCAAACAATCCAGGGAGGGTCTCAGGCAACTCGGCGATAGCCGGGATATGCGTGTCGGTGACGCGTTCACGGTAGCCGAACCGAAGCGCCTCTAATTCTTCTGGCGATAACACTTGCTCAAGTTCGCAGTCGTCGAGCTGCCCGAGCTTCGCACGGACTGCGGACTCGTCTGCACCTCGCATCGCGAGTACCTCGCGATGCTGATCAGTAATCGCCAAAAACCGCTCGAAGTATTTAACCGGATCCGGCCTGCGGCGGATGTTCAGAAAGTCAATCAGCTGGATTAACAACCGCGTACGTCCGTTACTGGCTTCGCGCACAGTCTCCACCAACCGCTGGAGACCCGGCACATACCCGTCATTTGAAATCCTCAACAGAGGCCCACTCGGTATATCTCGAATACCCGTCGCTTCAATCACGATCGCGCCGGGTTTGCCCTCGGCAAACCGACCATACCAATCGATGACGTCTTGGGTGACCTCGCCCTGTTCATTCGAGCGCCAGGGCACCATCGCAGGAATCCAAGTCCGCTGCTCGAGACTCATGCTCCCAATAACGATAGGTGAAAACAAGCGGCTAGTCGCGGCGCGTTGGGCGTCCGGCCAAGATGCCACCTCGGTCTGGTACTTAATTCGATCGGCTGGCTTCCACACAGTCGTCTTCCACCTATGACTCTAGAATTCTCAGCTGACTACTCGAGGGATTCAGCTATCCCTGACTTCACCTGCTTGAGCGTGCTCATCAATTGCTGGTGATCGTCATGCGTGAGGTGCCCAAGAAGCTCAACCACCCATTGCTCATGGGCCTCTGCCATTTCCGCAAAACGGCGCTCACCCTCGGGGCTCAACTTGACACAAAAGGTGCGGCGGTTATTCGGCAGCGGCGCCCGGTGGATCAGCCCCTCACCCTCCAGCTGGCTCGCAATGCCCGACACGTTGCCTCCCGACACCATCATCCGTCGAGAAAGTTCGCCCATGGTGAGCCCCTCGGGCACGCGGGCGAGCTGGGCCATAAAATCAAACCGCGGAAGCGTGGTGCCAAAGGCCTCACGGAGCCGGGTCCTGAGCGCGCCTTCTATCATATTGGTGCATGTGAGCAGACGCAGCCAAAGCCTGATGGCGTCGTGGTCCCCCTGGCCGAGCCGGGATTCATGGTCCAAGGAGCTAATATTTTCTATATTTTTCAACAAGAAATAACCATCCTCTCATGTACTTTTTAGCCCAAGTATCAGCGCCGGCAGATACCGCCTCCGCTCAATCATACTGCGCTCGGTGCATATTTTAAATATAAAATGTTTGAATCCACCAGGCCCATATTTTAAACTTAAAACGTTTGGCGCGCGTCCAATCGCAACCTACTGTTTGCGAGCAATTTGCGCGCCGCGTCCAGTGCTTAAGTCACTCAGGAAGGGGCACACTAATATGAAAGTCGTCTGCATCGGTGGCGGTCCAGCGGGGTTGTACCTTGGGATCAGCATGAAGCTCCGAAACCCTGACCATCAAATTCAGGTCTTTGAACGCAACAAACCCGATGACACTTTTGGCTGGGGAATTGTGTTTTCGGATCAGACAGTTGAGAACATTACGGCCAACGACCCTGTCAGCGCGAAGACCATCGTCGACGAATTTATTCACTGGGATCTCATCGACTGTCATGTGAACGGCGAAGTGGAGCGCTCGGGAGGGCATGGATTCATTGGCCTGGGCCGCAAACGATTTCTTCAACTTTTACACGCTCGTGCGCAGGAACTCGGCGTAGAACTTTACTTCGAGCAAGAATTTGAACTCAGTGACATTAACGATCGCTTCGCCGACGCCGATTTGATTGTCGCCAGTGACGGACTCAACTCCAAAATTCGCAACGCCCACCAAGAAACCTTTCAATGCACCATCGAATCTCGACCCAACAAATTTGTCTGGCTGGGAACCCATCAAACCTTCAGGGATGCATTCACCTTTATCTTTGAAAAAACAAAGCATGGCTGGGTGTGGGCGCACGCCTATCAGTTTGATGAATCAACCTCGACGTTCATCGTCGAAACAACCCCCGATGTCTACGATGCGCTAGGTTTCGAAGAAATGTCCCACAGCGAAAGCGCGGAGACCTGCCGCCAAATTTTCGAACGCTACCTCGATGGGCATGAGTTGATGACTAACTCTGCACATGTCAGAGGATCTGCGTGGATCAATTTTCCAGCGGTATATTGCGACAACTGGATAAAGGATGATCGCATCGTTCTCATCGGCGACGCTGCGCACACAGCACACTTTTCGATCGGATCAGGTACCAAACTCGGCCTAGAAGATGCGATCTCACTCGCCGGTCACCTCAACAGCGGCATGCCCGTGCCCGATGCGCTGAAGGCCTATCAGGATGAGCGCAAAATCGACGTACTCAGGCTTCAAAACAGCGCTCGTAATGCCATGATTTGGTTTGAACATGTTCCACGCTACATCAACGCGTTTGACTTGAAGCAGTTCAATTACTCCATGCTCACCCGAAGCCAACGGGTTAGCCATGAAAATTTACGCCTGCGAGATGCCGGCTGGCTCGCCACGATGGAGGCACACCTAACCACACGCTACCTTGGCGAAGCGGCCAATGAACCAGTTCCCCCCCTATTCCTGCCCTACCAATTGCGCGATATGGCATTGGTCAATCGAGTCTGTGTCTCACCCATGTGCATGTACAGCGCAAGAGATGGGCTGCCAGATGATTGGCACCTCGTGCACTACGGTGCCCTAGCCAAGGGAGGGGCCGGACTGATTTATACTGAGATGACCAATGTGAGCCCCGAAGCTCGGATTACGCCCGGGTGTACTGGCATTTGGAGCGATGACCACACCCAGGCGTGGCAAAGGATCGTGTCGTTTGTACATGAACACTCGCATGCAAAAATGGCCATGCAGATAGGTCATGCAGGGCCAAAGGGCGCCACACTGGAACCGTGGAAGTGGGATCCAAAGATTTTGGATGAACCACTGCCAAAGGATCAGCAGTGGCCGCTGCTCTCGGCGAGCGCAGTTCCCTTTGACAGCTATAGCCCGATACCAATTGCCATGACCCGGGAGGACATGGATCTCGTGCTGCAGCTCCACGTAGACGCCGTTCATCGGGCGAACGCGGCTGGCTTCGACATGATCGAGATGCATGCAGCACACGGCTATCTGTTGTCCTCCTTTATCACCCCGGTACTAAACCATCGAGATGACAACTACGGCGGCAGTCTGGAGAATCGTCTGCGCTACCCGCTAGAGGTATGCCGTGCGATGCGTGCAGCCTGGCCCAAACAGAAACCCATGTCCGTCAGAATTTCTGCTCACGACTGGGTAGGCAATGACGGGGTTACCGAGGATGAGGCTCTCGCCATCGCGCAAGCTTTCTCACAGGCGGGTGCGGACATCATCAACGTATCCACTGGTCAAACGACTCACAAGGCAAAACCCCAGCCAGGCAGAATGTTTCAAACGCCGCTCTCGGATCTCATCCGTAACGAGGGGAATATCCCCACCATCGCCGTTGGTAACATTTACGAAGTTGACCACGTTAATAGCATCATCGCGGCGGGACGAGCTGATCTAGTGTGCCTCGCTCGGCCTCATCTCGCCGACCCCAACTGGACGCTTCATGCGGCAGCACAGCTAGGGTATAACGGGCCTGGCGTAAATGAGCCCCACCAATACTTTTTGGGTTATCGCCAGGCGCACACCCTCGCTGAGCGCGATAGAGAGATATCCTGATGCGCCGACACGCTCTTGTAACCGGTGCCGGTAGTGGCATCGGCGCCGCAATCGCTACTGCCCTGCACGCATCGGGCTGCAGCCTGACGTTGCTCGGCCGAAGACAAGAGCCTCTGGATCAGCTGGCCTCCACCCTGGGTGGCCGTTGCCTGGTGCAACCGACCGATGTCACCAATCCGAAGCAGGTAGTCTCGGCCTTTGAGCACGCGAGCAAGACCCTTGGACCAATAGATATTTTGGTGAACTGTGCAGGCATGGCGCCCACCGCTCCTTTCCACAAAATTGAATTTTCCCAGTGGCAGGCCACGCTGGACTTAAACCTTAACGGGGTGTTTCACTGCTCGCAGCAGGCACTGCCAACAATGCGAGAGCAACAGTGGGGCAGGATTATTAACATTGCGAGCACAGGTTCACTTAAGGGCTACAAATATGTTGCCGGCTATGTCGCATCAAAGCATGCGGTACTGGGGCTTACCCGATCACTCGCACTCGAGGTCGCTGAGGCTGGCATTACGGTTAACGCCGTGTGTCCAGGCTACACGAATACAGACATTATTCAGCAATCTATCAAAACCATCGCTGAAAAGACTGGGCGTTCAGAGGCAGTGGCCCTGACACACTTCACCGACTCCAACCCCATGGGCCGATTGATTGAGCCCATCGAAGTCGCGGCCGCGGTACAATGGCTCGCAAGCGATGCGGCCGGGGCTGTTAATGGGCAGGCAATCGCCCTCGACGGTGGAGAAACGTCTTAACGAGGAAGTGTTATGCAAAAAACCACATTAGCAGACTATCAGGCCGCTCACTTTCTATGGGAAGCCGCCGATGGCGTTGCGCTGATAACGCTCAACCGACCCGATCGGAAAAATCCGCTGACCTTTGACTCCTACGCCGAGCTACGGGATTTATTTCGCTCACTCAGCTATGCCGAAGATATCCACGCCGTCGTTATCAAAGGTGCCGGCGGCAACTTTTGTTCGGGAGGCGATGTTCATGAAATCATCGGCCCTCTAACTAACATGTCTATGAGCGAGCTACTGGCGTTCACACGGATGACCGGCGATTTGGTCAAAGCAATGCGGGCCTGCCCACAGCCCATCATTGCTGCCGTGGAGGGCATCTGCGCCGGCGCAGGCGCGATTATCGCTATGGCAAGTGACCTCCGCTATGCGGCGCCCTCTGCCAAAGTTGCCTTCCTGTTTAATCGTGTGGGATTAGCCGGTTGCGATATGGGCGCATGCTCGATTCTTCCGCGTCTTATCGGACAGGGCCGCGCCAGCGAACTCCTCTACTTTGGCCGATCCATGGGCGCTGATGAGGGTGAGCGATGGGGTTTCTTTAATGGCATTAGCGAGGACCCACAAAGCGACGCTACGGCCGCCGCCGAGCGCATCGTCTCTGGCCCCACCTTTGCCAATGGCATCACCAAGACACAGCTCCATCAGCAGTGGAATATGTCGGTTGACCAAGCAATCGAATGCGAGGCGCAAGCGCAGGCGATTTGCATGCAGACCGAGGACTTCAATCGCGCCTACCAGGCGTTCGTCAATAAACAGTCTCCGATATTCGAGGGTAATTGAGGGTCGTTGCTTGCGCCGACAGTAGGCACTCACCAGACTCTGAGAGGAAGCACAGTGAGCGATAAAAGTTTTCTAGATTGGCCATTTTTTGAGGAGCATCACCGCGTGCTGGCAGCGACGCTGGATGCATGGGCTACGGAACACATGGCGGAGCTGACCGCGCAAGAACACGAAGATTTAGACGGCACCTGCGTCAAGCTGGTCCGCGCATTGGGCGCCGCAGGATTTGCTGGCTACGCCGTGCCCGCAAGTGGTGGCGGACATCTCGAAAAACTGGACGTCAGAAGTCTCTGCATCATCCGGGAAACGTTGGCCCGCCACCATGCGCTTGCAGACTTCGCTTTTGCCATGCAAGGACTCGGCAGCGGGCCCATCTCACTATTTGGCTCTGCTCAACAGCAATCAGCGTATCTCGAGGCGGTGGCTGCAGGCAGAAAGATCAGCGCCTTTGCTCTGTCAGAACCAAACGCTGGCTCTGATGTGGCCGCTATGGAATGTCGCGCGACGCAGGATGGTGACCATTGGGTGCTGAACGGTTGCAAGACCTGGATATCCAATGCGGGTATCGCTGATTTTTATACGGTGTTCGCGCGCACTAATGACAGTGGCGGCGCCAAGGGCATAAGCTGCTTTATTGTCGAGGCCGGCACCCCAGGATTTGACGTTACTGAACGCATTGACCTGGTAGCACCACACCCCCTTGGCACGCTCCAATTCAAGGATTGTCGGATCAGCGACGCACAGCGAGTCGGTGACGAGGGTCGAGGCTTCGGCATCGCCATGGCAACCCTCGACGTCTTTCGATCCACGGTCGCGGCCGCCGCATTGGGCATGGCGCGAAGAGCTCTCGATGAAACCCTTAACTACACCGCATCCCGGGACATTTTTGGTGGCAAACTTGATGACTTGCAGCTCGTGCAGGCCAAGATAGGTGAGATGGCGTTGGGCGTCGACGGCAGTGCCCTCCTCGTTTACCGCGCTGCTTGGACCAAAGATTGTGCGGCAGATCGTGTTACGCGAGAAGCGGCAATGGCGAAATATCACGCAACGGAAACCGCGCAGCAAGTCATCGACACGGCGGTTCAATTACACGGCGGGAAAGGGGTCACCAAAGGTTATATCGTCGAATCTCTATATCGAGATATACGGGCACTACGAATTTATGAGGGCGCCAGCGAGGTCCAAACCACCATCATCGCCCGCCAGACCCGTCTTAGTCACGAGGCGCACTGAACTCCTTAAGCGGTCTCCGCATTTCAGGTGCTCATTCGGAGATTACCCAGATAATCCAGCTTGCCCAGCGGTACTCCATGGTGCCTAAGGATGCTATAGGTTGTCGTTGCGTGGAAATAAAAGTTGGGTAATGAGAAAGACAACAAAAAGCTTTCAGTGGAAAATGGCAGCTCCATCTTACCCACCTTAAAAAGCATGGGACGCCCGCTGAGGTCATTCACTACCGACGTATCTAACTCCGAACAAAAATGGATGGCTTCATCGACGAGCCCCATTAACTCCATATAGCTTAGATCGCCGAGCTTGGGCGGTGGTTCGAATAACCCCGCCGAAAGTCCCTTCATCGCACCCAGGGAGTGATGCCAAACCGAAATGACCTGAAAGGAAAAGGGCAACATATCTTCGTGAAGACGGAAATTCACCAAGGCGTCCAAATCCAGGGCCGACTCGGAAGCAAACGAGACGCCGCGTTCCATGGCGTTTTTAACCCCGCCTAAAGTTTGTAGGAAACTAGCCACACTACAATCATAGAAACTCAGACTCATTGGATTTCCCTATTTTTTCGATGAATACTGCGATCATGCAAGTGTCTCACGACCTCACCTTCTCGTGCTATTGCACAACCCATCACCCACTTCGATTCCTGCCGACTGCAGAGCAAAGTCCTGCAGTGATCTCGTACCCCAATCAATCGGGATGAAGCTGTACGGTTAACGCCACCGTCGGTGTCATTTCAATGTAAACTAGCGCCTACAAACCCTTAATTATAGAAGTAATAAGAGTCACCGCCCAATGAATAGCCAAGCACGATCCCTGTCTCACCAGGAGATTATTGAGTTTGCCCAGGCCTTTGATCCACAGCCCTACCATCTTGATTCGGCCGCCGGCGATGCGTCCATTTTTGGGGGATTATGCGCCAGCGGCTGGCAAGTAGCTGCCCTGGCAACACAACTGGTGACCGAAGCGCTCACAGCGGAGGGAGTGTGTCCGGTCATGCTGACCGGCGTGCCGAGCTTGACCTGGCGCAAGCCAACCTTTGTCGGTCAGTCAATATCCACCGGTATTACACTGGGGGATAGAAAATCGGGCTCGATGGTCCCGGGCTGCGACAGCCAAACAGTAACGATTTCTGTATTTGGCCCCGATGAATCGCTGGTAGCCGAAATCACCGCCATCTTCGCTGTGGAGTCGGGGGCATGAGTAACCTCTATCTGAGAAATCGCTGGTTTGAAGATTTGCCAGTAGGCGAGTTTCATGTCTTTGGAAGCCACACCTTCTCCGAACTCGAGATGGTGGCCTTTGCGCGACGCTATGCGCAGGCACCTGAATTCACAGATCCCGATGCCGCCCGAACACTTCGATGGGGAGGCCTAGTCGCCGCCCCCTGGCAGGTGTGTGCGATGTGGATGCGCAAAATGGTCGATTACATGGAAGTGTATGCTCAGGGAGTTAACGATGGCCGGCGAAATGGCGCCGGGATCTCAGTACAAGCGATGGAGTGGTTTGAACCTGTGCGACCGGGACACACCATCACCTATACCTACGAGATAGTCGACAAATCGAATAAGGTCATCCGAGATAAGTGGGGAGTGATCCGAAGCCGCAACGAGGCTTTTAACCAGAACGGCAGCAAAGTCCTGTCTTTTGAAATCGATATTCTCGCGGAAAGAGCACCGACCTGACGGCAAGCTCTCTTTGCTCAAAATCGTATTAAAGCTTTAAAGGTCGGTTGCAACCTGCAACACGATCTTACCCCGAGTGCGTCCGCTTTCCGAACGTCTGTGGGCTTCCCGCGCGTCTGCTAGTGGCATGATCTCTACCGGGGGAACGGGGAGCTCTGCATGTTGGTACTTTGCCATGAGTTCGGCGAGCATGGCGCCATCAGCGCGATGATGAAGAAACGTACTACGCAAGCCTCGCTCATCAATCTCGGAGACCGCCGGCGGCTCGTTATTCATAAACACCACCGCGCCACCATTCTTGGCAAGGCCAATAGCATTCAGAGAAATGTCATCGCCATACAGGGTCTCCAGCACCAAATTAACGCCGTTCGGCTCATGCTCTCTCAGCGCATCGACGTAGGGCGCGATGTTGTAATCGATCACAACGTCGGCGCCTAGCGCTTTCACATAGTCTCGATTGCCAGCACTACAAGTTGTATAAACGCGGCAGCCGAGGTGTTTCGCCATTGGGATGGCAACGCTGCCTATACCCCCTGCGCCAGCCTGAATGAACACCGAGTGCCCCTCACGCAACTGACCGTACTCGGCTAGTGACTGCCACGCCGTCAGTGACACAAGGGGGAGTGCAGCCCCATCAGAAAATGATAGCCCCGGGGGCTTTTTTGCTATCGCGGTCGCGTCCACCGGCACAAACTCGGCGTAGGTCCCGTGCTGCACCGACCAGGCAAAGGCGAGACCAACAACTTCGTCGCCGACTTTCCAGCCCTCTACCTCCTCTCCCACTGCAACGATCACGCCGGAAAAATCCCAACCAGGCACAACCGGAAAAGTCCGGCTTATGTACTCTTGCAGTTCGCCAGCGCGCAGCCGACGATCGATGGGATTCACGCCGGCCGCCGCAACACGCACAAGCACCTGGTGGGATTCAATCGGAGGGGTCGGTAATTCCCCCGCTGTCAACACCTCCGTATCACCGTGGGCTGTGTAGTAAATCGCTCTCATGGAATACTCCTTTTCACAAGCCGTTTACGAGAATGACTACTTTAAAAACCAACATGCAACGTAAAGCGTCTACTCAGGCCAACCACATCAGATATGCCAACACCGCGAAGGCCAAAAAGACTGTTTCTCCCACCAGTAAGATCACAGGTTTTATGCCGATCGTCAGCACTTCTTTCAGCGAGGTGCGAATACCCAGTGCTGATATGGCCAATAACAGAAATAAGGATGCAGAGTCAGCAAGCGGCAATGCGATAGCCCGAGGAATTCCCCCGACGCTGTTGGCGACAAATAGGGCTATAAAAGCAATGAGAAACCAGGGAACGGGGGCCGTGACACCCGACTGGCTAGCGTCGCCACGGCGTAACCTGACAATGATGCCAATAAACAATACAACAGGAACCAACATAGCCACTCGCAGTAGCTTCACAAAGGTGCCCAAATCACCCACCTCTGCGGAGACGGAATAGCCGGCACCGACCACTTGCGCCACGTCGTGAATGGTTGCCCCGACAAAAAGCCCCATCTCGGTATCGCTTAGCGACAGCGAGCTGCCGACAACCGGATAAAAAACCATTGCCACGGTGCTGAGGGCGGTCACACCAATGACGGTGAACAAGGTTTGCCGTTTTGTATCAGGCCCTTGGGGTAACACACTGCTGATGGCCATGGCGGCAGAAGCCCCACAAATACCAACAGCTCCGCCTGTTAGGACCCCCATTTTCGATTCGACGCTTAACAATCGGGCCAACAAGACGCCAATCAGCATGGTGCTGATCACCGCCAACACCACCATGGCAACAGCGGCCCACCCGAGCGAAGTCACGTCGTCAATGGTGAGTCGCAACCCCAATAGTGCGACGCCAAATCTAAGAATCTGCGTCGACGAAAAGTCGATACCCGGCAAAACTTTGGGCGTCTCACTGAGAAAATTAAACGCCATACCAAGGAGCAGGCCCAACAGCATCGCTGGAGCGCCATAGCGCTGCGCAAGAAACGTCGCTGCAAGCATGATTAAAAACGCTACAGCGACTCCGGGAAAGAGCCGCCGCCAGCCCTCCATAAGCGGGTGGCGAACCATCAGGGGCTCAGTGTCGCAAGTGCCGATTGAAAGGGTTGTTCTTCCTCACTCGCCATTGCCGCTATGCGAAGGTCATGTATCGCATGGGCTGTTGTGGCTTTGCCAGCCGCAACCTTGTCTACAATGAGCATCAAGCGGGAGGTTGTTCTGTGACGGGTAGATCCGTAGCCTTTCACCATACCCCCACAATCAACTAGAGCGCGGGCAACTTCAGGATCAGGAGCATTGCGAATGGCGTCAAGCCAGGCGGTGATCATGCGCCACTCATGATGATAACCAAGGGAGTGGCGCCGCACGTGTCGCAAGGCTGCCATACCGCGCAGTGCCAACGTCACCACAATAGTGTCGGTCCGGAGCTGACGTGCACCGAGGGCATTGTTTACCAGTTTCCTCATGACCCTAGAGCGTAACAAGGCCTCGCCGATCCTTCTGGGCAGAAGTGACGCGACCTCCTCCACTCTCGGATGAAAATACTCACTGACTTTCATCGGTTCCGCCGCGCCGATACCCGCTTCTTGACGCAAACTGTCATCTCTAGAGGGACGCAGCTTGAGCTGCGCTACCCGGGGAATATCCTCGAACGCCATCCACAAAGCCAGCCATCGTGCTGCTTCGCGGGTTGATTCATAGCTCGACTCAGGAGCATCAATGGCGAGCAGCCCCTCGACAGCTTGCAAATAGGTCATCGCATAGGCCGTGTCCTGAAAATCAACCAGCTTTTGCGCGCCATAGTAAACCACTTCCTGAATAGGAGCCGGCAAACTCGCAATGATTGGCAATAGTGCCCGGCCCGCATCTGTCCTTGGCTCGGGCAACACAAACCCAGCCTCTTTCTCGGGAGTGATCGCCGGATCTACCACCCCTACGCCACCCCGCGCGGCTCGCTCATACGCGTCTGAAAAGGCGCTGAGATTGGCTGTTGCGCCGCCGCCGCTTTGTAGCGCTTTTTCATAAGCCTGACGCTCAAAAGGCAGCACACCCGAGCCGGCAAGCGCGCCCAGCATACCCGCAGAAATAACCGTGCCGTGGCGCTTGACCAGCTCTGCCATATCGAAATGAATAAAGCGCTTTGCGTAACGTGCACTCATCGCCAAAATAAGGTCACGGTCAGCAGCACCATCCCCCATGTGGGTTTTTTCCGTAATCCCAAAGACTCGGTGATCCGAGGATATTAACGTCGTTCTATCGGGCGAGATGAATCCGCGACTGACCATACGGCCGGCCTCGGCAATCTCAGAGGTTAGGGCAATGTCGATATCGCCTTGGGCGGGGAAAAGACTCATCACCGGACGACGGTTGTCACCATCACGTCGCATGAATTCCAGATAATAAATCGTCGCCCCCGTCCGCTGTGCGACCCCAGCGAGGGAGGTGCTCTGGCAATGCCAGCCGCAAGCATCGGCGATATCGATCAACCAATTAGTGAGTACGCCACCACCCTCACCGCCCAGCGCTGCGATGAGCAGATTAATTGTTTTGGGGGCGTCACTCATAAGCTGGAGCGTTCGAGTCGCCGCTGTTCTCGCCTACCAAACCAGCCGCGAACGCCTCTGCGAACTCGATCGAGCAAACGATCCCACCCATTAGGGTTGTGAACGACATTGATCCGCGCAAAGGAAGGGCATAAAACCGCCGAGTGCGCATTGGTCCCACATACGCCACAGCCGACACAGCTGTTATCAACATAGGAAACCGGATCAAGCCTCAAAGGGTCTGGATTTTCCTTTATCGTCAGCGATGGGCAGCCCGAAATTCGAATGCATCCGTGATCGCCAGTACAGGTTTCAGGATCGATGTAAAACCGCGCCTTCTCCACACGTTTGCCGCTGTTAATCGCCTGCTTGATCATCGGCTTGATCCTACGCTGCCGATTAAGCATGCACTCGCCCTCTGCAATAATGACTTTTAAGCCAGGCTCATCAGAGCTCAGCGCAGCCCGCAGTGTCTCTTTCATTGCCTCGATATTGTATGTGCTTACTGTGCGCAACCACTTCACGCCGGCTCCGCGACAAGCGTCCTCTATTGGCTGCCATTGCTCTCTTTTTGGACGCTTTGCATCAAGCGTTGTCGCGATCAGATTAGGTTCAACCAAAGAGGGAATGTCTTGCCCGCCGGTCGCTGCCGAATAGCCATTGTCGATGACAATCAGCAGGCCGTCGTGGCCGTTGAACACCGCACTGGTAACTCCGCTGGTCAACCCGTTATGCCAAAATCCGCCATCGCCCATGATGCTAATGGCTTTATGCGGTAAGGCATGTCGGACCCCCGAAGAACTCGCCAAAGACAGTCCATAGCCCATAATCGTGTTACCCAGATTAAAGGGCGCGGCGGTCGCAAAGGAGTGACAACCAATATCAGACGAAATATGAAAGGGACCCAGCTCCGCCTGGAGTTGTTTAATCGCCGAAAAAAGTGGGCGTTCTGGGCACCCCGTACAGAGCCCTGCTGGCCTTGGAGGTAGCGAGACCATGAGCTCCGCTATATCTTCATCGCTCACCGGGGTTTCCAACGCGGCGACGGCTGAGGCACCTAGCCTGAGTGGAATCGGCTCGCCCGGGCACGCCTCAATAAAAGTCGTGACGCCCTGGAGCATCACCTGTCCAGTGTACTCACCGGCCATAGGCATGATGTCTTTGCCAAAGACGCGTGTCTGGACGTCCCGCCGTCGAAGAATCGTCTGAATCCCCTGCTCAATGTACTCGGGCTGACCTTCTTCGAGCACCAGCACCTGGCGCTTGCCCACACAGAACTCGACTAACTCATCGGGTATTAACGGATAGGCAACATTTAGGCAATAAATTGGAATTTCGCTAGTACCGTAAACATCCGCCAGACCCTGGCGTTCAAGTGCCCGGATAACGGTGTTGTAGGACCCTCCGCAGGTGATAATGCCCAGCTGCTCATAGCGACCGGGAAACACCTCGTTCAACCGTTGCGTCTTGATAAAGTCAACTGCAGCGGGCAAGCGCTGAGCGATCTTTTCTCGCTCTTGGGCGTAAACGAAAGGCGGCAAGATAATTTTTTCGGGCTCGCGAAACGGGACGACCGGGGTTTTATTGCTGAACGCAGGTGCCACGTTTGCTCTAGCTTCAAATTCACCGGTGACGTGGCAACCGCGAATCCGCATCATATAGAAGATAGGCGTATTGGACGCCTCTGAAAGCTCGAAGCCTTTTTCCACCATATCGACAATGCTGGTGAGATTTGGGCGCGGATCGAGCAGCCACATTTGGGCCTTCATCGCAAACGCGTAGCTGCGCTCCTGCATGATACTGGAGCCTTCACCGTAGTCCTCCCCAACGATCACCATCGCACCGCCGGTGACTCCTGCCGACGCTAGATTAGACAGAGCATCGGATGCCACATTGGTCCCGACGGTGGACTTCCAGGTGACAGCACCGCGAAGCGGATAATTAATCGAGGCCGATAACATGGCGGCGGCCGTCGCCTCGGAACCACTGGCTTCAAAGTGCACGCCCAGTTCGCCAAGGATATCTTGCGCATCATTGAGCACGTCCATGAGGTGGCTGATCGGCGACCCCTGGTAGCCGCCCACATAGGATACCCCGGACTGCAGCAGTGCTTTGGTGATGGCGAGAATTCCCTCGCCCTTAAATACATCACCCTCACCCGCCCGGAGTTTCTTCACTTCTTCGACGAAGGAGCGTTCCGCCATAAGCCCTGTCTTCCCCCAAAATCTGTGCGTTGTTGACCTGACTCAGCCCGCCGTCGGCACCAACGCAATGACTCGGCAAGGGCTGCCAGAGCCATTTTGAATTTTCAGTGGTGCCGCAATCAGAATGGCACCGGTTGGGGGCAATTGATCCAAATTGCACAGACTGGCCAGTCCGCATTTGTTGGCCCCGTGCATCAGGTTGTGGCAGGGAAACATGGGATCCTGCGCGGCGGCCTGACCGGCGTCCGTGCCCACTGTTTCAGTGCCAACGCCAGTCACGTCGCGCTCTTCTGCGAGAAAGGTAATCGCAGCGGGGTCCCAACCGGGACTGTGGTTACCGTCTTCTCGTCTATTCAGAAAGGCGTCGGGGTCGCTGCGCTTGGACCAATCGGTTCGGTATAGCACCCAAGACCGTTGAGGAATCTGGCCGTAGGTTGCTTCCCACTGCTCCAGATAGTCTCGTGTCAGGAGAAAATCCTCATCGGCAGCCGTCTCGGCAGACGCATCAATCACAACACAGGGCGCCACAAAAGTAGCCGGCGGCAAGGTATCCGTCGCGTGATTTTCGTGATCTTTACCCGTCACCCAGTGAATCGGCGCATCAAAATGTGTACCGGTATGTTCACCACACTTAATGTTGTTCCAATACCACGCGGGACCGCGCTCGTCATAGCGAGAAATCTCTTCCATGCTAAAGGGCCAAGCGTTCTTCCAGCCAAACTCCTCGGGCAGCTGAAGAATGGGGGTATTGGGATTTAACGTCACACTCAAATCCACTACCTTGATGGCGCCAGATAACAGATCGGCGGCTACCTCTAAAAGCGGGTTACTCATAACGCAGGCCCTCCCAAGCCTTGTAGCGTCAGCTCGACGCTGATGACACGCAGTTTATCGCCTTGCGATGGCGTTAGACACTAGCGAATATTTTAAACCTAAAATATACTCTAGCATCAACAGATTGCAAACGGATCTCGATATGCACACCACGCTGCTCCCCGAAGGGTGGCCACGTCCCAGGGGCTACGCCAACGGCATTTTGGCAACCGGTACCGAGCATATTTTTTGCGGTGGGCAAATTGGCTGGAACACTGACGAGGTGTTCGAGTCGAAAGATTTCGTGGGGCAACTGCGTCAGGCCCTAATCAACGTCAGGGCGATCCTCTCCGCGGCACAGGCTGGGCCGGAACACATGACTAGGATGACCTGGTACATCACCGATAAACAGGCTTACCTAGACAATCTGCGGGAAGTTGGGTCTGCTTACCGTGAGGTAATGGGGAAGCATTTTCCGGCGATGAGTGTCGTCGAGGTGTCAGCGCTGATAGAGGATGAGGCGCTTGTTGAGGTCGAAGTTACGGCAATTCGTTAGCAGGCCTACGCAACACAAATGCCAAGGTCTTCACGCTGAAGACTGCCTCATCAGATTGGTTGTGAAGCACTACCCGAGTGCTCAGCAGCCCCCTATCAGGTTTTGATTCGCTGATCCGCACCTGCTCAACAATCACCTCCCCACAGAGCGTATCGCCTGGACGTACCGGATGAAGCCACCGCAGCTCGTCAACACCGGGCGAAGTGAGCACGGCCGTGTCGGCCAAGTACGCATCCACAATCATGCGCATAAAAAGCGCTGCCGTGTGCCAACCACTCGCCATCACCCCCCCTAAGCTCAGGGTTGTTGGGTGTCCGGGGTCGACGTGAAATGCCTGAGGATCGAAACGCGTTGCAAATTCAATAATTTCGGGCTCTTGGACCGTGATCGGCGCTAGCTCTATCCGCTGGCCAGCCACAAAGTCTTCTAGATAACGCACCAATCCACCTCCGTCGTTGGGAGCAAGCCTGCCCTGCCCTAGTTGGCTAAAAAAGTGTTGCCAAAACCTTGGGAAGGCAATATTTTATATTTAAAATATCAATCGTGGTAGCAAGCCGGCGCGAGTGCGCTTGGGTACCTGACTGGTCAAAAGAGATTGATGAGTACAAGGGCGCCACGACAGTCCGGCCACGCTAATTCGGTCACCCTAAAAGAGAGACGCCCGTCGATGACAGCGCCGATGTTTAACGATAACAAACTGAAGCTCGGCACGTTCTCCGCGAATTGCTCGAGCGGCATGGCGGTAACCAAGGTCGACGAGCGTTGGAGTAACGATTGGACAAACAATATTGACCTCGTCCAACAGTGCGATGAAGCGGGTATCGAATTCATGCTCCCAATTGCTCGCTGGATTGGATACGGCGGAGAGACCGATTTCCATGGCAATGTTTTAGAAACGGTAACCTGGGCCGCTGGGCTTGCAGCTCACTCAACACGCATCCAGATCTTCGCAACGGTTCACACAGCCTTCAACCATCCTGTGGTTGTTGCCAAACAGCTAGCTACGCTCGATCAACTCTCGGGCGGCCGGATCGGCCTCAATGTTGTAGCGGGCTGGAATAAGCCCGAATACGACGCCTTCGGCGTGGACTTACCGGGGGATCACAACGATCGCTACGCCATGGCGCAAGAATGGTTCGAGTACGTGCAAAAACTCTGGCAGGAGAACAAGGCCTTCGACTGGGACGGTCGTTTTTATCAAGGCAAGGGAATCTACAGCCTGCCCCACCCTGTCCAGTCCCGACTGCCCATCATCAATGCCGCCGCTTCACAAGAAGGCCGGGAATTCGCGATGCGCAATGCCGACTTCTTGTTCACACCAGTATTTGACTTTGATCAAGCGCGCGAGACTGTCAAGGATATAGCTACACGAGCAGCCTCGGTTGGCCGAACCGTAAACGTACTGACCTTTTGTACCGTGGTCTGTCGACCTACCCAACAGGAAGCCGAGGACTACCTGCACTGGTACGCCAATGAAAATGCGGACTGGGAAGCGGTTGATAATCTAATGAGCTTGCAAGGACTACATGCGCAATCCTTCACCAAAGAAGCCCTAACACTTTTTCGGGATCGGTTTGCGGCCGGGCATGGCGGGTTCCCCTTGGTGGGCACGCCCGATCATATTGCCGATCAACTTGAACAACTTAGCGACACCGGCGTGTGCGGCACAACCCTCGCTTTCGTTGATTACGCCAAGGAATTTCCTTATTTTCGGGAAGAAGTTTTGCCAAGATTAGAAGCAAAAGGTCTTAGAAACCCCGCGTGAGTGTGGTAAAAACAGAGTCGCTATCAAACAGTCAATCAGCCAACCAGTCGTGCCCTAAAAGACGTAAAGCGTCGAGGAGTTCACCATGAGTCGTATACATTTCCCCCTATCAGCCGTAGCAGTCGCCGTCACCACCGCACTACTTGGCACCGCAACTCAGGCCCAGAGCGTGCTCGAAGAGGTGGTCGTGGTCGCTCAGAAACGGGAGCAGAACCTGCAAGACGTTCCGATTGCCATTACGGCCTTTACCGGGGCGCAGATGGATGCGCTTGGGGTCAGCGAAAGTTTTGATATCGCAAGTTTCTCGCCAGGCGTCCACATTTCAGGCAACCTCGCCGGACAGAACACACAGTTCTCCATTCGCGGAGTGACCCAGAACGACTTCAACGACATCATCGAGGCGCCCAATGCGGTGTATCTGGATGAGGGCTATATCGCCGTCGCGCAGGCGCAGACCTTCGCGGTCTTTGATATCGATCGGGTGGAAATCCTGAAGGGTCCCCAGGGCACACTGTTTGGCCGAAACGCCACAGGCGGATTGGTGCACTTCATCTCAAATGCCCCCTCTTTTGAAGAGACCTCCGGTTATGTGGATTTTGAGGTGGGTCAGTACGATGTTGACAACAACGCCAATCGCTATGTAGTGGAAGCCGCAGTTGGCGGACCCTTGAGCGATACCGTCGCGGCGCGGGGATCTATCCGCTACAGCAAACAGGATCCCTACCTGAAAAACCTATACACCAACGCGGATCAGCTCCCCTTCCTTGGCGATCCGGGACCGGGTGCAGGCGCTGATCTTGGCGATGACGATACGCTGGCGGCCCGCCTGCGCTTTGCGTTTCAGCCTAGCGATCGACTGAGCATGGATCTGAGCTTTAACTACTCCGAGAGCGAGGTAGCGACTGGGCCCTATCAAAGCAAATCAACCCTCGCTGTGGCCATGGATCACGACGGCAATCCCGCTACGGATCCCGAACTCATCAACGTAATCAACACACCCAGCGATGAAAGTCGTCTCTCGGTCCTAGTCGATGCCAACGGCAATGACACCGGGCTGGACGCCGGCGCAGATATAGAAGACGGTGACCAATGGCTGCCCGGTGGTGGCGGTGGTTTGCCCGGCCGTCTTGCTCCCGGTGCCGACTTTTTTGGCTATCTTGATCCAGACGGAGATGACTTCACCTTTTCAGGAGACTTCGCCTTCGCCGATCAGGGCAGCACCGAGAACAGCGGCGTTAACTTCAAGCTGAGTTACGAGCTGGCAAACGACATTACCTTCACCTCCATAACCGATTTCAAGCAGTACGAAAAACTACTGTTTATCGACGTCGATTCAGCACCCGTGAACCAGCTCGCTAACTATGCAGGCGTGGACGCGGACAGCTTCACTCAGGAATTGCGATTCAATGGCGAGACCGATCGCAGTCGATGGGTCGCTGGCTTCTACTACCTGAATATCGATTCAGAATCTGACAACGGCTTAAAAGGTCCTGTGGGGTCCTTCGCCGACGTGTTTGGCGGCGTACCCATTGACGTGGGTACTGTTGCCCAACTGGAGACCGACTCCTACAGCCTCTTTGGCCAGTATGAATATGACATCACGCCCAACCTTGCGTTGATCGCCGGTTTGCGGGTAATGCGCGAAGAGAAGGATTTTGGTCTCGTGCTGGGTGTGGCGCCGTCAGAGTCGTCCTACGTGGTCAACACGTCCCCTTGCTTTAACGGACAGCTTGATCAGTGTTTTGTGGGAGTTAGCTACGAAGACGAAAACTCAGAAAGCCTGTGGGCCGGCAAACTGCAGCTTTCTTACAACGTCACCGACGATTTGATGGTCTACGGCGGTGTGAACAGGGGCGTCAAAGCTGGTAGTTACAACGCACCGTTGCTAGGCGCGTATTTTGGCTCGGGTGGGGACGCCGGCTTACCCTACGACTCTGAAGAACTGACCTCTTATGAGGGCGGCTTCAAAGCCACTCTCGGTGGCGGCACAACGCGTATTAACGGAACGGCGTTCTACTACGATTATACCGACTACCAAGCCTTCCTCTTTGTAGGTGTGGGCGGCGTTGTTATCAATAAAGACGCGGACAACTACGGCGTGGAGCTTGAGGTACAAACTAACCCCATGCCCGGTCTCGACATTATCTTGAGTGGCTCTTACTTTGATGCGACGGTCAAGGACGTATCACTGCGTAACGGCTCGCCACTGGCACCCATCGACGTGGACCCAACCTATGCACCTGAGTTTCAGGCGACCGGTCTCGTACGCTATGGCTTTGATGCCCTTGGCGGACGGATGGCCGTGCAGGGTGACGTAAGCTACTCCGACGAGTATTTCTACAACCTGCGAAACTTTGACGCTGACAAGTTTGACAGCTACACCGTCGTCAATGCACAGATCAGCTTTGAGACCGATGGCTGGCTGGCCACACTCGCAGCGCGAAACATCACCGACGAGAGGCCGGGGATTCAGGGCTTTGACTTGGCCACGCTCTGTGGTTGTAACGAAGTGGCATACAAGGCGCCCCGCTACTTCTCATTCAGCGTCCGCAAGGAGTTCTGATCCGGGTGAGTTTATCCCGGCGCAGGGTCCTCGCCGGGGGCGGCACCGCCCTCGGCACCTTTTTTATTGGTGGACACTGGGTTAAAGCCACACCCAAAGCCGCTCGAGAACGCGGCTTCACCCCTCAGGTATTGACCGCCACCCAGTGTGGTGCCCTCGAAAGCGTGGGTGACGCCCTCGTGCCGGGAGCTCTCCTGGCAGGCCTCGCCCCCTTTATCGACAGTCAACTCGCCCTGGGATCCGGCTCTAAATTGATCGCCAAATACCTGGGCGTTGACCCCCTCGATCAACAAGGCTTTTACCGTGCGCTAGCCGATAATCTCATCACCAAACTGGCCCTCCCTGAGAACACCCCAGAACAACTGATAGGGGCCATGGCGACTGATGCCCTGACCGACTGGATGGGGCCACCCGCCAGCTATGCTTTTTTTGTATTGCGCGCTGACGCTCTCGACGTCGCTTACGGGACCCCTGAGGGCTTCGCCACCCTTGATATACCCTATGCCGCACATATTCACCCCGAGCCGGTTTGGTAGTGGCTGAAACAACCGACACGGTTATCGTTGGCGCCGGCGCTGCTGGGCTGTTTCTGGCCGCCCGGCTTGCCGAGGCTGGCGAAAGGGTGACTGTCTTGGAGGCGGGTCCGGAACGATCCACTCAAGATCTGATTAGCTCACAAATATGGGCCCGCAAGCTGAAATGGAGCGGACCCGCTGTAGAAGAGCGCGGTAATCACCCTGTGGGTCATGCCTTTAACGCAGGAAGCGGCACGGGGGGGTCAGCGGTGCACCATTACGGTGTTTGGCTACGGCTTCACAAGGGCGATTTTACCGTGGCGTCGGACCACGGTGTCGGGCTGGACTGGCCTTTTGATTACGAAGAGCTCAGGCCTTACTACGACCGCATTCAAGCCGAGGTAGGCATCAGTGGAGACGCCGAGCAGGAAATTTGGCGCCCAGAAGGTGCCGCTTATCCGATGTCTCCCCTGCCGATATTCTCCCAGGGACGGGTGATTCAGAAGGGCTTCGCAGCGCAAGGAAAACGTACCGCGCCGCTCCCTCTCGCCATCAACAGCAGGCCTTACAAGGGTCGCGCCTCATGCCTTTATGATGGCTGGTGCGACTCGGGGTGCCCTATCGGGGCCCTGGCCAATCCTCTTGTTACCTGGTTGCCGCGAGCGTTGAAAGCCGGCGTCACGCTGGTTCACGATGCGCGGGTCATCCGCGTGGAGCGCGACGTCAACAACCCTGAAAAAATTGCAAAGGTTAAGTATCTCCAGCGGGGAAGCGAAAAAACACTCCGAGCGGCGCGATTCATTATCGCCGCCTTTACCGTGCAAACCACTAGGATCCTACTCAGCTCCGCCGACGGCACCACCCCCGCCCCCGGAAATCGATACGATCAGTTGGGGCGCTACCTAACCAGCCATCCCGCGGGGACCATTTTTGGCTTATTTGAGAGCGAAACCCAGCCTCACCTGGGGGTCACCGGTGGTCAGCTAGTTAGCCACGATGATTACGACAATAAAGCGGCAGCAGGCGGCTTTGGATCTTCTCAATGGATCATCGCCAACGCCATCAAACCTCATGATCTTTTGGGCTATGGCACCAGCCGACCCGACATTGTCGGTCCACAGGTCAAGCCATGGCTTGAAAAAGCCGCCAAGCACATTGGCAACATGACGCTCGTAATAGAGGACATTGCCCGATCTGAAAATCGAATTACGCTGAGCGATAGCACCGACCGGGATGGCATACCGCTCGCCCATACTTATCACGATCTTTCAGCAGATCTGATTAATCGATGGGATCAGCGGATGGCTGAGGGACAGGCTATTTTCCGGGCGGCGGGGGCAACTGACGTGTGGCAAGGTCCACGGGTCCCCATGCACATTTTGGGCGGTACAGTCATGGGTCGGGATGAACAGAGCTCAGTTACCGATAGTTTTGGGCGTGTCCATGACACAGACAACCTATTCGTTGCGGGACCGAGCCTGTTTCCCAGCACAGGTGCAGTCAATCCCACCTTTACCCTCACGGCGCTGGCAGATCGGCAGGCGGACCACCTTATCGGTTAGCTGCTCAAGCTAGCAAAGCTGTCACCAGCCAAGTGAAGCATATAGTGGTTGGCGAGTGCCGCCTTTCGATGCCGCGACACCGCCACGAACTCTGGATTTCCAAGCATAAGGGTGAAGTCACCGCGTGTCGGGAAAAACATCAGCGCGGCGACATCCCAGGCTACATCTTCAGTACCAACCATGACTTGAGCCACCGGCTCACTAAAGACCACTCTCCCGCCGCATTCCTCAAGCAACCTACCAGCGACCTCGCTATACCGAGTAAAAGCTTCTGCCCCTGTCACCTCACCTGTTGGGGTGCCAAACTCAGGGTCGACATCGGAGTAACAAGCTCTCACATTAAATTTGAAGAGATTGAGGACAGCCAGAGGTAACTCCGCTGGCAGAGACATCAGTTTCGCGATCTGTGACTCTGAAGGCATGGTCACGGCTTATCGATTCTATGTCAGGCTAGTTGCGGGCCGATCAAGATAACACATGATGCTGTGATTCCGCAGATGCCATTGAGTTCCTCATCAAACTTGGAGGCGACAGGGATACTTTAAGCTTAAAATGTTTTCGGCCTTCTGGTAAGCTAGAGCTCACCCCGTTTAGGGGCTACCAAGTACCCGTCAGGAAACAGGAACAAAAACTATGACTGATGCCGTCTCTTACACCCTTGAAGGCAACCTCGGAGTCATTAGAGTAAACAACCCACCTGTTAACGCCCTCTCCCATGGCGTCAGATCTGGCATGGCAGAAGCGCTCACAACAGCTGCAGAGGATACCAGTGAGGCTGTGGTCATCTTGTGTGAGGGTCGCACCTTCATCGCCGGCGCTGATATAACCGAATTTGGAAAACCGCCAAAGCCACCCTTTTTACCCGACCTGCTCGCACAATTGGACAACCACCCAAAGCTCACCGTCGCGGCGATCCACGGTACAGCATTAGGCGGTGGTTTCGAAACAGCGCTGAGCTGCAATTACCGAGTGGCTTTGGCATCAGCCAAAGTGGGTTTGCCCGAGGTGAAGCTGGGGTTACTGCCGGGCGCAGGAGGCACCCAACGTACGCCGCGATTAGCAGGCATAGCTACCGCCATTGACCTGATGACGTCGGGCAATCCGATCCCTGCAGAAGCCGCATTACAAAAAGGTCTTATTGATCACGTCGCCAGAGATAATCTAGCGGAAGAAGCGATAGCCTATGCCAAGCAGCTTGTTGCGGATCAGGCTCCCAAGCGACAAGCGAGTGCAATAACCCTTACCCTAAATGAATCTGACCGGGAGCTTATCAGCAAAGCACGATCAAACCTCGCGAAGAAAACCCGGGGAGAAAGCGCCCCCCAGCGAATCATCGACTGCATTGAGGCCTCGGCCGAATTAGATTTTGACGCGGGATTAAAGCGCGAGCGCGAGCTGTTTATGGCCTGCATGGAAGATCCCCAGTCTGCCGCGCTTCGCCATATGTTTTTTGCTGAACGAGCCGCCGCCAAAATTGATAGCATCGATACCAGCGTCGAACCGGCGCAGGTCCAACGAGTCGGTATTATCGGCGCGGGGACCATGGGCGGTGGTATCGCCATGTGCTTCGCCCAAGCAGGTATTCAGGTCACGCTGATCGATATGTCCGACGAGGCGGTGACCGCAGGTATCTCGAAGATCAAGGCGAACTACGATATCAGCGTCAAGCGAGGGCGCCTGTCGCAGGATCAGGTCGAGGCGATAATGTCGCAGATCAAGTCCTCGACACATTTCGAAGATCTTGCTGATGCGGACATGGTGATCGAGGCCGTGTTCGAAAATCTCGCCGTTAAAAAAGAGGTTTTTGCTCGGCTCGATACCATTTGTAAGGCCGATGCTGTTCTTGCCAGCAACACCTCCTATCAAAGCATTGATGACATCGCTGCGGCCACAAGCAGGCCCGAGTCGGTACTTGGTATGCACTTTTTTAGCCCTGCTAACGTGATGAAATTGCTCGAGGTGGTCAAGGGCGACAAAAGCAGCGACCGGGTGATAGCGACTGCGATGGCCGTTGGGAAACGGATTGGCAAAACATCGGTGCTATCGGGGATGTGTTATGGCTTTATCGGCAATCGTATGTTGAGACCCTACGCACGCGAGGCCGCTCTCTGCATGATGGAAGGGGCTAGCCCAGCGCAAATTGATGCAGCGATGGAACAGTGGGGCATGGCCATGGGACCCCTCGCGGTGGGCGATCTCGCCGGCCTCGATATTGGCTACAAAGCGCGGGAGCAACTCACTGACGAGCAGAAAGGTGATCCAGCCAGCTACTGCGTCGCCGACCGTCTCGTCCAGGCCGGTCGTCTAGGGCAGAAATCAGGCGCCGGCTACTACCGCTATGACCCCGAGACACGACAGCGAATCGCCGATCCCGATGTTGATGCCATCATCGATAGCTGCCGACAGGAATTGGGCATTGCTGCTCGGGCTGTTTCTGATGAAGAGATCGTCGACCGGCTCATCCTAGCTCTGGCCAACGAAGGCGCGCGAATTCTTGAAGAGGGTATTGCCCAACGAGCCAGTGACATTGACGTGGTGTATTGTTACGGCTACGGCTTTCCTCGGCACCGGGGCGGACCCATGCACTATGTGCAGGCGCGAGGCCTCGCCTGGGCCGTGAAAAGAATGACCGAGTTCCAACAAAATCTTAACCAGGATAATTGGTCAATCGCCCCCCTCATAGCGAACAACGCCGAGAGAGGCGAAGCTCTCTAAGGCCCTATCATGAGCCCACTCGCTGCCAAAAGCCCGAGGGAAACCGTTGCTTTCAGCGCACAGCGGTTTCCCGATAATGAAGCCATTCACATTCCGCTTCAGGCATGTTCACACTACTCGTCCGAACCAATTTCACTGACCTACCAAGAGCTAGACAAAAACATTCATGAGGCCACGGCTCATTGGGTAGGCACTGGCGTTACAGGACGCGTCGCCCTCGTGTGTGAAAACCGTGTCGAATTTTTGATTCATTGGCTAGCGCTGAATGCACTCGGGATCTCGGTGATCCCAATCAACCATGAGATGCCCGATCAGGAAATACCCTACTATTTAGAACATGGAGAAGCCGTCGCGGTTTGTGCCCTCACAGAGCACCGCCAGCGGCTCACCCAAATCTGCGCCGACAGCGGTCTCGATATTCCCGTCGTTGACTGCCAGGCAATTAGCGCCCTTCAACTGGGCAAACCCACTGAACAACCCGCTCCAGATCCCGACGTTGAGTGTGCGCTTCTGTATACATCGGGGAGCACGGGCAAACCAAAAGGCTGCATCCTAAGCAATGATTACTTCTTAGAGCAGGGACACTGGTATCGGGCCCAAGGTGGTCACATCGAACTGCGGGAGGGCAAGGAACGACTGCTGACTCCCCTACCCCTTAGCCACATGAACGCCATGTCCGTCTCTACGATGGCCATGTTTTCGACGGGAGGCTGTCTGATACAACTCGACCGGTTTCATCCCACCAGCTGGTGGGATACCGTGCGAGACTCAAGAGCAACAGCGCTTCATTATCTAGGCGTGCTGCCAGCAATTCTGTTAGCCCTACCCGAATCGGACAGCGATGATTTTTCAGGTCAGATACGTTTTGGATTTGGTGCGGGCGTGAACCCCGCACACCATCAACGGTTCGAGGAACGGTTTGGTTTTCCGCTAGTGGAAGCGTGGGCGATGACCGAGTGCGGGGCCGGCGGCGCGATCATTGCCAGCCACGAACCGCGACATGTGGGCACCTGCTGCTTTGGGCGACCGGGAGAGCCCATCGAATGGCAGCTAGTCGATGAGAACAAGACGCCTGTTGCCGCCGGCATGCCGGGTGAACTCAGAGTACGGGCTAGAGGACCCGACCCCAAAAAGGGGTACTTTTCCGGTTACCTCAAAAATCCCGAAGCAACCAACGAAGCGTGGCTCGACGGTTGGCTAAACACAGGAGACGTGGTGCAAGAATTACCCGACGGGAACCTGATTTTTGTCGACCGACGAAAAAATATTATCCGGCGCTCGGGGGAGAACATTTCAGCCCTCGAGGTCGAAGCCGCGGTGTCAGACCACCCAGACATTCAAATGGCCGTTGCCAGCGCCGTACCCGATGATATGCGGGGCGACGAAGTGGCGCTGTGCGTGATTCTTCAACGGGACGTCCCTAACCCTCAAGCGACAGCAGAGTCCATTCAAAGGCACGCAATCCAAAAACTGGCCTACTTCAAAGCCCCTGCGTGGGTGATATTCTCCACTTCACTCCCGGTCACCGCTTCGAATAAACCTAAGCGTGCTGACGTAAAGACACTCGCCCTTCAGGCGATCAAAGAGGAAACAGCTATCGACCTCCGTCATTTGAAAAAGCGAACTAAGTCCCCATGAGAGATTATCAGGGCGTCGTGATGACCACGCCGGTGAGCCTCGGTTACCAGCGGCAAAGCGCTCATGGAGCTCCATGGTTTATCGGCATGGTCTTACGGGAACTCATCCTCCGCGCGGGCTTGAGCAAACCTGATATTGAGGGGCTTGCCATCTCAAGCTTCTCCCTCGGCGTGGACTCTGTTGTTTCACTGACACAACATTTCAGCCTGTCGCCGCGTTGGATAGAGCAGGCGGATATGGGTGGCGTGTCAGGCATCGTGGCGTTGCGGCGCGCCGCAAGAGCCGTCCAGGCGGGTGAGGCGGAGGTGATAGCCTGCATCGGTGGTGATGGCGCCGCGCATCGGTCCTTTGAACACACCGCAGCGAATTTCTCGAGCTGGAGTATCGATGCTGCGTTTCCCTATGGTGCTGGCGGCCCTAACGCCGTTTTCAGCTTAATTACCTCGCGCTATATGGCGGATTTTGGCGCCACCAGAGAGGATTTCGCGCGCATATGTCTGGACCAGCGTTATAACGCCAACCATTACGCTCAAGCACTTTTAGGCCACAAGACCCTGAGTCTCGATGACTATTTGTCTGCCAGACCGATCGCCGGACCTATACATTTATTTGACTGCGTGATGCCCTGCGCCGGCGGCGAAGGATTTTTATTGATGACGGAGGATCGCGCGAGACACCTCGGCCTCCCCTATGTCCAGATATTGGCCACCGATGAACGGCATAACAGCTTTTCCGAGGATCCCGTGCAGCAGCGCGCGGGCTGGGCGTGCTATCGAGATAGCCTTTACACACGGGCTGGCCTTGGGCCGAGCGATATCGACTTACTGCAAACCTACGACGACTACCCTGTCATCAGCATGCTGCAAATTGAAGACTTGGGATTCTGCGACAAGGGCGAGGGTCCCCGCTTTGTGCGAGAGACGGACATGCGATTCGATGGTTCTGGCAAGCCAACCAACAAGCTCCCCCACAACACCTGCGGAGGCCAGCTTTCCTGCGGCCAGGCAGGCTCCGCAGCGGGCTATCTCGGATTGACTGAAGCGCTCCGTCAGCTCACCCACAAAGCCGAGAACAATCAAGTCACAACAGCACGCACCTGTCTAGTCAGCGGCTACGGCATGGTCAACTACGACCGGGGGTTATGCAGTGCGGCGGCAATATTACAGGGTGCCGACTCATGAATCTCAAGGAAAAGATGAAGCGACGGCTGAAGCTGAACAGACCCAGTCTCCGCGCCAGAGCACGCCCTCCAAAACAAAGAACGGCGATGGGCCAACAGTTCACTGCCGCCAATCTCCCCGTCTCTCTCTCGATGCAGGTGTGCACCGCCTGTGAACATCATCAATACCCACCCGCGGAATTGTGTGGGCGCTGTCTTGGAGACACGCTACGCTACCAAGAGGTTAATACAGCGGGGCAACTTTTGAGCCGCAGCGCGTTACATCACAGCCTCTGGGAATACTATAAGCGCCGCATCCGCATCAAACCCTGGCAGATAGGTTCCGTTAAGCTTCGCTGTGGTCCCGTAATCATCGGCCATGTGGCGGAAGACGCCCTCCAAGCTGGAGATGACGTTGCGGTGTTTAGCCATTCCGACGCGTCGCAGGCCGCCGTCTTAATCATCGTAGGCGCGACCACCCCTATCGCCACGCCGGCGCAGCGTAACGACATCGTCACAGCTCTCTGCTTGGGTCAGCCTGCGGAAAAAAAAGGTGGTATTTGAATCATGAATAAACATAACTCTCGAGGTTTTTCTAATGGCCCATGACACAATCCTTGTCACCGGCGGTAGCACGGGTATTGGGGCCGCAATTTGCGATAGTTTTCTCAACCAAGGCAAGCAGGTGGTGAACCTGTCGAGACGACCTCTCGAGCGCCCACAGAAGCCCTTAATCAACATTCAGCTGGATCTCAGTGACCGGAATAGCACGACACAGGTGGCCGCGGAGGTCGCTAAGCACTATTCCATTACCGGGTTCATTCACAATGCGGGGCTGATTCGTCCGGCGCTTGTCTCTGAAGTCTCACTTGAAGACTACGACTATCTCAGCCAGGTTCATATTGGGGCTGCGATAACGCTTACCCAAGCTATCCTGCCCAGCATGAGGCGGCGTCAGTTTGGACGGATCATTCTCATTACTTCCAGAGCGGCGCTAGGCTTGCAAACCCGCACCAGCTACGCAGCAACCAAGTCGGGCATGATTGGTCTCGCGAGAACCTGGGCTTTGGAACTCGCCCCGGAGGGCATCACCGTCAACACCGTGGCACCCGGACCCATTGCAGACACCGAGATGTTCGAGTCCGTCGTACCCGCCGACAGCGATAAAGCCGACCAAATCGCTAAAAGTATCCCGGTACAGCGCTTGGGACGTTCCAAAGATGTGGCGCACGCGGTACAGTTTCTCTCAAGCGAAGACTCAGGCTTTATCACGGGCCAGACTCTCATGGTTTGCGGCGGAGCAAGCCTTGGATCGTTAACGCTGTAAGGTGAATCGATGACTTCAGTACCAACAGGTGATTTTAGTCAGGTTGTCACACCGACACGCGTTCACCGCAGCCTCTACACCGACCCCGATTTATTTGAGCTAGAGATGACGCGCATCTGGGGGCAAGCTTGGATTTTTATTGGCCACGAGTCTCAGGTTCCCAATACAGGCGACTACTTCACAACCAATATCAATCACAACATTCCTGTCGTCATGGTGCGAGATAAGTCAGGCACGGTTCAGGTACTTCACAACCGCTGTGGGCACAAAGGCGCCAAAGTGGTAGAGGCGCGCTCGGGCAACGCGCGGGGCGCTTTTCGTTGCTCCTATCATGGCTGGAGCTACCGCCACGACGGTAGCTTGCTCAAGGTCCCTAACGAAGCAGGCTATGATGGTACCGGTTTTGATAGTGCAAATCCCTGCTATAGCATGCAGCCACTGGCACAAGCTGAGTCTTATCGAGGCTTCGTTTTTGCCACTCTGTCGCCGAACGCTCCAGATCTGAAAACATGGATGGGAGGAGCACGAGATTGCTTTGACAATCTTTGCGATCGCGCGCCCGAGGGGGAGGTTGAAGTCGCCGGCGGCGTGCTGCGCTACGAGCATCAGTGCAACTGGAAGTTTATCCTGGAAAATTTGAACGACACGATGCATCCGATGGTCGTACATGAATCGATCGTGAAAGCTGCCGAATCCTATCTCGACTCGCTGCCAGAAGACGCCGTGGAACAGCGGAAAGAAGCGGAAATCATTCCACCTTTTGGCGCAAGTTATGAAAAATTTGAGGCCAGTGGCATTACCGGGTTTCCCTTTGGCCATCACTACGACGGAGGCAAAACCAGTATCCACGCGGATTACTCAGTCGACCCTGAATATCACGCGGCAATGGTGGCGGCCTATGGCGAGGAGCGCACCCGGGAAATTTACTCCTTTAACACCCACAACGTTCTGTTTTACCCCTCGCTCACCATAAAGTGTGCAGTGCAGAACATTCGCGTGATCCGCCCAATAAGCGTTGATCGCTTCATCGTTGAAACCTGGTCCTTCCGCCTCAAAGGCGCACCCGACAGCATGCTGCAGCGCACCCTCCTCTACAGTCGACTGATCAACTCCGCCATGGGAATGGTGGGGCCCGATGATTTAGAGGTGTATAGACGGGCCCAAGAGGGACTCGCCTCACCCAGCAATGAGTGGGTCGAGTTTCACCGCCAGTACGGCAAAGACGAGCAACTTGAGGATCGCACCGTCGGTGGCGGCACCTCTGACCTTGATATGCGCACCCAGTACCAGGCGTGGCAGGCCTATATGGAAGGGTCGATCTTCAACAAGGTGGAAAAAACGTGAACCGGGAACGTATCGAGGAATTCCTCTACCGAGAGGCCGATCTGCTGGACCGACCCGATCTGGATTCCTGGGTGAATCTGTTCGCCGAGAACGGGATTTACTGGATGCCCGCGGCAGAAGACCAGCAGGATCCCATCAACCATATATCCCATATCTATGACGACCGGGTCATGATGGAGATTCGCCGCCGAAATTTTATTCATCCGAGAGCATCGTCAAAAGAGTGGGAGGTTCGCTGCTCTCATGTGATTGGAAACATTCGCGTGGCGCCTGAGGACAAAGACCAGGGCACGACGGTGACCTCAAATCAACACGTGGTGGTGTGGTACCGTGAGGAGCAGCGCCTATACGCATGTAAGGTCACCCATCGCTTGGAGGTCGAGGGCGAGGACTTCAAGATCCTAGAAAAGCGGGTCGATCTCATCAATCCTTCAGCACCGCAACAATCCCTTATTATCTACCTCTGACACCCCCTCTCGAGGGGTCAACCCTCCCCAAGGGGGTAGCCGTCACTGCGACTCTGCTTGGCTGGAGTTCGCAGATATTTTAAACTTAAAGCTTCTACACCCAGATATGGAGAACCACATGGGCGCCACACGCTGGAGCAAACTGAACTGGGAAGACCCCTTCGAACTGGATAGCCAGCTCAATGACGAACAGCGCATGGTCAGGGACAGTGCGAGACAGTACGCCCAAGGCCAACTCTTGCCTCGGGTCAAAGAGGCCTTTCGTCACGAGCAGACCGATCCCGCGATTTTCCGAGAGATGGGTGAGATGGGGCTCCTCGGCTCCACCATCGACGGCTATGGATGCCCGGGCGTGGACTATATCTGTTACGGTCTAGTCGCCAGAGAAGTAGAGCGGGTTGATTCAGGTTATCGCTCAATGTTGAGCGTCCAGTCTTCACTGGTCATGTACCCCATCTACGCCTATGGCTCCGATGCGCAGAAAGAAAAATACCTGCCCAAACTTGCCACCGGCGAATGGATTGGCTGTTTTGGCCTCACCGAACCCGATCACGGCTCTGACCCCGGTGGTATGGTTACCCGCGCACGCTCCGTTGACGGCGGCTATTCGCTGTCTGGTGCGAAAATGTGGATCTCTAACTCCCCTATTGCCGATATCTTTGTGGTGTGGGCCAAAACTGACGACGGCGTTATTCGAGGTTTCGTGCTCGAGAAAGGCATGAAGGGCCTGAGCGCGCCTAAAATTGAAGGCAAGCTTGCGCTGCGCGCATCGATCACCGGTGAGATCGTGATGGATAACGTCTTCGTCCCCGAGGAAAATCTTCTTCCCAACGTGCACGGGCTCAAGGGTCCCTTTGGTTGCCTGAATAACGCTCGCTATGGGATTGCCTGGGGCACGCTGGGCGCCGCAGAAACCTGTTGGCACACTGCGCGCCAGTACACGCTAGATCGGCAGCAATTTGGCCGGCCACTGGCAGCCACGCAGTTGATTCAATTAAAGCTGGCCGATATGCAGACCGAAATCGCGCTGGGTTTACAGGCTTGTTATCGGGCTGGGCAACTGCTGTCAGCGGGAGAGATCTCACCCGACCTCATCAGTTTGATCAAGCGCAATTCCTGTGGCAAAGCCTTGCACGTCGCGAGAAACGCCCGGGATATGCTCGGCGGCAACGGCATCTCGGACGAGTACCCCATCATGCGCCACATGATGAATCTTGAAGTGGTGAATACCTACGAAGGCACGCATGATATCCATGCGTTGATTCTGGGCAGAAGCCAGACCAACATCCCTGCCTTCTAGGCAGGGATAGCGGTACTTTACTCAGTGGGCGCCGACATCGGCTCCCGCACTCATTGGTGCATCCGCCTCGCCCCGCGCCACCGCGTCCCACGCCTGCTTTACCACGTAGGCACGAATCGCATCGGTTTCTTCCTTGTCGAGACGGTCACCGAAGGACACCATACCGCGCGCACTGAGCGCGCCGTCTCTGAGGACAGCATCCCAGGATGCTTCCGTCGAGGTAATAGCAGACCACCTGAGATCAGGCAGGACGCCCGAACTGATCGCAAAGGCACCGTGACACCACTGGCAGTTCGCCGCAAAAAGCCGTAATCCCTTTGCCTGAAGCGCCTCATCCCCTAGGGGCGCACTTTTAGGACTTCGTGCGATACCGGTCTCAAGCGGCTTGGGTAGCTCACCCTGCCCGCCTAACTTGAACGTAATCACTCGACCGGTTTCAGGTCCCACGGCGTCCTCGAAAACAACGCCATATACCATGGCAATCGTACTGCCCCATCCCGACAGGATCGTCAGATACTGTTCTCCGTCGATCTCGTAGGTCATGGGCGCTGCGCCCGGGCCTCCCACGAGCCCATGGGACCACATCCGCTCACCTGTCTCAGCGTCGTAAGCAACAAGTTCACCACCCTTGTTGGCCTGAAACACCAGCCCGCTCGCGACCGACAGCGTGCCACCGTTAAATGGGACAGGAAAGGGAACCGCCCACCGGGCCTCCCCTTTGACCGGATCCCAGGCGAGCAAGGATCCGCCACCCATACCGCGCATACCCTCTATACCACCGGCAGGAATTTCCAGCGGCCAGCCAGCATCCTCGCGATACCCTACGTTCCAGTTGCTTTTTACAGGATCCGCAGGGTCGGGCCGGCTGTAGAGAAAAGGCCATATGTTAGTCGGGATATACACGAGACCAGTATCTGGGCTGTAGGACATCGGATGCCAATTATGCGCACCCGTGGGGCCTGGCAGAACCGCGTAGTCCTCTGACAGGCTGCGAGCCGCGGGGACTTCGATCGGACGACCGTTTTCATCCACGCCGGTCGCCCAGGTCATATCAGTGAAGGCATCTGCAGAAATAAGATCTCCAGACTTTGCGTCAATCACATAAAAGAAACCGTTCTTTGGGGCCTGCATCACGACCCGCCGAGGAGCTCCCGCCTCGCCTAAGGGCAAGTCTGCTAACAAGATGGGCTGGGTGGCAGTGTAATCCCACATATCCCGGGGGGTTGTTTGATAGTGCCACCGGTAGCTCCCGGTATCGGCGTCGACAGCAACAATGGAGGACAGAAACAGGTTGTCTCCATCACCCTCTGGATCCCTTATCGACGCATTCCACGGTGATCCGTTGCCCACACCCAGCAACACCTGATCGTTCACGCTGTCATAGACGATCGCATCCCACACCGTGCCGCCACCGCCGTCGGTAGTCCAAGCACCGGTATCGCCCCAGGTTTCATTGGCAAGCTTGGCTAAAATGTCATCCGAGGCAGCGCCATCGGGCTCTTTGTTGGGATTGGGCACGGTGTAAAAGCGCCAGGCAAGATCTCCGGTGGCGGTATCGTAGGCGGTCACATAGCCCCGCACGCCGAGTTCAGCACCGCCATTACCAATAATAACTTTGTTCTTGAACACCCGCGGTGCTCCGGTGATCGTGTAGGGCTTGGATTGATCGACCGTGACTTGGCTCCATACGACCTCACCGGTCTTAGCATCGAGGGCTTCCAGCCTGCCATCGAATACGCCCACAAAGACTTTCCCGTCATAAACCGCAACGCCGCGATTCACCACGTCACAGCACCCCTTGGCCGCATCTTCTCCCGACACCTCCGGGTCATAGACCCAAAGCTCTTCGCCAGTTTGCGCATCGAGCGCATAGACCACCGACCATGATCCCGACACGTACATCACACCATCGACGACAATGGGGGTTGCCTCAACGCCGCGGGGTTTCTTCATGTCATAGACCCACCCTATCCCCAAGTCTTGCAAAGTATCGCGGTTGATTTTGCTCAAGGTGGAATGCCTTGTCTCATCGTAGGAGCCGCCATAGGTCATCCACTGCTCGGGCTCCGCCTCAGCGGCAAGTAGGCGCTCTCCACTGACATTCGCTGCGGGCGCAGCTGATATGCCCCCACCTGCTCCCGACGCGAGTTGAGCAAGGTCGGAATTGGCCGCCTCCTGTTCCGCACCCTTTTCGCCACAGCCCGCGAGCGCAAGCGCGATAAATAGAGTGGCCGTTGATAATCGATTCATTGTCATTATGGTTTCTCCGATTGCAAAACGTCAGCGCCAACTGGCGGCAGGCCCCTGAGGACAATGGGTGTCGCCCCGAGACACACCATGGCTCAATGGTAAGGGATTTTACGAGGGTGTGGAAATCTCGCAGTGGTGGATCGATAGAGACTGTCGACTGCCTCGGAAAGCCGCTGTATATCGCGATCAGGCGCGTCACCGTGCGCTTTCACCCGGCGCAAAAATACAGTGGGGCTCTCACCAAAGTGTCGATCAAATCCGCGCTTAATCAGTGGCGCCGCGGCCTGAAGAAAGCGCGTTTCCTCAGGCAGATGAACGCCAGCCCGCGCTCGATTCATGACCCACGTGAGTGGCGCCAGAACAATCATCCAACTTCCCAGCAACAATGCCGTAAACCACCCGACGTTGATTTCACCAAACCAGCTTTTGAGTAAATCGATCTGCCTCACATTGGTAAAACCAACCACAACGCTCTGCCACTGATAGGCCGCCGCATCATAACGAACTCTCAACCAGTCGATCAGGGCAAAATGCCGAAAGCGGTAAAGTGACAGCGGTGAATCGGCTAGAAAATCGCTCTCTCCTGACAGCACCCATTCAAGCCCAAGGCTGATTCGCTCGGGCGCCACCGCGGCTGTGGGATCCACCCGACGCCAACCGTTCTCAGGCAGCCAAACCTCCGCCCAGGCATGCGCATCGAACTGCCTCACCGTTACCCCCGTTGTTCAACGAGTTGAACTCTCCACCTTGGTACCCCCGCGACAATCCGTGCTGGGATTCCCGCCATTCGCATCATTACAACGAAAGCCGACGCGTAGTGCTCACAAAACCCCTGTCGAGTTTCAAACAAAAAGTGATCGAGTTCGTGTTCATCGGGCAGCGGCGCGGGCGACAGCGTGTAATAGAACGGCTGATCACGAAAATGCTTTAGCACCGCCTGAATGAATGCCGACCGAGTGGGCAGTTCTTGTAGGAGCGACTCCACCCAAGCCTGGGTTCGCGGATTGCTGTCCTGAGGCAGATGCGTCGCTCGCTGGTACTCCTCCGGCGACAAGGATAGATCGCGCGAAATATCGCTCCTAGAAGTGACGTCATAGCCAAATTGATTCTCTACTTTGCGGGCTGACTGTAGAGTGAAATTTGCTGTCTCAACTACTCCCGGAGATTTCGATTGAGCTACCGGTAATGCGTATAGCCAAGGCTGCATGGTGGGCTGCAACATCACGCGGTAACTAACGGGCGCATTTTCCGATGCCGCTATCACGTCATCACGCACAACACCTGGCTCGCCCCGCGTGGCTGAGCGAGTCCACAACCCATCTTCGTATCTGTCAATGACCACACCTCGCCAATACAATTCTTGTTGCGGCGGTATTGTTCCAACAAACTGCGCTCGAAACGCCACGTCAGCTGATCGGCTCAAGCGACTGACATCACCCAATCTTATCCGGTCGCTCATGCCGGTTACCCCTTGCCCACTCTTCGATGGAATACTCCACAATGGCTCAATACGGGGAAAGAGAAGAAACAAAGCGACCATCATGGGCAACGCCAGGAGCAGCAGCTTTGCCGCAAGAAAAAACTCTGCGCGAGTAATCACAGACCCAGGAATTTGATTGAGTGCGATGAGCGATACCACTAACACGGAAAGAATGACCGTACTGTAAATCACAAGCGGCAGGCCCTGATCAAAAAGAAAGTTGGTCACACACACGAAAAATGCCAAGGATGCGAGCAAATAACCGTCGCGGGTTTTAAACGATTCAAGAATCTTCAAGGAAGCCGCACCCACCAGCAGTGCGACCATAGGCTCTAAACCGATCAGCGTTTGATAGCTCGCCGCCACGCCACCGAAAACGAGACACATAAGAGCCAATCGCACAGGTCGATTGGCCAGGCTAAGTCTGGCTCTGAAAAGATTTAATCGGTAGAAAATGGTGATGAGCAATAAACCGCCCAACCACAAGGGCAGCCGTTCAAGGTGGGGCAGCACAACAAGCACCTGACTGACACATAGCCAGATTAGGGCCTGCCTTGAGAGGACCTGACTCGTGATCATCCCATGCCCACCTCGTCCTCGTCGGCGCCATAAAGCGCAAGAGCCTGCAACGCGAGATCTCGCTGGCGATCGCCCACCGTCGATATCGAGCTGATACCCTGGAAGACGCAATCCGTAGTCATCGCCTTTCGCAGCGTATTCGAGTACCAGGTAGCATAGATAAGACAGACGCCTTTCCCGATCGCCCTCAAGGGACGACCAGTCCAACCAGCTTTGCTCAGTTTCTGGCGAGTGATATTGGCGGGTCAGTAGGCCCTGCCCCCGAGCATAAGCTCGCCAGTCAACCGACCTCAGTGGATCGCCTCTCTGATAGGCTCTGAAGCCCGCCAAATCGTCATGTCCAGTGAAGCTGCCACCACTGTGAGCGGAATGAGCAGACGCCGCCGGTGGCGGCACCCGGCAGGGCAAGGGTTTTGGCCAAACCAGAACGCGCAGTTCAAGGTCTAGATAGCTCCAGCACCGCAACAGCCCGAGGGGATACGTTGATTCCACCTTGATTCGGCCCGGCGCAAACCAGCCTCTTTTAGTCACCGTCTGAAACAGGGAAATATCCACTGACTGTTGGCCAATGTCTGTTAGGGCCTCAGAACTCTCCCAGCTTACCCGCACAGATCGATGGCCGTCGCGCTTTGCCCCTATCAACCGCACGAAGAACTCGGCCCGCTGTCCCGGAAAGACCGGTTTTTGCCGGGCCTGCCTGAAGCGCCAAGCCCAGTAAATTGCCATGGGTAAAGTGCACCGTCACGACGAAGACCATCGCCAACCAAAAGGTTACGCCATAGACGAGGTTGTTCTGATAGTTGATGGCCGTCAGCAGCATGACCAACAAGGTCAGCACGAAGAACAGACCTCGGCGAGTTGGGAAAATGAAGAGCCGACGTTGTACCAGGACAATCTTGTTCGCGGCAGGCAAGCGACGACGCAGCCAGCGGTCATAACGCGGCGCCCAGAAACGCCGTCGTATAAACGATTCAGTCGGGGATGACGTCGACACGCTGCGTCACAAGATCGATTAAGGCGTCGCTATCTCCAGCGTAGTCTGCACTTGGCACTAGGCGATGACACACGACCGGCCTAAGCACGGCCTGAACATCCTCTGGAAGCAGGTAATCGCGATCGGCCATCACCGCCCAGGTTCGTGCTGCTGATACAAGCGCAATAGCCCCGCGAGGTGATAGCCCCATGGCGAACTCTGTTGACTCCCGCGTACACGCAATAATACGTTCGATGAAACCCAGCACGCTGGGCGATACGTGCACCTGATCGGCCATAGCCCTAATCTTTTCAAACGCGGTTGCATCTACCGCTGCTTGCGGCACAGCCCGAGGCGCTGCCTGATCTCTAAGCAGTAGGGCTCGCTCGGCCTCCACTCCGGGGTAACCAAGGGAAAGCCGCATTAAAAATCGGTCAAGCTGAGATTCAGGCAGTGGGTAGGTGCCAGTCTGATGAATGGGGTTTTGGGTAGCGATGACGAAAAAAGGAATGGGGAGCGCATACGTCGCTCCATCAATGGACACCTGTCCTTCAGACATAGCCTCGAGCAAGGCACTTTGCGTACGGGGGGTAGCGCGGTTTATTTCGTCGGCCAACAGCACTTGATTAAAAATAGGCCCGGGCTGAAATCGAAAGGCCTCTGCTTCCCGCTGGTAGACAGACACCCCCAAGATATCTGCGGGTAAGAGATCAGAGGTAAATTGAACGCGCGAATAGCTAAGCCCCATCGCTTCAGCAAGCGCATGAGCCAGCGTGGTTTTTCCCATGCCGGGTAGATCTTCCAGCAACAAGTGGCCGCCGCTAAGAAGGCAGGCGACCGCGAGCCTGACTTCATGGGACTTGCCAAGCAATCGCTGTTCAACCGCGTTCATAGCGCTATCGATTATGTGTTTCATGCGAACACCTCCTTGTTTTTCGCAACCCTAGTCAAATAGCGGCAAATCCTCTCTCACAGTCCTTAAGGATATCGTCGATATGCTCAAGGCCTACAGCGATCCTGACCAAACCCTCTCCGATACCTGCCTGCTCTCGCTGCTCCGCACTTAGCCTGCCGTGGGTCGTCGTCGCGGGATGAACGACTGTTGTTTTCACATCACCCAAGTTTGCCGTCAGTGACATCAGCTCTGTCGCGTTGATAAAACGCCAGGCTGCGTCCCGCCCCCCCGTTAATTCAAACGCTAACACGCCACCAAAATTACTCTGTTGGCGCGTTGCGAGCTCGTGGCCGTTGTGGCTGGAGAGCCCCACGTAGTGAACGGCTTTCACGGCATCTTGCCGCGTCAGCCACTGCGCTAGCGCAGTGGCATTCGCCGAGTGAGCATTCATACGTAGCGTCAAAGTTTCCAGTCCCTTCAAGACCACCCAGGCATTAAACGGACTCATGGCCGGCCCACAGGTCCGGACGAAACTTGTTACCGCCATCATGTCCTCGGTCGATCCTACGGCTGCGCCACCTAGCACGCGACCCTGTCCGTCAAGGTATTTAGTCGCCGAATGGATGACAATATCCGCGCCGAGCAGCAGAGGCGTTTGAAGAGCTGGCGTACAAAAACAATTGTCGACAATCAATTTTGCACCAGCCGCTCTGGCAATTTCTGCGAGTGCCTCAATATCAGCAACTTCACCCAGCGGATTTGATGGACTCTCACAGAAAAGAAGTCGTGTTCCGGGAATCACGGCGTCGCGCCAGGCATCGAGATCCGTGAGCGGCACAAAACAAATTTCGACACCGAACTTGGCTAAATAATGTTGGAATAGCCCCACGGTGCTTCCAAAGACATCGCGGGAACACACAACACGATCGCCGGACTGGAGAAACGCCATACTAACTGACAGGATTGCAGCCATTCCAGAGGCGGTCGCCACCGCCGCCTGTCCCAGCTCAAGCGCCGCAGGCGGTCCTCAAGCATTCTTACCGTGGGATTGGTATACCTCGAATAAACATTGGCATTTTCTTTACCGGCAAACTTAGCCGCCGCATCCTCAGCGCTGTCAAACACAAAGCTAGAGGTCGTAAAGATAGGCTCGCTGTGCTCTCCCTCGGCAGTACGCCTGATACCGGCACGAATCGCCTTGGTGTCCGGATGTGCCGAATCTAGCCAGCCTCCTTTTTCCGTTGTCATAACTCCTCGAGCTCCCGCTGCTCCGATATTGCCTCACTAGGCATCATTATGAAGTCCGATGACCGCACCATCCTGACTGGCGGCAACTCTGAGCGCAGAACCCTCCGCTCGAGCTGCTTCGACACTGCTCAGGTAGGCGGCATCGACTGTGCCCGCTAGGTAACGCCCGTCAAATACGGAGCATTCGAAATCCTCGATCGCTTCATTGCCTTCAAAAGAGCAGGCCAACAAATCTTCGAGATCCTGATAAACCAGCCAATCGGCACCTATAAGCTCACTGACCTCCTCGTCGGTGCGGCCGTGGGCAATGAGCTCGTTGGCGGCAGGCATGTCGATGCCGTACACGTTAGGATATCTAACGGGGGGAGCGGCAGACGCAAAGTACACTTTGTTGGCGCCAGCGTCTCGCGCCATTTGAATAATCTGCCCGCAAGTCGTGCCCCGCACAATCGAATCGTCTACCAACAGCACGTTTTTACCACTGAACTCGAGCGGAACGGGATTAAGTTTCTGACGCACGGATTTTTTTCGCTGGCTCTGGCCAGGCATGATAAAAGTCCGACCGATGTAACGATTCTTCATGAAACCTTCGCGAAATTTTACGCCCAACTCATAGGCCAACGACTGCCCTGCTACTCGGCTGGTATCAGGAATGGGTATCACAACATCAATATCATGTTCTGGTCGCAGAGACAGAATTTTCTTTGCCAGCCGCTCTCCCTGCCGCATGCGTGTTTTGTAGACCGATACGCCGTCAATCAACGAATCTGGGCGCGCAAAGTAAACGTGTTCGAAAATGCAGGGCGTCAAGCGAGGGTTATCAGCACACGATTCGCGATGCAAGTCACCCATGGCATCGATAAAGATGGCCTCGCCAGGCGCCACATCACCCAGCAGCTCAAATCCCAGCACATCGAGGGCGACGCTCTCCGATGCCACCATGTATTCGGGCTTATCGCTTGCATGCTGGCGTCTTCCTATTACCAATGGACGAATACCATTAGGGTCCCTGAAGGCAACCAGACCCATTTTCGCGATCATAGCCACCGCCGCGTAGCCGCCTTCACAGCGTCGGTGCAGGGCGCGGATCGCTGCAAAAATATCCGCTGCCTCCGGTTCGAGCTTGCCGAGACGCTGCAACTCATGGGCAAACACGTTGAGCAGCACCTCGGAATCAGAGTCCGTGTTGAGATGGCGAAGATCGCTTTTAAAGAGCCCCGCGCTGAGGGCTTCGGCATTGGTTAGGTTGCCGTTGTGGGCCAACGCGATACCGTAGGGGGAGTTCACGTAAAACGGCTGAGCCAACGCAGTGCCCGAGCTGCCTTGTGTCGGATAGCGCACATGCCCGATCCCAAAAGATCCAAAAAGCTGGGCCATATGGTGCGGTCGAAAGACATCTCTCACGAGACCCTCTCCTTTGCGCTGGAGAAATTTGCCGCCTTTACACGTCATGATGCCCGCCGCGTCCTGACCCCGATGCTGCAGCATGGTCAGGGCATCATAGATATCGGTGGCGACATCGGCGTTTCCGACGATTCCGACCAATCCACACATGAGCGTTTCTCCGTCTTAAAGCATTTCGACCGACTCAAGCTCTTTTTCGAGCTGTTCAGCCGGTGCACTCTCAATAGCCGTTTCCATATTGTCACCCAACCACTCGGCCAGGGTATCCAACACGGGCATTATTTCTGCGGCATCAAGCAGATCTTCATTGGCATCGGGCAAAATAGCGCGCAATACAAGCGTTATCGCCAGCATAACCACCAAGCCCCTCACCAAACCAAAGACCCCACCTAACAGCCGATTGCCGAGATTAAATCCTGGCTGGCGCATTTGCTGGGCAAATAGACTGGCCAGAATTTTAAAGATTGCCAACACCCCGACGAAGACCAACGACCATCCTGCGAGATACCGCACTGTCTCGCTGTCACTGATTGCTCTGAGAGCATTTGCCAGGGGGTCTGCCAGAACATTGGCCAGTACGAAGGCAGCCACCCAACCCATAAGAGCCAGCGCTTCTCGGCCAAAGCCACGATACAACCCAATAACCACCGACAGGAGAACGATCGCCAGTGCCACCCAATCGAATTCGTTAAAACCGCCCGTTGCGGCGGCAACCTGCTGTTCAATCTCATTCATGGTGCTTGCCTGTATCTGACGACAACCGAGTTCACCCGGAACGCTCTGTCTACCTCCGCCTTGATCGCTGAAAATCGTGTTTCATCAACCTTGGGGCCAATCTGCACCCGCCACAACATGTTCTCCCCTGATTGAAAGCCCTGAGAAAAAGCCTCGTAGCCCTTGGCGACCAGTTGGTCTACGAGCACGCTTGCGCGCTCCTTGGAACTGACTGTAGCGACTTGGAGCACCCATGCTACAGCAAAGCCCGATTCATCTGTCGCTATCGCGGGTGGCGCAGTGCGCGCCAAATCAATGGGGTTGAGCGAATCGGCAGGCGCCAAACTTTCTACGGCATCACTAAGGTCACCCTCGCTATTGAGGCGTGTCCGCTGATCCGCCTTCACTTGGGCCTCGTCGTCATGGCTTGGGCCTGAGATAGACGCGCGAATGGATGCTTCTGGAGACGCGGGCATGGGCAATGGGGTTTCATCGACCCGTGGAGCCGGCGGCGGTGGCTGAATCACCAGGGGAGCCTTGGTTTCAGGCGTGACAAAAATGATTGGCCAAAACACGACTGCCATCGCTATGAGTACGAGCGTGCCCACCAAACGCTGTCTGACCACAGGATTCATGATGACCTAACCTCTCCTGATCATGCGTGCCGCTGCAGAAGCTTCATCTGCTCACCCACCGTGACAAATGATCCAAAAACGATAATCCTATCCCCCGGGTCAGTCACTTCGTGGACGCCATCATAAGCCAACGACGGCGTGTCATAGAGCGTCACGGTTGCCAAGTGGTCAACTGCCCGCACTAACTCGGCCAAATCAGCAGGCAAGGCTGCCCTATCTCCTGCTTGGTTGTTGGGCAGATGCCACACCGAACTCAATTTGCTTACGCTCTCGATCATATCACGGAGCGGCTTATCGACCATGGCACCAAACACAAGGTGAGTCGCGTTTGTCGGGGGGCTTGCCGCTATCGAGCTGACCAAGGCAGCCACCGACTCACGATTATGGGCCACGTCCAACCACCACTCCCGACCTCGGTGGTGGAGACGAAACTGCCGACCAGCGACGCTTAGTGCTTTGAACGCCGCATTGACGTGCTCTTGAGTGGGCTTTAACCCCAGCGCCTTCAGGGCTATCACCGCTGCCGAAAGATTGGACGGCTGCAACGACTCCGAGGGGGGCAGCGAGATCTGCTGCCCGTCAGGCAATACCACTGCCCATTGGTTCAAGTGCCAATCTCTACCGATCACCCAAGGCACTGCCCCGATAGTATTCAAGGCAGGCAAAAGCGTATCAGGCAGTGCCGACTCAGCGACAATTACCGGTTTATCCGCTCTGGCAACCCCCGCTTTTTCGGGCGCGATTGCTTCGCGAGTTTCACCCAACCACTCCGTGTGATCGATACCGATGCTCGTGATAATGGAAAGATCGGCATCAACACAATTGACGGCATCAAGTCGACCACCGAGTCCGACCTCCAACACTTGCCAGTCAACAGCCGACTGTTTGAAGACCAACAGCGCAGCCAGCGTCGCAAACTCAAAGTAGCTCAGTGTGATCTCGCCCCGAGCAGATTCTATCTCTGCAAATGCGTCGAGGATGCGAGAATCCACCGCGGGCTGCCCATTGACGACGATGCGCTCGTTAAAATCAATAAGGTGGGGGGAAGTGTAAGCACCCACAGAAAAACCCAGCTGCCGCAACAAACTTTGCAAAGCGGCCACTGTGGTGCCCTTGCCATTAGTGCCGGCAACGATGATCGTCGGAACACCGCCCCCAAGCACATCCAAGCGCTCGGCGACCGTTCGCACGCGCGCCAGGCCAAGATCGATGGTTTTTGGGTGCAGGGTCTCGAGATGTGATAGCCAGGCCGGCAGATCCTCGAACGCGGTCAACGGGGTCACCTGTCTCCTTCGCTACAACAATGCGGGGCGACCAGCGCCAGTTTACGCCTCGACCTCAACCGCAGTCACCAGGCCCGTCAACTTTTCAAGCAGGCGTGCCAGGGTATCCCTCATGTCAGAGCGGTGTACGATCATATCGATTGCCCCATGCTCAAGCAAAAATTCGCTTCGCTGAAACCCTTTGGGTAACTTCTGGCGAATCGTTTGCTCGATGATATTAGGCCCAGCGAATCCTGCTCTTGCCTCAGGTTCTGCAACATTAATATCACCGAGGAGGGCTAGCGAGGCTGATACTCCGCCGTAAATTGGGTCGGTTAGCACGGATATAAAAGGAACACCCTGACCCTTCATCCGCTCGAGTACCGCTGAAGTTTTGGCCATCTGCATCAGCGATATCAACGCCTCCTGCATACGAGCGCCACCCGATGCGGCAAAACAAATCAGGGGCAGTCGGTGTTCAAGCGCATACGTTGCCGCCCGGGTAAATTTCTCACCCACCGCATAGCCCATGGACCCGCCGTGAAAATTAAACTCAAAGGCAACGGCTACCACCGACAGCCCCTTTAGCTTGCCCGCCATGGCGATCAAGGCATCTTTCTCACCCGTACTTTTCTGGGCCGCGACCAACCGCTCTTTGTATCGCCGTTTGTCTTTGAATTTAAGGCGGTCGATGGGTTCGAGATCGGCGAAGAGCTCTTCCCTGCCGGTATTATCAAGGAAAATATCAAGCCGCTGGCGCGCTCCAATCCGCATATGATGATCACACTTCGGGCATACCTCTTGATTTCTCTCGAGGTCGGGGCGATAGAGGGCTGAATCGCACTTGACGCACTTCTTCCACAGGCCCTCGGGGATGCTTGCTCGACGCGACGGGGTTTCATCCTTGCGCACCCCTGATGGCAATATCTTGTCAATCCAGCTCATAGCGAACTCCGTGCTCTCTTGAGCGCGATTATACCCCTAGGAAGTTAGTTACCCCTAGATACGTGATCAACACCTTGACGGATGTCGGCGAGCAAGGCGATAGCATGGTCAGCAGCGGTCTGCTCGGTGTCACCATCAGCCATAGCCTGGGCCATAATGTCGATGAGCGCACTCCCCACCACCGCGCCATCGGCAACGCTGGCTATAGAAGAGGCCGACGCCGCATCCTTGATGCCAAAGCCCACGCAAACTGGGAGTGCAGTCTCGGCCTTGATTTTGCTCATGTAGGAAAACACTTCAGCGGTATCCAAGTGCCCGGCGCCGGTAACGCCCTTGACCGCCACGTAATAAATAAAGCCCGATGCCGATTCAACGATTGTTTTGATTCTCGCCTCGGGTGTTGTGGGTGAAATAAGAAATATATTGTCAATACTGACCCGGGTCAGCTCGGCGTTCAGAGGTTTCACCTCCTCGGGCGGTAAATCTACGGTGATCAAACCATCGACACCTGCCTGTGCGCAGGCATCAGCGAACGACGCATAGCCCATTCGCTCCACGGGGTTGGCATACCCCATCACAACAACCGGGGTATCCGTGTTGTGCTCTCGAAACTCGGTCACCATAGCCAAGACATCCCGGAGACTAATTCCGTTTGCCAGCGCCCGCTCGTGGCCTTTTTGAATGACGGGGCCCTCTGACATAGGGTCAGAAAACGGGACGCCCAGCTCTACAATGTCAGCGCCAGCGTCGACCAAACGATGCATTAGCGTGACCGTGCCCTCTCTCGACGGATCACCCGCCACAATGTAGGGAATAACGGCCTTTCGGTTGTCCGCGCGCAAAGCGTCAAAGCATGTGGAGAGTCTGGTCACGCTATGTCCTGTTTACCCAATTTACAGCTCAATACCATCAATTGCAGCGACGGTGAGAATATCTTTGTCGCCGCGGCCCGAGAGGTTGACCACAATGTGTTGATCAGGGGACATATCCGCCGCGAGTTTCTCTGCATAAGCCAACGCATGAGCTGTCTCTAATGCGGGCATGATGCCTTCCATTCGTGTCCAGCGATGAAACGCGGTCAGCGCTTCATCGTCATTTGCCGAAACATACTGCACGCGCCCGATGTCCTTAAGCCAGGCGTGCTCGGGGCCCACTCCCGGGTAATCCAAACCAGCCGATACAGAATGGGTATGCAGGATCTGCCCATTTTCATCCTGCATGAGATAGGTTCGGTTGCCGTGTAGAACCCCGGGCGTCCCGGCCGAAAGAGGCGCCGCGTGCTCGCCGGTCTCCACGCCATGCCCGCCAGCCTCTACCCCATACATCGCAACACCCTCGTCGGGCAAAAACGGATGAAAAAGACCGATTGCGTTGGAGCCCCCGCCGACACAAGCGACTAGTGCATCGGGTAAACGGCCATTGCGCTCGAGGCATTGCCGTCGGGCCTCCCGACCGATCACACTTTGGAAATCTCGCACCAACATGGGGTATGGGTGGGGTCCCGCTACAGTGCCAATAATATAGAAGGTGTTGTCCACGTAGGTGACCCAGTCCCGCAAGGCCTCATTCATGGCATCCTTAAGCGTTCTTGACCCCGAGGTCACCGGGATCACTTCAGCACCCAAAAGCTTCATGCGATACACATTGAGCGATTGGCGTTGCACGTCTTCAGCGCCCATAAACACGTGACACTCAAGTCCGAGGCGAGCGGCAACCGTCGCACTCGCGACGCCGTGCTGCCCTGCACCTGTCTCCGCAATCACCCGCTTCTTGCCCATGTGTTTCGCCAACAACGCCTGACCAATGGTGTTGTTTACTTTATGCGCACCGGTGTGATTTAAATCCTCGCGCTTCAAAAAGATGCGCGCGCCGCCGATCTCATCAGAAATGCGTGCTGCCTCATACAGGGGCGAAGGACGACCCACGTAGTGTGCCAGGTCGGAATCGAACTGGCTCTGAAACGCCGGGTCTGTCGAAAGATCCCGATACAATGCTTCCAGATCAGCCAGTGCGGTCATCAGCGTTTCGGCCACAAACTTACCCCCATAGGGGCCAAACCGACCCTGGGGATCGGGTACCGACGCAAAAAACTCGGGGCTGTGCATTTCGGTCATGTCGCTCTCACCTCTTCCGCCGCTTGAACGGCCTGCATGAATTGCCTGATTTTTTCGGGGTCTTTTACCCCCGGCGACACCTCAACCCCTGAGCTTACGTCGACTGCCACGGGGCGTAGGCGTGATATTGCCTCCCCTACAGTAGCGGGGTTGAGCCCTCCTGCCAAAACAAGCGGGCGGTCGAATTCTGGCGGAACCAAGCTCCAGTCAAAGGTCTGACCGGTACCCCCAAACTGGCCGTTGTGCACGGCATCCAACAAAAAGCCCCGCGCCCGCGGGAAAGCCGCGGCCTGATCTAACAGATTTGCTCCAGGCAGCGCCTTCAATGCCTTGATATAAGGCACTTGCCACTGTTCGCAAAAAGACGGCGTCTCATCACCGTGCAGCTGTAACAGATTGATCGGCACATCAGCCAAAACCCGTTCGACCTCCGCCTCGGTGGCATCAACAAAGAGACCAACCACGGGCGTCAGCGGCGGCACTGCCGCACATATTTCCCGCGCCTGCTCAATTGATACGAAGCGAGAACTACCTGACCAAAACAGCAGGCCCAGCGCGCTGACCCCGTGGGCCACAGCGGTTACCGCATCCTCGGGACGGGTAATGCCACACATTTTAACCTGGACTCTCACCAACACCCCGTCCCACCGAACTATCGCGGGGGCGGAGTTTATCAGAACTCCGGGCTACCGAGAGCACTCCAATTGGTATAAAACCGTGTTGCACAAACCTCTAGCCAAAAAAAAGCCTTTAGACGTACCCGGTTAGCCAGGAGGGGCCTGCTGGCGTCGATGGCAGTCCATAATCTGCTGGATAGTCCACGCCGACCAAATAGAGCCCCGCGCTGGAGGCGGTATCGGCGCCCAAGGTGCGATCCCGACTCGCCAGGAGTTCGTGGAGCCAGTCAACCGGTCGCGAACCGGTGCCAACGGACATTAAAGCACCCGCCATGTTTCGAACCATGTGATGGAGAAAGGCATTCGCCGCAATATCGAGCACCACAAAGTCATTCCAGCGCCGTACCTCCAAACTATACACTTCGCGTATCGGGCTGTTTGCCTGACATTGGGCCGCGCGGAAAGCCGAAAAATCATGGCTACCTACCAGCGCCTCAGCAGCCGCAGACATCGTCTCCACCGCAAGGGGCCGGCGCTGCCACGTGACCAAAGAGGCCAGATGCGCAGGGCGCACAGTGGTATTGGCAACGACATAGCGATAACGCCTAGCCAAGGCACTGTGGCGAGCGTGAAAACTCTGATCGACCGGATGCGCCCAATGTATCCTGATATCTGGGGGCAATTGGCCATTCGCTCCCATCACCCAAGCCTTGCCACTGCGGCCCACGGGGTCATCAAAGTGCGCGATTTGTGCAAATCCATGCACGCCGGTATCGGTTCGTCCCGCGCAGTGGGTCGTCACCGGCTGGTCCGCTACTTTTCCGAGTGCCTGTTCAAGACACTCCTGAACAGTGGCAACTGGCAAATGGGGTTGCGCCTGCCATCCGCAGTAGCTGGTTCCTAGATATTCAATGCGCAGCGCGACCCGCGTGCCGATAGCCAAGGGAGTCGGATCAAACCTGTACCGAGGGTCAGACAATGTGGACGAGTAGCTCTCTAGCCTCAGCCTGCTGACGCAGATCACCATTTACCACAACGTCTTCAAGTATCGGGCGGGCACCTTCCTCATCACCCATATCGATATAGGCCCTGGCCAGGTCAAGTTTGGCATCCATCGGATCGGTCTCACTGGCATAGACGAGCGTCTCTGCCTCACTCTCTACTACTTCTTCAACAGGCGGAACGACATCCGTGCCTAGTACTGCGGCAAGTTCAGGAGGCAGTTTAACCGGCACATCCTTCTCATACGTCTCGCTGAGGATAGCCACAGCAGGGTCCGAGGAGTCATCGGCCGGCAACTCGCTCAACTCCAAGTCTTGGAATTCAAGTGGTTCTTGTGAAAGCTGCGCCGATTGTGTGGCATCGGTAACATCTGTTGGCTGAAGCTCGTCTCCCTCTGTCCGCACATCAAACGCTGGATCCACTGTCGGTGGCATTTCCAGCTCATCGACCTCGGATCGCGCCACGCCATCACCAAGCTCACCCAAATCTGGCGGCGTTGCGGCAACGCTCCGCACTGCACTGGTGGCAGATGCGACTTGCTCGGGGGTTCCAATTGCCTCTACCTGAGTCAACCACTGCGCGGCCTCTTCCGGGCGGTCGTTGGCCAACGCTATCTCAATCATTTTGCAATAGGCCTCTGCGGCCTCTGCGCCTGATGTCTTTTTGGTCACAGCGGCGAGCAGGTTGAGAGCTTGCTGATGACGACCAAAGGATACGTAAATCTCCGCCTCGGCCAGCGCCTCTTGAATGGCGCCGCCTGAGGGTTTTGTGCCTTCACTCGCTGCCTGTGAATCCTCTTCTGCCGGCACGGGCGCCATGACTGGCTCCGTCTCCACAGTATCCGGGCTTGGCTCTGGCGATTCAGGGATGTTGCGTAATCGCAATACGAGGAACAGTACAAGTGCACCAACTGCAGCGCCAGCGGCAAGGTAAAGGAGCGACGACAAAGCAAAGGTTACGGACGCCGCCGGGGTCGATGTCTGTTTAGCGGCGAGTGACGCCTGGAGCTCTGCAATCTGCTTGTCCTTGATCGCAACAAGCTCCCGCAGATTGCCGAGTTGTCCCGATAATTCAGCCACCTGCGCCTCAATATCCGCTAGCGCACCTAGTGAGACATCGGGCGTAGAGGGCTCACCCTGTTCTTCTCCAGCACCGTTCTCTGCGGCAAACTCTTTTTCAGCGACCTTTGCCTCTTGTCCCTGATCGCTACTTTGCGCCGGGGTATTTGCGGCCGGTGTCAGGGCCTCAGCCTCTTCCTGACTCTGCTCATCGCCACCCAATGGCGTGCTTGTGCTCGTCCAGGGATCGTCATCCACGAAAGAGCTGTCGTCAGCCTCCAGATCGTTGTCGGCAACGACGCGAAGAACCGGCTGGCTGACAACGCCAGACGCCCAATCACTGTTCTGTGAAGCAACCGCACTGGTTGCTTCTGATAGGGTCATCGATAAATCAGCCTCGGTCGGTAGTGAGAGCACATACCCCGCTTTTAGTCCGTTGATGTTACCGCGAGTAAATGCCCTGGGATTCTTGGCGACCGTCGCCAGCATTGTCTGTTCCACAGAGACCCCGGGCAGCGCCGCAGAGGCAGCGATTTGCCATAAGGTATCGTCTCGGGCGACCAAATAGTTGCCACCCGCCGTCGGCGTTGGCTTAGCGTCCCTATCATAATCTCGCTTACCTCCGGCCTGCCCCGCCGAGCCGGCTGGTGGGATCTCCGCGGCGGCGGCGACATCCGTCGATTCCATGGCCTCTTGAGGCGCGCTAGTGGCAATGCTCGAGGGCATTGGGGGCAGGTCTACAAGCACCGTATATTCACGTAACAACCGCCCTGAAGGCCATCTGGCCTCAAGCAAAAAGTCTAGGTAGGGCTCGACCAGCACCTCGCCAGTAGTGAGCAAGATTCTTGCTCCACCCTCCTCCAGCAAAATCTCAAACTGAATGCCGGTCAAAAAATACGCCCGCTCAACGCCGAGACGATCAAAGTCCTCCTGGGTACCTAGACGGATACGAATGTCCTCAGGTCGCAGCGCGCCAACGTCGAGCAAATCAATAGTGGCCTCGAATGGCTCATTAACGTAGGACTTCAAGGTTATATCACCCAGCCCGAGCCCCAGTGCTGTCTGCGAGAGAACAGCAAGCGTAATAGTGAGTAATGCCTTTCTACAGGTATTCATATATCCGTATCCCCTGAACATGCGTCCGAGCATTCCCTGCTCCCTGCATCAAAAATCCCAAGCGGACCAGTCGTTAATGCACCGGCCAAGCTCGCGCCCACCCCGAAACGTCACGGCAACCAGCCTCGCGATACCCCTACACCTGACTTTTACCACTATTTCCAACAGGTCGAAACCTTCTTCTACACTGGAGCAAGTCTTTCGCGAGGCCCCTATGTTACAGGTAGGAAGTGACCAGTAGCTCGGCAATTTGCACACTGTTTAGTGCGGCACCCTTGCGAACATTGTCGGAAACGACCCACAAGTTGAGCCCCATCGGGTGGGAAATGTCCTCCCTCACTCGCCCAACGTAGACAGGATCTGTCCCGGCACTATCGACGACTGGGGTGGGATAGCCACCATCGCTCTGGTCGTCAAGCACAACAACGCCCGGCGCCTGTTCCAGTAATTTACGGGCATCCTCCGCGGTCAATTTTGATCGAGTCTCAATATGTACGGCTTCGCTATGTCCATAAAAGACGGGGACGCGCACGCAGGTCGGATTGACCTCGACCGTATCATCTTCGAATATTTTTTGCGTCTCCCAGACCATCTTCATCTCTTCACGGGTGTAACCATTGTCCTGAAAACTATCGATATGTGGCAGCAAATTGAAGGCAATTTGACGCGGGTAAACCCGGGTTTCTATAGCCTGCCCATTAAGTAACTTCGCTGTTTGTGTCGCCAGCTCTTCAATACCCTCTTTCCCTGTGCCGCTAACAGCTTGGTAAGTCGCTACGTTAATTCGGGCGATACCTACCGCGTCGTAAATTGGCTTCAGGGCGACCAACATTTGTATCGTCGAGCAGTTGGGATTGGCGATGATTCCTCTGGCCTTGTAACCGGCTACCGCATGCGGGTTAACCTCGGGAACAACAAGAGGAATATCTTCGTCCCTTCGAAAGTGTGATGTATTGTCGACCACTACACAGCCGGCCGCAGCGGCCTTTGGTGCGAACTCGGCCGAAATATCACCGCCGGCGGAAAACAGTCCAATTTGAGCCTGGGTGAAATCAAATTCTGCGAGGTCCTGCACCTTCAGGGATTTACCTTTAAAGCGGACAGTCTTGCCGGCGGAGCGGGCTGAAGCGAGGGGATACAAGATACCCACCGGAAAATCACGCTGCTCCAAAATTTCGATCATTGCCTCGCCAACAGCACCCGTGGCACCTACAAGGGCAACGTCAAAGGTAGTCGCCATCAACTGTTCTCCTTTTGCGACATAAGCGCCGCTATCACCGCGTCACCCATCGCCACCGTTCCCACGGCAGACTGACCCTTGTCGACGATATCTGCCGTCCTCAGACCCTGATCGAGAACAGTCGCCACCGCCTCTTCAATAGCCCGTGCGGCGGCGGCTGCGTTCAGGGAATAACGCAACATCATGGCGACCGAAAGAATGGTAGCCAACGGATTAGCTCTGTCCTGACCTGCAATATCCGGCGCCGACCCGTGAACAGGCTCGTACAGGCCCTTTGATTGTTCATTGAGTGATGCCGATGGCAGCATGCCGATAGATCCCGTCAGCATAGCCGCAGTATCTGACAGGATGTCGCCAAAAATATTGCCCGTCACCAACACATCAAACTGCTTGGGCGCACGAACCAACTGCATCGCGGCGTTATCAACATACATGTGGTCGAGTGCCACCTCCGGATAGTCTGCACCGAGACCGGTCACAACCTCGCGCCAGAGCTGCGTAACCTCCAAGACATTGGCTTTGTCCACTGAGGTCAGCTTTCCTTCGCGCTTCCCGGCAAGCTCAAAAGCGAGACGCGCAATTCGCATAATTTCGCCTTCGCTGTAGCGATAAGTGTTGTAACCCTCACGTTGCCCGTCCTCACGAACAGCAATGCCCCGTGGTTCACCGAAATAGATGCCACCGGTCAGCTCCCTAACAATCAAAATATCAAGACCCGCCACCAGCTCGGCTTTAAGGCTTGAAGCAGACGCCAGCTGAGGAAATAAAATCGCCGGGCGTAGGTTGGCAAAAAGGTCGAGGGCCGAACGAATGGCGAGCAAACCCCGCTCAGGGCGCTCTGACGCAGGCAGCCCGTCCCACCGTGGGCCACCCACTGCACCCAACAAGATAGCATCCGCCGCCAGAGCTTTTTCGCGGGTCGTTTGAGGGAACGCGACCCCCTCAGCCTCGATGGCCACCCCCCCCAAATTTGCGGTGTCCAAGGACAATGGCAGGTCGAAAAGCTGCGCGACGGCGAGAACAACTCGCTCGGCCTGCGCCACCACCTCTGGGCCGATACCATCCCCCGGCAAAAGAAGAACGCGCTGCGTCATCAGATCGACACCTTGTCAAACACCCAGGGAAACAGCTCCTTATGCTTTGCCTCGAAACGACGAATCGCCGCTTCACTCTGCAAGGTAATGTCAATGTCATCCAAACCCCTGAGAAGGCAATCCTTCCTGAAGGCATCGACCTCAAAAGCAATCCGATCAAATCCAGAACCTGCTACTACCTGGCGCTCTAAATCGATTGACAAACTGAAGCCTTCATTTTCATAGAGCGCGGCAAACAGCTGGTCAACGACCGACGAATCCAGGGCGATGGGCAGAAGGCCGTTCTTGAAACAATTAGAGCGGAAGATGTCGGCAAAACTGGGCGCAATTATCGCGCGAAATCCATAGTCCACCAAAGCCCAGGGTGCGTGTTCGCGACTAGAGCCACACCCGAAATTCTCGCGCGTAAGCAAAATAGAAGCACCTTGGTATCGTGGAAAATTGAGGGGAAAATCCGGGTTGATAGGTCGATTACTATTATCAGCGTCGGGCACCCCCTCATCGAGATAGCGCAGATCGTCAAAAAGATTCGGTCCAAATCCGCTGCGACGAATCGACTTTAAAAACTGTTTGGGCATGATCAAATCAGTATCGACATTAGCGCGATCCATCGGCGCTACAAGTCCCTCGTGAACAACGAATGACTCCATTAGACAGCCTCCTCCAAATGCTCTACCGCAACAAAATGGCCCGCCACGGCGGCAGCGGCAGCCATCGCGGGGCTGACAAGGTGGGTCCTGCCACCGGCCCCCTGACGGCCCTCAAAATTCCGGTTTGAGGTGCTCGCACAGCGCTGACCCGGCTCCAGCTTGTCCGCGTTCATCGCCAGGCACATAGAACAGCCTGGCTCGCGCCACTCCATGCCTGCGTCAATAAAAATCTGGTGCAGGCCTTCTGCTTCGGCCTGTGCCTTGACCACACCCGAACCCGGCACCACGAGCGCCTGCTTGATAGAACTGGCAATTTGCCGCCCCTTCAAGACCGCAGCAGCGGCACGTATATCCTCAATTCGGGAGTTGGTACAGGAGCCAATGAAGATAACGTCGGGCCGGATGTCGGTAATCAGCATGCCCGGCTCCAAGCCCATGTACTCGAGAGCGCGCTGAAGGCCTGACTGAGCTGTTTCAGACGGCATTTCATCCAACGTGGGCACCCGCCCATCAACGCCGACAACCATCTCTGGCGAGGTTCCCCAGGTGACTTGTGGCACGATCTCCTTGGCAGGTACCGCTATCTCCCGATCAAATACCGCGTCGGCATCACTGCGCAAGGTGCCCCAGTAGTTCTCCGCCTTCTCCCACTGTTCCCCCGTTGGAGCCCAAGGTGTGCCACGCACATAGTTGAGCGTAATGTCATCAACAGCTACTAGGCCCGCTCTGGCACCAGCTTCAATCGCCATGTTGCACAGCGTCATACGACCCTCCATGGAGAGGCCCGTGATGGCACTGCCCGCGAACTCGATTGCACAGCCGGTGCCCCCCGCTGTGCCGATCCGGCCAATAATGGCGAGCGCTATATCTTTGGCGGTAACGCCCGGGTTGAGATCTCCCTCGACGGTGATACGGAAATTTTGCATTTTGCGTTGAATGAGGCAGCCCGTTGCGAGCACGTGCTCCACCTCGGAGGTGCCGATACCATGAGCTAATGCCCCCAGTGCTCCATGGGTTGAGGTATGAGAGTCACCGCACACGATGGTCATCCCGGGCAGAGTGGCCCCCTGCTCGGGCCCCATCACATGAACGATACCTTGGCGGATATCATCAAGGGGGATTTCAGGGATACCGAAGTCTGCGCAGTTATCGTCTAAAGTCTGCAACTGAATACGAGAGACGTCATCTTGCACCCCGGCGAGCCCCTGGGAACGTTCCGCCGCTACTGTCGATACATTGTGATCAGGCACTGCAACATTGGCACTTATTCGCCAAGGTTGACGCCCCGCGAGCCTCAGACCTTCAAAGGCCTGAGGAGACGTCACCTCGTGCAGCAACTGGCGATCAATATAAATCAGCGCGGTCCCGTCTTCGCGCTCTTCAACGAGATGGCTCGCCCACAGCTTGTCGTAAAGGGTCTGACCCATGACTGGTACTCCAATGAATCGCCACGCACCCCCTCGTACATCCGATTAGCGGACGATTCTAGGGGGATGCCATGAGAGGTCTAGAAAAATCGAGGGCGGATGATAGCACGCTGGAGACCGAGTCTCACCCTTGAATACAGCCTTTTAGGCCCGTCGACGGGACCGCAACGAAACGGCGTTGACCGCTGGCACTTTGAGAACTTTGAGGCCTAGGATCTAGCGCAATGGGTGATTCGCCAGCACTGATGAATCTGGGTATTACGTCGGAAGTCGGGGGGTATTGTCACTTTACTGATATTTTCCACTCGGTAATCGCCCTCGATAGATTCCGCTAATTGGAAGCCTCGCCGATTGGTTGAAAAATACATCACACCGTCGGGCGCCAAAACCGACATGGCCGCCGCCAGTAATTCGCTCTGATCGCGTTCAACATCGAAGCTCGCTTCAGTCGCTTTGGAATTCGAAAAAGAGGGCGGATCCAGCATGATTAAGTCGAACTGCCGCTGACAGCCCTTTAACCAAGTCAAGCAATCGGCACGCTCGGTCCGGTGCTGCCTGTCGGAAAGGCCATTCAGGGCAAGGTTTTCCCGCAGCCACCGCAGATAAGTATTCGATAAATCCACGCTGGTCGACGTCGCAGCGCCACCGAGGGCGGCCTGTATGGTCGCCGCCCCCGTATAGCAAAAGAGGTTGAGAAAATGCTTTCCTCGCGCTTCTTCCGCCAACCGCTGGCGAAGCGGACGATGATCGAGAAACAGCCCCGTGTCGAGATAATCGAACAAATTGACCAACAGCCGGGCATTCCCCTCGTGAACGGTAAGACGCTCTCCCCGGCTGCTCATTTTTTCATATTGGCTTTTACCTCGCTGCCGCTGTCGGCGCTTAGCGGCAATCTCTTCGCTATTAGTAAGGTTAAAAAAATGGCGGACCGCTGCGAGCACTTCCCCAAAACGCTTTTCCGCCGCGACATCGCTTACCGATTTTGGCGGCGCGTACTCGGAGACATGGACGCGCCCTTCGTAGACATCAATCGCCACAGCATACTCGGGCATATCGGCGTCGTAGAGGCGGTAACAGGTTACCCCCGACGCCGCGATCCAAGAGGCCAATCGACGACGATTTTTCTCTAATCGGTTATAGAGCATAGTCGCACCCGGGGACAGTAAGGGGGGCTCTGCACTGTGTGACACGCTTTGAGCGTCGGCGCGCTGGCTCACATCGTGGCTGAGACGATTACTCTCGGTCATCTCGAAAAGCAGCAACTGAATATCGACAGCACCATTGTTGAAGCTATATTGCTTGTGGCTTCTTAAACCTATAGCTCTCCCCAATTCAGGGTTGGACGTCAGGATTCCCGCACGCCACCCTTGAAACTCACGGTGCAAGCAGGCCCCCAACTCCCGATAGAGAAACGTCAGCGCCTGTTCCTCGCCCAAGCGCTCACCCCATGGCGGGTTGCAAACCAGCAGCCCCTCCGGCATCGCCTTGTGCGAAGGTCGAGTGAGTAAATTGAGCGCCTTCGGCTTAACTCTGACGAGGTCGCCCAGCTCAAGTGCCTGAATGATGGCTTCAGCGCGTCTGATCGCGCGGATATCACCGTCGTAACCACGGATTTCGAGCCCGGGAAGTGGCTCGACTACCTGCCCACGTGCATCGCTTTCAATGGCGCGCCATTGCTCGGGATTATGACCCTCCCAGCCTTGAAATCCCCACCGTTTCCGACCCAAACCCGGAGCCACTTGTTTGGCCATCATCGCCGCTTCGATCAAAAAGGTTCCCGACCCGCACATAGGATCAATCAGGGGCAGTCCAGCCTTGGCGGCATCGGGCCAGCCCGACCGGATCAGAATGGCGGCTGCCAGGTTTTCCTTGAGCGGAGCTTTGCCAGGGTCAGTTCGATACCCGCGTCGATGCAAGCTCTCACCTGAGAGGTCGATGGAAACGGTTACACGGCCCTTATATAAGCGCACGTTAATCCGAAGGTCCGGGTTTTTGGTATCGACATTGGGTCTACTTAGACCGCGGCTTCTGAACTGATCAACAATCGCGTCCTTACACCTCTGTGCGCCAAATTGCGTGTTGCGGATATCGGGCCCTCGACCGGAAAAATCAATTGCCAAGGTGTTTGACGGTGACAGATGATCTGCCCAGGGGATGTGGCCCACCCCCTGGTACAGATCCTCGGCATTGGCCACGGCGAAGTCGGCGACCACAAGCAACACGCGATTGGCAAGGCGACTGTAGAGACAAGCGCGATAAGCCGTAGCCAAGGTGCCCTCGAAGGACACTCCGGCAACGCCTTCACGCAACTGGCTCGCACCCAGTTGCTCAAGCTCGGGCAACAGAAGCGAACCCAATCCCTTGGGGCATGTTGCCTGTAATTTAAGGAGACTCATAGGGCGCCGTATTCAAGGTCGAAAAGCTGTGCGAGCAGGCGCCGCCACTCTTCGTATTGCTGATCTAACGTTCCGGATAGGCGCACGACTCTGTCACCTGTCGAAAGCACGGTGGGCGCCGTTTCGTTGTCGAAGCCGGTTGCGAGATCGAACAAATCCTGCTCTTGAATGCGGACCGAGCGATAGGTGGAGTACACCTGCTGCATCGCAGCGAAACTCCCACGATCAGCGGTCAACTCTCTGGCCGATGCTCGTGCGGTGTAGTCCTCAAAGTATTGCGCCTGCTCCAGACCTGAGCGCTGCCAGAGTCGATAGGTAGGGCCAACCGCATCCCACAAATCGACATATTGCTCGTCCACGGTATCGATAAACAACGCCTCCTGGTTTCGTATTCGTTCAATACGCGGCAGCATGGGGTCCGAAACTGAAGGCAAACGCTGAGCTACCAACCGACCTTCTGCACTGACCAAATAGGGGGCAAACAGTGCCGGGGAGAGCTCAGCCGCATATCGCAGGGTAGCGACCTGCGTAAGCTCAGTGAGCGCTTGTGAAGAGAGTCTGATAGCGACTCGACGCAAACTGTTGGCGATGGCGACAAAAACCCCACGAAAGGGCTCGGCGTTATCGCGGTCATAGTCATCCATCGACGCGGTGGCGCGGAAATCCTGGTCCAACCAAACCCGATTAGTGGCATCGATCGCCCGGACAGAAAGCCATAAATCCCGACCGTCCGAATGACGCACTTCAGCGGTGATAGTCAGTTCCGCAAACTGGCTGGCGCTGGGCAACACCCTCACAGGCCCCCAAAGGGCGGAAGCCGTCAAGGTATCCCTCAGTAAGACGGCGCCCAGGCGACTCTCCACTGAACGCAACTTGTCACGCGCATCACGACTGTCGGGGTTGATCAGCCCCTCAGCAAACACAACAACGCCAATCTCCAAAGCAATCGGTGCGCCATTTTGTAATAAAGCTTCCTCGGAATTAGGCGCAGGCCACGCGGCCCTATCGAGCTGCGCATGTTGATATCCCAGCGGAGGATCACCCACCTGCGTCACGGGGCGAGCGTTGCCACACCCAGCCACAACCAGACTCAACAACATCGCGGATAAGCACGTCGCGATATTCACAACTCTTCACTCGCTTCGGTGGTACAAACGGTGCCTCGAGTCAGTGTTTGGGTACAGCGATACCCGGCCTTATCGGGGTTGTAACGATTATAGACGCGGCTCACGGTAAAAGGCTGGCTCACCGTGGGCGAATACACCGCAGTTTGCATAACGAGCGAATCGGCGAGGGACGAACGCGTGATGCGATGTCTGATTTGTAGGCCGTCGGGCAGAGCAATATCGAAAAACAACTGGTGCCCGTCCCAGCCGCATTGCTCGGTACCGAAGGGAGTTTGCGTCACGATGGGGGCCGGACGGTCGACAACGCAGATGAGCGCAAAGCTGTTCTCCCGTTTAAGACGAATTTCATTGTCCGTCTGCACGACTTCGAGCAACTCAGGAGCTGTAATGATCTCCGCCATCTCGGCGAGCGCTATCAAATCGCGACCCGAGGAAAGCGCCGGACCCGAATACGTCTGGCCCCGCTCAGCGGCGCGGTTTCTGCGATCAATTTCTTGCTGGAGCTGGCGAAAAAGGCTGTTGAGTTGGCGCTGCACATTATCACTGCGAGCGTAATCGACCTCCCAGTCACCCGTCATATCGACTGGTTTCGCAGGAGCATAACGCACGGGGGAAGGCGCTGAAGACTGGCAGGCAACCAGCATCAGTGCGATCGTCACACAGCCAGCTAGAGTCAAGAGATGTTTCACCACCTTGTTCCGCCGCCGTCGCGAGATGCTGGTGCTACGCCCGCAATTTTTCACGAAGCTGAAATTTTAATATTTTCCCCGCGGGATTTCTTGGCAAGGCGTCAACGGTGTGCATTTGGATGGGTAGCTTGTACTTCGCCAACTTATCCGCGGCAAAATCCCTCAGCGCCTCAAGGGTGAGCGTTTGCCCTTCGTGAAGGGCCACCACCGCAGTCACTGCCTCTCCCCATTTTTCGTCAGGGAGACCAATGACGGCCACCTCCGCTATCGCCTCATGGGCGAATAAAACGCTCTCGACCTCAGCGGGATACACATTTTCCCCGCCGGATATAACCATGTCTTTTACCCTGTCACAAATATAAAGGAAGCCTTCCTCATCAAGGTAACCGATGTCACCCGAATGAAACCATCCTTCGCTATCAATGGCCTCCGCAGTGGCTTCAGGGCGATTCCAATAACCCTTCATGATATTGGGCCCTCTCAGGCATATCTCGCCACGCTCGTTGGCAGCAACCGGGTGATTATCAGCATCCACAATACGCACATCCGATAAGACCGGCGGCAATCCAGCGGAACCGATTTTAGATAACGCTTTATCCGGCCCGAGAAAAGCGGAGAAAGGTGCCGTCTCGGTCAACCCGTAGCCCTGACAGAAACGAACACCACGGGAGCCATACAGGTGTATGAGTGGCTCGGGGACAGGCGCACCACCTACCATGAAAAAATTAATGGAGCTGAGGTCCGTTGCTTCGAACTCTGGGTGCTGACTCATAAAGAGAAACATAGCGGGCGCACCAAACATATGCGTAACACGGTGTTTTTGAATCAGCTCAAGCGTGACGCCTGGATCGAAGTGCCGTGTCATCACGATCGGGTTACCCAGCTGAAGCGAGCTAACCACGCCGGTATTTAACCCACCAATGTGGAATAGCGGCGCCGTGCACATCATCACGTCATCACGGGTGCTGCCAAACGCCAGGGAGGCATTGAAATTATTCCAGACGAAATTACCATGCGTTAGCATCGCCCCTTTCGGTAAACCCGTGGTACCCGAGGTGTACATGATTAGCAGCGTGTCATGCACGCCGGCCGGCACCGTCTCTGAGAGTGGCGCCATTTGATCCGCTAGGGAGGTCAGAGAAGGATAGCCCTCGCCATCCTCTCCGCTACTAAAATACGCCCGGCAGGGCAAGCGCTCCCTGACCGAGTCGATGATGGGTGCCAACTCCGGTTCGACCACCAAAGTGTGTATGCCAGCATCGCCAATAATGAAGGCCAGCTCCTCACCGGTAAGGCGAAAGTTCAGAGGTACAAAAACCGCGCCGAGGGCATTTGCAGCGACCATGGTTTCTAAAAACGCCGGCTGATTAAAGCCTAAAAATCCAATCCGATCGCCCACACAGACCCCATGTTCCCGAAAGAGTGCAGCGCGTGTCCTAGCACGCCGAGCAAACTCGGCATAATCATAAGACTCGCCTTCAAACACCATCGCGGTGCGACCGCGGCTGAGATCGGCCTGTCTTAAAATCATGGCCGCTAGGTTCATGTCAGGTTCGGGGCGATGCATTGCTGTCTCCAGGTGAGGGATGAGGCTGCCAGCGGTTGGCTCTGGTGGTGTTACGCGCTAGCACTACCCCAAATATTAAAAGCCGCAATACGCGGGGTGTTGGGCAAATACATTTTTTCCATTTCGGTGACCGAGAAACCGCCCTCTTCGATCAAACCTGGGATATCACGATTCAGGTGGCAGCCCCCAAAAAGCTTCTTCCACACGGGGTTGACGCGATCCTGCCATTTCGCCACCTCCGGATCGGGCGCCTTTCCATGCTCACAAAAAACTAGCTTTCCACCGGCCTTGAGTACGCGCTTTGCCTCGCTCAAGGCGCGCGCGGGGTTGGGAATGGTGCACAGAGAAAAGGTCAGCAGGACCGAGTCAACACTCGCATCATCAAGCGGGATCTCTTCCGCCGAACCCGCCATAAACTCGACGTCAAAGGGAACCGATCGGACTCGAGGCTGCGCCAGTTTCCAAGAGGTTTCACAGGGATCAAGACCAACCACGTGATCGACATGGTTAAAGTCATAGTAAGGTAAGTTGTGCCCCGCACCCATCCCGATTTCCAGCACACGTCCATGCACTTTGGGCACCACTTTGGCGCGCTGTTTGAGCACCGGCTTAGTGCCACAACAGCAGGTCACCAACCGAGGTAATACATAGCGGTCGTAGATACCCATCAGCCCAGCACCTCGTGCAAAAAATCATCCATCGCATGGTTTGCCCGGCGAGTTGCCGTAGCACTGTAAACGGTTCCAAAATCCGGATCATTGGCGCTGGGGTTGGTGAACGCATGAAGAACGCCACCGTAGGCATGAAGTTGCCAGTCGCACTGCGCCGCACTCATCTCGGCAGCGAAGGCAAGCACCTGTTCTGGTGGTACCATCGGGTCGTCATAGCCGTGTAAAACAAGGGCTTTTGCTGTAATTCCGGACAAGATCTCATTGTCGGGTGCTGACAGCAGGCCATGCAGAGATACCACCCCGGCGATATCATCACGGCTTCTCGCTAAGTCGAGCACACAAAGCCCGCCAAAGCAGTAACCGATCGCTGCAGTTGGTGCCTGCGCGACCTCGGCTTCTGCCCGAATCGCATCCACTGCGACACTCATTCTGGCTTGCAGCAAGGCTCTGTCCGAGACGAGCGGCGTCATCAGAGCTGTACATTCCTCCTTGTCGCCGCCAGTGGCGCCCTCTCCATACATGTCGATGGCAAACCCCACATAGCCGAGACCCGCTAAGCGCTCTGCCTGCTCAATCTCAAAGGCCGTACAACCCGCCCATGTTGGCGCGACAAGCACCGCTGGTCGCTCGCTCAGGGAGTCGTCGTAAACCATAACGCCCCTCAGTGTGACGTCGCCGTGCTGATAGCAGACTTCTCGTTGCTGGATGGTCATGTCTCAACTCCTTTCGATTAAAAGCAAAATTTGCATCGCGCCCATGGCAAAATACTACGCTGGATGAGCCTCGTCACTGTAAGCATCTGGATCGATCCGTCGCATCTCCAGCTCGATCCAAGTCTCAACCCGCGCGATCAACTCACCGGATGACTCATCCGGCAAGGAATGAATCGCCGGACCAATGGACACATCAATCACACCGGGAATAAACCTAAAAGACTTGCGCGGCCAACAGCGCCCCGACGCCACTGCGATAGGAATAATACAAGCCTCTGTCGCGAGCGCCAGTCGGGCGGCACCACTTTTGTAAGCGCCCTGGGAGCCGCGCTCAGTGCGCGTACCCTCGGGGAACATAATGATCCATTTTCCGGTATCCATCAGCTTGGTGCCCAAACGAGCGACCTTATTCCAGGCTTCCCCCCTGGCGCTCCGATCGATATGAACCATATCGAGGCTTGCCAATGCCCAACCAAAAAAAGGGATGTACAGGAGCTCCCGCTTAAAAACATAGGCCAGCGGATACGGCGTCATACTCGGGAAGTAAAAGGTTTCCCAGGTGGACTGGTGCTTCGGGCACAGAATGACGCGCCCCCCGGTGTTCCGATCGGGTAAATTTTCCATGCCCCTGACGCGATAATCAACGCCGCCGATGATCCGAACCACCGCAATTGCGGCGCTTAGCCAGGGTTGAGCAAACATCCACCAGGCACGGTCCGAACCCACTAGCAACGCTGCAAAAATGAGGAGTGTCGCGGTCGGGATCACCGTCACGACCATCCAGGTAAATACCAGGAAAGAACGCAGTGATCTCAACATCGCGCCCGACCCACTGGAGCAGAGTCATCCGCTTCTTGAGAGCAATTGAGGGGCTCGCTAGAACTTTGATCTTGCTGTGTCAACACTCCCACGCGCTCGAGGAAATTGACAACGCTGGCGATAGCAAGCCGCCCCTCCCCAATTTCAGCAGCAAATAACTGCCAAACATGCACCATGTCCCGATAGGTTTCGAACTCGACCGCCGAACCGGCTGCTTTAGCTTTGTGGTAATAACGCGCTGAGTCATCAAGAAGCAACTCCGTGGTGCTGGCCTGAAGCAGCGTGGGCGGCAGTCCTGACAAGCTCCCTCTCAGGGGTGAGAACGCAGGATGAGAGGGGCGCTGTCTGTTGATGATAAAAAACACGATCAACCGAAGAAATGACGGGATAGCTAATAGGGGACGAAGGGACTTACCAAGAATGAGGTCGGTGTCAAGGTTGTAACGAAACGAGGGAGAACCAAGCGTAATATCACTCGACGGGCAAAACGCTATCGCAGCATCAATCGTGACATCAGCCTCGTCTCGTGCACGCTGCAGACAGGAGAGGGTCAAGTTGCCCCCAGCGGAATCTCCTGCCACCACAATGTGCGTCGCTGTCCTGCTATCCCCCGAAGGACCATTGACAGAAAGCCATTTTAGCGCCGCATCGACATCCTGAATTGCTGCTTTTTGATTCGCCTCGGGCAGCAATCGATATTCAAGGGAAAAAATCGCCATACCTGTCGCGACGGCCAACGCGTCGGTTAACAGCCGGTGACTCCTCGGGCTACCGGCAAAGAAACCGCCGCCGTGGATATAAAGCAGTCTTTTTTGTGGATCGGCGTCTGGTCCCAGCACCCACTCACCCCTGACGAAATCCTGTTCGACCGCTTCGAAGCGGGATGAAAAGGAAGCCCCCTCACCCATTCCATCCATGACCTTGCGCAAGATGGCCACGCGCTTCAGCGACAAGGAACCACTGTCAGCCGCCGTTATTAGGGTCGTCACCCGCTCTACCATGCGAGCACGCTCCGCAGGTGTGGACACCACGGGCTGTGGGTCCGGATGACCTCGATCAAAGCCGGACAGGTTCTCCCCAGTAAGCCAGCGCAAGAATAACCACCCCGCCAGCGCTGCCAACAACCAAAAAAACATAGGGTTTCCCAACGCCATGAGGCGGCCATTAAACCAGAATTTTGGTAAAAAGTGCCGCCGTGGCTCTCCGATTCGCAGCAATCCAAGATCCTTCTCAGGCTATACTACGCGGTTATGCGATCATCTCACTTTAAGAAAGCCCCATCAAAACAAGAGCAACGGCGCGCACTTGAGCACCAAGTCGCCTCTTTTTTATCAAAGGGCGGACTTATTGAGCAGGTTAAGCCTGGGGAGACGGGCCTCGACAACCGCAAGCCGCCCCTTCGGACGCCACTCTTTGATCAACCCAAGGCCGACCGTACCCCCCTTCTGGATGTCGTGAAAGAGCTCGATGCTCGGCGAGCCAACCGACTCAAACGCAAACCGGTTGTCAAACGCACTCGCAAGCCAACCCAGCGTAAAAAGGTGATTTATGACGATTTCGGCGAAGCGCTCAGAACCGTCTGGTCTGATTAGGGTTAGCCAAGTGAACTGGTGTCCCCCGAGCCACGTAACTGCACTACCCAATTGCGTCTACCAGAAGCGTCATGATTACTTTGCACGAAGAGATTACCGTTGCACGCTCTGCGAAGGATTGCTTTCGCTACGTTGCTGATTTTGATCGAGTGTACGAGTGGGACGCCACTGCCCGTGACGCCCGCAAACTTTCAGAAGGCCCTATCGGTCTAGGAACTCGCTTTGAGGTCACCTGCGCGGTCGGCCCTACCACCATCTCCATCGAGTATGAAATTGTCGACTACCAACCGTGGCACTCCATCGAACTCAGGGGCGAATGCAAACTCTTCACCGTCACCGACACCATCGTTTTCTCCGATCGCGACGAAAAAACTCATATAAGTTATACCGCCGTCTTTGACTACCGCTGGGGACTCGGGCGCCTTGAGAAATACTTTCTCAAAGGGATGCAGCAGATGGGCCGAGAGAGTCTTGCCGGTCTTCAAAGGGCGCTAGAAGATCGCGCCCTTCCACCAGCAACCTTGGCGAGCTCTCTGTCCGCGGACGCGTGGGTAGCGCCCGGGGTCGCCATGTTTACGCGGTGGGGCTACCGCCGCGGCAGAGCATTCTGGACGCCCACCAGCCGTTTTCTCGACCAGCAACACATTGTTATCACCGGGGCCAATAGCGGCCTCGGTCTCGCCACGGCTCTCGAACTTGCTCGCGCTGGCGCAGAACTCACGCTGGTGATCAGGAACCCTGAAAATGAGGGGTCACTACGGTCACTCCTGCAGCAAGTAACCGAGGAAGACAAGGTAACCATCGAGATCGCCGACCTCTCCCTCATGGGCGAGGTCCACCTGCTTACGGAGCGGTTGCTCGCGCGGGGCAAAAAAATCGATGTGCTCATCAATAACGCTGGCGCCTTGTTTAATTCCTACGCAGAGACCGACGAGGGCTTCGAGAGAAGCTTTGCTTTGCTTTTGCTTAGCCCGTTTTTGCTAACCCGAAATCTTCATCCGCTACTCGCTGGACATCAGCAATCGGCTCGGGTAATCAACGTGGTGTCGGGGGGTATGTACACAGAAAAACTCGTTTGTAAGCGCCTGATCATGAAACCAGATCGTTACAACGGGCCGAGGGCTTACGCCCGCGCGAAGCGGGGTCTGACGGTGATGACGGAGCTTTGGGCAGCGCAATGGGCTCAAGACAACATCGTGGTCAACGCCATGCATCCCGGGTGGGCCGATACCCCTGGCGTTGCCAGCGCGCTACCGACCTTTAAAAAGATTACTCAGCGGGTCCTTCGAAACCCCGCCGAAGGGGCTGATACCATCATTTGGTTGGCAAGGGCTCGCGAGGCAGATCAAGTGACGGGAAAATTGTTTTTGGATCGAGAGCCGCGCACGCCATATCTGCTTAAAAAAACCAAAGAATCCCCAGCCGAACGAAGCCAGCTCTCCGTCTTTCTGAAACATCAGCTCGACACCTTGGAGTTCGCAACCGGTGCTAAAGAAGACGCAGCCTGAATTCGTGCTCCTGCGGCATAACTAGCCACGCCAAATTAGCATGCGATATAGCGCCGGCTTCCCCGTGGCGTTAACATGCGGCCTTGCCAACAACAAGAGACGCGTTTACGTGGAAGCAGCGATCCTCCCATTTCACCCTGCGTTTGATGAAGCCACCCTCCTCGATCTCCAGGAGCGACTTGCCAAAGCGCGATGGCCTGAGCCAGAGACTGTTGAAGACTGGAGCCAAGGCATGCCGCTCGGGTATACCCGCGAGTTAGCGCATCACTGGCAGCACGATTACGATTACAGCCGAGTCGCCTCGACGCTTTCTCGCTGGCCCAACTTTCTCACGACGATTGACGACATCGATATTCACTTCATCTACCAACGCTCACCCCACAGCCAGGCCACTCCGCTGTTACTTACCCACGGTTGGCCCGGATCGGTTCTTGAATTTCGCCACATGATCGAACGACTCACCGAGCCCACACGGTTTGGTGGGCAGGTGGAGGATGCGTTCCACGTCGTGGTGCCCTCACTGCCGGGCTATGGATTCTCGGGAAAACCTGCCGCCCCGGGGACAGGCGTCCAGAAAATCGCTCAGCTGTGGGAAGCGCTTATGCAGCGCCTTGGTTTCGATCGCTTCCTCGCCCACGGAGGTGACTGGGGCTCCATGGTTACCCAGGCCATTGCGTTACAACAAACGACAGCATGTGCCTCGATCCATATAACCCTGCCGGTCGTATCCCCCGACCCCGCGACAATGGACGAGCTAACCCCCGAGGAAGTGCAGGCGCTAGAAGCCTTTAATTTTTATCAGGAGTGGGACTCAGGCTACTCAAAACAACAAAGCACACGACCGCAGACCCTGGGCTACGGGCTCGCTGACTCGCCAGTGGGTCAAATGGCTTGGATCATCGAGAAATACGCCCAGTGGTGTGACTGCGTGCGCGATGGCGTAAGGCATCCTGAAAATGCCGTGACACGGGATGAGCTCCTCGACACGGTGATGATGTACTGGTGCACCAACTCTGCGGCCAGCTCGGCGAAGTTGTACTGGGAGAGCTTCAATCAACCCGATCTTTCGGAAATCACCCTACCCCTCGCGATCTCCTTGTTTCCGACAGAAATTTTTCGAACCAGTAAGCGCTGGGCACAACAGCGCTTTACCAACCTCATTTATTTTAATGCTGACATCCAGTCTGGCGGCCATTTTGCGGCTCTTGAGGCGCCGCAGACACTCACCGAAGAACTATGGCATTGGAAACAGCGACTTCGGGACAGTGCAATACTGTGACAAAAAAATCCTACACCTCGCCCTTCTTCGCTGAAGAAATCAGCAACACCAATTCCGAATATTGGCTTGCGCGACGGAAGCTTGCCGCTTCGGTCAGGGAGCTCATTGAGACCGCCACCATCAGTGATGTCCAACCGGGCGATGCCGAGGCAATTAGCGAGGAACTCAAGAGCATTTCTGCGCGACTTCGTCAAAACAGACAGCTCCGCGGTATCGTTTCATACGCAAGGGCTTATGGCAGTTTCCCGGTAGCTAATCATGAAATTCTTTGCGTGGGCGGGGCAAGCCACCCCATGGCGCCGGGGCTCCAAACCTGGAATGACGGCGACAACGTGCGTGGCTCGGTGCAGTTTGACTGGGCCTATGAAGGGCCTCCTGACCATGTGCACGGAGGCTGGGTTGCCGCTGTGCTCGATCATTTCATGGGGATGGCGCAAATGCGCTCGGGGGCCCCGGGGATGACCGGCGGGCTTGACGTTCGCTACATAAAACCAACACCAATTGGAAAGAAACTTGATTTAGTGGCCACTTTTGAGCGCATTGGTAGCCGCAAAAATCGGGTCACCGCGGAGTTAAGCTGCGAAGGTGAAACTACCGCGCGCGCGGAAGCAGTTTTCGTTCAACCGAAGTCGGCTATTTTTACCGATGGGATGGACCGCATAGACACACCGACAAGCGCCGATTAAGTACTCCCCCACTTAGCCAATGCCGCGGTCAAGCCTGCATAGCGGGGTTGATCAATCCACAGCTGCTCGATGGCGCTGAGGCGGAGATGGTCCCACAGGCGGTCATCAGCAAAAAACTCGCTACGCTGCCGAAGACGCTGGGCCAGCTCCTCGTTGGTCGCTCCCAATGCGTCCATCCTCGCCTGTTCTTGACGACTGAGGGTATGCCCGAATGCGAGCTCTCTCGTCACAATCCCCATCGCATTATTGGCTACCCGGGCTTCGAAAAGCCGGTGCTCGTCCTGCTCTTCCTTCAAACGACCTTTGTTCCATGCGCGGACCGCCAAAAGCAGGTCCTCAGGGGTAATATCGCCGGCGGGGGGCTCTCCCTGCGGCGGGTTGATCGCAAGGCGGTTAAAGGGTTTGCCTCTCAAGGGCTCGAGTAACAATAATAAGTCGATAGCGACCTCCGAAATTCGCCGCCCAATCACCGCTCTCTCCATCGTCGCTACGCTACCGTCACGAAACGTCGCTGCCATTCGCATACAGGCGACGCCCCACCACAAGGTGTTAAAGACCAGCCACCAAGTGAAGTGAGCCCGGTCAACCTCGGTTTGCGTAGCCGACTCATAGTCCTTGATCCAGGTTTCGCTGGGGGCAACCCCCGCGGCCTCCAAGTGGTAGCGGCCAAAGCGCCAACTAGGGGCACAGAAAAAGGCGACGTCGCGAATCGGATCCCCTAGGTGTGACAGCTCCCAGTCCAGCACTGCAGTCAATCCAGCGTGATCCATGAGGAAATTCCCCAATCGAAAATCACCGTGGACCACTACTTGGCGCGTTACGCCTGGTGCGTTTTCCGAGAGCCAAGCGAAGGCCAGAGAAAAAACCGGGTGCAGGGAGCCCTGTTGCGCGTAAAAGTACTCCTGCTCCTTTACGGCTTCTCTCGGCGTTTGCATGGTCAAACCAATTGGCAGTGCGTCGGCGGGCACGCCATGAATCTTGGCCAGCTCTGCAGCGCAGCATTTACTTAAAGCGCCCAGTGCACGGGTGTAGGCCGGATCGCTCAACAGCTTTTGCGGCAGGGCCTCTCCCGCCACACAGGCCATGACAAAGCCGTCACCCACGCCATCCTCGGGCAGCAAGATGGTCAGTACCTCAGGGACGCTGACTCCCTGGCGGTAAACATGCTGGAGCAGCAACGCCTGGTCTGCAAGCGACAGCATCGCCACCCCCTCAGGCACATTTAGATTGGCACTGAGACCCGGCAAACGACGAAGAACCCAGTCCCGCGAAGCAAAACAAAACCGCCAGCTTTCCATGCTGGCTCCGCCCGAGAGCTGAGTCAGTCCCGAGACATCCCCCGATCCTAGGCAGCGACGGCATACAGCGGCAAGCTGTTCTCCAAGCTGCTCTCTGTCTGCCTTGGTGTACTCCGCCATTGCAAGTTGCCGCCAGGCTAGCGGCGGCTATAGACCTCGGCACCAGCGATAAAAACTCTCTCTACCACCAGCTCTCTAACGTCTTCAGCCTCGAGGGGATTGGCTGACAGAATAATCATGTCAGCGAGCTTGCCCGGCTCCAGCGAGCCGATCTCATCATCCATAAAAACCTGCCAAGCCGCATCGATCGTGACGGCCCTTAAAGCCTCGATGGGGGTCACCTGCTGATGCGGCCCCAACACCTTGCCTGAGGTGGTTTCCCGCTTGACCTGACTCCACACCACTTGCAAGGGCCGCATAGGCGTTACCGGCGTATCCGCGTGGGAGCTGTAGCGCAGCCCCGCATCCAACGCCCATCGAGCGGGGCTCATATTGGCCGCTCGCTCAGGGCCCATGAAAATGCTGGCATGCCTGTCACCCCAGTAAAAGGTATGACTCGAAAAGAAGCTCGGGGTGATGTCCAGTTGCGCCATCCGCTGTATTTGGTCTTCGCGCGTCATTTGCGCATGGATAAACAGCGGCCGTGCTTCCGGCCAAGGAATATTTTGCTGAGCCGCCGCCACCGCATCAATCGCATCCTCCACCGAGGCATCACCGTTGACATGGATCGCGTAGTGGATTTTTTGCTTGTGTAATCCCTCGACCTGCTCAAAAAGCTTCTGCCGGGATACCGAGGGATAACCGCGGTAGCTGGCATCCCCCTTAAACGGAGTGTAGTAAGGCTCGCTCAAATATCCGGTATACCCTTGAATACTGCCATCCGCGATGATTTTGATTCGCGGCGTAACGACGCGCCCGCCGGCAACTTGCTCTGGACGCCAGGTGCCGCTCAACAGCTCCTGCTCCATTTCTTCCATGAGGGGAAACAGCGCCACTCGCTGTGGGAACACATTGAAGCGACTAAGGGGCCCGAGAAGCTTGGCGAGACCCAGCGACATCCCCCCCGCGGAGGCGGTGGTAACTCCCACCGACAGATACTCGCGGGATGCGTGGGTCGTCATCTGCATGCCCTCCATGAGCCCCATGTCTAACACTTTGTTCATCGCAAGCCGCGCTGCAGTTTCCTCCAAAATACCGTTGGGGCGCAGCCCGTCGGGAGAATCGGCATCCCGTTGGATGACGCCCCCCTCGGGATCAGGGGTTTGCTCGGTGATATCCAGCGCGTCGAGAGCGGCCGTGTTCGCGACCGCGAGATGACCGGAAATATGGGTTATCACAATAGGCCGTACCGCAGAAATTTGATCCAGATCATCACGGGTAGGATGCCGCCCTTCCTCAAGTAGGGTGTCGTCATAGCCAAACCCAGAAAGCCATCCATCAGCATCGGCTACGTGGGCCTCACCCAGCTTGCCGAGCAGCTCGCTCATATTGTCGACGGTACCGATCGGCGGGCTGTTGAGATCGGTGGAAAACAACGTCCATCCCGAGCCAGGAAAGTGACCGTGCGCGTCAACGAAACCGGGCATTAAGGTCCTGCCACGTAAATCGGTCATCTCGGTTTGATCGGTTGCCAGGGCTAGGATTTGTTCAGCACTCCCCAAGCGCTCGATTCGGCCGTCGCGAATACTGACCGCTTCTACTTGGGGTTCGCGCTCACTCATGGTGAGCACCACCCCATTAAAAAAAATGTGATGGGCCGGCGCTTCCGGAGGCCGCGTCGCAATTTGAAAAAGAACAAAGATACCCGCGAAAAATGCAATGGCGACGAGCGCTCCAACTCTAAAGGACATGTGTAACCTCAATCGCTTTAGTGGGCATGGCGGTTAAAACTTCTGCCCGGGTTAATAGTGGGGGGGTGGTGGATCAACGGTACTCCCTGCCTCGTCAATGCGTGCTCCCTGCTCTGTTAACTGCTGATGGAGCAGCCTGACCTGCTCCTGAAGCTCCAGCAGGGCCCGCTGTTGTGCGACCAGCGCAGCATCCAGATTGGCCACGGTATCTTCGAGAAAGGCGAGCTGCGTTTCAAGCGCTGCGATCGATTCTGACATGGCACTGGCTTCCCGAATTCACCAAGGCGATACTATCATCCCGTCGCCAAGGAGTCGTGTTGTGGCCAAATCATCAGAGACCCGCCCAGTCTACTCCACCGACGGTGGTAGGCTGTGCCACCAATGCCACCGTCCTATCGGAAGCTGCGTTTGCAAACAAAGCGCACCCGCTGACTTGGGGGATGGAGTGGTCCGAATTCGCCGCGAATCGAAGGGGCGTGGCGGCAAGACTGTCACCGTTATCGAAGGCGTATCCCTAGCACCGACGGAACTAAAAAGCCTGACCAAAAGACTCAAACAGCGCTGCGGCGTTGGAGGGGCCGTCAAGGAGGGCAAAATTGAGATTCAGGGAGATCAACGCGAAGCCTGTCGCACCGTGCTCGAGGGGGACGGCTTTCGCGTGAAACTCGCGGGTGGCTAGACCTCGCTCAGGATCACTCGAGCCGCCACCAAGATTGGCACCGCCTTCAGGGCAGGATATCTCTTTTTCACTACCACCATACGGTGTAGAAGAACACCAGAATAAGTGTCACAGCCAAGGTGCTGAGGTTGAATGCCGTTGAGGTACCAAACTCAACACCCGAAGGCTCGACAAAACCAGGTTGCGCTTTGGGACGGGCAAGCGACCACGCTATCGCGATACCAGCGCAAAGCAAAAAGACCACGCCCACGCGATCAATGAACGGCAACTCCGGCATCCAGAGTTTGAAGGCGACCGACAATACCGCCGACCCGATAGCCGCTAATAAAGCGGCAGACGCCGTGGTCCCGCGCCAGAACATACCCAGCAAAAAAATGACCACGATGCCCGGGGTGAAAAAACCGGTGAATTCCTGAATGTACTGGAAGGCCTGATCGAAATCACCCAACAGCGGCTTTGCCGCCATCATCGCGATGGCCATTGCCGTCACCGAGACCGTTCGACCAATAACCACGCGTCGGCCCTCAAGTGAGGCGCTGGCCATCATGGTGGGCGCGATATCGAGGGTAAAGATCGTGGAAATGCTGTTACACATAGAAGCCAGCGAGGAGACTATCGCCGCGAGCAAGGCCGCAAAGACAAGCCCTTTTATGCCCACTGGCAACAAGGTCATTGCCGAGGGGTAGGCTTGATCCGGGGAGGCTAAGTCCGTATTGAGCACAAACATGGCGATACCGGGTAATACCACAATGACCGGCATCAGCAGCTTAAGGAAGGCGGCAAAAACGATGCCTTTTTGCGCCTCGTTGACACTTTTGGCCGCAAGCGCACGCTGGATAATGTATTGATTAAAGCCCCAGTAGGAGATATTCATAATCCACATGCCACCGAGCAGCACCGACAAGCCCGGTAGGTCGGCATAGTGGGGATGGCCCTCTTCAAAAATCATGTCGAACTTGTCGGGCGCCTGTTCCATTAGCAGCTGAAAACCGACCACGACCCCCGCCCCGTCAGAAACCAAGTTCAACAGGGTATAAGCAATCAGCAGCCCACCCAGAACCAGCAACACCACTTGGATGATATCGGTGAGGGCGACGGCCTTGAGCCCGCCGTAGAGCGAATAGGCGACGGCGAATACGCCGAGGAGCACCAAGCCATAGGTCAGTGGCACCCCCGCGACGGTGTTCATCGCGAGAGCACCCAACCATAAAATCGACGTGAGGTTCACGAGAACATAAACCCCAAGCCAGAACACCGCCATAACGGTCCTGACGCGGCCATCGTAGCGCTGCTCTAAGAATTGGGGCATGGTGTAGATGCCAGTCTTGAGAAACACCGGCAAGAGAAACTTTCCAACTAAAATCAAGGTGATGGCCGCCATCCATTCGTAGGAGGCTATCGCCAGGCCGATGGCGTAGCCCGAACCAGACATCCCAATAATTTGTTCCGCGGAGATATTGGCTGCGATTAATGACGTGCCGATCGCCCACCACGGCAAGCCGCGTCCGGCGAGAAAATAGTCGGCGGCGTCCTTCTCATGGCCAGCCTGCTCCCGGGATACCCATTGCGCGATCGCGAACAGAGCAATGGCGTAAATCGCAACAATCGTAAGATCAATATTGGCCAGGGCCATGCGGCCTCCTTTTTCTGTTTTTTGTTATTCGTCTTTGGCTGACACCAAAGCCATTGCACCACGCTTTTTTCTTAATTGGCGAACCGCCACCCCGAGTCAAGCATTGCCACCCGCGTCGTCACAGGCCCACCATACCGTGCCCGCGGTGTCCGCCGTCAAGATAACCTCTCCCACCTCGACAACCATGGCGTCTTTTGTCGCCAGCAGGAAGGGCGTATCGATGGTTCGCATATCCGCGCCCGCCACCTTAAAACAGCTCAAGGGCACCGCCACGCGCAACCATTCTTCGAGAGCCAAGCTATCCAACAGGCCACTCACCTCGAGGGACCCACTGCAAGGCCACCCGCAATCCATTCGGAGCGCCACTTCCCCGGTAGGGGGCTCGACAACCCGCACATCAAAAACAAGTGCGCCGTGACCTTTTTCAAGCTTGGCCATGTTCACAGCCTCTGCGGCTTGATAGAAGAATTGCACAATCTCATCGGATGACCCCGACCAGACCAACTGTCTGGCATCCTCCTGAACGCGATGATCCGTTACCGATACCGTCAATGCCCCGGTTTTGGACTGGCCTCCCCGGGCACCCAATGGGGTGTTCCACTCCATCGTATCCCCAGCAAAATTTTCCCACGGGTCCTGCAAGCTCAACGAGAAAATAGGCATGGCCTGATCGAAGGGCTCCCACAGGGCCTCCTCGGACAGGGCAATTGTTTGTACGTTGCTATCGACGCTTAATCCGTAGCCGCGCTCAAAGGCAAAATCGGCGACTGCAAGATTATCGTCGACTGCATTTACATCCGACGCCGGCCACCCCATGGGTAAGCGCCCGACAAACTCGTACTGGACCTGTCCATCGGCTGCTCTCAACACGACGTCTGCCACACCACCCCCCTCACTCCCGGGAAGCCAGGCGACCACGAAGGCATCCGAGGCATTGATCTCAGCGTTGACCCACAGAGGGCGGCCGGTAATGAATACCGACACCACTGGGATGCCCGCCTCTCGCCATTTTTGGAGTGTTGCCAGTTCGTTCTTGTTGCCAAAGCGCCAATACAACGCATCGACATCACCCACCCCTTCGGCGTAGGGGGTTTCTCCATAAACCGCTATGACACCATCAAGCGCTTGGCCCGCCGGCAAGGTGGCGTCGGTATAAAGACGCCCACCCGCTTGTTCAATTTGCGCTGCAAACCCGGCGTGTATAGAGGTTGCTCCCGGGAAGTCACCATTGGTGTTGTCGGTTCCCTGCCAGGTAAGGGTCCAACCGCCCGATTGCTGCGTGATCACATCAGCTGCGCTACCGGTGATGAGATAAGTGCCCTTGGGATTAAGGGGGACAAGTTGATTATCGTTTTTCAGCATCACCAGCGAGCGTCGGACGGCATCTCGCGCCAGTGCTCGATGTGGATCACTGCCGACGGTCTGTGCAAAGTCTGCGGCAACGACCGACGGTTTTTCGCGGCCGAAAAGACCTAGCTTGGCCTTGACTCGTAGTATTCGCCGTACCGCGTCATCCACGCGTGCCTCGCTAATAACGCCGGCCTTCACCTGATCGATCATATTCTGTCGCATCGCCTTCCAGTGCTTGGGCACCATGACCATGTCGACCCCTGCGTTGATGGCCCGGGCGCAATTATCCGGTCGGCAATTTTGCACCTGGCCTACCCCGTTCCAGTCGCTGACCACAAAGCCGTCAAAACCGAGATCCTCTTTCAGCAACTCAGTCAGTAGCTCACGATTGCCGTGAATTTTCTCACCATTCCAGCTGTTAAATGACGCCATCACCGTCAGAGCACCCGCATTAATGGCCTCTATATAACCCGCTCCATGCCCTTCCATTAGCTTTTCCAACGTGAGGCGCGTATCGCCCTGATCATCCCCCCGAAAGGTGCCGCCATCCCCGATAAAATGTTTTGCAGTTGCCGCCACACCCACGGCCTGCATCGCTTCAACAAAGGGGGCGGAGTAGTCCCTGACCAGTTCGGGATCACTACTGAAAGATTCGTAGGTACGTCCCCAGCGATAGTCCATGGCCACTGCGATGGTTGGGCTGAAAATCCAATCTATCCCGGTCGCACGCACTTCCTTCGCTGTGGCCGCAGCAATATCGCTCACCAAATTGGGGTCGGCCGCAGCGCCTAATCCGATGTTATGTGGAAACAGCGTCGCGCCAAGCACATTGTTGTGGCCATGTACCGCATCGGTTCCCCAAATAATCGGTATCCCAGCACCTCCGCCGGATTGATCAAGAGAAGCCTCCCAGTAGGCATCTGCGAGGTTTAACCAGTCGCTCACGCTGGCGTGTTTATTACTCTGGGGGAAGGAACCGCCGCCATTGAGCACGCTGCCTAGCCCGTACTGACGGACGTCCTCGGGCGTGACATGGGCAATTTCCCCCTGAATCATTTGCGAGACCTTTTGCTCTAGGGACAACGACTCCAGGATCGCCTCGACCTCGGCCTCCATCGCAAGAGTGGTGCGAACACTGAGGCCCGCATCCGTCTCGGTCTTGGTGGACGACGTATCTCCGCACCCCCACAGAATGCCTGCGGCAAAGGCCAACGCAATAGACCGCCTGACCGACTTCCAGCATGCCGTGGAGACTAATATTCCTGCTTGATTACGTGGAGGCATTGCAACAACTCTTCTGTGTGTCATTCTCATTTCAAGGTACCAACAGGCCGCAGAGCACTTGCAAAAACTCTCTGGCAATCCTTCCGCACCGTCCATGGTTCCGTGTTCTTTTTTGCTTAGTTAGTTCCCTGCTCTTACTTCGGTTGCCTTTGCGTCGCCTGTTACCTAAGCAGGCTCCGCTGGAACAGGCTCCACTGGCAGCAGCACGTGACGACAAAGGCGCAGGGCTGCCGTCAGTGCGCTACCCGGGCCATGGTATCGCTCCAGCGCCACTGCCGTCAGCCATAGCACTGGGGCAAACGCGGTGACGGGGGTTACACGCGCGGCGGGCTGGAAGAGGCCCGGTACTGGACATCCCGCTTAACGCAACGCCAGACCCCCTCATCTCAAGGGGATTCCAAGCGCTCGTTAGGCGGGCGAAAATTGCAAAGTTTGGCACATGCAGAACAAGCTCTACACTCTATTCAACAACCACAGAGAATTATCCCAATGCCCGGTTATGCCTTCCGAAAGCGCCCCATTGCCGCCTCAGTGTCCATTGCTCTGGGGCTGTCAATCAGTCCGACGCTCTTAGCGCAAGAAACTAGCGACGCCGATGCGCCTGCGGTGATTGAAGAGGTTGTCGTCAAGGGAATCCGCACAAGTTTAAAGCGTGCCATGGACAAGAAGCGGGATTCAGCGGGCGTGGTCGATGCCATCACCGCCGAGGACATAGGCGACTTTCCGGATACCAACCTCGCCGAAGCGCTACAGCGGGTCACCGGGGTCGCTATCGATCGCCAACGGGGTGAAGGCACCACGGTGACCGTTCGCGGTTTTGGCGCCGACTTTAACCTGGTCATGCTGAATGGCCGACAAATGCCCACCCATAGCGGTTTTGGTCGGTCTTTTGACTTTCAGGATATCGCGGCTGAAAGTGTCTCCGGCGTGGAGATTTACAAAACATCCCAGGCCAAGATCGCCACCGGCGGCATTGGCGCCACCATCAACGTGTTGACCGCCAGACCCCTCGACCGTCCCGGGCTTCAGGCGAGCGTCAGTGCCAAGGCGGTAATCGATGAGTCTACCCGCACAGGCGACGACTACACCCCCGAAATTTCGGCATTGGTATCCCAAACCTTCTTTGATGATCGCGTGGGTATCGCACTCACCGGGTCTTTTCAGGAGCGACACAATGGGCAATCCTCAGGCTTTAATACGGCCTGGCTGGAACGCGACGGCAGCGGCGTGCCGGACAACGGACAGCAGACCAACGCCCCCAATCCTGGCGATCTGGTCGCCATGCCCCAACAAATGGTCTACCAGCTCGACGAGTGGGAACGCACCCGTATCAACGGTCAGCTGACACTGCAATGGCAACCCATTGATTCATTGACCGCGACTTTGGACTACACGATGGCGCAGTTGGAACTGGACCACCGCTACAACAACATGTCGGTCTGGTTCAGCCCCACCGGTCAATCCGGTACCTGGACCGACGGACCCATTGTATCCCCCATGGTCTATACCGAAACCGACAACCAGCCCGACCGCCCCATGGGCGCGGGCATCGATGCCTCCAAGAATACCCGGTCCTCGATTGGCTTTAACGTAGAGTGGGATGCAACCGATCGGCTACGGTTCGAGCTCGACTACCACGATTCAACCGCCGAGCGTGAGCCCAACAGCCCCTACGGCAGCAGTGCCAATCTGTCGATCGCAGCCTTTGGACGTGAATTTGCCTCGGTGGACTACCGCAGCGAAATTCCAGTCACCACGGTTAATATGGCCGATCCGCTGTCCCCGGACGACATGCAAATCACCGGTAGCGTGTTTGCGAACAGCTGGGCGGAGATGAACATTGAACAAACCCAATTCTCCGGCGCCTTTGATCTTACTGACACGCTGACCCTCGACTTTGGGGTTGCGCACACCGACATCGATAATTTTGAGGCCGGTAGTATCGTTCAGCGCAACACTTGGGGGCAGAACCAGGCCTCGGCGTATGGCTCAATTACTGATCTACTGGTGCCAGCCTCGCTGGAAGGCATGTACGACGAGCTCTCCGGCGGTCAAAACGTTACCAATAACTTCTTCATCTTCGACATGATTGAAGTCGCCCAGCGGGGTGAAGCGCTGCAGGCGCTGAATGAATCCGATCCGATGTATCTGGCAACGGCCCTGGCCGAGGGGGACTGTGGCACTGGCTTCTGCGCTGACGGCAACCCAGGGTTCGGCAACCAATTCAGGGAGGAGACGCTCTCCGCCTTTTTCCAGATCCACTATGCCGGGGATATTTTTTATCGCCCCTTCAACATACGCGCTGGCTATCGCTACGAAGAAACGGAAGTGACCTCCAGCGCCGAGTCACAGGACTATGTGCGCATCGACTGGGCGTCAACCAATGAATTCTCGGCCGTGCCCGCAGATGGCACGGTGCAAACCTCACTGACCGGCGAATACGACGTCGGCTTGCCCAACATCGATTTCGATATCGAAATAATCGATGACGTGATCTTCCGCGCTTCTTACAGCCAGACGATTGCACGCCCCAGCTACGGTGATCTACGCGGCAACCTGTCCATCGGCCAAGTTTTACGCGTTGTCGAAGGCGAACACATCGCAGACGGCTCGATTGGTAACCCTGGCCTGCTCCCCCACGAGTCCGACAACTTCGATTTGTCGCTGGAGTGGTACTACGACGATGCCAGCTATATCTCGGTCGGTTACTTTGACAAGTCGGTGGTTAATTTTGTGACCTCGGCGGAAGCCGAAGACGTGGTGCTTTATCCCAACCTGGCTCACCCAGCGCTGGGACCACTCTATCAAGACGCGATTAACAGTCTCGGCATTACGGCATCCAACGCTGACATTCGCGATTTTATCTTCACCAAGTACCCGAATGAGCCCGGCGTAGACGTCGCCAACGGCATCATTACCGGCGTCGATGGTCGCGACGCCGCGGCGTATTTTGACGTACAAACCCGACTCAATTCGGACCAGGAAGCGAACATCGATGGCTGGGAGATCGCCTGGCAGCACAGCTTCTGGGATACTGGCTTCGGCTTCATCGCGAACATGACCTTGGCTGATGGCAGCGCGACTTTCAACAATCTATCGAACGAGCCGCAGTTCGCGCTCCCCGGCCTCAGCGACACCCGCAACTTGATTTTGTTCTACGAAGGCTATGGCCTCGAGGTGCGAGCGGCGTATAACTGGCGCGATCGCTACTTCACCGGTGGCGTTACTGAACCCGGATACTCCGAGGAGTACGAGCAGTGGGATGCGAGCGCAAGCTACGCGGTAACCGATGGCTTTACCCTATTCGTTGAAGGGATAAACCTCACCAACGAGACCTTCCGAAGCCACGGGCGCGATCCCATGCAACTGTATAACGTGGGACAAATCGGCGCGCGCTATAACATCGGCTTCCGCTACGTATACTAATGCAACCCCCTGGATTGCCCTGATAAACCGCCTTCGTGGCGGTTTTTTAGTCAACGAGAACACCCTACACTTGGCGGGCTAGGGTAAAGACCGAGAGCGTAACCATGGACGAGTCAAATCGGCCCATTCAGCAAGTTGTGATTGTCGGTGGCGGCACCGCGGGGTGGCTAACCGCCTGTATTCTTGGCGCGGAATTCGAATCCGGCGAGCAGGGTCTCGCCATAACGCTAGTCGAATCTCCGGATACCCCCACCATCGGTGTGGGCGAGGGAACCTGGCCCTCAATGCGTTCGACCCTTAAAAAGATAGGGATTTCAGAAACCACTTTTATGCGGCACTGTGGCGCCTCGCTGAAACAGGGCACCTACTTTCGACAATGGCGCGAGGATGCTGCAGGCGACAGCTACTACCACCCTTTCACGCCACCGCTAGGTTACGCAGAAACCAACCTTGCCGAGCACTGGCTTGCAGGGCTTTGCCGCGACAAACCCTTTGCCCAGGCCGTCACACCGCAGGGTGCACTCTGCGACAGGGCCGCGGCGCCAAAACAGATCGGCATTCCCGAATACGGCTATGTGCTCAATTATGGCTATCATCTGGATGCCGGGCGCTTCGCCGACTTGCTACAACAAACAGCCACCCAGCAGTTTGAGGTCACCCACCTGCAAGAGCATGTTGAGCAGGTGGAGATCCGATCAAGCGGGGACATCGATGCTCTTGTGACACGAACCGGAAAGCGCATCGCCGGCGATCTTTTTGTTGACTGTAGCGGCTTTGAGAGCCTGCTACTGAGCGGCCACTACCAAGTACCGTTAGTCCCCGTAGACCGCTATCTCTTTAACAACCGCGCACTCGCGGTACAGGTGCCCTACGAAGCCACGGCCGAGGCCATTCGATCAACGACCTGGTCTACAGCCCAGGACAGCGGTTGGATTTGGGACATCGGTCTTCGAGACCGCCGCGGCGTGGGTTATGTTCATGCCGCCGATTACTGCAGTGACGCCCAAGCCCACGACGCATTGGACCGCTACCTCAAAGAAACGGGTGTTACCAAAGGTCTCGATGCCCTCGCCCCTCGAATGATTAATTTTCAATCCGGCTATCGACAACAACTCTGGCACAGGAACTGTGTTGCGATTGGCTTATCGGGGGGCTTCGTTGAGCCCCTCGAGGCGTCGGCGCTGGTGTTAATCGAACTGAGCGCCCGCGCGCTTGGCCGATAATCTGCCCACAGACCGCTCGCTCATGGACCTAACCGCAAAGAACTTCAACGAGGAGTTTACCGGGCGTTGGGAGCAAATTATCGATTTTTTAAAACTGCACTACGTCCTGTCGGCCCGGGATGACAGCCCCTATTGGCGTGATAACCGACACGAGTCATCCATACCCGAATCGCTCAAGGAGAAGCTTCGCTTGTGGCAGTCGCGCACGCCCTGGCATCAGGACGAGCGTCGCTCGGACGAGCTGTTCCCTTCGGCAAGCTATCAATATGTGCTTTATGGAATGGGCTTTCAAACACGGGTCAATCAGGCCCGACGGGGTTTCTCGCAGGCGCAGCAGCGCGCGCAGCAATTCATGCAGGAAGTCGACCAGCAGGTGGCCAAGTTTTCCGCCCATTTGCCCAGCAATCGTGATCTACTGCAACAGGTTCACGAGCGATCCTTCCCCGGCGCTCAAGGCTAGTAGCGGTGCAACCATGAGTCAGATTGAGAAGCTCAATAACATCGATCACGCGCAGGTCCGAGTCATCACGCGATTTAGCCCGGATCTCGGCGATAATGTTATGTTTGTGCCCGTGTATCCCGCCGAGATGCGACGATTGCAAGCTACCTATCCCCTGCTCTTTTACAAGGATCCCACCGAGGGCTCACTCCATCCGATTGCACTGCTCGGCTTTGAGCCTTCAGAAAATCTGTTCCTGTCAGCGGGGACATGGGATGCTGCCCACATTCCCCTCATGAGCCAGCGCGGGCCGCTGATGATCGGCTTTGAAGAAACTCGGGACCGAGGCAGACAGCCCGTCGCGGCGATTGACATGGCCCACCCAAAAGTCTCCATCAGCGAAGGAGAGCGGTTGTTTCTCGACCAAGGGGGCCAGTCAGACCATATGGATCACATGGCCCAGCTGCTAGAGACTATTCAGGCGGGTCACCAAGCGACGCCTGGGTTTATCGACGCTTTGGAAAAATACGCCCTTATCACCCCCTGCGAACTTGCCGTTACCCTTCGCAACCAGCAACAGCACAAGCTCTCGGGGTACTACATGATTGATGATGAGCAGCTTCAAACGCTACCGGCAGAGGGTTTGGCAGATCTTCAGAAGCACGGTTTTCTAACACCGGCCTATATGATGCTCGCCTCCTTGTCCCAGCTCGCACACCTGATCGCCCGCAAGAACGCAACGTTGGAGTGAGTAGTGCCCAGTCCCCTGCCCACCCCCACCGCCATTCGGGAAGTCAGCCTTACCGAGCTTGCAGCAAACCCCAACCACTGGCTGCTGGCGGATGCGCCTTGGGTCGTGCGCGGCCTGGGCGCAAGCTGGCCACTGGTCAAGGCGGCGCAGAAAAGTAACGCTGAGGCGGCCGCGCTCCTAAAAGATCACGACAGCGGCCACGATATTACGGCTTTTCTATGCGAAGCCGAGTATCGGGGGCGCTTCTTTTATAACGAGGCGCTCGATGGCTTCAACTTTGTGCAAGTTAAGACACGACTGTCCCAAGTCGTCGACAAGCTCATTGCGCTTGTCGATACCCCAGATCCGGCTGGGCTTTACGTCGGTTCAACGCCACTCACTGGTTGGTTGCCCGGCTTGGGTGAGAGTCTCTCGCTCCCATTCGAACTCAACAACCCACTTGTGAGCCTGTGGCTGGGCAATGCCAGTCGTATCGCGGCCCACTTTGACTACCCTCGCAATTTAGCCTGCTGCGTCATGGGTCGACGAAAATTTACGGTGTTCCCCCCCGAGCAAGTGGGCAATTTATACATCGGCCCTTGGGATCTGACCCCAGCTGGACAGCCTATTAGCTTGGTCGATTTTCACGACCCCGATATAGACCGCTTCCCGCGTTTTCCCGAGGCTTGGCAGGCCGCCACCATGACCGAGCTCGAGCCCGGCGACGCGATCTACCTGCCTGGTATGTGGTGGCACCACGTCGAGGGTACCGAAAGCATGAATGGCCTGATCAATTACTGGTGGAGCGAGACCCCGCCAGTGTACGGAAGCCCCGCCGATGTTTTTCAGCACGGCCTACTCAGCATTAAGCAGCTGCCGGCGGCGCAGAAGCGCGCCTGGCAGGCTTTGTTCGACCAGTATCTCTTTGCCGAGGACGACGAGCACTTGCAGCATATACCGCCGCTCGCGGCGCGGCACGCTGGATGCCATTGATGAACCCGCTGCAAGACAGTTGCGGGCCGAATTAATCAACCGGCTTAAGCGCTAGGAACAACATGGGCCTATGACCGATCAAACCATTCAAAAAATTGTTATCGCCGGTGGTGGCACTGCGGGCTGGATGACGGCGGCGGCGCTCTCGCATCTGGTCGCGCGCAAACTGGATATCACCCTGATCGAGTCCGATGCTATTGGTACCGTCGGGGTGGGTGAAGCCACTATCCCAACCATTCTCACGATCAATCGACTGCTCAAAATACCCGAGCCCGAGTTTATTCGAGAGACCTCTGCCACCTTTAAACTAGGCATTCAATTCGAAAACTGGACGCGGCCGGGGGATCGATACTTTCACTCCTTTGGCGACACCGGTAAAGGGTGCTGGGCAGGCGGCTTCCATCATTTTTGGCTGCGCGCTCGGCAGTTGGGATTTGGCGGCGAGTACGGCGACTACTGTCTCGAGTTAAAGGCCGCCCAGGCGGGCAAATTTGGCTTGCTCTCAGACACGCCCATTAATTACGCCTACCACCTCGATGCAACGCGTTATGGCCAGTACCTGCGCAAGCGCGCCGAGTCTGCCGGCGTCAAGCGCCTTGAGGGAATGATCAAGGCGGTCAGCCGCCACAGCGACAGCGGCTATATCAAGCAGCTGCATCTGGATTCCGACGACATCATCGAAGGCGATCTGTTTATTGACTGCACTGGCTTCAAGGCCCTGCTCTCGGAGGGCAGTTTAGAAACCGGCTTCGAGGATTGGTCCCACTGGCTGCCCTGTAATCGCGCGGTGGCGATTCAAAGCGAGCTCGACGGCCCGCCGCCACCCTACACCAAGGCCATTGCCCACAAGGGTGGTTGGCAGTGGCGCATTCCCCTGCAACATCGCGCGGGCAATGGGCTGGTGTACAACAGTGATGCGTACTCAGAGGATGAAGCCAGCCAACTACTGCTGAATAACATCCCCGAGAAGCCATTAGCCGATCCACGGCCGATTCGTTTCACCACCGGCCAACGTAAAGCCTACTGGCATAAAAACTGCGTAGCGATTGGATTGGCCAGCGGCTTTATTGAGCCGCTGGAGAGCACCAGCATTCACTTCATTCAAAATGGCATCATGTGGCTGCTACTGATGTTCCCCGAGATGGGCATCGATGACGCGACCGTGCGCGAGTACAACACCAAGCTGCGAACCGAGGCCGAACACATCAGGGATTTTATTGTCCTGCATTACCGACTCAACGAGCGCACGGCAGAGCCCTTCTGGGACTATGTGCGTGACATGCCTATTCCTGACTCGCTGGCACAGCGGATGGCCCTATTCAAACGCACAGGGCGAGTGTTCAAGCCCCAGGAAGACGTGTTTTCTGAAAACTCCTGGGTGCAGGTGATGATGGGGCAGGGGCTCATGCCGCAGGGGTACCACAATATCGCGGACGCGATGGCGGACACCCAGCTCGACACTTTTCTCACCAATATTCGCGTCGGTATCGACCAGTCACTAGGGCGCCTGCCCGACCACCAAGGGTTCCTAAATCATCTTTCTGAGACTCGCTGACCGTGCCGAACGTTGGTTCATTCAGTAGTTCGGCTGAGGCAGCACCTTAAAAGAGCCACACGCTGCATTCTCCACCATCGTGCATTTCCAGACAAAAAAAAGCCCGTCAAGGACGGGCTGTTTGAAAATCATGCTATACCTTTATTTGGCGACTCGGCGATACCCGAACAGACCAAGTAACCCTCCCAAAAGGGCAAGTGCCCAAATTGGCATCGTAGGTACGGGAGCAGCCTCAACCGCTATTGGGATTTCGGTAACAACTTCCTCACTTGTTGCCTCAGCTTGGCCGGCGCCCCTGGCAACAACTCGGTATCCAATCCTCGACCCTGGGGGCAATCCTGTAGCATCGTCGTAACTGCCCTCGGTCCAAGAAGTTGAGTCGATTTCCTGCCAGCCTGCACCCTGTCGCAAGTCTCGCTGAATTGCGTAGGACTCGGGCTTTACGTCCCCTGCTGTCCAAACGACCGTGACATCTCCATTAGACGCTGGTATTGCTCGCAACCCAGAAGGCACCGAGGGGGCATCGTATGTTGCCTTCAGATTGGTAACACTCATATACCCGACACTAGCCGCATCCGCCGGATCGATAATGGGGCCATTAAGAATTATCTGAGCGAAATAATTCACCAGAGTTCCACCGGTAAAATCTATTGTCGCAGAGAGCGTGCCGTCTTCGGTCAATGTTTGTTCGACCGGAAACGGATAGTTACCTTGGAAGTCCGCCGTAAAACCAATAGCCGATAGTTGAGCCGTATAGCCAGCGGGAATTCCGCTGACGTCAGCAGTAACAGTGAACTGTGGCTGACCGGGAACCGGGCCTTGCGCAACTAGCCCTACAAACTTGTTAGGGGTAGTACCATTATTGCCACACCAGAATGAGGCTTGGTCTCCATTGACACAAACGTCCTGATAATATCCCGTATTCGGACCCATCCTTGCCGACCCTGCCTCAATGTCAATAACCTGAGCTCTTGAAAGGTCGGTGTATTCCTCGCCGTAAATGTAGTCTCCCGCCGTACCATCTCCGTTTAAGTTGAAGACGTTGTTAAAGGCGGCATTCAGCGTAACCATGCTCTCTGCCGCAAGCGCTTGGACGCTGATTGCACCCAAGAGGGTTGCAAGTGGTAAGGTTCGAGTGACGTTCATCTTTAGTTCCTCATTTCGCCTGCTAGCGGATTTTATCATATGGAATACAACTAATCCCAACGGGTTACATTGCATAGCCTAATACGCCGTGAGTATATTGATAACATCAGGACTGCAACCGCCCCAATAGGACCAAGCGGACCGAACTTAGGACTAAATGGCGCGGCAAGCCTACTCCGCCTCTACTCGACAACCCATTTCACATTGCCCAGCCGGTAAACCACGCCATCGGTCTCCCCAAATACAGGGAAAATAGTCAAGCCGGTATTCACCTTGGTCAGGTTGAGACCACCGGCTGCGAGCTGAGTCACCGGCACTGTCACGGTCTCCCAACCATCAAGGCCGACGTTGCCGATCGATTGATCACCCGATGAACAGGGGTAGAAACAGTCGGCCTTCATCACAAAGCCACCGTAGTTGACACCCTCCTCCATCACCTTGATGTCGAAACTGACATAGCCGGCGGCGTAGCTGGTCAAGTCGCGCCCCTGAGAGGACTCGAAGAACAAGCCCGCAAATTGCGCACCGTGCGTGATCTCCAGCACATCGCCACGTTCTGCGTCACCGACGATTTCCCAACCCAGGTTAGGACAACCCGCACCGCCGGCACCGACACAGCTGTTGTAGTTGATCGCCTCATCAAAGCCGGCGAGCCCGATGTCCCACATAGGATCGACAACGCCGTCCTCAAACACCAGCTGCACCTGCGCCTGAATCGGCGGCGTGTCATCGGCCACCCACTCCACATTATCGAGCTGATAAACCACCCCGTCGGTTTCGCCGAAGGCGGGAAACAGAACAAGACCCGTATTGGCGAGAGTGACATCCAGCCCCCCGTCTACCAGCTGACTTACCGGCACCTGCACTGTCTGCCAGCCCTCGAGGCCGACATTACCGATGGCCTGATCCCCTGAACTGCAGGGATAGAAGCAATCTACCTTCATGACAAACCCGCTGGTGTTAACGCCCTCGGAAAGCACGCGAATATCAAACCGCACCGCGCCCTCAGCGTATTCGCTCATGTCAGCACCAAACTCAGTCTTAAAAAACAGGCCGGCAAATTGGGCTCCATGACTCACTTCTAGCACCGGACCGCGGTCATCGTCTTCCACAATTTCCCAATCAATGCTTGGGCAGCCAGCACCGCCGTCATCGAGACACTCACCGTATTCCAAGGCCTCATCAAAGGCGCCGATGCCGGCCTCCCATCGTTCGCCCACAACACCGTCAGTGAATACTGCCGCGGCGGGCACCTCGGGCTCGCCCTCGCCCTCGCCTTCGTAGCGCACATTGGCAACCTCAAAGGACAGCCCCTGTTGATTGCCCCAAGTGGGAAACAGGACGATGCCGGCATTAACCGACGTGACGTCGAGTCCCGAGCCCACTAACTGGGCTACGGGCACCTCAAAGGTCTGCCAGGTGTTGGCCTCGTAGTCGGACAGATCAATCTGCTGATCGCCGGTGCCGCAGGGATAAAAGCAATCGACCTTGTAGACCATCCCTGATGCGACGGTGGATTCTGGTAACCGCATGTCGAACAGAAGCTTGCCACCTCGGACAAAATCGCTGAGGTCGACCCCGCCCGCAGACCCGATGAAGAGCACGCCGTCAGCGCCGCTGTTGGCAAAATTGACGTTGAGTGCGGCGCCAATTTCGGGATTTCCCGAATCGGTCACCGTCCATGTAATCAGGTTAGTCGTATTACCGTCGCCGCAGTAATCACCGTTGACCAGCGTGTCATAGCCGCAAATGCCGCGATCCCAAAGTGGGCCGACGTTACCGTCGGTGGTGAAAACAGGCACCAACGAGCCGTCCACGGATCCGCCGGGTGGACGAATGCCACAGCCTCGGCGGCTGGGGTGGCCGCAAGCCAGCTCCACATTGTCGATCATGACGTGGGCGCTTGAGCTGGGCTCTAAAACAAACAAATTCATAACGCGGCTGGTGTCGAGGCGACGTTGTCCCGAATTCGCGAGCAGGTCGTTTACCTGCACGCTCATGGTGAACCACTGATCCAGCGGCATATCACTCACCTGAAGCTCCTTAAAACCAAGGGCCGGATACCCGCTATCCATCTTCACCTGGATAGTGCTGTCGAGGTCGGTGCCCGCCGAATCGATGTACATATCAAACTTCAGTTCACCGGCATGAATTTGGTAATACAACGGGTTATTGCCAAAACCAAATAGCGCTGTCGGCTCCTCATCCACCGCCGAAATAGCGATATTGCCAGCATTGGAGGTGACTACCTCAATCACGGCGCCTCGATCCGTTTCGGTTTCTATTTCGGCAAAGGTCAGCGATCCGTCGTTGTCCCAAGGCGAAGAGACTACGAGCTCGCGGGTGATCGTATCGGCACCGACCACCCAGGACAGAGCATCGGCGCCGTTGGTGTAGAGCGGGAAGGCGATTTCGTAGGGCGCTTGTGCGCCGGGCGACTCTACCGTGCGGTCTGCCTCGCTATTACAGCCAGAACCGCTGGCCTCGTTATAGGCACACTCGTAGACGCGAATGTAGTCCACCTCCATCGCCGAGGGGATAGCGCCGGGGCCGACGTTACCCCGGCAAGTTGCCACCTACCGCCAGGTTAAGTAACAAATGAAAATCTCGATTGAACGGGGCTGCACCGGCGCCGCGCTCATAGCCGACGTTGGTACCACCGTAGTAATAGGAGTACCAGTGCTCGGCATCCACCGTCATAAAGTTCCGATCATCGACAAACCAGCGGACGTAATCTTCAGTCCATTCGATAGCGTAGATGTGGAAATCTTCGCCGGGGTTATCAACGCCGATGCTTTCGGTGGTGGTCTGGTTAAGGGGCCACGCGAAACCATGATGCAGGGATGCGTAGTAGTTCTCCTCCGTGGTGCCCGCGTTCACCACCTCCATAATGTCGATCTCGCCGCCGGATGCCCACCCGCCAAAGCGATCATCGCTGGGCAGCATCCAGAAGGCCGACCACAAGCCCTTACCCGTGGCTGACTTGATACGGGCCTCGACCCGACCGTATTGGAAATCGAGCTTACCGAGGGTTCGAATTCGACCAGAGGTGTACGGAAAACCAGCGACAACTTGTTCAGCGCGAGCCTCCACTCTCAATATGCCGTCGCCTACAACAAGGTTATCTTCGGTGTACCACTGCAGCTCATCATTACCCCAGCGGGCAAGGCCGTACTCACTGCCATCTCCCGTCTGGATATCCCAGTTACCCGTGTCTAGCGCATCGCCATCGAATTCATCACTCCAAATCAGCGTCCACTCAGCGCTAGCCTCCGGGTAGAAGGGATCCACCACTGGGGATTCGGCACCGCCGCCGCCGCAGGCGATGAGCGCCGCCGACACTGTGGACACGAACAAAAGGCGCACACGCGCGATGGCTAAAGACATGAGGAAAACCGCCACGTTAAGATTAATGGGAGTGATAACGCAATTAACCCATACCCAAGAGCTTGGATTAACTGAAAGTCGACAATCTGGACTGTCAGTAGGATGAGCAGGACAAGCCTCGCACGTCCTTTCTTCGTTGGTTTTAAGCGGCTTTCAGCGCAGCCTAAACCTCAGTTTATGACCCAGATCAGGCCAGCAAATGTTGGATTGCTACCCGGTAATTTCGACTAACTTTGAGCGCCGACCCCGACGAGGTGTGGAGCAATGCCTCGCCCTTGGGCAGGCCCTCTACCCGCTCTATACGATTGACATTGACGATTGTCGACCTGTGAATCCGCGCAAAGTACGCGGGCAATCGCTGTTCCAGTTCTTTCATGGTGGAGCGGAGGATATGCGTCTCGCCCCCGGCGTGGACACACATGTAATCCCCCGCGGCATCTATCCAATCGATCATCTCATACTCGAGCAAAACCGTTTGCTGCCCGTCCTTGATTGGCAGCTTCGCGATGTGGTCGGCGCTCAACCCAGAGAACTTGGCATCAGCGCCCACTTTTACCCGAGCCGCCTCCATCGCCGCCAAAGCCGGCGCTTTGCCTGACTCAGCGGCGCGGTCCTCCATGTCGTCGAGATAGCGTTGCGACAACCAACGCTCCCGCGCCCTCCCCAGCGCTTCTTCCACCCGCGGGTTTTCGAAGGGTTTTAAGATGTAGTCAACCGCATGCAGCTCAAAAGCTTGCAGCGCAAAGTCATCAAAGGCGGTGGCGAAAACAATGAGCGGCATGGCGTCACTCTGAAGTCGTTTGACCACGTCAAAACCGTTGAATCCAGGCATTTGTATATCCAGGAATAGCACATCAACCGGGGTCGTGAGCAGGCCTGTTAGCGCTTCTCGGCCATTTTTATAGAGACCGACCACCTCAGTGTCCGGGACTTTTGCGACAATCCCCTTGAGGTAATCGAGACTCAGCGGCTCGTCATCGACGATCGCTACAGTCATGATGTCAGCCATACTGAAGCACCTCCACAGCGGGCATGGTAATGTTTATTTGTAGTCCGCCAAGCTCGGAACGCGATGAGCTCACATCGCCGCTGTCGCCGTACAGATTTTTGAGCCGTTCACGGGTGTTTCGCAAGCCAACCCCGGCCCCGTCCACCTTCTCGAGCACAGCCGAGTCACCGCGGCTCGCGGCTTCTGTGTTCCCAGTATCCTCGACCCGAATTTGAATGCCTTGATCAATAGCCTGCGCGCTAACGCGAATTTTGCCGCCCTCTTCGCTGCGTCCAATAGCGTGCTTTATCGAGTTTTCTACCAGGGGCTGAAGCAAGAAACTCGGCACCGCCAGATGGCTCACCGCTGGATCGATAGAAAATTCTACCTCCAACCGATCCGCGAAACGCACACGCTCGATATCAAGGTATAGCTCCAAAGCATCACACTCTTCGTTGAGCGAGACAACGTACTTGCCATCGCTGTCCAATGAAAAACGGAGAAAAGCGCTGAGCTTGGCCAACATACTCTTAGCATCATCATGACGCTCTGCTGCAATCAGGGCCGTAACGGAATTTAAGGTATTAAATAGAAAGTGCGGGTTCAGCTGGTACCGAAGAAGCTTGAGCTGGGCATCCCGGGTCTCGGACTTGGCGATAATCATATCCATCGCCTCACGCCGCTGCCGCAACTCATACTCGAGTAACGTTTGCCGCTGCCGCTGAAGCAGCTGGTAGTACTTGATACCGTGGTACAGCGCGGCCCACGTCACAAAAACGAAGATGGAGGGAAACAGCCAGCCGCCCAAAATCCGGCCACAGGCCAGTCTCTCCGGTCAACGCCATGAAGATAACGAGCCGCATGACCGCCCAAAGCGCCGACAAAAGCAGGGCGGCAGCGACCGCTACCACCACCCGCCGCCACACCGGCCAATGCCAAATACGCTGGTAGCAATATCGAAGGGGTAAGGTGAGCACAATGCCGAGTAGGGACTGGGTAGCGTTATGCGCAAGGTACGACAGCTCGAACTGATTGTAAGGCAAGCTGAGACTCAAATAAGTAATGATCGAGAGACCCAACCAACCCATCACCTGCAGCGGCCAAAACAAATTGCCAGTGAGCGGATTACGCCAATGCACCGGAGACTCCGTCGCCGTATCCAGAGGCATTGCGGGGGTAGAAGATGTCATATTACTGGTCAGTCCATCACGATCAATGTCTTCTGCCCCGTCGCTTTCTTGCCGTAGAGTTTCACCGCCTCGCTATCCAGCGCGTGAGTGAGCGCGACCTTGTCGGAATAATCGCTTGCGAACGTTGTCTTCAGGCCCGCAAGCACACGCTGCTGCATCGCAATCATCCGCTCAAGCCCGGCACGGCGTTGGAGGAAAGGAAATAGCAACCAGCCGCCCAGACTCCAAGAAAAACCATAACCCCGGGTCAAGGTTGTCGGTGACGGATCCAGCATGCCATAGATATAAACCTGCTTGTGCTCGTCAGACCCATAGCGGCTCCATGTGGTCATCCGCTTCTGGGCCGCCGTCTCCATCGCACCAAACAATTGGTTGGATAGTGTTCCGCCACCTATCGGATCAAACGCCAGAGTTGCACCGGTGGCTTCAATGGCGGCCAACAGGTCCTGCGCGAAGGATGCTTGACTGGAATCCAGAACATAGGTGGCACCCTGGCTGGCTAACAAATCAACCTGTTTTTGTGAGCGCACAATATTGACGAGCGGAATACCGTCCTCAATGCAAATCCTGTTGAGCATCTGCCCCAGATTGGAGGCTGCCGCCGCATGAATAATGGCTTTGTGTCCCTCCATCTTCGCGGTTTCAACAAACCCCAGCGCGGTCATTGGATTGACGAAACAAGACGCTCCCTCCTCAACGCTCACGCCATCGGGCAGGGGCAAGCATTGCATAGCCGGTAGTACGCGGTAATGGGCAAATAATTCGCCGCCAAAGACGCCTACTCGCTTCCCCATCAACGCCTGCGCAGCATCAGAATTTCCTGCGGCGACCACAGTGCCTGCCCCCTCATTGCCGACCGGAAGCCACTGATTTAAACGACTGGCCATGGCTCGCAGCATGGGCTCGGGTGCTGCCAGAGTGACCGACGGGTAACCGTTGCGCTCGCCCTGCTCCACCGCATCGGTGTCGAGGACACCAAACATGAGACCCAGATCGGAGGGATTAATCGGTGCCGCCTGCACCTGAATCATCACCTCATCGGGACCCGGCTCGGGTATGTCTACCTCAAAAAACGCGCACTCGATCGTGCCACTCTCGTGCAGGCATGACTGCAGTTGGAGACTTTTCATGGAGGCCTCTTTTATTAACCTGATGTGATTCGCCATTCGTGGGGCCGAAGTATGTCAGGTTTCCTGCCCGACTGCAGGTCGTAAATCACCGTGTACGCTAACACCGCCTGCACGTAGTCGCGGGTTTCCTTAAAGGGCAAACTCTCGATCCACTGGTCAGCCGGCATGGCCGTCCGCCATCGATCAACACGATGGGGTCCCGCGTTGTACCCCGCCAACGCCATCGCGCGGTTATCGTCAAAACGATCCAGGAGCTGACGATAGTAGTGGCTGGCGATTCGGGCGTTGTACTCAGAGACAAATAACTTAGCCCGCTTCCAGGGGAGCTTGAGCTGCCCGGCAACCTGCTTGCCCGTGCTCGGCATCACTTGCATCAAACCCAAGGCGCCCGCTCCTGACTCGGCCTCTGGGTACATGGCGCTCTCGCGACGTGCAATGGCCTGAAGCTCGCTGGTCGTGACGCCCTCTGCTGCGGCCAGTTCGCTCAAGAGTTCCTCGAAGGCCAGAGGAAACCGGGCGTCGATGTGATCCCATGCGCCAGCTCTAAGCGAGGTCGCAATACTGAGATCAAACCACTCTTGTTCCAGCGCATAGCGCATCGCCTGCTCTCGCTCGGCACGATCCAGTGTGTCGACCAGGAACAACCATTCCGCCCTCGCCTCAGGCCAGCGATTCAATAGCGCCAGTTCTTGCATTCTGGCGAGTACATCGCGAGCGTGCGATGCGGGCTGCCAGAGATCTATTAGGCGCTGCTCGATCGCCAGTTGGTAGTGTGTCCCCATCCGCTGTGCCGACAAAAAACCGTGGAAACTGCGTTTGCCTGCAAGCTCGATAAAAATGGCCTCAGCGGCCTGCTGATCACCTAAGGAATTCATCGCGCGTGCCGCCCAGTAGCGCCACGTGTCAGAAAATCGTCGCTCTGGGCTCAGCCACTGCACGCCGTCAAGGAGCGCTTGCCAGTGGCTTTCCTCTACCTGATTGCGCAGATAGATTTCTGTGAGCTCATCATCGCGCAGTCGGGCTAGTCTTTCACCAATCCAGGTTTCGACCGGCGAACTTTTAGCAAATAAGCTGTGCCGAATAATCATTGCTTCAACGGCTTCAATTTGCTGATCAGAGAGGGGTTGGCGTGCTCGGACTCGCTCAAGGGCGAGGCGCCCCTTTTCGGGATTCACCCGAGCCAGCCGGCGAACCCCAACCGTGACCAGCTGCGCGTGAACTGGGCTTGGCGAATGGGTATCGCGAAGCAAGCCCTCGGGATAGCGATAAACCTCCGCCAACTCGGTCAGCAACGGCTGCAACTGCTCGCTGGCAAACCGACCGACGTAGGCAATAAGGTGCGGGGAGCGGCCATCAAAGGCCTTTAACGCCCGCGACCAGATCAATGGATCAGTCGGGCCCGGCCCATCGACCATCCAGCGCTTGAATAAGGGGTCGCAGGCCTCATGCTGGGACCTCCCCACATTCCACAATCGCTCCGCGCCCAGCCATGCCGTCGCGACATCGCCGGCGCTACGCTTGGCCCGATAGAAATAGCACTGCAGCTCGGTGTCGTTAGGCGCATCGCTCGCGATCGCCAAAAACGCCTGCCAATGACGGTTACGGCCTTTGTTCTGCAGATATCGATGAAGAAAGCTGTCATGAAGCGGTGTCGATTGCACCTCGGCGAGAAACCGATGCGCCTCAGCGGGGGTCACGGTATCCACCGTCGACAAGAGACGCTCGTATTCAAGGTACTGAAGCAAGGGATAGCCATCGAGCTGCCCACGTAGCCGTCTAAAGGCTGGCCCCGCGCCGGTTTTCAGCTCCGACGACGCTCGCAGAAACATCTCACGCTGGATCTCGAGAGAAACAGCCAGAGTGGTACCATTCTGTGCGGCTGTCTCAAGGGAGAGGAGTAAGACAATGCCACAAAACCATGAAACCGTTTGCGCTAACACGCTATGCCGCCCTCTATCCATTTGGCTCTCAACAAGCATGACGCAGAATGCCCCGAGCAGCGATAATTTTCAAACGACACAGTAACCACGACAAAGCAGAAATTCGAGACGCTATTTCGATTATGAAAACGCCAGAGGCAGAGACAATCGACCAACCTATCCGCTTGACTCAGTTTAGTCATGGGGCCGGCTGTGGCTGCAAGATCGCCCCCGACGTACTCGCCACTATCCTGCAGGGAAGCGTTGTCGAAAGCGACAGCACATCGAAACTACTGATAGGCAACAACACCCGGGATGACGCCGCAGCTGTTGATATAGGCGATGGGCGAGCAGTACTCAGCACGACAGATTTCTTCATGCCCATTGTCGATGATCCTTTTGATTTCGGTCGTATCGCCGCCAGCAACGCCCTGAGTGATATTTATGCCATGGGCGGTACACCGCTCATGGCGGTGGCCATTCTCGGCTGGCCCATTCAGTCGCTGCCCGCGAGCGTCGCCAATCGAGTCATTGCCGGCGGTCGAGCCGCCTGTGCCGAGGCCGGTATTGCGCTGGCCGGAGGCCACAGCATCGACAGCCCTGAGCCCATTTTTGGCCTCGCTGTGACCGGAGAAGTGAGTCACAGCCACCTCAAGAAAAATGTGGGCGCCCAACCGGGGGATCTTTTGTTCCTGACCAAACCCCTCGGTGTGGGGATCTACACCACCGCGGAAAAACAGGACAAGCTGGAACAGGTTGATCAGGGCGTGGCAACACGACATATGTGCCAACTAAACCGAGTGGGCACCGATATTGGCGCCATAGAGGGTGTTCATGCCATGACCGATGTCACCGGCTTTGGCCTGGCGGGACACCTTGTTGAAATGTGCGAGGGTAGTGAGGTGCGAGCCATGCTTTCGAGAGCGCTAATCCCGACGCTGCCCAATGTTAAGTCCTATATCAGCAAAGGCTGTATCCCCGGGGGAAGCGAGCGCAACTTCTCCGCCTATGGACATAGGATCGATCCAACAGATCATGAGACGAGGACACTTCTGTGCGATCCTCAAACAAGTGGCGGGCTATTAATTGCCGTGGCACCAGAATCGGTAGCAGCACTGCGGCAATGCTTTCAGAACGCGGGAATCGAGGGCTTTCAAATCGGTGAACTTCTCCCCTTAAAGGACAGTGCCACCCTCATTGGTCTGAGTGATTCTCCAAGCTGATCCGCCGTGGGGACCAAGCGTGTGGAGCCGGGTTTAAAATAGATGCATGAAACTAGTCAATAATTTTAACGAAATATTTCTCAATGACATTCCGTTGATCGATACACGAGCGCCCGTTGAATTCAATCGAGGTAGCGTGCCTAGTGCCACTAATCTACCGTTAATGATTGACCGCGAGCGTTCCGCAGTCGGCACCTGTTACAAGGAGCAAGGATCAGATGCAGCGGTTGCACTGGGTCACCAGCTGGTGTCGGGCGCTATTAAGGAAGAGCGGGTCAATGCGTGGATCGACTTCGTCGACCGGCATCAAGACGGCGCTCTATTTTGCTTTCGCGGGGGCATGCGATCTCAAATAAGCCAGTCGTGGTTGTCTGATCGGGGCATTGAATATCCGCGAATAGAAGGCGGCTACAAGGCCATGCGGCACTGGCTCATGGCCCAACTAGATCGGATTTGCGCACGGTGTGAGTTTATCGTTATCAGCGGCAAGACCGGCTCCGCAAAGACCCGGCTGATCAATAAGGGCAATGCTGGAGGGCCTTTCGCGGGAAGTGTGGACTTGGAGGGCCTGGCAAACCATCGGGGATCGGCATTTGGTCGACGAGCCTCCGCGCAACCAACGCAGATCAACTTTGAGCACGCACTCGCCATAGCGCTGCTGAAAATCGAACGGGACTACGCAGGACCTATCATTATTGAGGACGAGAGCCGCCTCATTGGACGCTGCGCCCTGCCTGCGGCACTGAAGGACCGCCTAGCCCAGTCTCCACTAGTGGTGATTGACGCCAGCCTTCAATCACGGGTGACACACACTGTGGAGAACTACATTCTGGCGAACTTTAATGAGTTGATCGGCATGGCGACAACGAGAGAGCAAGCTTTTGAGCGCTTTTCACAAAGCCTGCGTGACGGACTCGATCGAATTCAAAAGCGCCTGGGCGGCATGAAACATAAAGAGCTAAGCGGTCTTCTTAAGCACGCGCTGGACGCGCATGCCCAGGGTGACGATTCACTGCATGAAGAGTGGATTCGAGCGCTTTTGGTGAGCTATTACGATCCGATGTACGACCATCAACTCGCCAATCGCCGTCAATCGGTCATCTTCTCTGGTAACCGAGAAGAAGTGATGGGCTATCTACAAGACCTCCAAAACGCCCAATGGGGGACCGGGGTATAAGCAGGCCACGAACAAACGCGGCGCTAAATAAACAGATTGATGCCACAAAAAAAACCGGCACAAGGCCGGCTTTTAGTGTGGTTGACCGCTCAACCCCGGCTACGTCGCCCGGCGCCGCAAGCTTCGCAGGCCTCCAATCAAGGAGACCAGGCCACCCAACAAAAACAGGAAGAACTGACCCATCAGCGGCACCGGAACACTAGGGGGTACTAACGCAGCGAATGCCATTGAGATTCCTGCGGGATCCCGAATGACGCCGTCTGTTGCATCTAGATCCTTCGAGTCGTCGTTATCCGTCACCGTGAAAGTCATCTGCGTCGCACCATCCTCAGTTGCCGTAATGGTCGGCATCAGATCTGTCTTGCTCTCCAGGTCTTTGATCAGGCCCAGCACGCGCTCGCCATCAACCTTCAATCGCAACACAACATTCAGATTTGGGTACCCGCCCTCTGGCGCTGCCCTTGGAGTTTCATCGCTTTGCGGGTCATAAACCGCATTGAACGACAACAGTCCGCCTCTAGCTTCCTCCTCGGTTAGATACTCCGCAGACGCCGGATCGAGGATCTCAAGGGTCGTGATTCGCCATGGAGATAGATTACCCTCATCGCTTGGTTACTGTTTTCTGATTTCAAGTCTCGACGCAGGGCGCAAACCTTAGCCCGGATAGCGCCTTACCAAGGGCCTGCTCCCCTCTCCCAACGCACTCTCTCCTACGTAGGCGAAGCTGCGCAACATCCAGCACCGCAAAATGTATTAGGGTTTGAGAAAAAATGTAACCCCTAAATTGCCCAACCTTTGTCAAAACAGGAATTTAGCTTTCTCGAATTGAATGTTCGGTTATCAGCAATCAAAGGTGACACATAAACTCTTGATGCGGTACCCTGCTACCCGCCGGCGGGGGTGAGTGTGGACCAATGCCGCAAAGACGACTCGAGCGTCTTCGGCTGTGCGGGGATATGGCTAGCTTTGAACCGCCACTCAAGCATACCGGTTAAACACAATTTGCTTCGTAGAAGGGGATCGTTTGCAGTACATCATTTTAGGCCTGATGGTCGCCGCCGCACTTATCCGGCCGAAGATATTTGGCGGGAAGGAAGTAGGCTTTGGGGCCATTGGTATAGCCGGCGTCGTCGCGAGCGTGGTAACAGGGGGAGTACCCCCGGCGCTGGTGTGGGAAACCACCGCGAGCATGGTGCCTGCTGTACTCACAATCGCCAGCCTCATGTTATTCGTCGGGGCATGCCGCAGCGTCGGATTGCTGGATAGAATCACCAGTTTAATCGTGAGGTCATCGAGGGGCAGTAGCCGGCGCCTCATGTCTCTGCTGTTTTGGATTGGTGCCGGCTTTGGCGCACTCTTCACCAACGATGCCGCAATTCTTCTCCTGACGCCGCTCACCATTCAGCTATGCAAAAACAGAAAAGGCGAGCACTCTGATCAGGACCACCTTCCCTTTCTCTTTGCAGTTTTATACATAGGCAACCTGGTAGGCACACTGGTCATCTCCAATCCAATTAACATCATCGCCGCTTCCTACTTTGACATCCCCTTTCTCACCTACTTTTTCTGGATGGCGCTCCCAGCTTTCGTTTCAATGTTAGTCACCTGGATGGGACTGATGATCTTCTTTCGGCGAGAGCTCCGAGCCAAACCTGATTTCATCGTCGATGCCGGCCTAGACATCAGCGAGGACAAAAGGACGGAGGTCCGGCATCAATGGATCGTTGGTAGTCTGTTATTCGTCGTCCTTACCTTTTTCACACTGGAACAAATTACAGGATTCCCAATTTGGATAGTGGCTGTGACCGGTGCAGTTATAACGTGCACCTATGCGTACGCCGTCACACGCAAGGCGCGTGTGATCACATCCCGCGTGGACATTCCAATACTCGTGTTTATGACCGCGGTTGCCATCGTAGCCGTGGCGGTTCGCAACGCCGGCCTGACCGACGAAGTCGCAGTTGTGTCTCGGCAGCTACTAGACACCAGTACCGAACTTTCCATTCTCGGCATGTCTTTCTTATCAGCGGTCGTCGCAGCGGTGATCAACAATCACTCGACGGTCAGCCTTATGATCTGGGTTGTTGAAGATTTGGCGTTGGAGCAAAGTCTGGAACAGGCGATAGTAATGGCGTCGTTGATCGGCGCAGACCTAGGACCAAAAATGCTGCCAGTGGGGTCTTTGGCTGCAATGATGTGGCTACGAATGCTGGCTGCAAGTGGTATTGAGTTCAAGCTCTGGACCTACGTAAAGGTTGGTATCCCCGTTACACTTTTAGGCGTTGCCGCGTCCAGTCTGCTTCTAGTCATCGAGCACTCGCTGTTCGGTTGATAAAAAGCGGTGACCGAGAATCGGGCTAGCCATTGGCGATTCGAGTACACTAAGGATCTCGACGTGCGGTGTCTGTGGAAACATATCGAGGGCAGCAACCCGTGTGAACGAGAAACCCGCGTCGATAAATGCGGCGCTGTCTCGCGCCCAGGTTGCCACGTCACAGGATATATAAACAACGGTTCGCAGCCGCTCTAAGCCACCCACCAGCGCGGGCGTCAGAGTCATCCCCTCCCTGGGAGGATCCATAACCAACACATCGGTTGACGTCATAGCGGCCACCAGCGCATCAACCTCTTTCTTTTGAAAAAGATCGCAGACCTTGGTTTCTACGCCAGGCCAGTGATTCCCCGCTATCGACTGCACACTGTTCATGTCGGCTTCGACGGCAGTCACCGCGGCAAACTTGGCGGCGAGTACTTGCGTCAGATTGCCATTGCCCGCAAACAATTCCAGCACCTCAGCAGAGTCATCTACTGGGCTGACAACTTGCTCCAGCCAATCGAGCATTCGCGCGTTTTGAGCGTCATTAGCCTGACGAAAAGGCAGTCGCACGTCTATGGACGGCTGCTCGGAAGACTCGTCAATGTGGAGATTGACCCAATGCTTCCCCCTGCGCTTGTCGCTGGACCAATGCTTGTTAGGTAGCGTCTGGCGCAAACTTGCAAGCGTTTTTTGATTCTTGTGAGACAATACCGGGCAATCCCAAATATCGACGAGTTCGTTGCTTCCGCTACCAAAGAAACCCAGTTTTTTACCGTCGGTCTTGAATTGCACTCTATTGCGATAACCCCACGGCGCGTCCGCTTTGATGAGATCTACCTCCACACCAGATTTCGGCTGCAATTTATCGAGAGCTTTTTTTACGCGCTGTCGCTTAGCCTCGCATTGCGCCCCGTAACTCACAAAAGCCCATGGGCATCCGCCGCACTCAGCGGAAGAAAATCCATGGTAATCACAGGGCGCCTGTTGACGGGCGGGACTTGCTTCTATTACCTCGGCAGCGACACCGAAACCGATGCTACCTCTAGCAGCGGTCGGCTTGATCAAGGCCCGCTCCCCGAGCCAGGCACCCTTCACAAAAAAGACTTTACCGTCGTCGCGCTTCACCACGCCACGGCCATCGCTCGCAATATCTACTACAACCCCTTCGAAGGCAGGTTCTCGACGCGAGGGCCGGCGCTCTGGATGTCTTTTATTTGCTTTCACTGATTTCTTCGACCGACTTCCAACCTAGGCGTCGACTATAATTTTCGATTACTGAGAGCGTTGGAAACAAAAGGTTGAAATATCGCGACCGGATCTAAAGGGCAACCTCTATTCATTGTTCTAACCTACGTAACTGCGCATCGAGCCAGTACAGCTCATAGTCATTTTTCTCATTAGCCAGCGCACGCTCTCGCAACGCCCTAACAACCGTAATCCACCGACTTTTCAGAGCTTCGGTGAGGATCTCATCTCCCTCGAGCAATTCGAGTAAATGAAGTGCTCGCTCCCACTCGCGCCTTTCAATAGCGGCGTCAATGCCAACCGTGACTTTCGCATGATCGATTGCTGAAGCTAGGTCCGCGAGCACAGCTGACTGAGGGGTAGCGTATAACTCCGAGGTCCTGTCGAAGTGAAACCAAGTGGCGTAATACTCCCAAATACTTTTTACGGCCCAACTTACCTTGCCATGAGTTTGAGCTAGGGAGAGTTGAGGTGGCAGTCTTATGTCCTCCATGAGCTCGCCCACTGTCTTTCCCTCGTTCATGCCCGCCACCGTCTGATCGTGAACCCATTGCACAGCGTCGCGGATACGGACCAAGTCGGCGACTATTTGTTCTGATCCCTGCACGGGCACCAGATGGCTAGGCAAAATCAGCCTGGGAGCAAAATTGATAACCGTATTGAGCGACTCGATATATTCAATAGGCTTTCGAACTTTCTCACCCCGCATCGTAAAAATATTTGGGAACTGCGGAAACTGAGGTCCGAAAAAATCGCCCGACAAAAGAATTTTCTCCTCAGGAAGCCATAACAGCAAATTATCTGCCCCCTCGGCGCCAGGTAGCGACCATACCTCGAAAACCCTACCCCCCTGGGTAAAACGCAAAGGCCGTCCTCGCTCAACAACAGTATCGGGCTTGAGACCGCGAAAATTCATACCGGGGAGTTCTCTTGGCTCGTCAGGTAGCCACGGAAAAAGCATACGATTTCGCTGGTGTAAATATGGGTTGAGCTCGGTGAGATAGCGCTGCTCCTCAAGAAATTCCGAAGAGGCAACCAATTCAGTTTCGGGAGAAGACCAAATTCTCACCCCCCCGACATGGTCAGCGTGTGCATGACTCAGGAAAATTTTCACTGGTTTAAGGGAATCAAGTTGTTCACTGATCAGGTCGTATTGCTTGGCGGCCTGAATAATCAACCCTGTATCAAAAATAATGTCGCCATCATCAGTGCGTATAACAAAGGTATTTCCGACACCACTCGCCGCGAAAATGCCCGGGGCGGGCTCGCTAACCAATATAGGTAACGTGATCATCTCCGCTGCCGCCATATGGTCTGAGTCGTCATCAGCCGCAAGCCGTTGCATGCGGGCGACAGCAACATCACCCAGCTCACCAACCAGAAAATGTCTGACTTCGCGCTGTATTCGGTCGCCAAAAACAACGAGCGCAACAACACCCAAGCTAACAAGTATGGCAATCGCAGTGGATCTTCTTGAGGACATCTTCTACCCTCGTCGTTTAGGGTGGATTAACAAAGCAACTCAACTCAGCATCCAGACCATCATACAGGGCCATTTAATGTCACACCGCTTAAGCCGTTTGTTAATTATTTTTTGGGTGCTGAGCTTCCTGATTATTTCCCCCTCTTTTGCCGACGATCAGCCTAATATTATCGTCATTGTCGCAGACGATTTGGGCTGGGCAGACGTGGGCTTCCACGGCAACGAGCAGATTGCCACGCCAGCATTGGATCGCTTAGCAGCAGAGGGTGTGCAACTAGATCGCTTCTATACCACGCCTATTTGCTCCCCCACCCGCGCTGCACTCATGACTGGCCGTGACCCCATGCGACTCGGTGTGGCCTATTCCACGATCATGCCCTGGCAGAATAATGGCGTGCACCCTGATGAAACCTTTCTACCCGAGCTCCTGAAAACCTCGGGATATCAAACAGCAATGGTGGGAAAATGGCATTTGGGGCATGCACAGGCTAGCTATCACCCAAACGCACGTGGATTTGATCATTTTTACGGCCACCTTCATACCGAAGTAGGCTATTTTCCGCCTTTCGCCAGCCTCGGAGGCAAGGATTTTCAACGCAATGGTAAATCCATCGACGACTCGGGCTATGAGACGTTTTTGTTGGCTGATGAAGTGAGCCGCTATATCGTTGAGCGAGATGTCACCAAGCCTTTTTTCATCTACCTGCCCATGCTTGCACCTCACACTCCGCTAGAGGCCCCTGCTGATTTGATGGCCAAATACGCAGATCTGGAGGATGAACGTCCTCCAAGTAGGAGCGAGATGGCGGACAGAACCCGACTTATCAGCAAAATGTCTGGGCGCGGGTCAGCCCGTCCAGTTTATGCGGCTGTCGTTGACGCTATGGATCAGGCTATCAATCAGGTCCTAGAGACCCTTGATGAGCAAGGCATTAGCGACAACACCATTGTCCTGTTTTTTTCAGATAACGGCGGCGCTACCTATGCCTCGGGGGGCGCAGACAACTCGCCACTCCGAGGGGGAAAGGGAGATGCCTTTGAGGGGGGTATTCGCGTTGTTGCTGTCGCGCGCTGGCCGGGGGGCAATTTCCCGCGGGAGGCAGGGCGAGCTCAATCATCTCCGTGATGGACGTACTACCAACGTTAATGGCTGCAGCAGGAATCGAGGCAACCACTCACTACCCACTGGATGGAAACAATATGCTCGCCGCAATCACTGGGCAGGCCTACATCCCCCGAGGACAAGCCCCTCTTCTTTATTTCGGAAACGCCCTTCAAAAACCGTATAAACGCAACAGTGTTTGACGAGGATTGGAAGTTGGTCCAAAAAATTCACGCCGGGCTGAATTCGATTGACGTCGAAAACTCACCTGTTCAAGATAAAAAAGGGATCCCTACGAGACAAACAACCTCGCCGCAGCAGCCACCCCGGGAGTTGTTTGCCGATCTTTCAGAGGAAATCCGGTTCTTGGCGGTCCCTGTATCCGGTGGCGGGCACGCGATCAGAGCTGGTTCCTCCCCCTGGGTGGCGAGCACCAATTGACTGGGCTGGTTACCCCATACCGCTGGAAGAACTGCAGGGCAAAGCAGCGTCGGGCATGGCACCGGAAAATGCGGTAAAAGCCCTAGACTGGCAGTACGGAGAGGCGGGGGCGTCTAATTTACAACTGCGAGCCATATCGGTGGGTTGGCGGGGGCCTATGCAAATGAACCACAAATCTAGACGCGTGCGTCACACCAAGGTTTTAGTGTTGCCAAAAATCTCTTTGAATCGTCACCTGTTTTGAGCACGCGGGAGGGATCGACAGTCTTTTAACCCAGCGATTTTCAATGTGACACAATCTTTTGGCATAATACCGGAACGCCCTTGTAGTTAAACAGGATATAACTACTGCCTCCTAAGCGGTGATTCCAGGTTCGAGTCCTGGCGAGGGCACCAGAACGCAAGGCCGCATCGTGGGCGGTAAGTCAGCATACAATAATAAGGATTAGAACATGCACGTGTCGGAAGGGCAGCAACCAAAGCATGCGCAAGGTTGCGCTTACCTCGCTCGCGGGGCACCAGCATCGAGTTGGTATGACTTCTTTCTGTACGGCACAGCAGCGGCGGTGATGTTTTCCAAAAGGCTGTTCTTTCCGCAAGACCTACCCGCGATGGTCTTGCTGATCATCTCATTCAGCACGTTTGCTGTGGGGTTTATTGCTCGACCAGTCGGCGGCGTGATCTTTGGCCATTTTGGCGATCGCATTGGCCGTAAGCGAACCCTCGTGGTCGCACTGCATGATGATGGGGGCCGCCACCACCCTTGATCGGATTGCTGCCGACCTACGCCACCATAGGTGTGTAGCAGCGCCACTGTTACTCGTATTGCTGCGTTTCATTCAGGGTCTCGCGATTGGCGGCCAATGGGGCGGCGCCATGCTCTTGGTAACGGAAAGCGCACCCGCCGACAAGCGAGGCTGGTATGGTGCCTACGCACAAGCGGGAGCGCCGGTGGGAGTTATACTGGCTAATCTGGCGTTCATCGGCGTCAGCCTAAGTATGAGCGATGAGGCTTTTATGGCCTGGGGCTGGCGACTGCCCTTCATCGCTTCAATTGTGCTCATCATTATTTCGCTGTATGTGCAGCTACGGCTTGAAGATACCGAAGCGTTTCAAGAGCCTGGAAAGCCGCCCAAGACAGTGGCGACGCTGCAGCACAGGTAAAACGTTCGCCAGTGATTGAAGCGTTACAGCGCTATCCACGCCGCATCGCACTTGGCCGCTGGCGCTTTTCTATCGGTTCAGGTGACGTTTTATATCCTGATCGCATTTGCTGGTGGCCTACGGCCTGAACTCTCCCCACCGTCGACCTCAGCCGGGATCAAATGCTAACTGCGGTGCTCATTGCGAGCGCGATCATGGTGCCTACCCAATTCTATTTTTCAGGTCTTTCAGACCGCCATTGGCAGAAAAAAATGTCTATCGCGCGGGGGCGTTGTTAACCCGGTCTCTGGGGCTTTGCTCTGTTCCCCCTGATCGACACCGGGTCAATCGAGCTGATCATTGTGGCAATCACGCTGGGTCTTGTATTTGTAGGCATGCAATACGGCCCACAAGCGGCCTACTTCACCGAGCTATTTTCAACGGAAGTACGCTATTCGGGCGCGTCCCTCGGCTATCAGATCGGCGCCATCCTAGGCGGTGCCTTGGCACCCACCATCGCCCGTACTGCTGTGGAATGAGCTGGGAATTATTTTTGTTTCGGTCTACATCCTGATAGCGGCACTGCTTACCCTGTGGTCGCTGTCAGCACTGGAGGAAACAGGCGGACGTACTCTATAAAGTAATTTCGTTTTTGGTCTCGGCCTACAAATCTAGCGTCTTGGATGCACCCGCACGGCAGCTCGTGATAACCGCGAACGAAATTGTTACAGATGCGCTTGGGAGCTCCAACAACCTCGATATGCTCAAAGCGCTTCATTATTTCCTCCCATAGAACACGCAGCTGCATCTCCGCGAGACGGTTACCCATGCACCGATGAATGCCCATCCCAAATGACAAATGATTGCGCACATTGGGTCGGTCAATGATAAAGCTGTCGGCCTCGGGATGACATCGCTGTCACGGTTGCCAGACGCATACCAAAGGACAACGCGGCTGCCTTTCTGGAATCAACTTGCCCCCAAGCTCTTACGTCTCGGGTCGCTGTGCGGGCGCATATGAGGTAACGGGGTCTGGTAACGAATGATCTCAGACACCATCGAGGGAATGAGGCCCACGTCTTTTTTGAGCTTGTGGTACTCGCCAGGATTTTCGTTGAGATAAAACACACCGCCCGTCATCGAATTACGAGGTCGTGTCGTTACCACCAACGATAAGCAACATCAGATTGCCCATATAGGACAGCGGATCATCTACCATGTCGGCAGTTTTGGGGTCTTTCTGCAGCATACGGATGAGATCGAAGGATTCCTGATCACTCGCTTTGTGCTGATGCCAGAGCGTTGTAAACGCCTCCAACATTTCCATCATGATGACTCGACGCTCATCAATTGTAAGGCCCTCTCCCGCCGTAATCCGTTCGTCCGAAGTCGCCGCATCAGACCATTCGGTAAGTTTGTGGCGCATGTCGTAGGGGAAAGTCGAACAGGGTCGCCAACATCTTTGTTGTGAGGTCAATAGAAACCTTCTCTACCCAGTTAAAGGTCTCGCCCACGGGCAGTGCGTCGAGGGTATCCTGGGTTCGCTGACGAATTAATTTTTCGAACTCCTGCAGGTTTCGTGGCGCTACCACACCTTGCACGGCCCGCCTCTGATCGTCCGTGCAGCGGCGGGTCGGTGGAGATAAACATCTGCACCACCATGTCGGGCTCTGGATCTAGAATGGCGATCGAGGGTTCTGAGGGAGAATGCCCTCTGCCAGTTTTTTTCCACGTCCATAATGTCGGCGGAAGCGAGTGATGGACCAGAAATCTCCCTCACTGCCCTCACCGCCGGGCCCATACGACTGATAATGGACCCGGACTCTCTCGGCGCAGGCGCTCAAAAAGGGGCTGCCAGGTGTCGTGTTCAAAGCGCCGGGGGGGTCGGAGACATCGAGCTCATCCAGCGGGCGTGGTTAGTGGATCGGGTAAACCATCGATTTGCGTAACGGCCTGATTCATTCGGAACACCCCACTTGTATCCGGTATGGCTTTACCTATCTCTATTTCGCTTTCGAAGTCACGCGAAAAGACGTAAAAGACGACTCTAAATCTAGTGCTAACCCGGCAATCACATCTGAAACTCTGGCAACTTTACCGTTAAATCCCCCATTTCATCGGAGATGACGACCTGACACCCTAGTCGAGAGTCCTCCGCACGATCGGGTCTGAGTCCAAGCATTGATTCCTCTTGAGGATCGACAGCTGGCAAGGGACCACCCGCCTGTACAAAGCAATGGCAGGTCCCGCAGACGGCAGAGCCCCCGCAGTCCGCGTCGATACCCGGTATGTTGTGCTTTAACGCTGTCTCCATGATGGAGATTCCTGCGTCCGCATCAACCTGATGCTCGGTTCCGTCGAATTCAATAAATGTAATAACAGGCACAGTTCGGCTCCTAGGT
>CALSMP010000012.1 GCA_943787485.1 uncultured Luminiphilus sp. | reverse complement strand
CAGTTCGCGCAGCGCAGCGGCCAGATCCATAAACGTTTTTTAGAGTTGCCTTGCCCAACTGTCGCGGCGATCAATGGGCACGCTTTTGCGGCAGGAGCTTTTATGGCCTTGTCTTGTGACTATCGATTGATGCGGCAAGACAGAGGTTGGTTTTGTGTTTCCGAGGTTGATGTCGGCGTGCCTATTCCAGCCAATATGATGGGTATTCTTCATGGCAAGCTGTCCCCGAATACGGTGAGGGACGCTGTGTTGACCGGTAAGCGCTACACCGCTGACGAGGCGATTGCTGCGGGCATTGTGGATGCTAAAGCGGAGGACGCTGAACTCCTTGGCAAGGCGATCGAACTGGCAGCGACTTTAGCGGGCAAGGAGCCTGGTATCTTCAAGGCGATCAAGCAAACATGGATCGATCCAATCAGCTCGGCGTTTGAGAGCTGAGATGACGCTGCTTGCTATCGCAAAGCGTGCGATCAAATGGATGCTTCTAGCCATCACCCTGTTCTTGGCTTTTATTTTTTGGCTAGGTTTTTTCTCCGCGCGTCCTCCCTTGACCGCAGATCCGGAGACGCTTGCAGGTGATGGCAGCACGCTGGACTATTGTGCGCTGCCTGTTCTGGACGGTATGGGAAAGCGTGCAGAAGATATTCCAAAGGGCAACACCCCGGGGTGTGGCTACGACCATTTTCCCCTGCCGATACTTGCGGAGTGCACCGAACCGTTGGCGTCAGGGGCTGATGATATACGCGGTCTGTGGCGGGGAATTTCCGGAGGGCACGTTGGGCACGTTGAACGCATTGAGCAGTGTGGCAGTCGGGTTGTCGTCACGACCTCGGGGGTCATTCATGACTATGGACCCAACAGTACCGGGGTATTGAATACTAATGACACTGAGGGGTCGGTGCTCTTTCTGCTGGGAGAAAAGGAGTACTGCATGCGAAGCTCTGCTAGCATGATCTGGGAAGAGGGCATTCTCAATTTTTATGCCTTCGGCTGGGGGCCTCTCGCTGTGCGGCGGTATCTACAAGGTGATCAGTTGGTTTGGGAATACGCCGATGGATCAGTTACTCATATGGAGCGCCTTTGTCGTTTGCCCGAGACCGAAAAAATTCCCCGGCAGCGCGGCAAGCGCTGGCAGATTTTCTAGTCACTCTCACCCCGGCGATTGATAGCCTGCGCAGAGAAGGTAAGCTGGCGCTCTAAGAGGGAAATTTTGCGATGCAAAATACGGCGGTATGGATTAACCGGGGCGATTATCGGCAGACCCGGGTGGTAAAGACCGAAGTGGAACCCCTCGCCGATGGGCAGGCGCGGGTCGAAGTGGAGAAATTTGCGCTAACGGCCAATAACGTGACCTATGCGGCGTCTGGGGATCTTTTTGGTTACTGGCGGTTCTATCCCACAGGAGAGGATCCTTGGGGTGCGGTAACGGTGTGGGGCATTGCACGGGTGCTTGAAAGTGCTACTGACTCCATTGTTGAGGGTGAGCGGATTTATGGTTTTTTCCCCATGAGTCGTTATGTCACTCTCGATCCCGGCAATGTGGCCGAGGGCGGCTTTGACGACGTAGCCGCTCACCGCCAATCACTACCCGCACTTTACAACCACTATGCCCGACTTGGGGCAGATTCTTCGGAGGTGGTGTCCTTGGAGGACGCGCGGTGTTTATATTTCCCGCTGTTTATTACCGGCTTTGTGATCGCTGACTTATTGAGTGATAACGACTGGTATGGCGCACGACAGATTCTTATCGGCTCGGCGTCGTCCAAAACAGGGTTCTCGACCGCCGCTTTTCTGAGAGCGGCTGGTTTTGGGGGCAGGATTGTTGGTTTAACGGCTGAAGCAAACATCGATTTTTGTGAAGAGCTCGGCTTTTACGACCACGTGCAGCCGTACGCTGAGACTATGAGTGTCCAGAGTGAGCCTGCGGTCTTCGTCGATATGTCGGGCAATGCCGAGGGGCGCTCCCGATTACATCAGCATCTCCAGGAAAATATGAAACGGAGTATCGTTGTGGGTGCCACCCATTGGAACGATTTTGGCGCGAGCCTCAGTCCCCAAAATCTACCAGGCACCCCCCCTGAGGTGTTTTTTGCGCCCGCCCAAATTGAAAAGCGGGATGGAGAATGGGGTTCGGGGGTGATGATGAAGAGAGGGTATGAAGCCAGCGCTGCCTTGGCGTTATCACTGACCGATACTCTCGCTGTTGAGTATCACAACGGTCCCAATGCGTTAATAGCGCTCTGGGGTCAAATGCTGGATAACAAAATTTCGGGGCGCAGCGGTCTCATGCTGTCTTTGTCTGAGCACTTTCAATAAAGGGGAGCTCGTCGTGCAATTTGTCAATCATCTTTATCCCAATCAACATCAGCTGGAGGGATTTTTGGATCCTTCCTCCGAGGGCCCGATCGGCATGGTGAATTTGCTCCGCTTCAAGGACAAGGCGGAGTACGAGGATGGGCGTGAAACAAACCTGTCGGGTAGAGAAGCCTATGATCTCTATGTTGAGGGGGTTACCGAGCTGCTGGCCCAAGTAGGCGGATATATTGGTTTTGTCGGGGACGTTGATCGTCTGGTGGTCGGTGAGATCGATGATCTTTGGGATGCGGTGGCAATTGCGTATTATCCCTCACGCAAAGCGATGCTCGACATGATGCAACTGGATGGCATGGGAGAGATTTCTGTTCACCGTGCGGCGGGCTTGATGGGTCAGCTAAACATCGAAACCGTTGGCATGGCCGGAGATTGGTTAAACAAAGCCGAGTAGTGTCGGAGAGAGCGATTGCCGCTCAGCGAGTAAGTCTCGGGACGGCTGTCGTCTTTCAGCCTCACAGATCTTAATTCCAGGGCGCATTCCCCGATGGGATCTTTTAGGAGGCGCCGGGCTACCGTCATGCGATGGACCTCATCCGGACCGTCGTAGATTCGAGCGTAGCGCGCCTCCCGGTACATGAGTTCCAGCGGCGTGTCCTCAGTCACCCCGAGCGCACCGTGCACTTGAATGGCCCGATCGACCACGTTATGTAACATGCGCGCCCCCCAGAACTTGATGAGAGCAATTTCGACTCTGGCTTCATCACCCTGATCGAGTCGTTTGGCGGCGTCGATTGTCATCAATCGCGCGGCCTGAATTTCGGCGGCGGATTCGGCGATGTAGCGTTGAATTTCGCCTTTCTCCGCTAGCAGTGAACCGTGGGCGTAGCGCTTGTTGGCGTAGTCACACATGAGCTCAAAGGCGCGCTGGGCCTGACCTAACCAGCGCATACAGTGAAAGATCCGCCCTGGTCCCAGGCGTTTTTGGGCGATGAGAAATCCCTTGCCACGTTCACCAAGTAAGTTGGTCGCAGGGACGCGCACATTTTTGAATTCAAGTTCACAGTGGTTACCCAGCGTATCCCCCATGGTGCGAACCACCCGCTTGATGTAATAGCCGGGCGTGTTCGTGGGGACGATGATGGCGGAGAATTTAGAATGACGCTGTTCATCCGGCTCGGTTTCACAAAAGACGGTGGTGAAAGCCGCTTTATTCGCGCCGGTGGTGAACCATTTGTGGCCATTGATCACCCACTCATCCCCTTCGAGAACTGCACGAGTTTGCATGAGTGTAGGGTCGGATCCCGCAACGTCTGGCTCCGTTAGACCAACCGACGGATAAATAGCGCCATCTACGAGCGGGTCAAGCCACTGTGCGCGCTGAGCTTCAGAGCCATAAAGATGAAGCATGATCGAATCTTGCATGGAGACAGAGCCCACAGCGAACATGCCGAAGTAGGATCGACCAATGATTTCGTTTAATAGGGCGAACTCCATAAGGGATAGCCCGCCACCACCGATCTCCGTGGGATGGCCTAAGGCCCAGAGGCCTTGGGATTTGGCTCGTGCCTTTAGAGAGGCCATGGCTTGCGGTGCGTCGGGACCTTCCTGATGTAAGACTGCCTCCTGTGGTACGACCTCGTTGTTGATGAAGTCTTGCATCTTAGCCCGGAGGATGCAGAGGTTCTCGGCGTTCTCGCTTGCTGTCATGGTGGGGTCGTCCTGAGTCCCGCGCCCGTTTCGACGAAGTAGTCGAATGCGGTGGTTACGTAACGGTGAGCGTACAGTGTAGGCGATTCATGCCTCGGATCCAGCGATCATAATCCGCCGACTTGCGCTGCATGTATTCGTGCACCTCGGGATGGGGCAGGATGAGAAACGATTCATTCTCCAGCCCCTCGACCACGCAAGCAGCAACCTGCTCCACTTCGAGCATGCCATCGGCGGCAGCGGCGGCTAACCCTTCAGCACCCAGCTGGTCATCGTTCAATGTTGTCATAGCGGTGCGAACTGCCTGAGGACAGAGCAGCGATACCTTGATGCCTTGATGGGCGTAGGTTAACGCTAGCCACTCGCCGAATCCAACCGCCGCGTGCTTGGTAACGCCGTAGGCGGCGCCGCCCACCTGATTCAGCAGTCCAGCGGCCGATGCTGTATTTAGGAAATAGCCGCCTCCTCGTGCGATCATACGGGGTACCAAATAGCGGGCAGCGTAGACGTGGGCCATGACATTGACTTCCCAGGAGGTCTGCCATTCTTCCGTCGTCGACTGTTCGCTGGGTGCTAGGGCAAGACCGGCATTGCTGCAAAATAGATCGATAGGCCCGAACTGATTTTCGGTATCGACTATCACGCGCTCGATGTCCTGTTCTTTAGAGACATCGGCGGCCATGGCCTCACAGCCGCAGGCGTCAGCAGTTTCTTTGGCATTATCCACGTTAATGTCTACGGCGATGACGGATTTTGCACCCTCGTGCATGAAACGGTTAGCTAATTCCCGACCGATTCCGCTACCGGCCCCTGTTACGACAATGACTTTATCGACGAGATCCAAATCCAAATCCTCGCGTTGTTGGGAGGGGCATCAGCCTAGCAAAAAAGCCGTGGTACGAGCCCGCTTTATTTTCTCTCGGGGGTCTTCCCCCCAAGCCAGAGCTGCAGTAACAGTCCGATGATGAGCAAAAAGAGACCCAGCAATAGCCGCAAGTCGCCGATATATAGGCTGGTTTCAATGGGGTAAGCCACGGTTTTATCCAGCGCAGCGATCTTGTAGTCGTGGGGTCCTCTGAAAGCCGGACTGCTGATGATTTCCAAGAGGGCACGCCTGCTTCGGTAGCGAAACAGTGCGGCGTCGCTCCAGGATTCGGCATCGCTTATTCCCATAACGTCGATAGCGTCGTAGACCGCGGCGCCGACAATCACTGGATGGCAGGCACGTTTGAACAACTCAGGAATCATATGCTCCATATAGACTGCCATGAGGGCCTCAGCATCCGCATCAGCTGGCATGCCTGGCATGCTCGGAGGACTATCGTTGGCGTCGATGTTATTGACCATTAAAAACTGGCGACCCGTGTCCTCCCGGAAAAAAGTGGTGATGTAGTCGATGTAGGCCTCATCGCTACCATTGGCTCGCATGGATTCTGCGAGCTGGGAAATTTCCTGTTCCGTTACGGGGCCACCAAAGTCGGTGTACCAATAGAAGAACAGCCCATAGAGGACCACGATGGGGAGCCAGATTCTTGATCGATGGGACATGGTGTGCCTCAGAAGGATTAGGTGTGTGCTAGGGGTTTAAGTAATAGTCCAGGATGTTGCGGGATCCATAGGTTGCCTGCACATCCTTGTTTTCCATGGATGCAACTTTTTGTAGCTCGTCTCTCACGTGCAGCCGCGCCACGTTGAGTCGCTTCTGAGTACGCGCGGTCACGGGTCCAAGCCCGAAGTCAACCTCATAAAAGCGCTCGCCTGCGCTACTGCCTGCAATATTCGCAGTGGCAGCAGTGAAGTAGCTGTGCTGAAAGTAATCAAGCAGCGGCGAGAGTGTGGTGTCTAGCTGGTCATCGGGTAGCCAGTCGCCGCAGGGGACGGGAGAATCCGAGAAGAGCCGCTCAGTGTAGAGGGATAGCCAAGCCTACTGTGCTGCCCCAGCCAACCGAGGGGTTCGGGGTCGGTGAGGAAGTGGGCCTTGCAGGCGCCAGCCAGGGCGAAGTCGGCCAGACAAGGGCTGTCCCCTAATAAGAAGGGCGTGGTTCGAAGGTGCTCGGCAAGCGCCGAGAGTAAGTGTTGAAAGTCCTGTTGCACCATACCAGCCTGGTCAGCACCCACACCGTTGACCTCGCAGGCTTGACGACCGAAGGACTCGCACATCATGGGGCCGATAGGCGCGAGTCGTTCCAGCTCCTCCTGTGTGAACGGCAGGTCGACCGAGCGATCAAGCATGATGTTGGCGCCAAAGCGCGGCCCCACCCAGTCGACGTTTTCCGGATAGCACCAGCGCGAGTGCACACAAAACCGCCCCAGCCAGTGATTGAAGGCATCCTCGAGAATAAAGCAGCTGGCTCGTTGTAGTGGTGTGTTGGGGATCACCGGATGATTACGGTGTCGCTCATTCAGGAATGGACCGATGGCGATGGTGTCATTAAGTAGCCATTTTTCGGGGGTTAGCAGCAGGGGGATGAAATGAGTGCCAGCCCGCGACTCCAGCTCTAGCGCGTCGCTCCTCGGTTTTGTAGAGGTACGTCCAGGGAAGCCGCTGAGCGCGGAGTTGCGCTTCCAGCTTGCGGGTAAAAAAGCTCAATTCATTGCCAATGAGCTGGTAAGAACCTGTGTACATAACTGGGTTTCCTCAGGTGTATCCAGCGTGCTGTGAACGCCAACCATAAAGCAGGCCGCTAATGTCCCACACAACACGCCGATGCTGTCCTACTATGCACGTTGGTGGGTCGCGTGTAAATATTGACATTAACTATGCCAATACATATGTTGTGACTCTTGACGAAGGCTTACGGGAGCAAAATGCGGGTGGAAGAGGCAAACCGGATTCGACTGATTGGGGGGACAGCGTCGCCTTACACACAAAAAATGCTCGCCGTGCTGCGCTACCGCCGAATCCCTTACTCGATACTGTGGGATCAGGTCGAGCAGGCCTGTCAGGCAATGGGCGTTGAGCCGCCCAAGCCAGCCCTTATGCCAACCTTTATACTGGGACCTAAAGGAAACGAGCAGGCTGTTTGTGACTCCACGCCGATTATCCGCCGCCTTGAAGACGATTATCCGGGCCGATCAATATTACCATTCGACCCCGCGCTCGCCTTCGTCGACTACCTGATCGAGGACTTTTCGGATGAGTGGTGCACCAAGTACATGTTTCACTATCGGTGGCATCCCTCCGAGGACGCTGACAATGCGGGGACCCAGTTGCCGCTGGGGTTTGACGTAACCCTGTCAGATGACATCTTGGCCCAGTTCAAAGCCTATTTTTCAGAGCGGCAAATAAGTCGTCTGTATGTCGTGGGCTCCAATGAGACGACAGCGCCCATCATTGATGCCAGCTACAGACGGTTTCTCAAGGCGATGGAAAGCCACCTGAAGTCCCAGCGGTATATGTTGGGCAATCGACCAGCGGCGGGAGACTTTGGTCTCTACGGGCAGCTCACTCAACTCGTGGGATTTGACCCGACCCCTAGAAAGCTTGCCTATGAACTCTCCCCTAGGGCGGTGGCCTGGGTAGACAAAGTCGCCGACCTGGGTGGTCTGGAGCCAAAGCCGGAGGATTGGGTGAGCCTCGAAGAGCAACCCGACAGCTTGCGCGAGATACTAGCTGAAATCGGGCGGGTCTATACCCCGGCGCAGCTGGCAAATGCCGCGGCGGTGGCTTCTGGCGAGAAGACCTGGCAGTGTCAAATAGATGGGGCTGAGTGGACCCAACCGACCTTTCCTTATCAGGCTAAATGCTTGCGTTACACCCGAGAAGCGTACCAGCTTCTATCGGCATCAGATCGAAGCCGAGTGGATCAGTTTTTAACAGGTACTGGTATCGAGCCGATGCTGGTGGAAGACAATCTCAATTAAAGGAAATCTGCGTGACAAGAGCAGCACCGATCAACAACAGAGTGACCGAGATTCTCGGTACCGACTACCCCATTATTCAGGCGCCCATGGGATGGATTGCCCGTGCGCAGCTGGCCTCTGCGGTAAGCAACGCCGGGGGCATGGGGATTATCGAAACCGCTTCGGGGGAGTTCGATATTATCGAGGCAGAAGTTCGGAAAATGCGCGACCTTACGGACAAGCCCTTTGGGATGAATATCGCGCTGTCCTACGTTAAGGGCTCAAACATTATTGACTTTGTTATCGAGCAGGGGATCAAGTTCGTGACTACCTCATCGGGGAGTCCGGCGGTATGCACGGAGGCACTGCAAGCGGCGGGGATCAAAGTCTTCCATGTCATACCGACACTGGATATGGCGCTCAAGGCTGTCGATTGCGGTGTCGATGGGCTGGTAGTGGAAGGTGGCGAGGGGGGGGGCTTCAAAAACCCGAGTCCCGTTTCCAGTATGGTGCTTCTGCCACTGGTGAGATCGAGGACCGACGTTCCGATCATTGCGGCGGGAGGGATGTGCGATGGGCTGTCGATGGCGGCTGCCTTCGCCATGGGTGCAGAGGGTGTTCAGATGGGTACCCGGATGCTGAGTAGCGCTGAGTCACCGGTCCACGACAATTGGAAAGCGGCGGTGGTCGATGCTGCCGAAACCGATACGGTGTTTTTAAATCAGCAGTCCAGACCGGCGCTACGGGCGCTGAGAACCAAGCGCACGACGGAGCTGCTGCCGCTGGGTGCTTTCAACGCCATGGAGCATTTTGCCGGTGTGCCCGAGCTATATTTTGGCGGTAACATGGAAGCGGCTATTCCGCTCTCAGGGCAGGTGGTAGGGCGTATAAATAGCGTAGAGCCGGTGGCAGATGTGATTCAAGGGACGGTATCAGGCTTCTATGAATCACTGGCGAAGCTACAGGAATATACCCCTTCCCCCTGATAGACCAGTAACTCCGTTTCTGGAGCGGCACCAAGATGGTTGGCTAAACGACACATTGTTAAAACACTAGGACCAAGGTATGGGTTTTGAGATCAGCGACAAGGTAAGGGCACTGAACGACCAGCTTATGGAGTTCATGAGTGAGCATATTTACCCTCGCGAGCACGATTGGCACGAGTGGTGTCTTGATCCGGATCATCTCTGGGAAGTTCCCCCTTGGTATGACGACCTGCGTAGCGAAGCGCGGGCGGCGGGATTGTGGAATTTATTTTTACCTGCAGAGTACGCACCCTGGAGTCCTGGGCTTACCAACGTGGAAATCGCTCCCTTATTCGAGACTATGAGCAAAGTGATCTGGGCGCAGGGGGTATTCAACTGTAATGCACCCGATCGCGGCAACATGGAGGTGTTGGCGAAGTACGGCACCCTCGAGCAGCAAAAGCAGTGGCTGGAGCCGTTATTGGCGGGTGAGATCAGAAGTGCCTATGCCATGACCGAGCCTCAAGTCGCTTCGTCAGATGCCACCAACATGGAGCTTGAGATCAAGCGGGATGGGGACGAGTATGTGCTCAATGGCCGCAAGTGGTGGACCACAGGCGCTGTCGGCCCCCGGTGCAAGATTATGTTGGTCATGGGTAAGTCCAATCCAGAAAATGATCGTCACCGACAGCATTCGACTATTCTGGTACCCAGAGACACGCGCGGCATAAGTCTGGTTCGCACCTTGCGGGTCTTTGACAATCTACACAGCCCTGGCGGAGAAGCTGAGCTGCTGTTTGACGATGTCAGGGTGCCTGTGTCCAATATGATCAAGGGTGAGGGCTGCGGTTTCGAAATAGCCCAAGGGCGGCTGGGTCCCGGGCGCTTCCAATATGCAATGGGCTTGGTCGGCGCAGCCCAACGCTGCCTGGAGCTAATGTGTGCGCGCGCGGAAGAGCGCGTTGCCTTTGGTGAGCCACTGATCAAGAAAACATCCGTTCAACATGAAATCGCTCGATGCCGCTGCGATATCGAGCAGGCACGACTCCTGACCCTGCAGGCTGCAGATGTCATGGATAAGGGCGGCCTGGCCGCGGCGAGAGCACACATCGCGATGGTGAAAATAGTGGCACCTAATATGGCGCAACAGGTGGCCGATCGCGCGATGCAGGTGTTTGGTGGCATGGGTGTGTCTCAGGACACCCTTATTCCCGATGTATTTACGCTGGCAAGATTTTCACGGATTGCCGACGGGCCCGATGAAGTTCACATGTCTCAGCTGGGTAAGCTAACGGCCAGAGAGCTTAATCAATGACCAGCGTGTTGAAGACGGGCGTGGTAGCACGCGTCGTCTCTGCGAGCTTGTTGTTCCTGGTCAGTCCGACAATGGTTGCGGCAGGTGATCTGGCTGGGATCTGGCAGCACGAGAGCGAACCTGTTTGGATACAGATTGAGGCGGATGAGACGGTGGGACGTGTCCAGCGAAACGATAACAAGCCGGAGGCGGTTGGCTTTGAAATGATCAGGAACCTTGCGCAAAGTGGGAACGATAACGCAACCTGGACGGGGCAGGTTTATGCGGCCAAATTGGGAGAGTTTAAGTCAGCCGAGATTGAACTGATCGACGAGGACGTGATGCGTTTTAAGGTCAAAGTAGGCTTCATGAGCAGAACCGTCGAATGGCAGCGTGTTGATGTGGTACCCGCCGACTAAAAGCCGGGTGTGACTCAAAAGAGTCGGATCGAACTGACCGGGAGAATAATAATGAGTCGTATTGTTGGTCGCGTGAAGGAAATTTTTCGGGTCTTGGGTGAGGCGCGTCACATCATGCCCGCCTTAAAATTCAAAATGCCCGATCACCAAGAGCAGATTTCGATTGTGTCTGTGTTCGAGGATGTTGTTGCTCAGCATCCAGATCGACTGATGCTGCTCTTCGAGGATCGCGAGTGGACCTACAAGGCCTTCAATGCCGACGTTAATCGCCTCGCCCACGCGCTCGCTGCAAACGGTGTCACCCGCGGAGATAGCGTCGCGCTATTTATGGAAAATCGCGCCGAGTTTGTACTGAGCATGCTCGCAGTCATGAAGCTGGGGGCCAGCTGTGCCCTGATCAATAATAGCCTCAGCGGCCGAGCCCTTGCGCATTGCGTCAAGGCTACGGACAGCAAGCATCTTATCTTTGGCGATGAGCGCAGGACAGTGGTTGATGACTGTCGCGAGGACATGGGTCTCCCGGCGTCTGGCACCTACTTCTGGTTTGAGGATAAAGTGGAGGCCGCCCCGCCTGGGTGGGCGATGAACGCGCGCGACTTGATGGTGGCACAGCCGGTCGAGAATCTACCGGTAACCCGTAAGATACAAGCGGGGGAGGTGGCGCTTTATATTTTCACGTCAGGCACGACTGGCTTGCCGAAAGCCGCCCTTTTGCTTCATCGAAAAGGTCTGGCGGCAAGCACGGTACTGGGCCGACTCGGGTTTCGTGTGGTGCCATCGGATCGACTCTATCTGTGCCTACCCATTTACCATGCGACTGGTCTCGGCCCCGGGTTGTTCGCTTTTCTTTTGTCGGGCGCCTCCGTTTATCTTCGCCGCAGTTTCTCTGCGTCCAATTTCTGGCCGGAAGTCCGGCAATATGAAACCAATAGCTTTATCTATGTAGGTGAGTTATGTCGTTACCTCACGCAGCAGCCTTCATGTGCAGAGGAATACGATAACCCTCTCGTCAAAATGCTGGGCAACGGCTTGCGTCCGGATATCTGGGATGAGTTTAAGAACCGGTTCGCTGTATCCCGTATCTGCGAAATCTACGGCAGTAGTGAAGGTAACGTGACCTTCGCCAATCTGTTCAACAAGGAAAAAACCATTGGCGCAACCTTTGCCAAAGTGACCTTGGTGGCCTATGACCTTGAGAGCGATCAAATTTTGCGCGATGAAAATGGGCTTTGCGTCGAGGCGGAAAGCGGACAGCCAGGCCTCTTGCTAGGCGAAATAACTAAAGACTACGCCTTCGATGGCTACACTAATAAAGAGGCGACCCGGCAAAAAATTGTTGAGGGGGTCTGTTCAAAAGGGGATCGCTGGTTCAACACAGGTGATTTGGTGAGGGAGATTGATGTTGGCTTTGCACTTGGGCTCAAGCATTATCAATTTGTAGATCGCACCGGAGACACCTTTCGCTGGCGCGCCGAGAATGTCTCAACCAATGAAGTAGCCGAAGTGCTAAATCAGCATCCTCAAATTGAGATGGCCAACGTGTACGGGGTCGAAATACCGGGGGTCGAAGGCAAGGCAGGCATGGCGGCGCTTGCCATCGATAAAAGCGCCTCCTTTGATCTCGATTGTTTCACCAATCTCGTTGATACGGCGCTACCTGCATATGCACGGCCTGTGTTTTTGAGGATCCAGCGTACTTTCGAGACCACAGGAACTTTTAAGCTGGTGAAAACCTCCCTGCGGGAAGAGGCATACCATCCAGAGCGCGTGGGTGATGATGTGATTTATGTGCGACCGGCTACGGGTGGTGGATATCGCGCATTGGACGCGGATCTTTATGAGCAGCTGCGGACTGGGATCGCGGGGTATTAATCCGTTTTTGTGTCGATCTCTACAATCAATTGAGTCAGCTGGCTTTGGTCTGAATGAGGTGTGTCATGAGAAATGCCATGAGGGGGCTACGTGAGTGGGTCCTGTGAAAAGTACGAGAGAGATTCAACTATCGCCATGTCAGGTAAGCGTTGCCGTTGGCCTCACCAGTGTTTAGCATGACCTTCCGCGAGCGGTATTCGGATGGTGACCTTGTGCGAGTGAAAAGAGCACGTCAATAAATGTCGGTTGATAACGAAGCAAAAGTCAGTGATGGGCGCCGCGCTCGCAGTGAGCGCAGTCAGGCGGCCATCATTGATGCCTGCTTATCGCTCATGAATGAGGGTATTTTGGTGCCAACGGCGCAACAGATTAGCGACCGTGCCGAGGTGGGGATCCGCTCCTTTTTTCGGCACTTCAATGACATGGATAGTTTGTTTAACCAAGTCGATAAAAAAATACGAGATGACTACGAATCTCTTTTTAGACCGGCGAGTTACGAGGGCGCTCTTGAGGATCGGATTGTTGGTATGGTCACCTTATTCAGTAATGGCTGGGAGCAGCTGACCAATATGATCCTGTCAACCAAAGCCATGCGCTGGCGATCTGCTGCCCTGCGAAAAAACTATGCGAGAAATCAGCGAGCACTCTCGGAGGAGGTTGGTCGCTGGTTGCCCGAGGCAGCTACATTACCCAAAAGTGATCGCGTTGCGTTAGATGCCGTGGCTTCTTTTGAATTTTGGGAACGCTTGCGGGAGCATCAGGGTCTCAGCAAGAAAGTCAGTAGGGAAGTAGTCATCTCCATGGTTAGCGGATTTTTTGGACGCTAGGCATTACCGAAGGTCGGGGAAACGACGTCAATGTCAGAGCAATTTAAAGATCAGGGAGGTGTTGCCACCTCCAATCCGAGTCGCTTTATGCGCTGGGCTACCTCGAGGGTCATGTCTAGGCTGTTCACCGAACAAAGCATGGAAAAAAAGCGCAGGGCGGCTGAGGCGACCCGACAGCAGGAAGGTCGCTCGCATCGAGTTGAATATTTTCATCAGGTCGATGACGGTTATAGCCACTTAGCAGCGAGTCTGCTAAAGCACGTAGAATCCCGTTATGACGTAGAGCTAAAGTGCCACTTGGTTGCGCCGCCCGCTGGTAGCAATGTGGCCGAACCAGATCTTCTCGCCCGCTTGTCGCGCTACGATACGCAGTTAATCGCCCCGGCTTATGGTCTTACTTTTCCAGAACACCCCGAGCCACCGAGCGAGATCTGCGTGGATCTGGCAACACGTATTTTGGCAGCACAGTCTGAAGTGGATTTTATCAATCGTGTTGAATCAGTGAGTGCGGCGCTCTGGAGTGATGACGAAGCGAGACTACGTAACTTGGCTGAGGAGTATGGCGTACTCGATTCAGCTGAAGCTGAGAAAAATGTTGAGCAGGGCACCGCGCGGCGTAAAGAGCTCAAGCATTATTCCGGTGCGATGTTTTTTTATGAAGGAGAGTGGTACTGGGGGGTTGATCGCCTGCACCATCTTGAGTCGCGTCTTCGGGATCTTGGCCTCGATAAGAATCCGAGCGCCTCTCCTGTCGCGCCGCGTCCAGCGGTTGATTTGCAGGGCGTTAGAGATAATGGCGCTCTAACACTCGAGGTTTACGCCTCTTTGAGAAGCCCCTATACCGCGGTTATCTTTGATCGTGCTGTGGCGGTCGCGCGGGAAGCTGGCGTAAGCATTGATCTTAAGCCGGTGTTGCCGATGGTGATGAGGGGTGTGCCCGCTACCCGCGAGAAGGGGATGTATATCTTTATGGATGCCGCCCGGGAAGCGCGTTCACAGGGCCTTGAGTACAGTAAATTCTATGACCCCATTGGGGAGCCCGCACGTCGCTGTTATTCGCTGTTCCCTTGGGCCCATGCGATGGGTAAGGGCATTGAGCTGGTATCCAGCTTTCTCCACCACGCCTTTGTGCTGGGTATCAATACCAATACAACCTCAGGCTTGAGGCGGGTGGTCGAAGCCGCGGGACTCTCTTGGAAGGACGCCAAGGAGAATCTTGGCAGTACCGGATGGGAGCAAATACTCGAGACCAATCGCCAGCAGATGTATGCTTCGGGCCTGTGGGGGGTACCCAGCTTCCGACTTCTTAATGAAGAGGGCGTTGAGCTGCTCGCGGTGTGGGGGCAAGATCGGCTCTGGGTGGTCGCTCGCGAAATAGTGCGAGCGCTCGCTTCATCGAGCGCTGATTAGACTAAGGCCTATAAGTTTTACAGCATGTAAGTAAAACTCACCCGCGCATTACGAGGCGCGCCCACTGAGATGTTGTTGTCATTGTGAGCCGCAGGAAAGTACCCTTCGTCCAACAAGTTTTCCATATTGACCTGCAGCGACAGAGATGGAGAAACGTCGAAGTAAAGCGCAGCATCAACCCGGGTGAAATCAGACAGCTCGACTGTATTTGATAGGCTCGCATATTGCGCCGATTGGTGAATGAGTCCAAGACCTAATCGCCAGCGGGAGGCTAGCTGTAGGTCGCTCCACAAGGCGATCTTGTGTTCAGGCACCTGCGGCAATGCACGATTTGCAGGCTCGTCATTTAGGTAGCGCCCAAGCTCTTCACCATCGAGATAGGTATAACTTGCGGAAATCATGATCGTCGGTGCGACTAGGCCACTAATTTCTACTTCCAGACCTCGGGTTTCCGTTCCTGTAAGAACTGATCTCTCGGGATTAGTCGGATCCACCGCGGTGCCGTTCCCACGGGTAATTTCAAAGGCGGCAGCCGATAGGGTGGTGCCTGAACTGAGGGCCCATTTGAAGCCACCCTCGATATTCTCGAAGGATTCGGGTTCAAGTGCGGCGCTACTGGGTGTGAGCGTTAAAAATTGATCCCCGGATCTTGGCAGGAATGACTCGCTGTAATTCAGATAGACGCTTAAGGCGGACACCGGCTTCCAAATGATGCCGGCTCGGGGGGAGATTTCGGTGTCAGCACGGCTTAGCTGGTGTGGCCTGCCGTCGACGGCCGCGATGTCATCCCAGACAGCGATATCAAATTGATCGATACGGGCACCCACCACCGCGATCCAGTGATCTCCGATTTCAATTTCGTCCTGGACAAACACCGAGGCAAATTCGACCTGTGATTGGGTTGAACGCACGGGATCCGTCAGCGAGTACTCGGGGATGGCCAAGGGGTCGGAGAAGGCGAAGGTCACCTGGTCGTCGTTGCTGATCAGGAAGCGCGCATCATTCCGTGCATTCCTGGTGTCTTGTTTGCCATACTCGGCACCAGCCAGCAGCGTGTGTTGCAGACCAAAAGCTTGCAGGTCGCCTACGAGGTTTACCTGGAGAATACGGTTGCGCCGCTGCGTGGCGTCTCCATAGCCATCCAGAGTGACTAACTTGTCATTATCGCTGAAGGTAACAGGATAAAGGTTGGCGTATGCCTTATCGTAGTCTGCGTACTGGAAGGTGGTGTCGAGACTCCAAGCATCATTTAGTCTTCGCAGCCCCCGCAAGCGAACAATGTCTGCATCGAGCGTGTTGTTATTGAAATTGGGATCCCCAAAAAAGGTCTCGTCGTAACCGGCAAGCGGTGCGCCATTCAGCGAGGGTATACCTCGATCCACAACCCGATCATCTCTCAAGGTTTCCCAAGACGCACTAAGTTGTGTTTTGTCATCGGGAATCAAGGTGTAGCTGGGGTTAAGCGCCCATCGATCACCATCCTTGTAGTCGCGGTGGTTATCGATAGTTTCAATCATGGCATTTAGGCGGAGCGCCTGACGGGAACTGATCGCCCAGTTACCGTCGATGCTTGCCGATGAGGCGCCAAATGAGTCAATACCGCCTCTCAGCTGGGAAAATGAGGATTCCACATCGGCACTTTTTGTTACGCGGTTGACCACGCCACCGCCACCGCCGCGGCCAAAGAGTAGGGCATTCGCCCCTCGGAGAATCTCCACCCGCTCCAGATTGTATAAAGGTCTGAAGTACTGCACGTCATCGCGCAGGCCGTCGACAAAAAAGTCGGCGGTGGTGTTCTGCCCCCGCAGGGTTATCTGATCACGATGGTCCTCGCCTTGGCCCAAGCTCACACCGGGACTGTATTGCAGAACCTCCGTGAGTGCGGTCATCGCCTGGTCGTTGAATTGCGCCGCGTCATAGACAGAGATTGATTGGGGGGTATCCAGGAGAAGTGTTGGGGTTTTGGTTCCCGCGGCAGCCTTCTGGCCGAAATATGCACCCCGGACGACTACATGCTCCATCAGCGTGCTGTCGGCTGTCTCTGCAACAGTAGCCGAGGCCTGTATTGCAGCCAGCATCATCAGAAAGCCTGTCGCGCTGCTCTTGGGTCTCATCGTCTTCTCACGAATGCCTTGGAGCACCTCTGTGGGCCAGTGAAATAGCGGGCTCTGTGAGGTTTTCCCAGCACTCCACGTTATTGGGAGGGCTAGTGTAGCGAGCTAAGCCTGAAAGTAAAGGTAAATGATAATGATTCGTATTAAATATTACCAAACCCCGGAGTTGGGCGTGTCAGGCAGATTTAGGGTGGGGATCGCCTAACAGCCGGCATAAGCCCCTCTTCCATTGCCCCATTGGAGTCAGGAAGCCGCCCCCAGCCAGGCAAAGGGTGGGGGTAAGGTGATAGGCAAATTAAGGCGAATAAGACGTTGGGAACTAAGGCTTGCCCGTTTCGTAGAGTCGAGTGACTAGATCGGCGATGAGTGACAGGCCCTTTTCAACGACGGCTTCATCCCCCGCGTAGTTCACCCGAATGCACTCGTGCTGGTGGCGCCATCCTTCATGCAGCTCGGGATAAAAATGATGCCCCGCGAGGACATATACGCCATCGGCTATCAGCTGCTGGTACAGCACCTCGCTCGTCACGGGTAAGTCTTTGAACCAGAGCCAGATGAATAATGCCCCCTCGGGCTTGTGCACGCGAACCGGCAGATGCGCCATGGCGTCATTGACCACATCGAGCGCATGACGAAGCCGCTTCTCGTAGTAAGGCCGGATGATCTCATCGCAAAGTGCGGTGAGCTTGCGGGAGTGAAGTAGGGGAGTGATAAGTTCTGGCCCGACCCGACTGGGCGCCAAATTATTGATCGCATTGGTATTACGGATAAGTTGAATCACCTCGGGTGTGGCGACCACAATCCCAGTGCGTACACCCGGCAAACCGAGCTTGGACAGACTCAGCAGCAGGATCGTATTTTCATCCCAGAAAGGGGTCGCTTCTGTATAAATCATTCCTGGGAAGGGCAGGCCGTAGGCGCCATCCACAATCAGTGGCACTCCCGCGTCGTGGCAGGCCGTTCTCAATTGCGCCATTTCGACGTCGGTAATGACATTGCCGGTTGGGTTGGTGGGCCGCGATACACAGACCGCGCCATGATTGCTGGTTAAGTCCAGGTGATCGATGTCGAGTCGGTATTTAAATTGTCGGTCTGGCAGTAACTCGATGTCCGCCCGCCGTCCCTCAAAAATAGGTGTCTCGGCGAGACCTACGTCGAAATAGCCAACATACTCTGGGGTTAATGGCAGCAGAACCTGTTTGTGGCTGCCATCGTCAAAAGCGCCGGCAAAGCTATTGAAAAGAATACCGAAACTACTTTGACTGCCATTAGTGAGTGCGATGTTGTCCACACTCAGCGGCCAGCCAAATTGATCCCTGAGTAAGTCGGCGAGGGCCTCCCGAAACGCCACGTTGCCGCCCGGGGCATCGTACTCGCCGACCATGCGCCCAAATCGAGTGGCGTCAGTGATGAGATCAGTCATCGCCTGCCGAAGAAGATTCTCAACGGCGGGGACGTGGGCGGGGTTACCCCCTCCCAGCTGAAAGATCGGGCCCGGCGCTGTGGTGGCCTTGCCCAGATCTTCCATCAGTTGAACGGTGCCCGTGCTCTGTCGATACCGGTTGGCGAAGGATGAGAATTGCATGTGTCAAAGCCACAGGGTGACAGGGTAAGCTTGGCAGTTAACCCGAGTGGCTCAGACACTACAATGCAAGAAATACCATCTAACACCCCGGTCCTTGTGGGCGCTGCACAATTCACCGACCGGATCGCCGATGCGCACTATGAGCAGTTGTCGCCCGTCGCGATCACAGCCAGAGCCGCCAGCCTCGCGCTCGCCGATGTCGGTGTTGCCAATCTTGAGTATCGGATTGATCTGCTCATGACCACGCGCACGTTTGAGGACTCGGCACCGGTACTGGCTTTTCCGTTTGGTCGATCAAACAATTTTCCGCGTTCTGTTTGTCAGCGGCTGAACATTGACCCGCCACATGCTGTTTGGGCAACAAGTGGCGGCGACACCCCACAAACGATGGTGACTGAAGCCTGTGATCGGATTGCGGCCGGAGAGGTATCTGTAGCGTTGCTGTGCGGCGGCGAAGCCCTGTCTACTGGGCGCCATCTAGTGAAGACTGAACAGGGGGTCGATTGGTCGGAGGAAATCGATGCGCCGGTTGATGATCGCGGCGCCACTATCGACTTTCTCACCCATGATGAATTGGCAAATGGCCTGATCACGCCGCCATTATTTCATGGGGTAATGGAAAATGCGCGGCGCAAGGCAGCGGGCGCGAGCATTGAGCAATGGCAACGCGAGATGGCGGCACTCTTCGCGCCCTTGAGTCAGGTGGCGGCGGGTAACCCTTACGCGGCGCAGCACGAGCGCGGGTTTTCTGTTGACGATCTGATCACCCTAGGTGAGGGAAATCGCCTGGTTGTGGACCCCTATCCCCAGCGACTCATTGCCCGTGATCAGGTCAACCAGAGTGCAGCGCTGGTTATTGTGGCGAGTTCAGTCGCCGATGACCTGGGTATTCCGGCGGAGCAACGGGTTTATTTGTATGCGCAAGCCGCTGCCGGGGAGCAGCCGGTGACGCTTAGGCCCGATATGGGTGAGGCTCCTTCCGCAGGCCTGGCTCTGCGAACGGCGCTGGAGCGAGCTGAAATGTCAGCGGCGGATATCGATCTGTTCGATTTTTACAGTTGCTTTCCGATTGCGGTGAGTAATGCAATCGCTGGGCTCGGCATCGACCCAGCTGATCCCAGAGGGCTGACCTTGACCGGCGGACTTCCGTATTTTGGCGGGCCGGGCAATAGCTACTCGATGCACGCGATCGCAGAAGCGGTTGTCCGTTTGCGATCCGCTCACGGGGATTCGGCGCTGATTGCCGCTAATGGCGGATTTCTAACTAAGTACGCGGTAGGTATCTATGGACGAACGCCTCGACCCTATCTTGCTTTCAGTAATGAGGCGCTTGATCAGCAGATGAGAGCGCTTGGGTCCCGCGTGTTTGAGAGCAAGCCCGCAGGCGAGGCCGCGATCGAAAGCTACACTCTGTCCTTTGACCGCGGAGGTGCGCCTAAAATAGCGACAGTTGCAGCGACTCTGATGCATTCTGGTGCGCGATGTTTGGCGCGTTCGGTCGACGGGGACCAAAAAACCCTGAGGCAAGTCGTCGCATCCGACCCGTTAGACCGTCACATCTCGATCGAAACCGGAGAAGGGTTTAATACCTTCGCCTTTCGTGATTAGGTAGCAGCTGAATTTCTTCACCCGTCCCGTTGCACTGACGCTGCTATGGAAATCCCGGGCAATGCAGCGGGCAATGCAAACAAGTGACAACAGCGAAAAAAGGGCGAGCCAAGGATTGAGCAAGTGCCAGAAAAGGCATGGCGAGGGCGATGCGAGTAGCCGCGCCGACACGTTATCGATAGACCATAAACGTATGTAAAGAGAGAGTAAAACGATGACAAACGCAGTAAGTACTTCAGTAAGCAATGGCGTGATGACAATTACGCTGAATCGACCCGAAGCAAAAAACGCGGTCAATCTTGCCATGACCCAGGGTATTGTTGCGGCGATCGACGAGCTTGATTCAAACGATGAGATTCAGGTAGGTATTCTCACCGGTGCTAACCAGACTTTTTGCTCTGGTATGGATCTGAAGGCGTTTGTGACCGGTGAGGTCCCCTTTATACCCGGTCGCGGTTTCGGGGGGCTGACCGAAGCCCCACCGGCTAAGCCGCTGATTGCCGCCATTGAAGGCTATGCGTTGGCAGGAGGGTGTGAGCTCGCTATGGTGTGTGATCTGATCGTCGCCGCAGATAACGCCCGGTTTGGCATTCCCGAGGTGAAGCGTGGATTAGCCGCCGCCGCGGGCGGCCTGATGCGTTTTCCACGGCAGCTCCCGTATCGGCTGGCCATGGAGCTGGCCTTAACCGGCGATTTTCTCGATGCGGATCGCGCCCTAAGTCTGGGCTTTATAAATAGCGTGGTGGAGCCGGGAACGGCATTGAGTGCCGCTCAGTCTCTTGCCGAAAAAATTGCTGCTAACGGCCCGCTCGCTGTCAAGCTAAGTAAAGCCGTGGTCCGTGATTCGCAGGACTGGTCAACAGATGAGATGTTTAGCAAGCAGCAGGAGATATTGAATCCGGTATTTACCAGCGAGGATGCGATAGAGGGTGCGACGGCCTTTGCAGAGAAGCGTGCGCCGGTCTGGAAAGGCCGGTAACCATCTGTCATAGCGTTCAGCGTCAGCGATTAAAAATATCGGCGAGAGGGGTTTTGCGTGGTGCAGCTGGATAATTTTGGGGGGCAAGTGATTGCCATTACCGGTGCCGGTAGCGGCTTCGGTAAATTACTGGCCGAGACGTTGTCGGCGTCTGGCGCCAAGCTGGTGTTGAGTGATGTCAACGAGGAAGCTCTAAGACAAGTCGAAAGTGCTTTGTCAGACGTCCACAAAGCTCTTGTGTGCGACGTCACCCGCGAGGATGACGTGGTGGGAATGATTGGCGCCGCCAACGCCGAGTATGGAAGGCTCGACATTCTGGTCAATAACGCGGGGTTAGGATCGCCCCCCAAGCTTCTGACCGAGGTGACCGAGGAAGAACTCGATCTCAATTACAACGTTAACACTAAGGGTGTATTTTTTGGGATCAAACACGGTATCCGGCAGATGCTGGCACAGGACCCCAAGGGCGGCGTCATTCTGAACGTCTCCTCGATGGCGGGGATTGGCGGTGCGCCACTGCTTGGGCCCTATGCCGCTGCTAAGCATGGCGTCGTGGGCCTCACGAAGACCGCCGCTTGCGAATTTGCGCGTCACGGCGTGCGGGTCAATGCAATCTGTCCCTATTTCTCACCGACCCCCTTGGTCACACAGGACGAGGACTTTGCAGCGCGAATCAAGGGTATGGCTGCAAACTCGCCGATGGCACGCATGGGCGATCCGCAGGAAATAGTGACTGTGATGCTGATGCTGATGTCACCGGCAAACAGCTTCATGAATGGGCAGGCAATTGCCGTTGATGGTGGGATGTCAGCCATCTAATGAAACTGTCCGGGTCATTGTTTGGCGGTTTGTTCTTGCTGTCGCTGGCGGCTTGCGATTCCGGCAACGAGTCACTGCCGCGAGGGGACTCCGCAGACGCGATGGGGCATGTGGCGCCCTCGGCCCACACCGCCGAGCGACACGCGCAAGTCCAAGCATTTCTAGACAAGATGGGCGCTGAAGACGATGCCGACGCTGAGCGCGGGTTACTTGCTGCCGCCGATGATCTGTTGATTCCGCGAGTGGATGGCGGCACGGTCTGGAATGCCAATGCCTACGATTTTATCGACGGGCCGGCACCGCTGTCGGTTAATCCAAGTTTGTGGCGCCAAGCGGGGCTCAACAATCGGCGTGGTCTGTTCGAAGTTGTGCCCGGGATTTATCAGATCCGTGGTTTTGATCTGGCCAATATGACCTTGATTAGCGGTGACACGGGGTGGATTGTTGTCGACCCCCTAACCAGCGAAGAGACTGCCGCGGCGGCTCTTGCGTTTGCTCATGAGCACTTGCCCCGTCGGCCCGTCACGACGGTTATCTTCACCCACAGCCACGTCGATCACTTCGGTGGGGTGTTTGGCGTGGTGACCCCGGAGGCGGTAGCCACGGGGGACGTGACGGTAATAGCACCGCTCGGGTTTATGGCGGAAGCAACCAGCGAAATGGTGCTGGTGGGGCAGACTATGACCCGCCGCGCCGATTACATGTATGGCCGCCGTCTCGCACGTGGCGCTCGAGGGCACGTTGGGTCGGGCCTGGGCAAACAGCCGGCCTTCGGTCAAGTGGCGATCGCGGCTCCTTCGTTAATTATTCGAGACGCCTTGGAGCGCCATCGCATTGACGGGGTGGATTTTATTTTCCAAACGGTATCGGGTAGTGAAGCGCCGGCCGAAATCACCTTTTACCTGCCCGCAAGCCGGGCCTTTTGTGGCGCCGAGTTGGTGTCACGCAATCTCCATAATCTCTATACGCTACGTGGTGCGAAGGTACGCGATGCGTTGAAGTGGAGCGGCTTTATCGACGACGCGCTGCATTATTTTTCCGCTACTGAGGTGATTTTTAACAGCCATCACTGGCCTGTGTGGGGTGCAGAAAATGCCACTGATTTTCTCGAAAAGCAGCGGGATATTTATAAATACATTCACGATCAGACGTTGCGGCTTGCTGGACTGGGTTTGACGCCCACTGAAATTGCCGAGGCAATTGAGTTACCTAACGAGTTACAGCAGGCGCTGCACATTCACGATTACTACGGCACGGTAAAGCATAACGCCAAAGCTGTTTACCAGTTCTACTTTGGTTGGTATGACGGCAATCCGGCCTCTCTCGATCCACTGCCGGTCACCGACCGCGCAACGCGCTATGTGGAGGCGTTGGGAGGGGCTCAAGCACTGCAACAGCTCGCGATCTCAGCGTACGACAGCGGCGATTATCGGTGGGCGGCAGAGCTGCTGAATCACGCGGTCTTCGCCGACCCGGCGAATGTATCGGCCAAGGCGCTGCTTGCTAAAACCTACGATCAACTAGGCTATCAAGCGGAATCCGGGCCTTGGCGAGACGAATATCTCACCGGTGCCCTCGAACTGCGTCATGGCGCGCCCGAGGAGCCTCTGCCTACTGGGCTGGTTCGTGGTCTGTTGGCGGCGACGCCCATCGAGCGGTTTCTGGAACTCATCGCGGCCACCGTTGATGGGCCGGCGGCAAGTGGTAAGGATCTAGTCATCAACATTCAGCTAACCGACACAGACCGTCATTTTGTGGTGGTTGTGCACAACGGGGTCATGCGCCATCGGGAGTCGCCTCCTAGGGAAGCTGCTAACGCGACCCTGAGAATCACGAGGCCCATGCTGATTGCTATCCTGACCAAGCAGGTTTCCTTCCGGGAGTTGCTGACCACTGAGGCGCTTGAGTTCGAGGGTAGCCTGATAGACATGCTCTCGCTACTCGCCTTGCTGGATCCACCCGATACAACGTTTCCGATCGTTACGCCCTAGGCAAGCCGTAGCGGTAGTTCTCTCAGCCGTTGGCCGCAGGCGCGATAAACTGCGTTGGCTACGGCCGGCGCCAGCGGTGGTACCCCCGGTTCGCCGATGCCCGTTGGCTTTTCGTCACTGGGCATGATGAACACGTCGACGTCAGGTGCCTCATCCATTCTTAAAATCGGGTAGTCGTGGAAGTTGCTCTGCACGATCGCCCCCTCCGCGAGGTCAATTTTTCCATGCAGGGTCGCGGTCAGCGCGAACATCACCGACCCTTCCAGCTGCGCGCGAATGATATCGGGATTGACGGCAGTGCCACAGTTCACCACACAGGTTACGCGATGGACTTTGATTAGGTTGTCAGTGACCGACACTTCGGCAATCTGCGCCACGTCGGTAGCGAAGGAGGAGTGTGCGGCAAATCCGAGAAAGTGGCCCTCGGGCACGGACATCGCAGTCAGCAGTTCGCCTGCCTTGGCGACTACCTCGTACATGCGGGGTTTGCTCTCGAGCTGTTTGAGGCGGAATACGACGGGGTCTATATCGGCGGCCTCTGCGAGTTCATCCATCATGGACTCCACGGCAAAACCGGTATAGGAGTGGCCGACAGAGCGCCAAAAGGTAAGGGGCAATCCATGATCCACCGTCACGTGGCTGATTTGCCGAGTGGGCAGATCGTAGGTTTCATGGAGGCCCTCGACGCTCGAGCCGTCGATGCTCCAGCGCGATAGCCAGTAATCAGTGGCTGCGGTCAGTCCGTCGAGGACAAATTCCGGCAAATTGGGCATTAGGGCGGGCAGAGAGTTGCGCATGTAGTCCGGCGTCAAGTTGCCGCCAGCGCGCTTGGCGCGCCACCCCGAGATGCGCCCGGTATCATCGACCGCTGCACTTAGTTGCATCAGGGATGCGGGGCGATAGAGGCCGTGCCTAATGTCGTCCTCTCGAGACCAAACCAGCTGCACGGGTTTGTTCACCGCTAGCGCGATTTCCGTGACTTCAATGATATGCGCCAGCGATGCACGTCGACCAAAGCCGCCACCGAGATATTGATTGTGTACCCGGATGTTTTCTCGCGGATATCCGGTGATGCGCTCAATCAATCCTTGCGCTGCACCAATCGCTTGAACGCCAGTCCACAGATCTGCCTCGCCGTTACGCAGCCGTAAGGTGGCATTTACTGGTTCCATTGGCGCATGCGCCAGCAAGGGCGCAAAGTACTCGGCACTGTGCATGATCACCTGAGGTGGAGGCGCCCCGGATGTGAGTGCACTGTCTATGTCACCGGTGTCGTCTGTTACCGCGTCATCACCATCATAGAGTGCCGCCGTCAGGTCGGCTCGCATGGAGTCAGAGGATACTGTGCTAAGGGCTGGATTATTCCAGGTGACTTGTAACCGTTTTGCGGCTCTGCTTGCCTGCCAGTAGCTGTCAGCCACCACGGCGATACCGCTTGAAATTTCAACAACCTGCAGGACACCCGACGACGCCAGTGCTGCGGTGGGATCAAAAGATGTCACCGTTGCCCCTGCGACAGGGGGCCGCACGACGACGGCGGCTACCTGATCGGGCACATCGATATCGATGCCAAAAATCGCTTCACCGGTCGCTTTTTCACGGGCATCAACCCGGGTGATCTCTTGTCCAATAAACTGGAAGTCGCGACTGTTTTTGAGCGTCGTATTCTCGGGGAGCGGGAGCGAGCTTGCGGTCACCAGGAAGTCGCCGTAGGGGTAATGCCGATCTCCCGCGATAACGGTCGCATTGCGGGTAGTTAGTTGTGAGGTCGGTATGCCAAGGTCTTGGGCCGCGGCTTGGAGAATCAGAGCGCGGGTGTCTGCACCGATTTGGCGCAGCGGCAAATAAAAAGCGCGAACAGCGTTAGAGCCTCCGGTGAGCTGCATGGCGTACTCGGGATTGTTGTAGTCTTCGTGGGACCCTGCCGACACCACCGTCATCGACGCTGGGTGGACGTCCAACTCTTCGCCAATCACCGTCGCCAAGCCGGTACGTATGCCCTGACCCATTTCATCGCTGGGGCAATAGAAAATGATCTCGTTGTGTTGCGTGATTTGTAAAAATGCGTTCGGTACGAAGCCGTCATCGGCTACGTCGATAGGGAGCGCACCGCCAAAAGCGCACCCGGGTAAATGAATGGCGACGATCAGGCCGCCACTGGCCTGCGCAGAGGTTTTTAAAAAGCGCCGTCGGGAGAGAGTTGTCATGCCTGCCCCCCTTGCCCAGTCGCGTCATAGAATAAGGCTGGTTCATCGTCCCCGGCGCCAGCTTCACTGTTGCTCGCCGCCAGAACGGCCGCCTTGATACGCGGGTAGCAACCGCAGCGGCAGATATTGCCTGATAGTGCGCGGTCGATGTCGACCGAGGAGGGAGTCGGCGTTTCTTCGAGCAGCGCCGCGGCCGCCATAATCTGGCCGCTTTGACAGTAGCCGCACTGGGGTACGTTGTGTGTTATCCAGGCCGTTTGTAGCGGATGGAGGCCATGGTCTCCTGCCAGCCCTTCGATTGTTGTCACCGTTTTGCCTGCTGCTACAGTGACAGGCAATACGCAGGTTTTGATCGCCTTGCCGTTGAGATGCATGGTGCATGCCCCACACAGACCGGCACCGCAACCAAACTTGGACCCCTTGAGCTTGAAGGTGTCCCTGACCACCCACAACAGGGGTGTCTCCGGATCCCCCGCAAATTCGACTTGCTGTCCATTCAATGTAAACGCAATCACGGTATCAACCTCGGCGGTCGCTTCCTTAATGGGTGGGTAAACTCAGCGCTTGGGTCATACGCAGTAGTTATGCAGTTTTCAATGACGCACCGGCTAGGTTCAATCAGTCCTTGGACCATTGTACGTGATCCTTTATGGTGTGGCTCAGTTATACGAGGGCAATATCCGGCAGTTGCTAGTCGGTTTTTCTCATGGTTGGGTGAGGTTTGGAGAGACCCTATGGATTTAGGTATCACAGGAAAAAGAGCCCTGGTGTGCGCCGGTTCCAAAGGGCTTGGGCGAGGTTGCGCCGAGGCGCTGGCCGCGGCAGGGGTGGAGCTTGTCCTCAATGCCCGCTCGAGCGAGGCGCTTGAGGCCACTGCCGAATACATCCGGACAACTTATGGCGTGCCGGTGACCGCGATTGCCGCTGATGTGACCACGGATGCAGGGCGGCAAGCTATCCTCTTAGCGGCGGGACGGTTGGACATCCTGGTCAATAATGCTGGAGGCCCCCCGCCGGGCAATTGGCGGGAGTGGCATCACGATGATTTCCTAGCGGCCTTTGAGGCCAATGCCTATTCGGCCATTGCTTTTATGAAGGAAACCGTGCCGGCTATGTGTGAACGTGGCTGGGGCCGAGTGGTCAACATCACCAGCGTATCGGTAAAACAACCTATTGGCGTGTTGGGCTTGTCCAATACGGCGAGAGCAGCACTGACAGGATTTGTCGCGGGAATCGCCAGAGATGTCGCGAGTCAGGGTGTTGCGATCAACAATCTGTTGCCGGGCCTTCATGCGACTGACCGAACAATCGGTCTCGATAGCTTTGAGGCCTCGATGACAAAGGAATCTGTAGAGCAAGTTCGAGCACGCCGTCAGGCGGGTATTCCTGCAGCGCGTTACGGCACTGCGGCAGAATTTGGTGCAACATGCGCTTTCATGTGCTCGCAGCATGCCGCGTTTATGATTGGTCAGAACGTGTTACTTGATGGCGGTGCGTTTAACAGTACCCTCTGATCAGGCCAATCCGTCTCTCACCGCAGCGGATGCTGCACCTGTAATCCGTTTCATCTGAGCCGCGCCGCGGTTCGTAAATGTCGACATTAGGTAAAAAAACACTGAGGAGTTTAAGATGAGAATTCAGTCCCGAGTGGCAGCAGCTGCACTGGCGACACTGCTGGCAGTGCCGTCGCTGGCGCACATTGAGCGCAGTGAGCCAATTCAATCGTTACGTCAATCTTATTTTGCGCTGGTAGGTATGACCTTCGGTCCTATGGCGGATATGGTGAAAGGCAAGATTGATTGGGATGACGCCACCTTTCAACGCTGGGCTAGCGATCTGGCTGCGGTATCCACCTTCCAGGTGGAGCGCGGCTTTGCACCGGGCTCGGAGCAGGGCAAAACCCGCGCTAAGCCCGATATTTGGCTTGATATGGATGACTTCTCAATGAAGCTCGCTAATTTCCGCCGAGAGGCGGCAGCGTTGGCGGAAGTTGCTCAATCTGGGGATCGCGGCGCGATTGCGGCACAGCTTGGCCAGACGGGCGGTACCTGCAAAGCCTGTCATGATGAGTACAAGTCGAAGGATTATCTCTACGAATAGGCAGTTTGTGTCCGATCGTTTACTCGGTGAACACGTTGTTGCGGGCTTTTTGCTCTCGGGTGATTTCGGCCATGATCGCGACGGCAATTTCCCACGGGGTTTTGCTACCAATATCGAGACCTACCGGCGCTCTCAGACGCTCAAGCTGTTCTGTCTTCAGACCGAGCTGGCTCAATCGTTCGCGCCGTGCCGATGTGGTGCGCAACGAGCCGAGGGCCCCGACGTACCAGGCCCTTGAGTCCAGGGCTTCGAGCAGCGCCATGTCGTCAATCCGGGGATCGTGGGTCAGGGTGATCACTAGCGACTGATCATCGGTAATGTGGGTTGCAATAACGTCATCGGGCAATCCTTCGATGAGAGGAACTGGCGGTCCGGCCCATTGGTCCAGAACCTCGCGACGGGTGTCGGTGACAATAACCTCGAAGTCCATGGCGACGGCGAGTTGGCTGAGGACCTGTGCCAGCTGACCGGCACCGACGAGGAGCATACGCATTTGCGGGCCGAGAGACTGCACCATCGTGGTCGCGTCGATGGCCACCGACTGCGCTTGCCGACCTGCGGAAATACGACATGCGGCGGATAGCAAATCCAGGTGTCTTAAGATGGATTTCCGTGATGACAGCGCGTCAACCGCCTCGTCCAGCCAGCCCGTGCTTTTCGGACTCAAGGCTTCCACCAACACCTCCAGATGCCCTCCGCAGGGCAATCCCAGACGTTCGTTTTCCTCTGCTGACACGCCGTAGTGTAGGCGTTGGAGGGTAGTCTTGTTCAGCTCACCGCGGCGCAATTTGTCGATCAGGTCGTCCTCAACACAGCCTCCAGACAGGGATCCAACCTGATGGCTGCGCGTAAGCCCCAACATGGATCCCACGGGTCGGGGAGAGGAGCCGGTTGCGCCTACAATGGTGCATAGCCAGGTGTTTTCACTATCCTGTAACCAGGACAGCACCTGCGTTAACACCTCGAGATCTTGCCCGCAGATCACGTGTGCGCGCGCTTCAAGGTGGTGACACCAGAAATCATGGGTTCGCCCATTGAATGATGTGTTCCTCCAATTCATCGGGATCGATGGCGCTCTCGTGGATGGCTCGACCCCGGACCGAACAGTTTGCTTTGTGTACCAAACCCGGCCTGCCGGTTTTCAGGTGGTGCCAATCTGGTAAGTCTTTTTGCTCGGTAAGCAGGCGATAGGCGCAGGTTGTTGGGAGCCAGTTAAAGTCGTCAGCCGCGAGTTCCCGAAGGTCAAGGCAGTCGGGAACGCGTGTCTTCCGGTTGGCGTAATCGGTGCAGCGACAGGTCTTGAGATCGAGGAGCTGACAGGCAACACGCGTGTAGTGAATATCACCCGTGTCTTCGTCTTCGAGTTTATTAAGGCAGCACTTGCCGCAGCCATCGCAGAGAGACTCCCACTGGGAGTCGGTCATGGCGGCAAGCGGAGTTGACCGCCAAAAAAACAGGTCAGTCATCGCGGGACAGATGGGCGAGGGAGGCGGCGTTTTTTTCCCAGTTCCGACCATCAAAAGGCTCGTCGTCAATGGCACTCAGAGTCGCGGGATCAATGCAGCGGGCGTGCACGCTGACGCCGTCTGGGTTAGATCGCGGCACGTAGAAAGACTTCACGCCGCAGTGCTTGCAAAAGTAGTGTTGTGCCAAGCCAGAGCCATAGGTGTAAAGACTCAAATCCTCCTCGCCGGTCAGTAAGGTGAAGCGCGATTTGGGCACAATGAGGTGTTGATAATGCTGGATGTCACAAATGGAGCAGTTACAGGTGTGGGTGTGAATGGCTGACGGGGCTTCAATTGACCACGTCACTGCGCCGCAGTGGCAGCCGCCATGATGGGTGGTGATTTTTTGATCAGTCATCAAATGCTCTCAATGGTTGGAAGTTTGTGTCAGTTAACCGCGCTTGGCTTGCACCGGGATCAACGCTTATCGAGTCGTCGCAGTCGCTCGATAAGGCTCGAGGTATCCCAGCGGCCGCCGCCCACCGCCTGGACATCGCCGTAAAAACTGTCCACCAGTGTAGTGAGTGGTAAAGACACGTCAATCGCGTCTGCCGCGCTTAAGGTAATGCCCAGATCCTTGCGCATCCAGTCCACGGCAAAACCAAAATTAAAATCCCCCGCCAGCATTGTTTGGTAGCGATTTTCCATCTGCCAACTCTGCGCCGCGCCTTGGGAGATTGCGCGTATTACCGCTTCGCAATCGAGGCCCGCTTGTTCGCCGAAATACAAAGCCTCCGATAGGCCCTGTACAACCCCGGCAATGCAAATTTGATTCATCATTTTTGCCAGCTGCCCGCTGCCAGTAGAGCCGATTCGCTCAACCCGCTTGGCATAGCAATTCAATGCCGGCATGGCGAGTTGCAGTGAGTCCTCCTCGCCGCCGACCATGATGGTCAATTGACCATTTTCGGCGCCCGCCTGACCTCCCGATACCGGCGCGTCAAGGAAGGCAATGCCGCCTTCGGCGCAGGCGCCCGCAAGCTCAATGGCGACTTTCTCCGAGGTGGTCGTGTGGTCAATGAGAATGGTGTCGGTGCTCATGCCTTGCAGTGCACCCTGGGGTCCTAGAGCAACTTCCTTGACGTCGTTGTCATTACCAACGCACATCATCACAATGTCCGCGTTGGCGGCGGCCTCTGCGGGGGTAGCGGCGACGTCGCCATTGTGCAGATTCCGCCAGTCAACAGCTTTTTCCGGATTTCGGTTGTACACGACTACCCGATGACCCCGTTCACTCAAATGGCCGGCCATGGGAAAGCCCATGGTGCCGAGACCGATGAAGGCGACCTGTAAAGGGGTATGCTCAATCATATATAAGCGCTCTGTCACTTGGGTGTTCGGTTTGTTTGTGTCCCGGGAGATTGTCGCGGGCCTCTGACTCGCGCTAGGGTGACCCACTTACTTGCATGGCGCCAGTGGCGCGAGGGTTTGTTCATGGTTTCGTTGCTACAAAAATTGGTCGCGGGGGTGTGTTTTATGATGGTTGGCAGTCAGGCACTTGCCCAAACTTTGGGCCCCGGGGCGCGACCGGTGGGGCAGGATTGGTCTCGCAGTCCGGTCTATGCGCGCGATGGGATGGCCGCCACGGCGCACCCCCTTGCCTCCCAGATAGCGATCGACGTTCTCAAGGCAGGTGGCAGTGCCGTCGACGCGGCGATTGCAGCCAATGCCGCACTCGGACTGATGGAGCCCACAGGCAACGGTATTGGCGGCGATTTGTTCGCCATCGTCTGGGATCCAAAGGCCGGTCAGTTATTCGGTTACAACGGGTCGGGCAGAAGCCCCTCGAATCAGACCCTCGATGATTTGCTCGCGCGAATTGACGCCATGAAGCGAGCGGGCAAACTCGACGCCGACTATACCGGCATCCCTTCGCATGGGTCCCTGCCGGTGACGGTGCCCGGCACGGTGGATGGTTGGTTTGCACTGCATGACCGCTGGGGCTCCCTGCCCATGGCGTCGGTGTTGGCGCCGGCGATTCGCTATGCCGATCAAGGCTTCCCGATGACGCCTGTGATTGCCGCGGGATTCGCGGCCAATCTCAGCCGCTTTGAACAACGGTCCCCGATGATTGAAGAGCTCGACAACGCCATGGCGCTCTACTTTCCTGCCGGTGCTGCGCCTTTACCCGGGGATGTGTTCAGGAATCCCGATCTAGCCAACACCCTATCGGTGCTGGCAGAGGAGGGACGCGACGGCTTTTACGCGGGCACGGTAGGTAAAGAGTTAGCGGCGTACTTCTCGGCCATTGGTGCCCCGCTGAGTGCCAAAGATCTGGCGGCGCATCGGGGCGAGTGGGTCGAGCCACGTGGGGTTGAGTACCACGGGGTGACGCTGTGGGAGTTACCCCCCAATGGTCAGGGATTTGCAGCGCTGATGATGCTGAATATCTTGAAGCAGACCGATGTCCGAAACTATGAACGGGGCTCGGTGGGGCTCTTCCATCTCTTGGTCGAGTCCAAGCGGCTGGCTTTTGAGGCGATGGCTCAAACCTTTGCCGACCCGGACTTCGCCGAGATACCGCTGGATTATCTGCTGTCGGATGAATATGCAGCGGTCCAGTATGCGCGAATTAATCCCGAACAGGTCTTGTCGCCAACGGAGCTCGCAGCGCCGCTCGAGGGAGAGGGGGATACCACCTACCTCACGGTGGCGGATAAAGATGGCATGATGGTCTCGCTGATTCAATCGAATTACCGGGGTATGGGTTCGGGTCTGGTACCCACAGGCTTAGGGTTTATGCTGCAGGACCGGGGGGAGCTGTTTTCGTTGAATCCCGACCATCCGAATGTCTACGCGCCCGGTAAGCGGCCTTTCCACACCATTATTCCAGCCTTCGCCACGCGGGAGGGCAAGCCGTGGATGAGCTTTGGTCTCATGGGAGGCGGTATGCAGCCTCAGGGTCACGTGCAGGTGCTGATCAACATGGTTGATTTTGACATGAACGTGCAGGAAGCCGGCGATGCGGCACGCTTTCTCCACGACGGTGGTGCCAGCCCTGACGGGGGCGATCCTGACCATTACGGCACGGTTTACCTTGAGCCTGGTGTCCCCACGGCGACCGTTGAGGCACTGCAAAAACTGGGTCACAACGTCGAGGTTAACGCCACTGGGGTGATGTTCGGTGGTTATCAGGCTATTCAGCGAGATGAAAAAACCGGGGTTTACGTCGGAGCCACCGAAATGCGCAAAGACGGCACGGTAGTGGGCTGGTAGCAGACGAATGATGGCGCAGAAGGCCGTTATTATCGGTGCCGGTGGCATTGGGGTGGCGCTCGCCGATAAGTGGCAGCAAAGTGGACATTACGATGTCCACGTGGTGTCACGCGACACCTCAATCGATTCATCGTGGCAGGGATGGCAAAGCGATTACAGCGACGAGTCATTGGCCCAGATATCAGCTGGCATCGCTGCGGCGCCGGGAGAGCTCTCGCGTCTTGTTATTACCAACGGCGTGTTACAGGGCGACGGATTTCGCCCGGAGCGTGCGCTGCGTCAGCTGTCCCGTACCGCCATGGCACGGGTGTTGGAAATCAACACCGTGCTGCCGATGCTTGCGTTGGCGGCCTTTGAGTCTCAGCTGAAAAATGTCAGTAGACCCAGAGTCGCGGTGCTGTCCGCGCGGGTGGGGAGCATTGGCGATAACCGCCTAGGCGGCTGGTACAGTTACCGCGCGAGTAAGAGTGCGCTCAATATGATGCTGCAGTGTGCCGCGATCGAACTACACCGGGTGAACAGGAGCCTCAAACTCATTGCGTTTCACCCTGGGACCACGGACACGCCGCTGTCCAAACCCTTTCAGCGCGGCGTGCCCGCGGATAAATTGTTCACGCCCAAGTTTGTCGCCGATCAATTGAGTACGATCCTTGACACCATCGAGACGGACGGCCGTCTGAGCTATCTCGATTGGGCGGGGGAGCCGATTCCTTGGTAATGGTGTTGGCTAGCGCAAAAACTCCGTGCGCGCAGCCGGGTCGTTTTTGAATACGCCGCCCAGTGCCGTTGTGCGGGTTGAGCTGTTGCTATCCATGACACCTCTTGCTTTCACGCAGTAGTGGGTTGCGTCGATCGATACAGCCACATCGTCGGTTTCTAGAAGCGTTTGTAGCGCGACCAAGGTCTGTTGGGTAAGCCGCTCTTGGACTTGGGGGCGCTGGGCAAAAAAGCGGACGATTCGGTTGATTTTGCTGAGCCCAATAATTTTTTTTGCGGGCAGGTAGGCAACGCGCGCGGTGCCGTCGATCGTCACAAAGTGATGCTCGCAGGTGGAGGTGAGATCAATTTGATCAACCAGCACCATTTCATCGACCTGCATCTTGTTTTCAATCACGGAGATTTTTGGGAAGTGACCGTAATCCAGACCGCTAAAAATCTCATCCACGTACATCTTTGCGATGCGCTTTGGCGTGTCCTGCAGGCTGTCGTCGGTAAGATCGAGACCCAAAGCCTCTGCGATGTCAGTAAATGCCTGTCGAATGGCATGAAGCTTTTGTTCACGCGATAAGCCATTCTCGATCAACGGCGTTTCTAAACCTCTCGCCAATAGGACGTCCCTGACTTTGAGAGCTTCGGCGCTGATGGGGCGGGCGAATGATACTGTTTGCTGCGATGTATTGATTGTCGTTTCTTGAGTACGGCCCAACATTGCGATATCTCCCTGCTATATGGTTATCTTTACGGGTACCAATCAATGCTGGATTTATTTATAGATCAGAGGGGTAGGAACCATGAAACAAGCAGTGACAGGTTTTTTTAAAGCAGTTGCAGCGCCGCTGGGGTTGTTAGTTGCGGTGACTATGTTTGCCGCGGTGGTATCGGCGGCGGATGAATCAGTCCGGGAGAAAGATGCGGCCACAATCAAAACGTTTCGACAGGCCGGGGCGGGAGCGATGCTCGAGGATGCATATGGCTATGCGGTGTTTCCAACTATTGGAAAAGGCGGCATTGGCATCGGTGGTGCACATGGCTCGGGCCATGTGTATGAAAAGGGCAAGGCGATCGGTGAAACCAAGATGACGCAGATCACCTACGGCTTTCAGCTTGGCGGGCAAGCCTATAGCCAGCTTATTCTCTTTGAAGACAAGCGAGCTCTCGATGAGTTCATTAGCGGTAATTTTGAATTCGGCGCTCAAGCGACGGCGGTGGCGCTGACCGCGGCGGCTGGAGCCGAGGCAGGGGGCACGGGTGCTGGAACCAATGTGTCCGCGGGAAAGAATGACGCAGATGTAGCCAGTGGTGGGTACAAGCGTGGTATGGCTATCTTCACGATAGCCAAGGGTGGATTAATGTACGAAGCCACCTTAGGAGGCCAAAAGTTCAGCTACGCGCCTTTCTGACCAGCGAGAGCGCAGCGAAAAGCCCGCGCTGCGGGCTTTTTTTTTGCCCAAAAGGGCGCCAGTTTCTGGAAATATTCGTCAATTGCATCAAAAGAGGGCCCGTCAGCGTCATGCCTCCGCTGTTAGCTGATAAACTTATCAGTGGTTTATGTATGCCGATGCTGCGTCTGTGGGGCTCGGCGGCAACAATTCGGTTGCAGGAAGCCGTCGCAGGAAGTAGCGGACTATGGCGAAATGAGACAGGGAGTCGATATGTTACAGGGATTGAAGCGAGCGAGTCTGCCGCTGGGGGTATTGGCTGTCGGTATCGCGATCATGGCGGTGCTGATCGCGCTGAAACCAAAGCCAGAGGCCGCTTCAGAGCTGCCTCGGCCGGGGCGGGTTCATATTGCCACCGCCGCGCTCGTGGTCACCCAGCTTCGCGTTGATACCTACGGTGAAGTGAGGCCGAATATCCAGACCGATGTCGTGGCGCAAGTCGCTGGGCGAGTAGCGGACGTATCTCAAGAATTTGTTGAGGGCGGTCGATTCGAGGCGGGTGAAATTCTACTGTCGATTGAGGACGCGGACTATCTGTCAGCGCTTACCGAGGCAGAGGCACGACGCGCCGCCGCCAGCGTCGATCTCGAAACGGCTCTTGCCGATGCTGATGTGGCAAGACAGCAGCTCAAAGGGGTTAAAAATCCCTCGCCACTGGCGCTAAAGGAGCCACAGGTCGCTCGCGCCGAAGCCGCGTTGGCAGCCGCCGACGCCGTTCTGTCCCTGGCGAAAACCAATCTTTCACGGACGAAGATAGGGCTTCCTTTTCGGGGCAGACTGTCAGCCACCACGGTTGATTTGGGACAATACGTCACGCCTGGGAAGGTCGTTGCAAGAGCGTTCGGCACCGACCGAGTTGAAATTCGGCTACCGCTGACCGATACCCAGCTGGCTGCATTGGGGGTCCCTATCGGCTATTCCGCCGCGCCATCGGCAGGGCTCGCCGTGGATCTGTCCGCACAAGTCGCCGGTGAGCACTACCGATGGTCGGGTAGAGTGACTCGGCTTGATGCGTCGATTGATCCCACCACTCGCGTGATCTACGCCACGGCTGAAGTCGAGAATCCCTACCCGGAGCAAGGCGCTATGCAAGCGATGCCTCTTGCAGTCGGCCTGTTTGTCGACGCCCAAATTGCGGGGCGTATTGTTGAAAACGTCATCAGCATCCCCGAGGCCGGACTTCGTGCCGGTGACAGGGTCTTCATCCTCAACGAGGAGGGGCTTCTTGAAATCAGACAGGCCAATGTGATTCACCGCGGCGGTAATGAGGCTATTCTCGAGTCCGGTGTGGCGGTCAACGAGGCGGTGATCGTCTCGGCTATTCGAAACCCCATTCCTGGTATGCGCCTAGAAGCCATCGATACGCTGTCATCCGATGTGGGTGCCGGCGACACGCTGGCTAACTGAGGGACCAGGCTATGCGGAACTTCATTGCTTGGTGGGTGAAAAACCCAGTAGCAGCGAATCTGTTGATGCTCGGCATCATCATCTCCGGCTGGCTCGGCTTGAAAAATATCGAGAAAGAAGCGTTTCCATCGGTTAATCCGGCGTTGGTGCAGGTGGAAGTTGCTTGGCAGGGGGCGTCGCCGCAGGAGTTGGAACAACAGGTCATTCAGCGCATTGAGGATTCGCTTGAAACAGTGCCCAATGTCTACCGTGTCACTGCCGAGGCTCGGGAGGGCTTTGGCTCAGTGACGGTCGAATCCTATGCCAATGTCGACTTGAACAGCTTCACCAACGATATCAAAAATGCGGTCGATTCGATCACGTCTCTGCCGCGGGATATTGAAAATCCGCGGGTAAGGCGATTTGAATGGCGTCAGGAAATGCTTCGTGTTGCTGTGGCGGGTGACATCGGGGAGCGTGCGCTAACCCGGCTAGCACAAGATCTGCGCCAGGATTTTGCGGCCCAGCCATATATTGCTCGGGTTGAGGTCTTTGGGGCGCGACAGGAAGAGGTCACGATTGAACTCTCAGAGAGTGCCATGCGCCGCTATGGACTTACCTTCGAGGAGGTGGCGCTGGCGGTGCGTGCTAATTCGATCAACATGTCATCGGGTCAGGTCAAAACGCCAACGGGTGATATTCAACTTCGCGTGCTCAATTTGGCAGAGGATCAAATTGATTTCGAATCCATCGTCGTGCGCCAGACCCAAGACGGTGGGCGAATCCGGGTGGGAGACGTCGGTCGTGTTTCAGATGGCTTTGAGGAAAACGAAATTCTGGCGACCCTGAATGGTAAACCAGCGGTGTTGCTTCAGGTTCAAACCACCGATGATATGCAGATTGTAAAGTCGAGTGAATCAGCCGCGCGATGGATCGAGAAAACTCAGGCTCAACTTCCCGATGGGGTTGAGCTGATGATGTGGTTTGATTCCGCGGACATCTATACCTCCCGCATGGACTTGATCGCGGAATCTTCGATACTGGGCTTGCTGTTGGTCTTTTTGGTGTTGGTACTGACGACTCGTCCCCGGGTGGCACTGTGGGTGACAGCCGGTATTGGCGTTTCCTTTATTGGGGCGTTTGCGTTTCTTCCCGCCAACGATGTTTCTTTGAACGTGATATCGACGTTTGCATTTTTGCTGGTTTTGGGCATCGTGGTCGACGACGCGATCGTTGTCGGAGAGAGCATCCATCACTATTCCCACAACGAGGGATTGTCGGGGGAAGCGGCGGCCGTTGAGGGCACCATGAGTGTGGCTCGGCCAGTAATTTTTGCTGTGCTGACAACGATTGTCGCCTTCGCACCGTGGCTTTTTGTCTCCGGCACAGAGGCCCAGATTACCCGTCAACTGTCGATCGTGATTACCCTCGCCCTAGTGATGTCGCTGATCGAGGCGTTCCTGATTTTGCCCACGCATCTGCGACATTTAGCGCCGCGTAAAAATTTGCGTGGTATCGCGCTTTGGCAGCGTAATTTCTCCCACGGCATTCTCGATTTTGCGAAAAACGTGTATCAGCCATTTCTCCGACGGTGTGTGGCGCGTCGCTACACCACCGCCATGGTTTTCATCGTGGGCTTCATGCTGTCGGTGACGTTATTTGCTACCGGCTGGGTAAAGTTCTTTTGGATGCCTCAGGTGGAGAATGAGCAAATCTACATTGATGTCAAACTCCCAGCGGGCACGCCTTATGACCGCGCGTTGCAGGTGTTGGACCAGCTGCAGCAGGCTGAAAAATTGCTAATGGAAGAGGTTGAGTCGAGTGCTGCCAGCAGCGGCGAGGGTACGGGAAAATTGATTGAGGGCTGGTACACGCGGGCCCGGCGAGACAGCGTCATTGCCATTGTCCGCCTGGCACCCCCTGAAGTCAGGGATCTGAGTGCGCGGGCCGCTGCCGATCGTCTACGCGAGCTTGTCGGGGAGGTCCCCGATGCTGACGAAATCAAAGTGAACTACACCCTTAACGAGGGTGATCCGACTATCACTTTTTTGCTCCAGCACAATGATTTTGAAGCGCTCGGCAAGGCCAGTGAGGATTTACAACTCCATCTTAGGGGTTATGAGTCGACGTTTTATATCCGCGATGACCAGCAGGGCGAGCAGGGGGAGCTTAGGTTCTCGTTAAAACCCGGTGCTGAAAAGCTGGGGCTTACCCTAGGTGAAGTCTCACGCCAAGTGCGTCAGGCCTACTATGGCGAGGAGGTCCAGCGACTACCGAGAGAGTTTGGCGATGTTCGCGTGATGGTGCGTTATCCGCGAAGCTCCCGGGAGCAGCTCTCTTCATTGGATGATTTTATGGTGCGCATGCCTGACGGCAGGAGCATCCCTCTTCAATCTGTGGTCGACGTCAGTTTTGGTGAGGGCGTGCAGCGAATCAATCGGCGTAATGGTGAGCGTGTGGTTCGGGTTGTTGCGAACGTTGAGCGCGATGCCATGGGTGAAATTTCCCGGTCGGTCAACGAGACTTTTATTCCTACACTGCTAGATGAGCACCCCGGACTCAAGGTGCTCAAAGGGGGGACACAGGAAGCCGAGGCCCAATTTTTCAGCGAGATCGGTGCGCTCTACACCGTGGCGCTCTTTGTTATCTATGCGCTGATCGCGGTGGCGTTCAAATCCTATTCACTGCCATTGCTGATCATGACGGCGATCCCTTACGGGTTCATGGGGGCTGTTTTTGGCCACCTGATTTTTGATATGCCATTAGCCCTGTTTTCATATTTTGGCATTGGTGCTGCCGCCGGGGTCGTAGTCAACGACAACTTGGTATTGGTCGACTACATCCGTCGACGAGAACGAGACGGCTTGGCCTCCCATGAAGCGGTTATGGATGCAGCTGTTAACCGATTCCGTCCAATACTGCTGACAACGATCACGACATTTGTCGGTTTGATTCCGATTATGGCGGAGCGGTCCACCACCGCGGAATTCCTAAAGCCCGCTGTGTTGTCGCTGTCCTTTGGTGTGCTGTTTGCACTGTTTGTCAGCCTGCTGATGGTACCTGCGCTGTATATGATCGGATTTGACGTCAAACAGTGGCTCACCCGACAGAAGGCAAAGGTACTGGCGAGCGGTCAATCACCTGACCCCGTGCATGAGTCGCTTTAGCCATGGCGTGATCAGGATCAGCAGTGCGCCGGCGATTAAGCCCGTCCACAGCAGCTGACCAAAGAGTTCAGTATAACCTCCCAACGAGCCCGCTATTTCCGCATCGACGCCACCTGTCGTCGGAGAGGTGGCAAGCGTCGCGAGCTCTGCAGCAACGTATGACGAATACGCGGAAGCAAGAAACCATGCCCCCATCATGACGCCGACGACCCCGGGCACCGATAGCTTGGTGACCGCCGATAACCCCACTGGGCTCAAGCAGAGCTCGCCCGTCGTGTGCAGCAGGTAGGCCAGCACCAACCACCAGGCCGAGATCACGCCGAGCTCGTTGGGAAATTGGGCGCCGTAGGCCAGAGCGCCAAAACCGAGTCCTGCTTGGGCAATACCCAGGGCAAACTTGAGCGGTGTGCTGGGCTCAAGTCCGCGCCGACCCAGACTGGTCCAGAGCCACGCGAACAGGGGTGCGAGGGTAAAGATAAAAAATGCGTTGGCCGCACCAAATTGGGATGCAGTCAGGGTGATCCCAAACAGAGTTTTATCCGTCCCTCGATCAGCGAACAGCGTCATGGAGCCGGCTGCTTGCTCGAACAGCGCCCAGAAAACAACCGTTGAAAGGATGAGAACCACCAGCACAAGCATACGATCACGCTCGATCGAGTTGCAGCGAATAAAGATGTACCACAGCAAGCCGACCAGAGTTAGCAGCGCAACGATGTTGAGCACGGTGCCAACCACGGCGGTGATTTGAATCAGTTGCCAAACCACACCGACACCGGCAATGCCGGCAAGGTAGAGCGCGGTTTCGAGTTTGATAGGCCCCACTTTTTTCGCGAGCACGTCCTCCGAGGGCGCCTCGCCGTGGCCTTCGAGAAAGCGCTTGCCCCACAGGAACAGAGCCAAACCAAATAACATGCCGATGCCTGCAGCCCCGAATCCGTAGGACCACCCATAGACCTCACCCAACCACCCGCACAGCAAGGTAGCGGTAAACGCGCCAATATTGATGCCCATGTAAAAAATGGTGAAACCGGAGTCGCGCCTCGGATCATCGTCGGCGTACAGCTTGCCGACCACGGTCGAAATGTTTGGTTTTAGGAATCCGACCCCCATCACAATGAGCGCCAGAGAGAGATAAAAAATTTGCAGGGCGCCGTCATCGCGCACAATACCTGCCGAGGTCTCCCGCGCTTGCTCGCCTTCAAACGCCATGCCCAGATGGCCCGCTACCAGCAACAGCCCGCCAAAAATAACGGCGCGGCGCATCCCCAAATAGCGATCTGCAATCAGTCCACCCAACACCGGCATCGCGTAGACCAGTGCGGCATAGCTGCCGAGGACACCGAGGCCGGCTTCATCACTGAACAGGTGGTATTTGGTGAGATAGAGCAGCAGTAAATATTTCATGCCGTAGAATGAAAATCGCTCCCAAAGTTCGGTACCAAAACAGATAAAGAGGCCGGGTGGATGGCCCATAAAGTCTGGATGTCTATCTTGGGTGAGAGTCGTGGTCATGGCGCGGGGTTCTCTTTTCTAGGGCCTAATAATTGTTAGGTTGGCATGGCTCTGGAGTATCAAGCGGCGTCGACCAGCTCAGCTGGCTCAGTAACAGCCGGCGCTTTTAAGGCTGTTAGCATCTGATCGAACTGATTGAGTCGCTTTACCCGTGCGAACAACGCGCCAGCCTGCGGATAATAGTATTGTAAATAGACCAGCCACTGTTTGGTGGGGTTGCAGGCATAGCGCGGGTCATAGGTGGACGCATTGCGCTCGAGGTAGCTGATGAGTAAGGCGCGAATATCATCCCAGCTCGTGCTTGGCTGCGGCGCTCCTTGGATGGCAGCGCGCACAGAAAGGGCCAGATCGGGCCGGCACAGTGCACCACGCGCGAGCATGAATCGATGGCAGCCGCTCACTCGCCCACAGGTGGCCACGTCGGTGGTTGTCCAGAGCTCACCATTGGCGTTGATGGGAATAGGGCTGTGCTGATTGAGTTCGGCCAGTCGGTGCCAGTGCGCAGGGGGTCGATATCCCTGCCGTCGCGTCCGCGCGTGGACGGTTAGCTCGTCGACGCCGCCACGGATTGCCGACTCAGCGATATCCTCGAAATGATCGTCGGTATCAAAGCCGAGTCGTATTTTGGCGGTAACCGGGATGGCTTCGGGCACCGCGTGTCTGACAGCGGCACAAATCCTTTCGATATGATCCGGCGTTTTAAGTAGCACAGCGCCCCCCTGTGACTTGTTGACAGTCTTGGCGGGGCAGCCAAAGTTGAGGTCGATCCCCGGTGCACCGAGGTTGACTGCTACGCGGGCATTCTCGGCCATAAGATGCGGGTCGCTGCCTAGAAGCTGAACAAACACCGGTACCCCCGCAGCGGTTCGTCCGTCCTGCTTGAGCTCCGGACAGAGTCGATAGAAAACCCGGGGAGGCAGCACGGTTTGTGAAATACGCACAAACTCGGTAACGCAACGATCGAAACCGCCGATTGAGGTCAGGATATCCCGCATAATGCCGTCCATCACACCCTCCATGGGCGCCAAAATGAGACGAAGCGGCTTTTCTTCCGTATTGAGTAGGGCAGGCACTGATTGCATTGGGCAAGAATACCTGACTCCGCCGGTCACGCCTACGCGAATGGCGGCATTCTCCCGGGCCTTGTACACTCAGCCCCCGCGCCCGTAACTGATTTGAGACCAAGGCATGAACCCAAACTATCTCGACTTCGAACAACCGATTGCGGAACTCGAGGAGAAGATTGAAGAGCTCAGCAACGTCGGTGGTAGCGATGACCTCAACCTAGCTGAGGAAGTCTCCCGGTTGCGGGACAAAAATAAAGCGCTCACTGCCAAAATCTATGCTGACCTGAGCCCCTGGGACATCGTGCGCGTCGCGCGCCATCCTTTGCGTCCCTACAGCCTGGATTACATCGGCGAGATCTTTACCGAATTTGATGAACTGCACGGCGATCGGCACTTTGGTGACGATAAAGCCATCGTCGGCGGTATCGCGCGCCTCGAGGGACAGCCAGTCATGGTCATCGGACAGGAAAAGGGTCGCTCGGTCAAAGACAAAGTGCTGCGCAACTTTGGGATGCCTAAACCCGAGGGATATCGCAAAGCCTTGCGCTTAATGGAGCTGGCCGAACGTTATCGCATGCCGGTGATCACTCTCATCGACACCCCCGGAGCCTATCCCGGTATAGATTCTGAGGAGCGTGGCATCTCAGAGGCGATCGCGCAGAATCTGGCCGTCATGTCACGCTTACGCACCCCGATCGTCTGTGTTGTGATCGGCGAGGGCTCCTCGGGCGGGGCGCTGGGCATTGGCGTGGGCGATCATCTCGCGATGCTGCAGTACTCCACCTATTTTGTGATCTCTCCCGAGGGCTGCGCCAATATTATCTGGAAGAGCAGCGAGTTTGCACCCGACGCGGCGGCAGCAATGGGCGTCACGTCATCCACCCTCGAAGAGCTTGGGATTGTCGATGCCACTATCGAGGAACCGCTGGGAGGCGCCCACCGCGATCCTGAGGCAATGGCACAGCGCATTCGCGAGCATTTGGTCACCCAGGTGGCACGTCTGTCGAGCCAGGATACCGAGGTAATGCTGGAGGAGCGATACCGGCGACTCATGTCCTACGGTAACTGATCCTGTCCGCAATCAGTCTGCCAACCGATGTCCTCAAGGGGTTCGATGCTGTTCCCAGGACGGGTGATTGGGTAATCGGCCTGAGTGGCGGGCGGGACAGCGTTGCGCTTTTAGACATGGCCCAGCGTTGGCTGGCGCAGCACCCAGGGCCGAGGCTTCGCGCCGTTCATATCGACCACAACTTGCAGACCGATGCCTCGCGGTGGCGAGAATTCTGTGCGCGGCTCTGCGCGGAAAAAGGCGTACCGCTCAAGGTTTTTAGCATCACAGTGACCGACGCCTCGGGGCAAGGTCTGGAGGGTGCTGCCAGATTGGGCCGCTATGGGGTGTTTGAGGCTGAGTTGGCTGCTGGCGATTGCCTGCTACTGGCGCATCACGCCGATGATCAGGTGGAGACTGTGCTTCAGCGTTTGTTTCGCGGGACAGGCCCGCGCGGCATCGTGGGCATGCCGACGGTCAGGCGGCTGGGTCAGGGGACGCTCCATCGTCCTCTAATTGAGGTATCGAGATCGACATTGACCGATTGGGTCGGTGCGCAAGGTCTCCAGTTTGTGGATGATCCCAGCAATCTTGATCCCGCCTATGACCGAGGTATGTTGCGCTCATCACTATTGCCCGTCGTTGCCGGCCGATGGCCGGCCTATCGTGACAGCATTACCCGCTTTACCCGTTTGCAGCGCGATATGTTGGAGGGCCTACCGGCACTGGACGTGGCGCAAAGCCACTTCGGTGAATCCGTGCTGTCGCTACCATCCTCCGAATCTGTTGGCGCGTTGGCGACGCGTATTCACCGATGGCTAAACCTTGGGGGCGTTCTGTCACCGGGTTACCGCCGGCTGCAGGAATTTGCGCGTCAGTGCCTTGAGGCGAAAGAGGGGGCTCAGCCTCGGCTGTCCCTCGACGAAGGCGAGATTGTTTGCTGGCGCGCCCAGCTCTATCTTTCAGCGCTTGACCAACCGGTGCCCGCACTCCCGGAGGTGTTGACAACCGGTGACTCGCTGGCGGGCCGATGGGGATCGCTGAATTGGCTGGCGCAAGCGGGTGAGGGTCTCAAGCCCGGGCTCGCCGCGACGCTCCGGTTTAGGCGGCCTGGGGAGCGGGTTACTTCCGTCAACGGGGTAACCAAGGACTTTGGTCAGCTTTGCCAAGAGCGCGGTGTTCCCCCCTGGTGGCGCGATCGCTTACCTATCCTTGAGCACGCCGGGGAACCTGTCTGGGCCCCACTGCTGGGGTTCTTCACGGGTGCAGCCCCCTATTTAGCAACCTCGGGCGAGGGGGTCACTCCCTACTGGCAGCCGCCAAATTGCGCCGAGTGAATTGAGTGGCGCGCACCTTACTGTTAGACTGATATCCCATCTGAGTGCGAGTGGAGAGGGCCTTAATCAAGCCGCTTCACCGTCGATTTCCCCTTCGGGGGCAACCCCTAGATTGGTGGTCGGCATGACGCGTTACGTCTTCGTTACAGGTGGAGTGGTTTCATCCTTGGGCAAAGGGATTGCAGCAGCGTCCCTCGCGGCCATTCTGGAGGCCCGTGGCCTCAAAGTAACCCTGCTCAAACTCGACCCCTATATCAACGTCGATCCCGGTACCATGAGTCCTTTTCAGCATGGGGAAGTGTTCGTCACTGACGATGGCGCGGAGACCGATCTTGATCTCGGTCATTATGAGCGTTTCACGCGCACTACCATGACTAAGCGCAACAACTTTACCAGCGGTCGGGTGTATGACGCGGTATTGCGCAAAGAGCGCCGGGGGGATTATCTCGGGGGCACCGTTCAGGTGATTCCCCACGTCACCGACGAAATTATTCGCCGCGTCAAATTGGGTGCAGACGGTGTTGATGTGGCGGTTGTTGAGGTCGGCGGTACCGTCGGTGATATCGAAAGTCAGCCTTTCCTTGAGGCAGTGCGACAGCTCAAATTGGAGTTGGGATCTGCGCATGCGCTGTTGATGCATTTGACCCTAGTCCCCTATATCCCCACCGCGGGAGAGACCAAGACCAAGCCCACCCAGCATTCGGTGAAGGAGTTGAGGTCGATTGGTCTCCAACCGGAGGTGCTTCTGACCCGCTGCTCGGTAGAGGTCGACGACAACGCTAGGCGCAAGATTTCGTTGTTCACTAATGTCGAAATGCGCGCGGTAATCCCGCTGCTCGACTCAGATTCCATTTACAAGATCCCGCGCAATTTGAGTGCAAATGGTCTCGATGACTATATTCTGGAGCGTTTTGGCTTGTCCTGCCCCGAGCCCGATTTTTCTGAGTGGGATGAAGTTGTCGAACGTGAATTCAGCGAGCGCCGCGGGGAAGTAAAAGTGGGTATGGTGGGTAAATATATCGACCTCGCCGACGCCTATAAGTCACTTAATGAGGCGTTGGGGCATGCAGGGCTCCAGACCCTCGCCAAAGTCACTATCGAATATATTGACGCCGAGGAGATAGAGACCAAGGGAACGGTCCTGCTCGAGCATTTGGATGCCATTCTGGTTCCCGGTGGATTTGGCGACCGGGGCGTCGACGGCAAGATCGCCGCTGTGCGTTACGCCCGGGAAAATGGCGTACCGTTCCTGGGTATTTGTCTCGGCATGCATATGGCGATGATTGAATTTGCGCGCAATGTCTGCGACCTCAAGGGGGCTCACTCGACCGAGATGGAGCGCGATACACCTCACCCGATTGTGGCCCTTATCACCGAATGGCAGACCGCCGAGGGTGAGCGGGAGGTTCGCGATGAGAATTCCGATCTCGGCGGTACCATGCGCCTAGGGGCGCAAACCTGTCATCTAGTGGAAGGCACCTTGGCCCATCGTGTGTACGCTAGCGACGAAATCAGAGAGCGCCACCGCCATCGTTACGAGGTCAATAACAATTACCTTGAGCAAATCGAATCGGCGGGTTTAAAGATCTGCGGTTGGTCTCAGGACAAAGAGCTTGTGGAAATCATCGAGTTACCCGATCACCCCTGGTTTCTCGCCTGTCAATTTCATCCCGAGTTCACTTCCCGACCCCGCGGCGGACATCCGTTGTTTACCAGCTACATTGAGGCGGCACTCCAGCACGCCGATGAACAGAGTCGATAAGCATGGCGCCGTCACAGCATGTCAGCGTCGGTAATCTTACCCTCGGAAACGATCTTCCGTTGGTGTTGATTGGCGGGATCAATGTACTCGAGAGCGAGCAATTTGCTGTTGATGTTGCCGGCAAGTACCTCGAGGTCTGCCGACGTCTGGAGATACCCTTGATTTTCAAAGCGTCTTACGACAAGGCAAACCGCTCGTCGATACATTCCTATCGCGGCCCCGGGCTCAACGTGGGCTTGCAGCATCTCGCCGCGGTCAAGTCGACCCATCAGGTGCCGGTGGTGACGGACGTGCACGCTCCCGAGGAGGCGGCACCCGCAGCTGCCGTTTGCGACATGATTCAGCTGCCGGCTTTTCTGGCGAGGCAAACGGACCTCGTGGCGGCTATGGCAGCCACTGGGAAACCCGTCAATATCAAGAAGCCGCAGTTTTTGAGCCCCGAGCAAATGGCCAATGTGGTTGAGAAATTTCGTGAGTGCGGCAACGACCAGCTGTTGGTTTGCGAGCGGGGTAGTAACTTCGGTTATGACAATTTGGTTGTCGACATGCTGGGCTTTGGCGTTATGAAGCGAGTCACTCAAGGTTTGCCGATGGTGTTTGATGTTACCCACGCGCTCCAGCGGCGCAATCCCGGCGACGCGGCCTCAGGAGGGCGCCGTCATCAGGTGCTCGAACTCGCCCGGGCTGGCGTGGCGGTGGGAGTCGCGGCCCTTTTTCTTGAGTCACATCCCCATCCTGATCAAGCGCTTTGTGACGGCCCCAGTGCGCTTCCGCTTGATTTGCTGGAGCCTTTTTTGGCCCAGGTAAAGGCGCTCGATATGCTGGTCAAAGAGCAGCCAAATCTCGTTATACCCTAGCCGATCGATGGAGATAGTAGGTGTCTGAAATAGTCGATGTGCGCGCCTTTGAGGTGCTTGATTCCCGTGGAAATCCCACCGTCATGGCTGAGGTTACCCTCGCCGATAATGCCGTGGGTAGCGCCTATGCGCCTTCGGGAGCGAGCACGGGAAGTCGAGAAGCGCTAGAACTTCGAGACGGAGACCTGAATCGATACCTCGGCAAGGGGGTATTGAAGGCAGTTGGCCATGCCAATGGTTCTATTCGTGAGTTGCTCATCGGACACGATGCCCTGGATCAGGCGGGGGTGGATGCCCGCATGATTGAGGCCGATGGCACGGCGAATAAAGCCGAGTTTGGTGCCAACGCAATTCTAGCGGTCTCGTTGGCCACCGCGAAAGCGGCGGCGCAGTCAGCGGGTCTGCCACTTTATCAACACATCGCAAACTTGGCGGGTAATACCCAGCTCACCATGCCCGTGCCCATGATGAATATTTTGAATGGGGGTGAACATGCCGACAACAACGTGGACATCCAGGAGTTCATGATCCAACCCCTGTCGTCACCCAACTTTGCTGAGGCGCTGCGAACAGGTGCTGAAATCTTTCACAGCCTAAAGAAAGCGCTCAGTCAAAGAGGATTGGCCACGGCGGTGGGTGACGAAGGGGGCTTCGCGCCAAATCTGCCTTCGAATGCTGCAGCGCTCGATATTATAGCCGAGGCAGTTGGCAGTGCGGGCTTTAGATTGGGCGAGGATGTGACGCTGGCCCTCGATTGTGCCGCGTCGGAGTTCTTCGCTGATGGCGTTTACGATTTGAAGGGTGAGAGTCGCCAATTCAACGCCAGTGAGTTTGCTGATTACCTGGCGGATCTTTGCGATAACCACCCTATAATTTCAATCGAAGATGGCCTTGATGAGTCGGATTGGGCAGGCTGGGCAGTGCTAACTCAAAAATTAGGCGATCGCATTCAGCTGGTGGGCGATGATTTATTCGTCACCAACACTGAAATTCTAAAGCGAGGCATTGATGAGGGGATCGCTAACTCGATCCTCATCAAGTTTAACCAGATAGGTTCGCTTTCAGAGACGCTTGAGGCCATTCAGATGGCCCGAGCAGCAGGATATACAGCGGTCATTTCCCATCGCTCCGGCGAGACCGAAGATGCAACTATCGCGGATCTCGCCGTCGGTACCGGCGCGGGGCAAATTAAAACAGGCTCATTATGTCGCTCTGATCGAGTTGCGAAGTACAACCGGTTGCTGCGCATAGAGGCAGAGCTGGGCCTGACAGCACCCTACCGCGGTCGAGCTGAATTCTGTCGGGCGTGACCGTGAAGGGACTGCTGGCGGCATTACTCCTGCTGGTAGTGTTTCTCCAGTATAGGCTGTGGCTGGCTGAGGGAGGCATTGCCGAGGTGGTCCGCTTGAAAGAACAAATACGCACAGAAGAAGGGATCAATGCTGATTTGCGTGCTCGCAATAACGAGCTGGCGAGGCAAGTCTGGGATCTACAAAATGGACAGCTGGTGATTGAGCAGCGCGCTCGGGAAGATTTGGGGCTGGTGCGCGAGGGCGAAGTGTATTACCAATTTGCCGATGATTCGCCTGAAGCGGATGGCGCCGAATGAGCAGTATCTGGGCGGTCGTGCCAGCGGCGGGATTGGGTCGACGCATGGCCGCAGAGGTGCCCAAGCAGTATCTTCAAATTGCGGGTGTGACATTGCTGGAGCACACGCTGCGAGCGCTGCTTGACTGTGCGCAGCTGCGTGGCTTGGTTGTGGCACTTGACCCAGGCGATAGGCGAGCTGATGGTATCGCCTTGCTGAGTGATCCCAGAGTAATGACGGCGTTGGGTGGAGCGAATCGCGCAGAGTCAGTCCGTTCCGGACTGGCCTTGTTGGAAACGATGGCTGAGCCAGACGACTGGGTATTGGTGCATGATGCGGCCCGCCCCTGCTTACCGCTTGAGGTGTTGATGGCGTTCATCGATACCATTACCAGCACGGCTGTGGGCGGATTGCTGGCACAACCTAGTACCGACACATTGAAGCAGGTGGATGGCGATGGCATGGTTGCGTCGACGCTTGACCGATCGACTATCTGGCGAGCGCAGACCCCCCAGATGTTTCGGCTCCGGATACTGTGCTCGGCGTTTGATCAGGCGAGAAATGCGGGCTTGCGAGTAACAGATGAGGCGAGTGCGGTGGAAGCGGCAGGGCATCCTGTTCAGATCATTGAAGGGCCCGCCAGTAACATCAAAGTCACGGTCCCCGATGACTTAGAGCTCGTCAAAGCGCACCTGAGACGGATGAGGCAAGACAAGCGATGATGCGAATTGGACACGGCTACGATGTGCACGCTTTCTGCGAGGGTAACGGTGTGGTGCTCGGTGGCGAGGCGATACCCCACGACCGTGCGCTTAAGGCGCACTCGGATGGAGATGTTGTGTTGCACGCGCTGTGCGATGCGCTTCTGGGCGCTGCTGGACTGGGTGATATTGGTCATCACTTTCCAGATACTGATCCGGCCTACAGCAACAGTAACAGTCGCGACTTGCTGCGCGCCGTAGTGGATAAACTTCGCGGTAATGGTTGGGCCGTGGTTAACACCGATCTGACCGTGATAGCCCAGGCACCTCGCCTCGCGGGACACATCGATGCGATGCGGGCGCATATCGCCAGTGATCTGCATGTTGATTACCGCGCAGTAAACGTTAAAGCGACGACCACTGAAGGGCTTGGGTTTGTCGGTCGCGAGGAGGGCATTGCCTGCCATGCGGTAGCGCTTCTCGTTGAAGCAACTTCCGAGGCATAACAATGGATCGGCACGGTATTGGGATGACCTCCCAGCGCACGCGAGAGCGATTGATTCAACGCCTTATGGAACAGGGCATCACAGATTACAGCGTGCTCGAGACAATTCGTTCCACCCCCAGACACTTGTTCGTCGATGAAGCACTTGCCCATCGGGCTTATGAAGATACGGCACTGCCGATTGGCTGGAATCAGACAATTTCCCAGCCCTACATCGTGGCGCGGATGACCGAGTTAGCGATTGCAGAGGGTAAGCCCGAAAAGGTGCTGGAGATTGGCAGCGGCTCGGGCTATCAAACGGCGGTGCTGTCACCGCTGGTAGGAGAAATCTATGCGATCGAGCGTATAAAAGGACTGTTCGATCGCTCGCGCCAGCGGGTACGCAATCTGCGATTGCGCAATGTCCAGCTGAGGCACGCTGATGGATTGGGTGGCTGGGCAGACAAAGGGCCGTTTGATGTCATCCTGTGCGCCGCGGCGCCTGAACACGTGCCTGATATTTTGATGCAGCAACTGACACCGAATGGGCGCTTGATTATGCCCGTAGGGGGCCGTCAGCAAGAGCTGGTCGTGGTAACGCATTCCTCGGAGGGCCCCGAGGTGCTATCGATTGAGCCGGTTAAGTTTGTTCCCATGCTAGCGGGCACGGAACGCTAATGAACGGTTGGTTGGGCCATCTACCTGAGAGGCGTCGCCCATGGGAACGGCGGATCTCGTGCCGGGGGTGTCGGGTGGGACAATAGCGTTGATCACCGGTATCTACGCGCGCTTGCTGACAGCCTTGTCGCAGGCAAATGGCGCGACCGTGATGCTTTTGGCCCCGAGGTCACTTCGGGCGGTGCTGGGAGCGTATCGACGGCAGCTTTCTCTTGGTGTTGGCCGCGGGCATCGGTACAGCTATCGTGGTCTTTGCCGAGGGAATTCAGTTTTTGTTGGCGCATTATCCGTTGGTTCTTTGGTCTTTCTTCTTCGGTCTCGTTCTCGCTTCAGCGGTCATGTTGTTGGTGACAGAATTAAGCGCGGGCGACAGGCTTTGGCTACCTCCTCGTTGTTCTAGGGGCTTCGGCGGCAGCCCTGATCGGTTTGCTGCCTCAGGGCTCGATAGCATCGTTACCGGGGGCTTTTTTCCTGGCGGGGATGCTGGCGATTACCGCCATGCTATTGCCAGGTATATCAGGCAGCTTCATTTTGTTGTTGCTCGGTATGTACTCGCCGGTGATCAGTGCCGTTACCGAGCGCGATCTGGCGCTTTTGGCGATGTTTGCGGGGGGTTGTGCGGTAGGCCTCCTGGCTTTTTCCCGCGTCCTGCACTGGCTGATGCAATCTTTCCGCAAGCCTTTAATGGCAACCCTTGCGGGATTTTTGGCGGGGTCGCTGGTGATTTTATGGCCGTGGCAGCTTGTGCAAAGCGTGATCATCGATCGCCACGGTGAGGCGCGTTCGGTGGGCGCACTGCCAATTAGTCCCGCGCGCTTTGCTGCCGAGTTGGGAGACCCGCAGCTGCTGCTTTGTGGGATTGGTGCCTTGGTTGGGATTGTTGTCGTCGCTGGACTCGCGTTAGCGCGCGCTAGGGTTTAGGGGTGATACCAAGCCAAGCTGCCGGGTTGTTACGCGCCGCGACGGCGGTTGTACTCGTTAGTTTAGGAGCCTGTGCCGATAACCCGCCCGCGCCCGTAGAGACGCGATCCGGGACTCTGGTCAGCCCGTCCAAAAGTACAACTCGTCCGGCCACCGAGCAATCCACGGGAGAGAAGTCCGGAGTGGCGGCGGGATCTCGCTACGCGGTACAGCCTGGAGATACTCTCTACTCGATTGCGTTTCGCTACGGTATAGATGTCAACGCGCTGGCGGCGAGAAACCAGATTGATGAACCGTTTACTATTTATCCCGGGCAGCTGCTTGTGATCGACCTGTCGGGATTTTCAGCCTCAGCGTCCGCAACAGCTAAGCCGGCATCGAATACCAAGCCCCAGAAGAAATCGGCCTCGCCGCAGTCGGCTGAGAATGTGTCAGCGGTAGCCGAAGCGCCGGTCGTAGCGCGTAAAAAGACACCGGTTAAGCAGCCCTCTACACCCGCCAATCGGCCATCAAAGGCGCAACAAGTCGCTGCGAAATCCGTTAGCAAGGGTACTTTAGGTCCAGTGGCGAGATGGGAGTGGCCCAGCGCGGGGCGCGTCGCGCGCAGCTATTCAGATGTCCTGCACAAAGGCGTGGACATTGCCGGTGCGCGAGGAGACTTGATTCGGGCGACCGCAGCGGGCGAGGTCGTTTATTCGGGAACGGGAGTTAAGGGCTACGGATTGCTGTTGATCGTGAAACACAATGAGCAATTTCTCAGTGCTTATGGACACAACGACAGCACACTGGTCAAGGAAGGTGCTTGGGTGGGTGCAGGCCAGCCCATCGCGCAGATGGGGAGCAGCGGCACCGATACCGTCAAGCTGCACTTTGAGATTCGTCGCGAGGGAAAGCCGATTAATCCGGTGAAATTACTGCCTCGTCGTTGAGAGAATTATCGCTCCAATAGCGCCAACTTGTCCGGTTTGCCCGACCAGGCTTCAGCGTCTGGCATCTCGGGTTTCTTCTCGGTGATGTTTGGCCAAATATCGGCGAGCTCGGCGTTGAGGGCGAGGAACTGTTCCTGATCAGCCGGGAGCTCATCCTCCGAGAAAATGGCATCAATGGGGCACTCAGGCTCGCACAGTGCACAGTCGATACACTCATCGGGGTGTATCACCAAGAAATTAGGGCCCTCGTAGAAGCAGTCTACCGGACAAACTTCAACACAGTCAGTGTGCTTGCAGTTGATACAGTCTTCGCCAACAACAAATGTCATGGTGCGCAATCTCCAGTGAGTGATGACCAAGGATACCTTTGTTCACGGCTAATTTGAATGACCCGAGTTACAACTTGTTCTTTAGGTCGTAAAGAAACTCGAGCGCATCCCGGGGGCTCATATCATCGATGCTGGCATCGCTCAGTGCAGTTAGTGCCGGGTGTGTATCGGCACGATTGAACAGATCATTCTGCGCGGGTGGGACGGTGTTTGCCACGGATCTCGTCGGAGCGCTCGCTTGACCCGCTTCGAGCTCGGCAAGCTTCTGCTTGGCTTGATCCAGCACATCGGTGGGGATCCCAGCTAACTTGGCGACTTGCAGGCCAAAGCTGCGGTTGGCCGGGCCATCTTGAATGTTGTGCATAAAAATCACGTGATCTTCGTGTTCAGTGGCATCAAGGTGCACGTTGGCCATGGTGTCGAATTGTTCGGGCAAAGCGGTGAGTTCAAAGTAATGCGTCGCGAACAGCGTAAAGGCCCGCACCCGCGTAGCGAGCGCGATCGCGGCGGCCCAAGCGAGACTAAGACCATCGAACGTGCTGGTGCCACGGCCTACCTCGTCCATCAGCACCAAACTTTTCGGCGTGGCGTTGTGCAGGATATTGGCGGTTTCTGTCATTTCCACCATGAAGGTAGAGCGTCCGCTGGCGAGATCATCCGACGAACCTATGCGCGTAAAAATACGGTCTAGGGTCGACAGTTTGGCTCGTGCCGCGGGAACAAAGGAGCCTACGTGGGCCAGCAGTGCAATGAGCGCGTTTTGCCGCATATAGGTAGATTTGCCCCCCATGTTGGGCCCGGTGATGAGCAGCATCCGCCGATGCCGATCAAGCCGGGTTCCATTGGCGATAAAGGGGGTATCACTGACCTGTTCTACGACGGGGTGGCGACCGGCATCGATATCGAGCACGGGCTCCTCGGTGAATTCGGGGCGAACCAAATCCAATGCCTGGGCGCGCTCGGCGAAAGAGGCGAGGACATCGAGATCGCAAAGTGCCACCGCGGTCCCCTGCAGCGACACAAGATCCTCGCCTATGGTCGTTACAAGCATGTCATATAAATGCTTTTCTCTTGCCAGCGCCCGGGATTTACTGGACAGGGCTTTGTCCTCGAAGGTCTTGAGCTCAGGGGTGATGAAGCGCTCGGCGTTTTTGAGGGTTTGGCGACGCACATAGGCTTCGGGCGCGGAGGCAGCCTGGGCTTTCGATATTTCGATGTAGTAGCCGTGAACGCGGTTGTAGCCAACTTTCAGGCTGCTAAGCCCTGTCGCCTCCCGCTCTCGCTGCTCTATCTCGAGTAAAAAATCCCCGGCATTCTTTGAGATATTGCGCAGCTCATCAAGCTCGCTATCGTAGCCGTCGGCGATGACGCCTCCGTCTCGAATCAGTACGGGTGGGTTTTCCACGAGGGCACGCGTAAGCAGGGCAACCGTGTCGGGATAATCGCCCAGGTCAGTATGTAAGTCCGCTAATTTTTCAGCATCCTGGGGGAGTGCCAATCGCAGCGCCGGTAGGGCGGCGAGGCTGTCGGCGAGACGGGTGAGGTCGCGAGGCCGGGCAGACCCGAGCGCCACTCGGGTGAGGATACGCTCCATGTCACAAATTGGTCTGAGGGCTGCGCGGACGCTGTCGAACTGATAGTTGTGGATGAGCGCACTGACGGCATCGTGCCGCCGTTGTAGCTCCGCCTCATTGTTAATAGGCCGGTGCAGCCATCTCCTGAGATGCCGTGTGCCCATGGCGGTCACGGTACTGTCTATGACGGCGAAAAGGGTGTGCTCCTCACCACCGTTTAAATTGCAATCAATTTCTAGGTTGCGCCGTGTGGCGGCATCGAGAAGTACAGAATCGGAAAGCTTTTCCTCCCGCATGCCCTGGAGGTGAGGCAGGTCACCCCGCTGGGTATCCTTGAGGTATTCCAGCAGGCATCCCGCCGCCGAAAGCGCTAGCGTTAGACCGTCGCAACCAAACCCCTTCAGATCTTGGGTTTGAAATTGGCTATGGAGCGCCCGCCGGGCAGCGGCTTCTTCAAAGGTCCAGGGCGGTTGGTATCTGACCCCACGACGCCCGGACAGCGCCGCGTAGAGAGAGCCTTCGGCGATTAGGACTTCGGCGGGGGATAGGCGCTCGATTTCGGCCTGCAGCGCCTCCTCGCCGATGACTTCAGTAACCAGAAATCGCCCGCTGGAAACGTCTACCCAGGCTAACCCGTGGTGAGACTCCTGACTGCACAGCGCCAACAGCAAGGCATCGTTTGACGCGTCCAGGAGTGATTCGTCTGACAGGGTTCCCGGGGTAACGATACGCACAACCTGTCGCTCAACCGGGCCTTTGCTGGTCGCGGGGTCACCAATTTGCTCCGCAATCGCGACTGAAAACCCTTGTTTGACGAGACGGGCGAGGTAATTTTCCGCCGCGTGATAGGGAACCCCAGCCATGGGAATCGGTTCCCCGCCTGACTTTCCACGCGCTGTTAGGGTGATGTCGAGCACCTCGGCTGCCGTGCGGGCGTCCTCATAAAAGAGCTCGTAGAAGTCACCCATTCGGTAAAACAGCAGGTCGCTTAGGTGTTCGCGCTTGATCGCGAAATACTGCTGCATCATTGGGGTGTGTTGCTGGTGCTCAGTATCCGCCATGGGTATCCGACTACAGGGGTTTTCGAGTGTTTTCGGCCTACGGTGCCGCCAGAGGGCATGATACTGCGTCACGTCAAGTCCGTGTTGCCGGGGGCGACGAAGAAATAGGATGGATATGTAGCAAATTACGACACAGGCCGAGGACCGGCGCTGTTTTTATCGAATTTGATGGCTAAACTGGCTTGCATCTGCCAGAAAAAACACTGATTATTCATACAGTACTTTTCACTCACGAGCCGAGGACACAATCATGGACCCAAACAAGCAGAAAGCCCTAGATGCAGCGCTGGCGCAAATTGAGCGGCAGTTTGGTAAAGGCACCGTTATGCGGATGGGAGATGAGGAGCGAGTTGCCCTTCCCTCTATCTCCACGGGTTCCCTCGGCTTGGATATAGCCCTCGGTATTGGAGGCTTACCCAAAGGGCGCATTGTCGAAATTTATGGTCCTGAATCATCGGGCAAAACCACACTGACCTTGCAGGTGATCTCAGAGGCTCAAAAGAAGGGTGGGGTGGCGGCTTTTATCGATGCCGAGCACGCGCTGGATCCACAGTACGCCGAGAAGCTCGGTGTGCAGGTGGACGACTTAATCGTCTCTCAGCCTGATACCGGAGAGCAGGCGCTGGAAGTTGCTGAAATGCTAGTGCGATCTGGAGCCGTTGATGTGGTGGTGGTGGACTCAGTGGCGGCATTGACGCCAAAAGCGGAAATTGAGGGAGACATGGGGGATTCCCACGTGGGCCTGCAGGCGCGGTTGTTGAGTCAGGCTATGCGCAAGCTGACCGGCGCGATCAAGCAAACCGGGTGTCTGGTTATCTTTATTAACCAGATTCGTATGAAGATCGGTGTCATGTTTGGAAGCCCTGAGACCACGACAGGTGGTAACGCCCTCAAATTCTATTCTTCGGTTCGCCTCGATATCAGACGGATTGGCGCAGTGAAAGAGGGTGATGAGGTGGTGGGTAACGAGACGCGGGTAAAAGTCGTCAAAAACAAAGTATCACCCCCCTTCAAGCAGGCTGAGTTTCAGATCATGTATGGCTCGGGTATTTACCACATGGGTGAGGTCATTGACTGGGGGGTGAAGCTTAACTTGGTTGATAAAAGCGGAGCCTGGTACGCCTACAAAGGTGACAAGATAGGTCAGGGCAAGGCGAATGCCTCTAAGTTTCTTGAGGACAATCCGGCAATTGCCATGGAAATAGAAAATCAAATTCGCCACCAGACTATGGGGTTCCCCCTAACCGCGATTGAGGGGGGCAAGGCGACAGAGGATAAAGCCGCCGAAGAGGGAAGCGCTGGCGATCCCGCTGGAGCTGCCGCCGCCGAGTGATGGCTTGTTCCACCGATGTGAAACCTGTTGATATCCGGCGCAAGGGAATGGATCTCCTCGCGCGCCGGGAGCACGGTGTCGATGAGCTCAAACGTAAATTAGCGGTTCGCTTTGGTGGCGGGGAGGCGCTTATAGAGCTTATCGAGGTTGAAGTCGATAAGCTTGTTGATGAGGGCCTTCTCAGCGAGGAGCGTTTCGCCGCTGCCATGGTTCGGCAGCTCATCGCCAAGGGTTTGGGGCCGAGACGGCTCGACGAGGAGCTGCGCGTCAAGGGGGTTCGTGGGTCGTGGCGTGACTGTGCCGACAGCAGTGAGCTCGCCATTGATTGGTATGATCAAGCCCGCCATGTATATGACAAAAAATTTGGTGATAGGGCGATGCCTGAGGATCACGAATCGGCGAGAAAAGAGTGGGCACGACGGGCTCGATTCATGCAGTACCGAGGCTTTGAGCCCGCTCATTTCATGCCGCTTCTCGCCGGCCGAGGCCTAGGGTAAAAGCGGCGCCCGGCCTGCCGGACTCGTGTTTTTGATCCCCCCCGGCCTTGTTGTGCCACCTTATCTCAGCGGTCTAACAGTGCGCCTCGAAGTTCCCTCGCTTTTTCTTTCACGCGTTCAGCGTTATCAGGGCCCATACGCATCAACTGCTTCTGCAGGGGAGACAGGGTTTCCAGTGAGGGATCTTCATAGACCCAATTGGCTTCCACCTTGTAAAGCCTTGCTTCCGTCGGGCTCTCCGGTGCAAGCATGATGGCTTCGAGTGCAGTGAGAAGTGCCCCCTCGAGATTGGAGTCCTCATAACCGAACGCATTCCACGCCCCAGTTACTGCCGACTCAAAGTTGGTGAAAGCCGACACGATGCTCTCGGTGTTGAGTTCACTGATGTGGCGAGACAGGCCGTCGTACCGAGAAAAACCCGCGGGGTCCATCGTCACGGCCAAGCCGTCATCCCGAAAAGCGAATGGCGCTTGTGGCCTTCCAATGGGCAATAACTTGTAGGGCACGAATCCCTGCCGCAGATTATCTATAATAGCCACAACACGCTCGATCAGATTGGGCGCAGCGGCAAAGGTGACAGCCAGCGGGCTAGGACTCATGGCTTCGACGTTATTCGCGAGCAGCGCGTTAGCCTCCGCCAGGGTGAGGGGTGGCGCTGGCTCGGGCGCAGCTTCAGGCTCCTCGGCGACTTGAGGCTCGGCTTCGAAAGCAACTGTCGGTTCAGGCTGCGATTCTGGCGCGGGTTCAGGTATCGGCACAGTAGCCACCGGAGTGACCGGTTCCGCGGGGGATTTGCTACCGTAGGGAAACTTCTCACCAAAGCCCCACCAGAGTATCCCCACGAGTAGGAGCAAGCCGAAAATCGGAAGAGCAACAGTTAGGGAAGAGGGCTTCTTGGCCCGCTGCTGGTCGAGATTGGGGTCAGTCATAGAAAGGCACCACCTGTTCGTATTCGGAACAGTGTAGTACGAGTTGAAATTGGTATAAACAGGTCGCGAACAGACATTTCCGGGCTTGACATCAAGGCCTTCGAAAGTCACTTTCGCGTGTTTTAGAGGGTTTGCCCGGCTCGGTGGTTCGATCAGGGGTAAATCGGCGAGATTAGGAACGTTCAATGCAGCGCTATTCCGCACTTGGATTGCTCACACAGGGACTCAGGCACCATGAGAATTGGCAGCGTGTCTGGCGTAATCCGACCCCGAAAAAACACTACGACGTGATCGTGGTGGGCGGCGGTGGGCATGGGCTCGCGACCGCTTATTACCTCGCCAAGCTGCACGGCGTGACCAATGTCGCGGTGGTCGAAAAGGGCTACCTAGGCGGAGGCAACACCGGCAGAAATACGACCATCGTTCGCTCTAATTACTTATGGGACGAAGCGGCACATCTCTATGAGCATGCCATGAAACTGTGGGAGGGGTTGTCGCAAGACCTCAATTACAACGTCATGTTCAGCCAACGCGGGGTGCTGAACTTAGGGCACACTTTACAGGATATGCGTGATATTCAGCGGCGCGTCAACGCCAACCGATTGAACGGTATCGATAGTGAAGCACTCGATACCCAGCAGGTCCAGGAGCTAGTGCCGATCATGGATTGCTCTCCCAATACCCGTTACCCCATCCTGGGTGCGTCCTGGCAGCCGAGGGCCGGTGTGGCTCGGCATGATGCGGTGGCATGGGGCTATGCGCGTGCGGCTGATGCGTTGGGGGTCGATCTCTTGCAGCAGACAGAAGTCACTGATCTCATTGTGGAGCAGGGGACAGTTAAGGGCGTTAGTACCGCTCGGTATGGTGATCTGTATGCTGAACGGGTGGGCTGTGTGGTGGCCGGCAATTCGGGCGTACTCGCCAAGATGGCGGGCTTTAACTTGCCGCTTGAGTCGCATCCGCTGCAGGCTCTGGTCTCTGAGCCGATCAAGCCCATCCTAGACACGGTGGTTATGTCTAATCACGTGCACGGATATGTGAGTCAGTCTGACAAAGGCGACCTGGTGATCGGTGCGGGCATCGATTCTTACAATGGCTATGGCCAGCGCGGATCATTCCCAACCATTGAGCATACGCTGCAGGCGATTGTCGAGCTGTTTCCCATTTTTAGCCGCGTCCGTATGAATAGGCAGTGGGGGGGTATTGTCGATACCTGCCCCGATGCGTGTCCCATTATCAGCAAGACGCCCGTGCAAAACCTGTTCTTCAATTGTGGTTGGGGCACGGGGGGCTTCAAGGCGACTACGGGCTCGGGGCATGTCTTTGCGGCATCACTTGCCAAGGGCGAGATGCATCCGCTTGCCGAACCGTTTTCGATGTTCCGATTTCACACGGGGGCGCTGGTCGACGAACACGGCGCCGCCGGTGTCGCGCATTGAGGAGCTGACAATGTTACACATTCATTGCCCTCACTGCGGAGAACACCGAGAAGAGGATGAGTTCCACTACAAAGGCCAAGCCCACATTGCGCGCCCGCTAGACCCGGAAAGCTGCACTGATGAGCAGTGGGGCGAATATCTTTATTTCCGCGATAACCCCCGTGGTTTGCATCGAGAAGTCTGGTTCCATTCCGCCGGCTGCCGAAAGTTTTTTAACGTGGTGCGTGACACCCAAACGTACGAGATCCACGAGTCATATTTGATCGGTACTCAACCTGCTGGCAGGGGCACTCCAGATGGTGACTCAACAGAGGTTCAGGCGTCATGACGCAGATTAATCGGCTGGCGACAGGTGGGCGAGTCAATCGAGACCGCCCGCTGTCGTTCAAGTGGCGTGGCAAAACCTTAACGGGCTACGAGGGCGATACCCTGGCTTCGGCGCTGCTGGCGAATGGAGTCTCTGTTGTTGCGCGCAGCTTTAAGTATTCGAGGCCTCGGGGCATTGTGGCGGCGGGTGCCGAGGAGCCCAACGCCATTATGCAGCTCGGTGCGACAGAGGCGACACAAATCCCGAACGTTAGGGCCACCCAGCAAGCACTCTATGATGGGCTGGTGGCAGCACCCACCAGCGGTTGGCCGAGCCTACGGTTCGATCTGATGGGGTTGGTAGGTCAAGTCGCGGGTAAGGCCATGCCGCCTGGGTTTTACTACAAGACCTTCATGTTCCCGCAATCGTTTTGGATGACGTACGAAAAGTTTATTCGCCGCGCAGCGGGTTTCGGTCGCGCACCGAGGGAGCGGGATCCGGATCAGTACGACAAGGTCAATCAGCACTGTGATGTGTTGATTGTCGGTGGTGGCCCAGCTGGACTGATGGCAGCACTTGTCGCTGCCAAATCGGGTGCTAGAGTCATTATTGCGGATGAGCAGGAGGAGTTTGGCGGCCAGCTGCTATCCAGTCATGAGTTCATCGATGGGCGTAGCGCCTCCGAGTGGGTTGCCTCGGTGGTAGAAGAGCTTGTTCTGTGCGAGGACGTTCAGCTGCTATCCCGGTCCACTGTGAATGGCTATCACGACCACAATTTCCTCACTATTCATGAGCGACTCACCGACCACCTAGGTTCGAACCACGGCTCTGTTCGCCAGCGATTGCATCGGGTGCGTGCGAAATGGGTGGTTCTGGCCACGGGTGCTCACGAAAGGCCATTGGTGTTTGGCAATAATGATTTGCCGGGTTGTATGTTGTGCTCGGCTGTTTCAACCTACATCAATCGTTACGGCGTGATTCCCGGGCAACGGTTGGTTGTCATGACGTCAAACGACTCGGGCTATCAAGCCGCAATCGACTGGCAACAGGCTGGGCGTGAAGTTGTTGCAGTGGTCGATACTCGTGAGGGTGCTCAAGGCGATCTTGTGAACGCGGCGCGAGCGAGGGGAATTACCATTTTCCAGGGGTCGGGGGTGATTGATGTCAAAGGGAAGTCTCGGGTGCAGGCCGTTGAAGTGGCAAAGATCGATGTCGAATCACACAGCGCTAGACAGGGTACCCAGCAGCTGGTTTGCGATACGGTAGCTACCTCAGGAGGGTGGAGCCCCGTTGTTCACTTGTCGAGTCACACAGGGAGACGGCCGGTGTGGAATCCCGACGTGCTTGGATTTGTGCCCGCGCCAACCACGGAGCCAATGTTGGTGGCCGGAGCGGCGAAGGGCGCCAAAGATACATCTGAGGCGTTACAGCAGGGCAGGGAGGTTGCGCTCAGCGTTGCGGCTGACCTAGGGCTGGTAACAGCAGCAGTATCGTTGCCCAGTACCACCTCCGTCGAAACATCGGTGCCTATGGCGATCTTTCACATCCCGCACACAAAGCCCACGTCAAGGGCGCCCAAGCAATTTGTTGATTTTCAAAATGATGTGACGGCTGCGGGAATCGAACTTTCCTGCCGCGAAGGTTTCGAATCGATCGAGCATGTAAAGCGCTACACGGCGCTGGGGTTTGGCACAGATCAAGGTAAATTGGGCAACATCAACGGGCTGGCTATCGCTGCCGCGGCGCAGAAGAAAAGTATTCCTGAAGTGGGTACCACCATGTTCAGGCCAAACTACACGCCAATAAGTTTTGGTGCCATGGCAGGACGCGACTGCGGCACGTTATTTGATCCTGAGCGATACACCGCGATGCAACCCTGGCATGTAGAAAACGGGGCGATGTTTGAGGACGTGGGACAATGGAAACGGCCCTGGTATTTCCCCAAGTCTGGTGAAACTATGGCGCAGGCAGTTAATCGAGAGTGCGTTGCCACGCGCGAGTCCGTAGGCATTTTGGATGCGTCTACCCTGGGCAAAATTGATATTCAGGGGCCTGACGCGCGCGAGTTTTTGGGGCGGGTTTATACCAATGCATGGGCTAAATTAGCGCCCGGTCGCTGCCGGTATGGACTTATGTGTGGCGAGGACGGCATGGTGTTTGACGATGGCGTAACCTCATGTCTTGCCGAAAATCACTTTGTGATGACTACCACAACCGGGGGTGCCGCTCGCGTACTGGAGTGGCTTGAGTTCTATCACCAAACCGAGTGGCCGGAGCTCGAGCTCTACATGACCTCGGTCACTGACCAATGGGCGACGATGACCTTGTCGGGCCCCAATAGCCGCGATTTGTTGGCCAAAGTCACCGACATTGATCTTTCGCCGGCGCATTTTAAGTATATGGATTGGCACCAGGCTACCGTCGCCGGTGTTCCCGCAAGGGTTTTCCGCATCTCTTTTACCGGGGAGTTGTCCTTCGAGATCAACGTGCAGGCAAACTATGGTTTGCACGTGTGGCAGGCGTTATTTGATGTGGGTGCCGATTTTAATTTGACGCCTTATGGCACCGAAACGATGCATGTCCTTCGGGCGGAGAAGGGCTTCATCATCGCCGGGCAGGATACTGACGGGTCGATTACCCCCTACGATCTGGGCATGGCGTGGGCGGTAAGCTCCAACAAGCCCTTCTCCTTTATCGGAAAACGAGGTATGGCAAGAGCCGACTGTGTCCGTGATGATCGAAAACAGTGGGTTGGCTTAAAAACCAAAGACCCCACAGTGGTATTACCCGAAGGTGCGCAGGGGGTGTTTGACCCGAGCGCGTCAATCCCGATGCCGATGGTGGGGCATGTCACGTCCAGCTACTGGAGCGAGAATTTAGGACGAAGTATCGCGCAAGGGTACGTTAAAGGGGGCTTGAGTCGCATGGGCGAAAGTGTCTTTTACCCGCTGGCAGACGGCGCCATGATTGAGGCTGAAATTTGCAGCCCGGTGTTTATCGACCCAGAGGGAGATCGGCAGAATGTCTGATCAAACGATGTTTGAGGTAGAAGCCCCCGGTGCGCTGGTGATGAATCTGGTGCCAGACGAATCCACCTTGGGGCGGAGTCCCTTGGCGGGTAGCATCCTGCGGGGTAATGCCTCCGATTCGATCTCCGCGGGGATAGTCTTTAGGGAGCGGGAACTGCTCGATCATTTGACTTTTCGGTGTCAGGGTACACCGGATCAACAGCAGGCTTTCGAGCACATCATGGGTTGTGCATTGCCGGTGACTCCCCTTGTTGCTGTTTCTACTGACGTCTGCACCATTCGCTGGCTGTCACCCGATGAGTGGCTTATTACGGTGCCGCCTGGCGCCGCTTTTGGCCTCGAGACTGCCTTCCGCGCCACGATGCCAGGACACTACTCCTTGGTAAACGGAAGTGGTGGCTTGACGGTCTTCCAAGTAACTGGCCCCAGCGTCGTTGATCTGCTCAAGAAGTGCGTATCGGTTGATATTCACCTCTCCGCGTTTCCCGTCAACAAAGTGGTCTCGACCAATTTTGCGAAGGCGACCTGTGTACTTCATCGTACGACAGACGATGCTTTCGAGCTCATTGTTCGCCGAAGCTTTGCTGACTACATTTGGCGCTGGCTCAGTGACGCTGCCGATGAGTTTGGGTTCTGGGTGGAGCCCTGAGCGATGTCAATTTCCGTCTTTGATCTATTCAAGGTTGGAGTCGGTCCGTCGAGTTCCCATACCGTGGGTCCCATGATGGCGGCCAACCGGTTTCTAGCGCATTTGCAGGCAAGTTCCGCGATGACCGAGGTGGCTGCGTTGTCCGTTGATCTCTATGGCTCTTTGAGTGCAACGGGTAAGGGGCACGGCACCCACGGCGCGATCATTGCCGGGCTCCGCGGAGAGCACCCTGAATCGGTGGATCCGGCAGCCCTGACTATCTGGCTTCAGGAGGTAATGGCAAGCGGCGAGCTGCCGCTCGCTGGCAGCCAGCCAGTCAAGCTCAACTGGGCAGATGACTTCCGACTCCATGAGGAAAGTCTCCCCTATCACCCCAATGGCATGCGACTGACGGCGCTTGACGATACCGGGTCCACTCTCGCCACGGAAGTTTTCTACTCGATAGGCGGAGGCTTCGTGGTAACCGCCGAGGAGGCAGAGGCAGGCACGATTATTGACGATGAAACACCCATTCCCTTTGAGTTTTCATCGGCGGCAGAGCTTCTAGAGATGGCCAGAAATCAGCGAGCGAGCATTGCTGAGATCATGATGTCAAATGAACTGTGCTGGCGCGATGAGGCGGCTATCCGTGGACAGCTGATTGATATCTGGGAGGCCATGCGCGCCTGCGTAGCAAATGGTCTGATACATCAAGGCATTCTTCCCGGGGGCTTAAACGTGAAGCGAAGGGCAAAAGAGTTTCACGCAGCCCTCAGCGGACCACAAGGAAGAAACCTCATCAGTAGCAGTTTTGCGGCGATGGATTGGGTGAACTTATACGCGCTGGCAGTCAATGAAGAAAACGCCGGTGGCGGGCGCGTTGTGACCGCACCGACCAATGGCGCCGCCGGCATCATTCCAGCGGTTTTGATGTACTTCGTTGAATTTAGCGATGTGGTTTCCGACGAAGCGATTGTCGACTTTCTCCTCACGGCCGCTGCGGTAGGTATTCTTTGCAAAAAAAATGCCTCGCTATCGGGTGCCGAAGTGGGGTGCCAGGGTGAAGTCGGATCCGCCTGCGCGATGGCGGCGGCTGGCTTGTGCGCTGTGCTCGGCGGCACCCCCGAGCAGGTGGAAAATGCCGCTGAAATTGGGTTGGAGCACAATCTGGGGCTTACCTGCGATCCCGTCGGGGGGCTCGTGCAGGTTCCCTGTATTGAGCGCAACGCGCTGGCTGCAGTCAAGGCGATTAACGCGGCATTGATGGCGCTTAGAGGCACCGGGGAGCACTTTATTTCCCTCGACAAAGTCATTAAGACAATGCGCGATACGGGCCTCGATATGCAGGAAAAATACAAGGAAACCGCGAAAGGAGGCCTCGCCGTCAATGCCGTTGAATGCTAACGGCAGGGCGGTAACTTGTTTAGCTGTAGCGCTTTCGGAGGGTCTTTGCCGCGCTGACCATTGCTTCGAGTTTTGCCAGTGACACCTTGCGAGGCAGATATTTCATCCCGCAATCAGGTGCAAGTACCAGACGTTCTTTGTCAACGTAGGGTAGCGCGCGTTCCACCCGATCGACGATTAACTCGGGCGTTTCAACTTCTGTCGTCGATAGGTCAATGACGCCCAGTAGAATCGTTTGATCGGGTAGCGACGTGAGAACATTGCAGTCGAGGGAAGACTGCGCGGTTTCAATCGATATTTGTTTGCAGCACGCATTTGCCAACTGGGGGAGGAAAGAGTAACCCTCAGGTCTCTCGTGAATGAGCATGGCATAGCCGAAACAGATGTGGACGCAGGTATCGCCTTTGACGCCTTCGAGTGCTGCATTCAGCGCGTCGACACCGTATGCTTCGGCCGCTTCTGGTCGCGCCTGCATATAGGGCTCATCCAGCTGCACGACGTCGGCACCCGCCGCAAACAAGTCCAACACTTCTTCGCGCACCGCTGCCGCATAGTCCATCGCAGCATCTGCAGGGGAGGCATAGAAGTCATTCTGGGCCTGCTGGCTCATGGTGAATGGCCCCGGCACGGTAAATTTGATTTTCCGATCGGTGAGACTTCGCAGGTAGCGAACTTCGTCGACGCTCACCGGATGCTTCCGCTTGATGGGACCTGTGATCCGCGGCACTGACACGGGTTCTCCGCTTCTATCTAGCGCCTCACCGGGATTATCTATGTCGATGCCTTCCAGCGCCGTGGCGAAATGATTGGAATAGCTCTCGCGGCAGGCTTCCCCGTCGGTGATGATGTCCAAGCCCGCTTTCAGCTGATCTTCCACCGCTAGTCGAACAGCATCTTGCTGCGCTTCGGCGAGGTATTCTGACGATACGCGCCACAGCTCCTGAGCTCGGGTGCGTGGAGGAAACCGTCCCTTAAGTTTTTCTTTATCGATCAACCAATCAGGCTGTGAATAGCTGCCAACAAGGCTGGTCGGAAAAAGCGGTAGGGAAGACATCTAACGGCACTCCATAGTTGATTTAACGCGCCATAGTTGATTTCACGCGGTAGACAGGATCAGTGGAAGGCTACTAGAAAAGGATTAGGCAGCCACCTCGGAATAGTCTACCAGCTTCGTCTTGTAAGTCTCTCTTGGCAGGCTGCCGTGGGCAACCAACCTCACTTGCGTTGTCACGAGAAGCCGCGCTTTGATTTCGTCTTTGATTCGGCGCGCCAGCTCGGGGTTGTCAACCGCTTGGCCATGGGCCACCTCTACCACCACCGGTAGCGGCGGCGTTTGGAGCACACCACCCACGCTGGGTCGGATACTGAATATCCCCGACACCTGATCATTGAAGCTATCAAGGACGCTTCGCACGGCGGTTGGAAACAGATTGACGCCTCTGACGATAAGCATATCGTCTGTGCGACCGATACATCGAATTCTTGGACCTGAACGCCCGGTCGGATTGGTTGCCATGTTCACAACGACGTGATCGCGACTCCTGAATCGCAGTAGGGGCATCGACTCCCTCTCTAAGGCGGTATAAACCAGCTCGCCCTGAGCACCATCTTCCCAAGGAATCGGCTCACCGGATTCGGGATTTATCAATTCCACATGGACAAAGCCCCGGGCCATAAAGTGCATGCCCTGCTCGTCGGCATCCTCCGCCCAAACGGAGAGTGAGACGTCACCAATCCCCATGGATTCGCGGATCGTACAGCCAAACGCATCCTGGATCGCCTTTCTCACGAAAGGATCACCCCCACCAGGCTCGCCGGCGGTAATCATATTTCGTAAACCCAATGACTGGGTGTCGATGCCTTGCTCGCGGCACCAGTCGATCAGGTAGAGTCCATAGGAGGGTGTACAGCTAACGCCGGTCGCACCGAGTCGCTGAATCGCAGTGACCATGCGCTCCGTGTTACCCGTGCCAACCGGTATCACGCTGCAGCCAATCTTATCAAAACCATAGTAAACGGCGCCGGCCACGAAGGGGCCCGCGTTGAAGCCAACCACTAAACGCTGACCCGGTTTGAAGCCCGCGGCACTGTAACCTCGAGCTACATTGGTCGCGTACATATCAAGGTCTTGCTGGGTCAGGCCCAAATAGCACGGCACACCGGTTGTGCCACTGGTGCTAAAAACGCGACGTAGTGAGTCGGGATCGGCGGCTATGTGATTGCCGAAGGGTGGAAAATTAGCTTGGCTAGCCCTCAGTTCGTCTTTCTCAGTAAACGGTAGTTGGGCGATGGCATCGAGGCCTCCGACTTTTTCCGGGGTGTCGAAGCCCGCCGCTGCGAGCTTCTTTTGGTAGAACTCCGAATGCCCTAACAGATACGCTATCTGCCGCCGGTAACTGGTTCGATCGATGTCGAACTGGGCTTCTGTCGATCGGGTTTCTACTTCCGGATCGTAGATCTGGTGGTCGCGCATGGGTTAACCCCAGCGCTTAGCGGCCGAAGCCACCCGAGCACCGAAGGCGCTGGCGGTCTCACGATCGGATGTGGGGGGGGCCACATCCCCGCCTTGGTCAACATTGGCCTGAGTCATGCAGCCGATTGATGCGCCGCAGCGGTTAGTATCCGCTTCCGATCCCCCCGAATGATTATTACCAGGCATTTGCCCGAGTCCCACCCAGACCATGCCGTGCTGCATGGCGAAGGTCATAAACTCGACGAGGGTGTTTTGCTTATCGCCGTTCATCGACCCGGAGTTGGTGAAGCCCGCGGCGAGTTTGTCGACCCACTTTTGCTCCATCCAACGGGTAGAGGTCGCTTCCATAAAGGTCTTGAATACCGCCGAGGCCGATCCCATGTAAGTCGGCGATCCAAAGATGATGGCGCTGGCATCGTCTAAGGTGCTTAAGGCAGTGCTTTCTGCTGAAGTGATCTCAGAGGCTTCTACGATGGCAACTTCTACGCCATCCACACTCCCTGCGCCTGCAGCCACCTGCTCGGCGACGACCTGCGTATGCCCGTAGCCGGAATGAAAAATAACAGCGACCTTAGTCGACATGGGCTTGCTCCTTGATCAACGATGGAACTGTTCGTTGTTGGGTGTGTGATCGCCCGCCAGCCACTGCTTAAGGTCGGCGTGGGCGCTAGCGGCTTTGTCAATGTTGATCTGCTCAACGTCTTCGTGGTCGACCGTAAACTCAACCAGCAGGCCAGATGGATCGAACACGTAGAGCGACCAGCAATAGCCATGGTTAAGTGGATAGGCTTCACCGCTCGCAAAGTATCCAGCCGCTTCCAGTCTATCTTTGAGAGCATCTTGTGTTGCTTGATCGACCTTCATCGCTAGGTGCCTAAAGCCTGAGCGAGGAAGCTCAGGACCGAATTCCTGAGCGTCATCGGCATCGGCGAATTGGAAAAATGCCAGGCAAGAGCCGTCGCCGATGTCGAAGAAGCAGTGAGCGTAGGTTCTGACCTTGCCGAACAGGTCGGTCCGTTCAGCCCAGGTGGCCACCAGCTTGAAACCGATGACTTCCTCGTAGAACTGTCGGACCGCTTCAAGGTCTTTGCACACGTAAGCATTGTGGTGCAACGTGCTTTTAATCGGGGCTATAGCGTTCATAAGAATCTCCTGTCGAGTCGATGTTGACGTCAGGCTTTAGAACCACTTGGTAAGCTCGATGCCGTAGCGGACCCCTTGGGCAGGCCACAAGAAGTTGAACTGAGGCTTCACACCGGGGATGCCCAAAATAAATGCTGCATCTGGGCCCGGTGAATACTCGGTGTTGTACTCTTCGTCGGTGGCATTCTTGACCCAGGCAGTGATTGCCCAGTTGTCGGCCACTTCGACACCTGCCCGCAAGTCGATTAAGTCGACTGCGCTGCGCGAAGAGTAGTTGTTGGGTTCCCACCAGGTCTCACCGAGGTGCTGCCAATCCGCTCGGGCGAAAACTTCCATACCACCGTTACCGACGGGTGCACGGAACTGCAATCCCACGTTACCCGTGACCTCACTGACCAGGGGCGCCTGATTACCCAACCAATCAGCGGTGGGTGCTTCGGTGATCTCACTATCGGTCAAGCCAAGACCAAAGTTAAGCGTGAAGTATTCACCCAGTAATGCAGTGCCCTCGAGCTCGAGGCCGGTGTACTCCGCTTCCGGCACGCTGCCGAGATTCTGGGTGTTGGTGTTGGGATCGTAGAAGAAGAAGTAGGCGCCTTCCAACTCGTTGAAGTAAACCGCTGCAGATAAGCGTAACCGGCCATCCAGCAGGTCGCCCTTGGCGCCTACCTCAAAATTGGTTGAAATCTGCTCGTCAAAAACATCGTCGATGCCGGGATATTGAATTGCAGTGCCGACGCCCGTCTGGTTGAAGCCGCCGCTGCGGAAGCCTCGGCTTATGTCTCCATAGACGACCCAGTTATCAGCGGGACGCCACCGAAGTGTTGCCTTGGGTTGCCATGCATCCCAGCTTTCCTTGCGTTTCTCTCCAAAAACAATGCCAAGTCCAGTAGTGTCGTAGAGCGGAGGTGTGAGGGCGGTGTTCTCGCGTTCGTCATGGTCATAGCGAGCGGCGAGGCTTAGCTCCAGATTGTCTGAAAGATCGAAGGCGACTTGCCCAAACACGGCCCAGGCGAAGTTGTCCTGCTCATCGGCCAGAATGCCCAGCTGAGGACTTGGGTCGGTTGGATCGACAAAAACGGAAGGTCGGAAATCCCGCTGGACGTTGAACACGCCAAGGCCGCGATCAATCTGCGACCCGGTCGAAATATACCGGTCGGTGGCGATCAGATAAGCTCCGGCAATCCACTGCGGGCCGTTTTCATTATTGCCGGTCAGACGTATCTCCTGACTAACCGACTCGACTTGCAGATACTGGTTCTGCGAGAGATCCGTGTACTCGTCCCCTGTGAGGAACTTGATGAAGTCGCCGAAGGGATCATTGTTAAAATAGTTGTAGGGATGTTCCCGCGGGAGGAAGTTGAACTGGTCGCCGCTAGAGGTTTCCTCGAGATCGTCGTAGGCAGTCACACCGCTGAGCGTTGCAAAGTCCATATCGAGATCAAATTTAAAGCTTGCACTCAAAAACTCCCGCTCGTTGTAACCCGGGTTGTTCACCTGGACTGGGATGTCCGTGTCATCCGCCTCAACATCGATAATGAAGTAAAACGCTTGAGTTTCGAGCTTGGAGTAGCTCACCCGGAAGTCAGTCGTCAGACGGTCACTGACGTCCCAGTTGAGGCGAGCCCGCATTGAGGTGTCCTTGTAAGGGTCGGCCTCTTCACCCAGATATTCGTTGTCGATGTAGCCGTCGTTGTCCATATAGCTACCCGCCAATCGGTACTTCACGGAGCCGTCATCCGTGAGAGGACCGCCAATGTAACCTTTTACACTCCAGCCGGGAGCAGATTCAGCACCGACGCGAATCTCCCCCTCATGTTCATCGCCGGGTTCTTTGGTGGTAATGGTGATAGCACCACCGATCGCGTTTCTGCCGTAGAGTGCGCCCTGTGGTCCTCGCAGGACTTCGATTTGCTGGATATCGAACAGCTGTTGGTTCAGCTGGGTTGGGTTTGACAGAAGCACACCATCAATCAGCACGGCGGCTGCGAGTTCACTGTTACGTGCCGAGGAAATTCCGCGAATGTTGAGGAATGAGTTACCGGTGCTTTGGGTTTGTACCAGCGTCACGTTGGGTGTCAGGTCAACAAAGTCCTGGGGGGTCTGGATTCCACTGGCACGTATGTCGCTAGCCGTGAATGCTTTAACCGAAACGGGGCTTTCAAACAGGGATTCGGAGCGTTTCCGTGCGGTGACCACCACCTCTTCAAGGGTGACCTGAGCAACAGCTTCACCGGCGAGGGCAGTGGTGATAGCAAGGGCAAGCAGTTTGGGGTGCATATTCATGAGAGGTCCTCTTATTTTCGCTTATCGAAAATCCATTCGTTATTCGAATACGTAAAGTATACGCTAGGAGCTCGAATCAGATCACGGAAATTCAATCTGATACTCAAAAATTACCCCGGGCATGACGCGACCCATAAAAGACGTTTGTATCATGGTGTTAAGCCGCAGAAGGAGTGGTACCAATGACCGACAGTAACAACCACCAACCAACCACCCGGATTTGCGGCTGCGACGCCGATACGATCACGCTCAGGGGAAAAGACTTGGTTGACGAGGTCATTGGCTCCTACTCGCTCACGGGAGCATTTTTGCTGCAGGCGCTTGGTAGTGAGCCGACTGCCAAACAGTGCGAGCTACTCGATGCGGTGATGGTCACCATCATGGAGCATGGCTTGATGCCATCAGTGATAGCAACCCGCCTTACCCTCGCGGGGGCACCCGAGTCGCTTCAGGGCGCTGTCGCAGCAGGTTTATTGGGCGTGGGAGATCGCTATGGAGGCACCGCGGGTAAATGTGGTGAGTTGGGTGAGCGATTGGTTGGTGCTAAAGAGATGGGCCAGGAAGCGGCAGCGATAGTTGCTGAGCATCGCGCGAGGAGGGAGCCACTACCCGGGTTCGGTCACCCGATTCATTCGGGGCGAGATCCCCGAGTGGATAAATTGCTGGCGATGCTTCCCGAGAATAGCACAGCGCTGCACGCCATGAAGGCGCTGGAGCTAGCCCTGAGTGAGGTGCTTGGCAAGCCCTTGGTGATGAACGTGAGTGCAGCTCTCGCCGCCTTGATGATGGAAGCACAGGTGCCCGCAAACATTATGCGAGGTGTGGTGCTTATTGCTCGAACCGCCGGTCTCGTTGGCCATGCGCTCGAGGAAATGCAGCAACCCGCGGGAGATGCTCTCTGGCACGCAGCGCAAGCCGCCGTGCCGTATTCCGAGTAGCAGTGACTACGTCTGGGGTCATTGCTGTTCCGGTTGATGGCGGCTCAATTCAGGTCACCATCCACAGTGGCGCGTTAATGCCGGCGATCTCGTTGTTGTGTGTGCATGGCTGGACGTTGGATCAGCACTCCTTCGATTTGCAGCGGGTTCTTGCGCAGAGCGAAATGGTGGTAGCGACTTTTGACCGCCGCGGTTTCGGCGCCAGTCCCTTAGAACCTGACTTTGCACGGGAGCTTGACGATCTCTCGAAGGTAACCCGTGCGCTGCCCGGTCGGGTAATTGTGTATGGCGTCTCCCAGGGTGCGCGTTTGGCCTTGAGAGCCGCTGCCCTAGGTAGCATCGCGCCTGCAGGTCTGATCCTTCAGGGTGGGCATCTCGACGGTTACGTCTGCGAAGAATTACCAGAGGAGACCATTCCCTTCGATCATTATCGAGCTTGTTTTGCGTCGGGTGAGGTTGAAGCGTTTCAAAATCATTGGGGTGCACACCCGCTGATAGCCGCGGGGTTTGGCGAGGCTGAGTCGAAGAATCTACAGGGCTATTTTTCGCACTATCGAGGCCTGGACTTACTCACGCCAAATGCCTTACCCACACCGATGGACCTGCAGCACCGGGTCAGGGAGCTCGGGATCCCAATCATGACGGTAGTGGGAAGTCTCGAAACTAGAGCCCGACGGGCCCACGCGGCGGAAATAGAGAGACTCACCGGAGCTCATCGCTTGATCGTCGAGGGGGGAGGCCATCTCTGTCACTTGTCCCATCCAGACCGGGTTAATGCCGGTGTGCTGGATTGGTGTGCCGGGGTGTCAGCCCGGGCCGGTGATGGCGTCGAGTAACTCTTTGGCATCCTTGAGATCATTTACCAACTGATCCCTTACCTTAAACAATGCCGACGCCCGGGCTTGAGGGTAGGTGTTGGTATCGACTTTTCCCGTCGACGCTGAGCAGTTAATCGCGCCGATGACGCCAAAGCTGGGAACCACCACAGGGCAAGCAATGGACGTGATGCCATAATCCAGTTGGTCGCTGACCATGGCGAAACCACTGGTTCTGGCTTCTAAAATGGCGGTGCGCAAGCTGGCTGGATCTGTGGTGGTGTACTTTGTGGTGGCGGTTAGCGGGTACTTGTAGAGAAATGCGTCAATATCGCCATCGGAGTGCGCCGATAAAATCGCACGACCCAGAGAGGTGGCGAGTGCCGGGAAGCGTGTTCCGGTGGCGGCCTGGGTTCGTATAACGCGGTAGGTAGAGACGTGTGTGATGTAGAGGATGTCACTGCCACTGAGGACAGCGAAGGACGCGCTGTCACCGGTTTGGTCACGTAGCTTTTGCAACGGTGGGCGGATGACATTGTCTATGTTGAAGCTTTCGATAAAAGGTGTTGACAGTTCCAGTACCTGCGGCCGGAGAAAAAAAGTGTTGTCTACTTTGCCGACGTAGCCCATTTCGAGCAGCGTTATCAGGCAGCGTCGTGCCACTGCCGGATTTAGGTCGGTGGCACGAGCGACCTCTGACAGAGTCATCTTAGATCGATCTCGGGAAAAGCTTTTCAGTACCCTCAATCCTTTTTCAAGCGTGCTCAGATACTCGCTTGACTGCCGATCATTCATCAGCTGTAGCCCGTCGCATTAGCGTTCGATTTCTGCGAGGGCATCTTCGAGTTGACTCACGTAGTCGTCAAACACTTGAATGGTCGCATGGACAGGCTCGGGAGTGGTCATATCGATCCCCGCCTGTTTCAGGAGTTCGATAGGGTAATCACTCGAGCCCGATCGGAGCATGGTAAGGAAGCGATCCCGTGCTGGAGCACCCTCGTCAATGATTTGCTTGGCCAGCGCAGTGGCAGCGACGAAGGAAGTGGCGTACTGATAAACGTAGAAGTTATCGCCTCGCAGGAAGTGCGGTATTCGACTCCATTCAATTTGATTGAGTTCGTGTGCATTCACTGACTCGCCATAGAAAGCCTCGAAGACCTCGGCATAAATAGCGTTCAATTTGTCAGCAGTGAGCGCTTCCCCGGCCTCTACAGCGGCGTGTGCTCTGGCTTCAAAATCGGCAAAGGATGCCTGTCGATAAAAGCCTCCTCTAAATTCATCGAGGTAGCTGCTCAATAGATAGGCTCGCTCCTGGGGGGTCTCTGCTTCCCTCAGCATCTTTTGCATCAAAATCGCCTCATTGGTCATAGAGGCAATTTCAGCGATGAAAGTGCGGTAGTCGCCATAAACGTAGGGTTGGGTACCGCGGGCGAGGTAGCTGTGAATGGAGTGTCCATATTCGTGTGCTAGCGTGGACACATCATTGAGGGTGCCCTCAAAGTTCATCGATAAATAGGGTTTGGAGGAGTAGGTCCCCCAGCTGTAGGCGCCACCGCGCTTTCCTCGGTTTTCAAAAGCGTCCACCCATCCTTCGTCAAAGCCTTTCCAGTAAACCTCTAGATAGTCCTCGCCGAGCGGTTCTAGTCCAGCCGCAACGATTTCCTTAGCCTCTTCAAAGGACACATTGTCAATGGTTGGCGCGACAATGGGCGCGTACATGTCCCAAATCTCGAGGCGATCAACCCCTAGAGTTTTGCGCCTTAGCGTCAAATAGCGCTGCAGCGGTGCTGAGCCCTCACGCGCTACTTTGATCAGCGTGTGGAAAACACTTTCGGGGATGGCATTTGAGTAGGTGGCTGCCTGTACCCGGGTTTCAAATCCTCTTGCCCTGGCCTCAAAGACCCGTGCTTTGACATGCCCTTCGTAGTTCGCGGCCAGAGTGTGATTCAGCGTGTTATAGGCGGAGAACAATCCTGTCCAGGCGTCTTGCCGAACTCGGCGATCGGTCGAATGAAGAAAAGCGCCATACCGAGACTTGGTGAGTTCGACGTTTTCACCTGACTCATCCTGCATGGTGCCAAACTGCAGATCCGTATTATCAATTGCGCTGAACACCGAGGAGAACTTGTCCAGGGGATCTCCAGCCATAGCCAACAAGCGTTCTTCGCCTTCGCTCAAGGTGTAGTCTCGCATTCTGGATTGCTCATCCAGATAATGCCGATACATCTTTAGACCTGGTTCCGCTTCAAGCATCTCATTTAATGTTGACTCGGGAATGGCGAGCAATTCGGGAGAAAAATAAGCGTTAATTTGCTGAAACTGCGAATACAACCCCTGGGCCTCTGAAAATCGCGCAGCATTTTCCGAAATCCGCGTGTCCTCATTAGACTTAAGTCCCGCATAGACATAGAGATTGCCAATAATCTGACTAATTTCCTCGATAGTGCCGATAGCAGCCAAAAGCGTCTCGCCGCTTTCAGCGAGTCGGCCGCGGTAGGCGCTTATCTCCGGCAGACGCGTCAGGAAACGCTGCTTGTCAGTCTCCCATGCCGCAGCATTCGGATACATATCAGAAAGATCCCACTTATACTGTGCGGGTATCTCTTCGCGCTCGGGCAGCTCGCTGCCGCTCACCGCGAGGGGTAAGAGCCCAATGAGCGCGAAGACGCTCCAGCACATGTGAAGGCAAAGTTTTTTCATAGTGGTTTCCTTTTTATGCTGCTTCCCTGTATTACCCCGAGGTCAAAGTCTGTTTGTCGCCGCGGGGTTAAAATCGCCAACGTTATAAAGGGTAGCCCAAGCGCCTGCCTTAGGCGAGCAACCCCCCAGGGATTTTAATCAATCTTACTGGGCTTCGCGTCGGGCTTGGCGTAGCGGTAGCGACACCCGGTGCCTGTGGTGTGGTAGCTGTCCAAGCCGCATGCGGCGACAGCATGCTCCTGGGTCAGGTCTAGCGATCCATCTTCGCGCAGTATCTCGCTAGGGAGATGGATTGTCTGCACTTCGCCAATGAGCAAGGTGGTGTGATTGATGTCGAAGTGATGCTGGTCTATGAGCCGCAGGCCCAATTTAACGGTGGCTTCAGCAACAAAAGGAGCGGGGTAGTCAGCCAGCCACTCAGGCGTTAAGCCGGTGGCACTAAACTCAGAGGTTTCACGAGGGTAGCGAGCAGAGGTTTGATGGGCCTGCGGCACGATCGCCTCATTGACGTGATTCACAGTGAAGTGCTGGGTCGCCACGATGTTTTCCCACGTGTGCCGCTCAGTCCCAGCGGGTGCCGGACGCACTAGCAGACCCAGCAAAGCAGGATTCGCGCCGAGATGCAGCAGGTTTGAAAAGATCGCCAGATTGGTCTGACCCTCGGTGGATTTTGTGCCAACGAGAACAGCTGGTTTAAAGCCAGAGAGGCAGTTGATTAAGTTTCCGCGATACCGCTGTTCAAGGGTATCGATGTCTGTTCTATCGAAATGCATTAAAAAGCCTTAAACCGGCGCATATAAGTGTGGTGAAAGTTAGGAGTAGAGACGCTTGTACCGACGAGACGCCCACCCGTTGTAGGCGGCGCGCGCGATGGGTTTGACCAGGGGCCACCTTAGGATTCGCCAAAGCGCACCGAAGCGTGTGTGCTCCCAGGCGGCGATATTGGCGTCAATGCCGGTGATCATTTCTCCCTCTCTTTCAAGGTGGAGCACTTTGAGCAGTTGCTCTTTGCTGGCGGGCAAAGCATCGCTATCCAATGCGTGGATGTCTTGCAGCACGAGCCCTGCACCTTTGATTTGTTCGAGGCGTGCCATCTCCTTGGCGCAAAGTGGGCACTGGCCATCATAAAATAGCGTGTCGGTCATGTTTGGTGCTCTTGATGGGGTCTATGGCAATACGATCACTGGCTTTAACTGGACTTCTGACAAAGCGGGCCTAACAGCGCCCCCTCGGCGGAAACCAGAAGCCAGGGGAGGCCGCTTTCCTCAAGCCATTCGGAGGCTTCAGATGTTTTTTTTAGGCAGGCAACTGTGGAGACTGCACCGGCAATCAAGCAGTTTTCGGCGATGACCGTGGCGGATCGAGGGCCCTCCGCTGGCCATCCGGTTCGTGGATCAAGTAGATGGCTGTACTGGTGGTCACCTTGATGAATCGTTCGGTAATAGGAGCCGCTAGTCGCCACCGCCGCATTTTCGATCTCGAGCGTCATGTGACTTTGTTCGGGCGAGGCGGGGTCGCGAATGCCGACTTGCCACGGGGATCGGTTGGGGTTGTGCCCCAGAGCCACTATGTCACCGGCAAGTTCTACCAGGCCATTTTTATATCCCGCCTCCCGCAGCATGGCAGCGGCCACGTCCGCAGCATATTCTTTACCCACCCCGCCGAGATCAAGCTCTGCATGGGGTTTTTCAAGCTGCACAGTGCTGCTTGAAACCCTGACGCGATCAAAACCAATGCAGTGCAACAGTGCTGGGAGCTTCTCGGGCTCCCGCAAGGTTCCACGTTGGAAATCCCAAACTTGACGAAGCACGCCGGCCGTCGGGTCGAACAGGCCGTCGCTTTCAGTCCAGAGCTTCCGACATACCTCGAGAAGATGATAAGTCTCTGCATCGACTTCAGTGGCGATGCCGGAGCCTGCGCGAGCGTTAATCAAGCTTATTAGGCTGTCAGGCTTGTATCGGCTCCATTTTTGCTCGAGTTCCTTGAGTCGCCGCTCGACATCATTGAGTAGCCGTTTCACCTGCGTTACGTCTTTTGGCGAGTGCACTACCAAGACCTTGGCAGGCCCACCCATGAGGAGAAACTGGCTTTGGGTACACGCGAGAGCTTCAGTCAAAGCGCCAGCTAAGCCCAACCGTGGCGCGCCAGAAGTCAACGAGCGCGGGAGCAGCGTCTCCGTCAAAGAGGCTCCAGTCATTATTTGAGCGGTATCGTTCCGCTTGTGCCTCAATGCCCCAGTCGCCGAACTGAACTGTCCAGCGGACCCCTGCGGTCAAGGCGCCGTATGAGGAAAGACGATAATCGTCGGCGTAAAAGGGCTGGCTACGATCGGCGATGGGAGAGAAGAAATCGGCTTCCCCCTGCGTGTAGTAGCGTAAATAGGGCGCCAAAACGTGCTTCCCGAGATTTTGATGCCAGCCAATTTCGATTGTATGCGAGTCGGTTCCCCAATCGTCATGATAGTAGCGGTAGTCCGCTTGCAAAGCGGCATCCATATTGACCATAAACTGCCGGTAGCCCGCCGACAGGGTCCATTTGTCGTGGGTGTCGGGACGGCGGTCAGCAAATTTATAGGGGTCTGTAAGATAACCTTCGCTTTGGGTATAGCTAAGGCCAATGCGGACTATCTTGGTTTGGGAGAGAATTTGACTCACCCCAAAATACATTGACTGAGTGTTCAGAGATTCCTCATCAATAAAAACCGGGATCCTCTCTTTTACCGGGCTGACGTTGTCATTTGAGCTACTTGCACTCGCGGTCCATGTTCTCGAGTTGTCGGCGCTGTTCCACGCCACGTCAAAAGCAAAGGAGAGGGCCTCGTAGTCATCCTCTTCGGAGTGCGAAATCGCAAGTCCGGCATTGCCGTCAGCCCAAAAGTAGCGAGTGGTTACGCCGACTTCCACACGATTATCTTCAATACTTGCGCCGCTCATGATCACGCCCGGCTCGCCGTCGAGGCCCAAGCCGACAAACCACGGTGAGGCACCACTCATCGCATCGTTTTGCACGTCAAGAGCGATCGACCAAGCACCGCCGACCGGCGCTTCGATCCAGAGCTGGGTAACATCTATGTCGTAGCGAGACGGGGACCCAAAGATGACGCGTTCCTCGGGCAGGCTGTCTTCGCTGTAGTGACTGTAGCGCAGGCCAACCTCGGTGAAGGCAGGCGGCGCATCGGCAAGCGCTGACTGATAGGCAGGTAGTGCAGTCAAGGTTGCACCGAGTGATCTAACGAGCCTCGAGTCTGTGCGCAACATGATCAGCTTGCTCATACCGATCTCTCAGTTACAGCCGCAACCACCACCGGCGGCTCCGGCTCCCCCCGATGAGGCTTCTTTGCTCGTGTAGACATGCCCTGCAAATTTAGCCTCACGTTTACCCCGGTCCCACTGCATCGCGGGGTCAGCGAGGTAGCCTCGTTCCCAAGCAGATACCGGTTCTATGGCGGTACAGCCGTGAAGCCAAAGGGGCAACATGAAAAGCGCTATGTTGAGTACAACGGTTTTCACGGTGCAAGAAGCTCCAAGATTTCAAGGCGTAATGGTTCTTCATCGCCTCGCTTGAAACCCACGTGCACAGAATGCACCGCGCCAGAGCGGTCAATGAGATAGCCGGAGGGCATGCCATTGACCGCGAAGGATCGAGCGGTATCGCCAGTGGTATCTATCGCGACGGGGTAGGTCACAGGATAGCGCTCGAGAAAGTCCAGAGAATCCTCCTCGACGACATCTACACTCACCGCAACAACCCGAAGACCTTGGTCTTTTAGCTCTTGATAGAGCCCATCCAGCGCTGGAAGTGAGAGCCTACAGGGGCCGCACCAGGATGCCCAGAAGTCGACATAAACAACGTCTCCACGCAAGGCGTCCAAGTCGATGGTGCCTGTGGCATTGGCGATGGCCGGGAGTGAAAAACCGGGCGCCATGACGCCTAAGTCCTCTCCAACCGCTGGGGCCGCAAGCAAGAGCAGAGCTAATAATCCACCTATGGCGGATCGCTTGAATTTCATAGATCACCTCTGGCATTGACTATAGCAGAGAGTGAAAGGGCCCAAGCGACTTTTTAGTGGTGGTGCTCAGTCGAGTGTGGCGGCGTCAGAGCGATGTGTCTCAGCGATTGCGTCCAAGCCGCTCGTGGGCATCTACCCACTCGTTGGTGCGCGTCGCCTTGTCGATGCGGGTCGCCGCACCGAGGGATAATTCCCCGGCGACTACCAATCCAGCCGCTATTTCGCAAAGTTTGAGTGCCTTTCCCTGTCCGTAACAGTCCATCATTTCAAGACACTCCCGCTGGGTCGGGAGGTTGGTGCCACCACCGTAGCTGGCGAGAATAATGGAGGGTAGGGTGATCGAAAAATACAGGTCTCCCTCGCGTGTGACCCGCTGATAGGTCGTGCACTGATTGGACTCGCCGATATTGGCGATATCCTGCCCCGTAGCAAGGTAAAGTGCCGCAAGGCCGTTCGCGGGGTGGCTTGCGTTGCTTGAGCTGTTTGCTACAAAAGAGGCCAATGTTGAAATTTGATAGCCGTAAACCATGGGCTCGGGGGCTATGCGCAGGTTCTCCATCAGGACCTGTCGTGGGATGGTGATCTCCGCAGTGACTCGTCTGCCTCTTCCCTTCAACATATTGACCGCAGAGGTTTTCTTTTCGGTATCAAAATTCCCAGACAGCATGTAATTACGCATGCTCCCTGGGTAATTTTCTCTGATCCATTCACAGGCGAAAAAGGTAGCCCGACTGGTCATATTCTGCCCGGCGGCATCACCTGTGGAGTAGTCAAAGCGAGTCGCGATGTAGTTATGGAAATGGTAATTCTCAATTTCCAACAACTTTCCAATCGACGTAGTTTTCTCTGCCTGTTCCTTGATGGCATCGAAGTTGGCCCGCAGCCATAGCTGAAAATCTCGCGCTTCGCGGGCGTCAGAAAAAATGAAGATCGGCGCCCGCTGCATTGACTCCGCGGAAACGGTCGTCTTGACGCCGCCAGCTTCACGAATGACTTTCATGCCCCGGTTGTAGCTGGCCAACATCGTGCCCTCGACGGTCGCCATCGGCACATAAAACTCCCCATGGGCGTGCTCGCCATCAATTAACAGCGGCCCGGCAACACCAATGGGTATTTGCGCGACTCCCCACAGGTTTTCTATGTTGCCCGCCATCACATGCGGATCATAGGAATACGCTTTTGAATGATTGAGAGTGGCCCCCGTCTGTTCTTCGATAAACGCTTGACGTGCTTTGACGATTTCGTCGCAAAAGTCATCCTCGGGGTCGCGCGGGATCTTGTTACTGTCGGTCATGCGGCTAGCACTCGTGCGCGAGCGGCCTGATACTCGCGATAGAGATTATCGACGTAGTCGGCCGCCGGTCCTTTTGTTTTGATGGCTCCAATGCCCTGTCCTGATCCCCAGATATCTTTCCAGGCTTTTGCGTCGGTGTTGCCGCCCGAGCCGAAGTTCATCGCTGCCGGATCACTAACCGGAAGATTGTCGGGGTCCAGCCCCGCCGATTCGATAGAAGGTCGCAGGTAGTTGCCCCACACGCCGGTGAACAGGTTGCTGTACACGATATCGTCGGCGCCACAGTCCACAATGGCTTTCTTGTAGGCCTCGTCGGCGTTGGCTTCGTCAGTGGCGATAAAAGCCGAGCCAATGTACGCCAAGTCCGCGCCCATAGCCTGGGCGGCGAGCACGGCGTCTCCAGTAGCAATTGACCCAGACAATAGCAGTGGCCCATCGAACCATTCCCGAATTTCTTGAACAAGAGCAAAGGGTGATTGGGTGCCCGCGTGCCCTCCGGCCCCCGTGGCTACCGCGATGAGGCCATCAGCGCCTTTCTCAATGGCTTTTCTTGCGAAACGATTGTTGATGATGTCGTGGAGGGTAATGCCCCCGTAGCTGTGTGCTGCGTCATTCACCCACTCTTTCGCGCCCAGCGACGTGATCATGATCGGGACTTTATATTTGACGCACATTTCCACGTCATACTCGAGACGGGAATTTGACCCGTGAACAATTTGATTGACCGCAAATGGCGCTGCAGGCGAATCGGGATTTTCCTGATTATGCCGGTCGAGCTCTTCCGTAATACGCAGTAACCATTCCTCCAGTACCGGTTCTGGCCTTGCGTTGAGCGCAGGAAAGGATCCCACAATCCCGGCCTTGCACTGTGCGATCACTAAATCGGGGTTGGAGATAATGAAAAGCGGTGAGCCCACGATCGGGAGTCGGAGCTGTTGCAGTATGGGTGGCAGGGCCATGATGTGGTGTCTCCAGGTGGGGTTTTTGGTGAACGAGCTCCGGTTACGAGGGTTTGGCTCAGACAGATTTGAACTTACAGTATGTTTTTTGTCCTTTCAAGTATGTTTCCTGCTCGGCGGGTTCTGTGACAAGCTCTCCACGGTCTTGTTTGCCTAAGCGCCTTATTGTCCGAGATGTATAAGAATTATTTTGGCCTCAAGGAATCGCCATTTTCGATTTCGGTCAATCCCCGTTTTTTGTTCATGAGTGCCCGGCATCGTGATGCGCTCGCGCATTTGTTGTACGGGGTGGGTAGTGGTGGTGGTTTTATCTTGCTTACCGGTGAGGTGGGCACTGGCAAGACTACAATCAATCGCGCCCTGCTCACACAGCTTCCCGACAATGCGGATCTCGCCATTGTGCTCAACCCTGCGCTGAGTGCCGTCGAGCTGTTGGCCACGGTATGTGACGAGTTTGCCATCGACTATCCCGGCGATAGTGCAAGCCTTAAGACCTTGACTGATGCATTGCACCAATTTTTGTTGGCAAACTTCGCCCGCGGGCGGAAAACGGTGCTAATGATTGACGAGGCGCAGCACCTTGGCTTTGACGTGCTCGAGCAAATCCGTCTGCTGACGAATTTGGAGACCGATGAGGAAAAACTGCTGCAGATTATTCTCATCGGGCAGCCAGAATTAGCGGAAAAACTCGCGCGTCCAGAATTGCGGCAGCTCAATCAGCGGATCACGGCGCGCTACAATCTAGAGCCACTCAGCCGTCAGGAGACGGGCGCCTATATCAAGCACCGCCTGTCGATTGCCGGCTTGCCCGAGGGCTATGAACTGTTTGCGCCTGCTGCTGTCGGTGAAGTACACAGGCAAACCGGTGGCGTGCCGCGTCTTATAAATCTTGTCTGTGAGCGCGTTTTGCTGGGCGCTTACGGCAAGGAGCAGCGCCGAATCAATCGGCAATTGGTGAAGTCGGCGGCGAATGAGGTGCTGGGGCTTACGAAGGCCGAGGGGCGCAGCGGCTCGAGTCCTGCAAAAGTGGCGCTTGGCGTGATTGCTTCAATAGCCTTTGCGGCATCGCTGGGCTTCCTCCTGTCGCATTTCTACCAACAGCCTGCTGACGGCGTGAGTCCTCCGCCGACGGATGCATCGGCAACGACGACGGCAGGAAAAGACACTGGTTTCGCCACCACAGGGGGAGAATTCCTCGTCGCCAACGACTTAGCGAATCGGTGGCTGTGGCGTCTTTTGCTTGATGAGCCGGTTGATCCGGCAGTCTGTCGGGCTGAGGCATCGCTGCCAATAAAGTGCTCACGGGAGAACAGCGACACCTGGGATGCACTCATTACCTTAAATCGTGCCGTCGCTCTTGAGGCGCGAACCGCTGATAAATTTTCAGCCAGTATTTTGGTGGTGGCATTTACTGACAGATCTGCCTGGGTCATGACCGCGCAAGGCTTGCGGGAAATCCCCCTCATGGTACTGGCAGACCACTGGACGGGTGGCTATCGCTTTCTGTGGCGGGCACCCCGCGGATGGAACCAACCGTTGCAGCGAGGGGACAGCGGCGGTGCCGTTGCCGAGGTTGCAAAACTCTTTGCGCTACTCGATGGGCAGGAGGAACCCATAGCCTTTGATTCATTTACGCCGCTGTTGGAGGAGCGAGTGAAGCTGTTTCAGCAAGCCCGTGGCCTGCTCGCTGATGGGGTTGTAGGTGAGGAGACACTTTTGGCTTTGAGTGAGGCTCTCGGCGACACCTTGTTGCCGGTGGATCGGCTACAACGCGCCGAACGGCTTCGAGACCTTGAGTAATGTCGATCATACTTGACGCGCTAAAGAAGGCCGAGGGCATAGAGGGCCCACAGGCCGACCGGATGACGCCGGATGGGCGGACAAACGAGCAGCCAGCAGCGACCGGCATCCTCCGGTCCAGAACGAGGTTAATGGGCGCACTGGTCTTGGTTGGCATTGTGTTTGGGGTAGCCTTGGGTGGCGCGCTTGCGGGAAAGCTGTGGACGGGGGATGCTGATGTCGACCGGCCCAAGTCGGCAGCCGCGGCCCTCGTCAAAGCCCCGATCGAGTTATCACCCGATCCTGCAATTAGGGGGTCTGGGGCATCGTCAGTCTTTTTGGCCGACCCACAACTGGCCGCTAAACCCGAACGAGGTAGCGGTGATGGGGCCGATATCGCCGCACTGTATCGCAGGGCAAGTACTTCGGATCAAGTAGCAAAGGTTCCAAGTCAGAGCGAACAGACCGAGGATGCATCCAAATTGGTGCGCACAGACCAGGGGGAGAGCGCGGCGGCGACCCAGACTAAACCGGGGGCGGAAGAAGCTCTCGATGCATCAGTTGCTCGGGAGCAGCCCATCGATATTGAGGCGGTCCTTGAGCGAGCCCAGCGCGCACTGGGCGAGAAGACGCTGATAGACCATCCGGTGCCGCTACTTGAAAATCTGTCCCAGCAGCAAAAGGATCAGATCCCCAGTATTTTATACAGCCAGCACGACTGGCAGGCAGAGCAGCCGGCGGTGGTATTGAATGGCCAGCGGATCCAGGCAGGGCAACGAGTGGACGGCCTCGTCGTCATCGAGATACTTCCGGATAGCGTGGTGTTGAGGTGGCGAGAGACCGACTTTCGACTGCCTTCGCTGAACAGTTGGATCAACCTTTAGGGAGCGGGGTCGGGGAGTGCTTTGTGAATCTCCTTGATCCCCGACAGAACCTCACGGGACAACGCGACCTGCATGCTTTCCAAGTTTTGCTTCAGCTGCGCTAGGCTAGTGGCGCCGATAATATTGCTCAGCACAAAAGGTCTTGTATTGACGAATGCTAGTGCCATCTGGGCGGGATTCAGGTCATGTGCTTCGGCGAGGGCACAATACTTCTCGGTGGCCTCCCATGTTGTGGCACTGCTGTAGCGATCAAATCGTTCGAAGAGGCTAAGCCGAGATCCCTCGGGTTTGGCGCCGTTGAGATACTTGCCGCTGAGTAGGCCCATCGCCAGTGGCGAATAGGCCAGCAAGCCCACATCTTCTCGGTGGGCTACCTCAGCCAACCCAACTTCGAAGGATCGATTCAACAGGCTGTAGGGGTTTTGAATAGACTGAATCTTGGGGAGACCCTCCTGCTCGGCAATTTGAAGAAACTTCATGACTCCCCAAGGCGTCTCGTTAGACAGGCCAAAGCCACGAATTTTCCCGCTTTTTATCAGTTCATCTATCGTCTGGAGGACATCTTCCAGCGGCGTCCACTGGTCGTACTCCATGTGGCTGTAGCCGCGATACCCAAAGCAGTTAGTGGGTCGTTCCGGCCAGTGCAGTTGGTATAGGTCTATGGTTTCTGTTTGGAGGCGACGCAGACTCCCTTCAACCGCTTCGGTGAGATGGGCTTTGGAAAAGTTGGGTCCATTTCGTAAAAATCCAAACTCTTCCCGCGGGCCTGTTGCTTTCGTTGCGAGGGTCCACTTGTCGCGTTGACCGGTTTTCGCGAACCAGCTACCGATGTAGGTTTCCGTGAGGCCCTGAGTTTCCGCACGAGGCGGTACTGGGTACATTTCGGCGGCATCCATGAAATTAATGCCGTGATCGAGCGCAAAGCTTATCTGGTCATGGGCTTCAGCTTCAGTGTTTTGTTGCCCCCAGGTCATTGTGCCCAAGCAGATTTTCGATACTTGCTGTCCGTTGATTGTCGATAAACTCATCACATGGTTTCCGTTCTTGTGTCTTAATAATGGGTTGCCAGAGTGCTCGCGCCATCTTGGCTCTCAGTCGTTTTCAAGACCCAAGAACTGTTGCATTGCCCGAAAAATATCCTGCTGGCGCATATAGGCAGAGACATAGTCCCTCGCCGCTTCATTGGCAAACAAAGGCACGTTGGCGCCCGTATGCTCCTCGCTCTTAAAACTGTTGGTCGCGTAATTAATAGCCATGATTGACCCATCGTCCAAGGTAATCCGAGCCACATGGCCAGGCGAGTACACGGGTACGGGAATGTCATCAAAGAGGCTCGGCTCAGGAATGATTTGCGCCGCTTGGGCATGATCGGCGGTGACCAGTACCATGGTATTTTCGTAGCGCGCTGCGTGGGCCAAGGCGACGGCCAACGCTTCCTCTAATTGTTCGATTTCGCCTATTGATCCGCAGGGGTTCCTGGAGTGACTTTGTTTATCGATCGAGGCGGATTCGATGATTAGAAAGAACCCTTTGTCCCCGCCTTCCCTTAGCCGCTCGATAGCGACGCGGGTTAGTTCGGCCAGCGAGGGGGTCGCGCCATAATCGGTATTGGGCTCGCATGTCATGGGGAGGGGTTGCTCGACGCTGCCCAGTCGCCAGTCCAGGTAGTTTAACCAGGAAGGGTTGGGCTGCTCGGCAATGCGCTTGTTCTCGCCCTGCAGTCGCACGGGCAGGTGCTCAGGTGCAAACAGACCGATGAGCCGAGCGTCGCTTGGGAGAGGTTGGCGCAGCTGTTCGGCCGCCGTGATGACTTGTGCGTTGTGGGCGGCCGCGGTGTCGAGTACGCGGGTCGCCGTTCCCGGGAGAGTTTCCGAGAAATACAGAAGACCGCCCCCTAGGACTACGTCGACGGGGGAAGCCATGATTTGCTCTGCGATGGAGCCCGGCCCACCGGCGCCTCGAGCATCGAGTGAACAACCCTCGAAAGGGAGACCGTATTTTTCGCCGCCGAGGATGGTCTCAGGCCCTTCACAAACCCGCTGGCTGACGTGAGCCATAAAGCTCGCCGGGGTTGCGTCAGTGACCGAGGAGGTGCTGACAGCTCCGGTTCGGTACCCCGCCGAGGCGGCCATTTCCAGAATAGTTTCGAGGTCTTGGTCCTCGGGGCCTGTACCAACTCGGCCAATATTTGTAATCACGCCTGTGGCGAGTGATGTCGCGGTATTCGCCGAGTCCGCGACATAGGACCACCCACCCTCGGGCGCTACCGTCTGGACCTGCACGGCTCCACGAATGGGCAGAGAATCGAGCAGTAATGTGCCGTCAGGTCCCACGAGATAGTTACGCCCCATGGTCACGTGCTGGTCGTCAAATCCGTCGCCAATCAGCAAGATAACCGATCTTGGCCCGACAGTGCTCGAATCAGCTGTTTCTGCGAAGGAGTATGCGGAGCAGATGAAAATGAATACTAAAGAAAGACAGCGCAACATAGACATACCTTGGTCGAATAAGGGTGACGACATGGGTCCGGGAAGAGCTGCGAAGCATAGAAGCGACCTGCGAAATGCGCAAGGATGTGGCACACTTAAGTTCTCAATGTAACCGTGTCCGTGACGCCAGTGTCGGCGGCGGGAGCCATTATTGATCCAGTGAGAGGTAGTCCGCAGCCATGTTTCGTAAGCTAATAACCCAAACACCCCTGAAGGCCGTCCTTCCACTGTTGGCCTTGGCGCCGTTGCCGGCAGCCGCCGCTGAAATTTCTTCTGCAGACACCGCGTGGTTGCTTACTGCGACGGCGTTGGTGTTGTTTATGACTATCCCCGGTCTATCACTGTTCTATGCGGGACTAGTCAGGGTTCGCAATGTTTTGTCGGTCTTGATGCAGTGCTTTGCGCTGACTGCGCTGATGTCTGTGGTTTGGTTTGTGGCGGGCTACACGATTGCCTTCGGTTCAGCCGGAGTTGAGCAGGGCCCTTGGATTGGTGATTTCGGCAATCTGTTTTTGGCGCAGATCACGATGGATGGCGTCAACGGATCGATTCCCGATACCTTGTTTGTGATGTTCCAGATGACATTTGCCATCATCACGCCGGCACTGATTGTTGGCGGCTTTGCAGAGCGCATGCGTTTTTCGGCGATGTTGCTGTTCAGCACGGCGTGGTTGCTCTTGGTCTATGCCCCTATTTGTCACTGGGTGTGGGGCGGTGGTTGGCTGGGCGCTATGGGTGTTCAGGACTTTGCCGGAGGGACGGTCGTGCATATTACCGCGGCGGTGGCAGCGCTGATGGCGGCAACGATGATGGGACCGCGACGTGGGTTCGGCAGTGTTGCTATGCCCCCTCACAACCTGACCATGACAGTTACCGGAGCCGGCATGCTTTGGGTCGGGTGGTTCGGCTTTAACGCGGGCTCTGCCGTCGCCGCGGACCAGAGCGCAGCGATGGCCATGCTGGTTACACATCTTTCAGCGGCGTGCGGCTCGCTTGCGTGGATGACGATGGAATGGCTGCGACACGGGAAACCCTCAGTGCTCGGTATTGTCACAGGGATGGTTGCCGGTCTAGGCACCATTACTCCCGCATCGGGTTCTGTAGGACCTGCCGCCGCTGTTGTGATTGGGCTCTCGGCCGGTGTGATTTGTTACTTCGCGACGATTACCCTCAAAAACCGGCTCAAGATTGATGACAGTCTTGATGTGTTTCCAGTCCATGGTGTGGGAGGCATGCTCGGTATGATGTTGGCTGGGGTTTTCTGCGCGCCCAACCTCGGCTTGTTTAGCGGCAATGGATTCTCCGATGGCGTTACCTCGATTGGCGGGCAGATGGCGATTCAGGGGGTTGCGGTTGTTGCAACCTTTGTCTACACGGCGATCGCCAGCTGGATTGTGCTCAAGGTTGTTGATTCTGTTGTGGGCCTGCGCGTAGGAGAGGAAGAAGAGACCATTGGTCTCGATCTGGTACTGCACGATGAGCGGGGCTATGACCTCTGAGGGGCTACGACCTCTGAGGGGCTATGACTTCTAAGTTGACGGGTCAATCGCGCCGCAGTTCGTCTTTTATCGCAATGGGCGTCGGGAAATTGAACACCACGAGATAGCTTGAGGCTAGCAACGTCACAATTGTAGCGGCTTGGATAAGCGTGGCGCCCGTGATGGTCAAGAGGCCTCTTTCAAGCGCTACCATGCCGATGAGCAAAGCGAACTCGGAGCACTGCCCCAGTCGGAAGCCCAAATTCCAGGCGAGTTTGTGCGATTCGCTTACGCCCCTTAACAGCGCGTGATAAATCACCGGTTTGAGCAGCAAAAGTGCTGCAGCGATGACAAGTGCCGGCACAATCACCGTAGGTAGCGTGGACAGATTGAACTGCGCGCCCACGGCGAAGAAAAAGATCACCAAGAAAAAATCTCTGAGGGGCTTCAGGCTCACGGCGATGTACTGAGCAATAGGGCTGGTGGCGACGGCAACACCGGCCATGAACGCACCAATTTCAGCGCTGAGGCCGAGCAGTAGGGCGATCTCAGCTATGCCCAGACACCATCCGACTGACAGCAAAAAAATGTACTCGTGGTAGCGGTCAAAACGACTGATAAGCGGGATGAGTGCAAAGCGAACCAGTCCCCAACAGCCCGCTCCGAGGAGCGGCAACATCAACAGGGGCTGCACGACTGAGCTGAGATCTCCTGGGCCTCCTGCACTTTGCAACGTCACGAGCAGGACAATTGCCATTAAGTCCTGAAACAGGAGTAGGGCCACCAACACCTCGCCTAAATGCCGATGGTGTAGCACGGTGGTGGGGAGTAATTTAATACCGATAATCGTGGAAGAAAACATGAGCGCGGCGGCAATAACGACAGCATCTGTATTGGAGAAGCCAAAAAGGAGGGCGATCCCTCCGGCGATAAGTGCAAAGGCGGCCGAGCTCAAAATCGCCACAACGGAGGACGCACGCAAACTGTTCAGCAGCGCCCGGGGCTGCATGTCTAATCCCAGTAAGAACAACAGAAAGATGATCCCGACGTGACCTGCATCGTTGACCAGTTGCACATCCGTGATGACGCCACCCCCATAGGGGCCCAGCAGCGCGCCTAGCGCAATATAGGCAATGATGATGGGTTGTCGTGTATAGAGCGCCAGGGACGCAAGGAGGGCGGCGCCAAGGAAAATAGCGGCAAAGGTGAAAGTGATGCCGCTCATTTCCATAATTCACCTCACGTTGAAAGCAACCTGCCTCTCTGAGATCGTCGAGGCCTGCATGGCCACAGAGATGGAGCCGAGTAATTTGGTGGCCAACTCTATGGTGACTCCGGCGGGGAGATCAAAGCAGTCATACCCGCACCGATGTAAATATTGTAACTGATCGGTCGCGTAATTCCCTGTTGCCCTCAATGGCCCGGTATAACCCATATCTCTGAGGCGTCGACCGAGGCTAAAGCCGCGCCCATCGGTGATGTCGGGAAACTCAATAGCAATGTGGGTGATCGAGAGCAGACTGCTTGCGAGAACCTCGGGATCGTCTCCTGTGGTTAGGGTAACTTGAGATCCGGTTGGGTTAGCGAGCCACTCTTCGAGTCTCTGGGTTGTCGGCGGCTGGGAATCATTGGCCGCAGGTTGGGTTTCGTCGGGGTTATACCCGACAGGATCTTGCTCGTATTGGAGCTTAAGAGACATAAACGGCTTCCTTAAACGGGGCTACGCCAATCCGGTCACAGGTCTCAATAAATAGCTCTTCGGGTTGGCGGTGTTGTAGATAGGTAGTTAAGAGCTTCTGGATGACCTCGGGTATCTCGGACGCACTGAATGAGGGACCTAGAATCGTCCCTATCTTTGCGCTATTGCCTTGACGACCGCCGACAGAAACCTGAAAAAACTCCTCGCCTTTCTTGTCAACGCCGAGAATACCGATATGACCAATATGGTGGTGACCGCAAGCATTCATACAGCCCGATATATTCAAATCGATGGGTCCTAAGTCATAGAGGTAGTCGGCATCCTCAAAGCGCTGATGGATTGCAGCGGCTACAGGCAGAGAGCGCGCATTGGCCAGCGAGCAAAAATCGCCGCCCGGGCAGCTAATCAGATCGGTGAGCATGCCGGCGTAGGATTTAGCGAGGGCCGCGAGCCTGCAGGGCTTTCCACAGTGAGTGAAGGTGCTGTTCCTCGACATCTGCCAGCACTATATTCTGCTCGTGTGTGGTGCGCAGTTGGCCAAAGCTGAAATCGTCGGCGAGACCAGCAAGCCACTCCATCTGGTCGGCGGTGATGTCACCGGGTGCGTGGCCATGACCCTTGAGTACAACCGTTACCGCTCTGTACCCCTGCTGCTTGTGTGCATGGGTATTCAGTTCGAGCCATCTTTGAAAGAGCGGGTCTCCTGGCAAGTCATTACGGGCTAGGTTTTTTTTGTATGGCGGGGGTGAAAAATGAACGCCAAGGCGCGCGAGTTGCTCATCCGTTATCGTTTGCTCTCCATCCCTCAGCGAAGACCATTCCCGCATAACTGCTGCGCGAAAAGCGCTCATACCCATTGCGCGCAACAGAATTTTGATGCGCGCTTTGTATTTGTTATCCCGACGCCCCAGCGCGTTATAGACCCGGAGGATCGCTTCGAGATAGGAGATTAAGTGCCGTATTGGCAGCCAGGGTTCGAGTTCGCTCCCGATGACTGGGGTGCGTCCCAAGCCACCACCGACCAGCACGCGAAAGCCTAGTGCGCCCTCGCGCTCGCAAAGAGCAATGCCGATGTCGTGCGCATAAATTGCGGCTCGGTCTTGGCGGCTTCCACTCACTGCAATTTTAAATTTTCGGGGGAGGTAGGCAAATTCAGGATGGAGAGTCGACCATTGGCGGATCAATTCACAAACCGGTCTGGGATCAATCAGTTCGTCCGCAGCCACGCCGGCCAGGGCATCGGTTGTGGTATTGCGAATGCAGTTGCCGCTGGTCTGAATACAGTGCATGTCGACTTCCGCGAGCTCCGCTAGGATCGCTGGCACAGACTCGAGTGTTGGCCAGTTGAGTTGGAAATTTTGGCGTGTACTCACATGGGCATATTCTCGGTCGTAACGCCGACTGATCGAAGCGAGTTGCCGTAGCTGCTTGCTGTTGAGCAATCCATAGGGAACGGCGATCCGTAACATTGGCGCCTGTCGTTGGAGATAGAGACCGTTTTGGAGACGCAGTGGGCGGAACGCTTCTTCCGTCAGCTGGCCCGATAGATAACGCTCGGTTTGATCTTTGAACTGCCTAACGCGATCGTGCACGAGCTGCCGATCTTGCGGTTGATATTGGTACACGGTCGGTCCTGGGGGTTTACTTTGGAGCCCGCTTTATTTCACAATATGCGCGGATTTTATATAGCCTTTCTATACCAATTTGGAGT
>CALSMP010000011.1 GCA_943787485.1 uncultured Luminiphilus sp. | reverse complement strand
ACCAGGGCGGTGTCTCCCGTATCGGTGAGTGCCGAGATGCACGCAGGTGCGAGCGCAAGAAACTCGAGGTCCAGGAGTAATTGTTGCGAGGGGGACGCGTTTCTACCAAGCAGACTGTTACGTCGCCCAATGTTGACCTGCAATTCGCAGGGTGACAGGGACAAAAAGTCCACTACGTCGATCGATAAATTGGTTATGACGACGGGTCTGATCGCGGCATCCGCAATCCGCGGGGGCGCCACCAGACGCGGGTAGGGTGGAATGGGCACGTTGGCTGCTGTAGACAAACGTTGAACGTAATCGGTTAACTGCTCGGGGCCAGTGTCGGGCGCGGAGCAGCCATGCAGCAGAGCCAATCCCGCGAGCCAAATCAGAAGTCGTCGGCAGCCTGTTGGGGGGTGATAGAGGCGCCACATTCTCAGGGTGGGCTTTGAACTGCTGACGACTTCAGGCTTGCAGTGCAGCGTCGGTCCGGGCTCGCCATTCGACCAGATGAGGGTATTCCTCACCCACATCGACCTTTGCGCCCCACCGTGCGAAGACAATCGCGGCGAGAAGGTCAATATCTGCAAAGGAGAGCGCGTTTCCGGCGACGAAGGGTCGAAGGCCTAATTCGCTGTTAAGGGTGGTCAATGCAAGACCGAGGCGGGCGCGTCCCCGCTCGGCAAGGGCGGGTATCTGGGGCATGTCTGCTGGGCCGGGAAGGCCTCTCGAGGCATAGGCGGGGTGACTGTTACGAAAAATCTCCGCACACGCCATGAACACCGTGTTGAATAGTCGGTGGTTCCAATTGAGGATCATCGCCTTTTCCTCTGTGGTTGTTCCCAAAAGTGGACGGTCGGGGTAGAGGCTCTCAAGGTAATGCGCGATAGCGATAACCTCGGTGAGACGACTTCCATCATCGAGGACCAGTGCGGGTAGCGTGGCTTCTGGCACAATATCGGTATAGCTGGCCTCGAGCTGGGCCGCTTTCGCCATATCGATTTGCACTGTTTCCACATCGATACCCTTGTAAGCGATAAACATTTTCAGTCGAGCCGGGTTTGGCGCGGAATCAAACGTATAGAGTTTCATCACAAATCCTTGTTGTCGGCAGCTATATCGCCAATAGGGGTGCCACCCTAGCCGAGTTTCCGCCCGGGGCGCAAATCGCTATACTCCGCGCCTCATCATTTCGGAGTCGTGCTGAGACAGGAGTATATCCATGCGAATCCTAGCTTTTATCTGTTTGTTATTCCCCTTGATCGTCGCAGCAGCGGATCTGACCAAAGCGCAGCGTTCTGCAATCGAAGAGCGAATTAAGCCCTTTAGCGAAGTATGCGTTGCCGGTGATTCAAGTTGCGAGTCGGGTGGACCTCAGGTCGCGTCGGCCGAGGCTCTTCCGGGCGAAGCAAAGTACGCTGCCTGCGGTGCGTGTCACGGTGCACAGGGGCAAGGGGGGATAGGTCCAATGCTGGCGGGGCAGACGGTCGACTACATCATGGGTCGGTTGAACGCTTACAGAGCAGGAGAACAGGTCGGTGCACAGAGCAGTTTAATGTGGGCTCAAGCAGCAGGTCTGAGTGACATTGACATCAAAGACCTCTCAGAATACATCGACACCCTGTAATCTGATTTTAAGACCTGCGACGGGCGAGTTATGGTCACGTCTCTCCGGCGCTCGGTACTATGATCGGGATGCTGGGTGCTGACGCAGTCGGTATCCGAGCGCTTCCAGCAAATCCGCCTCTTCTACCGGTACACTATTACGTAGGTCGGCGAGGGTTCTCGCTACGCGCAGCACCTTATGGATGGCTCTAGCGGACAGCATCAACTGGTCTGCTGTATCCCCAAGCCACCGGGTCGTTGATTTTGATATCCCGCAGGCGGCCATCAAATCAGCGCCAGCGAGTTTGGCATTGAGGCTGCCCTGACGCCGGAACTGCAGGTCTCTCAGCTGCTGAATCCGGTCTCGCGTCAGCGTGTTTGGCGACGAGGGGTTCACGCCTGTTAACAGCAGTGAGGATTTCTGCCGCTCCAGCGGTACGTGAAGGTCGATGCGATCCAGCACCGGGCCCGAGAGCTTGGACTGATAGCGACGAATCGTGTCGGTGGTGCAGTGACAGGGTTGGTTTGGGTCTTGCGCAAATCCGCAGGGGCACGGGTTCATCGCCGCAATGAGCTGAAAGTCCGCCGGATAGGTGAAGGCACCGCGCGCCCGGGTTACCTGAATCACCCCGTTCTCCAGCGGCTGTCGCAATAAGTCCAGCGTGCGTCGAGGAAACTCTGCGATTTCATCCAGAAATAAAACCCCCCTGTGAGCGAGGGATATCTCCCCCGGCAGTGCTTGCACCCCGCCCCCTATCAGGCCACTCGGTGAGGCGCTGTGGTGAGGCGATCGAAAGGGCCTTTCTCCCGCGGGCGGTAAGCCCAGCAGGTCTCGAATGATGGCGATCTCAATGATTTCGGTGTCGGCAAGAGGCGGGAGTAACTGCGGCAGACAGCTGGCCAGCAGGGTTTTGCCGGCACCCGGCGGCCCTGTCATCAGCAGGTGGTGGCCTCCGGCGGCGGCGACACCGAGTGCGCGCTTGGCCATCAGTTGACCGGCGATCTGTTCGAGATCGATAGCGGGTCCATCGAGGTGCGCCACCGGCCTCAGCGATGCACTGGATCCCTTGGGTTGTGCACCCGATTGAGCAGGGACCAGTTTCGGGTCCTTTATGACGGAACAGGTGGTAAGTAAGTCTTCCACACCAATAATTTTCGCCTCGGGCAGCAGCGCGAGGAGAGACCGTTGTTGCGCTGGCACGATGAGTCTCTTGTGAGCCCTCGAGCCGGCCAACACAGCCGAGAGCAAGCCTTTACAGGGGCGGACCCGGCCATCCAGTCCCAGCTCGCCGAAACACTCAACGTCGTGCATCGTATCAGCAGCCAACTGTCCCGACGCCGCGAGGATCGCAAGGGCAATTGGAAGGTCAAAGCGAGCGCCGGACTTGGGCAGCTCAGCGGGGGATAGGCTGACGGTGATGCGGCGGTCTGGCCAGGTCAGATAAGAGTTGAGCAGAGCGCTGCGCACCCTTTCCTTGGCTTCTTTCACCGTGCTCTCGGGCAGGCCGACGATCGCAAAGCCCGGTAAACCGTTGCTGATATGCACTTCGACGGTGACTGATGGTGCGTCGATACCCGCGCTGGCACGGGAGTTGATGCGGGCGTGGCTCATCGATCGTCCTTGATCTCACGGCGGGGCCCCGTCTCCCGCTTTAGTCCATTTAAGGGGGCTGCGAATTCGGTGCTGAGGCGCTAGTTGTCATCCGCTTTATCGAGCTCGGCGGACAGCGCCGCGAGGGCTTGCTCCAATTCGTCGACCTTGGCCCGGGTTCGCTGTAACACCGCCGCTTGGGCATCAAACTCTGCACGGCTGACTACGTCGAGTTTGCTCAATGCAGTTTTGGCGAGGGCTCTGGCATTCCGATCGACTTGTTCGAATACGCTCTGATCATCTCCCACCAGTCGCTCAATAAGCGAGCCCAACCCGGGGGGTTTTAGCGAGCCAAGCCGCTCACGCTGCGCTGCAGTTTCATCGTCGTTTATCGCCATCGCTGTAACCCCTAAGCCCGTTTGGTTATGACCTCACTACTCTAACGCAGAGTGAAAGCTGCCCGAACATCCCAACCCGTCAAAATCGCCCTTCACGGGGGCGTAACTGCGCCATCGTGGTGCAACGGACCTGTCGGCAATCGATTCAGAAGCGTGACGGCCATGGCTGATTAAATCCTAAGCCACTGTTTTTTATAATAAAAAAATTACTTGGTATGTCTGTCGCTATACCTCAGAAGCGGCGTGCGGGCTTCAGCAAACCCAGCGTCGGAGCACTCACAAAGAAATGAAAGGAGTCCACACATGCTGCAACGCTCAACATCACAGACTGCGCCATCGGGCACAGCACTGACCGGGAGGACTGTATGAAACTTGTCACTGCCATTATTAAACCATTCAAGCTCGACGATACCCGCGAGGCGTTGTCGCAAATCGGTGTTCAGGGCATCACGGTGACCGAAGTCAAAGGCTTCGGGCGGCAGAAAGGGCATACCGAGCTTTATCGCGGTGCTGAGTACGTCGTTGATTTTCTGCCCAAAATCAAAATAGAAGCTGCCGTCACTGACGCGCTGCTTGATCAGGTCATTGAGGCCATCACTCAAGCTGCTCATACCGGGAAGATTGGTGACGGCAAGATTTTTGTGACCAGCCTTGAACAAATCATCCGCATTCGCACCGGCGAGACCGGCGACGCGGCCATCTAATCTCACAGGAAACGGGAATCTGTCATGGAGAACGAAATTTTTCAGTTGCAATACGCGCTGGACACCTTTTACTTCCTGGTGTGCGGTGCGCTTGTTATGTGGATGGCGGCGGGCTTTGCCATGCTCGAAGCCGGTCTGGTCCGAAGCAAAAATACGGTAGAAATTCTGACTAAAAACGTCGCGCTGTTCGCGGTTGCCTGCACCATGTATATGGTATGTGGCTACGCCGTTATGTACGGCGGTGATTATTTGCTCAGCACCATCACGGGTGATGGCGTCACTGGCGCGGAAGAGGCAGCTACCTATGCGCCGTCGGCGGACTTTTTCTTCCAGGTTGTGTTCGTGGCTACCGCGATGTCGATCGTGTCTGGCGCCGTCGCTGAGCGCATGAAGCTGTTTAGCTTTCTGGTGTTTGCGGTGGTTATGACTGGATTCATCTACCCGATGGAGGGTAGCTGGACCTGGGGCGGCAATCCGGTCTTTGGCATGTACACGCTTGGGGATCTCGGCTTTCTCGACTTTGCTGGTTCTGGCATTGTGCACATGGCAGGCGCTGCTGCAGCCCTCGCCGGTGTTGTCATGATCGGCGCGCGCAAGGGCAAATATGGCCCCAACGGCGAAGTTAATGCCATTCCCGGTGCGAACTTGCCCTTGGCAACTTTGGGAACCTTCATTCTCTGGCTCGGATGGTTCGGCTTCAACGGTGGATCCGTTCTGGCGACTGCCTCTGTGGAATCCGCGAACGCAGTTGCGGTCGTGTTTATGAATACCAACGCCGCCGCCGCCGGTGGCTGTCTCGCGGCGCTGCTAACTGCCAAGCTGCTGTTTGGTAAGGCGGATCTGACGATGGCACTCAACGGCTGTCTGGCAGGACTTGTCGCTATTACCGCGGGCCCCGATACCCCAACCGCGCTGCTGGCTACTCTGTTTGGTGCCGTGGGCGGGGTGCTGGTGGTGTTCTCGATAACAACCCTCGACAAGATGAAGATTGACGATCCTGTGGGTGCGATTTCCGTACACGGCGTGGTCGGTCTTCTGGGCTTGCTGCTGGTCCCTGTCACCAACGATGGTGCAAGCTTCTCAGGTCAGCTGATCGGCGCTGCGACAATCTTCGGCTGGGTATTCGGCGTCTCGCTGGTCGCATTTATGGTGATTAAGATGATTATGGGCCTGCGCGTGGACGAAGAGGAAGAATACGAGGGAAGCGACATCGCCGAATGCGGGATGGAAGCCTACCCCGAGTTCACCTCTGCCCGCTAAGGGTCAACCTTTGGAGTGTGTGTTGGGGCCCTCGGGCCCCTTTTTTTTTGCGCCATTTTTTTAGAGAAGTCCCCTCAGGGCCATTGCCAAATTCTGTGGGCAGACCATAATGTAGCGATAACTCGAAACCTCCCGGCAACAAAACCGGCAATAAAACCGGCAACAAAAAAGGTAACTGAGTCCCATGAAGCTTGTGACCGCCATCATTAAACCATTCAAAATGGACGACGTCCGCTCTGCCCTGTCTGATATCGGGGTTCAGGGTGTTACGGTAACCGAGGTCAAAGGTTTTGGGCGCCAGCGGGGTCATACCGAACTCTATCGTGGCGCTGAATACGTGGTCGACTTTCTGCCAAAGCTCAAGCTCGAAGTCGCCTGTGCGGCGGATCAGACGGATGCCATCGTAGAGGCCATCATTAACGCGGCCGGCACAGGCAAGATTGGCGATGGCAAGATATTTGTGTCTGATCTTGAACAGGTGGTGCGGATCAGAACCGGCGAAACTGGCGAAGACGCTATTTAAAGCTCCTCAGGGCACCCCATAGCGTTTAGCTTGAAGTGCCAGCACGGCATTGGGCAACTCACTCAGGCAGCCGATCACTGCCGCCGCAAATTCGCTTTCTTCCCCCGCTGTCGATAGCCAGATACAGCTTATACCGGCACGATGTGCGCCAAGCACGTCGTGGTCATGACTATCGCCCACGTGCAGCACTTGATGGGGGGCTAGACTTGTCAATTCCCGTGCTCGGTCGAATAAGGCGGGCTCCGGTTTGGCAGCGCCAACTTGTTCTGCCTGCAGCGAAAAGCGAAAGTGCCGACCTAGAGGCGTTTTGAATACGTCCGCATTGCCGTTGGTAAGCGCCCCAAGGATATAGTGTTGACCCAGCGTGTCGAGGACTGCATCACTATGGGGAAAGACCTCAACCTCGTTGCGCCGGGCAATAAACGCGCTAAAAGCCACTTCCGCCGCACCCGATGCTTCAGCCTCCGGGATGCCGGCATCAATCAGTAGGCGGGCGAGAAAGCGTTTTCTAAACAGACTGATCTGATGGCGTAACGCCGGTTGCTCGGCCAAAACGGCTTTTTTCAGAGCGAGTATTGCCTCCTCTGACAAGCCAGCTCGTGCTGCGGGGTAATGCTCATCGAGCCAGGCGTTCTGGGCTTGTTCTGCCTTCTGGAGTGCGGGCCTGACATCCCAGAGGGTGTCATCCAAGTCGAAGGTAATGCACTGGATCATGATTTGCTTTTGCGGCGAGCCCGAGGATGGGCGGCATCGTAGGTTTTTGCCAAATGTTGGAAGTCTAGGTGGGTATAAATTTGAGTCGTACTGATATCCGCATGCCCTAGAAGTTCTTGCACCGCTCGAAGGTCGCCGCTTGACTCGAGAAGATGGCTCGCGAAGGAGTGGCGCAACATGTGTGGATGCAGTTTTCCTGGGATCTGTGTGGTGGCGCCCAGTCGTTTCAGGCGCTCTTGCACCGAGCGAGGACTGATTCGGGTACCACGGGAGGATACAAACAGCGGAGCATCAGCACTGACCGTCTCCTTGCCGAGAGGACGCTGCTTCAGCCACTGCGCAATAGCCTCCAGCGCCGGCCCCCCCACGGGAACGGTGCGGGTCTTCCGCCCCTTACCGGTCACGGTGATCACCCGCTCACCCGAGTCGATGTCTCCAATGTTGGCCGACACCAATTCGGCGAGCCGAAGGCCTGAGGAGTACAACAGCTCTGCAATGGCTAGGTCACGATAATCCAATGGCGTCTCGGGCTTGACCTGAAACAACGCGCCGACGCTGTCGGCATCCATGCTTTTAGGGAGGGTTCGACCTGACTTGGGGGCTTTTACGCCGAGGGCGGGATTGCCCACGCTGGGATCTCTCTCGCCAAGGTAGCGAAAGAGCGCGCGCACTGCCGAGAGCTGTCGTTGAATACTGGCACTCGAGAGGCCGCGCCGGTGCTCGCTGGCAATCCAGTGCCTGACATCCACTTCAGCAATAGCGACAATCTGGTGCTTGTCTCGCCCGTCACAGAAATCCACAAAATTCAGAAGATCCCGCGAGTACCCCGAAAGGGTGTGGGGTGAAACCTGTCGCACATCGCGCTGATAAGAGAGATAGTCGGAGCATGCGTCACGGAGCGAGTCGGTCACGTGGCGTCTTTCGTATCCAGACAAGGCAGGCGCATCAACACATCGGCGAGGTATTCCAAAAACAAGGTCCCCACGTCCCCGTCGTAGCGTCTAACGTCGCGCGAGCCAACGGCAAGACAGCCAATCAGGGCATCATCGCGCATAAGTGGCGCCAAGGCCGCCGACCCCTCTGTCAGACAATCCGGGAACAAGGCGGTCATTTCCTCAGACCGAAATACCCCGCAGTAGGCTTGAGACTGACGCAGTAGTCCACTGACAACAGCGACGCGTTCGCTGTCGATGGGATCCGCCGATAAGGACTCTTCGAGCCAAAGTAGCTCGCCGAACTCAATAGCAAAGTGGTTTTGCAAGCCGGCGCGGACTATATCGCTCAGATCAAAGACTTCTCGGGCATTGACCAACTCAAGCACCATGTCTCGAGAGGCGCTGAATAACGTATTGTTGGCCTCAGCGGTTTGGTTGATGCTGGCAAGGCGATTACGCATCTCGATGTTGCGTTCGCGCAGCAAGGTAACTTGACGTTCGACTAGGGAGACAGCACCGGCTCCACCGTGGGGCAGCTCCATGGCCATCAGTAAATCAGATCGATGCTTAAAGAAATTGGGGTGATCGCGCAGATAGCGTTCCACCTGATCGCCCTCGACGAGGGTTTTGGGCGTGTCGTCCGATTCTGCGGAGGCGTTCTCTGCTGTCATCTTATTTTCGCCTGCTTCCCGTGTCCGTCATTCATCGGTGGCGGAGTCGGATGGTCCCATCAAAAATTGTCGCGGTCGGGCCACCCAGCCATACATTGGACTCGCCCCCCAACCAAGAGACCTTCAGCTTACCCCCGGGCAGGTGGACTGTCACCTCGTTATCGAGAAGACCGAGCCGAATGCCATGAACAACAGCCGCACAGGCGCCGGTGCCACAGGCCTGTGTTTCGCCAGCGCCGCGTTCAAATACACGAAGACGAACTTCTTGCCGATCCAGCAGTTGCATAAAGCCAACGTTAACCCGATCGGGAAAGGCGGGATTGGCCTCAAGGGCAGCGCCAAGCTCGGCCACCGGGGCGCTCCTGACGTCGTCGACCAGGGTAATGGCGTGCGGGTTGCCCATGGATAAGGCGCCAAAAGTGATATCGCAGCCGTTTACCTTTAGTTGATACTCGAGCTGCTCGTTGCCGGCGAGTAGGGGGATCTGGGCAAGGCTGAATCGGGGTGCGCCGAGATCTGCCGTGATGAGTCCGTCGTCGCTGATTCGTAGCGTCATGGGGCCGCCAGGGGCCAATACTCGCAGCTCTCTCTTCCACGTCAGCCTCTGATCAGTGACGAAACGCGCAAAGCACCGAGCGCCGTTGCCGCATTGTCCTGCCTCAGAGCCATCGGCGTTGAAGATCCGGTAGCGGAAGTCAGCGTCAGGCTGGTCGGGTGCTTCGACGAGCAACACCTGATCGCAGCCAATGCCGCGCTGTCGGTTGGCTATGCGGCGAATCTGGCTTGCGGAAAGCGTGGCTGATTGACGAATCAGGTCGATGACGACAAAGTCATTCCCCGCGCCGTGCATCTTGGTAAATCGCAGTTTCATTGATTCGAGGCCGGCAGCTTGATTTCCGAGGCCCAAAGCTCGCTCACAGTTTCCCGTTGGCGGATCAGGTGGGCCTGGCTGCCCGCCACCATGACTTCGGCGGGCCTCGGGCGCGAATTATAGTTTGAGGCCATGACAAAACCGTATGCCCCGGCACCCGTTACCGCCAGCAAATCTTGCGGCCGCAAGTTGAGCGATCGATCCTTCCCGAGAAAGTCGCCCGTCTCACACACCGGACCGACCACATCCCACTGCGAAACCGGCCCATCACGTGCGATCACAGGCATGATCTCCTGCCATGCGTTGTAAAGCGCTGGCCTTAGCAAATCATTCATGCCCGCATCGACTAGGGCAAAGTTTCGATAGGGGGTTTGCTTTAGGTAGGCAACCTCGGTCAGCAACACGCCCGCCATGGCAACGATGGATCGGCCCGGCTCAAACACTAAGGTGAAGGCGCGGTCACCGAGGCGATCGATAAGCGCTTTGATGTATACGTCGACCGCCGGCACCTGTTCGTCGTAATACTGAACCCCCAGTCCGCCACCTAGATCGAGATGATTGATGGTAATGCCCGTGCGCTCCAGCTGGTCGAGCAGTACCATCAGTCGGTCCAGAGCCTCACAGAAGGGCTCAATCTCGGTCAGCTGGCTACCGATGTGACAGTCGATGCCCACTGGGGTGATGCCGGGAAGTGAAGCGGCTTGCTGATACAGGTCGACAGCATCGCCCATGTCGATACCAAACTTATTTTCTTTCAGCCCCGTCGAAATGTAGGGGTGTGTGTTGGCATCGACATCGGGGTTGACTCGCAGGGATACGGGAGCGGTCCGATTGAGTCGAGTAGCGATGTCGCTCAGCGCGGTCAACTCCGCCGCGGATTCGACGTTGAAGCATTTGATCCCTACCGACAGGGCGCGTTCCAGCTCAGCGGGTGATTTACAAACGCCCGAAAATACAATGCGCTGCGGATCGCCACCGGCTTCAAGGACTCTCTCGAGCTCACCCAATGACACAATATCAAAGCCTGCACCCAGCTCGGCTAGCACCTGTAGAACCGCGAGGTTGGAGTTAGCCTTGACTGCATAACAAACCAAGTGATCATGCTCGCTTAGCGCGCTGGTGTAGCGCCGGTAGGCTGTCTCGATTGCCGCTCGGGAATAGACATACAGCGGCGTTCCGTAGCGTCTCGCCAGTTCATTCAAAGGCACTGATTCGCAGTGCAAATGTTGCTGTTCGTAGAGAAAGCTCATGGTGCTGTTGGGTTCGCCGGGCTCAATTGGTCTTGGGTCGGGTCAGCAGGTCGCAACGGTCCCGACTGGCCGCAAGCGACCAGGAACGCCAGTACTAGCAGGGCCGCAACATATCGCATGGGGGTGCCTCTTAAAACCGCATAGTATATCAGTGTCGATGCCCGCCGGGGCGGCGCTGGCACAGGCCTTGCTTTACCCTGTGTTAGTGTTGTCACCGAGTAAAGACACCACTTTACCCGCCGCTAATTGGAGAGCCTGAAGTGACCGCAGCAGCGTATTACGATCTCATAGAAGATACCTTTGACCGCGTCGAATCACTTCTCGAAGCGCTGGAGGATGACCCCGATATCAGCGTAGCCGAGGGTGTGATCAACGTGAAGTTCAGCAACGGTATTGTTTTTGTGTTTAGCCGGCAGCCACCTACTGAGCAGTTATGGCTGGCGACACCGGGAGGCGGTTTCCACTATCAGTGGGATGATCAGGCGCGGGATTGGCTCGACACCAAAACCCAGGAATCTTTTCGAGATGTACTGGTGTCTGAGCTAGCGCTCCACGCGGGCGTCGAATTTTCTTGGCAGGACTAACGCTGGTCCAATAGCGCCAGAGCGGATTGAGCCGCGGCAATCACCTGATTGGGCGCGGTTCCACCGACGTGGTCACGCGCGGCCACCGACCCTTCGAGGCTCAACACGCTAAAGACGTCTTCCTCAATGGCTTGGTTGAAGCCTTGTAAGTCAGCGAGGGACATGTCTTCTAGATGAATGCCTCGGTTGACGCAGTGCGCCACGGTTTTCCCCACAACTTCATGCGCATCGCGAAATGGCAATCCTTTTCTCACCAGGTAGTCGGCCAGGTCAGTGGCGGTGGAAAAGCCCTGTAGCGCCGCGGTGCGCATGTTGTCGGTATTGGGCTGCAGAGCGGGCACCATATCAGCAAAGGCGCGCAGGCAATCAAAGAGGGTTTTCACGGCGTCAAACAGCGGCTCTTTATCTTCCTGGTTGTCTTTGTTGTAAGCGAGGGGTTGGCTTTTCATCAGGGTCAGCAACGCCATCAAATGGCCATTCATCCGGCCACTCTTGCCGCGGACCAGCTCGGGTACATCGGGGTTTTTCTTTTGTGGCATGATCGAGGAGCCGGTGCAAAAACGATCTGGAATATCAATGAAGTTGAACTGAGCTGACGTCCACAGTACCAGTTCCTCTGACATGCGAGAAAGGTGAGTGGTGACGATGGCTGCGACCGCACAAAATTCGATGGCAAAGTCCCGGTCGGAGACTGAATCCAAAGAATTTCGAGTAGGGTGGACAAATCCCAGCATCTCGGCGGTCATCTCACGATCGATAGGAAACGTCGTGCCCGCTAATGCGGCGGCACCCAGAGGACACTGGTTTAACCGGTCGCGACAGTCTTGAAGTCGGCTCCAATCACGCTCGAGCATTTCATTCCAGGCCAACATGTGGTGTCCAAAGGTGATGGGCTGGGCGACCTGTAAATGGGTAAATCCGGGCATGATGGTCGTCGCATGGGTCTGCGCCAGCGCGACGATGCCCCGCTGCAGCCGGGTCAACTCCGCAGAGATAGCGTCAATGGCGTTTCTTAACCAAAGCCGGATGTCCGTGGCCACCTGATCGTTTCGCGAGCGCCCGGTGTGTAATTTCTTTCCGGCCTCTCCAATCAGCTCGGTCAGTCGGGCTTCGATGTTCATGTGGACATCTTCTCGATCGGTCCGCCAGTCAAAGGTGCCGGCTGCAATCTCATCGCGAACGTTTTTCAGGCCCTCTTGAATGGCGACGGCTTCATCATCTGTCAGCACGCCAACGGCATGCAGCATGGCTGCGTGGGCTAAAGACCCCTCGATATCTTGAGCCGCAAGTTGACGATCAAAGCTTTCTGAGGCGGTGAACCGCTGTACAAAAAGATCAGTCGCCTCGGTAAAACGGCCACCCCACAGCGAGCTGGTATTTTGGTTGTCGTCTGGAGTACTCATGATGATCCTGTTGCGCTCATGGGTTTATCGCCACACAAGTGGCGGGTGCCAAGACCGAATTCACGCAGCACCCAGAGGCCGAGTATAACACCGTAGGCGCTCCGTTCTTGCAGACCCGTGGTAAGCTGTCGTCAGAGTATCAGGAGTCTACTAGTGTCAAAATTAGTTATCGCGACCCGCGAGAGCCCGCTGGCCCTGTGGCAGGCAAATCATGTAGCCGATCGCCTGCGAGTACTCCACCCCGGGCTCACAGTCGAGCTTCTGGGCATGACGTCTCGTGGAGACCAGCTCTTGGATCGTCCACTCTATAAAGTTGGGGGCAAGGGGCTCTTTGTAAAGGAGCTCGAGACCGCCTTGCTGGATGGGCGAGCTGATATTGCGGTTCACTCGATGAAGGATGTCCCAATGGCTTTACCCGATGGCCTGCAGCTAGGGGTGATCTGTGAGCGCGAGGATCCGCGGGATGCGCTAGTGGGGATTCGCGATTTGAATGAGCTAGCAGAGGGCGCCCGGCTGGGTACCTCCAGTCTGCGACGATCTTGCCAAATTCGGCGTGTTCGCCCGGATTTAGACATCGGGTTCTTGCGGGGCAACGTTAATACTCGCCTCGCCAAACTCGACGCGGGGGAATTTGATGCTATCGTCCTCGCAACAGCGGGATTACTGCGCCTGGGTTTTTCAGATCGGATCGGCGCTAGTATTGATCCTGAGATCTCATTGCCCGCGGGTGGTCAGGGCGCGGTTGGCATCGAATACCGCAGTGACGACGCGAGAACAGCCGAATTGCTGGCGCTGTTAAATCACGAGTCCACGGCGCGATGCGTTATCGCTGAGCGAGCAGTGGTGAGACGACTCGATGGTGGTTGCGATGTGCCGATCGCGAGTTTTGCTGTAGAGAAAGACGGTGGTTTGTGGCTGCGAGCACGCGTTGGCGCGGCCGATGGCAGTTCGCTACTGCTCGCTGAGGCGACCGGCGCTGATCCAGAAGACTTGGGTGAACTTGTGGCTGAACAGTTACTGACGGCGGGTGCCGAAGACATCTTGAGGGCAGTTCGGGGGTGAAACCAACGGCGGTCTTGACCCGACCAGAAGGTACGGCGAACTCCCTCGGAGAGTCGCTTGAGGCACTCGGTTGGTATGTCGTGTACCAGCCTATGCTGGTGATTGAACCTATTAACGAACCGGCACTGACGCCCACAATAGACACGGAATCGGTCGTTATTTTTATCAGCGCGAATGCGGTTCGCGCGGGGATACCGCATCTTGCACGCCAGTTGAAAGAAAGCGCGCCTACCGTCATTGCCGTGGGGGAAGCAACCGCCGCTGCACTGGCACTCGAGGGCATCACGGCCCTCGTGCCCGCAACACCCGACTCCGAGGGACTTTTGGCGCTGACCGAACTCGACAACTGCCGGGAGCGACCGGTGCTACTGGTTAAGGGCGAGGGGGGAAGAGCGCTCTTGGCAGAGAGTCTCAAGGAGCGGGGTGCGATCGTTTCTGAGTTTATCTGTTACCGGCGGCTTGAGGCGCCGGTTAATGCGGCTGAATTTTGTTGGCAACTTTGTGATCTTGATGAGGTCGTATTTCAGGGGAGCAGTGGCGAGACCGTTGAGCGACTCACCGAGGTATTGGGTGCCGGGGGCCAGCCAAATTTGCTGGACAGTCCCCTTATCGTACCCTCGGCTCGGGTGGCAAACATGGCTACTGATGCCGGTTGGACTCGGGTGATTGAGGCGGAGAATGCCAGTGATCGCGGTTTTCTCGCGGCGCTATCTGAGCTGTCGTTTCAGCCAGGCGCGCAGGAGCACCTTGGCCGGGAGAACCTCACGGAATCAGTGGTAAAAAAAAATTTCCCTGCCCAGACGTCATCCCACGTCGGGAAGATGGAGGACGCAAGTGACGCAGCGGTGTCCAAAGACACGAGCTTATCCCGGCACAAGACGGAGCCAAGGGTGACAACAGATACAGAAAAGTCGTCGGCAAAATCACCCGGGCGAGCGGACTGGTTTGCACGGTTTTTGCTGCTCCTCATGTTGGCGGCCATCGGTGCAACAGCCTATGGCGGTTGGCATTTTATTTGGCCAGACTGGCAGCGATTGATCGGTCAAGATAGGCAGACAGACGCGAGATATAGGCAGGTAGACGCGAGACTTCGGACGCTAGAGGCCACGGATTGGGTGACCCAAGCACAGATGGATGCCGCCGTCGGCCGAGAAATAGATCAACTTCAGACGCGCCTCTCTAGTGCGATTGCGGCAACGGCTGCGGGGCGAGCGGAGCAACAGGCTCAAGCAGCGGCTGAGCAAGCGGCGCTGCTGGCTCGTCTCGACAGGCTTGAAATCAGGCTCGCTCGACTTACTGCCACCGATCGCCGCGAGTGGCTGGCCCAGGAAGCCGCTTTCACCGTGCGTCTGGCGGCACAGCGGTTGTCTTCAGCCAGAGATGTCAATGCGGCCCTTGCACTCCTGAGTAACGCGGATCGCTTGTTGGCGGAAGTCGATGACTCTCGGCTCGACCGTGCGCGCATGGCGATCGCCGCCGATCGTGCGCAACTGATGGCTGCACCCCGGGTCGATACGGTGGGCATTTATGCGCGTTTCAGTGCCCTGGTGACCCAGGCCGAGGCGCTTAGCATAGGCCGGCAACGAACGTCGGAGCAGATGGATGATTTGCCTGCGCCAGGAGACGGTTGGCTCGCCCGAGCTCGGTGGGGCTGGGAGGCGGCGCTGGCGAAACTCAGCGGATACCTCGTGATTAAAACCCGGGACCGCGACGCTTCCTCGCTAAATACCCCAACCGAAGAGGAGCTTACCCGGCAACTGATTCGTCTCTTGCTCGAGCAGGCACAAATTGCCGCACTGTCAAATAATCAATTGCTGTTTGATAAAACCCTGGTGCGGACCGCCGATGCCTTGCGTTCGGTTGAAGCCCAGGATCCCGATCGAGCGGCGCCCATGCTCGCCGAATTAGCGTCGCTCTCCGCGATCAATGTGTCTCCCAGCCTTCCGGATCTTGTTGCATCGAGTGCGGCCCTGGCGGATGCCCTGCAGACGCTGGAAAGCACCCTTGATCAAGCGGAGCAGACGGAGTTGGACGGGCAGGGCCAGTAAGTGCGACGCTTATTTTTCTATGCCGTTGTGGGGTTGCTGTTGGGCGCCGGGCTTGTTGCGCTGATAGAGCAGGACCCGGGCTATATTTTTATCAACTGGCGTAACACTTCTATAGAGACCAGCTTGTGGTTCGGGCTGTCACTGGCACTCTTGATGTGGCTAGTGCTAGCCGTATCCCTCAGGTTGCTGGGTAATGTATTGCGCAGTCGTCTGCGCTTCATGGACTGGCTAGGGAATCGAAAAAGCCGCAACGCGACGGCGCTCAGCAATCGCGGCTTGATTAATTTCGTGGAGGGCAATTGGGAGCAGTCCCGCAAACAGCTGCTGCGAGCCGCACGATACAGCGAGGCGCCATTGCTCAATCATTTGATTGCGGCTCGCGCCAGTTTTCGCCTGGGTGATGTCGATGAAGCGCGCCATCAGTTGGGCCTCGCTGAAACGATTGATGTCGATGCCGGTATTGCTGTCGAATTAACGCAGGCTGAACTTCAGCTGACCGCTGGGCAATATGAGCAGGCCTTGGCAACCTTGGTCCGGGCGAGGGCCAATGCTAGCAAGCATCCCTATGTGCTTGAGTTGCTGGCGCGTGCCCACTTCCAGCTAGAGGATTGGGAGGCACTAAAGCAGCTGCTACCGGATCTCAAGAAGCATGACCTTGGCTCTTCCAGTCAACTAGTGACCATTGAGCGAGCAACTTGGCTGGGCCTGATGGCGGCGGCGGTTGCCGCTCCCGATTCAAAGGCAGCGCTGGAAGCGACATGGCGGGCGATGCCGTCCGACCTTAAACAGCAGAACGATTACCGTCGACGGTTCATCAAGCATTTATCCGAGCTCGGGGCGAACGAGGCGCTGGAGCGTTACCTGGTTGATTTCCTCGATAAGCAATGGGATTCAGAGCTGGTAAATTGCTTTCGCCTTTTTCCGCCGAAGCATCCCCAAAAGTTGATCAAAAAAATGGACCGGTGGCTAACCCAGCAGGGCCGTGAGCCGCGTCTGGTTCTCACGACCGCCTACGTAGCCCTGCATGCGCATGACTGGGAGTTGGCGGAGGCCTGCCTGCTCGAAGTCAGTGAGCAGGAGGAGGCGACGGAGACTCGCGGCCTGCTATGGCGGCTATATCTTTCCATGGGGCGTGAGCACGAGGCGTCACAGCAGCTTGAAAAAATGAGTTTGGCTTTATTGGGAGAGGTTGACTTGCCGCTGCCAGGTCGCAGCGGCGACGATTGATCGGCGGTTAATTTTTTCTGCCGGGCAATTCAATGCCTAAAGAATCCCACATGGCATCGACGCGGGTTTTTACGTCGGGGCTCATGGCGATAGCGGTGCCCCACTCGCGCTCACTTTCTCCCTCCCATTTATGCGTCGCGTCCATACCGACTTTTGAGCCGAGGCCGGCTACGGGGGAGGCGAAATCAAGGTAGTCAATCGGCGTGTTGTCGATAAAGACACAGTCTCGGCGGGGATCCATGCGGGTGGTCATCGCCCAAATAACATCTTCCCAGCGTCGCGCATCGACATCGTCATCGGTGACGATGATGAATTTGGTGTACATAAATTGCCGCAGGAAAGACCAAACACCCATCATGATGCGCTTGGCATGTCCCGGGTACTCTTTTCGAATCGTCACGACGGCGAGGCGATAGGAACAGCCCTCGGGGGGTAAATAAAAGTCGACGATTTCTGGGAATTGCTTTTGTAATAGCGGGACAACCACTTCGTTTAGCGCCACGCCGAGGATGGCAGGCTCATCGGGTGGTCGCCCCGTATAGGTGCTGTGGTAAATCGGATTTTTCCGCGTGGTCATTGCCTCGACGGTGAAAACGGGGAAGCGTTCCACTTCATTGTAGTAGCCCGTGTGGTCACCGAACGGCCCTTCGTCAGCTTCCTCACCGGGCTGGATATAGCCCTCGAGAATTATTTCTGCGTGGGCCGGTACTCGCAGCTCATTATTTCTGCATCGATCCGTGATGCACTCGGCCACCTCGGTCTTACCGCCACGAAGCAGGCCGGCAAAAGCGTATTCAGACAGGGCATCGGGAACCGGTGTGACCGCACCGAGGGTGGTGGCGGGATCGGCGCCCAGGGCGATGGCGACGGGGTAGGGTTCACCCGGGTGCTTTAGGGTCCAGTCGCGAAAATCGAGCGCGCCCCCGCGGTGCGACAGCCATCGCATGATCAGCTTGTTGGGTCCGATTCGCTGCATGCGATAGATACCCAGATTCATTCGCGGCTTTTCCGGTCCGCGCGTAATGACAAGTGGCCAGGTCACCAGCGGGCCAACATCGCCTGGCCAGCAGGTTTGTACTGGGAGTCGAGTCAAATCAACGTCGCTGTCTCTCAGGATGACTTCCTGGCAGGGCGGCCGTTTTATGACTTTGGGTCCCATGTTGAGAACTTGCTTTAGCAGCGGCGCCTTATCAATGAGGTCTCTCATCCCCTTCGGCGGATCAGGCTGTCGAAGGTAGGCGAGGAGTTCACCGATTTCTCGGAGCGCTCCCAGAGACTCGGCTCCCATCCCCATAGCAACGCGTTCTTCGGTGCCGAACAAGTTCGCCAGCACCGGCATGTCAAAGCCAACAGGGTTTTCAAATAGCAGTGCGGGTCCGCCCCCCCTGAGGGTGCGGTCCGCTATCTCGGTCATCTCGAGGTTGGGATCAACCGGCTCCTTGATGCGTACCAGTAAACCGCGCTTCTCGAGCTCATCGATGAAGTCTCTGAGGTCGGTAAAATGGATGCTCATACAGCGGTTGCGACTTACTTCCTCTTCATGGACTTGAAGAACTCGTCGTTCGACTTGGTGTCCTTCAGTTTGTCGAGAAGAAACTCAATGGCAGGCAAATCTTCCATGCCATGCAACAGCTTGCGCAGGATCCACATGCGCTGCAGTTCTTCGTCGCCAGTAAGCAGTTCTTCCCGTCGAGTGCCCGAGCGTCGGATATTGATGGCCGGGTAGACGCGCTTCTCGGCGATCTTTCGATCGAGGTGCAGCTCCATATTGCCCGTGCCTTTAAATTCCTCGTAGATCACTTCATCCATCTTCGATCCGGTATCAATCAAGGCGGTGGCAATAATGGACAGACTGCCGCCTTCCTCAATGTTTCGTGCGGCGCCAAAGAAGCGCTTGGGGCGCTCCAGCGCATGGGCATCGACACCACCCGTCAAAACCTTACCCGAGCTCGGTACCACCGTGTTGTAGGCTCGGGCGAGTCGAGTGATAGAGTCGAGGAGAATGACTACATCTCGCTTGTGTTCTACCAGCCGCTTGGCTTTCTCGATGACCATATCGGCAACCTGCACGTGGCGCGAGGGAGGCTCGTCAAAGGTAGACGCGACCACCTCGGCACCCCGAGCACCCACAGATCGTTGCATTTCCGTCACTTCTTCGGGGCGCTCGTCGATTAGTAGCACGATCACATAACACTCAGGGTTATTGGTGATGATCGCCTGCGCCATATTTTGCATCATGATGGTCTTGCCCGCCTTTGGCGGGGCAACGAGCAAACCTCGCTGACCTTTACCAATGGGCGCACAAAGGTCAATGATTCGCCCCGTAAGATCTTCGGTTGAACCGTTACCCTTTTCCAGCGTAAGTCGCTCGTTAGGGAAAAGAGGCGTCAAGTTTTCAAACAGAATTTTGTTTTTGGCACTCTCGGGGGACTCGAAGTTAACGTCTTTGACCTTTAACAGTGCAAAGTAGCGCTCTGAATCCTTTGGTGGCCGGATCATGCCCGTGATCGTGTCACCGGTGCGGAGATTAAAACGGCGAATTTGGCTTGGGCTCACGTAAATATCGTCTGGCCCGGCGAGATAAGAAGAGTCCGCGGAACGCAAGAAGCCAAAGCCGTCCTGCAGTATTTCGAGGACGCCGTCGCCCCAAATATCCTCACCACTTTTGGCGTGTTTTTTCAGAAGCGCAAAAATGATGTCCTGCTTCCGCGAACGCGCCATATTCTCAAGACCCATTTCCCGCGCCATGTCGATGAGTTCTTGAGTGGATTTGTTCTTGAGTTCAGTGAGGCTGAGGGGATTGGCACTGGGGGTGCTGGGCTCCCGTCGTTTTTGCCGACGATTGCGGCCGCGTCGCCCTGAGGGACCGCCGCTGCCCTCCGCTGATTCCGCGCCCTCTGAGCCGTCATCGCCCTCATCGGCGGTTTCGGCGACGGGTTCACTGTCGTTGCTTTTATTCAGCTTTAAGGTTCTCCCGGTGTCTGCGGTGCCTTCGTCACCACCGGTTTCCTCGTTTGTTAGCTGAACTTCGATTTCTTTGCTCTCTGAGCTGTTGTTGTCGTCCACAGATTCATTCCGAAGTAATGGGAAAAAGGGCTTACCCGGACTGGGAAGCCGTTGTTGGTCGGTAGGACCGGTGCCAACACCCCCGGTGTTACCGGACGCACACGCTGTGGTGGGCCAGCAATGGAGTTTTGAGGGGGAATTGGCCAGGTGGGCGGAGGTGCATGCCCCCTGACCGAGCTAACGTAGCACTGGATGCGAGGTGCGTCCAGACTTTTTATCGCGGATATTTTTGGCTGTTTTTCGCCAAATTTAGAGGCAACCGTCGATGAATTCGGCCAATTGAGTCTTTGATAGTGCGCCTACCTTGGTCTCCACTGCGTTGCCATCTTTGAAAACAATAAGCGTTGGGATGCCACGAATGCCAAATTTTTCAGGAATGCCCGCGTTACTATCAACATCGACTTTGCAGACTTTGAGTCGGCCCGCGTAGTCCGACGCAATTTCATCGAGGATGGGAGCAATCATTTTGCAGGGGCCACACCACTCAGCCCAAAAGTCTACCAGTACGGGAACTTCCGCAGACAGGACTTCCGAATCAAAGGTGGCTTCGGTAACGTGGACAATACTTTCGCTCATAGGGGCTCCCTGATATATGTGTGGTACCGCTGATTAATGGTCAACTATATCACCACAGTCCAAGCAGACACACACCCCTCGGGGATATGGCTGGTATATTTACTGCTTTGCGCTGACGGCAGTCTGTATGCCGGTATCACGACCGATATGGTTCGTCGTTTAAAGCAGCATAACGGCGAGTTGTATGGTGGTGCGCGCTACACGCGGGCGCGTCAGCCAGTGTCGCTGGTCTGGACCCAGAAGGCGACCAATAGAGCCCAGGCACAACAGTTGGAAGCGCGAGTTAAAAAGCTCTCGCGCGCGGATAAATGGACTTTGATTAAATCCGGTAGTGGACTCGAACATGAATGCTGAATCGCCAGATTTTTGGTCCTGGGCACTTGCTCGGTGGCAGGGGGTTGCCGCTACTGAGTTGCTCGAACTTCAGGATGCTCATGGTGTGGTTATTCTGGAGGTCATGTTTGTGGCGTGGCTGGCTCAACGGCAAATTATGGTGAATCCGGCGGGACTCGCCTTAATGCGTGACTGGACGCAGGCATGGATTAACGAGGTGATCCTTCCCCTCCGTGCCGTTCGCCGGGTATGGAGAACGAGCGGTCGGGAGGGCTCACTACGACAGCGGCTGCAAGGCCTTGAATTGGAGGCTGAGCGAGCCCTTGCCGGTTTGTACATGGAGACAGTCGATGATCTCGTAGATCTTGTGGGGGGTTACTGCCCAGGTGCTCCGGCCGAGACGTTGAGGCACAACCTTGCTCAAGCGCTTGAATCGGTCGGTTTGTCCGACTCTAGCGCTGTCCTAAAGCGACTCGAAAACCATCTAGCGGCCTAGGATTTTCGTGTTGGATTTAGCCGTTAACAGCGCGCCGCCAGTTTTTTGTAGCATCCACCGCCGTCACTTTCGATCGACAGCCTCATAAATGACCGAGTATCACGCTGGCGCTGCGAGCGCACTGTGCGTAACATGGGCGCGGTCTGACGCCTTAAGGGGCCAATTTTTTCACTCAACGTAGGTAAGTAGCATGTTCAAAGTAACTTCACGTCGATTTTCGACCCTTCTCATTGCGCCGGTGTTTGCCAGTGCGTTAATCGCTTGCCAAGAGCAGGCCAAGGAGCCCGCGCCCGTGACCCTCGATACCCCTGAAAAAAGGCTGAGCTATGGCATTGCCCTGCGGATGAGCGAGCGTATGGTCGCTGATGGCATGGTGATGGATGTTGATGCTTATGCTCTGGGCATGCGTGACGCATTCGAGGGAGCTGAAGCGCGACTCACCGATGAGGAAATCAACGCTGAAATGGTGGCGTTTCAGGGGAAGCTGGAAGCCGAGCGTGAAGCTGAGCAGGCCGTTGTCGCCGATGGTAATGCCGAGGCGGGCGCGGCATTTCTCGCCGAAAACGCACAACGCGAAGGGGTGGTTGTAACGGAATCTGGCTTGCAATACGAGGTTGTCACGGCGGGTGAGGGCCAATCTCCCAGTCCGGAAGATCAGGTCGAAGTGCACTACCGAGGCACATTAATCGACGGGACAGTGTTCGACAGCTCGTACGATCGTGGTCAAACGGTGACCTTTGGTGTGACTCAAGTTATTCCCGGCTGGACCGAAGCTTTGCAGCTGATGAAAGAGGGCGCCAAGTATAACTTGTACATCCCGAGTGAACTCGCCTACGGCGCGGGCGGTGCTGGACAGGTCATTGGTCCCAACTCAACCCTTATCTTTGAGGTTGAGCTGATTGCGATAGTTGAGGCTCAGGCTGCCGAGTAAAGGCGTCGCAATGGCGAGCACTAACCCCGGCGCTGCCGGGGTTTTTTATGCCAGATCGGTGTATTGGCGGTAGAAGCGCTGCAAATAATCGGCAAATGCCGGCTGTGATTTGGCTTCAAGTTCCTGTTGCTGATGGCGTGAAACGCTTGCCGCCGTCTCGAGTTCTGCCCGGGCGATGTCGCTGAGAGGTCGGTTCAAAAAATCAGCCTGCCACTGCTGCGAATAGTTGAGAGCCAGTCTCCAAAAGGGCATATCGTGTTCTTTCATTTCCCTGACAATGCGACCTGAGGGCGTTAAATCGGGGTTGCTCAACTTTTCTCTGGCGGTGTCGATCACGCGGCTGTGGTTGCTTTCGTTGGTCCCCTGATCGAGGAGCGCCGCGGTCTCCGCCATGCTGTCCAACAGTTGGTTGGCAACAGAGCACATTGGGGACTCGCCCTCAGGAGTTTGCAGCAGCAGATCCGGATTACGACCGGCATTAACGACCCGCCTCAAATTTTCTTTGTTGCGCTGTTGTCCCGCCTCGTCGCACCAAGGGCTGTCTGTTAACAAAGCATTGACCAGAAAGGTATCGAGGAGACGTAGGGTGTCGGCGTCGATGCCTAACGGCAGGAAGGGGTTGATGTCGATACAACGCACCTCAATGTATTCGATACCCCCTCGCTGTAACGCCACTACTGGCGCCTCTCCCGACCGCGTCACTCGCTTGGGCCTAATGGGACTGTAGAACTCGTTTTCGATCTGCAACAGGCTGTCATTCAGTTGAGCTAGCTCACCCTCAGGCGTGGTTTTGAAACCCGCATAAGGCCGGTGCGGGGTAACAATCGCATCGCGCAGGGTGGCAATATAGTTTTGAATGTCGTTGTAACAAACTTGCAAGCCCGCTTGTGCGTTGCTGGTGTAACCGAGATCCCCCATCCGCAGGGAAGTCGCTCCTGGCAGATAGAGACTGGCTCCTGCCGGGTCTGCTGGCAGCAGTTGATGGTTCTTGTTACCCGATAAAAAGCTGGCACAAACCGCCGGCGAGGCCCCGAGCAGGTAAACCAATAGCCAGGCCCGTTCGAAAAAATTTCTAATCAGATCCAAATAGCCCTGGGTCTGGAAGTCCTTGAGACTGGCAGGTCGCCCCGCATTTTCCCAAGCTTCCTGCCAGAACTCCTCGGGCATGGAAAAGTTGTAATGAATGCCAGCGATGGCCTGCATCATGCGTCCATAACGTACGCCTAGGCCATTACGGTAAATCCGCTTCATCTGCCCAACGTTTGAGGTGCCATAGTGCGCAATGGGAATACCCGCGTCCCCCGCCAAAATGCACGGCATGCTGGCGCCCCACACAAGCTCTTCCGAAAGGGACGATGCGGTAAACCGATGCAATTCGTCGAGCTGTGTGAGCGTGGTGTTGACGTCGCTCGCCACTGGCGTAATGAATTCCAGAAGCGATTCCGAGTAGTCAGTCGTGATGCCAGGGTGGGTCAGCGCGGCCCCCAGCGCTGCGGGATGGGGTGTTTGGGCAAGCATACCGGTACTGGCGTCGACGCGAAGCCCTTCTTTTTCCAGGCCCCGGCAAATACCCTTCAGCAGTGCGGCGCCGGACCCTCTCAAGGTGTCGTGTCTCGATTGCAGTAACGGGTCCAAGGGGGGTCTGTCTCCGGAGTATATTGCTACCCAAAGTGGGATTAGCCAAAGTAAGGGTTAGCGTCGTGATCAGGTTCTCTTGGGGCGCAAGTGTATTCCCTGATGGAGTTGGGGTACAGACCACGGAAAAGGGGTATTATTAAGCCTTGCGAGGTGGGCCATAGGGAGATGGCGCATGCAAATCAAAGAGTGGTTGACGCGGCTGGCGTCCGACGGTGGTTCCGACTTATACCTGAGCACGGGGGCGCCTCCCTGCGCTAAGTTTGATGGCGAGCTTAGGCCTATCGGCTCTACGGTGCTTGGCCCCGGAGAAATCGCGGCCATAGCCCATGACATCATGGATGAGCCTCAGCGTGAGGAATTTAAGCGCGAACTGGAAATGAATCTGGCCATTTCGATAGCGGGTGTCGGTAGATTTCGAATCAATATTTTTAATCAGCGCAATGAAGTGTCTATTGTCGCGCGAAATATTGTGACCGATATCCCGCACTGGCGGGACCTTGGCTTGCCCGAGATTCTGACTGATCTCATCATGCGCAAGCGTGGCTTGATTCTTTTCGTCGGTGCTACCGGGTCGGGTAAGTCGACGTCGTTAGCCGCCATGATTGATCACCGCAATGCAAACAGTGCTGGCCATATCGTCACCGTGGAAGACCCGGTTGAATTTGTCCATCGTCACAAGCGCTCAATCGTCAATCAGCGCGAGGTCGGTGTGGACACTCGCAGCTGGCACAACGCACTGAAGAATACTTTGCGCCAGGCCCCCGATGTGATTTTAATTGGTGAAATCCGCGATCGCGAGACGATGGAGCACGCTATTTCTTTTGCCGAGACGGGCCATCTGTGCATCTCGACCCTGCATGCCAATAATGCGAACCAGGCGCTTGACCGCATCATCAATTTTTTTCCCGATCAAAAGCGCAGGCAGTTGCTGCTGGATCTATCGCTCAACCTTCAAGCGTTTGTCTCACAGCGTCTAATACCTAATCAGCAGGGCGCTCGGTCTGCAGCGATTGAGATTCTGCTGGGTACGCCAACCGTAAACGAACTTATTACCCGTGGCGATATTGGTAGTATCAAAGAGGTCATGGAGAAATCTGAAGAGTTGGGTATGAAGACGTTCGATAAGGCGCTTTTTGATCTCTATGAGGCGGGTAAAATTACGGCAGAAGAAGCGCTCAAGAATGCTGACTCTGTCAATAATCTACGCTTGCGCATCAAGATGGCCGACGAAAATGGCACAATGACATCGACTGGCGGCTTTACGATGGAAGGTTTGGAAGAGGATGAACCCACCGTCTTCGAGCCCAGATCTTCAGACTGAACGAGCGCTTAGGCGCTCCTGATCCTGCTGCATTTGTGTGACCGTATCCCGAAAGTTCGTTTTACGGTCGAGAATATCGACCATGTCCCTTTCAATGAGGGCCATAAGCTGTGCCACCGTCAGCTCTCGAAGCTTGATACCCTCGCGGTTGGTGAAGATATAGCTGTCTTTCTCTAAATCACGGACCGCTACTTTTGCCATCATCGGGGGTTCCCGGTCGTGGAAGCCCAACCATGTGCCCATGGGGATTTGCAGGTTCACCACCGTTTGGCTGGTGAACGGTTTGTCAGTAGCGACCGCCTGATCCTTGGTAGAAGCGTTAGTCGCCGTCGGTGTGGGGTAGGATTCGCTGTCTAAATCATCGGGTACTTGCGTTTGGGTCGCCGTTGCAGTGGGCTCCCCCGAGAATTGCTTTGCAAGAGTTGCCCGCGCTTCTTTATCGAGCGTTTCTTGTTCGTGGATTTCTTTTTCTCGCTCCGCTGCTGCGGTTTGCCCATGCTGTTTGCGGTTTTCAACGGCGGCGGCCATGGACAGGCAAAAGCTGTCCCGGATATCCAAGCGTGTCATTTCACCGGACTTGATCAGTTGTGTGGTATCGGCGAAGGGTTTCCGCAGGGCGCGTGCCCCCATAAAATTCATGAATAAGAGCTGAGTATTTTCAGCGAGCGCACCGGCAAACCGCATACGCTGGACACCTTCTGGAGTTTCGAGGGCGAACCACGCACCCGGTTCAAGTCCAAGGGATTTGAGGCTATCGGGGTCGGGAGAAGGTCCTGCTGCTTGGCCCTCTATCGTAATCGGGTCAGCTTTCAGTAAACCAAGATCTTCGCCTCTGATGTTGCGAAGAAGCGCGTATTCGATAAGGCCGACAGCACCGGCTATTGCGTCCTGATCAGGCTGCAGACTGACTAAATGTTTGGCCAAGGTCGCCGGCAAATGTTGGATGGTATGTTCCAGGCGCGCCTGGCCACTGTTATCCTGCGCCGACACCGGTTGCACCGCCTGGGCGAGCAGTTGAGTCGTGTCGCTGTAGCTTCGCCAGTCTTCGCTGTCCAGCCCGTGATTAGCCGCGATGAGAAGGCCGCTTTGAAACCAATCAGACTTAATGAACCGGGCAACCGAGCCGGGTACTTCGCAGCTGTCGAGAATCCGATTCAGTTCAGCCGCCACCGTGAAGCGCGTGGCGTTTTCGCCGAGCGATGACCACTCGCGCTCAATAAGCCCGGGGCCCAGCCGAGTTAGCTCGGTGGCATGGGCTTCGCTCTGTGCCGAGAGATCTACCAGGGCTGAATCCACTTTGGGCTCGCTGGGAAAATCTTCAAGCGCCTTGTGAATAAGTGCCCGGAGGTTGTCAACCATCCCCGTCGATGCCCCTCGTGGGTCCTCTTGCCAGCCTGAGAAACCTAAATAAACACCGTCGAGGAGCCGATGTAGCGCGTGACCCCCAGGGATGAAGAATCGGTCATCAGTCACAGCGAAGGCGGCGGCCAGCGGACGCAGTTCATTTGCCAATGATTGCAGGGGCGCTGCCAGCGAATAGTGTTTATTCCAGTGAGCAAAGGTGGCATCGATCCAGTCCAAGACGGCAGCGCTTTCGTCGTGAGGCTGTTTAAAGCCGGCATTGCTCAAGGCATTGGTCAGAGACACATCGACCTCGGGAGCCAGCTCCTGCAAGGCGCTGAGCAGACGCTCACCCGACAAGCCAGCGGCGCAAGCGGGGCCAGCGAAGGCCGCACGGACATTCGCTTCCAGCGAAGGAGTTATGGGTGGCCGATCAGGCTCTCGCATCCTCTTCTGACCCCTTTGGGCGCTTCCTATGCGCCTTATTGTCGATTTAGACGTCAATCTAAAGTGGCTTGTCGATATAGACATCAACCTAAAGTGGCCGATTTAACGCCTAGAATCTGCTAGCAACTTATCCACTATACGTTCTAACTGTCTGAGATTATTACACTCTGTGGCCAAGTGACAGTGATGAATTACTGGCAACATTGCCGAATCTCCGCTTCCCCAGGCCACTCGCGGCTCGGGATTTAGCCAGATGAGCCGTTTACAGCGACTTTTTATTTCTGCAAGCAGGTCCAAGCGTGGGTCACTGTTGTTGTTGCGGGCATCGCCCAAAATAATGACCGTCGTGGCGCTGTGAATGTCGCCCAGAGCCAGATCAGCAAAGTCTTGGAAGGCACGGGCATAGTCGGTGGCGCCTCCGTACGTCCGGTTGACGAGGGTTACAGCCTCTTCAACCGGGAGTTCCTCAAACCAATCGGTAACTTCGCCCAGCGTGCTGGAGAAGGCAAAGCTTCGGGTTCTGGGAAGCACATCCTGGACGGCGTAGAGAAACATCAATAGAAATTTGGCGTAGGCTGCGACGGAGCCGCTGACATCGCAAATGGCCATCACTTCGGGGCGCCGCTTGGTTACAGCTTTCCATCGGGTTGTGAACGGGATGCCGTCAGTGGCTATCGATGCTCTCAGGGTGGCTGGCACATGTAACTGCCCGCGCCGGTGTCGCTTGCGCCGGCGACCATGCCGAGTGGCAAGCTTTCTGGCCATTCGCTCGATCAATTTTCGCATGCGAATCATTTGGTGCGGGCTGATGTTGGCGAGCTTCACCTCGGAGAGAGTGTTATCGAGGAACTCCTCGGTATCTCCCGACGCGTGAATCAGGTAAGCGCGCTCGACACGATCTCTTGCACGCAATCGCAGCTGCTCGCGCAGGGCTTGCAGCTCTTCGAATGCAGCCCGGTTGTGGGACTCGAGATCAATGGCGGCGTCCCGAAGCACAGTTTCACCCAATGCATCAAGGAGTCGACGGGTGAACTGGCCCCGCTGCGTAAAAAGCCGAATACCTTCCACGCCGGCGTCTCGAGCGGCTGCCTCAATCGCGACTGCCAGAGATGCCTCGTCTCCATTCTGTAGCGCACGAAGCAGGGGTGAGGCCATCAGCTGAGTGAGGGCTTCTGAGGCATTCGCAGCCTGCTCAAGCGCCGAGCTTTGTTGTTGCGGGCTCTGTTGTTGATTGGCGCTGGATTGATCGTCTGATGGGGGTTGATCCGCGGGATCTTCGCTCCCCTCTTGGGGAGGTATTTGATTTTCGGGGGACCGACTTTCGGGCAGGCCAAAGAAAATCTCGAATGCCTCATGATAACGAGACTCTTCGAAGGGCGACTTCGCTAATACCGCCGCTAACCCGTCTCGCAGCGCGCTGCGGTCCGCGTAACCCAAAAGACTTGCCGCGTGAACCGCATCCATTGAATCGGCCGGTGAAATCGGGACGTCACGGCCGCGCAAAAATTTAATAAACTCGAGCAGTTGCTGACTGCCGGTGGTGACAGCCATTAGCCTGACGTTTGCTTCAATAGCTTCGTGAGTTGATCTTCAGCCTCGATAATGTCTTCCTCGTATTTCAGCAGCACGTTGAGAGTATCGTGCACCAGCCGACTATCGAGTTGATCAGCGTGGAGCAGAAGCAGGCTTTTTGCCCAGTCTATGGTTTCTGAAATCGCGGGGGCTTTTTTCAAATCCAGCTCACGCACGGCATGCACGAACCGCACCAGCTGATCGGTCAGGCTGGCGTCCAATTCAGGGACCCGGGCCGCAACGATCCGTGCTTCCAGCTCAATCGAAGGGAAGGGTATGTGTAGATGCAAGCAGCGTCGCTTGAGGGCATCTGATAAATCACGGGTATCGTTTGAGGTCAGAAACACGATGGGTTTAGAGCGCGCCTGTACTGTGCCAATTTCCGGAATAGACACCTGAAAATCCGACAGCACTTCTAACAACAAGGACTCGAACTCGAAATCAGCCTTGTCGATCTCGTCAATGAGGAGTACGGCGCCATGTTCTTGCTCCATGGCTCGCAGTAGGGGTCGCGGTTCGAGAAATTCCTTGGCGTAAAATACATCCCCTGTGCTGTGAAGCCGTTGTATCGATTCCTTCAAACCCTTGGCCCCATCAAGAATGTCGCCCATCTGCTCTTTCAGAATTTGCGTGTAGAGCAGCTGCTTGCCGTACTTCCACTCGTACAGCGCTTTGGCTTCATCCAAACCTTCGTAACACTGCAGGCGCACCAGCGGTTTATCGATTACGTGAGCACAGGTTTTGGCGAGTTCGGTTTTACCCACCCCCGGAGGGCCCTCGACCAGAATCGGTTTGTTGAGTTGTGCCGCCAGGTAGACAACGGTGGCAATCCGCGTGGTGCAAATGTAACCGGCGCGTTCGAAGTCGGCAGTGATGCCATCGATGTTATCGAGCTCTTTATAGAGGCTATTTTCCACAGCGGGGTCCTTGGGTTGTTCAGCCGCCAGAAGCGTTCATAAATCGTAGAATCTGCGGTTCGTGCGGTTGGTCAAAAACGTGTTGTGCGGGCTTGTTGAGCAGCGCTCGATGAATCGACTCGGCTAACTGCTCGTCGCTGTATCCGGATCGTAAGAGGTCGCGCAAACTGATGGCGTTTTCATTGCCCAAGCACAGTAACAGGTTGCCCTCGGCAGTGACACGCAATCTGTTGCAGCTCGCGCAAAAATTCCCGGTGTGAGGGGATATCAGGCCAAGGCGAGTGCGGTGGCCACTCAGTTGCCAGTAGCGCGCGGGTCCCGAGTGTGACTGGGCAGCGACGGGCGTGAGATCAACCTTTTCAGCAATACGCTCGTAAATTGTTTGGTTGGCAACGAACTCCAGAGGTTTGCCCGCCGCGTTGACCTGCCCGAGGGGCATCTCTTCGATGAAGGCGATATCCACGTCGCGCTGGATCGCGTAGTCCAGAAGCGGCAGGATATCGGTCTCGTTCTGGCCCGCCAAAATGACGGCATTGAGCCGGATCCGATCAAATCCAGCAGCAATGGCTGCATCAACACCCGACAACACGAGGGCTAGGTCGCCCGTGCGCGTAAGCTTACGAAACCGGCCCGGATCCAGCGTATCCAGGCTGATATTCAGCGTGGTCACTCCACTGCGTTTAAGCATCGGGGCGAGTTTCTGGAGTTGGCTGCCGTTGGTGGTGACGGCGAGCTCTTTTAACCCTGCCATGCTTCCAAGCGCGTCAAAAAGCGTCGAGATATCCCGACGCACTAAGGGCTCGCCACCCGTCACCCGAATTTTCCTAACGCCGAGCTGGATAAACACGCGGGCAATGCGTGCGATCTCTTCTAACGAAAGAACCTCTCGTCTTGGCAGAAAGGTCATTTCCTCTGCCATGCAGTAGGTACAACGAAAATCACAGCGATCAGTCACCGACAGGCGGAGGTAATCGATGTGGCGGCCCAGGGGATCCACCAGCGCTGTTTCGTGGTTTAGTGACATGCCATCAGTTTACACCTTTCTCGGTGTTATTCTGTATGGACTCCGGTCATATCGAGAAGGTGTATAGATTCATGATAAATCCGAGAAAGTCGGTGGTCCCCGGGCTCCTGGCAGCATTGGCGGCGGGCCTTGCCATGATGACTGCGGGGCTCACCATGCCCATGGTTGTGACCGGTGCTACCGCCATACTCTGCGTGAGCTGGTGGATTTTCGAACCTATCCCGATTCCCGTGACGTCACTACTGCCCCTCGCGCTGATGCCCATGTTTGGTGTGTTGACGCCCACGGAGACCGGAGCCGCCTATGGTTCGCCCTTGATTCTGCTCTTGCTGGGTGGGTTTCTCCTCTCGCGGGGGATGGAGTCTAGCGGGGCGCATCGACGTCTGGCGCTGGGTGTGGTCAGACTGGTGGGTGGCGAGAGTCCTCGGCGATTGATATTGGGTTTCATGATCGCGGGGGCGGGGCTGAGCATGTGGATATCCAATACCGCCACGGTGCTGATGTTGCTGCCCGTCGCTATCGCCGTAATCGAAAGCGCTGAGAGGAAAGAATTGTTGCAAGTGCCGTTGCTGTTAGGGTTGGCGTGGTCTTGCTCCATTGGGGGATTGGGTACCCCGATAGGCACTCCCCCGAACCTAATTTTTATGCAGGTTTATCAAGATACAACGGGACAACAGCTCGGCTTTATTCAATGGATGTCGCTGGGGGTCCCTATCGTAGTGGTGATGCTGATGGTTGCCGCTGCGTGGATTACAAGATCATTGCCCCGCGAGTTGAGCGTAGCTGTTCCCCAACCCGGGCCATGGCGCAGTGCAGAGCGCCGGGTGCTTGCCATTTTTGGCATCACGGCCTTGGTTTGGATGACTCGTGCTGAACCTTTTGGCGGCTGGCGAGACTGGTTCGGGGTGCCGACAGCAAACGATGCTTCGGTGGCGTTTCTCGCCGTGGTCGCTTTGTTTATGACGCGTGATCGGCAAGGCGAGCCGCTCATTACCTGGCGGGAGGCCGCTGCCATCCCCTGGGGTGTGCTGCTGCTTTTTGCCGGGGGCATTTGCCTTGCCAAGGCGTTTGTCAGCTCGGGCCTATCGACCATTGCGGGCGAGAACATTGTGGCGCTGGCGACACTGCCCGTGTTCTGGATGACATTGCTGATCTGTCTGTCGGTCACTTTCATGACCGAGGCGACTTCAAACACCGCAACGACTGCCCTCTTGATGCCGATTCTGGCGGCGGCGGCGCTCTCTGCAGGAATCGATCCTATCCTGCTCATGATCCCGGCCGCCATGAGCGCGAGTTGTGCCTTTATGTTGCCGGTAGCCACAGCGCCCAATGCGGTGGTTTATGGAACAGATCGCATTCCAATACAGACGATGTTCAAGGAGGGGTTGGTGCTCAACGTCATTGGTGCGGTGGTGATTTCTTCGTTGCTACTGTGGCTCCTGCCGCTAGGCTGAGCACGCCATTTTTACTTGGAAAATAAAGAGGGTAGTGCAACCCGCTGTCATGCTTAACACCGGGTGCACTAGGGCTGTATTGAGTTGTTAGGGCGGCACCGAGCCTACAACAGCGCCATCATGGTCTCTGCGGATGACACGTCAACCCCGGGACCTTCTTCGACGTTGAGATGGGTGACCGTGCCATTATCGACAAGCATGGCATATCGCTGGGAGCGAGTGCCGAGACCGAAACCACTGCCGTCTAACTCGAGTCCTACCTGGTGGGTGAATTCACCGTTACCATCGGCCAGCATGATGATTTCTTCTGCATTCTGCGCCTGACCCCAGGCGCCCATCACAAAGGCATCATTGACCGAGAGGCAGACGATGCTGTCGACGCCGGCCGCCTTGATTTTGTCCGCGTTGGCTACGTAGCCTGGTAAGTGGGTCATAGAGCAGCCTGGTGTGAAGGCGCCTGGGACCGCAAACAAGAGCACTTTTTTGCCCTCAAACAGATCCGCAGAGGTGACCCCTTGGGGACCGCCGTCACCCATGACCATCATGGTGCATTCAGGGATTTTATCTCCTACCGCTATCGTCATTTTTAACCTCCAGTTTTGCTTTGGGTATTCACCGTTGGGTGTGGGTGCCCATTAAACCCCTCCATATTCACCGCTTGCAAGCATTGCCGAGTAGAGTTGCCGACATTCCTCGATAAACCCGTGTTGCTCGGCTTCCATGTAGGGCGCACAGGTGGACAAAATTTGCAGGACACCGCGGTGGATGGTGAGTGTTCGGTCTTCCCTTGGGTACAGTATTCGGCTGTAGGGGAGCCAATAGCTCAGCGTCAGACTCATGGTGTTCGCGAGGCTGTTGAAATCTGCCTCTTGGCGGTCAGTCGGGGCTTCACCTGCGACCAATTCCGCCGCCACTACTTCGCAAGCGCTGAGCTTCAAGTGGACCAGTCGCCTGAAGCCTCGGTCGATCTCTGGAAAACGCAGCATTAAACTTCCGGGGTTTTCATAGAAATACCGGTATCCGAGCATGAGTTCGAGCACCACACTCAAAAATAACCAGCTTCGCTCTACTGCTGACCCTTGTTTTTGCTCGCCAAAGAGTCCGGGAGTTTGAATCGCCGGACCGAGGACCGCAATCATCTCTCGTTGGAGCGTGGCAAACAGCGATAGATGGATGCTGTCTTTACCCTTGAAGTGATAGTAGAGATTGCCTGGGCTTATATCCATTTCAGCCGCAATATCAGATGCCGCGACGTTATGCTCTCCCAGGGTGTTAAAGAGGTCGCAGGCGGTCAGAAGAATGCGGTCACGGGTTTTCACTGGGTCGCAATAGCCGTCCGTTGGAGAGGCCTGAGAGCATAGCGCAGTTGCTCTGTCGCGTCCTGCGCAATCGCGGCATGTAAAAAAAGCAGTAGCGCGCCATACCACGGGCTCTGGATAGCGACAAAATTAAAGGTAAAAAAAGGGAGCCCAGAGGCTCCCAGCGAAATCGGACCTTGGATGGTTCAGATCAACTTACTGACCTTAGTACGCAGTGCATCGAATTTGGATTTGGCCTTTTCCATTTGCGCGTCGAAAACGGCGCGATCAGTGAGCGCCTCCAACTCGAGATCTTCAAACGCCTTCAGTGCTTCTTTCTCGACGGCTTTACCGCGCTTGACCAGGGCGTCATAAAGCTTCTCTGCCTGCTTGCGGCGGTCGTTGAGCTTAGCCTGTGCCTCGTCAACCTGGGATTGAACCGTTTCCAGGTTCTCCAGAATTTGATCGTAAGCCATGCCATAAACACCCAGCCCAGCTTGTAACGCTTTGCGGCCCGACTCCATCGCCGTGGCTTTCAAATCTGCTTTAGCACGAGGAGCGGCCTTTCGCTTTGCCGCTACTTTTTTTGCAGGGGTTTTGCGAGCCGGTGCTTTCTTGGCAGTGGCTTTCTTTGCCGGTGCCTTCTTAGCAGTTACCTTCTTGCGCACGGTCTTGCGCGCGGGGACAGCCTTCTTGCTTGTCTTTGCTTCTGCCATGGTCATACTCTCCTTGGGTGCTGACTGATAGGGGTGTGGACTACGTGAATGTCCATGTTGGCCAGTGTGCCCATGTCAATTAGAATATGCTTTCTAATCAACGCGGCATTATTACAACCGTCTAAAGCGGTGCCGTTACCGTATACATCCGTGTTTTCATCGCACACAGCTCCCGCTACCCGCCAGAATACGCCGTTAGGTGTCGGTGGCGGTGCAGGGCCATAGGAGTCGTCTTGACTGAGCAGGCGCAACAAACCGCCGGGGGTGTACGCTCACCCCTACGGCAGGTCTTGATAACGGTCGTGGTACTGACAATCGGCCTGGGTCTTGCGTGGTTGATCTTAACGGGCAAGCCCAAGCCTTCTATCCAACCCCAAGAGGATCCGCTCAGACCGGTGGTGTCGGTGATTGTGACCGAGCTCAAAAGCGCCGTGCTGGCTGTGCATACCCAGGGAGCCATCGAGCCGAGACGCCGCATCAGCGTTGTGGCTCAGGTTGGCGGTAAAGTGGCGGCGGTGTCTGACAATTTTGTTGAAGGTGCATTCTTTGAGCCGGGTGCTGTCTTGCTCGAGATCGAATCGGATGACTATGAGTTTGCGATTGCCCGAGCCCGGTCGCAGGTAGCGGCGGCAGACCAACGCGTTGCTGAAGAGCGCGGGCGCAATCGTCAAGCGAAAAGGGAATGGCGGCAGCTCGGTAGTCCCGAGGCTAACGCACTTTTCTTGCGTGAACCCCAGTTGAAAGCAGCTGAAGCCGCGCTGCTCGCGGCGCAAGCCGACATGGCTGCCGCAGAGCTCGCCCTGAAAAGAACCCGAATTACCGTACCGTTTCCCGGACGCATCGAGGCGACTTATGTTGATCTCGGTCAATATGTAACGCCGGGCACACCGCTGGGAGAGGCCTACGGTATTGATACCGTCGAAGTCCGGTTGCCTTTAAGCGACAAACAACTGGCGGCCCTGCGTCTTCCGTTACACGGGCAGCAAGGCGTAGCCCGGCCCGTCACACTGTCGAGCGATTTTGGTGGTCGCCGGTGGCAGTGGGAGGCGGAGATCCGTCGAATCGATGCGGTGATTGACCGGGACTCCCGAGTTGTTCACGCCGTGGCCGAGGTGGACCAACCCTTCACGCCGACCCCTACAGGCAGGCCGCCACTGGTGCCAGGCATGTTCGTTCAAGCAGACATTATGACGCCGGCCATCGATAATCTTGTTCGGCTGCCGGCCAGCGCGCTACGGTCAGATAACTCGCTATTGATCGTTGATGACAGCGAGCACTTACAGCGCCGGGTGGTTAACGTCATTCGACGCACGGAGGAGTGGGTGTGGGTGGCGGGATTGCCCGCTAACTTGCGTGTGGTCGGTGAACAGACGCCGCTCCTGATGGCGGGTTTGATGGTGGATGTTGAGCCAGTCAATCAGTTGTCCGGGGTGCAGTGAGAATGGGCAGTCCCCTCAGTTGGTTTATCCGCAATCCCATCGCCGCGAACTTGCTCATGGTCATGCTGATTATCGGTGGCTTTATGACTGCTCCAAGCCTCGACAAGCAATTTTTCCCCACCCCCGAGATCAATCAAGTCAGCGTGACTATGCCGTTTCCCGGCGCGGGCCCTGCAGAGGTTGAAGAGCAAATCTGTATACGAGTGGAGGAAGCTATCCATGATCTCACCGGGATTAAGGAGATTCGTTCGATAGCGCGTCAGGGTCTGGGGACCATACTTATCGAAGCGACGCAAGACTATCCGGTGCAGCGATTGACCGCAGACATCAAAACACGGGTGGATGCCATTGATACTTTCCCCTCGGACGCTGAACGTCCGGTGGTGACGGAGTTGACTTATCGTCATTTGATGGCAGTGGTCAAGCTCGCCGGTAACCTCGACGATTACGAGATGAAGGAGCTTGGAGAAACTCTTCGGGACGAGCTGGCACGGCAGCCTTATATTTCAGTAGTCGACTTGCAGACAGCAAAAACTTACGAGGTGTCAGTTGATGTTTCCGAGGCAGCCCTACGACGTTACGGGCTCGTTTTCGACGATGTCGTTGCAGCGATTCAGGGTGCGTCGCTGAACTTGCCTGCGGGCGCGATTAAAAGCCGCGAAGGGGATGTGCGGGTGCAGACTCGTGGCCAAGCCTATGATCGCGCCGATTTTGAACGGATTGTGCTAGTGACCAAGCGCGATGGCACCGAACTGTTGCTGGGAGATGTGGCGCGAGTTACCGATGGTTTTACCGACCTTGATCTGGATGTCACGTTTGACGGCCGTCCGTCGCTGGGCCTTTATGTTTACGTCACGGCGCGACCTGATGTGTTGCGAACCAGCAGCACGATAAAGAAATGGGTTGCGGAAAGACAGCCGACTCTGCCACCAGGGGTTGAACTGACGGTGTGGCGCGATACCGCCAAGGATTTTAGTGGTCGTGTAAGTACTCTGCTGAAAAATGGCATCGGCGGTCTGTTACTCGTGGCCATCGTGTTGGTGCTGTTTCTGCGGCCAAAGTTGGCGTTCTGGGTCGGCATCGGCATTGCGGTGGCATTTCTTGGCACCCTGTTTGTGCTGCAATACACCGGCATCAGCCTCAATATGGTATCCCTGTTCGCTTTTTTACTCGTTCTGGGTATTGTCGTCGACGACGCTATTATTGTGGGTGAGGCAATTCATACGCACCAATCCCGCGGCGAGCCCGGTGAGCGTGGTGCTCTGCTCGGCGTCACGTCGGTGTTCAAGCCGGTGATGTTTGCGGTGATCAGTACCATGGTGTTTTTCTTCCCCATGATGATGATGCCGGGTGAGTGGGCCGTGGCGGCGAAAGCGATTCCGGTGGTAGTGATTCTCGCACTGGCTTTCTCATTGGTGGAGTGCTTGCTCATCCTGCCGGCGCACTTGGCACACTTGGGTCCCGAAAAGCCTGCCCGTCACCCCGTCATGAAGCGGTTGGAGCACTACCGGCAGCTCTGTGCCGATGGCCTACTCAATTTCGCTCGATACCGCTATCGCCCCTTTCTGGCACGGTCACTGCGACAGCAGTACCTTGTCGCCGCTGTATTTTTCGTGGCATTTGCCCTGAGCATTGCGCTCTACGGCGGAGGTTGGTTGCGCACCGCCTTTTTCCCCCGGGTGAATTCCGATTACGTTTACGCTACTGTCGAGATGCCTGAAGGCGGACCCTACGCGGTGACTGAAATGCTGCGTGATCGTATGATCGCTGCGGCAGAGGACTTGAAGGTCGCGTGGAATAGCCGCCCGGAATTTGCGGTGACGCCCGCGGTGAGCCATGTGTCAGCGGTGGCGGAGGCCAATCGCATCACTATGGTGATTGGGACCGTGTCTGAGGAAGTGGATACCGAGGAGTTGGCGCAAGATTTCCGCGAGCGCGTTGGCGCGGTACCGGAGGCCAAGTCAATTCGGATGGACTTCACCATCAGAGATCCCGGTAAGCCAATCAAGCTGGTTTTAGCCTCTCGAAGTACGGAGGAGCTTGTGGGCGTGGTACCAGACGTTCGTCGAGCCTTGGCTTCCTATCCCGGCGTGTTTGATATCAGTGACAGTTTCGATTCAGCACGCGACGAGGTAGTGCTTGAGCTCAAGCCGGCGGCAGAGGCCCTGGGCATTACGCTGGCTCAGGTCGCTCGGCAGGTTAGGCAGGCTTTTTATGGTGCGGAGGCTCAGCGGATCCCGCGGGGTCGTGAAGATGTCAAAGTGATGGTGCGCTATCCCGAGTCGGAGCGGCGCTCCATTGGCAATCTTGATGATATGTATATTCGTACTCCCGCCGGTACAGAAGTCCCTTTTGAGACCGTGGCGAGATATCGCGTGGAGCCTGGCTATCAAAAACTGGAGCGACTGGATCGCATGCGGACGCTTGAGGTCGAGGCAGATGTCTCCTGGGATGGTGCAGCTCCTCTCGAAGTGGTGACGGCAGTCATTAATGATTGGTTACCCCAGTGGCAGCAGCGGTATCCGGGACTTCAGCTGAAACTCGATGGTGAGCTGCAGGAAGAGGCTGAGTTTCAACGCGCGATGCTCAAATACATGACCCTCGCTATGTTGATGATTTTTGGCTTGATGGCCATTGCCTTCCGCTCCTACTGGCAGCCCTTTTTGGTGTTAACTGCTATTCCCTTTGGCATCATGGGCGCGATCTTTGGCCACGCTCTGCTTAATTGGCAGATCAGTATTTTCTCCATGATGGGGGTGATCGCCTGCGCGGGTGTCGTGGTGAATGACAACTTAGTGCTGATTGACCGGGTAAACACCCTTCGCGGGCAGGGCTTGGCGCTGCGCGAGGCGGTACTGCAGGCAGGTGAAGATCGTTTTCGGCCAATCATTCTGACCTCTCTGACCACCTTTGTGGGCCTCTTGCCGATCATGTCTGAGACCAGCGTACAGGCGCAGTTCCTGATACCCATGGTGACCTCATTGGCCTTCGGGGTGCTTTTTGCCACGGGGGTTACGCTGGTGCTGGTTCCCGCACTATATATAGTGGGTGAGGATTCGGCGGCCATGGCGGGACGACTTAAGCAGCTCGGGCGCCACTATATCCTTGGCCTGTCGAGGTAGCGTGTTGCCCGAGCACCAGCGCTTTATTGACCACTACTGCAAGGCAGCCAGCTAGAAACTCGCCTAGCCGGCGTTGGGGCCTGCTGCCACAATGGCATTGCTGACATCAAACTTCTTGATGTTGTCCTGAAACAGCGCGGCGAGTTTCGCCGCTTGTTCCTCGTAGGCGGCATCGTCGCCCCAGCCGGCTTTTGGATCACAATAAGACGGATCCACGCCCGGAATAGACACGGGAAAATCGAGGTTCAAGGTGTCGATATGCCGGGTCTCTGCATTTAATAGAGCACCGCTTTGTGCCGCATGCACCACCGCGCGGGTCACGGGTATGGGAAATCGAGATCCCTTGCCGCCGGGGGCTCCGGAGCCACCCGTCCAGCCGGTATTGATCAGATAGACCTGGCTACCAAAATCTTCGATGCGCTTCATTAGAAGCTCCGCGTAGTCGCCGGCTGGCCGAGGCATAAAGGGCGCGCCAAAACAGGTTGAGAAGGTGGGGTGAATACCGGCTTCAGCACCCACTTCGGTGGACCCAACGCGAGCGGTGTAGCCTGAGAGAAAATGGAAAGCCGCTGCTTCCTTGGACAAAATAGAAATCGGGGGAAGGACCCCGGATACGTCACAGGTTAGGAAAATGACGCACTTTGGCTCACCCCCCGCGTTTTCGACGACGCGTTTGTCAACGTGCTCGAGGGGATAGCAACACCGACCGTTTTCGGTCAGGCTGGTGTCGTCGTAATTCGCGTGTCGGTTTTCATCTAACACCACGTTTTCAATAATGGCGCCAAAGCGAATAGCGTCCCAAATAATAGGTTCATTTTTTTGGCTGAGGTTGATGGTCTTGGCGTAGCAGCCACCTTCGATATTAAATACCGCTCCCTTACACCAGCCGTGCTCGTCATCACCAATTAAATAGCGCTCAGGATCCGCCGAAAGCGTCGTTTTTCCTGTGCCAGACAGGCCAAAAAAGAGCGTTGTTTGTCCATCATCACTGACGTTGGCACTGCAGTGCATTGGCATGACATCTTTTTCCGGCAGCAAAAAATTTTGCACCGAGAACATCGATTTCTTCATTTCACCCGCGTAGCGCATGCCGGCGATCAACACTTTTCGCTGACCGAAATTCACGATAACCACGGCGTCAGAGTGGGTGCCATCGCGCTCGGGGTCACACACGAAATCCGGCACGTTGAGAATTTTCCATTCAGGTTTATGCTGCGCGTTATAAGCCGCGGGTCGGATAAACATGTTACGGGCAAAAAGCGATTGCCACGCGGTGCTTGTGGTGACTTTGACGGGTAGATAATGCTCGCTGTGTTCACCGACGTGCAGGTGCTGAATAAAGTGATCCGCGCTGAGGACGTGTGCTTTAACGCGATCCCACAGAGCGTCAAATTTAGCCGGTTCAAAAGGCTTATTAACGGATCCCCAGTCAATAGCGTCCTCGGACGAGGGCTCTCGGACAACAAACCGATCAGCCGGTGAACGGCCGGTGCGCTGCCCCGTCTCCACGCGCAGCGCGCCGGTGTCGGACAGAGTCCCTTCGCTGCGGGCGAGTGCAAGTTCTATGAGCCGGGAGGGGGGTAAATCGGTGTACTTCTGAGTCGCTAAGGCCTCTGGGTCATTCGTCATTGTCGATTCCGGGGGGGTAGTTTGACGGGCTGGTTGGGTGCGTATTCTAATGCAGGATTCGTGTATCTGCGAGTTCGGTGAAGTCCGAACGGAGGAAACGATAAGCTTGACCGCACATATCGCACTGCATGTCGATGTGTCCATCGTCTTCCAGCATCTCTTCGAGTTCAACCAGGGGTAATAGCAGCAGCGCACTATGACTTCGCTCGCGGCTGCAGGGGCAGTGGAAGCTCACGCTGGTTGCCGGATAAAGCCTGATCGGATCTTGGTGATAAAGTCGGTAGATCAGGGCATCGGGTGCCAGGGTTAGCAGATCTGAGGCTTGCACGGTGTCTGCGAGGATCACCGCATGCTGCCACTGATCCTCTCGCGCGGAGGCGTCCTGATTCAGCTGGGCCGGTAACTGTTGGAGCATGAGCCCAGCCGCGTATTCGCTGTTGGCGCTCAGCCAGAAGCGCGTATTTAACTGCTCACTCTGCAGGAAATAGTCATCGAGAGCGGCTGCTAGGGAGTGGGTATCCAAGGCGATAATCCCCTGATATCGGGGGCCATTTTCCCGTTCGATGGTGATCGCAAGTTGCCCCCCCGCCAGTAGCTCCCAGGGGTCATCTCGTTCAGTGCTGACGTCGCCTCGCGCAATGCCACGAATAGCCGCCTCGCTGGTGCACTCAACCATTAAGAGCGACAGATCGCCCTGTGACTGGGCTTGGAGGATGATTTTGCCGCGGTATTTCAGGTTGTTGCTTATGAGCACAACGGCAGCGGCAAATTGGCCTAACAAGGCTCTCACTGTTTCGCTGTAACCGTGATTCTCGGTCAGCTGCTCAAAGGACTGCTTGAGTGCGACTGTCTCGCCGCGGATATCGGCCTGCTCAAATAGAAACCGTGTCGCCACATCAGTGTTATTGTCTAGAGACATCCTGTGCCACCAATGCTCTTAATCATGATTCGTAAACCCCGGCTGAAACAAAGCCAAAACGGCATTTCGACGTAGTATCATCGGCGTGTTTTTATCGAAGCGTCCGGCCATGGCAGACATTGACATTAAAAGGTGCCATAAACTCTCGCGCACAGCGAGAGAGGCGGCGGTGAATGAGCTCATCGCATTTCTTGATGGATTTGCGTCCAGTGTCAGTCGAGAGGGTTCCACGCTGTCATTCTCAGGGAAGGGGTTTACTGGAACAGTCATGGTCTCTGATGATGAAGTGACGGGACATGTCACACTCGGTCTGCTTGCGAAGCCCTTCCGCAAACAATTGGAAGCAGAGATAAATCGGCACCTCGACACCCGGTTGAGCGCCGAGTCCTAATGGTGGTTAGCCTGCGGCGAGAGCTTTTACTTTTGCGTTCAGTCGGCTCTTGTGCCGTGCTGCTTTGTTTTTGGCGATGATGCCTTTGGACACCATCTTGTCGATCACGGGTACAGCTTGCTGGAATGCGTCCTGTGAAGCGCTAGCATCGCCGGCGTTTACGGAAGCGAGTACCTGCTTGATCTTTGTTCTTACAAGGGAACGCAGGCTGGCATTGTGTGCACGCCTTTTGTCGTTTTGACGCGCTCGTTTGCGCGCTTGGGGTGAGTTGGCCACTGTATGCTCCGAAACCCGGTGAAAAAGAGCCGCGGATTGTGCGAAATGGATAACCCGCTGTCAATGTTTATATCACCGATTCAAGCCTTGCGGCGGTGTGCTGGTTCACCAGCCCAGAATGATCAGCGCCCAGCCCAAAAAGGCGACCCAGAGGGCCTGGCCGGCCTTATTCCATTCAAAGAAGCCATAAAAGTAGCCGACAGGGGGTAAAAGCAGAGAAAATAGGCCCCAGGTGTAGTCTTCCCTCCAAGATACCGTCAGCAGCAATATCCAGCTGACCAGTAGGGAAGCTGCACCTAGTGTCATCAACAGTGCGTTGGAAGCGTCCATATTGCGTCCTCGATTTTGCAAAAAGAGTGGCCCGATAAGAGCGGCGTAGCCTAGCAGAAACCGGATCGACGGTGCACTACCCATCCGTCGACCAGCAGTGATATTAACCAGCATGGCAGGCATATCTGTAGTGAATAGCGACGACCCTTTTGCTGACATACGGCCCTATCGCGATGATGAGGTGCCCATGGTTATTGCCCGGCTTCTGGTAAACCGCGACTTTCACGCGTCACTGGCTCGACTCCAGTTCCCCCGCCTTTTTGCTGTGTCGGCCTCGGCCGCGTGCTGGGTAGTAGCCCGATGGTTACGTCGCCAGCTGCGGCGAGTCACGACGGTCGATCAATTTCAGCTATTGGTGAAACCCGAGCTTCAGCGCCTGATTGGCCGCACTTCGCAATTTAGCAGCGACGGGCTCGACAAGCTGTCCACGGAGCAGTCGTGGCTCCTCGTCAGTAACCATCGTGACATTGTGATGGATCCCAGCTATACCAACCAGCTTTTCCATGACGCCGGCCACCGGACCATGGCGATTGCTATTGGCGATAATTTGCTACGGCAGGATTGGGTGGCGGATCTTATGCGCATCAATAAAAGTTTTATTGTTCGCCGCAATGTAAGCGGTCCCCGAGAGCTGCTTAAAGCGTCCCAACATCTCGCCGCTTTTATGCGATCCATGATTTCCGGAAATGCTGGTTCGGTTTGGATTGCGCAACGCGAGGGTCGCGCCAAGACCGGTATCGACAAAACAGAGCCCGCGGTAATCAAGATGTTGTCCTTGAGTCGTGATAAGCGGACCGAAACCCTTTCAGAGGTGCTTAACGGTCTTCACATTGTGCCGGTAGCAATTTCCTATGAGCTCGATCCATGCGATGCCAATAAAGCTGCCGAGCTCGCCTGTGGTCCCGGCTACCGCAAAGCCGACAATGAAGACGTTCTCTCTATTGGTAAAGGCATTGCAGGGCAAAAAGGCAACGTGCACTTAAGCTTTGGCTCCCCTATCAAGGCGGAAGCGCTCACGATAGAGGATGTGGTTCACGCGATAGATGACCACATGCGTCGACATTACCGACTCTTTGAAAACGCCTTGTGGGCTTGGCAGCGTCTCAGTAATAGCGATGAAGTGCCCAATGTCGATATTCATCTGGGAACCATTACGCGTCAGGAATTCGATGCAAGAATCGATGCCATGCCAGAGGAGCATCAGCAGTTTGCCTTGGCGATGTATGCCAATCCGCTGCGCCGCGCCCTTGGAGAAATCTGATTGCTGGATCCCCTGTTACAGGATGAAATTCGCGATGCCTATCAAGCACTCATAGAGCACCGTGATTTAAGCCCGCGCTGGGGACAGCGTCAGATGATAGCCGAGGTCGCCAATGCGTTGGGTGACCCTGAGGCGCCCGAACCGATCGCGGTGGTAGAAGCCGGTACGGGTACGGGTAAGACCATTGCCTATTGTGTTGCAGCCCTGCCGATTGCGCGTGCTCGAGAGAAAAAGCTGGTCATCGCTACCGCGACGGTGGCGCTCCAGGAGCAGCTGATCTATCGCGACCTACCCGATATAGCGAAACACAGTGGTCTGTCATTTAGCGTGCAGCTGGCCAAGGGCAGGGGGCGATATGTCTGTCTCCAAAAACTAGAGCATCATCTTGCTGGAGCGTCGGCGCCGGCGCTTATCCCCCTGTACCCTGATGAGGTGGCTGATCTGGCTATTGAGGAGGCTGGACCGATCATGGAATCCATGGTGGAGTCGCTATCGGCGTCCCGTTGGGACGGCGACCTCGACAGTTGGCCCACGGTGCTTGATGAGGGTCTGCGCCGAATGGTCACCACAGATCATGCGCAGTGTGGAGGGAGACGGTGTGGCTTTATCAATCAGTGCGCGTTTTTTCGAGCGCGAGACGGACTGCACGATGTCGATGTGGTGGTGGCCAATCATAATCTTGTCTTAGCGGACCTGAAATTTGGTGGTGGCGTTATCTTGCCGCCGCCCGAAGACAGTATTTATATTTTTGACGAAGGCCATCAGCTCGCCGACAAGTGCCTCAGCCAATTTACCCTTATGGTGAGAACATCCAGTACCCGTCAAGCGCTTCGCGATACATCAACTTGGCTCGGATCACAGGGTGGTGATCTGGGTGAGATCACACAACAACAGGCGGTGCTTGAACAGTTTGAGATAACCCTAGCGGATGTGAGTCAGCTCAATGAAGAAGTAGCGATTTGGGCCGAGGATTTTCTGACGCAACACAGTGAGCAAAGTGAGGAGTACCGTTTTGAATTGGGTATTGCGCCCGAGGCGCTCAGGGAGCTCGCGGACCGGTTGGGAGCGGCCTGGTCGCATCAGTTGGAGCTCGCCCAGCGACTCGAAGCTGCGCTCGATAATCGGCGCGATGAAATAGAGATAGCGCAGCGGGATACTCTCGACGCGTACCTTGTCAATGTTCAGGGAATGGTTGTTCGTGCTCAGGGCCAGCTCGATCTATGGCACAGCTATGCCAAGGCGGTGAGTCAGGATCTCGAAGATCCGTGGGTGCGATGGCTGCGTCAGTCGCGGGGAGGTGCTGGCGTTGATTTTTTTGCGAGCCCTATTTTGGCGAGAGATCTGCTCAGGGAGCATATTTGGCAGCGTGCCGCGGGGGTGGTCATGACCTCTGCCACTTTGTCTTCATTGGGGTCTTTTGATCGACTGCAGGCCATGACAGGACTGCCCAATGGTGCGCGCTATAAACGTGTGGAAAGCCCGTTTAATACCCAGCAGGCGGTATTTTCCATCCCGCCGTTGCAACAAGAGCCGAGTGATGCCGATGCCCACACCGCCGAAATTATTGACCTTCTGCCATCGCTGATCACCGAGGACCTAGGCGTGTTGGTGTTATTTAGCTCGCGTCGGCAAATGGACGCCGTGGTCATGGGCTTGGAGGGGGCTCTTCCTCATCGGCTGCTGGTTCAGGACAGCTTGAGCAAGAGTTTGTTGCTAGAGACCCACCGCGAGCTGGTTGATAAGGGAAAGCCAAGCGCCATCATGGGTTTGGCGAGCTTTGCCGAGGGGGTTGACCTGCCGGGGGCTTATTGCACCCACGTTGTCATTGCCAAGCTTCCCTTTGCGGTGCCTGACAATCCACGAGATGCAGCGCATGCCGAGTTGCTTGAGCAGCAGGGACGCAACGCCTTTATGGAGATTAGCGTGCCCGATGCGGCCCTTAAGCTCGTGCAGGCAAGTGGTCGATTGCTGCGGACAGAGGAGGACAGCGGACGAATTACGCTACTTGATCGCCGCTTGCTTACGCGACGCTATGGTCGCGCCATCTTGGATTCTCTGCCCCGCTACCACTTCAATCTGCCGGCCGCGCCTGCCCGTTAACCTACCGTTTTTGTCGGGTGAACGCTGCGCTTATTCAGCGGGTGGTATTCGATAGAGAAAAGACGGCGGCGCCAACAAAAAAGCCGCGAGGATGATCGCGGCTTTTTTGTTAGATGTTTGGCAGGGATTTGCTTAGTCCCAGCTAAGTGCCCCACCTGTTTGATACTCGATCACACGGGTTTCGAAGAAGTTCTTCTCCTTACGCAAATCCATGATCTCTGACATCCAGGGGAAGGGGTTTTGTGCGCCGGGGAACTGCTCGGGCAATCCAATCTGGATGAGTCGGCGGTTACAAATAAATTGCAGGTACTCCTCCATCATCGATGCATTCATGCCCAGAACGCCGCGGGGCATCGTGTCGCGGGCGTAGGCAATTTCAAGCTCCGTGCCCTCGAGAATCATCTGGATGGCTTCCTGCTTGAACTCTTCGGTCCACAAGCTGGGATTCTCCAGTTTGATCTGATTGATGACATCGATACCGAAGTTGAGATGCATCGATTCGTCTCGAAGGATGTATTGGAATTGCTCCGCTACACCGGTCATCTTGTTGCGGCGACCCATCGACAGTATTTGAGTAAATCCACAGTAGAAGAAAATGCCTTCAGTGACGCAATAGAAGCCAATTAAATTACGCAGCAACTCCTGATCGGTTTCGGGCGTGCCGGTACGGAAGTTTGGGTCTGAAAGGCTGTGGGTGTGGCTGATGCTCCACGCCGCCTTCGCAGCCACGGATGGCACCTCACGATACATGTTGAAAACTTCGCCTTCATCCATACCCAGGGACTCAATGCAGTACTGGTATGCATGGGTGTGAATCGCCTCTTCAAAGGCCTGCCGTAACAGATATTGGCGGCACTCCGGATTGGTGATGAGCCGGTACAGCGCCAGCACCAGGTTGTTTGCCACAAGGGAGTCGGCTGTCGAGAAGTAGCCGAGGGAGCGCATCACAATTCGTCGCTCGTCCTCTGACAGTCCGTCATTGCTACGCCAGGTAGCAACGTCAGCGGTCATGTTGATTTCTTGCGGCATCCAGTGATTGGCACAGCCATCGATATACTTTTGCCAGGCCCAGTCGTATTTAAAAGGTACCAGCTGATTTAGATCAGCGCGGCAGTTAATCATCGCTTTTTCATCGACGCTGACCCGAGCGGCACCCATTTCCAGTTCTTCGAGACCGGGCGCTACATCGAGCTCTTCGAGTGCGGCTTTTGCGAGGTCGACGTTGGCCATCGCTGCCGCCGCTTCGGCGTCAGCGGCAACCCCCTCACGATTCGTTGCCGAGACTGCTTCCTGCGGCGTAGGTGCTGGGGCTGGTTCAGCCAAAGTCTCTACGGCTTTATCTACGACCGGCGCCGGTGGCGTCGCATTCAGCGCTTCTTCGTTGTTGTAATCATCCCAAGTAAGCATTGTCATACTCCGTTATTTCATTCGGCTTGGTTATTGGCAAGCTTCACAGTCCGGATCGTCCAAAGAGCACGCTTGGGGCACCGGTGCGGGTTGTGGCGCCGCAGTGGCGCCTGATGAAACAGCATTCAGTTTGCCGGTCTCAACGGTCGACTTCTCTGTTCCTGTGGCTGCGAGTGAGCGCAGGTAGTAAGTCGTCTTGAGGCCATTGAACCACGCCATACGATACGTCACGTCAAGCTTCTTGCCGCTGGCGTTGTTGATGTACAAGTTGAGGGATTGCGCCTGATCAATCCACTTCTGACGTCGGCTCGCGCTGTCAACCAGCCACCGTGGCTCAACTTCGAACGCGGTCGAGTACTTGGCTTTGAGGTCAGCGGGGATGCGGTCTATCGACTGCACTGATCCATCGTAGTACTTGAGATCGTTGACCATCACCTTGTCCCACAACCCATGTGCCTTGAGATCTGCAACGAGGTAGGGGTTCACTACGGTGAACTCACCCGACAAATTCGATTTGACGTACAGGTTTTGATAAGTCGGCTCAATAGACTGGGAAACACCCGTGATATTGGCAATGGTGGCTGTCGGCGCGATAGCCATCACGTTGGAGTTGCGCATGCCATTGGCAGCGACCTTGGTTTTAAGGGCATCCCAATCGAGGGTTTTGTCCTTGTTAACGGCGATATACTGCTCGCCCCGCTGCTGCACCAGAATGTCTAGGGAGTCCAGCGGGAAAATGCCCTGGCTCCACAACGATCCCTCGTAGCTTGAGTAACGCCCGCGCTCTTGCGCCAACTCGCTGGAGGCCTCGATCGCAAAGTAGCTGATAGCTTCCATGGAGCGATCGGCAAACTCGACGGCGCCTTCAGAGGCGTAGGATACGTCGATTTTGTACAGAGCATCCTGGAAACCCATCAAGCCAAGGCCGATAGGGCGATGACGCATATTGGATTGCTCTGCTGCTGGCACCGAGTAGTAGTTAATGTCTATTACGTTATCGAGCATGCGAATTGCTGTGCGCACGGTCTTTCGTAGCTTGTCGACATTGAGTGCGCCGTTCTCGATATGCTGCGGCAAATTCACCGAGCCCAAGTTGCACACCGCTATCTCATCGGCGCTGGTGTTGAGCGTAATTTCCGTGCACAGGTTAGAAGAGTGCACGACACCCGTGTGTTGTTGCGGGGATCGCAGGTTGCAAGGATCCTTGAATGTCATCCAAGGGTGACCTGTTTCAAAAATCATGCCGAGCATTTTGCGCCACAAGTTCTGCGCTTTAAGTGTTTTATACAGTTTGAGTTGGCCGTTGCGCGCCATCTCTTCATATTCGGCATAGCGCGTTTCAAAGGCGGTGCCGTAGAGATCGTGCAGGTCGGGCGCGTCGTTGGGTGAGAACAGAGTCCAATCGCCGTCTTCAAATACACGCTTCATGAACAGATCGGGAATCCAGTTCGCGGTGTTCATGTCGTGAGTACGACGTCGGTCGTCGCCGGTGTTCTTACGCAGATCCAGAAACTCTTCAATGTCCAGGTGCCAGGTCTCCAGATAGGCGCAAACTGCCCCTTTACGCTTACCGCCCTGGTTTACCGCTACAGCGGTGTCATTCACGACTTTCAGAAAAGGTACCAGACCTTGGCTCTTGCCATTGGTTCCTTTGATATAGGATCCCATAGCGCGTACCGGCGTCCAGTCATTGCCTAACCCGCCGGCGAACTTCGACAGCATGGCATTGTCCTGAATGGCGCCGTATATGCCGAACAAGTCATCTGGCACAGTGGTGAGGTAGCAGCTCGAGAGCTGGGACCGCAGGGTGCCGGCGTTGAAAAGCGTGGGCGTTGAACTCATGTAGTCAAAAGACGACAGCAGTTGGTAGAACTCAATGGCTCGCGCATTCCGATTATCTTCACGAATAGACAGCCCCATCGCAACGCGCATGAAAAATATCTGAGGCAACTCGATGCGAATATCGTTTGCGTGGATGAAGTAGCGGTCGTAGAGAGTTTGCAAACCGAGATAGCTGAACTGCAGATCTCGCTCGGGCAGCAACGCTTGCCCCAATTGATCGAGGTCGAATTCGAGTAACTCTGGTGACAGCAGCTCTAGCTCCACTCCGCGCTGGATAAAGGCGGTGAGTGCCGCCGGGTAATGTTGTGTCATGTCCTGTTGGGTGGCCGTGTCTGCCACGCCAAGAAAGCTCAACGCTTCGGCGCGCAGATCGTCTAGCAACAGTCTCGCCGCCGCATAGCTGAAGTTGGGTTCCTGTTCGATAAGTGTTCGCGCCGTAATCACTAGCGCGGTACTGACCTCGGTCGGGGTTACGCCATCGTAAAGATTGCGCAGCGCTTCATCGATAATGGCATTTTCGCTGACGTCGGTGAGACCGGCACAGGCTTCTCCAACAATGGTTTGGATCCGCGCGATATCCAGAGGCGCGCGGGTGCCGTCGGGCTGCACCACATTAATCGTGCTAGCCGTTGCCTCTGTCTCCGGTGACAGAGCCGCTTTAGCGGCGCGCTCCCGGGCTCGCTCTTCTCGATAAATAACATAGTCCCGTGCGATTTTGTGCTCGCCGGCACGCATCAGTGCCAGTTCCACCTGATCCTGAATGTCTTCAATGTGGATGGTGCCGCCAGAGGGCATTCGCCGCTTAAAGGTTGTCATGACCTGTTCGGTGAGCTTCGCCACGGTTTCGTGGATACGACTGCTCGCCGCTGCGGTGCCGCCTTCTACCGCCAAAAAAGCCTTCGTAATCGCCACGGAAATCTTGCTGTCTTCAAAAGTCACCACCGTGCCGTTGCGTTTGATGACGCGGAGCTGGCCGGGTGCCGTGGCCTGAAGTCTTGCTTGTTGTCCTATATCGGTATTCGAGTCTGAGGTTGGGGCAGGAGAAGGCGTTGACGTCCCTACTTCTGTGCTTGTCTGCATCTTATTTGAGCCTCGTCAATGTCAAAAAAAAGCCAGTAGCTGGCCAGCAATTTCCAGAATTGAGTTGTTGTTGTTTGGGTCTAGCGCTTTTTGGGCCAAAACCCTACATATAGGGGTTATCGGCCACCCGATCCCCAAGATAGGAGGGTATTGGACGTAATGCAATACCGAAATCAGGGGGATTTCCTGTGGACAGGGTGTTAACAGGGCTGCATGTAAGTGCTAACTATTGCTTAAGTTGCTTTATATGCTTTGAAGAGGGGCAGGGGATAGGGTGTGGATAGACAGCGGTTTTTTTTTCATAAATTTGTCAATTATGCCCACGGTGAACAGCAGCACGCGGAGAGCTGAAGCAATAGTCGCGCTATTTCAGCAGCAGCTCCATGAGTGCCTTCTGCGCGTGCAGCCGGTTCTCGGCTTCTTCCCAAATCACTGAGCCAGAAGCGTCCATGAGTTCTGCGCTGATTTCCTCACCCCGATGGGCCGGCAGGCAGTGCATATACAAGGCATCTGACTCAGCGCGGGCGAGCAAGTCGGCGTTGAGCTGGAAAGGCGCCATCGCCCGCGCCCGGATGTTTTGCTCCTGTTCTTGCCCCATCGAGGCCCAAACGTCGGTCACTAGTAGGTGACAGCCTTGCACAGCGTCCTTGGGATCGTGCACGATGCGGACGCGATCGCCGTTTTGGGCCAGAAGATCACCCGCAGGCTCGTACCCCTCAGGGCAGGCAATGATCAGCTCGAAATCGAGCAATTTCGCGGCGTTCATGTAGGACTGGCACATGTTATTGCCATCCCCCAACCAACATACGCGACGCCCCGCAATATCGCCGCGGTGCTCAAACCAGGTTTGCATGTCGGCCAACAGCTGACAGGGATGAAAATCATCGGTTAAACCATTGATGACCGGTACCTGCGAATGGGCCGCGAAGCGCTCCACGTCGCTATGAGCAAAGGTCCGAATCATCACCAGATCGACCATCGAGGAGATAACGCGAGCCGAGTCCTCGATCGGTTCACCACGGCCTAGCTGGGTGTCAGCTGAAGACAGAAATAGTGCGCTGCCGCCCAACTGGACCATGCCCGCCTCAAAAGACACTCGGGTGCGCGTGGAGGCCTTCGCAAAGATCATAGCTAACACTTTGCCCGGGAAGTTTGCGTGAGCAATCCCGCTGCGTTGCAGCGCCTTCAGTTCGCTTGCCCGAGCCAGCAAATCACGGCACTCGTTCGGCGTGAGGTCGTTGAGGGTCAAAAAGTGACGTGTCATGGTGTGTCTCGGGTTGTTTGGTTCAGTACCTGTGCGACGCCGGCACCCAGTTCTCCGGCTTCATCGAGTGACATAACCAGAGGCGGCAGCAACCTGATGGTGTTGCCTGCGGTGACGTTCACAATGATGCCTCTGTCGAGCGCTCGCTGCACAAGCCCGTCGGTGGGTAGCGCGGTTTCGATACCTATCATCAGGCCCAGTCCCCGAATGTCAGTAACGACGCTGGCATCCTCGAGTTCGGCCTCGAAGGCGGTCAGGATAGCCTGTCGAATGGGATCGGCTTGAGACCACAGCGTCTCGCTGGAAAGGATGTTGATTACCGTGCTGGCAACGGCGCAGGCTAGCGGGCTGCCGCCAAAAGTCGTGCCGTGGTGGCCCGCTCCCAGCACCTCGGCCGCATTGCCCTTGGCCAAACAGACGCCAATGGGAAAACCGTTGCCCAAACCCTTGGCGGTGGTCAGCACATCCGGGGCGACCCCTAGCCGTTGAAACGCATACAGAGCCCCGCAGCGGCCGTTGCCACTTTGGACTTCGTCGAACATGAGCAGCCATTGCTGCTGATCACACAGGTTTCGGAGTTCCCGAAGGTACTGCTCTGCGAGCGGCCGCACGCCGCCTTCCCCCTGCACGGGCTCCACCAAAATGGCACAAATGTCGGTGTTGTCGGTCAAGGCCTTCAGGGCCGACAGGTCTTCTCGCGGCACGCGGATGAACCCGGGCAGCATGGGCTCGAAATCGGCTTGCATGATATGCCCTGCCGTTGCCGCCAAGGCGCCCATCGTTCGTCCGTGGAAGGCGCTCTCTAGCACAATTATTGACGGGATTTTTGCGCCGCGCTGATGGCCGTAGCGGCGCGCGAGCTTTATTGCGGCTTCATTAGCCTCGGCGCCTGAGTTACAGAAAAAACTCGAATCCATGCCGGTGGCGCTGGTGAGCTCGGCGGCGAGTCGTTCCTGGGCGGGTATACGAAACAGATTGGAGGTATGCAACAAGGTGCTTGATTGCGTCGCAATGGTTTCGGTGATGGCCGGGTGACAATGTCCCAGATTGGTCACGGCAATACCCGACAGCCCGTCCAGATAACGTTGCCCGCGCTGATCCCACAGGATGGCGCCTGCGCCGCGACTAAAAGCCAGCGGCAACCGTTTGTAAGTGGGCATCAGGGCCGACATGATGTTCCTCAATGGTTTAGTGGTGACGACAACGTAAAAAAACCGGCTAGGATACTCGTTGTGCGCTTAAGGTCAAACTGCTCTCGGGGGCTTGTAATCTGCTAAAAACCCCACATTATAGAGGCTAGGTCGGGGAATAAGTCCACGACCCGAGTCAAGCGACGGCCCGCAGGAGAGCGCAATGGACATTATGGACACCATCAAGGATCAAATCACGGCAAATCGTGTGATCCTATACATGAAGGGGTCTCCCAACCAGCCTCAGTGCGGCTTTTCCGCGCGAGTGGTGCAGGCACTAGCGGCTGTCGGCGAACGTTTTGCCTATGTGGACGTGTTGTCCAATCCAGAGATTCGCGCCAATCTCCCCAAATACGCGAACTGGCCAACCTTTCCGCAGCTGTGGGTCGATGGAGAGCTGATCGGCGGTTGCGACATCATCACGGAGATGGATGAGTCAGGCGAGTTGGCCGAGGTGATCAAGGGCAACGGTTGATCACGCGGGCGGTTTGACCGTTTTCATGGCGGTTTGGAGATAATTCTGCTCCCCGATCCGATCCATCAGTGATAGCTGGGTTTCCAGCCAGTCGATGTGCTCCTCTTCGGCATCCAGAATTCGCTGAACCAAGTCCCGTGAGATAAAGTCTTTCACCGCCTCGCAGTGGGCGACCGCGGCTTTTAGATCCTCGTGGGCAATGTGCTCGAGCTTCAGATCGCACTCGAGCATTTCCCGGGGGTTTTCACCGATCATGAGCTTGCCGAGGTCCTGCAGGTTGGGTAGCCCTTCCAAAAACAAAATTCGCTCTACGAGTTCATCGGCGTGCTTCATTTCGTCAATGGATTCGTGGTACTCGTGGTCGGCCAGTTCGACTAGCCCCCAGTCTTTGTACATCTTGCTGTGCAAGAAATACTGGTTGATTGCCACTAGCTCGTTGTAGAGGATTTTGTTCAAGTGCTCGATGACTTTGGCATCGCCTTTCATGCTGGATATCTCTGCGTGGTTTGGGAGCCGAAAGTATAGCCTGAGGGCGCGGCCTAACCAAGCAAAAACTGCAATAAATGTATGATTTAAAAGAAATTTCTAATGAGAATCACTGTGATTCTCAGCCGCGTTTTTAGGCGTAGGCAAGAGCAGCTGGTGGCGTGGCCAGCTCATAAAACTGGCTGCTGGGCAGAGGAGCGAGCTCGGCGACAATAGCTCTCGCTAGGCCCTCGCAGGAGCCACACTGCGTGGAGACGCCCAGAGTCTCCTGCACGGCGCTAAAGCTGCAGGCGCCAGCGGCTACCGCCGAAGCGATGGCTTTATCCGTCACACCTTTGCAGAGACATACATACATGACGCTATCATATGCAATTGCGAATCATTGTCAACTGCATTTGCAACATAGGAACAACGAGTGATTGGCGCGAGTCCCCACGGCGCTTTGCACTGGCAGCAAGTCACTGACTTTTATGCCTGGCCCGTGTCGGCCCCATCCCAAAGCGGCGTATAATCCTCTGCTTATGAATAGAGTATCGCGACCCACAGCTACTAACAGACAACCAAAGATCAGGTAATGACACAGCAGGCAACCAAAAAGCAGGCAATGACAGTAAACGATGTCGAGCAGCAGGTCCGCGAGCTGGCACAGCAGGCCAAGCTGGCGGCCAGAGTGCTTGCCGGTGCCAGTGCGGCCACTCGCAATGCGGCGTTGCTGGCAACCTGTGAGGTGCTTCACGAGCGCAGAGACAGCCTTCTCGAGGCCAATGCACTGGATATGGCGAGAGGCCGAGAAACGGGGCTTGATGCCGCCTTGCTAGACCGTCTTGAACTGACCCCAGCGCGTCTACAAGGTCTGCTTGGTAGCCTGCAGCAGGTCGCTGCGCTGCCAGATCCCGTCGGCGCAATTGATCATGTGCGAACCATGCCATCGGGTATTCGGGTGGGGAAAATGCGGGTGCCTCTTGGGGTTATTGCGATCATTTACGAATCACGCCCTAACGTGACTGTGGAGGCGGCGAGTCTCTGTCTCAAGGCAGGCAATGCTGCCATTCTTCGGGGGGGATCTGAAGCGATCGAGTCCAATCTTGCTCTGGGTGCCTGCCTGACCGAAGGCATGAACGCGGCAGGCTTACCCGCGGCGGCGGTACGGGTGGTGCCCACCACAGATCGTGCTGCGGTCGGCGCGTTGATCACTGCGTCAGAGAGTGTTGATTTGGTGATACCCCGTGGCGGAAAAGGGCTTATCGAGCGCATCTCTGGTTCGGCCACCGTGCCGGTGCTAAAGCATCTAGACGGTATTTGTCATGTGTATATTGACGGCGAGGCCGATGCAGAAAAGGCGCTTGCGATTACCTTAAATGCAAAGACCCAGCGCTACGGAACCTGCAATACCCTCGAAACCCTGTTGGTGGCGGAAGCGGCGGCAGGTCAACTGCCCGCGATAGCCCACGCCCTGGCGGCGGCGGGCGTTGAGCTTCGGGGATGTGGGAGAGCTCAGGCATTGAGCCCAGATATCAGGGTGGCCGCCACCGAGGAGGATTGGCAGACCGAATACCTCGCGCCCATCCTGTCGGTGAAAGTTGTTGCTGATCTCGAGGCAGCGATGGCACACATCGCACGTTACAGCTCGGGGCACACCGAGAGCATTGTGACCGAGAACCATTCGGTGGCGATGCGGTTTTTGAGAGAAGTGGACTCCAGCTCGGTCATGATCAACGCGTCAACCCGATTCGCGGATGGGTTTGAATATGGTCTGGGGGCGGAGATCGGCATTTCGACGGATAAGTTGCACGCTCGCGGTCCCGTCGGTCTCGAAGGTTTGACCTCTAGCAAGTATGTTGTTTTCGGCGATGGCCACATTCGTCAGTAAGCGATGACCGCAATAGGCATTTTGGGCGGTACCTTTAATCCGGTACACATTGGTCATTTGCGGGGGGGAATCGCCGCCCGAGACGCCCTGGGTTTGGAGGCGTTGCGTTTTATGCCGGCGTCCTTGCCGCCACTTAAAGACGCGCCCGCCGTGAGTGCAAGCCACCGTATGGCGATGCTTGCGCTCGCGCTTGCCGGCTTGCCGGGACTCAGCGTCGACGGGCGCGAGCTTGAGCGCGCGGGCCCGTCCTACACTATCGACAGTCTTCATGAAATTCGGGAAACGATGGGTCCTACCGCATCGATCACTTTTATCCTCGGCGGCGACAGCGTGGCGCAGCTGCATCGTTGGCATCGTTGGCGAGAGATAACATCTTTGGTGAACCTTGCGATCCTTTCGCGACCGGGTGCCCCAGAGGTCGAAGACGCGGAGGTGCTCGCCTGGCTAAAGGAACATGAGCTCGCGATCGATCAGTGGCAGCAGCCCGAAAAAGGCGCTGTTTGTTGGCTTGAGCAACCCCTGCTAGACGTTTCCTCCTCGGTACTTCGCGATATGATCGCTAGGAGAAAAAACGTGTCATTTCTCCTGCCGGCAGCCGTAATAGAGTATATTGAGAATCATGATCTATACCGTTTCTAACCAAGCTCCCCGCCCATTAGGATGATGGTGTGATACAAGCGCTACACGCCGCCGGCGACTCCCTGACAGACCTGGTGCTCGATGCCCTCGATGATATGAAGGCATTAGACCCTGTGGTTATCGATGTCAAAGGACTCAGCTCCGTCATGGATTTTATGGTGATTGCCAGTGGTACCTCGACTCGGCATGTCAAATCCCTTGCCGACAATGTCATCATCAAAGCAAAAGCGACAGGCACTCGCCCCATTGGGGTTGAAGGCGAGAATGCGGGTGAGTGGGTACTGGTAGACTTTGGCGATGTTGTGGTGCACGTCATGCAGCCTGCGACACGAAGCTTTTATGACCTCGAGCGGCTTTGGACCGCAGCGCCCGACGCTGACTGATGCGTATCCGGGTCCTGGCCGTCGGCACGCGTATGCCAGCCTGGGTCAATGAGGGCGTCGCGGAGTATGAAAAACGGCTTCCACGAGAGTTTCAACTTGAGTGGGTGGAAGTGCCCCCGGCTAAGCGGCAAGGTGAGCGTACCGAGCTCTTGTTGGCTAAAGAAGCGGAGAGCCTGCAGCGTCACCTTAAGCCGGCAGAACACTTAGTGATTCTTGACGTTGCAGGGCAGGTGATCAGCACCGAGCAGATGGCAGCTACCTTTGCTGAATTTCAAATGACAGGGACAGGCATCGCGATTGTGATTGGTGGCCCTGACGGCGTCGCGCCAGAGCTGCTGGCGCAAGCGTCTCAGCGTTGGTCGTTGGGTAGAATCACGCTCCCCCATCCCCTCGTAAGAGTGGTGCTTGCCGAGCAACTGTACCGCGTATGGTCGATCAATGCGCGCCACCCCTACCATCGAGGCTAGGCCGTGTTTGTCGCCAGAGATGTGCTGAGGGATATCTATCGTGAGGCCGCCATCAATCGACAGCGCGTTGTTGTGGCCGCCGTCATTGTTGTCGTGGCTCTGGTGCTCTTGGGTTACCGTTATTACGATTTACAAATAGTCGACTACCAGCAATTTCTAACCCAGTCGGAGCGAAATAGGGTGCGCTTGGAGGCGATTCCGCCAAACTCGTGGTCTCATCTTTGATCGCGCCGGCCGCCTACTTGCCAACAACAAACCCACCCATGCCCTGGCGGTGGTGATTGAGCGCGTTGATGACGAGGCGGCGTTGTTTCAGCAGCTAAAGTCCCCTGATTGCCATTTCAGAGGATGATCTTGAACGCTTTTCAGATCGCCGGCGCCGGCGTCGTCCTTATGATCCCGTGCCGCTAAAACTGCAGCTGACTGATGAGGAGATAGCTATTATCGGCGTGCACCGTCACCGTCTCCCCGGTGTGACTCTCGAGGCTCAGCTGACCCGATCTTATCCTACGGAGGTTTGTTAAGTCATGTCCTCGGCTACGTGGGACGTATTAACGAGCGCGAGGCATCGACCATTGACCCCGAAAATTACCGCGGCACCCTACACCTCGGCAAGGTCGGTCTTGAGCGGCGCTACGAGGACGAATTGCACGGCCTGGTGGGTAGTCAAAACATCGAAGCCAATGCGCACGGGCGTGTGTTGCGGGTTCTCGAGAGGCAGGCACCCAGAGACGGTGACCAGCTTACGCTGTATCTCGATCTAGAGCTGCAGCGGGTGGCGGCTGAATCGCTGGGTGACCAGCGGGGTGCTGTGGTGGCGCTTGATCCCCGTGACGGGGGCATTCTGGCGCTGTATTCCAATCCGGGTTTTGATCCTAATTTGTTCGTCAATGGCATTAGCCAGGGTGATTACGCACGACTTCGTGACTCCCCCGATACGCCACTGCTCAACCGGACCGTACAGGGCCAGTATCCGCCGGGGTCTACCATCAAGCCGATGTTGGGGTTAGCAGGCCTTGAGCTCAATTTGGTGGAGCCGGATACCGCGATTCCGGACCCCGGGTGGTACACGCTGCCCGGGAATAGCAGGCGATACCGTGACTGGATTCTGCGTATCAGAGGGCGAGGCCATGCTGACGAAGTCGATTTGAAGATGGCCATTGCGCAATCTTGTGACGTCTACTATTACGATCTTGCGCGACGGATGGGTATCGATGCCATCGCCGAGGCGCTGGCGCCCTTTGGTCTGGGGGAAAAAACCGAGATAGACCTCACCAGCGAGCAACGGGGGATCTTGCCGAGCACATCTTGGAAGCGAACCCGTATGGGCCAGCCCTGGTATCCCGGCGAAACACTGAGCGTGGGCATTGGTCAGGGTTATATGCTGGCGACACCCGTGCAGCTGGCCCAGGCAGTGATGGTGATCGCGAACCGGGGCACGTCCTTCCGGCCCGCTCTTGTGCGTCAGATCGGCGAGACCACGGTGGCTCCCGTCCCACGGCCTGCGGTAGCTGCTGATGAGTCCCACTGGGCGGCGGTTATCGCTGGCATGATGGACGTGGTACACCACGAGAGGGGCACTGCAGCGTCCATCGCGAAGGGACTCTCCTACACCATCGCAGGGAAAACGGGCACCTCTCAGGTCATAGGAATTGCCCAGGATGACGTCTATGACGAGAAGGAAATCGCTGAACGTCATCGTAATCATGGGTGGTTTGTTGCCTTTGCTCCCGTGGACGAGCCGCGTATCGTTGTCGTGGTTTTGGCGGAGAATGGCGGCGGCAGTAGTGCCGCTTATCCCGTCGCGCGCCGAGTAATGGACGCGTGGATGGAGGGCCTCAGCGATGTCTGATTACGATCGAAACCTGCCCGGTCACGATCGTGATTTCGCGCGCGCCACACCGATCGCGCAGCTGCTTCATCTGGATGTATGGTTATTGATTCCTGTCTTGCTTGTCATTAGTGGCGGGCTATTCGTTTTGTACAGCGCGTCTGACGGCAGTAGTGCTACGCTGATGCGCCAGCTTAGAAATTTTTCGATCGCATCGGTTGCCATGGCGGTCGCCGCACAAATTTCTGTGGATCAATATCGGCGATGGGCGCCCGCGCTTTATCTTGTTGGACTAGCCCTGCTTGTCGCGGTGGTCTTTTTTGGGGTGGGGGCTAAAGGCGCTCAGCGTTGGTTGAGCTTGGGTTTCATTCGGTTTCAGCCCTCAGAGCTTATGAAGCTAGCGATGCCATTGATGGTCGCTTGGTGGTACACCAAATACGGAGTGCCCCCGAGACCGATACCCTTGCTGGGGTCTTTGTTCCTTGTGCTACTGCCGGCGGCGTGTATCGTTATTCAACCTGATCTGGGCACGTCGCTACTGGTTGCGGCGAGCGGCCTGTTTGTCGTGTTTATAGCAGGCATCAGCGTGTGGTACCTGCTTGCGGCTGTCGGGTTGGTCTCAATCAGCGCTTGGCCCGCTTGGACGTATCTTCTCAAAGACTACCAACGGCAGCGAATTTTGACCTTGTTCGATCCTGAGTCGGATCGCTTGGGTGCGGGCTGGAATATCATTCAATCCAAGACAGCTATTGGCTCCGGCGGTTGGTCGGGCAAGGGCTGGCTTCAGGGCACGCAATCCCATCTCGACTTTCTGCCCGAGAGCCAAACGGATTTTATTATTGCCGTGCTTGCAGAAGAGTTTGGCTTGCGTGGCGTTCTCATTTTACTACTGGGTTACGCACTGATCGTGGCGCGCGGATTTTGGATTGGATTTACCGCTCAAACCACCTTCGCACGGTTGGTCGCCTCATCGATCACGTTGACGTTTTTCGTCTATATTTTTGTGAACATTGGTATGGTCGCTGGTGTCTTACCCGTTGTGGGCGTGCCGTTGCCGCTGGTCAGTTTTGGCGGGACGTCAATTGTCACCTTGATGTTGGGTTTCGGTGTGCTGATGGCTATCAGTACCGAGAAAAAAATGATTACCCAGTGATAAAGATTTCGGCAGCTTTTTTAGGAGAACCTATGAATCACTTCACAGCAAGGCGGTTTTGGGTCGTTCTGGTGGCCCCTTTGCTGATTGCCTTTGTGCACTCCGCGCAGGCTGACTACCTCGATAGACCTGAGCTGCAGGCCGTTATAGAAAATGTGGCTGCTGAAGGAGTCGATCGAGCGTGGGCGACACAGATCCTAGCCGATGCCGAGCGAAAGCAGAGCATTCTCGATGCCATCGCGCGGCCGGCAGAAAAAACCAAGCCATGGTACGAGTACCGGGAGATTTTTATCACTGACAAGCGGATTCAAGGGGGCGTTGATTTTGCCCATGAACACGAAGAGGCTCTGTCTGTGGTGTCCGAAAATACGGGAGTCCCCGCTGAAGTCATTGTTGCGATTATCGGCGTAGAGACCTTTTATGGTCGCATCACCGGAAGCTACCGCGTTATTGATGCACTGGCTACCTTGGCATTTGATTACCCCAAGCGATCCCCCTTTTTTACGGGAGAACTGGAGCATTTTTTGGTGCTTGCCTATCACAGTGGCAAGGATCCCCTGTCCTTGAAGGGGTCCTACGCAGGAGCGATGGGGTACGGTCAGTTTATGCCCTCGAGTTACAGAGCCTACGCCAAGGCATATGACGGAGAGGGTGCGGCGGATATTTGGAGCTCGCCCAGCGACGCGATTGCGAGCGTTGCCAATTATTTCATTGCCCACGGCTGGGAAGCCGATCAGCCGGTTGCTGTGAAGGCACATGGTGAAGGTGCCTCCGAGGGAGTTTTTAATCAGGGTTTGAAACCGAAGTACACCGTCGGGGAGTTGGCCGAGCTGGGTGTTGCGCCGCTCTCGCCAACTGACATCAGCGTCCTCGCAACACCGATTCAGTTTGAATTGGCGGATGGATACGAATACTGGTTGGGGTTTAAAAATTTCTATGCCATTACTCGATACAACCACAGTGCGATGTACGCCATGAGCGTCTGGCAGTTGAGCCAAGCCATTGCAGCCGAACTCTGATTCAAGCAGGGGAGTCGGGCTTCATGCCGATTTACGGGGAGAATAAGAGAGCGACTCTCACTCGAGGCTTGTTGATTGCTGTTGCCCTGTTGGCAGCGTGCAGTGTACCCGCGGAGCGGCCCGATCGACTGCCGCCGCCTATTGACCCGGCAGCGGTCCCCGACGCGGTGCCTAGGGCCGATCCTATCCGTGCCGCGGGAAATACGAGTCCTTACGAGATTAACGGCAGGACCTATAGGGTGCTGGCGAGTGCGGCGGGGTATGCGGAAGATGGCATAGCCTCGTGGTACGGGTTGAAGTTTCACGGGCGCCCGACAGCAAACGGTGAGCGGTTTAGTGTCTATGGACCTACGGCCGCGCACCGGTCACTGCCGATCCCCACCTATGTCCGTGTCACCAACCTTGAAAATGGGCGGGAGATGGTCGTGCGTGTCAATGATCGAGGGCCATTTCATGACGACCGGTTGATTGATTTGTCCTATGGGGCCGCGCTCAAGTTGGGTTTTGCGGACCAAGGCACAGCAAACGTGCGCATTACCGCGCTGCCGGTGGCGGGGGTGGATGACCTCCGAGGCGGATCCGGCTCTGGCGCGCCTCGATACCTCCAGCTCGGCGCCTATGCAAGTGTCGAGGCTGCCGAAGCTCTCGCTGAGAGGGTTCGGCGCGCTATTGGTGAATCGGCGACTGTCGCGCCGGTGGAGACGGGATCGGGGCTGTTGTACCGGGTTCGACTGGGCCCTTACTCCGATGGTGTCCAGCTTGAGAGAGACCAGCAGGCGCTCGAGGCCTCGGGCCTCCCCAGGGGCAGTGTCGTCGTCGATTCGGTGACGTGATGCCACGGGTTTTGATCCAGCCAGCAGCACTGCTACCATGCGCCCCTCACCATTAGTGAACGAACTCCAACCAGACAAGAGGTAGTTGATGCTGCGTTTCGTTTTGCTGTTACTCATGAGCACAGCTGCAGGTGCCGCGTCACTGGTGCCTGCGCCACCCACCATCAATGCTGACGCGTATTTGCTCGTTGACTACACCACCGGAGAGACTCTTGTCGCTCACAATGTCGACGAGCGGCTGCCTCCAGCGAGTCTGACCAAGCTGATGACGGCTTATATACTGGCTGAGGAAGTAGACGCCGGACGACTTTCGCTCGATGACAATGTAACTGTCAGTCGAAACTCCTGGTCACAAAACCCAGCCTTCAGGGGATCGTCACTCATGTGGATTGAACCGGGCAAGTCGGTGACAGTGGGAGAGCTCGAGAAAGGCATCGTTATCTCGTCAGGCAATGATGCGACCGTGGCCATTGCAGAACATATCGCCGGTAGTGAGGAAGCGTTTGTCAGCCTTATGAATAACTATGCCGAGGCGCTGGGGCTGACCTCCACCCATTTTGAAAACACCCATGGGCTGCCCAACCCGGATCATCTGACTTCGGCTCGAGACCTTGCTGTTCTGGCGGCGGCTGCGATTCGCGATCATCCCGAGCGCTATAAGGTTTACAAGCAGCAGTCCTACACCTACAACGATATTATGCAGTACAACAGAAATCACCTCCTGCGTGAGGATCCCAGCGTAGATGGTTTGAAGACGGGGTATACCAGTGTCGCCGGTTACGGACTGGTTGCTTCGGCTGAGCGTGAGGGTATGCGCCTGATCTCCGTCGTGCTTGGCAGTAACAGCACCCGAAGCCGGAAAGCGGAGACCCGCGCGTTGCTGAACTATGGTTTTCGCTTCTACCAGAATGTCACGCCGCTCACCGCCGAGCTGTCTCTGGGAGAAACTCGACTTTGGAAGGGGATAAAAGACACTGTTTCCGGGGGTGTTCTCACCGCGCCGACGCTCACGATGCCGCGCTCAAACGCGGCGACTGAGGTGGTGGTCACCTTCGCGGATCCTATTTTGGCGCCTTTAACACGCGGAGATGAGATCGGGCGAGTGCAGGTTTTTCAGGATGGCGAATTGCTCGTTGAACAACCGCTGCAAGCCTTAGAAGACAGTGAGGCTGCAGGGTTCTTCAAGCGCCTCTGGGATAGTTTTAAGCTGTGGTTTTCTCAGTTGTTTGTGTAGCCACAGCTGAGGCACTGAGATGACACAAGAATCGGTCACGATTGAATTTCCCTGCGAATACCCGGTTAAAGTTTTGGGTCGGGCGCGGGCGGATTTTCAGCCCGTGATTCTAGAGGTGTTTGAACTCCATGCCCCAGGGTTTGACGCCGAGGGTATTCAGGTACGTGCATCAAGCGGGGGCCGCTTTACCTCGATTACGGTGACGATATTCGCTACCGGCCCACAACAACTGACGTCCTTACATGAGGCACTTATGGAGACCGGTTTGGTATCCATGGTGCTGTGACGGTTGACATGGAGCGACATTATCTCGGCAGAGTGGACTACCAGAGCACGTTTGAGGCCATGAAGCGCGTGACGCGAGAGCGCGATGAAAATACGCCCGACCAGCTGTGGTTGTTGCAGCATGCCCCCGTTTTTACGCAGGGTGTTTCAGGTAAGGCGGAGCACCTCCTCGATCCCGGCGACATTCCGGTCGTGCAAATTGACCGTGGCGGTCAGGTGACTTATCACGGACCGGGCCAGTGGGTGGTCTACGTGCTGTTTGATTTGCGGCGAGCCAACATGAACGTGCGTCAGCTCGTGACTAATCTTGAGCAGGCCGTTGTTTCCTTACTCAAACGTTATGAGCTTTCGGCTGCTGCCGATCCGGCGGCGCCCGGCGTGTATGTGGGTGGTAGCAAAATAGCATCATTAGGTCTCAAGGTGAGTCGAGGCTGTAGCTATCACGGTCTCGCCCTCAATGTGGCGATGGATCTGTCGCCCTTCTCACGGATTAATCCCTGTGGATACCCGGGGCTAGAGGTGGTTTCGATGGCTTCGCTATTGCCGACGCAACGTTTATCGATGGACCAAGTGGGTAACGACCTTCTCGATCATGTCGAGCGCCACCTTCTAGCGACTTAGTGCCCGCAACTAAGTGTCAGCGGCTTAGTGATGGCGAGGCTGGTGAGTCGCTGGCATAATCGCGCCGCCACTGAGGAGTAACCATGTCAGATACCGAGGCCGATCTCCAGCGAGATATCGCCGCGAGACGCACGTTCGCGATCATTTCCCACCCAGATGCGGGCAAGACCACCATGACGGAGAAATTGCTGTTATTGGGGAGTGCTATTCAGGTGGCGGGTTCGGTCAAAGGCAAACGCGGTCCTCAGGCGACATCCGATTGGATGTCTTTGGAGCAAGAGCGCGGCATTTCAGTTACCTCATCGGTGATGCAGTTTCCTTATCGAGAGCGCATCGTCAATCTGCTGGATACCCCCGGGCACGAAGATTTTTCAGAGGACACCTATCGAACGCTGACCGCTGTTGATTCCGCCTTGATGCTGATCGATGGTGCCAAGGGTGTCGAAGACAGAACCATCAAGCTCATGAATGTGTGCCGCTTGCGGGACACGCCGATCGTCAGTTTTGTTAACAAGCTAGACCGAGATATTAGAGATCCTATTGAGCTGCTTGACGAGGTTGAAGCGGTGTTGGGAATAGCAGGGGCCCCTATCAATTGGCCTATAGGCATGGGCAAAGACCTCAAGGGTGTTTACAACCTCTACACCGACACCCTGCACCTGTTTGAAGCGGGCCACAACGCCATCTTGCCGCCGGATCGTCAAATTTCAAGGCTTGAAAGTGATGAGGCCAAGGAACTCCTCGACGATCGATATGACATCTTCTGTGAGGAAATAGAGTTGGTGCGCGGAGCGAGCCACGAATTCGATCTAGAGCAGTTTCTCGCGGGCAAACTGACGCCGGTGTTTTTTGGCACTGCGCTGGGCAACTTTGGTGTGCGAGAAATGTTGGACCAGTTTGTTGAATGGGCCCCTAAACCCTTGGCACGGGCGACCCAGTCCAGAACGGTCGATCCCTTTGAGCGTCAGTTCTCGGGCTTTGTGTTTAAAATTCAGGCAAATATGGATCCCAAGCACCGAGATCGCATTGCCTTCTTGCGGTTGTGCTCTGGCCGGTATGAGAAGGGCATGAAAATTCGGCACGTCCGTGCCAACAAGGATGTCAAGATTGCTGATGCGGTATCATTTAAAGCTGGGGAGCGCGTGTTGGTCGACCAGGCTGTTTCCGGGGATATTATCGGTCTCCATAATCATGGCACGATTCAGATAGGGGACACCTTTACTATTGGTGAGGACCTGCAGTTCACGGGGATACCGCATTTCGCTCCCGAACTTTTCAGGCGCATCCGTCTGAAGGATCCGATGAAAGTCAAAGCGTTGCAAAAAGGACTTCAGCAGCTAGCTGAGGAGGGGTCCACGCAAGTTTTCTCGCCCCTCACCTCGACAGATTTGATTGTGGGTGCGGTCGGGCAACTGCAATTTGATGTTGTGGCATACCGGTTGAAGGACGAATACAAGGTGGAGGCAATTTACGAACCGGTGAATGTTTTCACGGCGCGCTGGATCGAAGCGGATGATGCCCGCAAGCTCGAGGACTTTAGAAAAAAAGCCGCTGACAATCTATCGGAGGATGGCGGCGGCTACCTGACCTATCTTGCGCCTACGCGAGTCAACCTGTCTTTGATGGAGGAGCGCTGGCCCGATATTCGATTCAGGGAGACCCGCGAGCATTAATCCTCAGTGGCTAACCATTGGTGTCTGGCGCTCCGAGCGTACAGCGGATTATTTTTGAAGATCCGGATCCGCTAGGAGATCCTCGTCCAACTGGACGCCAAAGCTATTGAGCATCATGCACACCTGTGTGTATTGACCCACGGTCATTACAAGATCCATTTTCTGTTTTTCAGTCAAGAAATCTAAGGCGAGCCACGTTTGCTCGGTGACAAATGCATCCTCAGTAAGTTCATCTGTCGCTCGTAAAAGCATGCGATCCTCGATAGACCAACCCTCAGTATCGGGGCTTCTCTTGATACGCTCTATCTCTGGGTCAGTGAGCCCGCAGGTTTTGCCAATGCGCACATGCTGTGCCCACTCGTAACCAGATTTCCAATTGAATCCGGTGCGCAGAATGACTAGCTCACGATCCCTGGGGGACAGGTCGTTGGCCTCGGAGAGAATGTAACCTCCCCATGGCATGAAGCGCTTGTATGCTTTTAACGCTCGGCCAATTGTCCTGAAAATCATCGGTACCGGACCCACGCGAAAGCGATCGCCCAGCATGCTTCGAATCTCGGGGCCGATATCCGCCTCGTCGAGGGGTTTAATGCGATAGTGAGATAGCCGCATAGATAGCCCTGTCAGAATTAGCGTTTAGTGTGGCTTATAAACAGAATCTGGTCACAGCAGCGCGGCAATGTCGTCGGCGATTTGTTCCGGCTTGGCTTGCGATCCGTACCGCTTCACTACCTCACCCTGACGATTGATCAGGAACTTGGTGAAGTTCCATTTAATCCGTTCAGTTCCCATGATTCCCTTAGCCTGCTGCTTAAGCCAGGCGTAGAGGGGATGAGTATCCGCGCCATTGACATCGATCTTGGAGAAGATGGGGAATGTCGCGCTAAAACGCGTGGTGCAGAACTCAACAATCTCCTCGTTGGATCCCGGTTCTTGTTTGCCAAACTGGTTACAGGGGAAGGCCAACACCTCGAAACCCTTTTCGTGATAGTCCGTCTGAAGTTTTTCCAGCCCCTCGTACTGAGGCGTGAAGCCGCATTTTGAGGCCGTATTTACGATTAACAGTACCTTGCCTCGAAAATTCTCGAGCGCAACGTTATCGCCTTTGGTGTCCTCTGCTGAAAAGTCGAAGACTGTTGTCATGCTGGATTCCTTAATCAGAGAATGATGATTTGCAGGACTCTATTGTAACCCTAACCGCGAAGATAACTCTCGATCTCGAAATCGGTAACCCGCCTCTGAAATTCTGAGAGCTCCTGTCTCTTGGTATAAGCGAAGAGGGTTTGAAAATCAGCGCTGAGGAATTTTGCTAGTAAGGTTGATTCCTCAAATCGAGCGATGGCAACGTCCATAAGGCAGGGTAAATCCTCAGCGCTATGTTTCATCTCCCAAGCATTGCCATCCACGGGACTCGGTGGCCTGAGTTTGTTGTCGATACCATGCAGAATACCGGCTAACACAACAGCGAGCACCAGGTAGGGGTTGGCATCTGCGCCAGCGACCCTGTGCTCAATCCTTTTTGCAGCCGGCGGGCCGGCGGGGATGCGGAGCGCTGTGGTTCGATTATCGTAGCCCCAAGTAGGCACCGTAGGGGCATGGTTGCCGGCTTGAAAGCGGCGATAGGCGTTAAAGCTTGGCGCAAAAATTAGCATGGACTCGGGCATGAGGGCGAGGCATCCCGCGATTGCATTGCGCAGAACCGTGCTGCCCTTCTCGCTGTCGTTATTGAAAACATTGCCGCCTTTATCTTGGAGAAGGCTACAGTGAACGTGCATGCCGTTTCCTGCTTCGTTATCAATGGGTTTCGGCATGAAACTCGCAATGAGGCTGTACCTCGCAGCAACGGTTCGAATACCTCGCTGCATCCGAACAATCTGGTCTGCAAGCGCAAGAACATCGTCGCTATGGGCCATGTTGATCTCAAATTGGGCAGGGGCGGATTCCTTGATGATGCCCTCATAGGGCAGGCCCTGTATTTCGAAAGCCTCGCGCAGTTCATCAAGCATATCCCCGTGGCGGTCTAGCTCGTCGAGGGCGTACAAATTGCCACCGAGGGCCTCGTGTTGCTTAAGCGCCTCACGCAGCGGGCGATCGTGACCAGGGTCGGGCAACAGGCTGAATTCCAGTTCGGCCGCCATACAGGGAATGAGTCCGCGCGCCCGGCATTCGCCCACGAGCCGGCTGAGTATCTGTCGGGGATCGCCCAAATACGGGGAGCCATCCTCATTCACCATGGTCATAATCAGCTGACCCTGATCGATTCCTCTTTTGGTAAGGATAGGTCTAAGAGACTCCTCTACGGCGAGACAGTAACCGTCGATGTCTCCATTCGCATGCGCCAGCGCAGGAATATCTCTACCCCATATATCGAGGCCCAGCGCGGATTTAGGTAACTTCAGACCATCTTTCAGGACTGACTGGATCTTGCTTCGAGGGATCCATTTTCCCCGCGCGACCCCATTACAGTCGGTGATCAAGGCTTCGATCATCGCGACGGACGGGTAGGCCTGCAGGAATAGCTCAACTTCCCTGTGCATGTCATAACCGGTGCTGGCAATTGAATGTGAGATGCTCACCCCAGAAGCGCGGTGGAGCAATGACCCAAACTGGGCATTGTGAGGCTGTACCTAGAGGTCAGTTCATGTATACCGACAGCGGGTCGTTGCCTTTAGCTTCCCCAATATATGGCATGCTATTGATAAATAACGCAAAAAGATCTGCCTGGCAGCTGACATCGAGCTTTTTGTAAATCGATTTTCTATGCCGCCGCACGGTCTCTAGAGAGATATCCAGTCGCTCGGCGGAGGTATCTGCGCCGTAACCCCGTAACAGGAGCTCCAGCACTTCCCGCTCCCGGACACTGACGTGGTCGCTACCAAAGGTTTTGAAACCCACGTCGATTTGGGCATCGAGACCGGGTTGCAAGAGATTGGTGACCACAAAGTCGTCTCGATGGCAGTGGGATTTTATGACGGCGGCAATCGGTTCGGCGAGCGTATAGAGCAGGTCGTATTCCTCTTTGTGGAAGTCGGCTTGTTCATTGAGCCGCATGATGCAAAAGTTGACCACACTCCCATCGTCGAGTCGTGTCAGGAAGATGATCTCGTCGCGGGTATCGGTTTCGGCGTAGTAATGCCTGAAGTAACTGCTGTCCTCGAAATTTGTGCCTGTGAGCCTGGCCAGTCGGTAAATACTGCTGCGAGGACTACTCATCGAAATTTGGTAAAAGGGGTCTTCTCGGTAAGGCCCTTCTAAATAGCGGTCGATTTGTAAAGGTACCGCGATCTCGGGAATCTCGTGGTACAAAATGCGCGGGGGAAGGTCACGGTGATAGAGCCAGACTTGGGGGTATTCGTGCGGGACCTGAGCGCCAAGTGCGCTGAGGAGTTGCGGGAAAAACTCCTCCTCCCCGATAGCTGCAATGGTTTTGGCCAGATCTACGTTCCAGCGTGTGAAACTTTTGAGATCAATCACGACCTGTACCTTGTTTTGGGGTGCGACCCCGGTGGGTTCAATTTACCAAGGTAAATCGTGGATTTTCCAGTGGTTTTCCCACGCGATGCGGACTTTGTCACTGTAAACGCGGCTCCCGGAGGATCCGTTGTAGGCCGCCAGCGCTGTTTCGAGGTCACCCTGCTCTCGATTCAAATAAAATTGCAGGATCCGACAGCCATAGCGCAGGTTGGTCAGCATGTCAGTCAAATTATCGCCGGCGCGTCCAATTTCTTCCCGCCAGAAGGGCATAACTTGCATATATCCCTGTGCGCCGACACGGGAGATGGCAAAGCGGTCGAAATGGCTTTCCACCTCGATTACGGCGAGTACCAGCTCGGGGGGTAGATTGGCTGCCGTCGCTTCGCGATGGAGCGTCGTAAGAAATTCAACCCGTATGGCATCGTCGGGCATGAAGGGAAGTAGACGCGCTTGCATGTCGACTAGCCACACTTCGGCGTCAAAGCGGTCCTCAAAGCTGGAAGCTTGATTAATAGATTCACTTAAAAAGCGCCGTAGCGCCGCGCGGTCATCTTGTGCGCTCGATAGTGTGCTCCCCGCGAGCCCAAGAGGCAGCACGAAGCACCAGGCGTAGGCAATGGGCCTAGCCCACGCCCAGTCGTTGGGTAATATTTTGTAGGGCATCTGCCAATGGAATTTTTGTCGCGTCTGCTTCACGGCGCCCCTGTATTTCAACCGCCCCTTCTGCGAGGGAGCGATCTCCGAGTGTGACACGTACGGGGATGCCAATCAGTTCCATCTCCGCAAATTTTACACCGGGGCGTTCTTTTCGATCATCGAGGAACACCTCAACACCCATATCGGTAAGCTGTGTGTACAGGTTCTCAGTAGCATGGGCAACATCGGTCGATTTCTCGAGACCCAGAGGTACCAAGGCTACTTGAAAGGGTGCCATTGAGTGGGGCCAAATGATGCCTCGATCGTCGTGGTTCTGCTCGATAGCAGCGGCAACGATACGGGTCACGCCGATACCGTAGCAGCCCATTGCCATGGGAACAGACTTACCCTGCTCATCAAGAACCGAAGCTTGCATGGCCTCACTGTACTTGGTGCCGAGCTGAAAAATATGCCCCACTTCAATTCCTCTACGAATCTCCAGTGTGCCGCTACCGCAGGGACTGGGATCTCCAGCGACAACTTCGCGCAGGTCGGCCACTTCGTGGCCGTCAACGTCGCGATCCCAATTGGCGCCCCGGTAGTGAGCGCCCTGCTTATTGGCGCCGCAGACAAAGTTGCGGATGACCGCCGCTGAGCTATCTACAATTACGCGACAAGAGAGGCCTACAGGTCCCAGTGAGCCAAAGCTTGCGCCCACGGCGGCGTTGACCGCGGCTTCTTCCGCCATTTTTAGCGGCGTGGCCACCCCCGGTAGTTTTTCTGCCTTGATGGCATTGAGTCGATGATCACCCCGCAGGACAAGCGCGATCAGCTCGTCGTGCTCACCCGAGATAAACAGGGTCTTAACGGTCTGCTCGATGGCGATATCGTGCTGCTGGACCAAATCATCGATGGTTTTTACCGAGGGCGTATCAAACGGCGTGAGCGGCTCGGGCTCAGGTTCAGACTGATTAGGGCTAGGTGCAACCGCGGCTGCGAGCTCTACATTGGCCGCGAAGTCACTGCCATTGGAAAAGGCGATGGCGTCTTCCCCAGACTCAGCTAACACGTGGAATTCATGTGAGTGACTGCCGCCGATACTGCCGGTATCAGCCTCTACCGGGCGAAAATCAAGCCCGAGTCGAGTGAATATTGCCGTGTAGGCTTGGTGCATTCGCCAATAGGTTTGCTCCAGAGATGTTTGGTCAATATGGAAAGAGTAGGCGTCCTTCATGATGAATTCTCGCGAGCGCATGATGCCAAAACGCGGCCTAATCTCATCGCGAAACTTCGTTTGAATTTGATAGAAATTGATCGGCAGCTGTTTGTAGCTCTTGATCTCGTTACGCCCTATCGTAGTGATGATCTCTTCGTGAGTTGGGCCGAGACAGAAGTCCCGCTGATGACGATCCTGAAGTCGTGCTAACTCGGGTCCATACTGTTCCCAGCGACCCGACTCCTGCCACAGCTCAGCTGGTTGAACCACGGGCATCGAGAGCTCAAGCCCACCGGCGCTGTTCATTTCTTCACGAATGATTGCTTCCACCCGTCGAAGGACGCGTACCCCTAGCGGCATCCAAGTGTAGATGCCCGCGGCTATTCGGCGAATGAGACCGGCACGCAGCATCAGCTGATGGCTGATTACCTCTGCGTCTGCGGGTGTTTCTTTCAGCGTTGACAGTAAAAATTCGCTTGCGCGCATGAGGTATTCGACTCTGTGAAAGGGCAACTAAGTCTACGGATGTTCTTGCGGTTGCGAAAGTTATCAGAAGGCGTGTTTTTTTGCTTTCAGTTTCTGAAAAAAGTACAAGGAATTTTTTTTTTGTAATTTCGGTTTGGGCGCTTGTTTTATAGAGTTTATTCGTGTTGAATTCGTCCGACTGCCGGGAAACATCTTTTTTTGCAGGGTTTTCATAAGCGCGCGGTCAGTAACCAACCCAACCAAAGGTGAAAAAGACACATGGCTAAAAAAGCAGCGAAGAAAAAAGCACCCGCGAAAAAGGCGCCGGCAGCGGCTCCCAAGGTGAAAGCGATTTCAGAGAAGTTGACCAAGACCCAAATCGTTGGGGCGCTGGCAGACAACACAGGCTTGACCAAAAAGCAGGTTAGCGCAGTGATGGATGCGATGAATAACCTGATCGAAGGCAGCATCAAGAAGCGCGGCGCTGGTGAGTTCACCATTCCCGGCATGATGAAAATAACCACCGTCCGTAAGCCTGCCGTAAAGGCGCGCAAGGGCATCAATCCCTTCACCGGTGAAGAGACCATGTTTAAGGCGAAGCCGGCGACCACCGCGGTCAAAATTCGTCCCCTGAAGAGAATGAAGGAATTTGCAAATTCCTGAGTAAACTCAGCCCGGGGTGCGCTAGCTCCGGGCTCACTCAAGAGGCGGCCAGATTGGCCGCTTTTTTTGTGCGCTTGTTCCTCTTTGAAGTACATTTTTTGATGAGGTGGCTCAGGTGTTCGCTCGAAAGCACCCTCCGGAGCAAATAACCTGTGGGTGAGGGCGGTCAGCCGGGACTGGTTTGGCCTGATCCCTGCGCAGGAATGCGCGTTAAATCGGTATTTTTCTGGATAGGTCTGGGCGCGCCGCTTTATAGCTAGCGGCTTTTCGGGTACCCTTCGCGCCCTTGTTTTATCGCTCTGTTGGCCTCATAGCTGAGTCGCGATGTCGTCTGACTCTGGGGAGAAATTCATATGCCAATTTATGATTATCAGTGTACCGATTGTGGACATGGTCTGGAGGCTATTCAGAAGCTGTCCGACGCGCCGCTTACCCAGTGTCCAGCCTGTGGTAACGAAGCACTCAAGAAAAAAGTGAGCGCACCTTCGTTCAGGCTCTCGGGCGGGGGATGGTATGAGACGGATTTTAAGACCGGTAAGCAGAAAAATTTGGCTGGAGACGCTGCTATCAAAGATGGCGGTAGCAAAGAGGGAAGCGGAAAGGGTTCTGACACTTCGCCACAAACATCATCAACCTCCTCGGGTGAGAGCAAAAAAAGTGCTGACACCTCAGGAACAACTTCGGCTGCTTGAGCTAGCGAGAGCTCGGCAAGCGACAGCAGTGAACTTAGGGCGGTAAAACCATGCGCACCCATTATTGTGGCTCAGTCACGGAAAGCCTGATCGACGACACCGTTACCCTGTGTGGCTGGGTCGACCGTCGACGGGATCATGGTGGCGTTATTTTTCTCGATATGCGCGATCGTGAGGGCATCGTGCAGGTGGTCTTTGATCCCGATACTGAAGAGGCCTTCGCGCTCGCTGACAAGGTTCGCAGTGAATACGTGCTGAAAATTACCGGTCGGGTGAGGGCGCGAGATGGGGCGACCGTCAATCCTGCAATGGCCACGGGCAAGATAGAGGTGCTGGGTAAGGCGCTGGAATTGTTGAGTAGCGCTGCAACGCCACCCTTTCCCCTCGATGCACACCACTCCGTGGGGGAGGACGTCCGACTTAAGTACCGCTATATGGATTTGCGGCGCCCAGACATGCAAAAAAACCTCATGATGCGCGCCCGCATTACCTCCAGCGTTCGCCGGTATCTGGACGAGCACGGTTTTTTGGACATCGAAACCCCAATTCTCACGCGAGCTACGCCTGAGGGTGCGAGGGATTATCTCGTCCCGAGCCGCACCCACGCAGGCAGTTTTTTTGCGCTTCCCCAATCGCCGCAGCTATTCAAACAGCTGTTAATGGTGTCGGGTTTTGATCGTTACTACCAGATTGCTCGATGCTTTAGAGACGAGGATCTGCGCGCTGACCGGCAGCCGGAATTTACTCAGATTGATATTGAGACCTCCTTCCTCGAGGAGCTAGATATCATGTCGCTAACCGAGGGCATGGTGCGTACCCTTTTCAAAGAGCAGCTCGATGTGGAGCTGGGGGAATTCTCCCAGATGAGCTGGCATGAAGCGATGGAACGCTACGGATCAGACAAGCCTGACCTGCGCATTCCGCTGGAGCTGGTATCCATTGATGACCTCATGGCATCGGTCGACTTCAAGGTATTCAGCGGTCCGGCTCAGGACGAAGCGGGACGAGTCGCGGCATTGAAAGTTTCGGGTGGCGCTTCCCTATCTCGCAAAGAAATCGACGATTACACCAAGTACGTCAGCATTTATGGTGCCAAGGGATTGGCGTGGATCAAGGTCAATCAGCTATCAGCCGGAGTGGAGGGCTTGCAGTCTCCAATTCTAAAATTTATGCCTGACGCCGTCGTTGAGCAACTCATGACCCGTTTAGGTGCGGTAGATGGCGACATTATTTTCTTTGGCGCTGACAAGCGATCGGTGGTGAACGAGGCGCTGGGAGCGCTTCGTTTGCGCGTCGCCGAAGACTTGGGGCTCGTGCAGGCGGGTTGGGCACCACTGTGGGTGGTCGATTTCCCGATGTTTGAAGACGATGGCAAGGGAGGTTTGACCCCGCTGCATCACCCGTTCACAGCCCCCAATTGCGATGTCGATGCGCTGCGGGCAGATCCTGCTGCGGCGCTTTCAAGGGCCTACGATATGGTGCTTAATGGCACCGAGGTTGGCGGCGGGTCGATTCGTATACACCAGCAGGATATGCAGCAGGCGGTATTCGATATCTTGGGTATTGATGCCGAGGAGTCCATCGAAAAGTTTGGTTTCCTGCTGGATGCTCTGAAATACGGTGCGCCGCCCCACGGTGGTCTCGCCTTCGGTTTAGACCGTCTGGTGATGCTAATGGTCGGTGGGCAGTCGATTCGTGACGTGATCGCGTTTCCCAAGACCCAGAGCGCTGCATGCGTCATGACTGATGCACCCGGCCAGGTTGCGGAGCAGCAACTGCGGGACCTTTCTATCCGTTTGCGCCAGTCTGCCGTGAGTGCCCCTGAGTCTCAGTAAGTTTGCGCTAAACCCACTGGCGTTGTGTCCGCTTTCCGTCACAATAGGGCGATCGGAAGGGAGCAGCGATGGCAACCATTCTAGGAATTGACCCCGGCTCGCGGAAAACGGGTTTCGGGGTCGTGCGCGTGGAGCAAGGCAAGCCGCATTATGTGAGTAGCGGCGTCATTCGATTGCCCGTCAGCGAGCCATTGGGACCCCGGCTGGGCGTACTTTTTGCCTCGCTCAATGAAATCATTGATTTGCATGCCCCGGACGAACTCGCTATCGAGCAGGTTTTTCTTGCTCGCAGCGCCGATGCAGCGCTCAAACTGGGTCAGGCTCGGGGAGCCGCAATGGTGGCTTGCGTCCAGCGGGGTCTCAGCGTCCACGAATATGCGGCGCGACAAATCAAACAAGCGGTGGTGGGAACCGGCGCCGCCAACAAAGAACAGGTGCAGCATATGGTGAAGACTCTGCTCGGCCTGCCCGCAGCGCCTAAGGAGGATGCGGCGGACGCCCTGGCTACGGCACTGTGCCACATTCACACTAGCCAGACCCTAAAGCGGCTACCCGCGGCGTCGCTCAGTCGTGGCAGGCTGCGGTAGGATAGGCATTATGATCGGAATTATTCGCGGAACCTTGATTGCCAAACAGCCTCCCGATGTCGTGGTGGACGTCGCCGGTGTCGGCTATGAGATCCAGGTTCCCATGACGACACTTTTCGATCTACCCGGGCTGGGCGAGGAGGTAACGTTGCTCACGCACTTCGTGGTGCGGGAAGACGCACAGCTCCTGTATGGATTCCTAGCACAGGAAGAGCGCCGATTGTTTCGCGAATTGATCAAAGTGAGCGGTGTGGGCCCAAAACTTGCGCTGGCCCTGCTGTCAGGTATGGACGCTCGGGCTTTTTCCCAGTGCCTGCAGCGAGATGATGTCTCGGCGCTTGTGGCGCTGCCAGGTGTTGGCAGGAAAACCGCCGAGCGATTGCTGGTCGAAATGCGGGATAAAGCGGGCAAGTGGCTCGAGGAGCTCGCGCCCGTCGCTGCAAATCCTCAGGTCGCCGTCGCGGCAGTGTCTGTTGATTTCCGTGCTGAAGCGGAACAGGCGCTAGTCGCGCTGGGTTATAAGCTTCCCGAGGCCGCGAGGTTGGTCTCCTCGGTAGAGTCAGATGAGGGCGAGTCGAGCGAGGAACTGATTCGCCGAGCCCTCAAAGCAGCGGCACCGAGGGCAACACGATGACAATAGAAACCGACAGATTGGTCGCGGCTGAACCCGCTTCGACTCAGGATGAGCAACTCGATCGGGCCATCAGGCCTAGAACGCTTGATGAATATCTCGGGCAGCGCGTGGTCCGAGAGCAGATGGAGATCTTTCTTGCCGCCGCCAAGAAGCGTGGGGAACCCCTGGACCATACCCTGATCTTTGGGCCCCCGGGGCTTGGTAAGACGACGCTCGCAAGTATTATCGCTCACGAGATGGGCGTGTCACTCAAAACGACCAGCGGCCCGATCCTGGAGAAAGCGGGGGACATTGCCGCCCTGATGACTAATCTTGAACCGGGCGATGTCCTGTTTATTGATGAAATCCACCGATTGAGTCCCTATGTTGAGGAGGTGCTCTACCCGGCGATGGAAGACTATCAGCTGGATATCATGATTGGTGAGGGGCCCGCCGCGCGATCGATTAAACTCGACTTGCCTCCTTTTACTCTCGTGGGAGCCACCACCCGCGCGGGGCTGCTGACCTCTCCGCTGAGGGATCGTTTCGGCATCGTGCAACGGTTGGAGTTTTACGATATCGATGATCTTGCCCACATTGTTGCCCGCTCAGCCGGGCTTTTAGAGATCCCCATGGAGCCCTCTGGGGGGCAGGAAATCGCGCGGCGAGCTCGGGGTACCCCGCGTATCGCCAATCGACTGCTGCGTCGCGTCCGTGATTACGCGGAGGTCAAGGGCGATGGAGAGATCACTGAGGCAATCGCCCAGCAGGCGCTGGATATGCTCAATGTCGATCAACAGGGCTTTGATAATCTCGATCGCCGGTTCCTGCTGATGCTGCTGGAGAAATTTGACGGTGGACCGGTTGGTATTGATAGTTTGGCGGCGGCGCTGTCGGAAGAGCGCGGGACCTTGGAGGACGTACTCGAGCCCTATCTAATCCAGCAGGGTTACTTGATCAGAACGCCTCGGGGGCGGATGGCGACCAAATCCGCCTATCTCCATTTCGGATTGCAGCCAGCATCCGCTTCGGGTCGACAAAGCTTACCGCTCGATCTTGACGGGTCGGACGGGGGTGGGGTCGAGTAGCTTGGGACCAATGAGTGGAGTAAGCGGGGAATTTTCCCTTCCAGTGAGGGTCTATATTGAAGATACCGATGCCGGCGGCATCGTATATTACGTCAATTACCTAAAATATTTTGAGCGTGCTCGCACCGAATTCATGCGCGCGAGGGGCTACGACAAACCCGCATTTTTAGGGCCTGACAGCCTTTTCGTTGTCACTCAGGCAGCGGTTCAATATCGGGTCCCAGCGCGGTTAGATGAGGCGCTGCAAGTCACGGCGGGTCTAGCCTCAGTCGGGGCTGCTACCCTGACTTTCGTCCAGCGAGTCTATCGCGGGCGAGATTGCCTGGTAGATGCCGAGATTTCTATTGCCCTGGTCGACGCGGCCAGTGGCAAGCCAAAGCGGTTACCCGCATCGTTGCGACGAGACCTGCAGGGCGGCTGAATCTTTCGATAGGAGAGCAGGGTGGACCAAGAGTTAGGCATTTTAGAGTTAATCCTAGGCGCGAGCGTCACTGTCCAGCTCGTTATGTTGCTATTGCTAATGGCGTCGGTCAGCTCTTGGTACCTGATCGTCCGACGTTTGATGCTGTATCGCCGAATGGGCGACGAGTTGATCAATTTTGAGGAGCATTTTTGGTCTGGAGTGGATCTCGCTGAGCTTTATCGCGAGGGCAATCAAGCCGTCGCCGACGGCGTGGCCCACACGGGCGTGGAGAGTATCTTTCGAGCTGGCTTTAAAGAGTTTTCGAGGCTATCCCAGCAGAGCGATATTGAGGCAGATGCCGTGCTCGAAGGCGCGCGTCGCGCAATGCGTGTCGCTACGTTGCGGGAAATCGACCGACTAGAGGCCGGCTTGCCGTTCCTCGCCTCGGTGGGCTCTACCAGCCCCTACATCGGTTTGTTTGGCACGGTATGGGGAATCATGCATTCCTTTCGGGGTCTCGCCAATGCCACCCAAGCCACCCTCGCGACAGTTGCCCCGGGCATTTCAGAAGCGCTCATTGCCACCGCTATGGGCCTGTTTGCAGCGATTCCCGCGGTGCTGGCCTACAACCGGTTTGCCGCCCGGTCAGACAGTCTAATTAACCGGTATGACACCTTTGTCGATGAGTTCTCAGGTATCTTGCAGCGCCAGACCTATGCGCAACGTGCTCGCAGGGCGCAAGGATAATTGTTGTGAGAAAGCGTCGCGCCGTCGCTGACATCAATGTTGTGCCCTATATCGACGTAATGTTGGTGTTACTTATTATTTTCATGGTCACTGCTCCCATGCTGATGCAGGGCGTAAAAGTTGATTTGCCAGATGCCGCAGCAGAGCCGGTCGATAATCAGGACAGCGAGCCTTTGATCGTGTCGGTGAGTGTTGATGGCGAGTTCTACCTCAATGTTGGGGGTAACGAAAAACAAGCCTTGGAGTTGACCACAGTCAAGCAGCGAGTGGCGGCAGTGCTCCGCAGAAGCCCCGACAAGCCGGTGCTGGTTTGGGGGGATCAAGGCGTTGCCTATGGCAGCGTTGTTACGCTTATGGCCGCCTTACAGGAGGCTGGCGCGCCCTCTGTTGGGTTGGTGACGGAGGAGCCCTCAGCGCCGTGAATGAGGCTGCAGAGCGTCTATCTTGGTTTGGCGCGCCGCTACTGGTCACTCTTCTGTTGCACGCTCTCGTAATAGCGACCCTTGTCGTGCGTTGGGAGTCGCCAACGACCATTGAGGCACGGGTCGCAAAACCGGTAGCAATAAAAGCCCAGCTTGTGTCTGCGGAGACACTTAAGCCCAAACCCAAACCCAAACCCAAACCCAAACCCAAGCCGAAACCTAAACAGGAACCCAAACCCCGGCCAAAGCCCCAACCCAAGCCAGCAGAGCCGTTGCCAGAAAAGCCGGCAGAGGTGCAGAAACCGACTCCCTCTACAGAGGACATGGCAGCACAGAATCTCAAGGAAATTGAATCCGCGATGGCCTCAGAGCAAACCGCTCAAGCCGGCGTCAGCGGCAGCATCAGCGATACTCTTGCGGCGATCATTCAGCAGGCAGTGGTGGGGCGCTGGGCTAGGCCACCCTCGGCTCGCAATGGTATGGTTGCCGTGCTTGAGATCGCACTGGTTCCGACCGGGGATGTAGTGGGTGTCTCGGTCTTGACCTCCAGTGGAGACAATGCATTTGATCGGAGTGCGCTTAACGCCGTCGAGCGGGCAGGTCGGTTTCCAGAGGTGAAGCAGTTGGAGCGGGCCCTATTTGAGCGTGATTTCCGACGATTTCAGTTGATTTTTAGACCCGATGATTTGAGGTACTGATGCATCTTTTTTTAGCTTCCTTGGTTGCTGCCCTCCTGGTATTCACTGACCATGCCCAAGCCCAGCTACAAATCGAGATTACCAAGGGCATCGATAACCCGACGCCGATCGCGATAGTGCCTTTTGCTTGGGTTGGCAGCGGAACGTCCCCCGACGATGTTGCCCGGATTATTGATTCCGATTTAGCGCGTAGCGGTCAATTTGCGCCCGTGAGCCGACGAGACATGCTGAGTTACCCGACGACAGCCGCGGAGATTTTTTTCCGCGATTGGCGCGCGATTGAAACCGACTACGTGCTTATCGGCCGGGCCTCTCCCTCTGGGCCGGGCAATATCAGCATTGATTGGGAGCTGTTTGATACCGTTCGGCAGCAACAGATCGCAGCGGGCAATGTGACTGGCGTCGCACCCGAGCTGCGTATGCTCGCTCACCGCGTTGCGGATGAGATCTATGAAAAACTCACGGGTATCCCCGGGGCCTTTGCAACCCGGCTGCTTTATGTATCTGTGACCCGGAATCCTGGCGGGAAGGATTTTTATCGGCTTACCTTGGCCGATTCTGATGGAGCAAGGCCGATTGTTCTGCTGGAAAGTCGGGAACCGATTCTCGCGCCCTCCTGGTCACCCGATGGCGACGAAGTGGCCTACGTCTCTTTCGAGACGTCGCGTCCCGCCATATATAGACAGAACCTTCGCACCGGCGCGCGTGAGCAACTCACCAATTTTAAGGGGCTTAACAATTCACCGGTGTTCTCGCCCGATGGCAATTCAATGGCGATGGTCCTATCTAAGGATGGCAGCCCCGATATTTACTTGATGAACCTGACTTCCAAACGATTGACGCGATTGACCGAGCATTACGCGATTGATACCGAGCCCACTTGGATGCCGGACGGTAAGTCGCTTCTTTTCACTTCCGACCGCGGTGGCCGTCCCCAAATTTATCGCTACGAGCTAAAAACCGGTGCAATTACCCGAGTCACCTTTGAGGGCCGCTACAATGCCCGAGCCCGTGTGGCGCAGGACGGCAGAAATGTGGCCCTAGTCCACCAGCAGGGCGGTGCCTACCATATTGCCGTTTTTGATTTGGTCACGGAGCGCTTGACGGTGCTGACCACGACCAATCTCGACGAAAGTCCAAGCATTGCGCCTAACGGCTCGGTGGTGCTGTATGCCACCAAGCGGGGGGGCAAAAGTATTCTTGGGGCTGTAGCGGTTGATGGTGGAGTGAGCTTTAATCTTCCAGCTAGAGAGGGCGACGTACAGGAGCCGGCTTGGTCGCCCTTTATGGCTCATTAAATCTAGCAAGTTGATCAGCAGTTTTTTTGTGTTGATGGACGGATGTATCTTGCGCCTTTGCCAGAGTCATCTATACTTCAATAAAACCACTAATAGGACGGTGTCATGAACGTACTCCCAGTAGCCGGCAAGTTTGCCACACTTGTCTTTGTCTCGCTTTTTCTCGTGGCCTGTTCCAATACTGATACCAGCGAAGCTGACGCGGCTGCCGCTGAAGCCGCCGCCGCCGAGTCAGCCGCTGCCGAGGCCGCTGCCGCTGAAGCCGCAGCTGCAGAAGCGGCAGCAGCACAGCAGGCGTTGCAAGAGGCCGCCGATGCCGTAGGGACAGTCTTTTACTTTGAGTTCGACAGCTCAGCGCTGACAGATGCAGCCCGCACCGCGGTCGACGCTCATATCGCAGCCCTGCTGGGTAACGACGCCAGTGTTCGACTCGAAGGCCACACCGATGAGCGCGGAACTCGCGAATACAACCTCGCTTTGGGCGAGCGCAGAGCCAATGCGGTCAGAGATTACATGGTTGCCAACGGTGTACCGAGTTATCGCATCGAGAGCATTAGCTATGGTGAAGAGAACCCAGCGGCGTACGGATCTGGGGAATCAAACTGGCAGCAAAATCGGCGCGTAGAGCTTAAATAAGTCAGACGATTGCTATGAAGGATTTTCTCAAGCCGGTTACCTTAGCCGGCTTTTTTACAACTGCGGTCGTCGCATTGCCCAACGCTGCCCAGGATTATATTGACGTAGAAGCGGAGCGCGAAGCCGCCGAGCGAGCCGCTGTTGGCTATACTCCGCCGGACACTGGTACCGCAACGCCCGCCGGTTATACCGTGTCTGGGGTGACACCCTACGCAGGTCAAACCGTTACGGCTGTGCCGATCACGACGAATCAAGGTGTATCGCCAGCCAATCCCAACGTGGGCTCCCTTGTTGTGCAGTTGCAGCAGTTGCAGGAGGAGGTCAGGCGACTCAACGGGGTAGTTGAGCAGCAAAGTGCAGAAATCAATCGTTTGAAGGAACAGAGTTTAGAGCGGTACGTTGATCTGGACAGGCGAATCGCCGATCTCGCGAAAGGGTCTGCTGTCGTCTCTCCTACGGTCGTCGATACAGCAGGTGAGGAGGGACTCACCTTTGGCGGCACGCCGAACACTGACCCGCCGCAGCCGCTCCAACCCGGAGAGGAATCTGCTTATCAGTCCGCTTATGGGTACGTGAAGTCAAAAAACTTTTCGGAAGCGGTCGAGGGCTTTAAAAAATTTCTACAAAACTACCCCTACGGCCGCTATGCGCCTAATGCGCATTACTGGTTGGGCGAGTTATACCTTGTTATTGACCCTACCGAACCCGAGTTGGCTCGCCAGAGCTTTCAGTTGCTGCTTGATCAGTATCCGAATAACGCAAAGATTCCGGATGCACTGTATAAGCTGGGCAAAGTACACCTCCTTAAGGGCAATAGTGAGCGATCCCGAGAGTATTTGGATCGCGTTATTGCCGAGTATCCCGGGCATCCGGCCTCCCAGCTGGCGACCGATTTCCTCAGCGAAAACTTCTAACGTCGATGACGGGTGAGTCGACGGTGGCGCAGCTGCGGATTACCGAGATATTTCATTCCCTGCAGGGCGAGGCGCGCTCCGTCGGACTGCCCACGGTGTTTGTCCGATTAACCGGGTGCCCGCTCCGCTGTGTTTGGTGTGATACCGAGTACGCGTTCGCCGGCGGTGACTTGATGTCGTTAGCCGAGGTGATGGAGGTCGTCGCTGGTTTCGGCTGCAACCGGATCTGTGTGACCGGTGGTGAGCCTCTTGCACAACCCGAATGTTTACTGCTTTTGACTGCTCTTTGCGATGCCGGCTGCGAGGTCTCGCTTGAGACCAGCGGTGCTTTGTCCATCGCTGAGGTCGATCTAAGAGTGAGTCGCGTGATGGATTTGAAGTGCCCCGATTCGGGAGAGAGTCATCGCAATCGGTGGGACAACATGGAATGCTTGACTCCACACGATCAGGTAAAGTTCGTGCTGGCGAGCAGAGCCGACTACGATTGGGCTCGCTTTAAGATTGATGAGTTTTCACTAGCGCAGCGCGTGGGTGATGTGTTGTTTTCGCCAACTCACGGCGGCCTCAGCCCCCGAGAGCTGGCCGAGTGGATGTTGTCTGATGGCGTTAATGCCAGATTTCAGCTTCAGTTGCACAAGCTGCTGTGGAACGATGAGCCTGGACACTGACAGCCATGACTAAGCGTGCCGTGATTTTAACGTCGGGAGGACTCGATTCAGCGACCGTTCTCGCCATGGCGTACCGCCAGGGCGTCCAGTGTTACGCCCTGTCCTTTGACTACGGACAGCGACACCGTGCGGAATTACTCGCGGCGGCGCGTGTCGCTGAGGCATTTCCAGGCACTCTCCATAAAACCGTTGGATTAGATCTTCGCGGTATTGGTGGATCAGCACTTACAGACGATGCGATTGATGTGCCCGTTGAACCAACCGAAGGTATACCGGTTACCTACGTGCCGGCGCGAAATACGGTGTTCTTGTCTATTGCCCTCGGTTGGGCGGAAGTGCTCGAGGCTGATGAAATTCATATCGGTGTCAATGCGGTGGATTACTCGGGGTATCCAGATTGTCGTCCCGCCTTCATTGCGGCTTTCGAGGACATGGCGGCGACCGCAACCAAAGCTGGGGTAGAGGGCAACCCCATCAAAATCGTTACGCCCATCATCAGTCTTAGCAAGGCTGACATCATTCGCAGAGGTATCGAGCTGGGTGTCGATTACAGTTTGACCACTTCCTGCTATCAAGCTACCGAGACCGGTTTGGCTTGCGGAGTGTGTGACTCATGCCGACTGCGCCGTCAGGGATTTGAGGAAGCGGGAGTTCCTGACGCCACTCGATACGCTTGATTTAGCTACGGGTCAAATGGCTCGAAGATAAATCGATCGTCTGCAAAGCACTTGAATTCTAGGGCGTAGTTGTTTGGATCCCGAAAAAAAAGCGTGCGTTGTTCCCCGGGGGTGCCTGCGAAGCGCACGGAGGGCTCGATGACAAAATCGACGTTGCCTTTCAGCCGTTCAACCAGCACCTCAAATTGCACTGGGGTCAGGATGATGCCGAAATGCGGCACCGGTACCTGATGTTTGTCCACCGGATTATAGCGATCGGGAAGACCCTCGCCCCCGCAGTCATGAAAGACGACCTGATGACCAAAGAGATCTAAATCTATCCAAGTATCGTCGGTGCGACCAAGCTTGCACCCCAGCAAATCGCAGTAAAAAGCTTGGGTGGCGCTAAGATCAATAGCAGGGAGGGCAAGGTGAAAGGGTCGCAGCATAGGAGAAGGTTGCACTTTTGGTCAGGATAAGTACCATACGCCCCTCGCGGCGACGCCGCACCTCCTTTTGGGTCGTTAGCTCAGTCGGTAGAGCAGTTGGCTTTTAACCAATTGGTCGCTGGTTCGAACCCAGCACGACCCACCATTTTTCCCTGACAAAGAAGGCCAAACGGCATAAGACGCTCTTTGCGTGAGCTGCTGTCAAAGTTTGATAGGACATCAGTTTGGCGGCAAGAACCGTGGTGGAAACCATCCCATACTATTTTTACCCGACGAGCTGAGCCGCCTGCCTGATACTTTGTTTTAGCTGTTGCGCAGCTTCTAGAGCCGGCAGTGCCATTAACTCGGCAGAAAATACTTCAACATTTAGAGTGGACCGAACGCCTGCTGAGTAAAGCGCCTCCATGCTCGAAGCTGCATGGCCAACTCCCGCGCCAGGAAGCTCTCTCCCTAGTGATGTTTCTTCAAGGATGTCCGACCATGGCTCTAACGCCACGTCGTTGAGTTGCACGGCTGTCACGACGTGGGGGTCGAGAGTTGCCAGCTGTTGAACCGTACCGCCGCTGCGAAAGTGGTGCCAAAGGTCAATGTTGACGCCAAAATTTGACTGGCCTACGGCCTGAACAAGGGCGACGGCTTGATCGAGATTGCCGATGGGGGACCATGGTAAAAATTCCAAAGACACCTGGAGGCCACGGGTGGCGGCGCGAAGGCAAAGTTCGGCAAGTAGCTCTACGCGCTGCGCTGGCGTTATTAAGGATGGCAGTGCCTCAATGACGTTGAGATAACTGCCTCCCAGGACGTCAGCCATGCGAAAGAATTCATCTTCGCCATAGCTGAAAAAAGTCGCGGTCATGTCATTCGGATCCACCGTCACCGGTAACCAGGCACAGTACGGATCCAGTTCAGTGACGCGGAGACCGTTGTCATCGAGAATGGTGATCAGATCGGCCTCGCTATAACCATTTTCCAACGCGCTGTAGAACAGGGTTGGCCACATTGAAATAGATTTGAAGCCCGCGCCCGATGCTGCTTCGACCAACCCTACAAAGTCAGCCTGCACCAGGCTGCCGCAACAGAGTCCAATATCGTCGGCGTCAATCATATCAACGGCTGTCTTCGCTGAACTGTGTGGCAAAGAGAGTGACAATGCCTTCGGCGACGAGCGCGAGAATAGGCTCTTTTTCCGCCACTTCGGACGACTCGACCTGGCCGCAACAGGTCCACTCGATCTGACAGCCTTGAGCTTGGGGTATCACCTGTGCAGTCGCACGATAATGCGTGATGCCCATCATGCCTTCATCAATACCGTATTCGAGCTTTTTGGTGCTCTGATCAACCATTAACAAGCGCTCTTCGAGCCAGTCCTCGCTTCCCTCTAAGCGCACTCGCCGAACCATGCCAATGCCTTGACCCTCAATTTCAATATCGGCAATGCCAACTGCCCAGCCCAAATCCGCAAAATCTTGCATCTTGAGCCACACTTGCTCCGCCGAGGCATCGACAGCCACGGTTTTTTGACCTGTTATTTCTTTAGCCATTGGAGTGATCTCATTGCAGAATAGGGTCAATAGGGACAGTCATTAAAATAAGTCTGGGCGGATAGCTGCGTCTGTTCCACCGTCCACCCAGACCATAGTCCCGTGGATGTAAGAGGCGTCCTCACTCAATAAAAAGGCGATAACCTTTGCCATCTCGGAAGCATTGCCTTTGCGCCCAACGGGGATAGGTAAAAGATCCAGCAATGGGCCGACTTCGGGGTCTTGCTTCAAAGCATCAACCATAGGTGTCTCGGTCATGCCGGGCACAATTGCATTGATTCTGACCCCGAGAGGACCCCAGATGCTCGCTCGTCGGCGGATTGCCCTCGCAAGCGCGTGCTTTGAAAATCGATAGGCGGCGCCACGATCAAGCCCAAGTACCATCTGCCGGCATTTTTCTTCGTTGCCCTCAAGAAGCGCTGTGACCATTGGGTCGTCGTAATCCACGTCGAATTGCGACGAGTTAGACACCAAGCCGATAGCACAGGCGTTTGGCCTGCCTTCCATGGCCGGTCTCAGTGCATCTAGCAACTCGACAGAGCCAAAATAATTGACAGAAAGCGTCACATCGCCCGGGTGGTACATACCACTGAGACCGGCTGACAAAATCAAGCCATCGATCTTCCCTTCGGTGTAGGCGAGGGTTGCTGCTATAGCCGCATCGCGCCCCGATTGGGTAGAGAGGTCGGCCGCGATGTCAGCGTCCGATAAATCGATACCTACGACACGATCGCCCGTCGTTTGAAATTGGGCTTTGCACGCGGCGCCGATGCCCGAAGCGCTTCCTGTGATTACAATATTTCTCAAGGTGGATTTCCGTTTTTTGAAATTCTCATTTAGTCATGGCCGTCGATCATCTCTTTAACCGCCCCAGTAATTTATTGATGGCGAATTTGGCGAGCACTGGTAGTAAGACCACTTTTGGGGTCAGTTCGCTAAGATGAAATTCCTCCACCGTTTCGCGTTGGGCGATGGCTCTTAATCGCTTTTCAATGTTTTGAAAATACACGGCGGTCATGGCGTTCCACTCGATGACTTCCAGGGTAATCTTGGTCGTTGAGTTTTCGATATAGGACATGCGTGCAATGCCATCGATACCGGTATCCATGACGATCGTGTTGTCAGGTTGGCTTGTTGCGTAACGGTAAGCCTCGGGAAAATTCTTTACCCAGACAGCGTAGTGGTGCACGTTTTGATCATGTCGCTGAATCATCTCTTGATAAGGCGATGGCACGTCATTGACTGGGGCGATAAGTTCAAGCTGCATCTCACCGACGTAGGAAAAAGCGATGTCGATCGTAATTCCGTCGGTTTTGGTCCCTCGGTAGTAGCTATTACTGAAGGGGCTTACTTGGCGTGTTACGAGAAACGGTCCAACGTTTTGAGATTGCCAAAAGGCGATGGCGTCATCGATGTTAGGAACAATATAAGCAATTTGTCTTACGGGACCATAAATCGTCGGCGGGGTGGGCGGCGCTTCAAAGTCGTCTAATTTCATTGACCACCCCCCTCGTTTAGAGGGCAGTAAACACCCCCTGGGGCTTCGATAAGTGAGGCGCAACGATTGCAGTGGATACACCCGTTAACGTAGTTCTTTCCACTGTTCAGGGAAGCGATGGCATTATTAACGTAGGCGGGATCTTTGATCAGCGGGCGAGCCAGTTGTACAAAATCAAATCCCTCTCGCATCACCTCCTCTAGGCTATCGAGCTCGGTACAACCGCCGATATAAATCATTTGGCAGTTCACGCTGTCCCTGACCTTCTTTGCATCTTCGAGAAAATAATTTTCGTAGTAGGGGTAATTCTTGAACAGCCGGTTCGATGCTATTTTTAAAAGAAATCTAGCAAGGGGGTTTTTCTGTTGCTCGGCGAGGCCTGTACCCAAGCTCTCTCCCCTGAAGTAGATCATGGGGTTGTAGGGACTGGTTCCGCCGGAGCAAACAAGCGCGTCCAAGCCGCCTTTGTCCAGAAGGGTAGCAACTTTTATGGCTTCTTCTAGGTGCAGCCCACCTTTGATGCCATCTGTGAGATTGATTTTGCCTATGATGGGGAAGTCGTCGCCGACGGCACTTTTCATGGCCTCCAAGACGCGCAATGGCAGCCGCATCCGGTTTTTGAGGCTGCCACCGTATTCGTCTGTTCGTTTGTTCGTTTGTTCGTTTTTGGGCTGATGAATTGACTGAGCCCATAGCCGTGACCGAAATGAATTTCAGCCGCGTCAAATCCAACGGACCGCATAAAGGACGCTGCGTCCGCATAAAGCGCTACCACTAGATCGATCTCCCGGCTGTCCATGGCATCGATGAACGGAATGCCCGCGGTCGCGCCAAGCATATTGAAGGCTCTTGAGGGTCCTATGGGGCGCTTGAGCCGTATTAACTTTCGATTTTTGGTAAAGCCACCGCTGTGGGTGAGTTGCCCGGAAATCTTGATGCCTGGCGCGGTACGCTTCAGCGTTTGCGTCAGGTCGGTCAACTGCCCGCGAATACCCTCGTGAAGCCACATCATCTGGTCATTGATGCGTGCATCGACCTCGACGGTGCAATAGGAGATCGTTGTCATCGCAACACCGCCCTCAGCAACAGCTTGATGGAAGTCAAGCAGTGCCTGGCCGGGGATCCCGTTTGGTGTTTTACCTTCGTAGGTGGCCGCTTTGATAATCCTGTTTTTGAGCGGCAGGTTTCCCAATTGCGCGGGCGAAAAGGCACGGTCTAAGTATTCATTCATGTCGATCTTGATGCTCGATGCTGGAAAGTTATATAGTATCGATATATATCATATATAGTAATACTATATATGCCAGCGGCGTTAGACCAGAGCTAAGCGATGACAAAAAATAGCCCAAATATTAAGCGCACACAGGCAGAACGCCGGAACTCATCGAAGCAAGCGGTACTCAGCAGCGCGTTGACGTTATTCGGGCAACGCGGCTATGCGGACACCTCAATTGAGGATATCGCCAAGGATTGTGGGCTCACTATTACGCCGATCTACCACTACTTTGGTAATAAGAAGGCACTGTTTGCTGCCGTTGTCGCCGAGTTAGAACAGCGCATTGTGGACAGCATGGGTGGCGAGTCTATTGATTCTCAAGTGGATAGCTTTATTAGTCATTGGAGAGCGTTTCTGGATTTATGTGAAGACCCTGGATTTCGCCGTATCGTACTCGTCGACAGTCCCAATATTCTCGGGCGAGAGCGATGGGCCGATAGCGAGGTGAGCAGGAATGCCCGCGCTTTAATGACTGAGGGGCAGCATCAGGACCTTGGGGCTCGTTATCGCCAAGCCCTGTTTGCCCGCATTATCATGGCTGCCTTTACGGAGGCCGCGCTCATGATTGCGGTGGCTGAAGACAGCCGGGCAGCAAGAATAGAGGCTGAGGCATTGATTGCGGACTTGTTCTCAGGGCAGGCCATTTAAGGTATCGATGGCGCGCGACAACTCAGGTGATGACGGATACCCAGGCTAGTAGGCATTGATGGAGCCCCAATGAACAAGAGAATGGTTAGTCTCGCCTTTGTCGCAGTGACGCTCTTATCCCAGCAATCATTGGGCCAGATTGTCTCTGATACTGCTGAGGCCCGGCCCAATATTTTGGTGATGGTGGCGGATGACCTGGGATGGGCAGATGTGGGCTATCACGGTGGTGACATAGACACGCCGTCCTTGGATCAGCTCGCCGAACAGGGGGTTCAGCTCAATCGCTTCTACACCACCCCCATTTGTTCGCCAACACGTGCGGCTTTGATGACCGGCCGCGACCCCATTCGGCTGGGGGTCGCTTATGGTGTGATTCTCCCCTGGGATAATACCGGTGTGCATCCCGATGAACATTTTATGCCGCAGTCTTTCCAAAGCGCTGGCTATCAAACAGCGATGGTGGGGAAGTGGCATTTGGGCCATGCGCAGATGACCTACCATCCCAATAATCGTGGTTTCGATCATTTCTACGGGCATCTTCATACGGAGGTCGGGTTTTATCCGCCCTTTGCTAACCAAGGAGGAAAGGATTTCCAACAAAACGGCGTATCGATTGACGACGATGGCTATGAAACCTATTTGCTGGCTGATGAAGTCTCCCGATACATCAGAGAGCGAGACAAGAACCGACCGTTTTTTATGTACATGCCTTTTATCGCACCGCATACGCCGCTGGATGCGCCGCTAGAGCTGCAAGAGAAGTACGAAGATATCAATACAGATCTACCACCCGCGCGGTCGCGACAGACTGATGACACTCGCCGCATCTCGACGATGATGCTCCAACCCAGCGCTCGGCCGATGTACGCCGCGGTGGTCGATGCTATGGACCAGGCCATCGGACAGGTGCTGCAAACCCTCGAAGACGAGGGTATAGCGGATAACACCATTGTGCTCTTTTTTAGTGACAACGGCGGTGCGGCTTATTCCTATGGCGGCGCAAACAACGCGCCCCTTCGAGGCGGAAAGGGAGAGACCTTTGAAGGGGGAATTCGCGTTGTTTCCCTGTTGCGCTGGCCGGCCATGCTCGACAGTGGCCAGCAGTTCGATCAGATTATGAGTGTGATGGATGTGTTTCCAACCCTAGCAGCTGCCGCGGGGATTGAGGCTGGTAATACTTTCAAGCTCGATGGGCGAAATATGTGGCCGGCCATTGCGCTGGATGAAACAGTTTCATTGGAAAAACCGCTGATGTTTGCCTCCGAAATACCCATATACGGGAGCTTTAAATTTACGGCGTTCGATGAGGACTGGAAGCTGGTACAAGAAGTCGAGCAAGAACAGCTGTCGATTACGGTGACCAATTATTTATTTGATATCGCTAACGACCCAAACGAGTACAATAATCTGGCGTCGGCGTATCCCGACATCGTAGAACAGCTCAGTCAAGCCATTCATGATTGGCGAGCACAGTATCCGATCAACGGCACGCGGTCAGAGCTCGTTCCACCGCCTGGCTGGCGTGCGCCTCGGGATTGGGCCAGCTACCCAATTCCGCTTGAGGAGCTGCAGGAGCAAAGCAACACGGGTATGGCGCCCTCACCATCGATTTTGCGTGTTCTGGACTGGCAGCATGGCTCAAGGGGACGTCTTGAATACAATTGCACGGCCCGGTGGTGGTCGGGTGACGTCTGTATTAAAGAGTAGCAACAGAAGTCATTGAATTTAAGGGTCGCGTGTGAGGTGAGGATGGGGTTTAACGAGGATAGCGGGCATCAAACTGCTGTCAGTGTGGCTTCCCAGCAGATCGAATACTTGCGCAAACAGTATGGCCTGGCGACAGACTTGATTGGGTCCAAACTACCCGAAAATATCGAACAGGGTCGAGCCATTTATCGCGATATTTTTGCGCCTGATGTGAAGATTTCGGCCAGTAATGGTGGCGATGGTCCGACATTTGATGCCGTGGGGCCCGATGCCTGGGTCGATGTGGTTATTCACGCGCTGCAACCCTTTGCGGTTACCCAGCACCTTATCGGTACCCAGCTGGTGACCATAGATACTTTACCCGATTCGAAGGGAATGGGGGGTAGCGCATCGATGGTCAGCTATGTGCAAGCTTGGCACGCTGATCCGGGAAAGTTTGTCGACATCTTCATTGGTACCTACAGCGACAAGGTGGCCTTCGACCCGCATGTCGGATGGCACATTATCGAGATGCGACTGGAGAAAGTCTCGGGCCACAAGGCGTTAGTCTATGAGGCGGGGGGATAACACCCCCAACGGGTCTTTTTTCTGGGCATTACCAATGTAGTCAGTAGTCAGCTTGCCTCGTTGGAATGTAACGGCAGCCGCACCCGGCACTATCTTTGTAGAGCCTGTTTCTCGGCCTCACAGTCTCCTTTTGGATCTTCGCTATTTGCTTTTGCCGTCGTTATTTCGCTGCGAGCTAATGCTCTAGCTTCAAGAAAGTCGGCATTGCTCTGGAGCCGAGCGAAAGCGGCCGACCCGACCAAAATCCCCGCTTGCACATCGCTCCTCCAATGAACATTACAAACGTTTCGGCTGTCACCGAACGCAATACCCCTAGCTAGAATTTGCTCCGCCCGATCGGGTACTAGATCAGAAAGAATCAACGCCCATCCCCAGCCGATCGCGGTGTGCCCCGACGGATACGAGCCATCGCCTCTTAACATTTCCTCCTCTTCCGGCGTGCAAATTGGTTGTTGGTTACCCATAAAAGGACGCTCACGCTGATACGCATTTTTAGCTCCGTAACTGGCGAGCCCAAGGTCAGTAAGAGTCCTGCGAAGTAGCATCTGCAAGTGGGGCGTGTCTTCCTGACTTATGTTGATTCCCACAGCACACGAAAATGTTGCCGTTGAGTCAGGGCCGAGACGGGCATCCGCCCTGGCGAGGTCGAACCGCGCTGTGTCCTGGTTGGCTAAAAGCCTTGCGCTAAAGGCCTCGTCGGCGGCCTGTTCAGCCGAGCCTGCGGCCGGGGGTGGTGGTATAAATTCATCGCTTCTTAGTGGGTTGTCCATCGGCAGATACCCCATCAATAGGCCCGGTCTGATCTCCGGGACTTCCGCAACTGACGGCGGTTCTGCCGCGGAATGATAGGACAGCAAAATGCCGATAACGAAAAAGCCGCTGACAAAAGCTCCGCGCATAAAAGACCCCTTGTGGTTATCGTTAAACACCCACACTTTACAGGCCGGGAGCGCTGTTAGCATAGAGCGTCCAACTATCAAAAGAGGACGCGAGGCACGGGCGTTATCGGACCCCATACGAGGTTGAGGACCTGTCAGAGCAGGTTTCTGACAATAACCACACTGGATAGCCCGATCCAGAGGGTGTTAAAGGCGACCATGGTGGGAAGAAGTTTTCGCTCAGATACCCAGATCAGCAATGCTGACGTGACTAGCGTAATCACATGCAGTTGCCAAATCTCTTTCTGCCATACGAGCCCGGGCAGGATTACCGCGGCTTTGGCAACCCAAGAAATGGCCTCTACTACGTTGTAGTTGACCCAATAGCCCTCCTGAAACCATAGCTTGTAGCTGTTGGCAATGTTAGTGATTCCCACGTGGGTATAAACGAGAGAGGTGATAGTTAGAAACAGGGCAATGGTAGCGATGGCTTCCGGCATGGTGTTGTTTCCCCACAATATGGCAATGATGAGTTGCTTCGTAATCACAGTGATACGCGTGTTATGGGGATTAGGTTGCCCCGAAACTATGCTGGAGACCCTAGCGCCTTGTTCCTGGCAGGGGGCAAGAGGTCGTCCACCAGTCTAAGCGGGATCATTTTTTTGCGATTTGGCGTGGCAAGCTATGGGTGAGCATGGCAAGATTTAGCCCGCTATTTGGATGCCCGGGAGGGACATTTGAGTCGATACGATGCAATAGTAATTGGAGCAGGCCACAATGGCCTGACCAACGCTGCCTATTTGGCAAAGGCAGGCCTAAGCGTTGCCGTGATGGAGCGAAACCCCTACATCGGCGGCGCGACGGTGAGTCGTGAGCTTTACGAAGGTTGGTACTACTCAAATTGTTCCTACGTATCGAGCCTGTTGCGCCCTGAAATTGCGAGGGACCTTGAATTGCCCCGTCACGGTCTTCAGGTCGTTCCATTTGGCGGCGGTTGTACATTTATGCGAAACGGAGATTACTTCGGTAACTACAGTGATCCCGGTCGACATTACCGAGAGATGGCGCGCCACTCCCGCCGCGATGCGACGGCTTACGATCGATACAAAGCGGATACGAGCCTGCAAACGCGCCTCATCAGACCATTTTTGTTGAAGACCCCGCCGGACCCCACCTCGTTAAAGCCGCGAGATCTTCAGGACCTGCTTGAATTCGCCCGCTCGTTCATGGCCCTGGGCGAGGACAAACTTCTCGATACCATCAAGTTCTGGACCGGGAGCGTGGGTGACTACCTGAATGAGTATTTTGAAACCGACGTGATTAAAGCCCAGCATGCTGGCAGCGGCATTATAGGGACAGCCTTGGGGGTTTACTCTCCCGGTACTGCCTATGTGCTGTTGCATCACTACATGGGTGATGTGGATGGCAATGTCGGGTCCTGGGGATTTGCCCGCGGGGGTATGGGTGCTATTGCAAATTCTCTATCTAAGTCTCTGCAGTCCTTTGGCGGTGAGATTATCTGCGATGCCGATGTCGATGAAATCATTGTTAAAGGCGGGCAGGCCAAGGGCGTAGCATTAAAGGACGGTCGGGAATTCTACGCGGATATCGTCGTGTCCAACTTGGACCCCAAGCGTACCTTCCTCGACATCACTAATCCTAAAGATCTTCCCGCTGACGTCGTAACCAAGGCAAAGAACTTTAAAATCCGTGGGTCCTCAGGGAAATTGAATATCGCGTTGGACGGACTACCTGTTTTTAACGGTCTAGACCCCAACAGCCGGTTGATGGCTGGGGACCTGCATTTCAGCGATTCCCTTGAGCGAATGGAGCGGGCTTACGATGACTGGAAGGCGGGCACGTGGTCCAAAGACCCCTATCTCGACATGATGATTCCGTCGCTTACCGATCCCACCATGGCGCCCCCCGGCAAGCACATGATGTCGGTGTTTGTGCAGTACGCGCCGCCAAAAATTGACGGTCGCGAGTGGACCGATGAGGACAAGGCTGGTTTTGAAAAGTCAGTGATCGACCAAATCGCTAACTACAGTCCAAATTTCCGGGACTTGATTCTCCATTGCGAGACACGCACCCCGCGGGAAATTGAGGCTGAGGTCGGCCTGACCGAGGGAAATATTTTTCAGGGGGAGCTGACTTTTGATCAGCTGCTATTTAATCGTCCCTTCCCGGGTTACGCGCAGTACCGCGCTCCGATCAAAGGTATGTATCTGTGCAGCTCGGGCACCCATCCGGGCGGCGGCGTGATGGCGGCCCCCGGGGCTAATGCCGCGAGGGAGATCCTGTCGGACTTGAGGCGCCCCAATACGGTGCCCGGAGGGTATGCCGATGACTGATTACGATGCCATCGTTATTGGCGCGGGCCATAATGGACTTATTGCCGCTTGTTACCTTGCCAAGGCAGGCCACAAGGTGTTGGTGCTTGAGGGGCGCGAACTCCCGGGGGGTTGCGCCAGTAACCGTGAGCTTGCCGCGGGTGTAACGGTGTCCGACTGCGCGCAATGGCTGGGTCAGTTTGACCGCGACATCATTAAGGATCTGAAGTTGGTGGAGCATGGGCTGGCACTTGGGGAAGTCAAGCGAACTGTGGCGCTCCAAACCGACGGCAAGCATCTTGTGTTCGATGGTAACAGCGTCAGCGGCGCGGAACTCAGTGGTGAAGATCGCGATGCGTACCGGCGTTTTACACGGCAGATGAATGCTTTTGCAGGACTGGTACAGAAACTTTACCGCCAGCGACCGCCAAAGCTGGTCGATTCGAATTGGCGCGATCGTTGGACTCTGATCCGACTGGGTCTTGGTTTAAAACTGTTGGGTCGCGAAAATATGCGCGATCTCATGCGAGTCGCACTTATCAATATCTATGACGTGCTCAATGAGCATTTCAATCACGCGGGTCTGAAGGCTGCGGTGGCACTTGATGCCGTTACCGGTTCGACGATGGGGCCTCGCTCCCCCAATACAGTATTCCACTATCTGCATCGCAAGGCCGGAGACCGGCAGGGGCAAGAGGGTCCGCGGCAAGTCCTTGGCGGCCTGGGCGCGCTGGGCGAGAGTCTCGCGAGGGCGGCGCGAAGTCAGGGGGTGACCATACGTCTGGGCAGTCCGGTGGCCGCCATTGTGAAAGACCATGACCGTGTCGCGGGCGTAGCACTTGCGACGGGGGAGCAGATAGCCTCCCGCATTGTTCTCTCCAGCGCAGATCCCACCACGACTTTCAAGAAGTTACTTGGTTATCGGCACATGGAAGCTGGCATGGCGCGCCGGGTTGAGCACTACCGAACGCGCAGTGGTACTGCCAAACTGCACTTGGTGCTGTCAGAGCTGCCGGCGTTTTCTGGGGTCGCCACCGCGGAGCTCTCTCAGCGGCTGATTATTGCACCATCGATGGATGACATGGAGGCTATGCTCAATCCCATTAAGTACGGGGAGGTGGGCGATCAACAGCTATTTGATATCAGTATCGCCAGTATTGAAGATCCCAGTCTGGCGCCGGCCGGTCAGCACGTCATGACCGCCTTGGTTCATTACCTGCCTCACTCGCCCAAGGAGGGTTGGGAGGCCATTCGGTCGCAGGTTGTGGCGCAATTACTTAATCAGCTTGAAGCCTATGCGCCGGGCCTGAAGTCGCTTGTCACTCAGGTGGAGTTGTTGACTCCCGCGGACATTGAAGCGAGCTACGGAATTACCGGGGGTAACTGGCACCACGGGGAATTGTCGATTGATCAGGCGCTTATGATGCGACCGTTTCCTGGGTCGACCCAGTATCAGTCGGCGGTGCCAGGTCTGTTTCTTTGCGGCGCGGGCGCGCACCCTGGGGGAGGACTGATGGGGCTTGCTGGACGGAATGCAGCGCAAGAGATTTTGCGGCAAGGAGCGTTGTCATGACCTCGCCAGATCGTAACCTTATGTTGTTAACAACACCTTTTCATCGGTGTATCGCCGACGTTTGCGAGCTAAACGACTGGGGCGTGTGGATGGGGTACACCACGCCCAACGCCTATTTTGATGTCGAACTTGAATACTTTGCGATTCGGAGCACCACGGGAGTATTCGACCTTTCCCCTATCAACAAGTATCGCATTACCGGTCCCGATGCCGAGGCATTTCTCAACAGAATGGTAACCCGCGATGTCAGCAAGATTGGCGTCAATCGAGTCGGTTATGCGGTGTGGTGCAATGATGCAGGTGAGATGCTGGATGACGGTACGATTTTCCGTTTTGGCCAGAACGAGTTCAGATTGTGCTCCTATCAGCGAGCCGATGAATGGTTAGCTTGGTGCGCGCTGGGTTTCGATGTCGTTATTGAGAATGAGAGCGATGACGTTGCTGCCTTGGCGGTTCAGGGCCCAACCTCTTGCACTGTGCTGACGCTCTTGGGATGTACCGATCTCAATCAGCTAAAGCCCTTTGGTATTGCGCATTATGAATTCGATGGTGTGCCGTTGGCCGTCAGTCGAACCGGATTTACCGGTGACCTAGGCTATGAAATCTGGATCGCGCCAGAGAAAGCCGAGGTTTTCTGGGATCGTCTTTTTGAGGTGGGTAAAGACTATCTCATCAAGCCTATCGGGTCTTATGCCCTCAACATTGCGCGTATAGAGGCTGGGTTCCTGCAGGCGCGGGTAGACTTCGTGCCTGCCGAAGAAGCTGTTCGTCCCGGCAGAACCCGGACCCCCCTCGAGCTGGGTTTGGCGTGGCAGGTCGATTTTGCCAAGCCGCTCTTCAACGGCCGGGAGGCCTTGCTGCGGCAAAAGGAAACGGGCTGCACGTATCGCTTTGTGTTACTCGATGTCGAGGGAAACAAGCCGGCGCATCATTCGTTTATTCTAAAAAATGGCAAAACGATAGGCACCGTTACGTCAGCTGCTTGGTGCCCAACAGCCAAAACAAACCTCGCCTTTGCACAAATTCAAATGCCTCATGGTGAGTCCACCGATGCGCTTGTTGCGGAAATTTATTACCAGCGCGAGTTGCATTGGACAAAGGTATTGGCACCTTGCAAGGTCATTGATGCACCCTTGTTCAATCCTGCTCGGCGGCGTCAGACACCAGCGCCACCGCATTGAAACGTGTGTCTGCGAACCCGTGAAGAGTGACTTTCAATGCATCTGATAGCGACTCACGTTGACGATTCGATCGACGAATTGCGCGCCAAGCTGGCAGCGGACAGTGCCCAGCCCGAGCGTGCAATGGATCCCTACTTTTATCGTTCGCATCTCGTGCACGAACTCGAGCTCGAGCATCTGATCTTTAAAAGTTGGATCTATGCGCTCCATGCCAGCGAAATTCCCAGCGTCGGCGACTACCAACTGCTTGAAATCGGGGAAGACGCACTCATCATCGTGCGTTGTGAAGACGGCGTGATTCGTGCCATGCACAATATTTGCCGACACCGAGGTGCTCGCGTCTGCGAAGACCGAGCCGGTAATCGAAAAACTTTTGTTTGCCCTTACCACGGATGGGTTTACGAGCTCGACGGGTCCCTAAAGGCCGCGCGCGAAACCCACGTGATGGCGGATTTTGATTCAACACAGTACCGCTTAAAGACAGTGCAGTGTGTTGAGTACGTGGGTCTAGTATTCATTAACTGCGACCCCGACGCGGGAGATTTTTTGGCGCCCCTTGAAAATCTTCGAGAACCGCTTGGTGCTTACGACTTAGCAAATGCAAAAGTTGCCCATCGGCATACCTATCGCATCGATGCAAACTGGAAGCTGGTGCTGGAAAATTACCTCGAGTGTTATCACTGCGCCACGTCGCATCGTGCTTACGCTAAGCTGCACACCTTTAAAGATCTCTATGAAAAATCGGCGCCTATCGTTGAAGCAATGCTGGCGCGATCCGATGAGGTCACGGGTGTGGTCGGTATGTCAAAGCGCTACACAAAGACCTATAGCGACGCTGAGAGCTTTGGTGCCTGCGTGCACACTATGCGTTATGGCCTCTACGAGGGTTTTGTCACGGGCAGCCAGGACGGACAGCCGGTGGCGCCTCTGATGGGTCAGATCAAAGATTACGACGGCGGCGCGGGTGATTATCAGATGGGCCCATTGAGCTTCATGCTTAATTATCCCGATCACTGCGTGCTGTATCGATTCTTGCCGAGGAGCCTGACAGCAACTGACGCTGAGGTTGTTTGGTTTGTCCGTGGTGATGCCGTCGAAGGGGTCGACTATCAGCTTGATGAGGTGACTTGGCTATGGCACCACACGACGCTGGAGGACGAATACATCATCATGCGCAACAGCATGGGGGTGAATTCACGGTTTTTTGAGCCCGGCCCCTATCATCCGGAATTCGAGGCAACCCTGAAACATTTCGTTGCCTGGTATCGAAAGACCCTCAGCCAGAACTGCCCCCCGACCGGCGATTAATAGGCCGCGGACGTGCTCAGATGGCAGCCGATACCGCTTGCTGTGCCGGTGTGAAGGGTCGATCAACTCGAATGAACAGCCAGATAATTGCACCGATAAAGGCGAGCGCGCTACCGGTTGAGAGTGCTGGTACCCAGCCAATGTGCATCGCTAAAAAGGGCATCAGGGGCGCAACAATGATCCCCGCTGAATTACCCCCTGTGTTCATCAAGCCACAGGCTGGCGCGCTGTAAGGTCCGGCCACGAAAATTTGCGCCGACCAGAAAGCGCCCTCGGCGAACTGTGTGCCGGCAAAGCACAGCGAAAGTAGGGCGACAGCGACATAGGGCGAGGGTGAGTACAACCCGACATAGAGCAAGATTCCTGAAGCTGTCAGCCCGATCATGGCGGGCACCCGACAGCCCAGTCGGGGCCCCCAGCGAGCACAGAGGGCATCACAGGTAAGACCCCCGAGGGTCGCCATGACGGCGCCCGTTATCCACGGAAGCGCTGCGAGGAACCCAGTCTCTAAAATACTAAAGCCCAACTCAGTCACCAGGTAATGAAAGAACCAGGTGAAGAACAAATAGAAAACGTAGTTTTGGGTGAAATAAGCCGCTGCAAGTAGCAGGGTTTCGCGATTTTTCAGCAGCGACTTCCAGGCGCCAAATCCGGCTTCCTGTGTAAGGCTATTGCGATTAGCGTAAATCAAGTCGAGTTCCTGCTCGGTCATGGCCGGATGTTCCGCCGGGTTATCCCGGGCGTACCACCACCAGATCCAGAAGAACAGTATGCCCAGCGGAACGAACATGTAGAACGAGGCACGCCAGCCCCAATTGATCATGACAATGGCTACAAGGGGCTGGGCTAACGCGGCGCCTAGTGTTAGCCCGGTGCTTGAAACGGCATTCGGCAGCGCCCACTGTCCCACTGGAAACCAGCGCTCTATGGCGGCCGCTTGCACTGGATACATCGGCGCATGAGCGGCGCCCAAAAAGAAACGTACGACAACAAGCGCGACCAATACGCCGGTAGCTGAGGTGACCACCGATCCTGGCAGGAACCCCGTGAGTCCAGATGCAAGGATCCAGATAAAGCCGGCGCCCATCAATGTCTTGCGGGGTCCGAACAAGCGTCCGAGTATTCCGCCGGGTAGCTGACAGGCGGCATACCCCCAAATAAAGCTGGCATAGATCCAGCCCATCTGAAGTTCTGAAATATTGAGTTCGGGCATCATGTGTTCGCCCGCCACATGAATGTTCTGTCGCATGAGATAAGACAGAAAGCTCAGCATAAAAATAACTGAGAAGAATCGCCATCTGACGGGAATCGACTCGAGTCTCATGTATTTGGCTTCTCCGGGCTAAATCTCGATTGCGGCTACTGACTAACGGCTATCGGCACGTGGTTAATATGATCGAGCGTCTATCATGCCTCAATACCGGGAGCTCAGTATAAATTTTTACTAGCCTTCACCTCGCCGATGGTAAGCTAGCATGGCCCGCTTGGGCGCTGCCGCGAATAACCATAAGGAACAGCAGTGACGTCACCGCGTGTTGATAGAGTAAATTTCTCGCTAACAGTCCTCGTGTTGCTGGGTTTGGCTATACCACTCCTGTTTGCCCCGGCATGGAGCGCTGAGGTCTTGCAGACAGCCTATGACTGGATTACCCGCTCCTTTGGCTGGTTTTATGTGCTAACCGGTGCGTTGGCGGTAATCATCGTTTTGTACATCGGCATAAGCCGCCATGGTCAGATTCGCTTGGGTGACTCGCCACCTGAATTTTCCACCTTTAGTTGGGGCGCCATGTTGTTCGCTGCCGGTATTGGGGCTGGACTGATGTACTGGAGCGGGATTGAGTGGGCTTACTACGTCAATGGACCGCCCTTCGGCGCTGAACCAGGCTCGGCGGAGGCCTATCAGTGGGCAGCCTCCTATGGCATACACCACTGGGGAGTGATCGCCTGGTCGCTTTATTGTCTACCCACCTTGGCTATCGCGTATCCGTTTTACGTCAGGAAATTACCGCGCCTGAAGTACAGTATCTCTGGCCACTATTGGTTTAAAGGTGAAGAAACCTCACTGCCTTCTCGTCTTATGGATGTGTTTTTTATGGTGGCATTGATCGGCGGTGCGGGCAGTTCCCTGGGTTTCTCTACGCCCTTAATTTCTGCGTTGTTATCCCGCCTTACCGGCTTTCCCCTGGGCTTCACCCTCGAGTTGGTTGTCGTGGGTATTTGCGTTGTATTGTTTGCCACCAGCGTGGGCCTCGGGTTGGGCAAAGGGATACGTCGGCTAAGCAATATCAACATTGTGATCGCGATTGTGTTGCTTTTACTGATAGTGGTACTGGGTGACACGCTGTTTCTGCTCAAGATGGCGGTCAACACCATCGGCCATCTAATGCAAAACATCGTTGCCATGACCTTTTGGACTGATCCCATGTCGGACTCTGGGTTTGTTGAGGATTGGACTGTTTTTTACTGGGCGTGGTGGATTTCCTACGGTCCCTTTGTGGGTTTGTTTGTCACCCGCATTTCTCAGGGGCGCAGTCTGCGGGAAATGGTGGTGGGTATGCTGGTCATGGGCTCACTGGGCTGTTGGGCGTTTTACCTGGTCCTTGGGCATCACGGACTTGGCTTACAGCTTAGCGGCGCTATGGACCTTTTAGCCCTCATGTCTGAGCGTGACGGCAGTGCCGCGATCGTGGCGGGACTGGATACGCTGCCCTATGCGGAATTCATCCTCGCTAGCTTCTGTGTGGTCACGCTCATTTTTTGCGCGACGACCTATGACAGTGCTTCCTATACGCTGGCAGCCAGCGCGACGCAGTCCCTTCATCCTATGGAAGACCCACCTCGGTGGCATCGTCTGTTCTGGGCAGGTGCGCTTGCCATTTTGCCCATTGCACTCATCTATGCGGGGGGCATTCGTGAGGCTCAGACCGCGGTCTTGGTTGTATCCCTACCGCTGGTTGCCACCCTGTGGTTGGCGGCCATTGGTCTGCTGCGATCCTTGAATGAGGATCACCCTGTACCGGCAGCTCGTGTCGTCAGTGAGCAGTGATCAAGCCGTTGCACTGGTAACTGCCGGTGCTTCGGGCATCGGTCGAACCATCGCAGATGCTTTATGGACACAGGGATACCGCGTGGTGGTACTCGATATCAATCGGGAGTTTCTTCGGGACTACAGTACCCGCCACGGTGAGGACACGGCGATCCACTGCGACGTTGCCGATCCGGTAGCGGTTGATAGGGTGGTTGTTGATTTGCTTGCCTCCCTGTCTCGGGTGGACCTGCTGGTGAACAATGCCGGTATCTCTGGCCCCACGGCGCCTCTCGAAGAAATTGGCGTTGAGGAGTGGCAGAACACCATTGCCACGGATCTCAACAGCCTTTTCTACGTCACGCGCCACATCATTCCCCTGATGAAAAAGCAGCGGTCCGGTGTGATTATCAACATGGCATCCAACGCCGGGTTATTCGGCTGTCCCCAGCGATCACCATACGCCGCATCCAAATGGGCGGCTGTGGGTCTCGCCAAGACGTGGGCCATGGAGCTTGGCCCTTGGAATATTTGCGTCAACGCCATCTGCCCGGGAAGTGTGAGCGGTCCGCGTATCGATCAGGTTATTGAGCGTGACGCTGCATTGAGAGGTCAGTCGCCCGCTGACATTCGAGCCCGCTATGAGCAACAGAACTCGCTTAAGCGCTTTGTCAGTGCCGACGATATTGCTGCCATGGTGACGTTTCTTGCGGGTCCCGGTGGCGTCAATATCTCCGGGCAGGCTATCGCTATCGATGGCCATACAGAGACCCTGGCCTAGAGGGTACGCTGGATGCACTTTGTGACCTATCCTTTTTGACTTACCCCCTGTGAAATGACCCTTGTGAAGTGTTGCGTGTGAGACGTTTCCTATGACCAATACAACGACAGCTCTAATCAGTTCTTGGTGCTATTTCTGCTTCTGCGCTCTCGCCTTTCTCGCAGTTCATGCGACTGCTTCAGAAGCGCCGCAGGTGCGAGTCTTTGATACATCATTCATTGGCCACCGTGATTCCACGGGGGTCGAATCCTTTCGAGGCATCCCTTTTGCCCAACCGCCGGTGGGTGAGCGACGTTGGCGTCGACCCGTGCCCTGGCAAGGTGACGGAGGACCCTATGACGCCACGGCCTTCGCTCCCGCCTGTATGCAAACCGGCAGCGGACTGGCTTGGTATCACGGCATGATGCGTCGAGTGGGTGTGGACCCCGCGCTTATGGAAGGCCCGGTTTATTCGGAGGATTGCCTTTACCTCAATATTTGGACAGACATGGATGCGGAGGGTAAGCGGCCAGTACTTATCTTCATTCATGGGGGCTCCAACACGGGGGGTTGGAGCTATGAGCCAAATTACCACGGAGAGTCACTAGTAAAGCGGGACGTGGTGGTGGTCACCGTCGCTTACCGGTTAGGGGTGTTTGGCTGGCTAAGCCACCCCGAGATGGAAGCTCGTAATCTGGCTCTCTACGATCTCGCGATGAGTCTCGAGTGGGTGTACCAGCATATTGGGAAATTTGGCGGAGACCCCAACCGTATCACCGTGTCGGGTGAATCTTCGGGTGCGACCAATGCCTTGCATCTCGCGGTCTCCCCCTTGAGTCGAGGCCGGGTCGGCGGGCTCATCCATCAGAGTGGCGGGTGGCCGCTTGATGACACGCCCGATCGCAATGAGGCGACGGCCCGTGGCATCGAGCTCGCACGACGTGCGCTCGATGGGCAGACGGGGTTGGAGGCCCTGAGGCAGGTCCCATCGGAGCGCATTATGGCGCTGGCAGGAGAGGTCTACGCAGACTTTCAGCTTGATCCCATTGAAGATCCGGAAAGTCTCCCAGTCACCCTTGAAAGCATGGCTGCAAGCGGCAGTATCGCCGCGATTCCCATGCTGATCGGCACCAATGCGGATGAGCGCTTAATGTATTTAAAGGCCGGCGGCACGCTTGATCAGTTGTTGCAAAGTCGGGTGGCGTTGACGCAGCAGGACGACGTACGGGCGTATCTCAGCGGGGCGGGCGATGAACTGGCCCAGCGAAACCAGCTGGGGACGGCGCTGGATTTTCTCTGTCCCTCTCTTGAGCTGGCATCACTCATAGAAAAGAATGATGGTGCCGCGTGGGTCTATCGATTTGATCGTGTCAGGCCAGGGTTTGACGCGATAGGCGCTTATCACGGCGCGGAACTTCCCTATGTATTTGATCGCCATGACGCCTGGCTACCCTCGTCCAAGGTCGACGATGATTTGACCGCAGTCATCCTTGATTACTGGACGTCATTTATCACTCAGGGTCGACCACAAAGCCATCAGGGAGGGCCTTGGCCCGCCTGGTCTGCTACTCAGCAGACCGCCGTATTAAACGACGGGGTCTCGTTTAGACCGCACCCCGATCGAGAGCTTTGTCGCTTGCTAAAGGGTCGGTAGGTCGCTAACTACATTCACTGTTGAGGGCCCGCCAGCAGCGCTATCATTGAGCGCCAAAAAATAAGCGATTCAGGAATACTGGCTTTGCGGACCCGTTCATTTAAGCCGTGGGCATAGCTGTCGGCGGGGTTAAGAAAAATACCGGTGAGGCTGTAGCTAGGGATGCCCGCAGCGCGAAAGTAAGCGCCATCGGTCGTACCCGATACCATCTTGGGAATCACCGGCACGCCAGGATAAATTTGGTCGAGTGATGTCGCTACCGCGTCTATTACCTCGGGGTTGAAAGGTGAGGCGTCACTTGATACGGGAGTTCCCACCACCGCCCATTCGAGAGCGGAGTTACCCACCACCACCTGCAGCTCACGCTGAATGTCCTCAACGCTATTGCCCGGGAAAATACGACAGTTCACGGTAGCGGTTGCGGAACGCGGCAGCGCGTTCTCCGCATGCCCCGCCTCCAGCATGGTTGGTATGCAGGTGGTGCCTAATGTGCCCACGTATTCGGGCTTGCCTCTCAACGTTTCAATAGCGGATTCGTCGCTTGGATCGGCGGCAAATCGCGCCATGGCGTCCCCAACCTCGTTTTCGAGGAAAGGGGCAGTGCGGGCAAAGTAAGTCAGCGTGATTTCATTGGTCTCCACGGGAAAGGTGTGCATTTCAAGTCGCTGGATGGCCGCCGCCAGATCGAAAATGGCGTTGTCCGGTCTTGGCATGGAGCTGTGGCCGCCTCGATTTCGCGCGGTCATACTGAAGGTGGCATAGGTCTTTTCAGCAAAACCAATCTGGTATTGGAAGGCCTTGCCAGTGTCATCAAGCGCACCACCGCCACCATCGACGACCAATGCATACTCGGCGTCGATAAGATTGCGAAATTCATTTGTCAGGTGCTGGACGGTCTCTTGATAGGATTCCTCATCGCCGGTGAAAGCAATAATTAAATCCCGGGAGGGGACAAATCCTTCAGCCTTCAACCAAACGAAGAGAGTGGTTAACAGAGATACGTCAAATTTATTATCGAGAACCCCGCGGCCAAAATAAAAGGTATCGTCCTCCTGAAGTTCGAAGGGATGGCGCTCCCAGTCGCCGGGGTCGGCGCCCACCACATCCATGTGGGATGAAAGCAGGATGCTTTTTCGGTTGCTTGACCCGTCGCCGCGGTACCGCACGACCAGAGCCGCGGTCTCGCCGTAGGGGATGACCTTAATGTCTTGCTCCGGAAAGCCCGCTTGTTGAAACTTTTGTGCAAGGAAATTTGCGTAAGCTGGCACGTGGCCCGCGCCGGCCACGGTTTTGCGACTTACGCCATCGCGCAAAAGTGCTTCCGCCATATTGCCGTAGCGTTCCATCGCCTCCGGGGTGATCTCGACGGCAAAAGCGGGTGATGATGCGAGAAGCGCGCACAGTAACAAGACGTGGGCAGAGCGGGATCGGCGGGGCATAAACCTTGAACTCCTTTGACCTTGGGAACCTTGAGGAAGCCAGAGATAGCCTTTCGTTGATGGCGTCCTAGCAACGGGCCTATAAAAAACCTGAGCCTTAACCAAGCATAGCATTGACGCTGGGCTGACCAGCACAAAGTTGACTTTATCGGCTGCTCTACCAGTGTGATTTAACGCTTCCGGAATTTAACGTTATCAAGTAATCTCGTCGTCGCACGCGAGCGGCGCAGGAGCAGTGTGACGCAGCATGGTTGGCGCTTCGAGCGTGTTGCCAGGCTATTGCGTGCTGTTAGCCTATTACGTGCTGTTAGCCTGTTAATAGCCGAGTGGTATTGCCTGATGAGCAAGAGGGTGAAATGAACTCCTCCGCTGATACTCCCCGCCAGGTGATGGCGCCCGATTTTTATAGCTATGAGCCGTCAGCCATCGCTGATATCACGTTGACCGAAACGGGTGTTATCCTGCGCTGGTCCGACGGCGCGAGCCTTCATTGCCATCGTTTCTGGCTGCGCGAAAACGCCCTCGGTCTCGGGGGTATCGACCCCGCAACCCGTGAAGGATTACTCGACCCCGCAGAACTGTCGGATGACCTCGCTATTGCGTCGGCCGCCATGACCGTTGAAGGTCATCTGGAAATTTCGTGGGAGCCTGATCACGCCTTGAGTTGTTATCACGCGGGCTGGCTGAGGCACATTGCCGATGGTAAGCATCTAGCGAGCAGCTGGGTGCCGGTGCCCGCTGTGTGGACTACCGATGACCTGCCCAAACTCAAGACCTTTGACGCCCGAGAGGTCATAGCTGTTCCGGAGAAGAGGGCGGCGATGCTAAATGAGCTGGTGCTGCACGGAGCCTGTCTTCTTATTCGGGCACCCACCGAGCAGGGGTTTTTACAGGACTTGGCGCAGGTGATCGGACCCCTGCGCGATAGTAATTTTGGACCGCTTTGGGATGTTAGGGCCGACGTGACGCTAGCGGGTGATGCCAAAACCAATACCACCGCTAATACTGGTTATCGGCTGGGTCCCCATACGGATTTACCGACTCGTGAAATACCACCGGGGTTTCAGTTTCTCCACTGTTTGATCAATGAGGCCGAAGGGGGCAGCTCGACGCTAACCGACGGCGCTGCCATCGTGGCAGAGTTGCGCGAGAGTTACCCGGAAGATTTCGAGCTGCTCTCAACCCGGCGCTGGGTTTTTTTTAATCGGGGGCCGGGGATCGATCACCGATGGTCCGCGCCCATCATCGACTATTCCCTCGGTAATACCCTCCCAACAATACGCGCGTTTTACCCGGTGCGTGCCTTTCCCGATATGCCCGATGAGGACGTTGATGGCGCCTATAAAGCGCTCCGACGATTCCACCAGTTGGCGGATGACCCCCGCTTCGAATTGAGATTCCGGCTTTCCGCTGGCGATATCATGTGCTTTGATAATCGCCGTATTCTGCATGGTCGTGATGCGTTTACCGGAGAGGGTCTCCGCCACCTGCAGGGTATTTATATTGATCGAGATGAAATCTTATCGACAGCCAGGGCGCTGAATCGTGAGTGTGGCGGAGTGAGTATTTGACCTTGGAACTTTGTCAATCGACTGGGATAACAGGTGCGGTGTTGCGCTAACAATCGCAGCACGGGCACAACAATTGCGTGCACCACAAAAAGGAACCGACGGACATGTCCCTAGCAATGCGAAAGAAGATATTTATTACCGCGGCTTTGACCGGTTCGGGTAGCACCCAGGACAGGAGCGACAAAGTCCCACGTAGTCCGGCGCAAATTGCCGAGGCTGCCATTGATGCGGCGCGCGCCGGCGCCGCAGTCGTGCACTGTCATGTCCGCGATCCGGAGACAGGTAAGCCCGCCCGGGATGTTCATTTGTACCGGGAAGTCGTGGAACGTATTCGCGCATCCGAGGTCGATGTGGTGATCAATCTAACCTCGGGCATGGGGGGCGATCTTGTATTTGGTCCTCCCGACTCGCCGCTACCGCTTAATCCGGAAGGTACCGACATGGTCTCTGGTGCCGAACGGGTCGCACATTTGGAAGCCTGTCTGCCGGAAATCTCGACCCTCGATTGCGGCACGATGAACTTTGCCGAGGCGGATTATGTGATGACCAACACGCCCGGCATGCTTGATGACATGGCCCGACGCATGACCAAGCTGGGAATACAGATTGAAATTGAGGCCTTTGATACCGGCCATCTTTGGTTGGCTAAACACTTGGTCGAGCAGGGGGCGATTCCCGCACCAGTGATGGTGCAATTGTGTATGGGTATCCCCTGGGGGGCGCCCGATGATCTCAATACTCTGATGGCGATGGTCAATAATATCCCGAGGGATTGGGTCTATTCAGCTTTTTCCATTGGCCGCCATCAAATGCCCTTTGTCGCCGCTGCGGTGCTATCAGGTGCCAACGTCCGAGTCGGCTTGGAGGACAACCTTTGGCTCGAAAAGGGTCGCCTTGCTAGCAATGCCGAACTGGTGGAGCGCGCAGTGACTATTGTAGAAGCCATGGGTGTGGGCATCATGACGCCGGCGGAGGTCAGAGCGGAACTCAATCTTACTCGACAGGATCCACCCTGATGCAAAAGGCAGCGATTATTGGCGGCGGCGTAATCGGGGCCGGTTGGGCTGCCCGGTTTTTGCTCCACGGCTGGCAGGTGCACTTCTATGATCCGAGCCCAGCGGCGCTCGAGGTGGTGAATCGGGTGGTCAAAACGGCGGCGCGCTGGGTGCCTGAAATTTATGACCATCTGCCCCCTCGTGGCGAACTGATAATCGCCCCGACGTTGGCAGAGGCGGTCGCCGAGGCGGAGTGGATTCAGGAGTCGGTGCCTGAGCGTTTGCCAATCAAACACGCGACCCTTGCAGAGATACAGGCGGCGTGTTCTGTTGGAGCCGTTATCGGTTCCTCAACTTCGGGGTTCATGCCATCGGAGTTGCAGCAGGATGCCCTGCGACCAGAACAGATTCTCGTTGCCCATCCCTATAACCCGGTCTACTTACTCCCTATCGTTGAGTGTGTTCCGTCATCGGTAAATACGGCGGCCGTCACTGACAGGGCGATGTCGTTGCTCACGAAAATTGGCATGAAGCCAGTTCTCCTGAAGGCGGAGGTGCCTGCCCATGTGGGCGACCGTTTGCTCGAAGCTTTGTGGCGAGAAGCACTCTGGCTGATCAAGGACGGGGTGGCCACGACGGAGCAAATTGACGACATCATGACCCATGGATTTGGCCTTCGCTGGGCACAAAAGGGGTTATTCGAAACCTACCGGGTTGCGGGGGGAACCGCAGGCATGCGTCATTTTCTTGAACAATTCGGTCCCTGTCTTCAGTGGCCGTGGACCAAACTCATGGATGTGCCCGATCTCGACGACCAGCTCATCTCACGCATTGTCGAGCAATCCGATGCTCAGGCGGCAGGTCGGTCGGTGAGTGAACTTGAGGCGGAGCGCGATGCAAATCTTGTGGCACTTCTCAAAGCGCTGCGGACAGAGAACGCCGCCGCCGGCGCATTCCTGAATCAGCTGGCCATCACCGGTGACTGAGTCAGACCACCTTAAGCACAAGCTTTCGTGACGGTAGGGAGTTGGTCACCCTTTGTCTGTGCGCACCGGGGTGCCAGTGAAGCCTATCCGGAAAATACCCGCGTGGCATTTCAGAAAGCCGCCGAGGCGGGTGCTGGATGGATCGAGACAGATATCCAGATGTTGGCGGATGGCACGCTCGCAGTATTTCATGACTTGGTCTTGGGTCGCACGGCGGAGGGCAGTGCACGGGTCGTTGATCTGACATGGAAAGACCTTTCCCCGCTGGATGTGGGCAGCTGGAAGTCACCGGAATTTGCTGGCCAGCGGCCCCTGAAAATGTCAGACCTGCTGGCTTGGCAAACAGCATCCTCCGACAGGCCCAGCATTAATTGGGAGATAAAACTCGGACCCGATGCTACGGAAGAGGGGTGCAGCTGGTTTGCTGAGGCGATCGCGGAAACACTTCAGGGTGCCGACGGGCGACGCCACCTACTTTCCACCTTCGACCGAGTCTTTCTCCAAATTGCGCGGCCGATGCTATCCCACCTTCCCATGGCGCTTAACGTCGAGGAACTGCCTGAGGATGCCATTGATTTTTGTCGCGAACTTGGAGTGGAAGGGATTCATTTGGACTGGACAACACTCACTGAGCGGCAGGTGAGAAGCATAAAGGAGGCTGGTCTCGCGGTTAGGTGTTATACGGTCAACGACCTTGAGGCCGGCCGGCGACTGCTGGATTGGGGCGTTGAGCTGATCATGACCGATCGGGCGGGCGCCATGCTGGACTTTTTGCGCGCTGACCCTGCTTACCCTCAGGGATCTGCATAATCAGTGAGTGTCCCCAGGTCATATCCTTGACCGCCGGGTGTGGTATCGGGCCAGTTTGTTCGCCAGACCTCCCGGGAGACATCGCCGACTGGAACCGCTGAACGGGTGAAACCGGAACGCGGGGGGATCAGCGGCGACACCACGATGTCGAAGCGAGGCACCGCGAAATAGGGGAAGCTGAAGCGCGCTTGGCCACTCCGATTAATGACTTTATGGGGCGTGGAGACGAAGTACCCGCCCGACCAAAGCTCCAACAAATCCCCAATGTTGACGATCAGACTGTTCGCCGGCGCGTCAATCGCAATCCATTCGTCGCTATCCCTTGGCCTGATAAGCAGTCCGCCGACGGGGTCGGGCGCCAGCAGGGTTAGCGCATCGGTGTCCTTGTGCGCGTGGATACCTACCCCTGAGTCATTAGCATCCTGAGGGGGGTAGTGCAGCAAGGTCATGTTGGTCAGCGACTTATCGAATGCGTCGAGTAAGCCGGTGGCATCGATTTGTAAAATCCCGGCCAGGATCTTAAGTAATCGCGTGGTCAGCGCATCACAGTCACGCCAGTAATTCAGGATAGCCGCGCGCATGTGGGGTTGAGACCGGGGCCACTTATTAGGTCCGTACAGATCGCAGGCAGCGCAAATGGGATCACCGGCGTCGACCTCAAGATGCAACTTGTATCCCTCATAACGATCCGGGATTTGGCTGGCACTGTTGGGCGAGAAGAAACCCAACGGGATATATCCGCGATAATTTTCCCGCCTGATGCGATCTTGGAGTTTCTGATCGAGGGATTGCTCAAAGTACGACACCACCGCGGCGCGCGCGGCGGTGATCACATTGGGTGAAATACCGTGGCCAATTAGCACGGCAAAGCCCATCTCGCCAAAGGCGTGGTCCAGCGCGATAGACACCGTTTGATCGGCTGCAGTCAGATCGATGATGGGCACCTGAACCCGTTGCTGATTCACTGCAACGGTTCCTTACTTCTGTCGGGCCGGGGCCGCTGAGTAGGTTTTATAGGTGCGGTGAGTCGATCGGGCAATCCGCGCAGGTGACTTGTGCCGCCTACCCATGCCGACAACCCAGAGGACCTGTTACTCGTGTTTACCGGGAGCTTAGAGCCCAGCATGTTCTCACCAGCCTTCGATTAGTCCGGCAAAAGCTAGAGTTTCCAGGCGAAAAATACAAATGATTTTTCACGGCTTACCATTCTTTGGTCCCGGCCCGTCAAAAGCGGCCTCACCCGATTGAAGAGGGTGGACGGCCGGTGGGGTTGAGGGTACTTTGAGCGTCTATCAAAAAGGAAAAAGAATGCCCGAAATCAATGAGTTGTCCGATGTGAATGTGACCACGACCCTGCCACGACAGCGTAACTTCATTGATGGTGCGCTGCGGTCCAACAGCAATGGTGCGTGTTTTGAGACCCGCCATCCCGGGACCGGTGAGGTGATCTGTGAGGTCGAGATTGCTGGGGATGCCGAGATCGCACTGGCGGTCGAATCAGCACAGCGTGGCTTTGCCCAGTGGTCCGCGATGCCTGCGGCTCAGCGAGGGCAAATCTTGCGGAACGCCGCCTCGCTGTTGCGCGAGCGTAATGATGAATTAGCCGCCCTCGAGACGCTTGATACCGGCAAGGCGATTGCGGAGACATCGGTGGTCGATGTCATCACGGGGGTCGAGGTACTCGAATATTATGCGGGTATCGCTCAGGGTATTCAGGGATCCCATATCGACCTTCCGCCTGAAGCCTTTGCGATTATGCGAAGAGAGCCACTTGGGATTTGCGCGGGCATAGGTGCGTGGAACTATCCGATTCAAATAGCGCTCTGGAAATCGGCACCCGCGTTAGCCTGTGGCAACGCGATGATTTTCAAGCCGGCGGAACAAACGCCGCTGACGGCCCTGCGGCTGGCGGAAATTTATGCTGAAGCAGGCGTCCCTTCCGGCGTTTTTAATGTCGTACAGGGTGCTGCGGCAACAGGCAGCGCGTTGGTATCCCACCCCGATATTGCCAAGGTCACCCTGACCGGGTCGGTGGAAACCGGCAAGCGGGTGATGGCTGCTGCCGCGGCCGATCTCAAAAAAGTCACGCTGGAGCTGGGCGGAAAATCGCCGATCGTGGTTTTCGAAGACTGCCATCTTGAGGACGCCGTGAATGCGGCAATGGCGGGAAATTTTTATTCGACCGGTCAGGTTTGTTCTCATGGCACGCGCGTCTATGTCCACCAATCTCTAAAAGAAGCGTTTTTGTCTCGGGTGGTCGCTAAAACCCGAGCACTGCGGGTCGGCAACCCCTTTGACCCTGCGACTCAGATGGGGCCATTGGTGTCGGCGGAGCAACGCGAGCGGGTTATGCATTACATGGCGTTGGCCGCGAGTTCGGCGGAGGCAGAGGTGCTTTGTGGTGGCGAAGCAATCACCGTTGAGGGCCTCGAGGGAGGCTATTTTGTTGCGCCGACGGTGGTGTCCGCCACCGGCGATAAGTTGCCTTTTGTGCAGGAGGAGATTTTTGGTCCCTTTATGACGGTGCTTGGCTTCGAGAGTGAATCGGAGGTGGTTACGCGAGCCAACGCTACGCGCTTTGGCTTGGCGGCGGCGGTATTTACGGCCGATTTTGCGCGGGCCCATCGGGTTGCCAATGCCCTGCAAGCAGGGATCGTCTGGATTAACGACTACAATGTCACGCCGCCCGAGGTGCCTTTCGGGGGCTACCATGAGTCGGGGTTGGGACGAGAGAACGGGTTGCAGGCGATTGAGTACTACACGCAGACCAAAACCATCTACGCCAATTTAGGGGCGGTGGCGCCAACATATTAATGGTGTGGCTGACTCGTCCAGAAAGGTTGTGGACTGACGCATGGCGACAGACCTCGCTGCTGGCTTGGGCTCTTACATCGGTTATAGCTGTCTCGATAACGCCTTGCGCTGCTGACGGTCATGAGCTGACGCAAGATATTCAGGAGAAGATCACGATGATCCCGAAAGTTGTCTTTGTTATTGCCGACGGTATTCCCGCTGATGTCATTGAACGTGTAGCTACCCCGACCCTCGATCAAATCGCCGCTGCGGGGGGCTATGGTCGCGCTTATGTGGGTGGGCCTGTGGGGTCCCAGGCAGAGAGCCCAACCGTGTCGGCGACAGGCTACATGGGCTTGCTTACAGGCACTTGGGCCAATAAACATGGCGTGATGGAGAACTATGATTTATCCCCGAACTACGCCTACTGGGATATTTTCCGCTTGGCAAAAAACGCTAATCCAGCCTTAACAACCGCGCTCTACTCCACTTGGACCGACAATCGAACCGTGTTGCTCGGGGAGGGTTTAGAGGAGGCTGGAGGCCACAAGCTAGATTACGTCGTCGATGGCTTTGAAAAAGATAAAAGCCTGTTTCCCGATCTCCCTGAGAGTGAGCGCATTAAACGCATCGATGAAAAAGTCGCGGATGCGGCGGCGATAAGTATCAGGGAGCAGGGGCCCGACCTGGCGTGGGTCTACTTGCAGTACACCGATGACGTGGGCCACGATTTTGGCGACAGTGCGGAGATGGACGCTGCGGTCGAATGGGTCGATGAGCAAGTCGCCAAGATTTGGAATGCGGTGGAATCCCGACAGCAGTCGGCTCGGGAAGATTGGCTGGTGATCGTAACGACCGATCACGGACGCGATGAAGCAACCGGTCGAGATCATGGTGGACAGACGGAGCGGGAGCGCACCACATGGATAGTCACCAATAACCAGCGATTACAGCCCGCTTTCTATACCAAGCCAGCGATAGTCGACATCTACCCCTCCATCGCGGATCATTTGCAACTGGATATTCCCGAGACAGTCCGGCAGGGCCTCGACGGCTCATCCTTCATCGCTCGGTGATGTATACCCGCCAATAAAAAGGATACATAGGCAGAAGTGAGTAGCGTGGTAGAGACCTTCGATTACATCGTGGTGGGTGCAGGATCCGCTGGCTGTGTCCTGGCGAATCGCTTATCTGCCGATCCCTCGGTACAGGTTCTCCTGCTCGAGTCTGGCCGCGACGAAACGTCGCTTTTTATCAAAATGCCGACCGCGCTCACGATCCCCATGGGGATGCCCCGATTTAACTGGGGCTATTACAGTGCCCCTGAGCCCACCCTCAATGGCAGACGTATGGATTGCGCTAGGGGCCGCATTGCCGGCGGTTCCTCCGCCATCAATGGCATGGTCTATGTGCGGGGTCATCCGTGTGACTTTGATCAGTGGGCAGAGCGAGGTGCCACGGGGTGGAGTTATCAGGACTGCTTGCCTTACTTTCAGCGCGCCGAAACCTGGATGGCTGGCGGCGACGAGTATCGCGGCGGCGAGGGGCCACTCTCGACTTGTAACGGCAATAACATGAAGAACCCGCTATACCGTGCATTTATCGACGCCGGGTGTCAGGCGGGATATGGGAAAACAGCCGATTACAATGGCTTTCGCCAGGAAGGGTTCGGCCCGATGCATATGACGGTGCGCAACGGTGAACGTTGCTCAACACGCCTGGCCTATCTCGACCCTGCGCGTTCGCGAAAAAATCTCCGCATCATTGACCGCGCAACCGCTGAGCGCATTGAATTTGATGGTCTGACCGCGACCGGTGTGACCTATGGTCGCGGTGGTCAAACCTACTCTGTGCAAGCGCGTCGGGAGGTCATTGTGGCGTCGGGGTCGATAGGATCACCGACGCTTCTCCAGCGATCGGGTATTGGACCTGCAACTCTGCTGCAGGGTATGGCTATTCCAGTAGTGCTCGATAAACCCGGCGTGGGGGAAAATCTGCAAGATCATCTCGAGGTTTATTTCCAGTACCGATGCAAGGAGGGCATTACGCTAAACGGCGAGCTCGATTGGTGGTCCAAATTTCTGATTGGTGCCGAATGGGTTCTGAACCGGAGTGGGTTGGGTGCAAGCAATCACTTCGAGTCCTGTGGTTTCATCCGATCCCGCGCAGGGATCCCTTGGCCCGACATCCAGTACCATTTTCTCCCGGCGGCGATTCGCTACGACGGCAAAGCGGCCTTTGCAGGCCATGGTTTTCAGGTCCATGTAGGCCCCAACAAACCCGAGAGTCGTGGTGTTGTGCAGCTCACCAGCCCGGACCCGCAAAGTGAGCCCCATATACAGTTCAACTACCTCGCGACCGAAAAAGATCGCGAGGACTGGCGCCTCTGTCTCCGCCTGACCCGGGAGATTCTCCAGCAGCCGGCACTCGATCGATTCCGGGGTGACGAAATTCAGCCGGCGATTGATTTGGCTGACGATAACGCCGTTGATCAGTGGGTCAGGGAAAATGTTGAGACCGCTTACCATCCCTCCTGTACCTGCCCCATGGGCAGCGATGAAGACTCCATGGCCGTGCTCGATGATGAATGTCGGGTGCGGGGGGTGTCGAATTTACGCGTGGTGGATTCCTCAAGCTTTCCCACGATCCCTAACGGTAATTTAAACGCCCCCACCATCATGCTCGCGGAGCGCGCGGCGGATCTCATTTTGGGCAAACCGATGCAACGAGCCGATGTGGCTGTCTGGCAGGATCCCGAATGGGCCACCCGACAGCGGAGTGAATCGCCGGTAAGAGAGCTGCCGGGTCTGTGAAGCGGTTAGTAGCGAGGGCGGCGCAATGAATACCCTATTGGCCGCAGCAATTATTTTGACCATGAGTACCTCGGTGTGGCTGGTGCTCCGATGGGGCCATATTCGGTGTGAGGGCAGTGAGCCGCTGCCGCTGCTTACGTTTTTGGCGATCCTGTTTACCTCCGGTCTCGATGTCGGCTTGATCATGTTCCCGCTGGTGGATTTTCAGACTTATGGCGAGGCGGCCGAGTACGGTTTCACCAATCCGCTTGCGATTGAGTTTGGATTCTGGGGGTTTCTTGTCTGGGGCTTCTATTTTTTAACGACGTTTTACTTCTGCATTGTCGAGCCGAGGCTCAAGCTGTTTGAGAACCCGTGGATAAAACACATAAATAACGGCGTGATTATCGGTACCTGTGCCTTTACCGCTTATCTGTTTCTGGTTTACCTCCCCGATTATATAGAGGGAATCTCCGAACCCGTTCGATTTGGCCTTGTTGCGACGGTGGTGTTACTGGCGGTTATCTCCAGCACCCACCTGCGGTTTATTAAGGTACTAAGTGTTACCTCTACCGGCTTGTTTTTTACGCTCATCGTGGGCGCGTGGTTATTGTCCGGCATGGGGTGGAGCGGCCTGGGTGGTGCGCTGGTAGCGCTCGGCGATTATTTTCCCAACCTGCCCAAGTTCGTTTTGCCCATCAACGACTATCACGCTTTTTACCTGTTCTGGTGGTTTGCCTGGAGCATCATGATTGGTCAATTTGTCTCGCGCTTTGTGGGAGGAATAAAAGCGTGGCAGCTACTCCTTGCTCTCTTGGTCGTGCCGTCCATCCCGATAGCGGTGTGGTTCTCGGTGCTGTACCACTATCACGTGGAAGGTATTGATATCGTCCCTGCCCTGAGCTGGGGCATGATCGCGGTTGGTATCTTGTTCGTCATTAACTCTCTGGATTCCCTCACCCGTCTGTATACCCAGAACATCAATTTGACCGTGGCCCGATTGGGTACTGTCCGATACATCGGGCTGCACTGGGGCCTGCTATTCGGGCTTGTGCTCCTCTACCAGTTCACGCCCTTTAAGATTGAGTGGGTAGGCTTGGTGGTGATCGCCATCTATCTGACTATTTTTTATAGGGTGTGGCGAAAGCGTGACGAGCTGTCGCTTCCTCAGCAGGTCTAGCGCTGACTGCCTAGCTCGGTGATCGCTTGATAGGTAGCCACCTTCATATCGAATCGCAGCTGATCTCCAAAGGGCGCATTCATCACTTGGGTCATGAAGATAGCGATCAAGTCCTCCTCGGGGTCTATCCAGAACTTGGTGTTGGCAGCGCCACCCCAGGAGTAGGCGCCCATTGAGGAAATAACACCGGTCTGTGCAGGATTGGTGATGACACCAAAGCCAAGCCCAAAGGACTGACCGGGGTAGAGGTGCTGCGCTGGATACTCAGTTGCGCCCTTGTTGCGGACGTCTGCTGTCAGGTGATCCATGGTCATGAACTCAACGGTTTTAGGGCCGAGGAAACGGACTCCACCGTAGGACCCGCCCTGACGCAGCATTTCGCAAAAGATCAGATAGTCTTTGGCGCTAGAGATCAGACCGCCACCCCCTAAGAACAAGGTGACCCCCTGAATCGGCATCTGGTAATTGGCAGGTAGCGGCCCCAGGGTGTTGGTTTCTGGGTTCCACCCATGGTTAGGAACAACACGATCGAGTTTGTCCTCTGGGACATTGAAAAAAGTATCGTCCATGCCGAGGGGTTGGAACAGTCGGGTAGACAAAAACGCTTCCAGGGTCTCTCCGCTTAACCGTTCGACCAGAGCGCCCAGTACGTCAGTGGCAATACTGTAGTGATAGCGCTCACCCGGGGTAAAACGCAGGGGCAGCTTGCCCAGTTTGGTAAGGAAGGCATCGAGGTTTTCACTGTATTGCAAGGCGGATTCCTGATAAGCCAGTTCCACCGGATGATCGCTGGCCCAGCCGTAGGTAAGTCCGGCGGTATGCGTCATCAGGTGTTCGATGGTGATGGGTTGGTCGACTGGGACTAATTCGCCCTGATGGTATATCTCGAGATTTGCGAGTTCCGGCAGATACTTGGCCACCGGATCGTTGAGGTGAAAGTAACCTTCCTCGTACAGCATCATCGCTGCCACGGTGGTGATCGGTTTGGTCATGGAAAAAATGCGAAAGAGCGCATCTGTGGTCATGGGTCGCGCATCATCTGTTCCTCGCTGGCCGTGGGCCTCTAGATGAATTAATTTGCCATGCCGTGCTACCAGCGTGACCCCACCAGTAATATGTCCCGCCTCGATGTGACGATTAGCCAATCTGGCCATGGACTTGAGGCTCTCACTGGACATCCCTACTGTTTCGGGAGAGGCCTGCTCACTCGAATGTGTTGGTAGGGCGAAAAAGGGAGCTACCGTCAGCAAAACAGTAGCAACCGCCTTCCAAAGAAACCGCTGAGATAGCAGAAGTAAAGACCTTGAGTTTGTGCTGTTCATCCGTTGATTTCTCTTTTGTATAGCCAAAATTATGTTTCCGCGGCTGCCGCCAACGTCGATCTCTTAAAGCCGCGCCTCGCGCGCGATTAATGTAGTCGGACGCCTTGAGCGAGTAGGGCTTGCTGCAGCGCCGCGACTGACACCTCCTCGAAGGCGCAGTCCTGTTTTACCGCCAGGGCGGCGGCGACGCCGGCGCCCTGACCGGTGACCGTGCAGCACATCATATTGCGGGTGGCGGCATGGCTTACCCGATCGCCGCCAGTAATCCGGCCGGCACAAATCAGATTGCGCACGCCCTTGGGTAATAGGGTCCGGTAAGGCAGTTGAAAGTAGCGACCGGTGGTGGGCAGGATCAAAATGCCATAGCCATCGATGAACTCGGGGAAAATCCCGATACTGTCTTGAAAACGGCCTTGCTCACGCACATCGTGCTCGGTCATGTTGTATGCCGCATCGATTTTCCGCGTATCCCGAATCCCAAGAGTCATGCCAAAGTTTCGAATCTTCGCCCCCTCGCAGCCTGGCGTGTATTGCTTGAGTGCTTCGATGGCCATCATCGCTTGATCTCGCCCCTGCATTTCACCCCGGGTGAGGTCGTCGGGATCGGTGCCGTCAAAGCCCAGCAAATGGACTAGATTGAGGTAGGTTAGATCCCCGCTGTCATAAACAGCCCCCCAGGTGCCGGCAATGGTATCGAGCTCTTTCGGGATTAATCCTGCTTCTCTGGCCTGCTCAAAGGGTTTGCGAAGAAAGGGTGAGAACATCGCGTCTTCTTTGCCCGTTGTTTCGATGGTCCACTGGCCATAGGCCCAGTCGGCGTAGGTATGGGGGTCTGCTTTGACGTGCTCGATAAAGCGGGATTTATTGACGCCAGACATAGAAAACATGACCGATGCACCAATCATCTCTTCCTTGGGGTGCTTGTGGGTTGGGGCCCCGGCACGGAAGGCCACGTCGCCATCCCCGGTGGCATCGACGACGCGTTTGGCGAGGATGGCCTCCCGGCCCGCCTTACTCTCGACGATAACCCCTCGAATGTGGTCCTCTTCCATGATGGGGGCCACAAACTGCCGGTGGAGCATCGGCGTGATGCCCGCTTCCAGCACCAACTTATCGGCCACCCATTTGAAGGCCTCGCCGTCTATCGCATGGCTGTCTGATTGGGGCTCCTCCACAGCGGCACCCGCGCTGATCGCCCGTTGCTCAAATTCCACCCCGAGACCTTCACTATCGACCGTTTTTTCGTGGCGATACCAGGCGAAACCCTCAACCCCAACCGCGGTGATATTGCCCCCGAAGCAACCATAGCGCTCCAATAGGGTGACCTCGACTCCGGTCCGCGCCGCTGCGATGGCCGCCGCGAGCCCGCCGGGCCCGGATCCGACCACTAGCACATCGGTGTGGTGAACGACGGGTGTTTTTTTAGGGCTCTCTTCAATAAACATGGTGTATTCGACCTGTTAACTCGGATCGTGAGCGCTCCGATTATGCACCTTATTGGCGGGATTTTGCGCACCCTGGCCTACAGATCTGTCTTGGTGTCACAGGAGTACCTCAGAGGTGAGATTGTGGGGGGGCTTTTTGAGGTAGAAAGAGAGATAAATGGTTGCTTTCAAGGGTGCTCTCGGGGTAAAAATGGGAGGCTGTATCTATAATTTATAAGCGCCGCCTGTTGTCCTCGGCATGGCGGTAAAGTGCTAACCGGCTAGGCTCTCAGCGAAAGCCGCAGTTTCCAGTAAGGGGGAAACGTCACTCATGACTAAATTAGCTAAAAAGCAACGTTTTATGCCTGTGCCGCAAGCGGCAGCCCGACCTTTGGCGATCGCGGTGGCGACCGCCTGCAGCGCTATCGGCTCTGTCGGATGGGTGGCCTCTACCCAGGCTCAGGCTCTGGAGGAAGTTGTAGTCACCGCTACTCGTCGCGCCGAGAGCGTTCAGGATGTTCCGATGTCTGTCAGCGTGCTCGGGGAAGCCCAGCTCACTGATCTGAACATTACCGATATGGAAGACTACTTGATGATGTTGCCCAATGTTGGGTTCATCTCGCTGGGTCCCAAGTACAGGTAATATTTATATCCGCGGTATTTCCAGTGGCGGTGAGAGTCTTCTGGGCGCTAACCCAGCTGTAGCCGTTTACCTTGATGAGCAGCCGGTAACGCTTGTTGGCGCTTACTTGAACCCACATATCTACGACATCAACCGTATTGAGGTGTTGGCGGGTCCCCAGGGAACGACATTTGGTGCTAACGCCCAGTCGGGAGCGATCCGGATTATTACCAACGCCCCTGAAATTGGTGAATTCTCCGCGGGCTACAGCCTTGACGGCAGTCAGCCTAAAAGTGGTGATATGAGTTACCGCGCCGAGGGTTTTGTGAATATCCCCTTGGGTGAGCGCTCTGCCCTGCGCATGATGGGTTTTTATAAGCGGGATGGCGGTTACATTGATAACGTGGCGGGCAGCCACACCTTCAGTCGCAGTAACATTCGCGCAGGGTTAGCCCCGGATAGTCCGCTTCGCGCGATCGCTGCGGACGTGACGGTCGGTAACCAGGATGTCGTTGAAGAAAACTTCAACGAGGCGACCACTTATGGTGGCCGGGCGGCATTGCGGGTCGATCTCAGTGATACATGGACCTTTACTGCAAGCGCGATGCTTCAGGACATGGAGCGAACCGGCGTGTGGGACCATGACCCAACCGTAGGTGACCTGCAGGTGATGCTGCTTTTGCCGGAGTGGGCAGATGACCAGTGGAGCCAGTTTTCTGGAAAAATTGAAGGCGAGTTGTTTGGCGGTACGTTGATGGCAACAGCCGCTGTGTTGAACCGTGAGGGAGAAACCTGGAACGATTACTCGCTTTACAGTGACCAGGATATAGCCTCAGGGTACGTCGAGCCTTATTACAACTGCTATGTCAGCTACTTTGGTACCTGCGGGGATCCACGGCAACAGTATACCGTTGTCTACGAACAGGACCGTACGACCTTTGAAATCCGCTATGCCTCGGATCCCGAGAAGCGTTTCAGATATATGCTGGGTTATTACAACGTTGAGGTTGAAAATTCGGCTGACGCGGAGTGGCATGTGCTGGGCTTAGCGGATACGCCGCAGGCGGCGGTTGATGCCCCTGACATCTATTGGACCACCGACTTTGAGAGAGACTATGACGAGTCTTCGCTCTTCGGAGAAGTGTCCTTTGATATCACTGATCAGCTGACTATCACCGGTAGCGCCCGACAGTTTGACTATGACAGTACGTTGGACGGATTTTCGGCACAATCTGGTGGCCCTGTGGCGGTTTTGGGCCTCAGGGCGATCGTCCTGAGAGTAACTATGGTGCTAACTGCGCCTCTGTTGGCCGAACTACCTCAGGTAAGGATGAGGTCTATCGAGCGAGTCTTGAGTGGAAGGTAAATGACGATATTTTGCTGTACACGACCTGGGGTGAAGGTTATCGACCCGGAGGTCTGAACCGCTTTTGTGAGACCCGAATTCCAGATGGTCTGGGTGGTCAGGGCGGCGTGAACATTGGTTGCGCTTTGAGTCCGATATCTTGACGGCCTATGAGTTCGGTGTGAAGTCAGAGCTTTTGGATGGACGTTTGCGCTTTAACGCAGCGGCGTTCTGGCAGGAGTGGGATGACTTCCAGCTATCTCGTTTGGACACCTCTATCTCGCCTATCACACTTACCTTCAACGTAGGTACCGCAGAGAGTAATGGTGTGGAGTTTGACTTCACGTCCTTGATTACCGAAAACTGGACGCTGAGTGGTGCCGCGAGCTTCCTCGACTCGACGCTGGCAGAAGACTACCGACGGAATCCCAGTAGCGTTGAACCCGATGCTGCCGCAGGCACGCGGCTTCCACGCGTACCCGAGGTGAAATGGAACCTGTCCACACGCTATACCTTTAACAACGATTGGTTCCTCCAGGCGGCCTACATGTATACGGGTGACTCTTATAATGACCTGTTTGGTGGGTTCCGACAAAAGCAGGATGCCTATGACGTCGTGAACGCCGCTGTCGGCCTGCAGCGTAGTAACTGGACAGCCGAGTTCTATGTTCAGAATGCGACCGATGAACGGGCAGACGTTTGGATTAACGATGTTAACTGGGATGAGCGTATAACCATCAACCAGCCCCGTACGTTTGGCGTGAGATGGCAGCAGCGATTCTGATTAACCCAGTCCGGTAAAACAACAAAGGGCGTCTCTCGAGACGCCCTTTGCTTTGGTAGTGTCCACCTACCATACTCACTTCCCATCCAGTCAATTACTCGGACGCAATTCCTGAAGAGCCTGTAATGCAATCTACTGAACTACTGTTTGAACAAGCCCGAGACGCACTACGTAATCAGGAGCCCGCACGTGCGCGTGATCTTTGTGCAGAGGCACTCAAGCAAGCGCCCGATGATCTGCGGCTGATGATGCTACATGGCTTTGCTTTGCGCCGACTCGGCGAGCATGACAAGGCAGAACCTTTGCTGCGTGCCGTCTTGCGTGCAGATCCTTCGGTCGATTTGGTACACCATGAACTAGGGCAGGCGCTTGTGGGATTAGGACGCTTGGCTGAGGCGAGGATATCGCTGGAGCGGACGGTCGGGTTAAATCCCGAGTTAGTGGCTGCCTGGCGGGATCTTTATGAGGTGCACGCTGCTGAGGGTAACGACGTGGCTGCCGCTGAAGCCTATCGACAGAGCATGCGGAATAAAAAGCTCGATCCTCTGCTGCAAAAGGCGATTGAGTCTGTGGGGCAAGGTCGCCTTGGCGTGGCGGAGGCCATTTGTCGCGAGTATCTTAAGCGGCGGCCTCATGACGTGGACGCCATAAGATTATTGGCTGAAATTGGTCTTGCGGTGGGGTTGGCGGCAGAGGCCATTCTTCTGCTGGAACGCTGCCTTGAGCTTGCGCCCGGGTTCACGTGGCCAGAGCAAATTACGTCACAGCTCTCGCTCGCTTCCAGCGTTTTGAGGACGCGTGAGAGAAAATGAAATCCTGCGTCGGCAGCAGCCAGATAATCTTTCTCACCAGGTTCAATTTGCTACAACGCTATCGATGGCGGGTCGATTTGAAGAGGCCCATGAGGAGTTTGCCAGGGCGCTGGAAAGGGCTCCAACAAGTGAGCGGATTCTCACAAGCTACGGGCACTCGCTGCGCTATGGCGGCAAAGGAGTCGAGGCGATCGATATTTATCTGCGGGCGATTGAGTCCTGATCCCGCGGCGGGTGAGGCCTATTGGAGTCTTGCCAATCTAAAGACATTTCGCTTTGACGACACGCGCCTCGCCGCGATGAGGGATCAATTTGGCGCACTGCAGCAGCCGAGTGAGAATAAGTTTCACCTGGCGTTCGCGCTTGGGAAGGCCTTTGAGGATCGTGAGGAATTTGATGAATCTTTTCGAGCATACGCTGAGGGTAATGCAATCAAACGGCAGTTCAGTGCATATGATGCTGACAAGACGCGCGAGCGTGTGGACAACTTGATTGCGCAGTGCGACTCGAGTCTTTTGGATGGCGGAGGGCATCCATCGCGGGAACCTATTTTTATTCTGGGACTTCCCCGTGCAGGCTCAACCTTGCTTGAGCAAATTTAGCCAGCCATTCGGAAGTCGAGGCGACTGCGGAGCTTCCTTTCATAGGAAGAATAGCGAATGAAATTGCGGCGGAGGGCGGCCGCGAAGAGCGCACTCCGTATCCGGCGGTGTTGCATCAGCTAACGCCAGAACAGCGGCGCCAGCGGGGCCAACAATACCTCGATCTCGCGGCGGGCTATCGAACTGGAAAATCCCATTTTATCGACAAGCTGCCCAATAATTGGCAACACGTGGCCCTGATCAAAACCATTCTTCCCAACGCGACGATTATCGATGCCCGACGCCATCCGATGGCGGCGTGCTTTGCGAATTTCAAACAGCTTTTCGCCCGTGGCCAGGAGTTTACCTACTCACAGGAGGACATCGGTCGCTATTACGCCGACTATCTCCGGTTGATGGGTCATTGGCACAGTGTCTTCCCGGAAGGTCTATTGACGGTCCAGTACGAGGCGGTAGTGGAAGATCTCGATACGCAGGTGAGGCAGTTACTCGCTCACGCCAAGCTGGATTTTGAAGAGGCGTGCCTACGTTACCACGAGAAAGATCGCGCGGTCCGAACAGCCAGCTCCGAGCAGGTGCGACAGCCAATTTACCGCGATGCACTGGCGCTGTGGGAAAACTATCGTGAATTTCTCTCGCCCCTCGAGGCGACACTGGCAGAGCACGGCGTCAGCTGGTGATCGGATGATCCCTAGGTGCTGGGCTTAAGCTGACGCTCCAACTAATTACCAAGAATTGACGGTCCCATCCGGGGCAGGTCGGGCGTTACACCTAAAAGACCGGCAACGGTGGCGGCGATTTGGTTCTGCCAGAGTTGCTGATCTGCAGAGACCTCGCCCAGTGCAGGAACGCCAGCCCCAAGCATCGCAATCCAGATTGCATCGGCGCCATCTATACCGATTTCGTGGTCGGTCCACTGACCGCCTGCACCCCGGCCATGATCAGTAACAATAATGAGCGCTGTTTTGTCACGGTAAACAGAGTCTGCCTGCACCTGTAACCAGAGGTCTCTGATAAACCCGTCGGTGCGATGCGCCGCATCCAGGTATTGATGGTATTCGGCGTGATGCGCGAAATCGTCGGTTTCGCCGTAGGCGATGTAGATGAGCCGCGGTTTCTCGCGGCGAAGGTGCTCGAGCGCATAGTGGTGCGTGAAGACATCGAGACGGACCGAGGACCAGGGTGAGGGGGTTTGCTGCTGCAAGGTATTGAGCCACGCTTCTCGCTCGCTCTTGGGCGGTGTGGCGGTATCAAAACCCGCATTCACCGGGATGCCGCTGCGAGCTTCATTGATAATAAAGGGGAACACGTCCCAGGAAGCAAACGCTGCGACGCGGCCCGAAAATCCGGGCTGATTGTTGATCCACTCGAGCACCGTGGTATTAGGATTGGGGATTTTGGCGTTGCTGACGATCGCATGATCCGCGGCACCGGTGAGGATTTCGTTATATCCGGGGTAAGAGAACCACTGCTGGTTACTGACATTGACCCGACTGCCCAGGGCTCGATTGCCATAGATAACACCTTCTTGGGCTATTGTTTCCCATAGGAAGGGCATTAGGGCGTGGCGCCGTGCCGACGGGTCCTCGCGCCAATAGGCGTCTTCCAGTCGGACGCGCTGCTGAGAATAGCTGTTGTGGGCCAGAAGCAGCGGATCGACACCGCTGAATACTTCCTGCCAGCGCAGTCCGTCGATGGTGACCAAGATCACATGACTGGCCGCAGCAGGCTTGGGATCCGGGTCAGACATTTCCGCGAGACCTTTACTGGTCAAAAGGAGAGGTTCCAACAGAATCAAGATCATCGAAGAGCAGTATCGACTTCATCGCGCGCCTCCGGTGCTATGCTCTGGCCCATGAAAGGGTCGGCTCATTTCTCACGCTGCGGACAGTATCGGTACCAACTCAGCCGTTGTTGGGACCCCACCCTGTCGCGTTGTACCTTTATAGGCTTAAATCCGTCAACAGCAGATGCTGACACCAACGATCCCACCATTCGGCGGGTTATTTCTTTTGCTCAGGATGAGGGTTTTGGGGGTGTGATTGTCTGCAACTTGTTTGCCTTTCGTGCGACCCGTCCGGAGGATCTGAAAGCGTCGATCGATCCAGTAGGTCCCCGCAACAATTTCTGGATCAGACGGTCTCTTGCAGAGAGCGACCTCGCGGTGGTCGCTTGGGGCAATCACGGCACCTTTAACGGCAGGGCATCGCGGGTGCTGCGATACTTAACAGACCCTATGTGCCTGGGAAAAACGTCGCTGGGTCAGCCTAAGCATCCGCTCTATTTGGCTAAAAAAACTTCCTTGCGACCTTACACCTGAGCGTGTTGCCCAAATTGGCTAGGCGGGTCGGCACTCCTCTACCCAGCGCGCAATATCGGCAGCCGTCATGCGGGTGTGATCCGTAAAGACGGTGATAAAAAGTTCAATCGCATGAAAGGTGCCCATAACTTGGCGGCAGTGCGCTTGCACTCCCGCAGCCATCAGCGTTCGATAGAAGGCAATGCCCTCGTCTCGCAAGGGGTCGCACTCATTAACGCTGATCATTGTTGGCGGAAAATGTTCGACGTCGGCGGCCGAGGCGAAGTAGGGCCAGGCGAGGGGGTTTTTGGCCTCCAACTGCTCGATGCCGTAGGCCATCGCACCGTGATTGTTGTTCACCGAAATGAAATACCCCGCATTTTCGTGCGTGGACGGGAGCTCATCTCTGGGCCATTCGCCCGAGATATAGGGACACAGGGCGTAAAGCCCTGCAACGGCATCCCGATGTCCGTCCTGTATCAGCTTCATCGTGGTAGCGATGCTCAGGTTGCCGCCGCCGCTTTCGCCCGAGAGAACAATGTATTCAGGGTCAATATTGAGCGCCGCTGCATGGGCTTTCAGCCACTGGAAACCCGACACGCAATCGTTGAGTCCGGCGGGGAAGGGCGCGACCTCGGGTGCCGAGGAAGGGCGCAGGGCATTCCTAAAGTCCACCATGACAACGCAAAGGTTGTGATGGGCCAATAACCGTGCCCAGGTTTGATAGCAACCCCGAAAGCAGGATGCTGTCATCATCCCGCCGCCGTGCATGTAATAGACACAGGGTAACGTTTCATCTGTATCCGGGCGGAAACTCTGCAGTTTGATGGTATTGCCATCGGGCGACGAGCGAATGTCGTGGGTTTCAATCCGTAGCCCTTCTCGGCTCGCGATACGCTCGTTGTCCATCAGATCCATGAGAGCGTAGGTCTGTTCTTCGCGGGCGACGGCCTCTGGGCGGGAGGTAATCTCGATCAACGCCTCGCGGGACGTCACGTCGAAATTTTTAGACCTGGTCTTGCTGAGATTTTCCAGTACGGCAACGCATCGAGGATCGAGTCGCTGGTCTTCCTGATAATGCGTGGTCATGGCTACCTTCTTTTTTTGGTTTAAAAGCAAGCGGGAGTGTATAACTGACCCGACTGGATCTCGACTGTTTTCAAGCGTGGCACTTTGGTCGCTTCACTGAGTAACATCTTAAAGAGCGACTGGCGGCTAACCGGCGGCGGGGTATAACGTACACGTCTGATCTGACATGCCGTTCTTGCGGAGACGTCAACGGCTTGGAATCATGCTGATTTGGAGCATGAACGGTGGTTTAGCGAGGTAATCATGGGCAACAGCACGCACACGTACACACAAGATTCACGAAACGACGATATTCTGATTAATATCAATGGGGAGCTGGTGCACCGCGCTCAGGCGGTTGTGTCGGTCTTCGACAGCGGCTTTATTCTCGGTGACGGAATCTGGGAAGGGTTGCGGGTACATCGTGGCAGAATCCCCTTTCTTGGCCGGCACCTGAAGCGACTATGGGAGGGTGCGAAAGCGCTGGATCTCGATATCGGCCTGACTCAGGACGAGATGGCCCAACGGCTGTATGACACCTTGCAGGCTAATCAGATGGAGGATCATGTGCATATCCGCTTGATGGTGAGTCGCGGCGTGAAGTCCACTCCTTATCAAGACCCGGCTGTCACAATAAGCCCGCCCACCGTTGTCATCATTCCAGAGTACAAGTCTGCTGATCCGGAACTTAATGACCGAGGCGTTCGTTTGTATACCGTGTACGTACGTCGGGGCTACGCCGATGTTCAGGACCCTCGTATCAACAGCCACTCCAAATTGAACTGTATCTTTGGCTGTATTCAGGCCGCCAAAGCCGGCTACGATGAGGCGCTAATGCTCGATCCCCATGGTCATGTGGCAACCTGCAATTCGACCCATTTTTTTATTGTGCGTGAAGGGGAGGTATGGACATCAAGCGGCGACTATTGTCTCGATGGCATCACAAGACGCAACGTGATCAATCTTTGTAAAGCCAATGACATCCCTGTCTTTGAAAAAAACTTCTCCGTGATGCAAAGCTACAGCGCCGATGAAGCATTTGTCACTGGGACATTTGCGGGCCTGACACCGGTTGTTGATATCGATGGCCGCATCATTGGCTCTGGAGAGCGCGGGCCAATGGTAGACAGGCTTCAGGAGCTGTATCGCCATCTTATTGCCCGGGAATGTGAATAAGTGGAGTATTAGCGCTCGATGACGATACGTATCGCCATGTGGTCAGGTCCGCGCAATATATCGACGGCGATGATGCGCGCTTGGGAAAATCGCCCTGACTGCACGGTGATCGATGAGCCTTTCTATGCCTGCTACTTGGCTGAAAGTGGTGCGGATCACCCCTGCCGCGAGCAGGTGCTGGCGAGTCAGCCCACCCAACGTAGAGAGGTCATCGCCCAGCTCGAGCGCGCGGCAGAGACCCCCCTGCAATATGAAAAGCACATGACACACCACATGCCGTTTGGGTGCGATCTTGGGTGGGCAGCCTCCTGTCGCCATGCGTTTCTTATTCGCTCTCCTGGGTCCGTAATCGCGTCATATTTGAAAAAGCGGAACGCCGTGAGTGAAGAGGACATCGGCATAACACGACAGCGAGCTTTGTTTGAAGAAATTACCGCGATCACAGGAAAGCGGCCGCCGGTGGTTGATGCCGGTGAGGTGCTAGCAAACCCCGCCTCTATGATGAGTAAGCTGTGTGAGGCGCTGGATGTGCCAGTTGAAGTCCCCGCAATGACCGCATGGCCCGCGGGATTGAGAGACAGTGACGGAGTATGGGCCAGCCATTGGTATCATGCCGTTGAGACCTCAACGGGCTTTAGTAAGCCTACGGTTAGTTGCGAGCTTGAGGATGAAAGCGCGATTGAGCTAGCGAACAGCATGCAAGAGCATTATCAGGCGCTTTATCGCTATCGTCTGACTTGAAATCTCCCAGGGTTTTTGCGTGGGGGGACTATTGCTCAGCCTCCTTCGGTGCAAACAGCTCCCGGACTTCCTCATGGGGTAATGCTTTAACGCGGAGGCCGTCGATCCCAATCATGGTGTCCGCCGCGACCATGGCGTTGACGATGGCTTCTTCCGTGGCATCGATGCCGGCCCTAAAAATGTCGCCCAGTGCATAGTTGGGAAATACGGTTGCCGTGCTGAACACATTCTCATCCATGGCTGCTGGATTGGCTGTGGAAAAGGCCACGAAAATATCGCCTGACCCAGGCGTGCTGATCGCCCCCAATCGCCCGAGCGCCAACGAAGGACGCTTTGCTAGCCGGGTAAGTTGATGGGGAAGCAGTGGGGCGTCCGTTGCCATGACGACGATAATAGACCCATCTCGTGTGCGGTCGTTCAGCGTTACATTGTTGGCCTCGCAATAGGGATACCAGGGGAGAGTGCGAGTGAGCTGGGTATCGACGTGGCAGTGCTCACCAACGGGAAGCTGGTCGGCGACTGCCCTTGAGCCCAGTCGCAGGTCTGCGCCATCCCAGTTGTAATTGCACTGTACCAACACGCCAACGGTAAAGGACTGACCTTCAATGTCGAGAACTCTGGAGGCGGTGCCAATGCCGCCTTTGAAGCCGTTGCAAACCATGCCGGTGCCGCCACCGACCGCGCCCTCCAGAACCCTGCCACCAGCGGCATCTAAAAGGGCAGTCCGGACATGCTCGGACTTCACATGCTGACCATTAATATCGTTGAGCGCGCCGTCATAGGTTTCCGCAACCACGGGCGCGTGCCAATCGGCGGTCCACCCCTTGTCGACCATCCACGCGACAAGGCTGTCCCTCACTATGCCGACACTGTGGGTGTTGGTGATGGCTATTGGACCCTCAATCAAACCGCGCTCGGTAAGCCAGGTCGTGCCCGTCATTTCCCCCGATGCGTTTAGGGTAAACCAGCCGCTAAAAACGCCTTGAGTACTGTTTTTGCCCCGCGGGTGAACCACGGTGACCCCGGTGCGAATGGGTCCAACACCGCGCTCGAGCGCCCCGCCTCCAGCAATGAGTGTCGTATGGCCTACCTCAATGCCTGTGACGTCGGTGATGGCATTTTGTGGGCCTGGTAGGCCAGCAAAAGGGATCCCAAGATCGCGCGCACGGTCAGCGGCGCTTGCTGCCGGCGACACCAGCCAGCCCACAAAAAGCAGTACAACAAAAAAGTGAGAATGAAAAAAAACCGCCGTAGATCGATGGGTGGGCATGCTGAGCTACTCCGGCAAGCGCAAGGGCTTTCAATATAAGAGAGAAACCGGTTCCCGCGCTAGACCAGTAAAGGCCTGCAGATAGCGAAAGTGAGGGTCGAGCAGAACGAAGGGAGAGCGCCGCCTGACAAACTGCCCGCAAAAGCCGCAGGCAGGGTTGTCAGTTCAGCAAAAAGAGGGTCAATGTGACGGGGGTCTATCCCTTAATCTGCTGTGTAGTGCTGCGCGCAGCTCTCAAAGGTATCGAGCTCCAGGGATTCAATGGTTGCCAGCATTTTGGCATAGGGCTCCATCGCCCAGGGCGCCTGCTGAAGAAAGTCGTTCACCATCATCCCGGCGACCTCGGGAGTCACCGCAAAAATTCTCACATCGAGCATGTTTGCTTTTTGATGTCCGTTCCCCAGAGGCGCGAAAATGCCGACTTCGACCTTGTGACCGTTCTCTTGCATAACTTTTTCAAGAGCTGTTGCCGCTACGATGTAGCCTGCTACATCGTTGACGACTATTTGGTAGCGGCGTTCAAAGCCTGAGGGCAGAGTGAACGGTTTCAAGATAGCGTAGAACTCGGTAGAAACCACACTGCTGACCGCGTTGAGCTCCTCACTCCGTGGTCGAGTTGCAAATTGCTGTGCTCCTTTAAACGCCGCGCTGGCGTTTTCGAAGATGCTCCAGGCAAAGGCTTGGCCGGGGTAGCGGTGACCACTCAATGTCATACAGGTGCCACCGGCCTGTGCTCCTAAGCTTGAAAACACTTGCGGATTCTTGCTCACCAAGTCAACGTACGCATTCGGATTGTCGGCTTGTACGTTTACTACCGAGACAACGGGAGTGTCGGCATCAGCCGCCGATGTGAGTGAAGCGCTGACGCACAGCAGCAGGCTTGCGATTAAAGAGATGGATTTAGTCATTTCATTATTCCTCTTGGCGGGTTTATAGGCATAGAGCTAGGCTCTGGAGTAGTGCATACACTCATGCTCACTATCAAAACACAGCGGACCTTCGTCCGTTGTGACGTGACGCGCAATCTTCTAGGCTTGGCAGAGAATCTTTGAAAAATGGCGTGCCTACAATGGCGTGTAACGGGAAATTCTCAAGCAAAGCCTCGCGTGGCATGAAGTGGAGAGCAAATGGCTATTGATATTGCATCGGCGCGGCCCGAAGACGTTCCGCAAATACACGCTTTCGTGACAGAGCTTGCGATCTATGAGCGCGAGCCCGATGCGGTCCTTGCCACCGAGCAGGACTTTCATCGCGTATTGTTCGGTGAATCCCCGCGGGCCTTTGCAGTCATGTGTCGAGAGGGCCAAACACCGATAGGGTTCGCTCTGTATTTCTATAATTTTTCTACCTGGCTTGGTCGGCACGGCCTTTATCTCGAGGATCTTTACGTCACGCCTGAACACCGGGGAAAGGGCGCGGGTAAAGCGTTACTGCAGCACCTTGCACGAATTGCTGTGGCCGAGGGCTGTGGTCGTTTCGAGTGGAGCGTGTTGGATTGGAATCAGCCGGCGATCGATTTTTATGAGTCGATGGGGGCCAAGCCGCAGTCGGAGTGGATAGGATATCGCCTGACAGGCGACGCCCTTAACGCATTAGCTGACGCCCCCGAGACCTGAGGAAGGGGGCGGAGATTTACACAGTGCGGTGGATCTGGGTTACTCCACCTTCAAGAGGTTCACACGCTATCCGCTAGAGCTTGCTCCTCGTCGCTCATCTCAGCTGGGATAGTCTCGAAAAGCGGCGTGGACAGGTAGCGCTCGCCGGTATCGGGAAGCATGGCGAGGATAACCGATCCCGCGGGCGCGCTCTCTGCCACTTCGATAGCCGTGGCGAGTGTAGAGCCACCGGAAACGCCAGTGAGTATTCCCTCTTCCGCTGCCAAGCGAGCCGCCCACTGCATGCCGAGGTTGCCATCGACGGGTAAAACCTGATCAAAGCCATTGTTGTCGATGCTTTCCTGCAATACCTTGGGAATGAAGTCTGGCGTCCAACCCTGAATAACATGGGGTTCCCATGCGGGGTGACTGCTCGCGGGTGAGTCGTCAGCGTTGCGTGCCTGGGCTTCGCCTGACCCGACCAGTCTTGCATTGTGGGGCTCGGACAAAATAATTTTGCACTCAGGCAGCTCCCGACGAAGAACCCGCGCCACCCCCGACACGGTGCCGCCGGTGCCGTAGCCCGTAACCCAATAGTCGAGGCCGATATCAGCAAAATCGGCAACGATTTCCTGCCCTGTGGTGCTTTCGTGAATGTCCGCATTTGCCGAGGATTCAAACTGTCGCGCAAAAAACCAGCCGTTTTTCTCCGCAAGCGCCTGTGCCTTGCGATACATCCCTATGCCTTTTTCGGCGCGAGGGGTCAGGACCACTTTGGCGCCTAAAAATCGCATGAGGCGTCGACGTTCAATGGAAAAGCTGTCGGCCATCGTAATGACTAACGGGTATCCCTTGGCAGCACAAACCATGGCAAGGCCAATACCGGTGTTGCCAGAGGTCGCTTCAACTACGGTTTGCCCCGGCGACAGCCTGCCCTCGCGCTCTGCCGCCTCGATAATATTAAGCGCGAGGCGGTCCTTGATCGAGCTCAACGGATTGAAAGATTCAACCTTGACGTAGAGGCTGACATGATCGGGGGCAATGCGATGGAGACGAACACAGGGTGTATCCCCGATGGTCTCTGTAACGTCGTTGTAAAGGCATCCTCTGCCTGCGGTGGTGTAAAGCTTGCTCACGACACTCTCCCTGACTCTTTGGCCTTATCTAGGTTTGCTTTAACACTACGCCACAACGCGCGAGCTGTCACGGCTGGCGGACGGTATGAAATTCCCTGAAAGGGATGGGCGCTTGCTTCACGTCTGCGGCGATGGCTGCTGCTCCATCGCTTGATGTTTCAGGCGAATAAACTCGTGATGAGGGACGTAGATAAGATCCGCAACCCGCCGAATCAAATGATCTTCGTATTTGCTGATCTCGCCGTCGGCGATGGCGATCTGCCACATCAGACCAACCAAGCCACTTTTTTCCTCCGGCGTGTAGGCCTGATTAATTACCCGGGTAAAGTCGTGGAGCGATACCGCTTGCTCAACCTGGTGGGTGGCATCTTCACTGAGCGCCGCTAGCTCCTCAGGGGCTAGACTGAAGGTTGTAGACAATACCTGAAGCAATCGGGATTGCTCATCGGACGTGATTTCGAAATCAGCTCTGGCCACCTCAATTAATAGCGCGGCGGCGGCGAGCTCATGGGATAGACCGACATTGTCCGCTTGTTCGGGCCTAAAAAGGGACTCAAAGGCGCGTCTTAGCATGGCAACGCCACGGCAAAAACGAGAGAAAACCAAAAAGTAGGCATGAATATTGCTCCTAATAATGAAATCGCTGCAGGATAGTCGCAGTCAGCCAACAGCATAAGGGGTGTTGCCGCAGGTGCAAACTCGACGTCAGCAACAGGGAATCGGTCTGTGAGCCCAGATACAACGAGGTTAATTGCGGATTTTGCTGTAGCCCGAGGTATTCCCGAGGGCTTCGTCGATACTGCTATGGTGTGGTATGTCGATGCGACGGCCCTCATAGCGGCACGGTTTCAGCAGCTCGACCGCCCCCTGTTGGTGGGCATCTCGGGTTGTCAGGGCTCGGGTAAGTCTACCTTGGCGGATTTGCTGACGACTCTGCTCAGCCAGGAAAAGGGGCTTCGGGTCGCTCAGCTTTCCCTTGATGATTTCTATCTGGGGCGGGAGTCGAGAGCGGCTCTCGGCCGTGACGTTCATGCCCTTTTTACAACCCGCGGCGTCCCGGGCACCCACGACCTAGACTGGTTACAGCGCGCTATTGATGAGCTGTTGGCGGGATCAGGCACTGTCATCACGCCGAAGTTCGATAAGGCAGAGGATGATCGCACCGGGGAAGACCGCTGGCACCATTTTGGTGCGCCGGTTGATATTGTGTTCCTGGAGGGCTGGTGTATCGGTATACCCCCGCAGTCCGAGGGCGAACTGTCAGCGCCCTGTAACGACCTCGAGCAGCGCCTTGATCCGGATGGATCATGGCGAACCCAGGTTAATCACCGGTTGCAGGACTACCAATCGGTCTTTGATCGTCTCGATTTGCTGTTTGTCTTGCAGGCACCTGATTTCGATGCCGTTGCGCGATGGCGGTTCGAGCAGGAGGAGCATCTTGCTGCCCGGCGAGCGTCAGCGGGCCAGTCCAGCGGTCACGCCATCATGGATCGCCAGCAGATTGCACAGTTTGTTCAGTACTTTCAGCGTTTGACCGAGCATGGATTAAAGGTGTTGCCCGCCTTGGCCGATCGGGTCTGGTTGTTGAACGCCGATCGCTCTATTGACGGGATATGGCGGGGGAGCCAATGAAACGTCCAGTTATTTACACCGATCTTGATGGATCGCTACTTGATCACTACACCTATGAGGCAACCGAGGCCCTGCCGCTACTGCGGCAACTCGAGCAATTGGGTACCCCGGTAATTCCCTGCACTAGCAAAACCGCCGCCGAACTGGTGCCGCTGTGCAAGACCTTGCAGTTGTCGGGACCCTTTATCGCCGAGAACGGGGCCCTGATTTGTGTACCCACAAACTGGCCTATTCCCATGCCGACCAATAGCGGCCGGATCGGCGCTTATTGGTCCCACTCCTTGGGTTACCCACGAGCGGCATTGCGCGCGGTGTTGGATTCGCTTTCAGGTGATTGGCAGCGTTGCTATCAACCGCTGGTGGATCTTTCGGTTGAGGACGTGATGTCACTGACGCAGTTGGATGCGCGTGCGGCGGCGCGCGCGCAGCGGAGAGACTTTACCGAGACCCTAGTCTGGCGCGGCAGTGACGCCGAGTACTCTCAGTTTACAGCTGTAGTCACGCAAAGCGGACTTCAGTGTGTTCGGGGTGGTCGCTTTGTGCATCTTATGGGCCCCAACACGAAAGCGGATGCTATGGCTTGGCTGCAGCTCGCCATTGGCCATTATTTGGGCGGAGACTTGGTTAGCATAGGGATCGGTGACGCTGACAATGATCGCGCTTTACTCGAGGCCACAGATCACGCCCTGCTTATCCGCTCACCGGTCCACGCGTTCCCCTCGCTCGAGCGCAAGCACAATATTTACTTTAGCCATCGCTGCGGGCCAGAGGGGTGGACCGAAGGAGTTCAGGCGATTTTGCGCACCCTGCTTGGTGAGGAGGCCCTGGCATGAGCGACTTTTTTCAGAATGGCACCATTACCACGCTGCACAATCTTGGTGACCGTTCCACTGAGAGCTATGAAGAGGCACTTGTTGGCTTTTCCCAGAAACGGCCGATCGGGCTGATCCTGCCATCCCTTTACTCTGAATTGGCCACCGATGCGCTCCCCACCATTATTCGGGAGCTACAGAAATCGGTACCCTATCTGAGCCAGGTGGTGATCGGGCTCGATCGGGCGACTCGAGGCCGAGTACCAGCAGGCGCTCGCATTCTTTGGCCGGTCTGCCGCAGCACCATCGGGTACTGTGGAACGACGGGCCGCGGCTGACAGCGCGATTGATGCAGCGGCTGCGGGAGGCGGGGCTGGCGCCGCAAGAGCTGGGCAAGGGGCGCAACGTCTGGTACTGCATGGGGTATGCGCATTGGCCACGGGTCGGGCGGACGCGATCGCGCTGCACGACTGCGACATTCTGACCTACGAGCGCAGCTTGCTGGCGCGGCTGGTTTATCCGGTCGCGCAAACCCACTCTTCGGCTACGAGTTCTGCAAGGGCTACTACCCGCGCGTATCGCTGAGAACAAAATCAACGGCCGGGTGTGTCAGACTGCTGGTAACGCCCATGATTCGAGCGATGAAACGCAGTCGTCGGGGAGTCGCCCTACCTCGCTTACCTCGACAGTTACCGTTATATCCTCGCGGGCGAGTTTGCGTTCCGTCGAGACGCCTGCTAAACGGTGACTCTGCGAATCCCCACGGACTGGGGTCTTAGAGATCGGGGTGGTCTCGGAGGTGTACCGCAGCAACAGTAACAACCGGCAGATTTGCCAGGTCGACATTGCACGATAACTATGACCACAAGCACCAGGACCTTGTCTCTGGACGACGCCACGGCGGGCTTGTCGCGCATGTCGACTGGATATCGCGACGTTCGCATTTATCCGCAAGCTGGCGATTCAGGGCACCGTGTATTCAGTCAGGAAACATTCCGGACGATAAAGGCGACCTACTATCGGATGGCGCTCGATCTGGTCGAGGCCTCATCGCGACGACGCCATGATGAATGGCCTCGAGTTATGACATCCATCAGAGAAGAAGAGGCCGATCGAGCTGTTCGCGGAGAATATTCATGGAGGCGGGTAGAGCAGTTTTTGGAGCGACCCATCGGAGGCGCCGTTTATCCCCACCTGGAACCGGGTGGTCAGCGCCATGCCCGACATCTCTTGACGAATCTGATCGCCAAGCGGTAGAGGCCGACCATCGAGGCAGTTTCTGCCGCGCTGTGAGTTGCCGAAAGTCGCCCGTATGAGCGCATGATCAGTCGAGCGCTGTCTCGAGCGGCTGTCGGGAGCAGCTGGCGACGGTCTACGGCGGATGCCTTCTGACCGAGCATGAGCAACAGCGCTGGCTTGGTCAGTTTTTGGAGACCATGCGCTTGCCAGCGAATCATGTGCCCCCTCCTGCGCATCGTAATCTTTGGTCTTCTGAAGACATCGCACTCATTACCTATGGTGATTCAGTGGTCACCGAGGGTACTGCCCCACTTCAAGTTCTAGGGGAAGTGATTGCGCGGTACTTCACCTCGATAATCACGTGGGTGCATGTCCTGCCTTTCCACCCGTGGACGTCGGATGACGGTTTTGCTGTGATGGATTACTCCAGCGTAAACGAATCGCTTGGGTGATTGGGGTGACATCACCGCCTTGAGTGAAAGCTATCGGGTGATGGCAGATGTCGTTCTCAACCACTGCTCGAGTCGTTCGGCTTGGTTTGAGAATTTTCGCCAAGGATGCGATCCCGGCGCCCATTATTTTTATGTGCCGGAATCTGATTTTGATACCAGTTCGGTTGTCAGACCGAGAACCAGCCCGCTCCTTATGCCGATTGATACCGTCAATGGTCAGCGATTGGTTTGGTGTACCTTCAGCGCTGATCAGGTCGACTTCGATTTTCGTAATCCGGCTGTTCTTGAGGAGTTCCTCCGCATCATCAGACAGCAGCTGGATGCAGGTGTTCGCTTGTTTCGACTCGACGCCGTCGCTTTTATTTGGAAAGCCTCGGGAACGACCTGCGTCAATCAGCCGCAAACCCATGCCATAGTTCGGTTGCTCCGCACTTTGGTGGAGTGTGCAGAACCCCAGGCCGTGCTGATAACAGAAACAAATTTGCCCAATCGAGAAAATCTGTCTTACTTTGGCAATGCCAATGAGGCGCATGCGGTTTATAACTTTTCGCTGCCGCCCCTGTTGCTCGACTGCTTACTGTCGGGCAACAGCCGATATTTGAGCCAGTGGATGATGAGTATGCCGCCGGCACAGGATGGCACGACCTATTTCAATTTTATTGCTTCTCATGATGGTATCGGATTGCGACCCGCTGAGGGTTTGTTGACGGAGGCTGAAATAGACCGGCTTATTCACACCATGGAGTCTTTTGGCGGTCTTGTGTCCTATCGGGAAACGCTGATGGGGGACAGAAAGCCCTACGAAATAAATATCGCCCTGAGGGATGCGCTTGGTGGCACTTATGCCGGTGCCGATGAACACGGTCTCGAGCGTTTTTTATGCGCGCACGCTGTCATGCTCGGACTTGAGGGTATTCCGGCGTTCTATATTCATTCCTTATTGGGTACTCGAAATGACCATGAGCGCGTTAAGCACACCGGACGAAATAGATCGATTAACCGCCACCAGTGGGACCTTAACCATTTGGCGAGCAGGCTCGGAGATTGTCAATCGGAACAGTCAATGGTGCTCGATCAGCTGTCGGCGTTGATTGGGCTTCGCCAGCGCCAGCCCGCGTTTCACCCCAATGCGACACAGTTTACCCTGCGTCTGAAGCCAGAGCTGTTTGGGTTCTGGCGGCAAAGCCCTGATCGACGCCAAAGTATTTTTTGCGTGTACAACATTTCCTGCCAGCCACAGTCCCTACTGCTGTCGGAGCTCAATCTCATTTTGACGGACGACTGGCATGATCTAGTGACTGGTCAGCGACTTTCCGATGTGTCCTCCGAAACCCTGCTCGGTCCTTATCAGGTGCTCTGGATCACTAACCTTCCCGAGGCGAAATGAACACGTTAGGCTGAATATCCAAACGGGCTATAAATGATTCCTGGAAAGGTGTTTGGCCTTAGGAATCACTTTTATTTCTGGCCAAGGGGGTGTAGGTTTAGCTCTGGGGGATACAACAAGAAGAAATACTGTGAAACCAACCGACACGTCGCACCCTGAGTACTTCCACAAGGTGGTGGACTGCCAGTATGCCTGCCCGGCACATACGCCGGTACCAGAATACATTCGCCTAATCGCCGCCGAAAAATACACCGAAGCCTATATGGTGAACTGGGAGTCAAACGTCTTTCCCGGAATTCTGGGTAGGACCTGTGATCGTCCCTGTGAACCCGCCTGCCGGCGCGGGAGAGTCGACGAGGAGCCCGTGGCGATCTGTCGGTCTGAAGCGGGTGGCGGCCGACAACAAAGACTCGACGTCAGCGGCCGTCTGCCAAAGATGCCGCCCAAGGCCAAGAATGGCAAGCGAATAGCGCTGATTGGTGGTGGCCCGGCCTCTTTGACCGTGGCGCGGGACCTTGCGCCACTCGGGTATCAAATCGACCTCTACGATGACCAAGCGCTTGCGGGCGGCTTTATGCGCAGCCAAATCCCCGCTTTCCGTTTGCCCCCAGAGGTGCTGAACGAGGAGGTTAATTTTATTCTCGATATGGGGATCCACCAGCACTTCGAGACTTATGTAGATAGTCTTAAGAGTGTCGTTGATAAGGGCTATCACGGCATTTTTATCGGCACAGGAGCGCCTAGGGGAAGCAACTTAGATATTCCCGGGCGCGAGGAATGCGCCACCTCCATTCATGTTGGAATTGATTGGCTAGCGTCTGTAGCCTTCGATCATGTATCGAAGATTGGTAAGCGTGTGCTGGTTTTGGGTGGCGGCAATACTGCCATGGATTGCTGCCGAACCGCGCGGCGACTAGGTGGCGAGGATGTTCGGGTCGTGGTCCGATCGGAATTCGCGCGCATGAAAGCGTCGCCGTGGGAAATTGAGGATGCCGTTGCCGAAGATATTCCGATCATCAATAACCATGTCCCCAAAGAATTTGTTCATGAAAACGGCCAGCTCAAAGGCATGACGTTTACGGTTGTTGATGTTGTCTACGACGAAGCGGGTAATCGCAGTCTTGTCCCCACCGGCGAAGAAGTATTTTTTGAGGCGGACGAGGTCATCATTGCCATTGGTCAGGACAATGCATTTCCGTGGATTGAGCGTGACTTGGGTATCGATTTTGGTAAATGGGACATGCCAGTGGTTGATAAAACAACCTTCCAGAGCACATTGCCCTACGTCTTCTTTGGTGGCGATGCGGCATTCGGCCCGGAGAACATCATTACCGCGGTTGCTCATGGTCACCAGGCTGCGGTGTCGATTGACCTGTTTTTACGGGGAGAAAGCGTAACCAATAGGCCCGCACCTGGCGTCAATTTGGTCAGTCAAAAAATGGGCATGCATGAGTGGAGTTATGACAGTGAGGTATCGCCAGATGATCGCTTTGCAGTGCCACATGTCAGCAAAGACAAAGCGCTGCGGGATCGTAAACTTGAGGTAGAGCTGGGCTTCAGCAAAGACGTTGCTTATTTTGAAGCCGAGCGCTGTTTGAATTGCGATGTACAAACAGTGTTCTCGACCTCGAAGTGTATCGAGTGCGACGGATGCGTGGATATTTGCCCCACTGACTGTATCAACTTCATCACTAACGCTGACGAGCCGGCGTTGCGTGCCAGCTTGAGACGGCCTGCCACCAATGCCGAACAGGATCTCTATGTATCAGATGCGCTGGACCAGACCAAACGGGTCATGGTGAAAGACGAAAATGTTTGCCTGCACTGCGGATTATGTGCTGAACGTTGTCCGACGGGCGCATGGGATATGCAACGATTTTTATACAGCGTTACCAAGGCTGGGACATCATGCAAGCAAAGCAGTCCATTAACGACTTCGTCATAAAGTTTGCCAATGTAAATGGCACCGGCTCAGCCAGTGCCAATGGCATGTTTGCCAAGGCGATCTTCCGCATGGGTATCCCAGTCAGTCCGCGCAACATATTTCCCTCGAACATTCAGGGGATGCCAACGTGGTATGAAGTGCGGGTGAGTCAGGACGGCTATCTGGGGCGGCGCGGTGGCATCGATATCATGGTGTGCGTCAACCCGCAAAGCATGAAGCGTGACGTCGCTGAAGTAGATCCTGGTGGGTATTTTATCTACGACTCGACTAAACCGCTCGATCTGCGCTTGGTTCGACAGGATATCCATTACATTGGAATACCCCTGACTGAAATTTGTTTGCGGGAATATACCGATGCCCGTCAGCGCCTGCTGTTTAAAAACGTGATTTATGTTGGCGCTCTATCAGCGCTCCTCAATATTGATTTTGCCGTTCTCAAAGATCTGGTCGCCGATCAGTTCAAGGGCAAGGAGAAGCTGATTACCCCCAATATTTATGCTCTGGAGTTGGGGCATCAGTACGCCAGCAAGAATTTCGACTGCCCCATCGGGATTCACCTTGAGCGCGGTCACAAAGTGGCCAAACATATCGAAGATTTTGACAATATTTTAATGGACGGCAACACGGCGGCCGCATTGGGCGCGGTGTATGCCGGCGCCACCGTGGCGGCTTGGTATCCCATTACGCCCCTCTACATCGGTGGTTGATGCATTTGATAAGTACTGCCGCCGTTTGCGTATTGATCCGGGCACTGGGAAGAAAAACTACGCCATTATTCAGGCGGAAGACGAGCTGTCGGCGCTGGGTATGGTAATTGGTGCGAACTGGAATGGCGCTAGAGCCTTCACCGCTACCAGCGGCCCAGGCATGTCGCTGATGAGCGAATTCTTGGGCCTTGCTTACTTTGCTGAAATTCCGACGGTTCTTATTGATGTGCAGCGAGCGGGCCCGTCGACCGGTATGCCAACAAGGACCCAGCAGTCGGATGTACTCATGGCTGCCTATGCCTCTCACGGCGATACTAAGCACGTGCTGTTATTTCCAGCCACACCTGCCGAGTGTTTTAGTATGACGGTGGAGGCGTTTGATCTGGCCGAGCGCTTGCAGACACCCATCCTCATCATGAGCGATCTCGATCTCGGTATGAACGAGTGGATGTCGCCGCCCCTCGAGTTTGATGATAATTATCGCTACGACCGGGGAAAGTGCTTAGCGCAGATGATCTGGATGCGATGGAAGAGCGCTTTGGTCGTTATAAGGATGTCGATGGTGACGGCATACCTTACCGGACTTATCCCGGCGTGCATCCGGACAAAGGCGCTTACTTCACTCGGGGATCGTCACGGGATGAGTACGCCGCCTATACAGAGGATGGCGCTGAATATGTGCGCAATATGGATCGATTGCTCAGAAAATTTGAATCGGCAAAGGCGGTTGTCCCTGAGCCGAAAATAAAGCAATCCGACCTAGAAACACGCTATGGCGCCGTTTGTTTTTGGGACCACGGCTTCGCCAGCGTATGAGGCGATTGAGATTCTTGAAAAAGAGGGGATCGAGCTGGATACGATGCGTATTCGGGCGTTTCCCTTTAACGCCGATGTCGAGCAGTTTTTGAGAGAACATGACCGCATTTTTGTTATTGAACAAAATCGTGATGGGCAAATGCGCCGGTTGTTGCTCAACGAGACGAGCGTCCCCGCTAACGAGAAGCTCATTCCCATTCTCGAATACGACGGCCTGCCTGTCACTGCGAGGAAAATTGCAGGGATGATTAGAAACTATATTACCCACGGCAACGTCACACCCTTGGTGCGACGAGCACCGAAAGAGGAGGCTACGGCGTGACCTATGTTAAGCCAGCATTCAGGCATCCCGATGCGCCAGTTAATGAATTAGGCCGAAGCCGTGCTGAGTACGAAGGTGGGTTATCCACGTTATGTGCGGGTTGTGGCCATGACTCCATCAGTGCGGCTATTATTGACGCCTGTTTTGAGCTCAATATCGAACCGCACAAAGTCGCAAAGCTTTCTGGCATCGGCTGCTCCTCAAAAACCCCCGCGTATTTTTGATCGGGATCACACAGTTTTAACAGTGTTCATGGCCGCATGCCGTCGGTCGCAACGGGCGCAAATCTGGCCAATCGGGAGCTCACGTATATTGGCATCTCGGGTGACGGTGATACCGCATCCATTGGCCTTGGACAGTTCGCGCATGTCGTCAGACGAAATCTAAACATGACCTATATTGTGGAGAACAACGGCTGTTACGGTCTTACGAAGGGGCAGGATTCTGCCACTATGGATACGGGCGCAAAAAACAAGAAGGGTGATATCAACTTGTATTCCCCCATTGACCTTGCGAGGTTGGCGATCGAAATAGGCGCTACCTTTGTCGGTCGAAGTTTTTCAGGCGACAAGCAGCAGCTTGTGCCGTTGATCAAGGCTGCCATTAGTCACCGCGGCTTTGCTTGCTGATGTCATCTCGCCCTGCGTCACGTTCAACAATCATGGCGAATCCACCAAGAGTTATGAGGCATGTGCGCAAGGTCCAATGATGCGATGCCGGTGGATTTCGTGCCGATGAAGGGAAGAGAATTACAGCGACGTATGACTCCGGATACGACCTTTGAGGTTTGTATTGCACGACGGCTCGGTCGTCCGGCTATACAAACAGGATAACGACTACGATATTGAAGATCGTCATGCGGCGCTAGAGGCCACGAGCCATTACACCCGGGAAGGCAAGATTCTCACGGGATTGCTGTATATCCAGCGCGGACAGCGAGGAGCTTCACGATCAGCTGGGTACGGCACGACGAGCGCTGAATTCGATGGATGAAAACGAGCTTTGGTCCTGGGTCACGATTTCTGGATTCGAATTAATGCGGGGCTCCGCTAAAAAAAAACGCGCTCCGGTATTACTGTCGCCCGAGCTTGGCCAGATTGGCCTCGTGCTCACTTTTATTCAACCGATAATACGCTAGCGCCCAAAGCATTAATGCCCAAAGCGACCATTGGAGTGGCACTAGAACCGCGCCAAGATTCCAGGTGGTGGCGGCGTTAACCTCCGCAGGGCTCGCACCTTCAGGAAACTGCACCGCCGCCAGGACGACCCCCGCGATAAAGACGCCAATGCCCTGGTTGGTTTTTTCTTATAAAGGTCAGTGTCGAGAAAAACACCCCCTCGCTTCGCCGGCCCGTGGAAAGCTCCGACTGTTCGACTAGATCGGCAATCATTGAGGCTGAGACAATCTGCATGGCAATGATCAAGCCCAGATCAATCGTGTTTATGGTTGCGACTAGTGGAAAGAGCAAGGGCGATCCGTTTTCAGGGAGCAAGTTAAGCAGTCGCAGCAACACCGGCAGAGGCTGGATTGAAAACGCCAGGATCCCGAGGACCATAACGGCTTTCTTTTTGCCCAGGCGTTTTGCCGCCCGGGGCGCGATGACAAAACCCAAGAGTGCTGCAATCACCACCAGGCCAGTCCAATAAAAGATCTGTACCGAGCTGAAGCCCCAAAAATAGGTCAGCATGAGGAAGGTCAGGGCGGCCGTTTAGCCCAGAGGCGACCGATCCGGCGATCGTTGACAGAAACAACGCAAAGAAGTTTGGATTAAATAACGTCTCTTTAATGTCCGTGAAGGCTGCCATCAGTGACGCTTTCCGTTGAGGAAGCTCGTCGCCAAAGTAGCGTATGTGACGCTGTTGTACCCAGGGCAGAGATCATGATCGCGAAAAACATGATCCACGCGGAAAGCCATCCATAGGTGCTGTAACCATCCCGATTCAGTGTGCCAACGGGTTGAGCGTCGCTGGGCACCAACAAAAAACCAAAGGCGATAACTGCCAGCAGCGACCCGCCGGTCCATCCGAAAAAGTGGCGATAGGACTGCAGAGATGTTCTCTCGTCGTAGTCCGAGGTGAGCTCCGGCAGCAGGGAGGAGCTGGGTGTTTCAAACAGCGTAATGAGCGTTCTGATGAGTACGGCCATAACCAAGAGGTACAAAAAGAGACCCTCATTGCTCCATTGCGGCGGGTTCCATAGCAACGCATAGCAAGCGGCAACCGGAAGCGCTGATGCGTACATGAAAGGATGTCGTCGCCCCCATCGGGAGCGGGTTCGGTCGGATAAATAGCCAATAATGGGGTCGCTGATGGCATCCAGTATCATGGCGATGAGTAGCGCTGTGCCTACCAACTCCGCATCCAGACCGACCACGGTGCTGTAGAACATAAGCAGGAAGTAGGCAAAGCCGTTGTCTTTTATGCCATAGGCGATGGACCCAATGCCATGGAAAAATTTGACGTGGACAGGTAATCTCTCGGCACCGGCGCTGGGCTGCATTCAGTGGGTCGTCGTTGTCGGTTGGATTTGGTGTTGGCCAATCCCCATGGCCCGTTGCCCTCTTTCCTCAATCAAGGCATGAAGTGTCGCGATGTGCTCGGGCCCCACCTCACAGCATCCTCCGACAACCGACGCTCCGGCATCGAGCCAGCGTGACACCCACCCTGCATGCTCTATCGGGCCAAGGTCTTTCCGCGCTTCCAATACGTCAATGGTCATCCCGGGTTTTAGCGCTTCAATCGACGTAAAGCCGTTGCAATAGGCCCCAAAAGGGTGGCTGCCCGCCGCCAAGATAGGTAAAGCCTGCTCTATGGCTTCCGGGATAGAGCAATTTACCAGCATGGCTTCGATATTACTTTGATCGACTCTGTCGACTACAGTTTTGAGGGATTCTCCGGACCGAAGTCTCGAGCCATCGCTATCGAGTACGGTTACGCCCAGTAAGAGCTTCGCCCCAGTTTGATCGGCGGCGTCAAGCACGGCATCAACTTCATCGAGGGAGGCAAGGGTTTCGGCGATGAATCCATCGACGTGGTTTTTCTTGTAGTTCGATAAGCTCTCGATACTCGGCCATCATTTGCTCTTGGGTGAGGGGGCTTTTGACGACATAGGAAGCGGTCAACGGGGGCAGGGATGCAACCACATCGATATCACGGCGGTCTACCTGTGCCGCGGCAATTCCTTGACAGGCGAGTTCGTAGGCCAGCTTCAAGAATTCTTCAAGGCGAGCTGAGTCAGCGTACTTGGTCAGTCGATGGCGGGTGCAGCTGTAGGTGTTGAGGCACAGAACTTTGGCTCCCGCCAGACAGAAATCCCGATGCACCTCGGCGACAAGATGAGGCTCGTCGATCATTACCTGCATCGACCAGAGCGGGTGCGGCCGCTCGGCACTGCTACGCATGATTAACTCTTGGCCCATCCCGCCATCGAGGAGAGTGATATCCGATTGCACTGCCTAACCCCTAGCTCTGTTTGAAGAGGGAGATTAGGGCAATCCCGACTCCGGCTCCAGATTTAAATCGGGCAACGTCGTTTTCATGAGTGGTGACGTGTGCCAGCCCACTGCGTGAATTCTTTCAGTCCATTACTGTTTATAAGCCCAGTAAGCCCAGTAAGCCCAGTAAGCCCATTAATTAGTGCCGACCGTCGGGGACTTTAGCGGGTAATGTCCCCGATCGGCGCTTTCGAGGGCTCTCTATGGGCTAAACGATGGCGATAAGCAGGGGTAGCGTGATTGCCAGGGCGCCAATCGCCACCGTGAGTAACTCTTTAGTCGAATGATTCATGATATCAGCCATTATAAAGTCTTAAAAGTAATTACTTATATGGGTCTGTATACGCCGATTGCCACCCGCAGATTGGATTTTTCCGTGTAAATATTCCATATATGACCTATTAAAATTAAAAACATAACCAAAATTTATTGTATCGCTCATATCACCCGCGGAATGGCACCCATAGAATGGAAGGGGTGTAGGGTCTCTGGCCCACTCGCTAGTGTCTTTCGGGCAGCCTGCGTCTTATCAGGCGCCAGATAGGGTTGCCAAGGCGCCAAAAGCGTGGCCGGGGCTTGCGCTGGTCCGGCGATGGGTTAGCTTGGTGGTTGTCGCCCGACGACTGCCTTTGCGCACCCAGTGCGATGCTCAGCGGGACAGCCAGTGCCGACACTCGATGCTTTGCCAGGTCAAAAGCTTTGCCACATCAAAAAAAGGAAAACGATTTATGCCAAAACTAATATCCGCGTTAACCCTGTTCGCCTTGTTTTGCTCGCCTGCTCTACTCGCAGATGACGAGATGAGAGAGGTCAAGACTGCCAACCCTTTTATTTTGCTGCACCCTGAATCCCAACAGCAGGCCGCGAGTGACTATTACGCAGCGGTGGAAAAGAACGTGTTCAATGGCGCCATCCCGCTGAAATACGCTCAGTTGGCGGCACTTTCTGCTTCGGTGGCCATGAAATGTGTTTACTGCATACCGGCCCACGCAACCTTTGCACGCGCGTCAGGTGCGACGGAGGAAGAGATAAAAACCGCTGTCGCAATCGCCGCTGACGTGGCGCTTAATAGCTCAATGCTTTATGGCAGTGAGTTTGATATGGATACGTTTATGAAAATGTTTGAGTAAAGCCGGGCTGTTAAGCGGGCTTGAAATAAAAAAATCGCCCAGGGGCGGATTTTTTTTGGTGGGTTGTTTAGGAAACAACAAATCTCCCAACTAATGCCTGCCGCTAAAGAGATGTCCGCTCAGTCGGATGCTTTGCCACCTACAGGCTGCGCATGCCAGATGCGCCAGCCATCGCATTGCGCAATGCTGTCATCACCGGCTATGTGATAAGACTCATCGCCCCAGTCATTGGCACCGAAGATTTCGAGCCCCTTGCCACGCTCAGCCAAAGATTGGGTAATCCAGACGTTATAGAAGTCGATATCACTCTTGATTGCCGAACCGGTACCGGGCCACCACAGGTAGTTACCGCCGGGGACCCCCTTTTCCTCCATCCATTTGGCAATCTCCATGTTGGTACGACGAACCTGTCCCCAGCTCACGCCAGGCTTCATGGTGCAAGAGCGCACCTGCACGTACCCAGCTTCACCGAGCTGCGGGTAGGGCCGCAATTCCATGCTGCCCATGTAGCTGTGACTCATACAAGGTGACGCCTTATCGAATTTGGCTTGCAGCTTGCCGCCTTTTGCCAGCCATTCGTCATTGACCGTTCCCATTTGCGAGGGCGAATCGCTGACCCCGAGCCAAATCCAGTCCATGGGAAAGTCACTTTTGGTAAACGCCATCGGCGTCATCATGTAAGCGCGATAGGGCTCTGAAAAATTGCTGTCGGCCCACTTATCCCACTCGGCAGCAACCGCCAGAACGTCTTGCCTGCCCTTACCCTCGGCGTAGTTACAGGCAAACATTTCCATGCTCTTGATGTGATCATCAGCGAATGAAAGTGGTGCAAAAAAAAGTAAAGCTGCTGCGCAGCTGCCAATAATTTTTTTCATCGTTATGCTCCAGCTCGTTGTTATGCTGCGGGCGCGAACGTTGCCAACAGCTCGGTCGCCTAGCTTCGCGCACTAGGCCGTGGTAAGTCCCTCAAGCTCAGGACGCTGGCGCTTTTACGTTGAAATTTGTCGCGAAAAGCCCGCCGCAATATGTCTCAGGCGGGCGCATGGGGAGAGCGGAGAGTCGATACAGCGATCGACCCTCGATGTCAGCTTTACATGAGAGCCATCGCCATCATGACCAGCACAACCAGAGCGGCGATCCAAACCACCGACCGAATATACGCAACACCCGCGACGTACAACGGCAGATAGACCAAGCGCAGTCCAATCCAATACATCGCGAGCTCGCTTAGATCAATTTGCTGGATCATCGCCATAAGGGCCAAGGTCAAAAACACCGGCGCTGTCTCCATATAGTTGGCCGCGGCGCGCTTGGCCCGCTGGGTGAGGACAGAGAGCTCGACAGGTTCATCGCGACTACCCAGCAGCCAGGAGGCATTGCTGAGATTGAGCATCATGGGCAAGAGCCAGACGTGAACCACTAATAGTGCTAAAGCTGCCAGAATTTCTTGTGTCATGGTATGGGTCCTTTATTGTCATTATGGAGTGACTTCATTTCTGCGCCCATGTCTCCTGAGTGACATGCACGAGATAGCCATGCTGGGAATCGTGGCAGAAACCTAGGTTGACGTCTATGATGGCGTCTATTCCCTTACAGATGATTCTGACCAATTTGGGAAAAGCCGAGCGTTAGCGGGCCGTGTAAGGATTGCTTGAAGCTCATTCACTCGCCATCTAGGGGGGGCGCCGTGACCTATTTTTCTAATAAATGCGCTGCGATTACGGGGGCCGGTGACGGTATTGGTCGGGAGCTGGCTATCCAGTTGAATGCTCAAGGCTGCGATTTGTTTTTGTGCGATATTAGTGAACAGCGCCTGGCTGAAACCGTTTCGCTGTTGAAGACCTCAAACGGGGTAATCCAATCGGCTAGGGTTGACTGTGGCGTGCAAGCACAGATTGATGAGTGGGCTGACTCGATAAGTCAGCAACGATCTTGTATCGATGCGCTGTTTAACAACGCGGGTGTGGCCTACAGTGCACCCTTTGAGGATTCGACCGATGCAAATTATCAGTGGCTGATGAATATCAACTTTTGGGGCGTGGTTTGGTCGTCACGGGCATTCATGCCCCTCCTGAAAAAGGCGCCCGTTGGACATCTCGTGAATATCTCTTCGATATTCGGCATGGTAGGGATCAGCACTCAATCTGCCTACAATGCGTCTAAGTTTGCTGTGAGAGGCTTTACCGAGTCATTGCAGGCGGAGTATCGGGGGAGCCATATCAAGGTCAGCTGCGTGCATCCCGGCGGTATCTCGACCAATATTGCCCGGCGAGCCCGCACCAATGGGTCGTCGGTGCCGTCAACCGAAGAGGGACGAGACGCGCAGTTCCGACGATTGGCTAAGACTTCTCCAGGAACTGCAGCACAGGTTATTTTGAAGGGCGCTGCCAAAGGCAACCCGAGAATTTTGATCGGCTTAGACGCTTGGTTTGCCTATCTCCTGACGTTCCTGATGCCCACTAGCTACCACATTATTACCGGGCGATTTCCCACGGGCGATGGGGAAGCGTGAGGCGCGCACTTCGCTTGAGAGTTCGAGTTTAACCATGACGTACTATGTGTATCTGATGAGCTCTGTGATACTCATGGCGTCTTCGTTTGTCGCCGCGAAGAGTTTACTGATGGCGGGGGCCCCTCCTACCGGTCTAGCCGCAACACGGTTTATAGTTGCAGGTATTCTCGCCGTTATCTTTTTGGCCTTGAGACGATCCCTGCAAGCGCCAAAGTCGGCTCGAGAATTGTTTGGCGTTTCGCTGATAGGCGCACTGCAGACCGCGGTTCTTTTCGGTACCGGTTTTTTGGCGATGAGGCATCTCAGTGCTGCGACCGTCGCGCTGTTCACACTAACGATGCCGTTATGGGTTGTTTTATTTGACAGCGTCTTGAATAAAAAACCGCCGGGCACACCAACCTTAGTTGGCATCTTCCTGGGCGTAGTGGGGGTCGGATTGGTGGTGCAAGACGGGATTTCTATCGTGGGGCTATCATTTTTTAAGTGGTATCTCTTGCCGCTGGCGGGTGCTGTCAGCTGGGCCTGTGCGACTATTTATACCAAGCGGTCTGCACTACCTCTCTCTGGCTGGAGCTTAAACGCCTGGCAAATGCTTATCGGCGGGCTGGTCCTGGCGCTTCTCTCTTGGCTATTAGCACTGCCGGCACTGCACTTATCATCTTTGTCGGACTGGCTTTGGTTTGGTTGGCTGGTGGTGCCCGGTTCAATCGTTTCCTTTGGCCTCTGGTTTGCTGCCCTAAATATTGGGGGCGCGACGGTGACCAGCGGTTATTTATTTTTGGTGCCATTCTTTACGGCCTTACTCTCCGTTCCGATTCTCGATGCCCGTTTTTCAGCATCCCAGCTGGTCGGCGGCATCGCTGTTGGCCTTGCGGTTTGGCTGATATCTCGGCAGCCGTCTCCGTCGGGTGATTAAACGGGCTGCGTTAAAATATCGCCGTAGGTCGGTTGAGTGCCTTAACCCCGCTGATGATTCCGGCTACCATTGACCCGGTGAATCCGTAACGTCGTTATTCCTGAAGGAAAAGATCAATGGGTCGAGCCTATCAAAACCGCAAGCTATCTATGGCGAAAACTGCGGCAATGAAAACCTCCGTCTATTCACGGTACAGCCGAGAAATATACGTGAGTGCTAAGTCGGGTGGTACGGATCCAGCGGCTAACCTGTCGCTCCGGTCCCTGATAGAGCGAGCAAAAAAAGATCAGGTGCCCTCGCACGTCATTGAAAAGGCGATTGATAAAGCGGGTTCGGGCATTGGAGAGGACTATCAAACCCTGCGTTATGAGGGTTTTGGGCCCGGTGGCGTTATGGTGCTGGTGGAGTGCCTTACGGATAATGCCAACCGCACTATCGGCGATGTGCGTCCCGCTTTTACCAAAGGTAAGGGCAAGATTGGGACTCCGGGAACGGTGGCGCATATGTTCGATCACGCAGCGGTATTCGTTTTTCAGGGCGACGAGGAGGAAGCTCTGGAGACCTTGCTAATGGCTGATGTCGACGTGACAGAAATAGAAAACGAAGATGGCATGCTCACGGTGATAGCCCCCAATACCGAGTATGCGAAGACGCGCAATGCGCTCACAGACGCCTATCCAGAGATTGATTTTGACGTTGACGAAATACAGTGGGTTCCGAAGGGAGAGACCCCGATTGCAGGTGACGAGTTGGCCCAGTTTGAAAAACTCCTCGATCTATTGAACGCCTGCGAGGACGTGCAAAACGTCTATCACGATGCAAAATACTGATCGGTGACGGGTGCTTGGCAGGCGCCGGCGCCTGCCCTTCATGTCTATCTAGGCAAACAATTTTTTCGAGGCTATTTCGCAACCTTGGGCCAGGGAAGCCAACTTGGCAAAAGCGACATCGGGATCGATGCTTGTACTGCCCACGTGCACCGAGAATCCACAGTCCACCCCAGCCATTAATCGCTCAGGATCGATGACTTGCGCCCACTGCATTAGGCGCTGTGCCACCAGATCCGGATGTTCTATGTAGTTTGACTGGGGTTCAATCAGCCCCGGGCACAGTTTTTTATGTGGCGGTACTCCCAATTCTTTCAGCACGGCCCATTCATGGGCGTGCCTGGAATTGGCCCCCTCGACCAGTACGGTCTGCGGCTTCGCCGTCCAGACAATGTCAATGATGTCCTTGATGGGAACATCGTGATGGTGCGGGCCCGGGTAGTTACCCCAGCAAAGATGCATGCGGAGTTGCTCCTCCGGAATATTTCTGACCGCGTGATTTAGCGCTGCAATGTTGGTGCCAATAGTCTGTTGAAACTCGGCTAGATCTTGGGTGGCGTAGGCTGAGTGGCGTCCCATGGCTAAATCTGGGCAATCCAGCTGAACAATCGCGCCGGCATTGGCGATCGCTTCGTACTCGTGACGCATGGCTTCGGCAATCGCAAAAACATACTCTTCATGGCTGTCGTAAAAATCATTGCCAAAAAATAGTGAAATCACGCCGGGCGAAGCGGCACTCGAAAAAATTTGCTCATGGCCTCTGGCCTTGGCGGCAGCGACCAGCGCAGTCATGTCATCGATGGCGGCCTGCCCGTTAACCACCGTAATCGCTTCAGTACAGCTTGGGGCTTTTCGCTTTCGTCGTCCCGGGTTCCCCGCCACCATCTCGGCGCTGCGCGGAAAGTCCTGCAAGTCATCAAAGAAATAATTTTGTACCGACTCACCCCGAAAGCCCGACAAGCGATCTTGCACGTAAGTCGCGTAGGATGGCTTTGACATTTCGCCATCATTGATCACCGTGACCCCCGCATCGATTTGCTTTTGAACGACCTCGCCGATGGCTTTGGTGATTGCCTCGTCTAGCGCCGACTGATCCACGGGAATATCATCGGCAACCGCGAACATCAGCCGAACCAACTCATCGGGCCGTGGCAGACTGCCCGTGTGCGTGCAGGGAATAATTGGGGGTGTCATGGGTTTGCCTCCGCTGGAGTTACTTGCTCCGTTTAATGCCGCCAGTGATGGCGCTCCATTTTGGTTTCTATCGCCTCTGTGGTCTCTTTGGGCAAGAGGTGACCGCTGATGCCCTCAAAGTAAAAGGGCTCGCGACGCCGATCGCCCGTTACCACCTCATTCATGGAAGCCGCTTCATAAAGTCGCCCATTGAGCATGGTGTGTGAGATGTATTCTGACTGCCTAATATCAGTCAGCACATCGCCCTCTATGATGACTAAGTCAGCCAGCTTACCGGCTTCGATGGATCCAAGATCCTTGTCCATACCTAGATGCTTGGCGGCGTCACTTGTTGCGCCCCGAAGCGCCTCCCAGGGACTAAATCCACCCTGCACCATAATCCACATCTCCCAGTGGGCAGCCAGCCCTTCGCGCTGGCCGTGGGCGCCGATCATGACCGGTACGCCGAGGTCTCGCAGTTCCTTAGCGGTGCTGGCTACATTGACATGATTGTAATGGTGATCCGGGGCGGTTGTTCGCCGCATGCTTCGCGGTTCGACAAATTGTTTAGGGGTGTACCGCATGAGGCGCTCGTTACGCCAAACCTCTGTCCGATCGTAAAAATAGTTTTCGCCGGAAATGCCGCCATAGGCGACACCGAAGGTCGGCACATAGCCCGTCTCGGTCGCCCGCCAGAGCTGCTTCACATCGTCATAGATATGGGCGATGGGGATTGAGTGCTCAATGCTGGTATGGCCGTCTACCAGCTGGTTCAAATTGTGCTGAAACTTCATGCCGCCTTCGGGCATGACCATGATCTGGTGGCGATCAGCGGCCTCGATAATTTGCTGTCGGGCGCTTCGGGCCAGCTGGTTGTAACTTTTGACCGATATAGCCCCGGCGGCTTTTAGTCGCTGGATATGAAATTCAGCCTCATCAAGGTTGTGGACTTCCGAGGTAGCACTGGGCGAGTTGGCGCCGTAGAGAATGGTGCCCGTCGAGTAGGTGCGCGGCCCCAGGATCTGACCGGTGCGCTGCATTTCGGCATGCGCAAAAATCTCGCTGGTGTCATTGCTTGGGTCGTGAATGGTTGTCACCCCAAAGGCTAGGTTGGAGTATTGCATCCAGTTCTGCTGAGGAATTATCTCCTCGCTGGCCATACCGCCGTGGGCGTGCGCGTCGATGAAGCCGGGCACAATCGTCTTTCCCGTCACATCTAAAACCGTTGCTTGTTTTGGAATGGCGATGTCGGTGGCCGTACCCACCGCCGAAATTCGGTTGCCGACGACAACGACGGTGCCGTTTTCGATCACCTCTTGAACGGCTCCAGCATCCCGCATCGTGACAACGGTTGCTCCAACCAGGGCAACAGAACTGGCCGGTATCTCGGTTTCCACTTCGAAGCTCAGATTAAACGCAGCTATCTCTGCTTGAGGCTTGTCTTCGGACTCATCTTCATCTGTCAAAGCATCCGACAAAAATATATCACTCATGTCGCGACGCATTAGGACCGGACCGTTGGACCAGAGCAGGGCGCTACTGTCCTGACTCCAATGCAGAAATTCCCCGGCCTTTAGAGAGGCGGCCTTGGTTGGAATCGCCGAGTTATCTCGGGCTATATTGAGTGGGCTGCCGGTATCGGTAAATGGCATGACATAGGCCGTGAAGTGCTCGGTAAAAGCGAGCCATTTGCCATTAGGAGAGATCGAGTAGCTGGTTACCTGTCGTCCGGTTGCATGGGTTATTTCATCCTGCCCCTGCAAATTAACGCTTCGCAACTCCAAGCCACCCTCGCCACGGGTAGAGAAAAACACGCGATCACCCTCGGCATTGAAGTGGGCGTCGGCGCCGTAGCGGGTGAGCTTGACGGGCTCGGAGCCATCGAGGGCCAGGCGGTAGATGCCGGGCTCGGTCGACCATAATGGGCTCAGCAGATAACCGCCTGTGATCTTTCGATAGACGATCTGCTTGCCATCGGGTGAAAAGCGCGGTTCGACGTAGTGTCCGGGCTCGGCGGTGAGTGTCTCGGGCTTGCCTCCCCGGCTACTCACTTTTTTGATCGCCCCCAGGGTTTTGTCATTCCATGTGCTGTACACCACCGATCGACCGTCGGCGGTTAGTGATGGCCAATATTCCAGGTCGCTGGTCTGTCGCGTCAGACGCGTCGGTGGAGCGCTCGAATCGCCGGTGAGGTCTTTTCGATAGAGATGGCCTAGGGCCTGAAATACGGCGGATTTGGCATCCGGTGCCTGTTGGGCCCAGCGCAGCATCTTGGTGTTGAAGGAAGCGGGTGAGACCTCTACGGGGAACCGAACGGTATCACGAAGTTGTAGGTTAGCTTTTACGCGGATGGGAATGGTCGACGTGTCTCCCGTGGCCACATCGACACGATGAAACTGGCCGGCACTCCAGAATATCAACTCCTTGCCGTTGGGTAGCCAATCGAAGGCGGTTGTGTTGCCATGACTGCCCGCAGTTTCCTGATTGTCCCGCTCGAGAGTGCTGTACACGGCGCGCTCGGCACCCGATTTGAGGTCTTTGACAAAAATGGCGCTATTAGAATTCGAAAGCCGCTTGACGAAGGCCAGAGAGTCACCATTTGGAGAGGGAACCGGCCGCACGGCGCCACCCGCACCACCGGTGACCGTGACCGTATCACCCGTGGCTAGATCCAATCGCTTAATCCCGAAGAGTTCGCCGGTGGAGTCTTTGTTGTACTGCCAAACCCAGCCCGACGTGACATCCTGACTGAAGTAGATATGTTTTCCATCAGGGGTAAAGGCGGGCTCAGCGATAGACTTTTGAGCTTTCTCGCCATCTGGATGCTTGACAAGGGGCACGCCGCCTCCACCCATGGCGTTATAGAGCCAGATTTCGCCGGCGGGAATGCTTCGCCGAGAGACGATACCTTTACGTCCGGCGATCCACTGGCCATCTGGCGACCAGGCCGGATTGTGTATGTTGTACCTTCTTTCGCTAGACACTTGGCTGACTGAACCCGTCTCGCGGTCCAGAATCCAAAGGTTATCGTTGCCGTCGCGATCCGAGATGAAGGCGATTGAGCCTCCATCCGGGCTGTAGGTCGGCTGGAAATTCCACTCGATACCCTGTGTTAGCGGCGCGGCGTCACCTCCTTCAATCGGGACGGTGTAGATATCTCCCAACATATCAAAAACAATCTCACGGCCATCGGGGCTAACGTCCAGAAATGACCACGTGGTTGTCGTGGTATCAATTGAAATGTCCCGCCAGGGTCCTGGCGGTGCCATGACGTTCCAAGATGTCTCCTGCTCATCAGCACGGGTTTGCCCAGCCATTATCGTTGACAGGGTGAGCAAGGTGATCAGCATACGGCGTAGACTGTTGAGCACCCGGCGTTGAGAGAGAGCATGCAGGTGAGTCTGACGGGAACGGGTGGTTGGAGCGACAGCTGAGACCATGGCCTAAATCCGATATTTCGCGGGGGGAGTGCGAAACTACTACAACCGTCAAGAAGGGGAAAGGGCCATGCTGACAGCACGTTTGGCTGAGAGAGAGGAGCCTGGCCACAAGCGGAGAAAGCTGCAAAAAGATCCTGCGATAGATGACAATCGGGGCTAAAGCCGGCACACTTTCGCCCCGCGTAAAAGTACATTTGGGGGCAGTCAGACGTGACACATCAGTGGGATTTACTTATCAGTGGCGCCAAGGTGTTTGATGGCACGGGTGGTGCGCCGGTGTTTCAGGATGTAGCCGTGAAGGGTGGGCGGGTTGTTGCTAGGGGAGAAAGCCTGCCGCCGGAGATAGCCGCTGAGGTGATTAACGCCGAGGGCCGCTGGCTGTTACCGGGCATGCTCGATATCCACACTCACCTCGATCTGGAGGTTGATCTAGAGCCGGGGTTGCCAGAGGTGGTACGCCATGGCACGACGACGGTGTTGGTGGGTAACTGCAGTCTTGGAACATGCTTTGGACGGCAAGAAGCAAACGGGCAAGAGCCTATCGTGGATTGCTTCACTCGGGTTGAAAACATTCCAAAGTCGGTGCTGCGAAAATGCGCTGACGCGCTAACCTGGGACAATACCGGCGACTACCTCGACCACTTCGGCGCCATTCCCCTCGGGCCTAACGTCGCAGCCTTCGTACCCCACTCCATGCTCCGGATCGAGGCTATGGGCTTGGACAACAGCATAAGCCGAGCGCCCACCAATGCGGAGCTCGAAAAAATGGAGTCATTACTTGAGGACGCTATGGACCAGGGCTACATCGGTATGAGTACTGATGGACTTCCTTTCCACTACTTATCCAATGACCCTAATACTGAAAAACGTATACCGACCCAATTTGCGAGCTTTGGGGAATTGAAACGCCTGCTTTCCGTGGTGCGACGTCACAATCGCGTCTGGCAAACCACGCCGATTATAGAAAATCGACTGAAGGCGTTCTTGTATTTCACTTTGACCAGCGGCCGACTGTTTGGAAAGACGCTGAAAACTTCGGCGCTATCTGCGATGGAAATGACGGCTGCACCTAAACTTAGTCGTACCCTGCTCAAGTTTGCCAAGCTCATGAACTCTCGGCTTTTCAAAGGCGACATGCATTTTCAGGCCTTGGGAACAAACTTTCGCGTGTGGTCGGATGGCATTGTCAGCCCCCTATTTGAGGAAATGAGCTCGACGTCGCAGCTGATTGCTAAGGAGTATGACGATGTCGAAGGACGCATGGCCTTACTCAATGATCCGGCTTGGGAGGCGGAATTCAGGCGAGAATGGATGCATGGTAGGACCGGGGGCGATTTTGCCAGTTGGAAAACCCGCATGGGTATACCGGATAATTTGGTGATCCGGGATCCTGCCTTGCTGATCTTTGATGGCGCTCCGGTGGCTGACTGGGACGGCGAAAGTTTTCAGACAGTCATGACCCGACTCAACCGCTACAAGGCCGGTGACTCGGCTTCGGTGCGCTCCGAAGCAGAACGGGAGGCTTTTGATTCGTTTCCTGAGGTCGGCACGGATGAAGCTGGATTCATCCTACATTTGCTCCGTCGCTATGATCGACACTTCCGGTTTTATGCCGACGTCGGTAATCAAGGTAACCGGGCTACACTAGAGCTACTCTTGGAAGAAAATACTCTGCCGGGGTTTAACGACTCGGGTGCGCACATCACCAACATGGCATTCTTTGATGCCAACTTGATGTCGCTGAAACTGGCTAAGCAACAGAGTGAAGCGACCGTCGCTGAGATGGTCCATCGGCTCACCCGCAAGCCCGCCGAGGTGTTTGGGTTGAATGTAGGCACGATCGATATAGGCGCACAGGCGGATTTGGTGTTGATTAATCCCGATGCCCTCGATGCCTGGGAGCCCGACCAGACGCGTCAGCTGATACACCGAGAGGTGTTTGATCATGCGCAAATGGTCAACAGATCCGAGGGTATTGTCGACCAAGTGTGGATTGCTGGAACCTCTGCTTGGGAGGCGGGTGCCGCTACACCGGCGCTGGGTGCCACTTCTCTGGGTCAGGCACTGCGAGCAGGCTAGCTTTTTGGATTGTTAGCGGTCTCCGCGCCGACCGCTAATCCAGACTCAATCGCTAACGGATACCCAATCGTCACTGCCGGATAGCATGTCTGTGACCCATTGATAAACAGCGACGCCACCGACTTCACGCGTGAACTGCGCTTGCAGGAAGGTGTGGCTGTTACCATCAGCGATTAGGCTGCGAAAGCGATCAGGCTCCCCCTCCTCAAGTGCGGCCATTTCCGCGAGGAGTTCTGTCTCAAAGGCTTCTCCGCCGATTCCGACAAAGATATCCGCGATGACAACGTCGCGTTTTGTGCTGAGAAATCCCATGCGCAAATTGGCATCCTCATTTAACTGGTACAAGTGATAGCCCGTGAGGTGCCCACCTTCGGTAATGCAGTCATCACAGCTTGCTGGAATAAATTGGGTGGCGTTCCATTCCTCGCTGAGGAAGTCGACGAAGCCCGGCTTGGAAACACCCACCCCTGAGTCGTTGATAAGCTCGATGGCAACATCTGGGTAAAGCTTTCTGACGAGCGGCAGCGCGTAATCAGTCCCAAACCCTCCGGCGCTGTTACCGGTCAGCACGATCCTTGAAGGACTGGGATAGGTTGACGCCACGACATCAAGCCCTGCCGACAGATTCTTTAATCCGCGGTGGTTTCGATCAATGACGCCGTCGTCGTCATCGTCGATATCGATATCGCCGGAGAAAACTGAGCCATCACAGTAGGGAAAGTAAGCCACATTGAAATCGGCGGCGGGATTGTTGGCTCCAGCACCGTCTAAGATCCCTCTGGCTGGAATACCGGGAGATGCTTCTTGGGTTGCCTGGCAAAACTCGCTCCAGCAGGCACCGCCCCCCTCGAGAAAAATCATGAGCGTTTCGTCTTCACCATCCCGAGTGGCCATTGTGTACTCGCCACCTGCCAAGCAAAGCGGTCCGTCTCCTGCGCCAAAGGTGTGCTGCACGATGCCATCTGCGGGTGCAGCACTCATTGGCGTGAATTCGCCGAGATAGCGATCGACACCTTGCTCGTAGAGTTCGGCGAAGGGGACCGGCTCTGGTTCTGGCTCGGGTGTCGGCGCAGGGGGTGTCGGTGCTGGCGTATGGTTTGAATCGGAACAGGCAGTAAGCCCAATAACGAGCGGTAAAATTAATCCAACAGCTAGCGATTTCATGATCTTGTCTTCTTATTATGGCATCAAAAAAAGAGGATACTCTCACAACGCAACTCGTCAAGTTCAACCTCTAATGGTCGAGCGTACTGTATGAGGTTTTGGATACAAAAACCCAAAGGAAAAGAGGGTTGCGTTCATAGGTGATCGACAAGATGATTCAGGGCGGTAACAGCAGGCTTCATGGGCCGCTGCGCCCCTGAAAGGCCACTTTGTCGTTTCGTCGTCTTTGTATGTTGTCGTTGTATTGTCGTGATTCACCGAGCAACGCCTGGTGTGCATCACGGATTTTAGGGGGTGCTAGGGTTACCCTTGACTTCAGGGCATTCACCAGCTGAAGAGTGAGGCAGGAACGACGGATGATAAGTGCAACTGACAGAAGCCGCATTGTCGAAATGGCGTGGGAAGATCGCACCCCTTTTGAGGCGATATTGCGTGATTATGGCCTCGCTGAAGCTGATGTCATTCGTCTGATGCGCAGCGAGTTGAAAGTCGGGTCCTTTCGGCTCTGGCGGAGCCGTGTTTCGGGAAGAAAGACCAAACATCAGATGAAACGTGGCTATTCTGTGGGGCGATTTCGCTGTCCCACCCAAAAAAATAGGGTATAGATGGGGGCGTCCAGACCCAGATGAAGCGCGTAAATATCCCGAGCCACCGTGCTCCTTAGTCATTTGAACCGAGTGGGGGTATCAGCGCCCCGGGGACGTGTCATTTATGCAAGGTCA
>CALSMP010000010.1 GCA_943787485.1 uncultured Luminiphilus sp. | reverse complement strand
AGGACAAGCGTGAGCGGCTGTGCCGGTACATTGCCAGGCCAGCGGTCGCAGGTCCCCGCCTTTCACTGAGCTCCACCGGCAAGGTGCTCTATACCCTGAATACGCCCTACCGGGATGGAACGACCCAGGTGGCTTTCGAACCGGTGGATTTCATCGCACGGTTGGCAGCGCTGGTCCCCAAGCCCCGCGTCAATCTAACCCGCTATCATGGGGTACTCGCTCCAAATCATCGCTGGCGCGGGCTGGTTACGCCGGCAAAGCGAGGCAAAGGTGCGAAGCGCCTCCCCAACAAGGAAGTAGCTTCACCTGCTGAGCGTCACGCGGCGATGACCTGGGCCCAGCGCCTGAAACGCGTTTTTTCCGTCGATATTGAGGTCTGCGGTCGCTGTGGCGGGTCGTTGAAAGTCATCGCTTGCATTGAAGATCAGGACATCATCGACAGAATCCTGGCTCATCTTCGCGAGAAGGAACAGGAAGCCCCTGCCCGGCCCCTCCTGGTGCCCCCAACCAGGGCGCCACCTGCCACGCTGTCTCTTTTCGCAGGAAGCGAATCCAAACCCCACATCAGCAACGACGCCACTGAAAAAACCATGGCATGGACTACTGCGGGCTCTCGTTCAGGAATGAGCGGATATGAATTGCTCGATCAACTCAGCGAGCAATTTTTCAGGCCTGCAGGCGGGTATTTCGCAAATTTCTCCAGCTCAGTTGGCAGCATCAGTGAGGAAATCTACTCTCAACAGGCCGTTTATTTCTCCTATACTTAACCCAGTGCAGGCATCCACTTATAAAATCGGGATTGCAGTTCAAATAACAGGGGCCACCTCTCATTAATGGACTATTAAATGAATTACCCTCAGGTTACCCCGTCGACGCCTGTTCACTTTTTTATTCATATCCCTAAGTGTGGCGGCACTACGTTTTCTGATTACTTGTCTCGGCATTTTCCACTGGAACGAATTTATACTGCGTCTAAGTCAACCGAGGCTTGGGAGAATTTCGTCGAGAGCGGACAGCAGCCGAGGCACAAGCCCCCGATTCGAATGCCCTGGTTCCGCTGGACCAAAGACTAGTCAATGATATGAAGGAGTATGATTTAGTAGCAGAAAATCACTTTAGTTGGCGTAAAGCAGAGTTGCTTAAGTGCTACCGTCCAGTGGTTGCCTATGCCTTGTTCCGCGACCCTCGGGAGAGGGTGGCCTCCCATTATCTCCACTTGCGCCGTATTCCAGTTGATGCAGCACACGACTTGGTTCCCTTGTCCCGAGACCAGTATCAGCTTGCTAAAGAGCTCTCGATGGCAGATTGGTGTGCCCAGGCGTGGGATAGACCGGAAATTTGGCCATCTGCGTTTAACCTGCAAACAAGGGTGATGTCGAGCTCGCAGGTAAATCGTAATCTCTATAAACGGCTTGATCCAGAGGCGTTTTTTGAGAATGCCGTCAGCAATCTTGAGTCAATTGACTTTGTGGCCGACCTATCCGACCTCGACGAATTTATGCAACTTGTTAGCGTGAGTAACGGTTGGCTTCCACCCGGGGAACCGGTTTCGCTGAATGAGGGCTCTCCCGCTGCCTCCCTTGCCAAGAGTCTGGCTAATGAGGTGCCCGACGCATTGGTGTCGCTGGACTTGCGTCTACTAGATCTGGTACGCCGTCGCTATCGGGCTTGGAAGTACGAGGTGCTCTCTGAAGTAGCTGTTAAGCAATGGCAACGCGCCCATCGGTTTTTGAACGCCCGAGGAACCCAAAGCGGTTGGGAGATCGATTTTTCCCAGCCGCTATGTGGCACTAATTTTCACGGGCGTGAGGGTAATCAACCCAATGTACACCGTTGGCTGGGTCCTAGCAGTCGATCGCTGCTGTTTTTGCCCGTTCAGCCAGGCGCTGCTGCAAGTATTTCACTGTATATTCTTGCTATGATTACGCCAGATATTCTTTCGGATACCCGCTTTCAGATAGACGGTGTTGACGTAAGCCCTCAGTTCTCTATCGACGACAACTGCACCGTCGCCGCTTTTACCCTGACTGCCGAGCAAACGGCTAATAACACAGTAGCCCTTGCGATAACCACGCCGATGACCACCTGCGAGCGCGATAGAGGCAATGGGACGGATACCCGTCAAAAATCGTTAGCCTACGGCGTGTTAGGGTCACTATTACGACTTAGCAGGGTTTTCGTATTGCCCTGTAAGCACTGAAATTGAGTTGATTAATGTTAGCGCTGTTTCACCATTTAACCCGTAAAGTGTCTTGAGCAGTTCGGAGGCGTGAACTGGTTGGCAGTACACGCCTATGCTTCGCAACGGTTGCGGGCGCGCTATGCTGGGTCGGTGCTGGGTGAATTTTGGCTAGTGGCTACCACTGCCGTTTTCTTAATGGCTGTCGCATTGGTGTGGTCCATGTTATGGCGCATCTCGCTGGATGATTACTTCGCGTATTTTGCGACGGGCTTTATCTTTTATACGTTTATTGCCGGCACTATGAATGAAGCGGCGGGTACGATCATCGCCGACAGTCGCCTGTATCTCAACTCGAAACAGTCCCCCATGTTCAGTGTATTTGCCCATATTTATCGCAGCATGCTGAGCTTTGCGCATCAGTTGGTCATCGTACTTTTTGTGGCTCTGTTCTTTGCAAGCACCTCGGTTGCCGGCATTGTTACAACGTTCTTTGGCACGTTGTTATGCATGCTGTTTCTGGTGCCTAGCTGTTATTTTTTGGGCATGCTGTCAGTGAGATACCGTGATTTGCTGCACGTGATTCACTCAATATTTCAAATCCTGTTTCTGGTGACGCCAGTAATGTGGCGTATCGACAGGGTGCCTGAGGCCTATCAAGCATGGGTGTTCATCAACCCAGTGGCCAGCTTCTTGAATATTACCCGCGATGCGTTTCTAAACTTGCCTGTTTACCCTGAAGCTGTGATCAGCGCGCTGCTTTGGACGTTGTTTGCTTGGCTGCTACATTGGTTTGTAGCCCGCCGCTTGGAAAAGCATTTCACACTATGGCTTTGATCCAGCTTGATAAGGCCTGCCTAGACTATCCGGTCACGGGACAGTTTTCCCACTCTATACGTACCCATGTGGCCCAAGTTATTGGAGGTCGATTACTTGGTCGCAAAGGACGCTGGCCGGTGTCTTGGGTACGGGCATTGGACGAAATTTCATTTGAGGTCAATGCGGGTGATCGGCTCGGTATCATAGGCCACAACGGTGCGGGCAAGACTAGCCTGCTACGGCTCATGAGTGGCGCATATTCGCCTACCGCGGGTTCTGTGACCAGTACAGGCAATATTCAGGCGCTGACTGACTTCACACTTGGCATGGATGCCAATGCAACAGGGTTGCAGAACATCTATTTCCGTCTTGCCTTCATGGGCTTAACTCGCAAGGAGGCTGAGTCCTTTGCGCCAGAAATTGTCGAATTTTCAGAGCTTGGTGATTTCATTCATTACCCATTGCATACCTATTCAACGGGTATGTACTTGAGGCTAGCATTTGCGATTTCCACACAGTTCGAGCCAGACATTTTGATAATGGACGAGGTCTTGGGTGCTGGTGATGCTCGGTTTCGCGCCAAGGCGGAAGCGCGAATGAATAAATTGATTAGTAAAGCCAACGCACTTGTGCTGTCTTCCCACGCCATCGCTAATATTGCGATGTACTGTAATCGGGTAATCGTCATGAAGTCGGGAAGAGTGGCGTTTGATGGTGATCCCGGCGATGCGACCAAGTTCTACCAGGAGCTTGTGGCGGCTGCTTCTGGCTGATCCCCTTGGCCGCCAGCAATCTAGCCGCCTTTGCACGCTGCCTATTGGGCATTGACCCATTGCCCAATAGGCCACGTGAACGAATCGCTAAAAGCTCACCCACTCCGGCCTGTAGCCCATGCCCCGTCGGCAGTGCTCGCGGGCAGCAGCAGCGGGCTCGCCTATCCCCGCCATGGCATAACCCAGCGTGCCTTTCCATTCGCCATCGATATCCTGAAAGCGGATGTTGATCTCGGGGTAGTGCTGAAGGGTTTCGAGCAGGCGCTCGGAGACGGCAAAGGAAATCAACAACAGCCCGTGAAAATTGTCGCCGCTGCTTTCGTAGTTAAAGCGCAAGACACTTTCCTTGGCCTCCAGCAGCTGATCGGGCGTGCTAATCACCAGACCTGATGAGCGCGGCTGATCGACCAGCCCGCGCCAGGCGGTGGTCATGGTTTCACCCTCCGCACCGCGATAAAAATCGGCGATAGCCATCACCGGCTGACACTGCATCTCGGGCTGGTAGCGAATGGTCAGGTAGTTATCCGCGACGTTATGGCTTTTGATCAGGACATGGCCGGAACCATCTGCAGCTGTCACCAGCCGCGCTTGCTGGCCGGTTGATTGGGCGAATACCTGCAAACTGAAGATAGCCCCAAACAACATAAACCCTAGGGTGCTAATAATACGAACAATGCGAAATGCCATGAGGAGCCTCTCCCTGCTTGCTGTTTGGTGACAGCATGCGCGGGGAAAGTGGCCGGGAAGCGGCGGAATGCGCCGCAATAAAAAGGGATTGTGCTGAATTGTGGCAGGGGGTACTGCTAGTGAAAAAATCCAGCTTAATCAAACCACGCAGATTAATATTGGCGAGTCCCTCGGTTCGACGAGTTTGGAATGGGTTTGATCCACCGCCCATCCCAGAGCTTACCGACAATGCCTTGGTGCAATCAGATAGCGCGGGATTATGTTGCTTTGCTTAGCAGAGCACCACAACCGTGTGCTGTTAGCATCGGGGAGGTGGAACAGTAGGAAACACATAGACTTAGGCTAGCAGCATTGACAATAGAAGAAGGGTCGTCAAGTATAAGCGGTATCAAAGAGCTGTCTACAAAAGCCGGCCGTCCAGCAAATGGTCGTGAGATCTGAGATAGTGAGTGCACCTTCGCACGGGTTCTGCGCTTAATACCCGCGCTGCCGATCTTTTCTCGGGTTCAGGACGTTCACTTTGCAGAATGACGCCTCTCAGTTCTGATACTACTACCACGTGTTTAGGGATCTAGCAAAAGAAGATGTCATCGCAGTGATTAATTTCATACGTTCTCTATGCTGGGTAACAGGCCTACTGATCGCCACCGCCGCGAATAGTCAGGATTCAGAACCTCAGGCGTTGGATAACGTAACGCTGCAACTCAGATGGGTGCCACAAGCGCAATTTATAGGTTACTACGTTGCCGATACCCTGGGCTTTTATGAGCAAGAGGGCGTATCAGTATCGATCGTACCCGGGGGGCCTGGTGTGAACCCCGTTGAATCACTTAGCGATGGATCTGTTGATGTTGCTGTCGAGTGGCTGAGCTCTGCGCTTGGGAGTCGCGAGCTTGGTCATAGCCCCGTCAACATTGCTCAAATCTTCCAGCGATCTAGTCTTATGATCATTTGTAAAAAAGAGCGCGGTATTATATCCACGGAAGATCTCATCAATAAAACGATCAGCGTATGGGGTGGGAGCAGTTCGCTCGGACTGACCCGCTGGCTCACAAGTCTCGAACGCCAATATGGTCGCGACGCAAGAACTATTAAGGTTAAGCAGCAAGAAGAGATAATGACCTCGTGGGCGGAGCAAAGCACAGACTGCATTTCTGCCACTTCATACAACGAATACTGGCAATTACTTAATGCGGGACTACCACTTGATGAAGCAAGGATCTTCCGCCTTGATAATTTCGAGAGTAACTTGCTTGAAGACGGACTCTATGTCGACCAAGAGCGTCTCAAAGATCCCCAGTTCATCGATGTCGTTACTCGTTTCACTCGAGCCTCACTCTCAGGCTGGGAGTATGCTGTCGAAAGACCGGCAGAGGCTCTGGAGATTCTTTTACAACGCTTTCCGCACCTCGACCGTTTGCACCAGATGCGTATGGCGACCGAAGTCATTCGTCTCATAAACAGTCCTAACCAGCCCATCGGTCGCTTAGCAGTCGAACAGTTTGATGCAAATGCAGTATTTCTTGGGTACAACAAAGCTCTATCAGACGTAACAAATAACCTAGTTAAAGGCGCCTGGAGTCACTCTATATGGCGGATGCTCGATAATTATGAGCACTCTCCTCTCTCTGATGAGGTGCTGTATCGGCTAGAAAAAGTGCTCAGTTTGCCGGCGTTTTACGTCTTAGACTTATTAGGTACGCTGGCTTTCGGGTTGGCAGGATTTGCCCGCGCCTCAGAGCGCCAATATGATATTTGGGGTGCTATTGTTCTTACATCACTGCCAGCCGTAGGTGGCGGAACGCTCCGTGATGTTATTGTTGGGGGGGACCGGCATCCGGCGTTTGTATTCTCAGACCCAAACTACCTCTATATCGTTGCCATCATCGTCATTGTAGGCACTATTTGGGATAGGTTAGCACCCAGCGGGCGTCCATTAATCAACACAAACTCCAGTCTTTTTCTTGCAATCGATACGGTCGGTCTCGCGGCTTTCTCCATCATTGGCGCCAAAGTCGCCATACTTTCACAGCTCGACTGGTTCTGGATCCCAATTCTTTCAGCCATCACCTGCGCAGGTGGCGGCGTAATAATGGACGTGATTAGTGGTAGAGAACCTCGAACTTTCCGCGGGGTGATGTACGAGGAAATTGCGATTCTAGGCGGGATGTTCTTATTGGCTCTCCTTTACATAGCTCAGTACGTAAGTAATGTGGAGCTTTTTATTCAGGCCGCGATCATTCAAACTTTCTTGCTCGTGTACGCACTGAGAGTCGTGTCCGTGAAAATGGAGTGGACGGCTCCCAAGTTGGGAGCGAGGCTAACAGCACAATAAGTCCATGGGCTTTTGAAGATATAGTCAGAGAAGTCGATGGCAAGAAACACTCGGGGGCGTCTCTGGGCTTGAGCTTCGGATTCGCGCTGTTGCCCAACACGCTGAGGTGGAGATTCGTTGTGCCGAAACAAAGTCTACTGTTGAAACGCAACTGCGGAGCATTGATACCTCGGAGAACCCCGCCGATCTGGCTTGGAGGTCTTGAAATATAAGACAGATGACTCGGAACATCAGCAATTCATCAATGGCGAATTCCTGATCTTACGACTAAATCAAAGAATCATGCACAGCGCGCGTTTAAGTTAAGTTTAGACGTAAGACGTCCAAGCCCAGAGTATTCTCAGACCCACAACGAGCACTAGGACACCGGTAAGCTGCGCCACCCGCTGATGCGTTACGCCCTCGATTACAAAGCGCGCACCGATGACGCCACCCAGTACAACCGCTAGGAGTAGCGGCCATCCTTGGATAAGTTGCATTATTGCTTGGTCAGTACTCGTTTTAAAAAGCTGACCGGCGAGCCCACTGATTGAATTGATCAAAATAAAGAAACTGCAAAGCGCGGCGATGGTCTTGCTCGATGCCCAGCGCAAGTGATGTAGGATGGGAGCTAGAAAAATTCCGCCACCGATACCAACCATGCCAGAGAGCAACCCGAGGCCTCCCCCGATCAGTGTTGCAAGGGTCCAGGGTTTCGCAGCAATCAAGGCATCATCGGGTGCCTGCCGAACACATAAACTGGCACCAGCAAGCACAAGGCTCAAACCCAAAAGCAGGAAGTAGAAACTGGCGCCTATTGGGACAATACCGCCAACAAACGCCATCGGCACTGATGAAAGAAAAAAGGGCATCGCCATCCGCCAATCAAAGTCTCGACGCCTGATCGCAAAGTAGCTGCCCAGGGTCACGACAAAAATATTACAGGGCAACGCCACTAACGGTATCAACTCAGCTGACTGACCACTTAGCGCTAGGAGCGCGATGTATGTAGAACCGCCGCCAAAACCGACTGCGGAGTAAATTACGGCGACAAAGAAAAAGGCGACCAGAAGCATGAGCGAATCATCACACAAATCGACATGGGGCGACTATATGACTACCCTCTGTGTACTGAAAACAGTGTCGCCTCAAAGAAGATTTATAAGGAGTATTGAAGGGTTTTCGATAGTAATTGGTCGACCAGAAAATGATTGCGAGATCTGAGATTGCGGGTAAACGATGGCGCAGTGTATGCGCTTAATATCCGCGCTACGGATGTTGTCGACCTTTTTCGCTCCCCGTTTGGGCCTATGAAGGTATGATTGTTGATTTCAGAGCGCCCCAAATATTAACTAAGGTCAACCGATACATGAACGCCTCGCCAGAGCAACTAGCCATACTCGACAGCACAATTCGTGATGTCCCAGATTTTCCCAAACCTGGGATTGTTTTCAAAGACATCACTACATTGATTTCAAATCGACTGGCATTTAAAACAGCAATAGATCTATTTGTTGAGCAACTTGCCGGCAAAGAAATCGACTTTATCGCGTGTCCAGAAGCGAGAGGTTTTGTGTGGGCGGCACCGCTCGCCTACCGGCTTGACGCAGGAGTCACTCTGATTAGAAAGCCCGGAAAACTGCCCTCCGCCACCCTCGAGCATACTTTTGACCTAGAATACGGAAGCGACACCTTGACGATCCATGCTGACGCGTTCGCTGATAAGATCAGTCCAAACGTATTAATCGTCGATGATGTGCTCGCAACGGGCGGCACCGCAGCGGCTACCACGGAGCTAGTTACGGCCGCAGGAGGTAACGTTACGGCCTATGCAATGCTGATCGAGCTTGATTTCCTGAATGGCAGATCGTGTCTTTTGGACGTACCAATTATCTCACTACTGCACTATTAATCTCACTACTGCACTATTACTCTCACTAATTGATATTCATCAGTTAGATTTAGCGCAAAATTTCAGCGCTCACTTTATAGTATTCGGCTCAGCATTTTCTCTCACAACTTGGGGCACGGGGTGATATAAGCCCGTTCAACGTTCACGTCACACTCTGTGGTTCACTCGCGGCGCCTCGAGACGATCATGGGGCGCTTGCAATAACGCGATTGATTGAACCAACTAGATGCGTGCGGATGCCCACGGTATAGTCATATCTTTGACCCCTGAGAAATTTCCATGAAAGATAGGCGCGCGACTAACAGTTCGTCTGAGTGTGGCGAGGAGATCTGTTAATGGACACGTCTCCCGCCTTCATTGTGACTTGGTTGGTCCTTTACGCCATTCAGGTGCCACCGACCTCGCTACTAGTAAATCGGGGCGTAAAGAGAGACATGAGTGACGGCATAAGTCTGTTCCTTCTCCTTGTCGTATTACCTGCCACCTCTTATGTGGGCGCTACGTGGATTGCCAATAAATATTTCTGAGCCGGCCGCCGCGCCTCAAGCACTGGTTGGATAAACATCTCGCCTCAAGCTGCGGCTCGCTTTAAGCTATGGAAAAAGGCCAACCGGTACCAGGAGAAAAACCCACATGACCGCCACACCCATTCATCTCGACCCCGACCCCCTCGCGCCCTATCGCATCTCACCCGGGTATGTTGTCAACGGGATGGCTTACCTGTCGGGCCATGCCGCGATCAGTGAGTCGGGCGAGCTGGTGGGGGTTGAAGATTTCGATGCCCAAGCCGAGGCGACGTTTCAATCCTTGGAGCGTACCCTCAAGGCGGCGAGGTCTGATTTGTCCAAGGTGATCAAGGTCACCATCTTTCTGACCGACATGTCGCACTTCGAGAAAATCGTCGAGCTGCGAGGCAAGTGGTTTACCGCGCCCTACCCGGCCGACACCATCATCGAAGTAAAAAGCCTGGCGCTGCCCGAACTGATGATCGAAATCGAGGCTATTGCCACCGTCGATTAATGTAAAAGCTTTCTGCCCATCTGGCACAGTCCTATGCTTGGGCAAAGCGACAGTTGAGGAACTCCACCATGAAAAACGTTTCCAGCGTCGTGTTGGCCACACTACTTGCCGTCAATGCCAGTGCGAATCCCTTTGAAGGTTTTGACATCGTCGACCTGACCCATGCCTTTGACGCCAACACCATTTACTGGCCCACCGAAAAAGACTTTAAGCATACGGAATCCTTCGCCGGTGAAACTGAGGGCGGCTGGTATTACTCGGCCTTCAGCGTGCAGACCGCGGAACACGGCGGCACCCATCTTGATGCGCCCATACACTTCGCAGAGGGCCGCTGGAGTGCAGATCAGATACCCACAGCAAACCTATTTAGCGCAGCAGTTGTCATTGACGTTAAAGCCAAAGCTGCGAGTAACCCCGACTACCAGCTCTCGGTGGACGACATCCTTGCCTGGGAACAACAGCGCGGTGAAATCCCCAAAGGCGCCACGGTGCTCATGAATACCGGCTTTTCCATGCGCTGGCCCGACCGGCTTGAGTATCTGGGAACCGCCGAGCGAGGCCCCGAGGCAGTCAGGTCGCTCCACTTCCCGGGCTTCTCAAAAGCGAGTGCGGAATTTTTAGTCCACGAGCGGGACATTTCGGCGGTGGGTCTGGATACCGCCAGTATCGACTACGGCCAGTCCACCGACTTTATTGTCCATCGATTACTCTATGAGCAGAACATCCTGGGGTTCGAGAACGTCGCCAATCTCGATGCGCTACCGCCGGTCGGCGCTTGGCTCATCGCTCTGCCCATGAAGATTGCCAACGGCAGTGGTGCACCCTTGCGTATCGTCGGGCTCGTGCCCGCGTCTAGATGAGCTAGGCTACCGAGCGTGTCACCGGGGAACACAAAGACGCCAGCACCGAGCGGGTCCCACTAAAGGGCCGTCGGCCGTGCATGACCTTATAATTATCGAGGAGTGCGATGTCGCCGGTTTGCCACTCCAGATCAACGGTGTGCTGGTAGCAGACAGTCATGGCTGCTGCTATCAGGTCGGTCTCGATCGGTGAGCCATCGCCGTAGCACAAGCGCGCCGCGTCATCGTCCGAGCGTTTTTCCCATCCGGCTCCCGCTGCCACGATCTGGTTAAAAAACACCTCAATGCCATCGGGGGCAGTCACCACCGCCGGAAGGGCCGGTGTCTGCACCGACAAGGCGTCATCATCGAGCCAGTGAAAGGTATATCCCAGCGCGCTGAGCTTTTCTGCGGCTTCATTGCGCGTGCTGACGCCTAGAGTATCGCGCCAACTACGGCCCTGACCCGACCCCTGATCTGCCACGGCGGGCATGGTGTTGCGGTAACGCACCCCCTGTTCCCGAAGGCGCGCGATAAAGCTGGGACTACTATCCTCAAGAGTTGTTAACGCCAAGTCAGATCGACAGATGGGTGTGGCGCCACCGGTTGTCGCCGCCTGCTCGCAGTAAAAAAATAGGCGACTCGGAAACGTCAGGGTTTGCGCCATTTCGTGATGGAGAAAGATCTCTACCGAGGGCGGCGCCTCGTTGGCGGTGAACACCCGCTCAGTGCGATTGGTGCGCACGGCGTTGGAGAACGAATCTGCGTAACGAAAGTTCGGGTAGTCGAAGCTTTCAACCACCTGATGAAAACAGTGGTGATCGACGATATCGAAACCACGGAACAGCACAAACCCGTGGTCATCGAGCAAGGACTCCACCTGAGCACGCTGCTCACTCTGCAACCCGCCGCGAGTCGCCAGCGTAAAATCCGCCGGTGTGATGATAGCGACATGTGGCGGCGACGCCATCGCAGCTGTCATGGCGTGGCGCCCTCGCTACTCATAGATGGCATGGAAATGATTGAACGCGCCCTCACAGAAGTCAGCGGGGTTGTTAAAGCGTCGGCTTTTATCCAGCGCGTTGAGCGCCTGCATGTCGTCTTTACTTAAGGCAAAGTCGAACAGATCAAGATTTTCGACGCGCCGATCGGCACGGCTGGATTTGGGAATGACCGCCGTGCCCCGCTGGATTCCCCAGCGCAACACCACCTGCGCCGGGGTTTTACCCAGACCCTCGGCAATGGCTTTGACCGCGGGCTCGAGAAGCACCGAGTCGGGCTCCCCCGCCATATTGAGCTCGACATATGACGACGCACCCAAGGGAGAGAACGCTGTCACAGGCAAGCTGTACTGCGCCGCAGTGCGCAGCAGGGCGTCCTGCGTCAAATACGGATGCAATTCCACCTGCAGCATGGCGGGCTTGATGCGCGCATAGGTCATCAGGTCATGAATCAGTGCCGAGTTGTAGTTGCACACGCCCACGTGTTTGACCAGCCCTTTATCCACCAGCGCCTCCATCGCCTGCCAGGTCTGATAGAGCGGCACCGGCGCGGTTTCCATGCACGGGGTGTCAGCCGCAGGATCGAAAATCCACTCCGGCGGGTAGCGGTCATCAAAATCCACGTAGCGCAGCGCGATGGGAAAATGGATGAGATAAAGATCGAGATAATCGAGTTGCAGATCGCTCAGGGTTCGGCGGCAGGCGGCCTCGACATGCGCGGGATCATGGTAGGTGTTCCACAGCTTGGAGGTCACCCAGAGATCCTCCCGCGTGCACAGCCCCTCGGCTAACGCCGCCTGAATCCCCTGCCCCACCTCGGCTTCATTGCCGTAATCGCAGGCGCTATCCAGATGTCGGTAGCCCGCCGCAATCGCACCCTGCACCACCGCCGAGGCGTCCTCTCTGGCCACTTTCCAGAGTCCCAAGCCCACGGCGGGCATGGCACCGGCCCCAACAGTGATCGTGCTACTCATAGCGTCGGTCTCATATGGCTAGTCATCTCCTGTTACTCGTACCCTTCTGTTTTGGCCCTGCTGTATGGCCCTGCGAGCCATAACCTACTCGCCATACCGCAGGGCGCACACTGTTTACGCGACTACTCGCTCACCCCTGACAGCCGATAGGGGTCCAGACCCTGCTCGGCCAAGGCCGTGCGCACATCAATCACCGTGCCCGCGCGGATCGAGTCCTGCGCCATCGCGGCTACAATGATAGCCCACAGGCCCTCATCGCAGGTGGCGCCATCGGTCTGTTCGCCTTGGAGTCGGCGATAAAAGCGATCGTGCTCAAAGAGCGTGGAACCGTAGTGACCGCCAAGCTCTATGTCCTCAGGAAACGTGCAGTCGACGCCGTCATAGGCCTCGTGATCTGCCACCTCAATCCGAATGTGCGCCCGCGAAGGGCGATCGGGTTGAAAGCTCGCGTGCTCGGTGGTTCGAATCATCCCGTGGGCTCCGCCCACAATAAGCTCTTCATACAACTCGCGGGCAAACATATTGAGCGTGAACTGCCCCCGGATGCCATTCTCGTACTCAACGATGACCATGGCATGGTCATCAATATCCGAACGCTTACCCTCGCGCTCAAAGTCCAGAAAGTTAACCGCGCGCCCCCCGGACGCGTAAACTCGTGCGGGCAGGCTGCCGGCAATACGATTGAGTAAATCAAAATAATGGCAGCACTTCTCAACCAGCGTGCCCCCCGAGTACTCGGTAAACTTGTTCCACTCGTTGACCTTGCCCAAAAACGGCGGGCGATACTCGCACAGGCTGATCATATGCACCGCGCCGATGTCCCCGGCAGCCAGCGCATTAAGCGCCAGCTGATATTGGGATTTGAAGCGGTACTGCATACCCACCTGAATCGGTGCCGGGTAGTGTCGGCATTGTTCCGCCACATACAGGGCATCAGCGAGCGTGGTCGCCATGGGCTTTTCCAAAAACACCGGCTTGCCCGAAGGCGCCACCTGATCAAATACCGCGCGATGGGTAAAGTTGGGCGTGCAGATAAAGAGCGCATCCACCTGCTCAGCCAGCGCCATGGCCTCGGCGCTTGCAAATCGCGTAGGCGGAGCAAGACCCCGGACCGCAAATTCTGCCTCGGCCAAGGCGAGACTCTCGGGGTGGGAGTCACAGATGCCGGTGATCACTGCCTGATCAAGCTGCAGGATCGCGCGAAGGTGTTCGCGGCCCATCATGCCGGTACCTATCACCCCATAGCGGGGCTTTTCCCCGGCGAGGGACATCCGCCCTTGCAGCTCTGCCACCAGCGCGTCGCGCTGCTCTAAGATCGATAACTCAGTCATGGGCACGCACCGACTGCTGCCAAACGACAGCGTTAATGACGAGGAGTGTGGCCATCACAGCACCAAAGCCCAAGCCTATGCCTCCACTTGCCACCAGGCCAAGCGGCGAGAACAGGCAGTACAAGCCAACCACACAGGAGAGCAGTGTCACCGCGCAGGCCTTGGCGTGGGGCCAGGGCGTCATATCAACGGGAGGCGTGTGCATTACCCTGACCTTATGCGCCGGCTTCCAATAGCCCATCAGCAACATAAACCCCACTTCAATCACAAACAGGATGGCGTAAAGATGCAAAAAATGAAGGGCAACCTGTTCCTTGAATAAGAATTGAACTGAACCGTAGGCCACCAGATGAAAACCGATCGCGATTTTCACCGCGCGCGCGGGCACCCGCGTGGTCAACATGCCCACCAGCACAATGGCGATGATGGGAATGTTATAAAACCCCGTAAAGATGCGAATGATTTGCCACAGACCCTCGGGGGCAAACTGCAATAGCGGTGCTACCCCCAGCGAAAATAGTGCAATGACAACGCTGCCCCACTTGGCCCAGCGCACCAGCGTCTGATCGCTTACCCCGCGCCTCGGCAAACCTGTGGCAGCGTCGCCACTCTCTTGCTCTCGACTCTCCGTCCCAGCGGGCACGGCGGCGCGGCGCGACATCCAGGGTTCCAGCACATCGAGGGTAAACATGGTGGCCGCGCTGTTGATTAGCGAGTTAAAAGAGCTGAACACCGCACCCAGTAACACCGCCAAAAAGAATCCCATCGCCCACACCGGCAAGGTGTCGCGCACAAGCTGGGGGTACGCCAAGTCAATCGATGCCAACTCGGAGCCATAGAGATGGAAGGCAATGACCCCGGGGATCATCATAAAGAGCGGCACCAGCACCTTGAAAAATCCCGAGAACAGCACGCCTTTTTGGCCTTCGGCAAAGCTTCGCGCCGACAGCGTTCGTTGAATCACGTATTGGTTTGAGCACCAGTAAAACAGGTTCGCAAACACCATACCGGTAAACAGTGTGCCAAAGGGCGTGGGATCATCCCCCGCGCCGATGGCATTAAGTTTTTCGGTGTGCTCGGTAGTGAGGGTGCGCAATCCCTCCCCCACATCGCCTGCTCCCAAGACCTGCAGTCCAAGCACGGGCACGGCGACCCCAATAATCAGCAAACCGATGCCGTTCATCGTGTCCGAGACCGCGACCGCTTTCATGCCGCCCAAGATGGCATACAGCGCACCGACCGCACCAATACAAATCACGGTCAGAAACAGCGCCGACGAGTAACTCAAGCCCGTGAGCGCGGGCACATCAAAAAGCTTGAGCACCGCCACTGACCCCGCGTAGAGGACACTCGGAATCGTGACCAATCCATACCCCAATAAAAACAGCACCACGCTGATGCGCCTGACGTCATCATCGTAACGATCCGCCAGGAACTGGGGCAGCGTCGTGAAACCTCCGCGCAAATAACGGGGCAGGAAGAAAAAGGCCATGGCCACGGTGGCCACCGCTGCGGTCACCTCCCAGCCCATGGCGCTCATGTTGAAACCATAGGCCGAGCCATTCAGGCCAATCAGCTGCTCTGCCGACAAATTGGTGAGCAGGAGTGAACCGGCGATAAACGTTGCGCTAAGCCCCCGACCAGCGAGGAAATAGCCTTCAGTGTCCTGGGTGGAGTGACGCGCACGGCGATAGGAAATCCACGCGACCAGCCCCATAAAGAACACGCAGGTAAGACCTACACTGGTCAGTTCAGTCAACGACACGCTTTATCCCCACACCACGAGTCACGAGAGTAAAAGGTGTGGAGAGCCGCTTCAATAGCAGTTCCCCTGTAGCGCCAACCCCCGCGCACGGGAACAGGCGTTAACCCCAATAGGCGAACGCATCTCCTTACGGTCTGTCACAACGGGCAATGCCGAGGAACAATCAGAAGTTGGCGGTGGTGCATCCAAGGCTGGCCGGCTCCAAGGTCAGCCCGGTTTTACTGGCATCATCCACGCAGAAGGTGACGCTCGCCGGCTTTTTCAGCCGAGAGTTGCCCTGAAAGCGCGCGAGCCCCTTTGTGTTGGTATTGGTTTGCTGCGTACCGGAGAGATCGCCGCTGAAAGTACCCGACACCAATGCCCCCGACACGGCGGCACCGGTTTCATCCACGACAATGACATCGGCGGTAATCCGTAACGATTTGTTACCGGATGCCTGCAGGCTAATAGCGTCTATCAGGAGCTGACTCGTAACCGGATTACCCTCAGGTTTTGCGGAAACCGGCGCACTGGCCGCGCTGATATTGCCCGTTGCGTCCTCCGCCGACGCCGAGTAGTAGTAGGTCGTGCCGTTATTGACCGCTGTGTCGGTATAAGCCGTGGCGCTGACTAATAAACCCGTCAATCGATCGTAGGGCCCTTCGCTAGTAACCGCCCGAGAGACAACGTACCCAGCCAGATCAGGCTCACTGTTGGCGTTCCAGCTCAACACGACCTGTCCGTCACCCGCACTCGCTGTAAGACCTGTCGGTGCGTTAGGTGGGGTGGCGTCGACCGGACCGTTGTCATCGTAAGTAATTCGCAATGCATCGATCCGAATGCTATCAAGCAGTTTGGCGCCCGCCGTCCGATCAACGTCTGTCAGTCGGAGGGTCACTACACCTCCGACCCCTGTATCAAAACTGTGGGTGTAGATCTGGTCAACGCTCGACGGCTGAATCTGGAAGGCTTGCTCGAATGCCCCACCGGCAATGCTGTATTCAAGGACAAAGGCCTCGTCGTCCAGCGCCCTGTCAAACGCCAGCTCGGCAGATAGCTGCGCTGATTTGAGCGCCGCCACATTGAAAGTCCAGCGGTGTTCTGCTCGACTGGTGCGGCGGCTCGGTTTGCCGCCGCTCTCGGTCTCTGTAATTGTCTGATAAGTATCGTCGCTGGTCTGGGTCGCAACAAAAGTACCGCTCACGACGCCGGTGCCGGTAATCACATCAGCAGATGCCAATACCACGGTGGGGTTGCCACCACCACCGCCACCACCGCCACAGGCGGTCCCAAAGACGCACCCGACCCAGTTGGGATTGTCGATGAATGGATTTCTGTTGCCCTGAAAACTGAAGACCACATCATTGCGGCGCCGCTCACTGTCATCCACCGGATCAGCCTCATGCCAAGCCAGTAGATCGGAGAGCATACCCATGTAGGCGATTGCCTCGTTTTGCCCGGTATTGGAAGCCTGAATCAGCGCGTAATCGTCGGTCAGGATCAGATTGGGCTCGTTGTCGCCAGTCTCGTTGTGGAAACCGCCCTCATAGCGCACTGCCATGTAGAACATCGCACGGGCCACATCTCCCTGTCGGCCACGCCAGGTTTGCCACGCCTCATCACCCGCTGTCCCTCGTCGCCAGTTCGAGTTACCCGGATACACCCCCGTGCCGCCGCCTCGCCCGTTGGTTTCTAGGGTCTCCTTTTCAAGGCAGGTAGCATCGCAATCTCGGTAAGGGTTATTGCTGCGTGAGCTGTTATAGCCGGCATCTGATGCGAAGAGATGATGTGCATCGGTATAGGGGCTGTTGCCCACGTAATAAACTGGAAAGCCATAACTCTTGGGCCAGGAATGCTCGCGGTTGTAAGCGCCGGTTCCGCCTGAGATTTTCGGGTAGCTCGCGTTTTTATAGATGTCGAGAATATTACCGGGATTCAGCGGATCCTGATCGGCGGCGTTAACAATATCCCAGGTATCAGTTGCGTCATCGGTGTAACGAAAAAAAAGATGGTCATCGATAACCTCGTGCAACGACGCGACGAGGGCCTCTGCGGACGAGTCATCCACGGCATCGTAGTAGCCCACCGGGGGCTCTGCCAGAGCTGTCGCACTAGCGCATAAAAGCCAAGCTGTCAGACGTTGCAAAGCCCTCATGGCTGCGACCACCTGAAAGACGACGAATATGGTTTAAAGTTCTCACAAAAGATTACCTTTGACCAGAAAAAGTGTCGCATCCGACTGGCATTGGTGCCGCGAGAAGCCCACTTGGCCCGGGATGAGGCGGGGCGAGGGGTTGTTCGCGGGTCTCATAGGCACCGCGAAGGGTCAGTGATACTCTGAGCGGTCTGTTGTCGCGACCCGAGGCCGCTCGTCGATTACCCATGCCCGTAGATCCCCTACAGCTCGCCATTTTTATAGCTATCACGGTGCTCATTGCGGGACTAACCTATCGTCGGGTCACGCAGGATACGGCGAATCACCCGGCGATTGCGGATCGACGAGAAGTCTTTTTGGCAGGCAGGGGTCTTGGCTGGATGGTGGTGGCGGGGTCCATCACCCTCACTAACCTAAGCACCGATCAACTGGTCGGGATGAACGGCAATCAAATGCTGCTGCTCGTATGGTGGGAGCTGTCCGCCGTTGTTGGGCTGTTTATTTTGGCGAAAGTGATTTTGCCGGTGTACTACCGCTACGAGTGCACCACCACGACTGAACTTCTTGAAAAGCGCTACGGGGACATCAAGATTCGCACCCTGATTGGCACGCTTTTTTTGCTCGGCAATCTCTTTATTTTTATTCCCGTCACACTCTATGGTGGCTCGCTGTTCATGCAAAGCATGTTCAATGTCGATCTCCCCCTGATGGTCATCGCGGTGGGGTTTGCGGTGGTGGGGTCGGCGTACGCCGTGCTGGGTGGGCTGCGGGCAGTCGCGATCTCGGATGCCTACAGCGGCGTTCTGCTGTTGTCATTGGGGCTGGCCGTGGTGGTGCTCGCCCTCGCGAGTATCGATTTTGATTTATCGGGCATTCCCGCCGAACGTCTCACCCTGATCGGTGACAACGACTCACCTATTCCTTGGCATACCCTGCTGACCGGCATGCTGTTTATCCAGATTTTTTATTGGGGCACCAATCAAACCATCACCCAACGCGCCATGGCCTCGCCCACAGTCGAGGAGGGCCAGAAAGGCGTGCTTGCCGCCGCCATCATTCGCCTGCTGATTATTCCCCCACTGGTGGTCATCCCCGGCATTGTGTCTTACAAACTGTATGGCGATATCGGTGATGCAGCCTTCGGCCGTGTGGTGGGTGATGTGCTTCCACTCTGGTTGTCGGGGGCCTTCGCCGCGGCCATTGCGGCGGCAGTACTGACCACGGTGAATAGCGTGCTCAACGCCTCGACGGCGCTCTACGTGTGTGACATTCACGAGCCTTATATTCACAAAGAGCCTGACCTGCGGCGTCTTAACCTGCTTATCTCAGTAAGCTTTATCACCATAGGGGTGCTGATGGTCCCGGTCTACGCCACCGCCGACAGCATTATCAATTTGGTGCAGGAGCTTTACGGTTTATTAAGCATGCCCATTCTCTCTGCCTTTATTGTCGGCCTGTTGTTTCGGGATGTTACCCAGGGCGCTGCCATTGTCGCTGTGGTGTTAGGCGTGCTGCTCTACGGATTTTTCTCGTTTGTGTGGGCGCCCTTTCATTACATTCACATGATGTTCATCACGGTCATTTTCTGTGTCGCCACGGCGCTCATGGTGAGCCGATTTATCTTCGGTACCTCACCCCGATTTGCACCGGCGATTGCGCTTGGCGCTCGGGAGCCTCAGATCTAAATGCACAGCACGCGACGACAAAACAGTCTGACCGGTGACTGGGTTCTGGTGAGCCCCCAACGCCACGCACGCCCCTGGGTGGGCAGTCAAGAAGCACCCTCCCGCGAGCAGGTCGCGCCCTACGACAGCGACTGCCCCCTGTGCCCGGGCAATGTCCGCCGCGGTGACGCCTCCAACCCGGATTACACGGGCCCGTTTGTGTTTCGCAACGATTTTTCGGCCCTGAGCAGCCTCTCGCCTGTCGAGAGCGATAGCAACGAGACAGAAGATGCCGGCCATGCCTCCAACAAGTCATCGAAAGCGCCCACCTTTATCGCCGAGCAACCTGCGGCCGGCGAATGTCGGGTGCTGTGTTTTGATCACCAGCATCACCGCACCTTCGCCGACCTCACGCGCGAGGAGGTCAAGTCAGTGTTGCAGCTGCAGCGAGACCAGTACCGCGAGCTCATCAAAGCGTATCGCTGCGTCACGCTGTTTGAAAATAAAGGCGAGATCATGGGCTGCTCCCAACCCCATCCCCACGGTCAAATTTGGGCCCATGACCATCTGTCATCGCTGGTGGCGACCGAGGATGAACGCCAGCTCGCGTATTTTCGTGAGCATGGTTCTGCACTGCTTCAGGACTATGCTGAGTGGGAGCTCGCCGCGCAGCAGCGGCTCGTGTACCAGAACGACGACTGGCTAATCGTAGTGCCCTACTGGGCGGCCTGGCCCTTCGAAACGCTGATCTTACCGCGCACCGCGATCGGCCATTTTGGGGCTCTCACCGATACAGCACTGGCCGCACTGGCCGAGGCGCTCGCCATCCTCACCCGCGCCTATGACGCCCTCTTCGACTGCCGCTTTCCCTATTCCATGGGCTGGCACAATGCGCCGACCACAGAGCCTGCGCCGCACTGGCGATTGCATGCCCATTTTTATCCGCCGCTGTTGCGCTCGGCCATCGTCAAAAAACACATGGTGGGCTATGAAATGCTGGGTGAGCCCCAGCGGGATGTGTCCGCAGAGGATGCGGCGGCACAGTTGCGCACCCTCGCCGACAAAGTGGTCATCGACTCCTCGGAGCAAGGATGAGCCCAGAGGATCACCAAGCGACTTTCACTACGCTGTTCGGTGAACCTCCCGAGGGTGTTGCCACTGCACCGGGCCGGGTCAATCTGATCGGGGAATTTACCGACTACAACGAAGGCTTTGTGCTGCCCGTGGCGCTGGACAAAGTCTGCCGAATCTTCTGGCGATCCCGCGAAGACACACAGATACGCGTGGCTTCCCTGCAATATCCCAATCAAATCGACAGCTTTGCCAGTAACACCGACTATGCGCACGGACCCCACGTTTGGTCCCGCTATGTGCGCGGCGTGGTCGCGGCGGCGAGGGCATGGCAACACACCACCAGAGGCATTGATTTGCTTATCGATAGTCAGGTACCCGAAGGCAAAGGGCTGTCTTCGTCGGCGGCTCTCGAGGTGTCACTGCTTGGCGCCTTGAACGCGACCAACACCTGGGGCCTGTCCCCGACAGACATTGCACGCCTCGGGCAGCTCGCGGAGAACGACTTTGTAGGCTGTCAGTGCGGCATCATGGACCAGCTGGTCTCGGCGACCGCGGTGGCCGGCCATGCGCTGTTGATTGATTGCGCCAGCCTCGAGTGCACCCCGGTGCCACTCCCCGAGGCGTGGGCAATCGTCGTGCTCGACTCCAACCATCCACGACAGCTTGTGGGCAGTGAATACAATCAGCGCCGGCTCGATTGCGAGGAGGCGCGTGATAGCTTGGGCGTGTCGTCGCTCCGACACGCGAACCGTAAAACACTGACCGCGCACCGCGCGGAGCTATCCGACAACGCCTATCGCCGCGCGCTGCACGTGATTAGCGAGAACGAGCGTGTCCTGACGCTCGTCGACGTTTTAAAGCAAGGGTCCCTACCTCTGACCCAAGTTCTTTTGGCCGCCGGCCAGCAGTCGCTTGCCGAGAATTTTGACGTCACCGTGCCGGCCACGGACGCGTTGGTTGTGCTGGCGCATGAAGCACTGGGCAAGCGAGTGGCCGCGCGTCAAACCGGCGGCGGTTTTGGCGGCGCGGTGGTCTGCCTCTGTGATCACCGCGACGTCAACACGTTGCTGCAAGCCATCGACGCCGGGTATACCCAACGAACCGGTCTACACGCCGACATCATTCGCTGCGATCCCGGCGCGGGCCTCGAGGTGAGCTGGTATGACTGAGCGATTAATGGGCGGCCACGATAGCCCGGCACTGGGAGTCTGTTACTACCCTGAGCACTGGCCTGAGTCCCAGTGGCGAAGCGATGCCGAACAGATGGCATCCCTGGGCCTGCGCTATGTCCGCATCGGCGAGTTTGCTTGGTCCAGACTTGAACCCGCACGCGGCCAGTTTGATTTTGAGTGGCTCGATCGTGCGATCGCGACGCTGGCGGCGCAAGGTCTTAAAGTCGTGCTGTGCACGCCCACGGCAACACCGCCGAAATGGTTGATCGATGCGCATCCTGACATCTTGCCGGTGTCGGTCGATACAGGCACGGCGCGAGGCTTTGGCTCTCGTCGCCATTATGACTTCTCCAATGATACCTACCGAGACGAGGCCGTGCGGATCAGCGAAATGTTAGCGCAACGCTACGGCGAAGACCCGCGCGTCGTGGGTTGGCAAGTAGATAACGAACTGTGTTGTCACGATACCGCGCACAGTGCCTCTCCCGCCGCTCACGCTGCTTTCCAAGCGTGGTGTCGGCAGCGCTACGGCACTATCGATGAACTCAATGCCGCGTGGGGCAATGTGTTTTGGTCGATGGAATACCCTGACTTTGACAGTCTGGAACTCCCCGTGCTGGCAGTGACCGAGACCAATCCTTCGCACCGGTTGGCCTACCGACGATTTTCATCTGATCAGGTCATGCGCTTTCACAACGCCTGCGTTGATGCCCTGCGACGTCACAGTAAGGACCAGTGGATCACCCACAACTTTATTCCCATGAAGGACACGCAAACCGACTGCTTTGCGCTGGCGTCCACGCTCGACTTTGTGAGCTACGACAGCTATCCCCTGGGAAGAACCGAGTTCTTGTTGGGGGCATCGGACCCTGCTCTCGCACAACGCTTTATGCGCTCGGGCCACCCGGATTACACCGCCTACTACCTCGATCAATCTCGGGGGCTCAAGGGCAAAGGATTTTGGATCATGGAGCAGCAGCCCGGACCGGTGAACTGGGCGCCGTCTAACCCGCGACCGGCGCCGGGCATGATCACCCTGTGGTCACTCGAGGCTTATGCGCATGGCGCGGATGTGGTGTCCTACTTCCGGTGGCGCCAGGCGCCTTTTGCGCAAGAACAGATGCACGCGGGTTTGTTGCGTCCCGACAATTCTCCGAGCGACGCTTGGGCCGAAGTGGAGCGGGTTCATCACATTTTCTCGCTCATCGGCCAAGACGCTCTCGCGCAACCAACAGCCGAGGTAGCGCTTGTCACCGATGTGCAAAGTCAGTGGGTGGCAGAAATTGAACGACAGGGTCGCGGTTACGACAGCAACCGAATTCAGTTCCAGTGGTATAGCGCGCTAAGAAAGTTAGGCGTGGCCGTGGATGTGGTGAATCAGGACGCCGACCTGAGCGGGTACAGCCTGGTACTGGTCCCTAGCTTACCGATCGTTGGCACTCGCTTTATCGAATCCCTCGCGCAGGCATCAACATGCTTTTTACTGGGTCCGCGCTTTGGCGCAAAAACGACAGAGCTCACCATGCCGCAGAATCTCCCGCCGGGGGATTGCCGTTCGTTGACCGGCTTCCACGTGACCTCGGTGGAAACCCTGCGCCCCGATGTCGAAGAGCCGCTGCAGTTTGGCTCCGAGCAATTCGTCAGTCGGCTTTGGTGCGAGGACATTGTCATCCAGGCAGGGAACGTGTTGGCGACCTATCAGGGCAACAAGCCGGCGCTCTTGCGCAACGGCAACATCCTGTCGCTCACCACGCTGACCTGCGATGACTTTCTCGGGGCGCTCCTGCCAGAGCTGTTAATCGAGTGTGGCGTGGAGACGCATCCCGATCTGGGGGACTGTCGACTGATGGCGCGCGGTGACTTAATGTTTGCCCTGAACTACGGCGGCGAGCCCAAGGCTATGGACATAGCGCCGGAGCGGATCCTCTACGGCAGCAATCCCGTCCCGCCCCAGGACGTGCTGATCTGGCGGCAGTAAGCCGCTGCATCCAGCAGGTTACGCCGGCCTGACGCCAGCAACGCCTCAAAGAGCCTCTGACTGACACCACAGCATGATATTGGGTCCGAAATCCGCCTATGCTGATCGCGATTCACCGGCGCAGGGGTTGGTCCGTGGCTTCTGGCTCCCCGGCGCTGATGTATCGGCTTAGATGTCGTCTCGAATCTCAAACGTCCGAATCACCGGTGCCTCTGCAAGATCGCCGCTCACCGCATCGATAAAACCGCTTTCCACGCGCCAGCCCAAATAAGCCTGCTGCGCCTCCGCGCTGTCCCAGATCTCAACGAACAACAGCGAATGCGTCGCGGTCTCGTAATAGCTTTTGAGCTCCTGGCAGCCCTCAAACCCTCGGGTATCCACCAACGCTTCCTTCATCGTCTCGAGCATCTTCTCAGCACTCTCGGGTTTAAACTTCATCTCCACACTGACCATGACCGCCATCGTATTCTCCTTATCCTGTGAGCACGCGTTACATTACCTCACGGTCGCCAAGCTCTGAACAAGTCACCGGCAAACCACGCCATGTTGCTGACTTCATTAGAGCATAGGTAACCCCTAGGCGACATCCCAACGGGGCACTCATCGTCACTTGCCAAGCGTTCACGCAGACTTCATGCTCCCACAACGCTATTGGAGAAAGCTATGACTCTGCGTCGTCTCGTCATCGCATATTGCACCTCGGCATTGATCAGTGCCGCTATCGGCGCGTCAGCCGAAACCCAAGTGGTCATGCTGGGGACCGGCACCCCTATCCCCACTCCCGACCGATCTGGCCCGGCCACGGCCATCGTGGTGGATGGTAAAGCCTACCTTGTGGACTTTGGACCCGGCGTGGTGCGACGTGCCGCCGCGGCCTCAACCGAATACGGGGGGTCCATCGAAGGGCTGGCGGTGGACAAGCTCGAGATCGCCTTTCTTACCCACTTACACCATGATCACTCTGCGGGCCTGCCCGATCTTGTTTACACCAGTTGGACTCATGGGCGAGAAACGCCCTTCGAGCTGTACGGCCCTACAGGAATAAATGCCATGGCCGAGCATGTTGCCGCGGCCTGGGAAGAGGACAACCGCTACCGCTTATACGGCCTAGAGCCCGCCGCGCCCGAGGGCTGGAAGATTAACGCCCATGAGATTACCGAGGGCGTTGTCTATCGCGATGAGCGAGTGACTGTCGAGGCCTTCAAGGTCAAGCACGGCACCTGGCCCAACGCCTTTGGCTATCGCTTTACTACGCCCGATAAAGTGATCGTGATCTCGGGGGATGCCGCTTACGATCCCACTATCGAGCGAATGGCCACCGGGGCCGACATCCTTATTCACGAGGTGGTCTCCGAGGAGGCCGTCAACGCGCGAGACCCCTTTTGGCAGAATTATCATCGCAGTAACCACACCACGAGCCACGAACTCGCGGCGCTTGCGAGTCGCGCTAAGCCCGGCCTATTGATTTTGTATCACGTTCTCGTTTTCGGTTTGGAAGATGAAGTGGTGTTGGAGGAAGTCAAAGCGCGATATGAAGGGAATGTTGTGCTAGCGGAGGATTTGGATATCTTCGAGTGACTCAAATTATTCGAGACCACAGTCGAAACTTCTCAACACCGCTCCATTCAACCTGACTGTCCCACACCACACAAGGAGACACCATGCTACGGCCTCTAACAAACCCTATAACAATGGCCATACCCGTCAAAAAAGAAGCACCGGTAGCGACTGAAGAGCGGGCCTCCGTATTTGGGGTTTTTTCAGCGACTAACGTAAAACGCATAGCAGGCGGCTTGCTGATGTTCTTTTTTATATCAGCTGCCCACGGGCTGACTCCCGATGAGCAATCCATGCTCGACTGGATCGATGCTCATCAGGATGAAGCTATCAAGTTGCTGGAGGAGACAGTGAACATTGGTAGCGGCACCATGAATCATGCGGGGGTTCGCGCCGTGGGTGATGTAATGGCTTCTTCCATGGAGGACTTGGGCATGGCCATTGAGTGGATCGATATGCCACCTGAGGTGGATCGTGCCGGACACCTCGTGGCACGCAAGGGAGGTATTGGCGCAAAATTTTTGCTCATCGGCCATCTGGATACCGTATTTGAAGCAGACGACACCTTTCAGGCTTTCACCCGTGAAGGTAACGTTGCAACCGGCCCCGGTATCAGCGATATGAAGTCAGGCAACGTGGTACTGGTCTATGCACTTAAAGCTCTCGCCGAGGCAGGGGTGCTTGAGGATATTCCAATAGCCGTTGTATTTACCGGTGATGAAGAAAAGCCCGGAAAACCGCTCGAGGTAGCGCGCAAAGATCTTATCGATGCGGGCAAGTGGGCAGATATTGCGCTTGGGTTTGAAGGTGCTATTACAACCGAAGATAGCGACTGGGCGACTATAGCGAGGCGTAGCTCTAGCAGCTGGATCCTGGAGACTACGGGCACACAGGCCCACTCCTCCGCTATATTCAGTGAACGCGTGGGTGCAGGTGCTATCAATGAGGCAGCACGGATCCTCTCACGGTTCTATGAGGATGTGCGGGGTGATTACGGACTAACCTTCAACGCGGGAACGATTCAAGGGGGCACGACCGTCACCTACGACTCGGCACAGAATCGCGGTTCCACCTTCGGCAAAACCAATGTCGTCCCCTCAACGGCGACGGTGCATGGGGGTATTCGCGCACTGACGCCGGAACAGCTGGCCGCCAGCAAAACGGCCATGCTAGAAGTGGTCGCTGACCATTTGCCCAACACGACAGCCACCCTCACCTTCGAGGACAGCTACCCGCCGATGGCACCCACCGAGGGCAATCGCGCTCTCGCCGATCAACTCTCACAAATTAACGAGGAGTTGGGACGCGGCCCCATGAAAATCTGGGACCCCCTGCGGCGCGGCGCGGCGGATATCGCCTTTGTCGCGCCCTACACCGACGCGCTGGCAGGATTGGGGGCACTGGGAGAAGGCGGCCACACCCCTCATGAAAGTTTGGAGCTCGATTCTATGGGTTTGGCCATAAAAAGGGCTGCCCTCTTAATCCACAGGCTTGCAACTACTTCAAATACCAATCAGTGAGTGCCTGAGATCGATTTTTGCGCCGATCTGGAAGATCGCGAGTTAAGACGACCGGAGGCTTTCGCTTCTTGAGAATCAGGCTGCACCCAGTTCTGCGCTGCTAACTTGCAAGGGCGCGAAAAATAGCTGACAGGTATGTTTATAATGTAACCACCTGTTAAGGCTGAGCCAACGCGATGACACCATACCGGTTTGTCCATGTGACCACACCATTATCTGAGGACCAGCAGGCCGAGATTATTGCGTTGTGGCAACGTGGCGGCGCTATCATTGAAGACACCGAATCTCGCTTAGACCAGGTAAGCTTTGTAGCCTACACGGAAACAGACGAGATTGTGGGTGTGGCGTCATGTCAAATCCAACCGGGCCTTTATAGTGACCTACCCGTCCATACGCTCCGGGTTTTTGTCGCAGAGCACCATCGCCAATCTCTACTCGCTTTTGAGCTATTAGCCCATCTTGGCGAAGCTCTCATTGACCAGTCCCGAAGCAAAGGTCTAGCTCAGGCAGTGGGCTTGTCAACCGTAATTGAGACCGACATCGTCAATCAACGAGGCGCAATTCTCTGCTCACGCACCTTTCAGTTCGCGATTAATAAATTCCCGGTCACTTTTTTGTTTACGGGATTCAGCCGTGAGGGCAGCCCCGAATA
>CALSMP010000009.1 GCA_943787485.1 uncultured Luminiphilus sp. | reverse complement strand
TGTCGTCATCGCGCCCGGCAACCCATTCAGGAGGCAGTAACAAACACCACTGATCGGTCTCTAAAATGTTCACAGGCACTCACCATATTCGCTTGATTCCCGTCGCATGAGGATCGCATCCTCACGTCCGTCTTGACTACGATAATAGTTGGCTCGCTCACCGACTATCCGAAAGTTGGTGCGCTGATATAGCGCAATCGCCGCGCAATTTGACCGGCGAACCTCCAAATGGCAAATCGATACTGACTCGCTTTCCAACAGATCAAGGCTCGTCTGCAACAGCTTCATGCCCCATCCCTGACGTCGATACGCCGGACTGATAGAAAGATCGATAAGCTCGGCGCTGGCATCATAAACGCTGAACCAGGCTGCGCCCAGCGTGACGCTAGCGCTTTCTTGGATCCACGCGCGGGTTGTCGGCTGCCGGTAGAGCCGCATCAAAAAATCCAGTGAGGGCCCTGTACTCGTTGCATAAATAGCGTTCAAAGCACCGTTGTCACTTGCCATCAGTGGCCGCATGGATGACTGAACAACAGCCTCAGGCATTTAATAACGAGGTATCGGCAAGGTGTTTGAGTCGGCCCCATGCCTCACGCTTCAGTAGCGGTTGTTCCAACATATCGAAGGTGGAAGGGATACAAATCTGCTCGGCGACACGGGCGTCAATAATCCACTCACGCACCGGCTCGCCCAGCGCAATAACGCCGCGATAAGGGTTATCATTGGCGATACGCTCGAGCTGCGCGGTCACGCTTTGACGCGCCGCCACCTCATCGCGGGACAGGTGGGGGTGATCAGCCACTGGCCAGATAAATTGGCGCTGATCAAGGTCGACCGGAGCGGCGCTGATGGCGATCGCCATGTTATGGATGAGGGAAACTTGTTCCTTGTGCAAAAGTCCTTCTCTCAAGGATTCGATCCACAGCCACTCCCCTGCGCGCACCAGAAGAAGGTGAAACGCCACCTCCCTCGGCAAATCTTTGGGCGCTAAATCCCGGGGCGGTAGGTCTTCGCCGCGGATATCGGACTGGGGTGCGACCTCCGCTTCCGACTGAAAACTGGCCTTAGCGTGATTGCCGGCGACTTTCATTTGCTCAAGCACCGACTTGCCATCTTGTTGAGCCCAGCGTGTACCCGTCACTAGCGGATTCGTGGCCATCATCGGCGCGTGTGACCGGTTTTTCCAGCGTGCTACTCACGACCCCCCAAAGACGCCGAAAACCTTGATGAGGCCCCTGCCAAAAGGCGCATCAAACCCGGCTCTCGAGGGGATCTATATCGAGCAGAGTAAGCAAGTGACGTCGCCGATGCTCAAGTTGGTCTAGTTTTGGCGGTCTATCAGTCATCGGTCAGTCATATTGGGTTTCGGTCAGTATACCCCGGAATCCTCCAGAGATCGCGGGAAGGTCAGACCCAGCGCCAGCCCCAACGTGAGAAAAAACGCACCCCACCGGCAGCAAACCACAGAATATGCCGCCACCCTTTTTTGGAGGCTTGGCCACCGTGATGAACAAACGGGGGAGCGTTACTGCGAACAACTCGTCCGTAGTGTCGCATCCGCATGGCGAGATCATAGTCTTCGAAGTAGAGAAAAAATCGTTCATCAAACCCGTTTACCCCCGTCGCAACACCTCGGTTCTTGCGATCAGACAACAGCCCGACAACAGCGGCACGTCGTGCAAGGCGGGCTCTGATGGCAAATCCCGTAATTCGTAGTGATCGAGCTGTTTGCGAAAACGCTTCTTCAACCAAGCGGGGCCGAAGGCTCGCAGCAAAAGCACCCACACAGATGGATAACGCTTGGCAAGGTGCTCCTCATCGCCCCGGTCGTTCATCCCGCGGGTTGCATAAAGCACTACCTGTTGATTTGCATCGAGGAAATCAATCGCATCGGTCAGCCATGTCGGCGGTAATTCAACATCTGGATTTAAAATTAAATGATATCTCCCCAACTCTCGCTCAAGGGTAACGTTATGGCCCGCGCCATAACCCGCGTTTTCAGCCAGCTCGAGGTAGTCATATGCGACGTTTGCCGCCTGGAGCGTGTCATCGCAGACGCGGCGGGAGGCCTCGCTGTAGGCTTGATCAAGGCTCTGATCGATCAGGTAAATTCTGGTGTCCGCCAGCGCAGACTGAACAGCGGCCCGCACCCCAAGTAAGGTAGCCCTCAAATGGCCCAAATTCCCACGGTGCAAGACGATTGATACGCTCAGCCTAGCCGAACTGGCGGATTGGGTGTGGGGTTCAGTCATGGCGCGTAGAGTAGCAGATCTACTCCTCAAAACAGCAACGCGAGAACGCAAGCCACCGTGCAAAAACTCTCAAATTTTTCTCGTCATTGCGTGTATTTGCCGGCATTTTTTTCAGAAAACCCATGATAAGGTTAGAGCTTTGAAGCTCTGGGCCTACTAAGCTAGATTAGGGAGATAGCACAATGATGAATCGATGGTTAAGGAAGACCCGATTGGCACTGCTCTCGCTGGCAGCACTTGCATTGATTGGCTGCGGAGGCAGTGGCGGCGGCACGGGCAGTGGCGGCTTTTTGGGCGGGAACGACGGCAATCAAATAGATGCCGTAATATCCATGGAGGTTACCAACACGCTCGGGGAAGCAGATAACCAGCTTTCTGCCGCCAACCCACTGACAGTGACAGTAGCCCTGACGCGCGGCAATGGGGACCCGATTCCGGACGTGGTCGTGGACTTGGCTACGTCCGTTGGTAGCATAAGCCCAGATAATGGATCTGCTTTAACCAACGAGAATGGCGAAGCTACATTCGGCCTGGCATTTGATGGCACAGAGGGGGCCGGGACCTTGACGGCCAGCTACACCGAGAACGAGCAAACTGTAGAGGTCGAGCTGGGTATTCAAGCTGTGATCGCCGACACCGCATCGGTTTATCTTCTTGAACTGACTACTACTGATAGCGATGGCAACCTCACCAAACGCTTTTCGAGCTTCAGCCCTCTGACTATCACGGTCGCTCTCTACGGCGTCGAGGGCGATGTACTCACCCCTCTGGTGGATGAACTGGTCGCACTAGAGAGCTCCATCGGCATTTTAGACCCCTCAAACGGATCTAGCTTGACCGATGAGAATGGGCAAGCACAGTTCACACTTACCGCCGATAACGAGGTGGGTGCAGGCGTCATTACGGCCAGCTTCACCAATGATACAGATGATATCTTCAGTCGCTCCCAGAATATTGAGGTGCGGCTTGATCAAGGTGAAAATGCACCATTTACATTTGATCTACAATTACTGGATTCCGCGGGCAATTCCACTAGCCAACTTACCCCCCGAAGAGCCGGTGACCGCGCGGGCCTCCCTGACAACTACACTGGAGAATGCCAGTGTCGAGGCGAGACTCATTACCCCTCAGTAGTACCATTGCCAACGTGTCGCCGGCCAACGGAAGCACGCTCACAGATGAGAGTGGAATCGCCGAATTCTTGTTGGAATATGGTGGCACTAGTGGCGCAGGTACCGTGACGGCGAGTTTTGCGACCGACAACGCATCGCTGATCAAAACTGCCTTGTTGGAAGCCACGTCGTTGGCACTGGAAAGCGATCTATCAATTCTCATTTTAGATTCCGCGGGTAACGCCAGCAACGTACTGACAAATGAATCTCCACTGACCGTCCGGGTGACCATCACCGACCGAGACGGAAACTCGATTGATATTGACGACGCCCTCATCGAGCTCTCCTCGGATATTGGAAAGATTTCACCCGCCAATGGCCAGGCGCTAACAGACGACGGGGTAGCGGAGTTCACCCCTGCAGTTCGACGGGACTGTCGGTGCAGGTGTTGTTACCGCAGTCTACAGTACGGAGCAGGGCACCGTTGAACAAACCGCCAACATCGAAGCCCAAACCGATGGCGAAAGCGTTTACGTGATCTCCATGACACGAAGCAGTGGATCGGTAACACCTATCAACCCGGTCACCGTGACGGTGAATCTTCGCTCTGGTGAGGCTGGCGGGCCTGTGGTTGCTGGAGAAGTCATTACGCTGACCAGCACAATATCCGACGTATCACCCAGCAACGGTGCCGTGATCACTGACGTTGACGGTAATGCGACGTTCATCCTGGAATACAATGGAACGGATGGGGCGGGTGCCGTCGAAGCCAGCTTTACCTCTGCCGAGGGAAATACCTTCTCGAACAGTATCAATGTGACTGCCAGCAGGGGCGCTCCCCTCTACACCATCAACATAACAGCGCCACAGTCCCGGGGCGTCATTTGATGAAACGGGGGTAGACGTAAACCGTTAATGTGCAATCCACCCAAGCCACACAGCGAGCCCTAATTGTCTCCTTAACAAGCGAGGTGGGCATTGTCTCTCCTCAAAATGGCAAGGCCCTGACCAACAGTCTGGGCAACGCTAATTTTAGGCTAACAGGTGACGGTGGGACCGGCGCTGGGCTTCTTACCGCCACATTCACGGATCAGGATGGCAACGAGTATCAGGATGCCATTGCGGTCAATATGGGCTCTAGCGGTGTTGGCGGCGGTGGCGGCGAGGCGAGCAAAATTGTTTTTGTCAGCGCGACGACCCACCACCATTGCTCTGAAAGGCTCAGGTGGCGGCACCGGTATTTCTGAGCAGGCAGCAGTGGTGTTTAAGGTCACCGACAGCACGGATATTGGTATAGGGGGTCAGGACGTCTCGTTCAGCCTCTCCACCGATCTGGGCGGCATTGATCTGCAAAATACCACAGGGACGAGTGATGCACAGGGTAATGTAACTGCCATCGTAAATTCAGGCACGCTGCCAACACCTGTGCGAGTTGAAGCCACTACTGTCGTGCCGCAGCTCGGAGAAATTTTTGCGCTTTCCCCGGTCCTTAATGTTTCCTCCGGAGTCCCAGTCGACAGCCGATTTAACATTTTTTACACCGCGCCTCAGGATGAGTGTGGCGATCTCGCCGGTATCACCTGCACGCAACTGCTGATCATCGGCCTTTGACCGCTTTGGCAACCCGGCGGTCGACGGCACGGTTGTCAACTTCGTGAGCAACTGTGGGGGCGTAGGAAGCAACGAGGGTGGCATAAGCAGTGGTGCGTGCGTCTTAGGAAGTGCTGGCTTTGGCCGCTGCGAGGTCGTCTGGCTGGCAGGGGATATGAATCCAAACGACTACAGGCAATGCGCAGACGGCTCTCCCGTGGAAGTCCTTGCTTACACACTAGGTGAAGAGAATTTTACCGACGCAAACGGCAACGCCTATTTCGATGCGACCGCAATAGACCCAGTGCCGCCATCTCCACCTAGCCGCCAGCGAGAGAGCAGTATTGAAAATAATGGAGAACCCTACGTTGATGAAGACGGCAGTGGGGACTATGACGTGGGTGAATTCTTCGTAGACTGGAACAACAATGGTGGCCGGGATGCTGTGACCACCAGCTCGGATGACCTGACCGCACGACCCGGGCCCTATCCCAAGCCCGGTGGGTCCCCGGTTGAGGACGACGATGACCTACTCCCCTACAACTACATCTTCTATAACGGTACGGCCTGTGCAGAACGGCTGGACGAGAACGGTGATCCTGTGGCGGGCTCGCCGAATCTGGCCGACGACAGCGACGGCAACCCTATCATCGCTGATGTCGACGATTGCTCTCCTGAGCTCATTTACGTGTGGGATACGATTGATCCCACGTTCTAAACTGGTGCTTAGACAAAAAAAGGGATGTTGAAAACATCCCTTTTTTTTGGCGGTGTCGTTGCAGGGTCGGGACGGTGAATCTTGTGTTTAAACTTTAGCAGATCCTGCCGATGATTTGCCGAAAACCGGGTATCGCCCTGAGTCCAGAGCCACAGGGACCCCTGTTAACGACACCCCCCGGCTTGATCCCTTGCTATGCATCCCTAGCTTATGAAATAGTTTCTCGACATACGGCCACCCACTTAAATCTCGGATATTTGTGATGCTGCTACATCAACCGGTTGATTATCACGCCACGCGCAGACCCCACTCGCCTGCCCTCGCGGCCAGGGATCACACCTGGGACTACCACACGCTAGTCGCTCGATCTCACGCCGTTGCACAAACGCTATTGGATCTTGGCGTTGCTGAGGGCGAGCGCGTTGGCGTCCTTGGCTTGAATTCAGCGGCCCACCTCGCCGTTGTCCTCGGTGCGAGCCGCATCGGCGCGGTGACAGTTTCCGCGAACTTCAGGCTCGCCCCCGCAGAGCTCGCTTTTGTTCTTGATGATGCCGAGATCACCGTGTTATTCGTCACCGACAACAGCATTGATGACGTTATTACAGAAACACTCGCCAGTCGCGAGCGAGCCACCCGCCTTATTGCTGCGCGCGGAGATGCGGAGCAACAACTCGATCAGGTGTTGGCGCGGACAGTCGACCCCCGTGATGAGAGACGCGCTGCTGCATGAATCGAGCCCAGTACTGCAGCTATACACCAGCGGCACCACAGGAAAGCCCAAAGGTGCCGTGCTAAGTCACCGCAACATGAGCTCGCTCACCAATATGATGGCGATCTCCAACGACAACATTTATGGCCCGGGCACGGTATGCCTCGTGGTGGCTCCGCTTTTCCATATAGGGGGTATGGGAGTGGTCTACATTGGTCTCGCTCATGGGTGTAACAATATTATGCATGAGGCCTTCGATCCGGTACGCGTGGTCAACGCTATTCAGAATGAGCGCGTTGCCACCATGTTCATGGTGCCCGCCATGATTCAGGCCATCGTCAAAATGGTGCCCAATGTGCGTGACTATGATTTCAGCACCCTGACGCTTATCGCCTACGGGGCGTCGCCGATCAGCGTTAGCCTCCTCGAGGAGGCGATGGAGGTGTTTGGTTGTGATTTCAGTCAGGTCTACGGCATGACCGAGACAACCGGCACAGTGATCGCCCCTGCCCCCAGAAGACCATGAACGCGCCCTGCGGGAAAAACCCGAGCTCTTAACCTCTTGCGGCCGCGCTTGTGCCGGTAATGAAGTCAAAATAGTCGATGAGCACGGCCATCGCGTCCCCCGCCAATGAGACCGGTGAGATCTGCCTTCGCTCAGCGAGCAATATGGTGGAGTACTACAACCGTCCAGAGGCCACCGAGACCACCATCAGGGACGGCTGGGTTTTCACCGGAGATGCCGGCTTTATGGACGACGAAGGCTATGTCTACTTACGGGACCGTTTGAAAGACATGGTCGTGAGTGGCGGTGAGAACATCTACCCCGTTGAAGTGGAAAACCTGCTCGCGGGTATTCCCGGGGTTGTTGAGGTTGCGGTGATCGGCATACCCGATGAGACCTATGGCGAAGCCTTGCTCGCCTTTTTTGCTATGAAGCCTGGCGAGTCAGTTGATGTGGACAGCATGGTGGAATTTTGTCGTAACAAATTGGCAGGCTACAAAATACCCCGGCGCCTTGAATTGATTGATGCCCTGCCCCGTAATCCCTCGGGCAAAATTCTAAAGACCGTCCTACGCGAGCCCTACTGGGAGGGTATTGAGCGTCGTATTTCCTGAGGTGTTATTCCTGAATTGGTATTCCGGACCTGTTATTCCTGAGTCGGGCCTGCCGGGAGAATGTCGTAGCCCACTGTCATGCGCTCGCCCGCGGTCAGCAAGGGTTCGGTGCCATGCCAAAGATAAGAGGGAAAAACCACCAAAGCACCCTCTTTGGGTTTTACCCAATAGTCGGCGGCCAGCGGTTCCCGGGCCCTAAAGCCGGGCTCGCCAAATTTTATCCAGCCCTCGCCCCCCGTCGCGACCTCAGGCGGCACCGTGAGATAGAAAGCGCTGCTCAGCCAGCCCTGGGAGTGGAAATGATTTTTGTGAAAACCATCCCGCCACAAACGCACTGACCAGGAATCGGAAAAGGCAAAGTGCCCAGTATTGCGGCCGTACAGCGGATGATCATCATGCGCCGGCAAACCGGCGATCACCGATGTTAGGTGCTCACCTAGCGCGACCCTCAGTTGCTGAATGGCGGGGTCTCGGCGGCTGAATAAATCATCCAACGTCTGGGTGCCATGGAGCATCGATTGTTCGACTGGATGCTGCTTGGTGGTATGCAAACGCAGTAAAGACTGGCGAATAAAGTAGATGAAGTCCGCCAGATTAGCGAAGTCTTGCTGGCACGCAATCTCCCGCACCTGAATCATCTTGTCGTAGTCCACCAGCGCGCGGTAAGCCTCCAGGTTGTTGGTATAGCGTAGCGCTGTGGCACACAGCGCCCACAGCCCTTGGTCGACAGGAAACTGCTCGACCAGTGAGGTCAGTAATGTGTGCGCTTCCTGATAGTCAGCCCCCGCCGCCATGATGGCCGTGGCAAGCTCACGCTCACTGGCCGGTGTACGGTTTGCTGCCACGGCTGATCGGGCGCATTCAAGCCCGCGAATAAATTCGCCTTGCTCGCGCAAAACGTGACTCAGCTCCTGATGTAAAAGCGCTGGCTCTCCACCCTCACTGAGCGCTGTCTCCAAGACCCGGACAGCATCTTGGCCACGATTTTCGAGCAGGTACTTTCTGGCGAGGGGAGCGGCAAATCGAGGATCTCCCGGGTGCCGCTGCAACGCCCTGTGGTAGGATTTCAAGTAATCAGCATGGCCAATCACACCCAGGTAGCCGTTGAAATACGCGTGGAGCTCAGGGTTATCGGGATCCCGCACCAGCATCGCCTCGTAGGCGGCCACCGCTTCCTCGGGCCGGTCGGCAACGGCCAAGGCGCTGGCCAGATTAAGCAGAACTTCGGCGGAATTAGGCGCCACTTGATGCGCCTGCCGTAGCCTACGCACCGCCTCGTCGCCATACCCAAGGGTCTTGAGCGAAATACCCAAACCGTTGAGTGCCGTTGCGTTGTTCGCATCACTCGTGAGCACCTCTTGAAACAGCGCCATGGCGCTCTCTTGATCCCCGAGTTGCTGAAGGGCCTGCGCCAAACCTATCTGCGCATTCACATGGTCACGTTTGCGCTCAAGCGCCGCAGAAAACTGCTGCGCCGCTGCTTCAAACTGCTTACCTTCCAGCAGCAGCTGACCGTAGTTGACGCGTGCAGGCAGGTGGTTGGCATCCAAGCTGAGGGCTTCCTGATACCGGCTCTCAGCCTCTTCTCGGCGGTGCTGTTGGCGATAAAGATTGGCGAGGTTTGCTAATACGTGAGGCTGTGGAACGAGTGCTATGCTTCTCCGATAGCTCTCCTCAGCCTCCTTTACCTGCTCCAAGCCTTTTTGCGCCAGAGCCAGCAGCTGCCAGAAATCAGCGGAATCGATGCCGGCAGATTCCATAGCATGCAACAGCTCAAGCGCTTGCAGATAATCCTTGGCCTGCAGTAACGCCGCGGCCTGTTGAAGCTTTTGCGCTAACACAAGACCTCCAAGGCGCTGCCGGCTCCATAACCGCCGGTCACGGGTTCACCGACCTTTCCTGCCAGCTGGACCCTACCCGCTCACTGATGATGCGCTGATGGGTTTTCCCAAGCCACAGGTAATCCACATACCGCGGCTCGATGTCGATTACACAAAAGTTAGCTGGGGGATCTTCTGTGACCGTAAGCGAATCGCCGCTCGCCAGAGGGGCCCCGGGTTCAGGCCAAAAAAACTGCGCGCGCCCGGCGTCGGACAACTTGGCCCATAGCGCAGTTCTCACGGCCTGATCACCGCTGGCGTCCCATAATCGCAGACTGGTCTGGAGGCGGAACTGCTCGCGACTTCGGGCGAAATACCAATGCGCATGCCCGCGATGATCTCGCTCGATCTCGGCCACCTTCTGACTGCGCGCATCGGTGATCGCCAACAAATGATCGCCGTCCCCCAAAAACCCCCGAAAAACCACCGTTCTGCACTGAGGCGAGCCATCAAGACCGGCCGTTGCTAGCTGGAAGTAACGACTGTGGGCATCCCGCCGATTGGCCTTGAGTGCGGTTTCTAGACGACTGCGCCAATTTTCCTGTTCATGCCAATCTATATGTTCATTCATAGACACAACCTAGCCTGAATTGCCTGACATCGTCTATGCTTAAGCGCACAAAGTGGCCGGCCAAGGGGGCTGCTGCAAAAACCAAAAAGAGGCAGCCTGGTCGTCATGTCTGTTATTCCCGCTGATAACTCAATTGCCGTAATCGCCGCCCTAATGGTGCTCTCGGGCGGCTCCATGTTACTCGCTAAAACCCGCCTCGGCGCTCAAGTCACGGGCACGGTAATCGTGATATTGGGTGCCATTGCGGCAAGTAATCTAAAACTCATTCCCCACAGCGCCCCTGCCTACGATTTTATTTTTACCTACATCGTGCCGCTGCTTATCCCACTTTTTCTGTTTCAGGCCGATCTGCGGCGCATTGTGACTGAAGCCTCCCGTACGACTGGTGCCTTTCTGCTAGCGACGGTGGGAACTGTCACTGGGGTGACCATAGCCGCCCTCATGCTCGACTTAAGCGGCCTGGGCACAGGTGCCGATGTCCCCGCAGCATCCCGCGAGGCGGCCGTCGTGGGGCTTTTTGCCTCGACCTACATTGGTGGCTCAGTGAACTACGCTGCCCTGGGCGAAATCACGGGGCTCAATCAGGACGCCTCGTTTTTCTCCGCGGCGACGGCTGCTGACAATCTATTCAGTGCGGTCTATTTGAGCCTGATCGCACTCCTTCCAGGCCTGACGGCAATCACCCGCTTTTTTCCCACACACACCCAAGAAACGAATAGCGATGAAGCCCCTGCCGCTATTACTGAGGAGCAGCCTATGACCGCCATGTCATTGTGCCTCGCCATCGCCGCGAGTCTCGCATTGGTTGCCCTCGCAGACAGCCTCGAGCAGGCACTTGGGCTTTCAGGCTGGCGCTACATTATCCTTACCGCGCTGGTGCTTGCGGTCGCCACCCTAGTACCCAACGCTCGGCACTGGTTCAGCGGCGCCTTTGAATTGGGCATCGCGCTCTCGTTTGCGTTTTTCGCCGCCATTGCGGCGGGCGCCAATATACCCGCCATGCTGTCGGTGGCACCCTTATTAATTGGTATGGTGTGCATCCTACTTACCGTCCATTTGGCCGTTCTATTAGCGCTAGGAGCCCTATGCCGGCTCACCCTGCCCGAGTTACTCACCGCCTCCAATGCCGCTATCTTGGGGGCGACCACCGCCCCGGCCATGGCTGCCGCCAAGGGGTGGCGCGATCAAATTACTCCGGGGGTATTGGTTGGTGTTTTGGGCTATGCCCTGGGCACCTTTATCGGCACCGCGCTGTTTAAACTCTGGTAACAAGATACACTTTGGTTGTAAGCCACATTCTGGCAGCGAGGGTAGACCCATCGAGACATCGGCACCAGCACCGGCACATCAAGAGACACAAGCGGCCACACCTAGCCTGAAGCAGCGCTATCTGCAGCTACTACTGCTGATTGTAGGCAGCGGCGTCATCTATCCCGTCGTGTATATGCGTCAAAATTTCGAGGGATCGATGCTCGAAACCTTCGACATTACCCGCGCTCAACTAGGCGAGTGCCATTCGATCATGGGCGTAATTTTTTTCCTGACCTATGTCCCCAGCGGATGGCTATCAGACAAGCTCCCTACCCGCTGGCTGATGAGCATCTCGATGGCAGGAACCGGTCTGCTCGCACTCTGGCTGAGCACGGCACCCAGTTTCGCGCAGATTAAATTGATTTTTATCGGTTGGGGGCTGACTAGCGGGCTCACCCTCTGGGGCGCACTCATCAAAGGCACGTCGCTACTGGCCCCTCACGACCAGCAGGGCCGTTTTTTTGGGCTACTCGAGAGCGGGCGGGGCTTGGTAGAAGCGCTGCTAGCGACAGTCGGCCTCGCTGTTTTTGCCTATTTCCTCAATACTCTAGAAGCAAGCACCAGTGGATCCCTTACCGCTGTGATTTGGTTCTACGGTTTGGTCGCCATTGGCTTTACGCCGATCCTATTTTTCGCGCTCCGGACCTCGCACATGGAGGCGCCCCCCAACCCCAACAGTCGAGGGATCGCCGGTTTATTCCAGGACCTAAAAGTGCTGTTGACCAATCAAAAGATATGGCTCGCCGCGCTTGTTATCTTGATTGGCTATCAGATCTTCTGGGTCACCTACTCACTGGCGGGGCTCTTGCAATCCATCTTTCAATTGAGCGCGGTTACCGTAGGGGCTATCACCGTGGGTCGATTATGGATGCGGCCCTTAGGCGGCGTGCTAGCGGGCTTTATCGGCGACTATTTTCGGGTGATCCCCTTCCTCGGCGTTCTCATGCTGATCGCGGGGGGACTGTTAGCGTTGCTCCCGTTACTACCCGCTACGATTGGCGCCACCGTCCTGTTCCCCATGGTGCTCCTGATCGGGCTTTTTACCTACGGGGTGCGGGGGATTTTCTGGGCCACCCTTGATGAGTGCGACGTATCGGCCAGCACCCGAGGCCTAGCGGTGGGCATCATCAGCTTGCTGGCCTACACCCCGGACATCTATGTGCCCATGGTCCAGTCCTGGGCGCTGGCCGAGTGGGGCGGGCAACAGGGGTTTCAGATCTATTACGGTCTCTTTGGCGCGAGCAGCCTGTTAGGGTTTTTCGCGGCGAGACGGTTGATCCGTCTGGGAAAACCATGATTCACCAGCAACCCCTATAACGACATGACGCACGAACATGGGCCTTCGAGCCCTAAACCTCCCGCCCCAACTACCGCAGTGACTGGAATGCCCCCGGCTCCAGCAACTCGCGAAATGATGACAACTGCCACGACGAGGGTTGATCCCGCGTTTGAAATTTACCTGCGTGACAAGCCCGGGCTCACTTACGTGGACGATGGAGACAGCTGGCTGCGCCGGCAGGTTACCCAGTCGGTGGAGATCATGTTGGGACGTCGCCGCCTGGAGCGCCATTATTTTGCGCTCAAAGAGCGCAACCTCGAGCCTCTGGCCTTTTTTCGCGAAGCCCAAAAGGTTTCGGGTATTGCGCTTGGGGGTATTGCGGTCGAAGGTAGCGTTCCTTCGATCCAGCATCTCAAGCAAGACGGTCCGCTGCTGTTTTTAGCTAACCACCCGTTCGGCATCCTCGATGGCTTGATTCTCTGTAACCTGGTGGCAGAGGTGGCCGGAGACTTTCGCGTCGTCATCAACTCCCTGCTGTGTCAGGATCGCGATCTTGCGCCGTATTTTTTGCCCATCGATTTCGCCGGCACGCGTGAGGCAGAGCGTCGTAATATCCGAACCAAACAGCTTGCCGGCGATGCGCTCAACGACGGTATTCCGCTGATTCTGTTTCCCTCGGGCACTGTCTCCACCGCCACCCACCGGGGCTTTGGCCCGGTGAAAGACACCCACTGGACGACCTTCGCGGCGAAACTGGTGCTGCGCTATCAACCCACTATTGTGCCGGTATTCTTTCATGGTCAGAACAGCCGCGCTTTCCACATCGCTTCACATATCGCGGAACCCCTGCGCATGGCCATGCTTATGCATGAGGCATTGCGGCGTTTTAACACCACCATTCATGTCGACGTCGGCAACCCTCTTGCGCCCTCGAGCTACCAACACTTCAGCGATCGGCAAGAGCTCACCCAGTTCCTATATGAACAGGTGCAGTCGACTGGCGTTAACGGCTGATTGACTTAACGGATAGCCTCCCTGCAGGAAGAGCAGGGTTAGGCGCGTTGGCGACGAGCGCCCCCGTACAAATGCACCGGCAGGCTTGATATGGCGTGCACCAACACCACCGGCGAGATTTTTTGCTTGCCGGTCCATTGAATATGCGGGAAGCGATCAAAGATCCGCTCATAGGCAATGTTGAGCTGCATTTGTGCAATACGACTTCCCAAACATTTATGGACCCCATGACCGAAGGCCAGATGCTTATCCACATTGGGTCGATGCATGTCGAAACTGTCTGGATTGATAAACACCTCTGGGTCTCGGTTCGCCGCGCCATACCACATCACCACTTTTTCATTTTCTGCAATGCGCTGCTCGCCAATATGGGTGTCTTGGGTCGCGGTTCGCCGCATCGTCACAACCGGGGACACCATCCTGAGGGCTTCCTGAGTCATCTTGGGAATGAGGGAAGGGTCGTCGAGAATCATTTGACGCTGATCAGAGAACTGGGTCATAAGGCGCATGGTTCCCGAAAGAGAGTTTCGAGTAGTGTCGTTGCCCGCAAAAATAATGAGCAGCCAGGATCCATCGAGAAAGGACGTAGGCATTTTCTCGCCATCTAGTTCAGCGTGAGCGATGAGGGTCAGAAGATCCTCTCGCGGATTTTTCCGCCGATCCGCCATCACTGCTTGCCCGTAGGCGAACATCTCCTTGAGCATGCCTTTGAAGCGGAAGGGAAGCGTGGGCTCCGCAAAAAAGGTTTGATAGGGATTGGTTAAATATTGGGCCGCCATTTCGAGATAATGCATCCAGTGGGCAATGCGCGGGCGGTCTTCCTCGTCAATCCCAAGCATTTCACACAGGGTAAAGAGCGGCAGCTCCAAGGAAAAAAGCTTGGCGAAATCAACCACCGGCCCCTTTGCTTCCAGCCGATCGAGCAACGAGTCCACTTTTTCCGCGACACGGGCTTTGAGGGTGTCGATGTAAATTGGATAAAAAAACGGTGTGTGCTGAGTACGCAGACTGATGTGCATAGCGCCATCAAGGTTGATGAGGCTGTTAAGCGATGCCTCCATCAGCTGCTGCACCGACCATTCGGAACGTTTAGGTATGGCGAGGTGCATGCTCCCTCGCTGGGACGAGAAAGTTTCGGGCGCAAGCTCGACCTGTTTGATGTCCTGGTACCGCGTCACCGACCAAAACCCCGATACGGGTTTCTTTGGCATGGGCCGTGACCACATGACCGGCGCCTGCTCACGCATCTGTTTGAAGAAATCGAAAGGCTGCCCCCGGGTCCATGAGGCCGGGTTATCAAGTTGGAAACCTGGCAGCGATGGGTAGATCGCCGGAAAAGCCGGATCCAAGTTGCCGCTGTCAGTCACCAGGGTATCGCTGACTAATTCCATGACCAGCTCTCGATGTATGGAGGGTGAGGATGGCAGTCTAGGCAGCTACAGCGCAAGCGCTTACTGCCGCAATTCTACAAAATTACTTGGGCACGCTGAAAACGGTCGCGGTTTGATCGGGAGACACGAAGTATTGAAGCAGTCTTTCGCACAGCTCGCGACACTCTCGCGGGCCAAAGCAAAATTGCCTGCTTTGGCAAACCCCGACCGCACCCTACTCTCACACTCGAGTAGGTCATGGTTTTCTGGAATAAAAAAAGGGCCACCCTATCGGGTGGCCCTTTTTATTTAGAAGCCTGGCGATGACCTACTCTCACATGGGGAAACCCCACACTACCATCGGCGATGCATCGTTTCACTGCTGAGTTCGGGATGGATTCAGGTGGTTCCAATGCTCTGTTGTCGCCAGGCAAACTGGCATGAGTGACAGACCTACTGCATGCAGCAGGAAGGCCACTCAAATAGGGTGGTAAATTAAAGCTGAATCTCTTGCTGGTGATGAACCCAGCGTACACTGTGACTTGATCACAACAACCGGTTGTCTTCTCAGCGTGCATTATCCTGCGCACGCCAAACAACTTTGGATATATGGTCAAGCCTCACGAGCAATTAGTACTGGTTAGCTCAACGCTTTACAACGCTTCCACACCCAGCCTATCAACGTCCTAGTCTTGGACGGCTCTTCGGGACCCTCAAGGGGTCAGGGAGAACTAGTCTTGGGAGGGGCTTCCCGCTTAGATGCTTTCAGCGGTTATCCCTTCCGAACGTAGCTACCCGGCAATGCGTCTGGCGACACAACCGGAACACCAGAGGTTCGTCCACTCCGGTCCTCTCGTACTAGGAGCAGCTTCCCTCAATTCTCCAACGCCCACGGCAGATAGGGACCGAACTGTCTCACGACGTTCTAAACCCAGCTCGCGTACCACTTTAAATGGCGAACAGCCATACCCTTGGGACCGGCTTCAGCCCCAGGATGTGATGAGCCGACATCGAGGTGCCAAACACCGCCGTCGATGTGAACTCTTGGGCGGTATCAGCCTGTTATCCCCGGAGTACCTTTTATCCGTTGAGCGATGGCCCTTCCATACAGAACCACCGGATCACTAAGACCTACTTTCGTACCTGCTCGTCTTGTCAGACTCGCAGTCAAGCGCGCTTGTGCCTTTACACTAACCTCACGATTTCCGACCGTGATTAGCGCACCTTCGTGCTCCTCCGTTACTCTTTGGGAGGAGACCGCCCCAGTCAAACTACCCACCACACACTGTCCCCGACCCGGATTACGGGCCTAGGTTAGAACCTCAACGTTATCAGGCTGGTATTTCAAGGTTGGCTCCACAACAGCTAGCGCCATGCTTCAAAGCCTCCCAGCTATCCTACACAAATAAAGTCAAAGTCCAGTGTGAAGCTATAGTAAAGGTTCACGGGGTCTTTCCGTCTAGCCGCGGGTACACTGCATCTTAACAGCGATTTCAATTTCACTGAGTCTCGGGTGGAGACAGTGTGGCCATCGTTACGCCATTCGTGCAGGTCGGAACTTACCCGACAAGGAATTTCGCTACCTTAGGACCGTTATAGTTACGGCCGCCGTTTACCGGGGCTTCGATCAAGAGCTTCTCCGAAGATAACCCCATCAATTAACCTTCCGGCACCGGGCAGGCGTCACACCCTATACGTCCACTTTCGTGTTTGCAGAGTGCTATGTTTTTAATAAACAGTCGCAGCCACCTGGTCACTTCGGCCAGCCTCAGCTTAGAGAGCAAGTCTCATCACCAAAACCGGCGTACCTTCTCCCGAAGTTACGGTACCATTTTGCCTAGTTCCTTCACCCGAGTTCTCTCAAGCGCCTTGGTATTCTCTACCTGATCACCTGTGTCGGTTTACAGTACGGTTCCTTTTTACCTGAAGCTTAGAAGCTTTTCTTGGAAGCATGGCATCAACCACTTCGCGCCCGTGGGCACTCGTCATCAGCTCTCGGCCTTAGAATCCCGGATTTGCCTAAGAATTCCAGCCTACTACCTTAAACAGGGACAACCAACGCCCTGCTGGCCTAGCCTTCTCCGTCCCTCCATCGCAGTAAGAAAAAGTGCAGGAATATTAACCTGCTTCCCATCGACTACGGCTTTCGCCCTCGCCTTAGGGGCCGACTTACCCTGCGCCGATTAGCGTTGCGCAGGAAACCTTGATCTTCCGGCGGGGAGGTTTTTCACCCCCCTTGTCGTTACTCATGTCAGCATTCGCACTTCTGATACCTCCAGCAAACCTCCCGGTTCACCTTCAACGGCTTACAGAACGCTCCTCTACCATGCATGCAAGCATGCATCCGCAGCTTCGGTTACCAATTTAGCCCCGGTACATCTTCCGCGCAGGCCGACTCGACTAGTGAGCTATTACGCTTTCTTTAAAGGATGGCTGCTTCTAAGCCAACCTCCTAGCTGTCTAAGCCTTCCCACATCGTTTCCCACTTAATTGGTATTTGGGACCTTAGCTGGCGGTCTGGGTTGTTGCCCTCTTGACAACGGACGTTAGCACCCGCTGTCTGTCTGCCGTGATTGAACTCCTGGGTATTCGGAGTTTGCATGGGTTTGGTAAGTCGGGATGACCCCCTAGCCCAAACAGTGCTCTACCCCCCAGGGTTAGACACGACGCTCTACCTAAATAGATTTCGAGGAGAACCAGCTATCTCCGAGCTTGATTAGCCTTTCACTCCGATCCACAGCTCATCCCCTAACTTTTCAACGTTAGTGGGTTCGGTCCTCCAGTGCCTGTTACGGCACCTTCAACCTGGCCATGGATAGATCGCCCGGTTTCGGGTCTATTGCCTGCAACTGAACGCCCTATTAAGACTCGGTTTCCCTACGCCTCCCCTACACGGTTAAGCTTGCTACAGACAATAAGTCGCTGACCCATTATACAAAAGGTACGCAGTCACACCCGAAGGTGCTCCCACTGCTTGTACGCATACGGTTTCAGGTTCTATTTCACTCCCCTCTCCGGGGTTCTTTTCGCCTTTCCCTCACGGTACTGGTTCACTATCGGTCAGTCAGTAGTATTTAGCCTTGGAGGATGGTCCCCCCATGTTCAGTCAAGATAACACGTGTCCCGACCTACTCGAATAATGCAAGGATAGATTTCGTGTACGGGGCTATCACCCTGTATCGCCGGACTTTCCAGACCGTTCCACTATCACACCAAACACTTTAGGGCTGATCCCAGGTCGCTCGCCGCTACTGTGGGAATCTCAATTGATTTCTTTTCCTCTGGGTACTTAGATGTTTCAGTTCCCCAGGTTCGCCTCCTACACCTATGTATTCAGTGCAGGATACCCTTGCGGGTGGGTTTCCCCATTCGGAAATCTCCGGATCAAAGTCTGTTTGCCGACTCCCCGAAGCTTATCGCAGGCTACAACGTCCTTCATCGCCTCTGACTGCCTAGGCATCCACCGTATGCGCTTAGTCACTTGACCATATAACCGAAGTTATCTGTGCCCTGATGGGCGGCCCTAAGGCCTCAAGAAGACAATTCCCTAACCCCCTAGTGCAAAGATTAGGTACTTGAGACACAAACCGATCAAAGTTTGTGCCCGCCGGATGTTGTGACGCTTAAGTCACAGTGTGTACAACTCGTTTCGAGTACGGGAATTGAAACCGCACTCGAGAACATTTCATCAATGAATCATCCTCACCACCTCGGCTTACGCCGAACTGTCGAGTTCTGATTCAGAGACTCAGCTTAATTTACCTTGTTAAAGAACCTTCTGATTGCCAAAACCAGACATCGGCGCACCCCTTGATCGCTCTGAAGCGAGAGATACGCCCATGTTTGGCATTGTGTGACGGAATAGTGGTGGAGCTATGCGGGATCGAACCGCAGACCTCCTGCGTGCAAAGCAGGCGCTCTCCCAGCTGAGCTATAGCCCCGGAAACAGGTGGTAGGCCTGGGCAGATTTGAACTGCCGACCTCACCCTTATCAGGGGTGCGCTCTAACCAACTGAGCTACAGGCCTGTAAGTCCGCACCCGAGAGTAAACCGTCGCATCAATCAAATAGATGAAGACAAATGTGTGAGCACTTGCTGCAGAGAGTCACTATCGTTTAAGGAGGTGATCCAGCCCCAGGTTCCCCTAGGGCTACCTTGTTACGACTTCACCCCAGTCATGAATCACTCCGTGGTGATCGCCCTCCCGAAGGTTAGACTAACCACTTCTGGAGCAACCCACTCCCATGGTGTGACGGGCGGTGTGTACAAGGCCCGGGAACGTATTCACCGCGACATTCTGATTCGCGATTACTAGCGATTCCGACTTCACGAAGTCGAGTTGCAGACTTCGATCCGGACTACGACAAGTTTTGTCGGATTAGCTCCCCCTCGCGGGTTAGCAGCCGTCTGTACTTGCCATTGTAGCACGTGTGTAGCCCAAGCCGTAAGGGCCATGATGACTTGACGTCGTCCCCACCTTCCTCCGGTTTGTCACCGGCAGTCTCCTTAGAGTTCCCACCCGAAGTGCTGGCAACTAAGGACAAGGGTTGCGCTCGTTACGGGACTTAACCCAACATCTCACGACACGAGCTGACGACAGCCATGCAGCACCTGTCACTCGGTTCCCGAAGGCACCAATCCATTTCTGGAAAGTTCCGAGGATGTCAAGGCTTGGTAAGGTTCTTCGCGTTGCATCGAATTAAACCACATGCTCCACCGCTTGTGCGGGCCCCCGTCAATTCATTTGAGTTTTAACCTTGCGGCCGTACTCCCCAGGCGGTCTACTTATTGCGTTAGCTGCGCTACCAAGGTCTCAAGTACCCCAACAGCTAGTAGACATCGTTTACGGCGTGGACTACCAGGGTATCTAATCCTGTTTGCTCCCCACGCTTTCGCACCTCAGCGTCAGTGTCGAGCCAGGAGGCCGCCTTCGCCACTGGTATTCCTCCATATATCTACGCATTTCACCGCTACACATGGAATTCTACCTCCCTCTCTCGCACTCTAGCCTTCCAGTATCGGGTGCAGTTCCCAGGTTGAGCCCGGGGCTTTCACATCCGACTTAAAAAGCCGCCTACGCGCGCTTTACGCCCAGTAATTCCGATTAACGCTTGCACCCTCCGTATTACCGCGGCTGCTGGCACGGAGTTAGCCGGTGCTTCTTCTAAAGGTAACGTCAAGGCTAACGAGTATTAGTCGTTAGCTTTTCCTCCCAATTGAAAGTGCTTTACAACCCTAGGGCCTTCTTCACACACGCGGCATGGCTGCGTCAGGCTTTCGCCCATTGCGCAATATTCCCCACTGCTGCCTCCCGTAGGAGTCCGGGCCGTGTCTCAGTCCCGGTGTGGCTGATCATCCTCTCAGACCAGCTATGGATCGTCGCCTTGGTGGGCCATTACCCCACCAACAAGCTAATCCAACGCAAGCTCATCTAATAGCACGAGGCCCGAAGGTCCCCCGCTTTCCCCCGTAGGGCGTATGCGGTATTAGCTCGAGTTTCCCCGAGTTGTCCCCCACTACTAGGTAGATTCTTACGCGTTACTCACCCGTCCGCCGCTCTACTCACACCGAAGTGCTTTCGCGCTCGACTTGCATGTGTTAGGCCTGCCGCCAGCGTTCAATCTGAGCCATGATCAAACTCTTCAGTTGAAGAATCTTTAACCTCTGCCGAAGCAAGAGGGAATGGTTACGCAAAAACCTGCTTTACCATTCAAATCTCAGCTCAGAAACAAAATCTGGAATCATTGAATCAATGAGTCACTTGTTGCTTCTGAATAGTTTGTGACAACTACTCCAACAAGTGCCCACACATCTGTCTTCATCAGTTTTTTAAGTAGCAAGTTGCCGCTTGGGCGAACTTTCTGGAAGGGGCTTCCCCCAACCGAGGCCGCGCATTATACGCAGCGATCGGAAGCATGCAAGCGTTTTCTGTCTAAAAACTATTGCGGTGTTTCCCGGTGCGGTTGGGCGGATCCAGGACAACTGGCTTCCAACCGCGGACCGCATATATTACGCGGTCTGTGGGCCTTCGCAAGCGGTAAAAATCAGCACTTTTAACGCCCCCCCGCTGTGGTGGTTTTTGAGCCCCCGCCAGCGAGGCGCGGACTCTATCAGGGCGACTGTTTCGCGCGCAAGCTTTTTCGCCAAAATACAACAAATCGCCAGCCCAGGAGGACTCCAAACACCACGGCATAGAGCAGCGCGTCACCGATATCAGATCGGGACAACCAGAGCACGTGGAGTGTGACCAGCAGGGCTATCAGATAAACGCTTCTATGCAGCGACCTCCAATGCCGGCCCATGCGCCGCCTTAGGCTATGCAGCGAGGTGATACTTAGCGGCAACAGCAGCACCCAAGCGACAAATCCGACCACCACGTAAGGCCGCTCGGCGAGCTCCTCAGCAAGAATAGCGCCACTCCATCCCACATAAACCTGAGCGAACACCAACAAGTGCAGGCTGGCATAAAAGGCAACAAACAAGCCGAACAGACGGCGAGCGCGAAATAGCACTGGCCAACCCCACTGGGACAACGGCCGTGCCAGCAACACCACCACCAAAAAGCGAATGGCCCATTCGCCGGTCGTGTGCATCAGTACCTCTGCCGGGTCGGGCCCCAAGGCGTTTTGAATGACGGCCCACGCCAGCCAAAGAAAAGGCCCTATGCCAAAACCGAACAGCAGCCACCAAACGATGCGGTAGGACAAAAACGGGGGCAACGAATGGGTTGTCATAAAACCGGAGGTCTCCCTACTAGAAGCAGAATGCCACCCTCTCGAGAATCACGCGAGGCGCGGTTCAGTAATGCACCCGAAGATCCATGCCTTTGTACAAAGATGCTACCTGCTCGGCGTAACCGTTAAAAGGTAAGGTTTGGATGCGATTAGGACTGAACAGCGATGAGGGTAATCGACGTTCGAAACGTTGGCTCCATCGCGGATGATCAACCTCGGGATTAACGTTGCTGTAAAACCCGTATTCCTGAGGCGCAAGCTGCTGCCATGAGGTGGCCGGCTGCTTATCCACCAGCTCGATCGACACGATAGACTTGATGCTTTTAAAACCGTACTTCCATGGCACGATTAAGCGCAGCGGTGCACCGCTTTGGTTGGGGAGGACCTTTCCGTAAAGCCCCACAGTCATCAGCGTCAAAGGATGCATCGCTTCGTCGAGGCGGAGCCCTTCGCGATAGGGCCAATCGATAATCGAGGTAAAAGAGCGCGTGCCGCGCATTTCCCGCCGTCGATAGAGGGTTTTAAAGGCCACGTACTTGGCATCGCTGGAGGGCTCAAATCGCTCAAGCAGTGCCGCAAGTGGGAATCCCACCCAAGGAACCACCATCGACCAGGCCTCAACACAGCGAAATCGATAAATCCGCTCCTCCAGATCAAACCCCGTGATCAAGTCCTCGAGATGAAGCTTTCCGGGCTTGTTGACCAAACCACCCACCTCTACTGACCACGGATCAACATTCATCTCATGGGCATATTGCGCGGGATCTGACTTGTCAGTCCCAAACTCATAAAAATTGTTATAGGAAATCGCGTCGGAATAAGGCGTTAAGGATTCGTCCGTCGAGCAGCCATCGCAGTCAGCAGCGGCTGCCGCTAACTCGGCGAGTGTCGATGATGTAGCCGCCGCGCTGGGGGTCATCCCCACAGCCGCCAAAGCCCCCAGACCAGCGCCTTGCATAAGCTGGCGGCGGTTCAGCCAAACATCCTCGGGGGTTATTTCGGATGATGCGATCGAGGGGAAGTTAACATCACGAAGTCTCATAGGCCTACTCCTTTACCACGGCTGTTTTGACAACATTACGGCGCAAATGTTGCAACAGCCCTGAAAGCGCATAGACAAAAGACAAACACCAAAGCACCAGCGGAGGATCCAAGGCAATCAGTGCGAGCACGCCAATCATTAAGAGAATCCGCGCAAAAGGCACTCGCTCATCGAGCTGTATGTTTTTAAAACTGAAATAGGGGAATCGAGCGATCATCAAAAACCCGGCTACCACCAACAAACCGGCGTGTAGATAAGACCAGGGTGCCGTCGAGGCCGGAAACCCGTGGGTGTGCCCAAGCCAAACGCTACTGGCAATGAGTGCCGCCGCCGGCGGACTGGCCAGTCCCACAAATATACTCGCGTCCACGACGTGTCGCTGACTGTTAAATCGCGCCAACCGCAGGGCTGCACACACCGTGTAAAGAAAAGCGGCAACCCAGCCAGCTTTACCGGCATCGGTCAACGCCCAGTTGAACATGAGCAGCGCTGGGGCTACACCAAATGAGACCATATCGGCCAGACTGTCATATTCCGCGCCAAAGGCGCTCGTGGTATGCGTAAGGCGCGCGACGCGTCCGTCCAATCCGTCGAAGACCATGGCGACAAATACAGCCACGGCGCCAGCATAAAAGTCGCCCTTCATACCGGCTATAACAGCATAAAATCCGCAAAACAGCGCGCCAGTCGTAAAGAGATTGGGCAGCAGAAAAATACCGCTACTTCTCGGGTGGCTGTCCGCCGCGGACTGTTCCTCGTAATCCCCCACCAGCGACTTCAAGGGACGCTCTATCTGTTCTGCAGCGCGCCCGAAGTTGTCGTCGCTGGCGCTACCGCCCTGCTCATCGACTGTCGGCTTTTCGCCCATTTTTGCCCCCAAGGCACTCACTGGACCGATAGTCTACCAGCCAATCAGGGCAAGACGGCCTGTTTTGGCGAATCCGAGGCAGATGGAAGCATTTTATGGCGTCAATAGGTATACTGCGCGCCCATTTTTCAACAACTAACCGCCTTAACCACGACCTACGTCCGCCTCAGGAGAAACCGGTGAGCAATTACTTCAACACATTACCCCTGCGTATCCAGCTAGAGGAACTCGGCAAATGCCGGTTCATGGATCAATCCGAATTTGCCGATGGCGTGGACGTTCTCCGCGGGAAGAAAAATTGTCATCATCGGGTGTGGCGCTCAGGGGCTCAATCAAGGCCTCAATCTTCGTGACAGCGGCCTAGATGTAGCCTACGCCCTGCGTCAGGAGGCCATCGACCAGAAGCGCGACTCGTGGCAACGCGCCACCGACAACGGCTTTAGCGTAGGCACCTTTGAGGAGCTCATCCCTGGAGCTGACGTGGTCATGAACCTGACTCCCGACAAGCAGCATACCGGCGTCGTCAACACCGTTATGCCCCTTATGAAAGAGGGGGCTTGTTTAGATTACGCCCACGGTTTCAACCTCGTAGAGGAAGGCATGCAGATCCGGAAAGACCTTACCGTGGTGATGATGTGCCCCAAGTGCCCCGGCACCGAAGTGCGCGAAGAGTATAAGCGCGGCTTTGGCGTGCCGACCCTGATCGCCGTGCATCGTGAGAACGATCCCAAAGGTGAAGGCATGGCGATTGCGAAGGCGCTGGCCAGCGGTACCGGCGGTGATCGCGCGGGTGTTCTGGAGTCTTCACCCATTGCCGAGGTCAAGTCTGACTTGATGGGCGAGCAAACCATTCTGTGCGGCATGCTTCAATCAGGCTCCCTGCTTTGTTTCGATCGTATGGTCGAGCTTGGGGTTGATCCTGGCTACGCCGCCAAACTGGTTCAGTATGGTTGGGAGACCGTGACTGAGGGTCTCAAACAGGGCGGTATTACCAATATGATGGACCGCCTCTCGAACCCCGCCAAAATTCGCGCCTTTGAACTGGCCGAGGAAATGAAAGAGCTGATGCGGCCCCTATTCGAAAAGCACCAAGACGACATCATGTCCGGCGTGTTCTCCAGCACCATGATGGCGGACTGGGCAAACGACGATGCCAACCTTCTGAAGTGGCGAGCAGAGACCAACGAGACCGCGTTTGAGAAGCAGCCACTTACTGATGACAACATCAGCGAGCAGGAGTATTACGACAAAGGCATCTTAATGATTGCCATGGTGAAAGCCGGCGTTGAACTGGCCTTTGAGACCATGGTTGATGCGGGCATCATCGAAGAATCCGCTTACTACGAATCACTCCACGAAACGCCCCTCATTGCCAACACCATCGCGCGTAAAAAGCTCTATGAGATGAACGTGGTGATTTCCGATACTGCCGAATACGGCTGCTATCTGTTTGATCAAGCGGCGCGTCCGCTGCTCAAGGACTTCATGACGCGACAAGGCACCGACGTGATTGGCGTAGGCATGGGCGGTGACAACACCGTCGATAACAGAACCCTCATTGAGGTCAACGACGCCATCCGCAACCATCCGGTGGAGTATGTCGGCGCCGAGCTGCGAAGCTTTATGACTAACATGAAGTCGATCGTCTGACTTGTTGGACAGAAAAAAAGGGGCCGACTGGCCCCTTTTTTTATTTCAGTTGCCAGCGCATTTACAGCAGTGGCGCAATCACCAAGCTGACAATCGCCATAACATTAATCAAGATGTTCATGGACGGACCGGATGTGTCTTTGAAGGGGTCGCCCACGGTATCTCCCACAACCACCGCTGCATGGGTGTCGGATCCCTTACCGCCTAAGTTACCCTTCTCGACATACTTCTTAGCATTATCCCAGGCACCGCCCGCATTCGCCATCATCAGCGCCATTAGCACACAGCCCAGCAGTCCGCCGGCCAGCATGCCGCCTAGCGAAGTCGCGCCCAAGCCAAAACCAACAACCACTGGCGCCAGCACTGCAATGGCACCTGGAACAACCATACGCTTCAGGGCAGCGGTAGTCGCGATGTCGACACAACGCGCAGTATCTGGCTCCGCGTTGCCCTCTAACAGACCAGGAATCTCGCGGAACTGACGACGAATTTCATTGATCATATCGAAGGCCGCCTCCCCCACCGCGGTCATAGTGATAGACGCGATAAGAAAGGGGATCGTGCCGCCAATGAAAATACCAATCAACACTTGGGGATCAGAGAGCTGCAGAGTGAAATCAGCGTTGTTCACCTTCACCGTCTCCACGAAAGCCGCAATGATCGCCAGCGCCGCCAAAGCTGCTGCACCGATGGCGAAGCCTTTGCCGATAGCAGCGGTGGTGTTGCCTACCTCATCCAGTCCATCGGTGATTTTCCGGGTGTCCTCACCCATACCTGCCATTTCTGCGATGCCGCCGGCGTTATCCGCAACGGGTCCGTAGGCGTCGATCGCCATGGTGATACCCACGGTGGCCAACATGCCAACGGCGGCAATACCCACTCCGTACAGACCTGCGAGGCTGGTGGAAACAAAGATAATTGCCGCCAAAAACAATACCGGTGCCACAACCGACTCCATACCCACAGCCAACCCCGTGATCATTACAGTGGCCGGACCGGTCTCACCTGACTTAGCGATGGTGCGCACCGGCTTGCCGCCAGTGTAGTACTCGGTGATGAGGCCGATGGCGATACCACCCACGGCACCCGATACCACTGCCCACCAAACATTCTGATCGATACCCATGTTCGCGGAGAGGAACCAGGCCATGGCGATAAAGATCAGCGGTGCACCCAATGTGCCGCTGCGCAGGGCCGCCTCGGGGGCCGCTGAGGAGCGAGCACGCACAATGGCGATGCCCGCGACCGACGCCAACAACCCGATAGTAGCAAGGGCAAGGGGGAAGGCCATCATGGCGCCCTGCTGCTCGGCGGTAAGTGCCATCGTCGATGCAATGGCGATACAGGCGATCATTGAGCCACAGTAGGACTCGAAAATATCCGAACCCATGCCAGCAATATCGCCCACATTATCGCCCACATTATCGGCAATGACGCCTGGGTTACGCGGGTCATCTTCAGGGATACCGGCCTCAATCTTGCCGACCAAGTCAGCGCCAACGTCTGCACTCTTGGTGTAGATGCCACCACCTACCCGGGAGAACAGCGCCACCACTGAGGCGCCCATACCAAAGCCATGAATTGAATGAGCCGACTCGGCGCTGGCGCCAAAGAAATAAAACAGGCCGCCCAGACCCAAAAGGCCCAGTGAGGCTACGCACAGGCCCATAATGGAGCCGCCGTAAAAGGCAATATTCAATGCAGCCGCCGCTCCATGATTATTTGCCGCCACCGCGGTTCGCACATTGGCACGGGTTGCCGCGTACATGCCCAGATAGCCAGCAGTGGCCGAAGATAACGCGCCCACGACAAAGGCAATCGCAGTGTCCTGACCCAGGGGAGAAAGGAATATCCCCAACACCAACACGCCGGCAAAAATAGCCAACATCTTGTACTCGCGATGCATAAACACCATCGCCCCCAAATGGATCTGGTCGGCAATGCGTTTGACGTTGTCTGCACCGTGATCGTGCTTTGACATGATGTGGTAGATGACAAACGCCACTATCAAACCAGCCAGCCCCATTGCGGGAGCCAGAATCGGATCAAAAACCATAATGAATTTCCTTTCGTTATTTTATTCCACGGCGCGCAGTCTATCCAAGGGCGTGGGCACACCGCAATGCCGGGGACTCTGTTTCACCCACTTTTTGATGACCTATCAGGGTGAAAGCACTTTTTCACCTCTAGCCATGCCCGCCACACCGGAGCGTACCACTTCCATGATTTCAGCCTCACCGAGAGCAGTCACGAATGAGTCCAGTTTTTCGGTAGGGCCGGTGAGCTGGATGATATAGGTCGTCGGCCCAACATCGACAATTTGCCCACGGAAAATGTCCGTGGTGCGCTTGACCTCATCCCGCTGCTGACCCACTGCCCTCACCTTTACCAGCAGCAAATCACGCTCAACGTGAGCCCCCTCGGTCAAATCGACCACTTTGACCACATCGATCAGTTTATTGAGCTGCTTGGTCACTTGCTCAATTTTTAAATCGTCACCGCTGGTTGTCAGCGTGAGCCTCGACAGCGAATGGTCATCGGTAGGCGCCACATTGAGAGTTTCGATGTTATAGCCACGCTGGGAAAATAGCCCGACCACCCGCGACAGCGCTCCCGGCTCATTTTCCAGCAAAACGGAAAGTATTCGTCGCATCTCAAGTCCTCTCTGTTTTGCTGAGCCACATGTCTTTCATAGCGCCGGTGGGCGCGACGTGCATGGGGTATACGTGCTCATGGGGCTCGACGAAGACATCGAGAAAAACCAACCTGTCTTTTAGCGAAAACGCCTCGCGCATGGCGGGTTCGAGATCCTCTTTTTTCTCTACCCGCAGGCCAACGTGGCCAAAGGATTCAGCCAGTTTGACGAAATCGGGCAGCGATGCCGCGTAATGGCTCTCCGAGTAGCGACCCTCGTACTGCATATCCTGCCACTGCTTTACCATCCCGAGATAGTTGTTCCGAAGGCTGATGATTTTGATCGGCGTTTGATACTGGGAGCAGGTGGATAGCTCCTGAATGTTCATCTGAATACTGCCCTCGCCAGTCACGCAGGCCACTTCTGCATCGGGTAAGGCCAGCTTGATACCCATTGCCGCCGGCAAACCGAAGCCCATGGTTCCCAAGCCGCCCGAGTTTATCCAGCGCCTTGGCTTGTCAAACTTGTAATATTGGGCGGCAAACATCTGATGTTGCCCCACATCAGAAGTGACATAAGCCTCACCCTGGGTGGTTTCGTAAAGGCATTTGATCACGTCCTGCGGCATCGCAAATTCACTGTCACCATAGCGGCGACCGTGCCAGAGACCATGGGCCTCACGCCAACTTTCAATTTGCTGCCACCACTGCGCCAACGCGTCGGAGTCCGGTAGCGGCCTATCGGTTGACTCTATTTGCGCGGCGACTTGGTTGATTAGCTCTTTTAATACTGTGTCAACGGGCCCCACTATCGGAATATCGACGGGAATAATTTTGGCTATCGACGCGGGGTCCACGTCGATATGAATGATCTTGGCGCCGGGACAGAACTTGCCCACCGTGTTCGTGACGCGATCATCAAAGCGCGCACCCACGGCCAAAATGAGGTCGCTGTGATGCATCGCCATATTGGCCTCGTAAAAGCCGTGCATACCGAGCATGCCCAGAAACTGCTTGTCGGAACCCGGGTAAGCACCCAAGCCCATCAGCGTGTTGGTCACGGGGTAATTCAGCGCGCGCGCGAGCTCGGTTAACAACGCTGAGCCCTCACCTTGAATAACGCCTCCTCCGGCATAAATCACCGGTCGCTTGGCCGAGAGTAATAGCCGTGCCGCCTTACGTATTTGACCCGTGTGACCTTTTTGCGAGGGCTGATAGGACCGCAGGCTCACCGACTCTGGGTAGTGATACTCAAACTTATGCTCGGGGTGGGTCAAATCCTTGGGGATATCAACCACAACCGGCCCAGGACGACCTGTGGAGGCAATAAAAAAAGCCTTCTTAATGATCGATGGAATATCTTCAGTGCGCTGCACCATGAAGCTGTGTTTCACGATGGGTCTCGAAATACCCACCATGTCGGTCTCCTGGAACGCGTCCTCGCCAATGAGATGGCTCTGGACCTGCCCCGACAGAACAACCAAAGGAATCGAATCCATGTACGCGGTGGCGATTCCAGTGATCGCGTTGGTTGCCCCTGGTCCAGAGGTCACCAGCACCACGCCAGGCTTGCCCGTCGCGCGCGCATAGCCGTCGGCCGCATGAGTTGCTGCTTGCTCGTGACGCACGAGAATATGTGGCACGGCATCGAGTTTAAAAAGGGCATCGTAGATGTGCAGGGCAGCACCGCCGGGATAGCCGAAAACGTATTCGACCCCCTCATCCTGCAAAGCGCGGACGAGCATCTCGCCGCCAGAAAGCATTTCCATGTTTCGCTCCAGCCTGTTCGTTGTGAACAATCATGGGGTCACGACACTCGGGTCGTACTAGCCCATACTTATCTGTCCCACGAACCACTGGTTGGATCGAATCCCTGCTACCAGCGAGAACATCGATCACGAAACCCGTGTATCGGTGACCTGCGAGGTAGCGCAGTGTCGAGCCCGAAATGTGCCAAGCACATCGAACGGAACCCGCAAACAGCCCACACAACTATCCCGTCGTGAAGGTAGGCCAGCGGATGAGGGTACTCATCAATAGCCGTTGCCGTTCGCGTGACGAGCCGAATAGTCGGAATTTCGGGCGACAAAGTCAACAAATGCCGAGGATTTATTGCTCTAGATGTTGCTGAAAACCCCGAAGATCAGTAGTTTTCACATTATCATCAACGAGCAAGGATCTGTGATGTCGACTCGTTCGGGATTAGTCCACAGGTTGAAGCGATTGGGCACGCTCAGAACACTTACGCCGAGAGGCCAACAAAGCGAACAATCAGAGCCTTTGCGGACCCTGTCAGCACTTTTTTTCTCGTGGTCCGCAAGGATACTAGGGATCACGCTTGTTGCAGTTCTTGGCTCTATGACACCGCTGCTTGCTGATGCTGCAGATATGTACCGGTGGAATGATAGCAATGGCAATCCAGTGCTAAGCGATCGTCTGCCACCAACTGGTACCCCCTACACAGTCGTTGACGTAGATCGCTACGGTAGAAAAACCAATGTGATTAAGCCCACGACAGGCGAAGCTAGCAGTAACTCGACCTCAATGCTGTCGGACTCCGCCAACCTGGCCACGTCACAGTCCAATATCTCGGTCAGAGTGGAAAAGCGCCCTGAACTTTGCGCGCAAGCTTCAGACACCGTCTTCAAACTTGAGACGTTTGCCAGAATTCGAACGACTGACGCAAAATGGCGAGGTCCGGTTTATGACCGACAGCGAGCGGGCAGAACAATTGAAGATTGCTCAAGAAGTTGCCGAGGCTAACTGCTGACAAGCTTTGACGGCCTACAGCCGATCAATATTTTTCTGCCCTATAGGCTTCTCGGGGCGCGACCGGTCCCGCTAGGGACAATTTCTAACGGTTTAAAACCCTGGCAACCAATACAGACAGTAACAGTTTCATCATCAAGCTCTCCGTCACCACAGGGGCCGCCTGAGCAAGAATCGTCACCAGAGCCCAGGTCTACTGTGACAATAATGGGAGGGATGGGTATACCCTGACCAAAGATAGTGCCGCTGTCATAGACGGGATCAAATAGCGGAATGGAATAGGCTTTCGAAGTGCCCAATTCGGCGCAAGCCCCCTGGCTGTTCCCAACTGGCTGAAATGAATTGAAGTAGACCGCCCCCGCCACCAATTGCTGATTGGTTGACCACTTGCTCCCCCGTATCCGGCAGATCGAGATACCAACCGTCAAAATCGAGGATGGTCTCTCCAGTTGCAAGGCCGGTCCGCCGCGTCAAGCATAGTAGATCCATCGAGATCTGCCGTTGGCCGTAAGCTGATCGTTGCCTCTGCGGTTTGCAGCGTCCCGTCATTATTTTCATCCCAAGGATACGGGCGATCGACAAATGCATAAAATCGATTATCAATATCGCTGGTATAGGGGTAATTGACTTTGAGAGGCCGCTCTCTGTCACCTGAACCAATCGTGACGAATACCTTATTACCAACAGCACCAACCACAGGTCGATTCATGAATCGCTTGTCCGCGCCTGAAGTCTCCGCTATTTTTTTAATCGTCCAGCTTCCGCTACTGAGGGCCACGGTAGCGAGAGCCGTTTCACTGTCTAGAGAGGCGAAAGAGATGCGATAAAGGGCACCACTGGCGTCCGCGGCATAAACAAAATCGATTGCTCCATCAAAATCTATGTCGAGGGGCTCGACCTCTGCAACCACTGGCGCATCGGTTGCCAACTCTTGCAATACCGCACCCGTGGTAGCGTCAATCACAAAAACGGAGTTACCGCTGTCGCCGCTTGTACAGCTAATATTGGCCGCATCAGTATCAAGGCACTCGTCCCATCCCCCGCCCATGAACAGCACTGGGCTGCCGCCGCTGTTGTATCCCTCCACGAAACCGCTGATGGGCGTCGACCATGTTTGGCCCAAATTCGCATAACCAGTGTCGCAGCTGCCACCATCACAGCCTTTTTTCCACATGAAAGTAGGGGTGGACGGAGGTATTCCTAAAGACGAAGGACTCACGTTAAAGGCATACACCATGCCACCACCCCGGCGCATAGTCGGAAAAATATAGCCCGTGGTAAGTTGGTCACTGGTGTTGTACTCCGTGTGGGCTCCGGTCGCACCGTCAAAAAAATAGTCTTTTGGCTCTGCATCGATCGCGCTGGACAGAGCGGCATCCAAACCATAAAAATCGACGGTGGGGGTATTTGCGTAGAGTCGCTCAATGCCTGCTAGATGCTCTGGTGCAATAAACGCCCAGTCCTCGCGACCATTATCCGGGTTAACGGCTCGAAACAGGCCATCATTCGCACCATAAAAAATTCTAAATTCGGTACCTCCGGAGCTTTTGGGGCCGTAGCTGATGGTGAGGGGCCTAGAATGAACGATGTCGCCGTGGATTGTGGCCCTTAAGCCCGCGGCAGGCATCACTTCAGGGTCAGCGAGATCGGGGTTAGCGATATAATTGCCAGCGCCGTCATCAACCTTAAAGTCGCCGCCTTTGAGACCCGCATTAGCTCCCACTAGATAATCAAAAACACTGGTGTCGCTGATATCGGTGGAGCCTCCCGAATTAACGCCTCGCAAAGAACTCCCATCCAAGGTAAGAACTGTGCGAGGGCCATCAGTGCTGGAATCAACTTGTTGTCGGATTTGTTGGGCCGCCCCTCCCTTCTCAACAAATGGACCATCGGGCTGGTCCGATAATACGCTGCGACCATCTAACAAAGACGAGGGACACTCGCTGGTGGGATTGGGCACCAACCCAAGGCCATCAAAATATGGCTGATCACCCGCAGTGCCACTGTCAACATCGGTGGTATCCGACGTCCAAAAGCTGGTGGCGCATGCCCCCGCAAACCCTGTCTGCGGGTTGATCGCTCGATCGAGGTTGGCGTCCGCCAAGGCGATTTCTGAATCAAATTTGGCCAGTTGGTATCGCTTCAAATTACCCAACCACCGCGGCTTGCGCTCAGCAGCTGGCCGAAACATTCCCACAAACACCTTGTTATCTGCTTGGGCTCGGTTCGTCGCCGAGAGCGGCAAGGTCACAGCGGCAAAGGATGTATTGACGTCAATAATATCTGACACGATCCGATTTAACGCCGCGGTGATGGATGACGTATCTGAAGCAGACAACCGATAACCTCCACCTTCCTGCGCAGCGCTGTGTAACAGGGACGAGGTGGTCTCGTCATAACCAGAGGGGTTGGTCAGGTCGATTACGTCGACCGTATAGGTGGTCACCTTCATTGATGCGGTAGTGCCATCCTCCAGGGTGACCGGAACACCAAACTCTTTTAGGTATTTGGCCCAATCATCTAGGTTATAGGCAGCCCCATCCACCGTAGACACTTCAGAGGCCTCGTAAGAAGTGCCTCCGCTGCCACTTTGGGCACCCAAGACGTTGTAACTGAAGGTCGGAATTTGGGTGGCGTTCTTGCCTCCACCCACTGTTTCATCCGGACACACGGCGCCATTGCTGTTTGTCGAAAGAGCAGAGCTTGCATCGCAGGTACAGTCCACTGCACTGTTTCCGGAGCCAAACGGGCAGCTGCTCTCTATGACTGAGGACTCACTCGGATTGGGGTTATTTTTATTGACGTTTCCATCACAGGCAGCAACGTTCTGGTAGCACCCCTCGGATCGCCCGATAAGACCCGTCTGCGCCCCACCGGTACTGTAGGTTGGCATGAGTAGCCCACCAGACTGCTGTCCTATCGGTCCGCCATCAGCAAGCACATTAGGCGCACCAGCCATACCGGCGTCGGTGTAGAGTTGAGTAAGCGCGGCACTGTTATCGGCGCTGTCGTCCCGCGGTCCGCTGCTATTGGGGTTGCTAATAAAAATAACATAGGTCTCGGCACAAAGACCCGCCACATCAAGAGGTGTTGCAAAATTAGAGTAATTGACATCATAGCCCGCGCTGTCGGCGATCGCGCTGGGGGTGCCCGCCCCCGCAAAGGACTGATCAAAGCCACCCAAATAGTTGTAAACGTCATAAATCAGATTACCCCACTCCGTGTTCGAATTTCTCTTTTCCACGGGGGCGTTGATATCGGAAACCATGGTGTCCAATACGACATGAATCGCGCTAGCATTCGCCTGATAAGGCTGTAACGCCACGCGCACGAACGCGCCGTTGTTATCAGATGATCCCCCACCGGTTTCTGTCGTAAACTCCAGAACTGCAACATTGACGTCGGTATCGAGCCCTTGCAGGGTTGCCTTGATGGCAGCGGCCTCTGCAACACCCCTTTTGGTGCCATCGGCCAAGCTCTGACTCCAGTTACTGGTGTTGTCTAGCAGGAAAATAATGTTGGGCAGCGCCCCCAAAGACGCCCCGTTTACCAGTCCGCTGGCAAATAGATCAATGTCCTCAGCGTGAGTATTTGCGAGGCAACAAATCCACAATATCAACCCCAGCAGTGTCTTCTTGACAATAACCATAGCGAACCCTCCCGCTCTCCTAAGGCACATCACACAGGCTTGTGACAAGCGACGCCCGCGTCCGTTTTTGGATGCCCTGGCGCACCTCAACCTTTGCCCCCGTCACGCTATCAGTCGCGATGGCGGTTATTTCCCATAGCGCGCTCGAACAAAGTGAAAACTGGCCGGGTTGATAACAACTTGCATCACCCGCATTCGTGAGCACGTTCAACTCGATATTCGATATTGGAGATGAAGAAATACATTGGGGCTCGGTGAGTACCACGATGATATCGTCACTACCCGAGCCTCCTGACAGGTCATAGCACCGGGTAAAACCGTCGGGACAGCCCACCTGGAACGCCCTCACCTTGGTCAAAAATTCCTCTGTCGTCTGTTCCCAATGCAGCGCTTCCTGAATGGCACTCAGGGCGGCGTTACGCACCGCATTACGAGCTTCTACGTTTTGTACAACAGCCAAGTTTGACTGCACGTTATTAGCCGATACCACGCCCATAATGGTGACCAGCAACAGCATGATCAGTGCGCTCAGCAGGACCATGCCTGTCTGGGTTTTGGGGGAGTGTGTCATCGGCGCGCTCCCCCAATGTTGGGAAAATCGACAGTTCGGCTATCAACCCGCCGCCGATAGCCCTCATTGCCTGCAGGTACATCCCAATTTGCTCCAGCAATAGTGTAGGTAACAGCATCGGTGTAACCAGGCTCTGGGGTATTAGCCCGAGTTACAAGCCAGATTTTCACGCCAACAACATTTTGCCATTGGGCTACGCTTGGCGAAGTAGTCACTAACTCGTAGTCGCCATCACCGTTACTGTCCACGAACCACTCGAACTTCAATAACTCAACGCCATTGACCAGCTGCTCTGGCACAAACTTGATGGACCCACCGACGCTGTCGAGCGTCAGGCGGGTCAATACGTCACTGTCATCCACGTAATAAAGGCGGCTGACATAGCGATAGATCGGAGCTGGAACAGACGAACCTGCTGAGCAACCTTGATAACTCTGATATGTCATCAAACTCGCCAAGGCAGCTTGATTAGCAGCCCGGCGAAGCTTAGTTTCCCCCCCAGAAAGACCCAGACTGGGGTCTTTACAACCGTTGGTTTGCAGGTGAAAAAAATCGTCGGCGGCGCTGCATGACGCGTCACCGGTAGCGCATGTGCTCGCTCGCCGAATCACTACGAACTCAGAAGCCGTTTCTCTTGCAGTCGCAGTTTTGCCACTACAGGCTGTGCTATTTAGCACGGCGCCCGAGGCGGAATACACCGGATACTCCATGGCATAAGCGAGCTCTGACTTGTTGTTATCTGCACTACCGCTAATGAATGCTCCGGTTCCCAAGCATGCTGGTGGTACAGCACTACCGGGCGCCCAACTCAGTGATGAAGGCGCGGTCTCCACATCTTCACCAGCGACAAAAATTTGGGTGTCGGCAATAATGGGATACCCCGCCTCTCCCCAGTAACCGACCAGAGAAAGCTCGCTGGCCAATAGGTCTAGGGTGAACAATGAATTCTCTAGTTGTCTTCCTGAGCGACTGACCTCAAGCAACGTTCTACTCGTGTCGGAAAACAGGGTTGTCACAGTAAGGATAATGGCAATGCCCAGGGTCATCGCGATCATGAGTTCGACTAGCCCAAAACCAGCCCCTTGGGGAGCTCGCCGGTATGGGTACGCTATCGGGCCTCTTTTTTTCATCGCACGACCACATCTCGGAACAAAACGCGACGATATGCGTCATCTCCAAAACTGTCAGCGCCGCAACCGAGAGACTCGCTCGGGGCCGCTGACTGTGTGATGCCCTGCCAGGCCATACTCACCCGCAGTACCGTTTCACCACTCTTAGGTGCGCCTGCCTCAATACAGCCCTGAACGCCTATCGGCGCGGCCAGGTTGAGGTCACCTTTAACCGCGGCGCTACCGAGCATCATCCCGTTCCATTCACAAAGATCACGGTCTGCACCGGTCAAGCTTGCACAGGTAGTGCCACTCGCCGCCCCATAGTAAGCTCCTGATATTGCCTCCGAAGGATTCATGCGGATGCGTGCAGCCATGTCTTCGATCATGGCTGTGACCTGAGCACGCTGAAGCGCCTCAAATTGCTGGTTAAGGGTAGTTACTTGGAGCGATGCAAAACCCAATAGGCCTATAGCGACAATCAGAATCGTGACCAAAACTTCGATCAAGGTAAACCCTTTGCCCGAGGCTTTCCTCACGGAAGTAACATGCATCACGAGCTGCAAGCCCCTGACCACGGGTTGTCCTCTTCAGATCCCGGGCAGGTGACGCTACTGCAGGCGCCGGTTGCTGAAGAGACACGACCATCAGTTTCTATGTACAGGCAAACCTTGCAAGCCCCCACCGAAGACTGAGTCTCAAGCTCAAATTTCGGGCATGAAGCTGTTCGACCCCATGCATTAAAGCTCACTTGGCTGATTCCGCCGACTCCAGAAATCGTTGCACCTTGCGCAGCGACATAGGTATCAATTGGCGTAGCGGAGCATGCGGTGACGGCCGATCCCGCAACAGTGCTTGGCTCTATGCACCATCCATTTGCCCATGCGCCATCGCGTCGCAGCAGCACCACCCCTTCGTTACGCTTGACTGCTTCTGACCGTGCCAAGGTGATAGAGGTCCGCAACTGTTGACTCACTTGCCGCAATCGCTGCTCTGCAATCAGGGTGGAGAAAGAAGGCTGGGCAACAGCAATCAAAATACCCAGTATGACAATCGCAACAAGCAACTCGATTAGGGTAAAGCCAAGTAGACGTCGCATCACCAGGCCTCGGCTGTTCCACCGCTTTGACAGTGACGAGTGCGCGCCCCCGCGTTGGTAAGACACAAGGAACCATCAGCAGCTTGATTGGATGAAGCTACTGGAGTGAGTTCCATTGCGAAGGATGGTGGAGGGCCTGCGCTGGCGCCAAGCGTTGCCAGCGTGTAGTACGGGGCAACGCGCACCTTGACCGAGTGGTTTGCGGGGAAACCCGCCAAGGTGTCAGCCGGGTAGCTAAGCGCCGTAAGCGTTGAGGCATAGCTTCTGCTGTTCATCAGGTGATTTTGCTGACGCTGCGCAATCTCCATCATAAAAGCCTGCGCTGCAGACCGGTGCCCCTGTCGCAGATATGCCTGATAGGAGGGATAGGCGACCGAAGCTAAAATAGCCACGATGACTACCGCGATCATCAACTCGATTAATGTAAATCCCCTAATACCACGCACCATCAAAGTACCTCCGGCAACCCCGCTAGAATGCAACGAGTGAGGCCCTAGTTCAACCGGCACCCTGCCTCACGATACTGATTTAGTACTATTTTGCAATGCATTAATAGGCTTTTTATAGGAAAAATTTGGCGGGCTCCTCGCTGGGGACGAAAACGACGCACTGGCGCTGATCGCGAGCTCGTGGGCTGACACCACTACCAAGAGCGTCAAACCCACAAGAATCAGGGTAAACGCAGTAGTCACCCAGCCCGCCACGGCTAGAGCCCTAGTCCGGTATTGCGGTGAGACGTTCACGGGGCTTCACCCGACGGCAACACAAGCTTGACGCTAAGCTCGGCCGACTTAACTGGGTTGCCGGGAAGGAGGCTGGAGCTCCAGCGCATATCGAGCATAACGCCAACCGCATAGGCACCCGAATGAATCGCTGAGACGCGCCAGTCGGATAACCCGGCCACGAGCATCTCGCCCCTCCCGTAGCTGCCATCAGGCCTAAAGGTTCTCAGCATTAGGGCACCAATGTCATCCCCGGAGGTCCAAGCATGATCACGGCGATACCATAGACGGCGAACCTGAGTACTTACACAGCTTTCCCCGCAAGGGCTTTGATCAACGGTCAAGAGCGCAAACGGATTCGCGTGATTTGGGAGGGCACCGGCGCAGGGAAGCATATCGGGTGCTACCACCCAGACACCCAAGGGTTGATTCTCAAGAGCGCAGGGCCTAAGGGTGCCATCAGCAATCCCTCGCCAATCAGAGGCAGAAGCAGACGCCCCAATCGCCTCCACGGCAAACCCCACGGTTGCCACAAGATCCGCTTCGTTAGCGGCGCGCTTGGAGGCTTTTATCAAGTGCGCCGATATCGTCCCTAAGGTAGCCAGCAGCGCGCTCGATAAGGCGAGGGCAACAAGCAGTGAAGTTAGCGTTGCGCCAGCCAATCTCTGGGATAACCGCAATCCCTTAACCCCACTCACGAAAATCGCTGGGCCCAACTATCGCCTCACAGCCGTCAGCGACGCGTCGCCCGTCTTCCCCCCAAACGATGGTTGCTCGCATGGCACCCCTGGGTAGTGAGCGTAAAAGACAGACGAGAACCGGCTCTCCGTGAGCGAGGAAAGCATTTACAAGATCCGCACACCAATCCTCCACGCGCTGTGGCTGGTCTCCTTCTCGGACTTTACTGCTATCACACAGCAACGGTCTCGCTAGTAACTCCACCTGCTCTTCAGGGGTGAGCAGTCTCCACTCACCCTCGAGATTGATCAACGCGACGCGGGCAACCAGCTGCTCTCGGGTTCGGTCTCCTATTTGCACGGTGTCGGTGGCGAGCGCATAAATGCCTGCCAACAACACCAGCGCAACAACCCCAGCCACCATGACATCGATCAGAACAGTCATCATTCATGGCCATAGATGTGAGGGCTCGCGTCGACCGCGACTGTCTAGGGAGATAGCCCCCAAGTTCTCCGTCATGGTCCTGGGTATGAGTCGGGAGACAAAATAATCGCCAGGCTCGGTGACCTGGACCTCAACGCGATAGTCGTTTGCCAAACGCGCAGACAGCGGGATATGGCCCTGTAAGACTTCTAAGGATTGATAACGCCGCGTCGATTGACGAAACCGCTCCTGTGTGGAACGCAACTGCAACAAATAGAGCATGCCCTCGCGTTGAAGCGACTGGCTAAATATGGTGCGATAACTCGGAACTGCTACTGCTGCCAGAATACCCACGATCGCCATCACTACCAAAATCTCAATCAGAGAGAATCCCTTCCTTGCCTTTTCCCCTTTGCATCCCTTTTCGCCTGCTGCCGCCATTAAGCCATCTATCCCTCACAACGCCGATCTGAATTTGCCACCCCCGCATTCATGGGAGCCGACACTGAGTTTGGCCTTACTGCCGCTACAACAGTTCAACAGTGCTGGCTAAGGATGGATAACAGTGGAATTAGCGGTGTCTTGGCGTTTCATGACGGACTGGCTCGCCCGTATCCGAAAAAACTGCCAACGCATTTTCGACCGCTGTCCGGGGCGCCCAAAAATCCATAAAAAAACCCGTAAGAAAGGCCCACAAAAAAAGGCCTGCATAGCAGGCCTTTCCTCGTCTCCGCGCCAGGAATTGGCGATGCTCGAGCTCGTTAGTGCACCGTAGCTGAATCAAACACAATCTGCTCATTGCGCAAACTGCCTTTGATGGTAGCTCCCGGTGCAAATTCTCCACTGAGAATCGATTGCGCCAGCGGGTTCTCTATCAACTGCTGAATAGCTCGCTTGAGTGGTCGCGCCCCATAGATTGGATCGAAACCGGCCTGAGACAGATAGTCGAGCACATCTTCGCCTAGATCGAGGGACAGTTCTCGCTCGGCGAGCCGCCCTCGAAGCCCCGCCAACTGGATCGATGCGATACCTCGAATCTGATCTTGGCGCAGCGGATGGAACACCACCGTCTCATCAATACGATTGATGAACTCGGGACGGAAGTGCTGACTGACCACGCCCAATACAGCGTGCTTAATCTCTCCGTAGTTTTCATCCCCCGCCATATCCTGAATCAAGTCTGATCCAAGATTGGACGTCATCACAATCACAGTGTTTTTAAAATCGACCGTGCGCCCCTGACCATCGGTTAAGCGTCCATCTTCGAGTACTTGCAACAAGACGTTGAACACATCGGGGTGGGCTTTCTCGACCTCATCAAGCAATAACAGGCTGTAGGGGCGACGCCGCACAGCCTCTGTCAGATAGCCTCCCTCCTCGTAACCCACATAGCCGGGAGGCGCACCAATCAATCGGGATACCGAATGCTTCTCCATGAACTCCGACATATCAACGCGAACCATTGCTCGCTCGCTATCGAACAAATACTCGGCGAGGGATTTACACAGCTCGGTTTTACCCACCCCCGTCGGGCCCAGAAACAGAAAGGATCCATTGGGCCGGTTGGGATCTGACAGACCTGCCCGCGAACGGCGAACGGCATTGGCTACGGCGATCACCGCCTCGGATTGCCCCACCACTCGCTCGTGCAGGACCGACTCCATCTTGAGCAACTTCTCTCGATCTCCCTCCAGCATCTTGGCGATTGGAATGCCGGTCCAGCGAGATACCACCTCGGCGACCTCTTCCTCCGTGACTCGACTGCGAAGCAACTGCGCCGCCGGCAATTCGTCACGCGACGCTTCAGCCAATCGCTTCTCCAACTCGGGCAAGACGCCGTACTGAATTTCTGACATGCGCGCCAGATCCCCCGCCCGACGAGCTGCTTCAAGTTCGGTTTTTATTTGCTCAATTTCGCTTTTGATCTGGGCGGCGCCTTGGACTGCCGCTTTCTCGGCCTTCCAAATTTCTTCCAAATCAGAAAGCTCGCGCCCGATGGTTTCTATTTGATCATCCAAAAGTTCAACCTGTTTTTTGGCGGCGTCAGTGGTGTCTTTCTTGACCGCTTCGCGCTCGATTTTTAGCTGGATTAGCCGCCGTTCGAGTCGGTCCATCGCCTCGGGCTTGGAGTCGATTTCCATTCGAATACGACTGGCCGCCTCGTCAATAAGATCGATGGCCTTATCAGGCAACTGCCGATCCGTGATGTAACGCTGACTCAGTCGCGCAGCAGCGATGATGGCGCTATCGGTGATATCGACACTGTGGTGCACCTCGTAGCGCTCCTTGAGACCCCGCAAAATAGCGATAGTGTCTTCTTCGGAAGGCTCGTTAACCAATACCTTCTGAAACCGACGCTCGAGGGCGGCGTCTTTTTCAACATATTGGCGGTACTCATTGAGTGTAGTTGCACCGACGCAATGGAGTTCTCCGCGCGCCAGGGCTGGCTTCAACATATTGCCCGCATCCAAAGAGCCTTCTGCTTTGCCCGCGCCCACCATTGTGTGAATCTCGTCAATAAACAGAATGACCCGTCCTTCTTCCTTGGAGAGTTCATTGAGCACAGCCTTCAAGCGCTCTTCGAAGTCTCCCCGAAATTTCGCGCCGGCCAACAGAGCCCCGAGATCAAGCGCCAGGATCCGTTTTTCCTTGAGACCCTCAGGAACCTCCCCGTTAATAACCCGCTGTGCCAAACCTTCAATAATCGCGGTTTTGCCGACCCCGGGCTCGCCAATCAGTACCGGATTGTTTTTGGTTCGACGCTGTAACACCTGAATGGTGCGACGGATTTCATCGTCCCGGCCAATGACCGGATCCAACTTGCCCGCCTCTGCGCGAGCGGTGAGATCAACGGTATATTTCTCGAGCGCCTGGCGCGACTCTTCGGCCTCCGCCGACGACACTTTCTCTCCGCCTCGGACCGCATCGATAGCTGCGCTCAACGCTGTAATCTCGACGCCAGCGCGGGTGAGCAATGAAGCCACTGGTGAGCTCTTATCGAGCATGGCAAGCAATACCAGCTCAGAGGAGAGATAGTTATCTTTTCGATCCTGAGCCTGTTTGTCGGCACGATTCAGTAACCGGCTAGTCTCCTGAGAAATGTGAACATCCCCCGTCGAACCGTTGACGGTTGGCAAAGAGTCAATGGCATCGGTTACTGCGGTACCCAATTGCTCAAGGTTAACCTTGCACTGTTGAAGTAGGGGTCGCACCGACCCGCCCTGCTGATGCACCATCGCACTGAGCACGTGCACGGGTTCAATGAACTGGTGATCACGTCCCACAGCCAATGACTGAGCGTCCGCCAAAACCTGTTGCAGCTGGTGTGTGAGTTTATCCATTCTCATCGCTCGATCCTCTTACCTGTCGACCAGGAAATCCCTTTCGTTGATCTATAAATGGAGGCAGTGACCCCATCTTTCAAGGGGGCACTGAGGACCTGTGTGCGCGAGGAAGTTAGTGGGGAAGCAAACAGACGACCGTCGCCATGCGGCCCGTCGTGCATTCTCGGCGATAAGAAAAGAAATTCTCGGGTTCACCGAAGGTGCATCGATCGCCGCCGGTCACATGCGTTACCCCCGCGAGCGCCAACTCTTGTCTCGCCAATGCATACAAATCAGCGTGATATTTACCCGGTGCCGCACCTTGTCTGAAACATGCCCGCACAGACTGTCCCCGTGAGGCGATGAATTGCTCAAGCACATCCTCGCCAACTTCGAAAGCGCGCTGGGAAATTGCCGGCCCCAACCATACCCGCAGGGTCTTAGGATCCCCGAGATGTCGCAGGGTGTTCTCGAGGATGCCAGCGGCGAGCCCACGCCAACCGGCGTGCGCCACCGCGAGGGTTGTCTCACTGTCGTTTACGAACACCACGGGCAAGCAGTCCGCGGTCAACACAGCCAGTGGCACGCCAGGCTGATCGGTCCAGCTGGCATCGGCACAAGGCTTCTCACCCACCGCCGGATCATGCCCTGCGACGACTCGCGTTCCATGTTCCTGCGCCAGCCATCGCGGCGTAGCACAACCGGGGAGATAGCTCTCTAGATAGGCGCGATTGGCTGCCACATGTTCTGGGTTATCACCCACATGAGCCGCGAGATTCCAGTTATCGTAAGGAGGCTCACTGTGCCCGCCTGTTCTAAGCGTGGTAAAGGCCGCGATCCGCTCGTTCATAAACGGCGCACAAAGAATTGACAGGCCATTCACTCAGGGCGGTCCTCGCGCTTCAGAACAGCAAGCAACTCGGCCAGATCCATTGGCAGCGCCGCGCGGAACCCTATCTCCTCATTCGTTGCCGGGTGCAGGAAGCGCAGGCTTTGCGCATGGAGTGCCTGACGCGAAAACCCGCGAAGGGCTGTCAGCAGCGTGTCGCTGGCGCCCTTGGGTACTCGCAGTCGTCCACCGTAAGCAGGATCCCCCACCAGCGGGTGTTTACACCACGCCATATGCACCCGGATCTGATGGGTCCGTCCGGTCTCGAGATTAACCTGAACCGCGGTGTGATGTGCAAACCGCTCCTGAACCCGGTAGTGCGTAATAGCAGGTTTACCCGACGCGGTTACCGCCATTTTTGTGCGCGCCGACGGGTGCCGCCCTATCGGCTGGTCAATCGTGCCCCCGCCTGACAAGACGCCCTGACAGACCGCCACGTACTCGCGTTTTACGGTCCGCGCTGACAGTTGCGCAACAAGCGATCGATGGGCCATAGGGGAACGGGCTACACACATTACCCCAGAGGTATCTTTGTCCAAACGATGTACAATACCGCCCCGCGGCAGTGCCTCGAGTTCCGGCGCATAGCCAATCAAGGCATTCACCAAGGTGCCAGCCGCATGACCCGCCGCCGGGTGCACCACCAGCCCTGCCGGTTTATTCACCACGAAGATATGTTCATCCTCAAAAAGGATATCGAGCGGGCGATCTTCCCCCGACCAACTGACCTCCGGCAGGCGCTGTGCACGAATAGTCAATTGCTGGCCCACGCTTACTTTGTCCTTCGGTCGCCGGGTTTCACCATCGACGGTGAGGCTACCATCGAGAATCCACTCCTGCAGTTTCGACCGGGAGTAGTCAGAAAATAGCTGTACAGCCGCTTGGTCCAGCCGAACTCCGTGCATTTCTGCCGGAATGTCGGCATCAAACGCGAGGGTTTCAGGTAATTCGCCCACTAAACTTTGCCCTAATCAACGCCCCGTAAGGCTGTTAGCTGAAGGTCGCTTCGCGTTACAATCCCGCCGTCTACCTCCGAATGAGAAACTTGCTTTTGTCTTCTTCGTCTGTCGCCAGCCTTTATCCGCCCAAGTCTATCAGGCTTATCGGGGTCGCCATGCTGCTGAGTATGGTATCAGCCTGCTCATGGTTTGGTGGAGACGATATCGAAATTGCTGACTCGGGGGAGCAGCAAATTTACTTCGATGCGCAAAAACACCTAGAGAACAAAAATTTTGACATGGCGATCCGAACACTCCAACTGCTCGAGAGTCGCTACCCCTTTGGCCGCTACGCGGAGCAAGCGCAGCTGGAACTCGTTTACGCCCACTATGGCGCATACGAGTTCGAGGCCGCGATCGAAGCCGCTGACCGCTTTATACGGCTGCATCCACAGCACCCAAACGTCGACTACGCTTACTACATGAAGGGGCTCGCCTCCTACGACATGGAGGGGGATTTTCTGGCCAAGTTCGTGCCCACCGACGACACCAAGCGAGATATTTCACACATTAAACAAGCCTTCGCTGAATTCGCGCAGCTGCTTGCACGTTATCCTGACAGCGCCTATGCGGCCGACGCACGCGCGCGCATGGTTCACATGAGAAACATGATCGCTCGGCACGAAGTTCACGTTGCCAATTACTACTTCCGAAGAGGCGCCTACATGGCCGCTCTCAATCGAGGTCGCTATGTCGTTGAGCATATGCAACAGACGCCTTCCGTCGCCGATGGTCTCGCCATCATGGCTCAGGCCTATTTGCTACTCGGTCTTGACGACCTCGCGTTGGATTCAATCGCCGTGCTTCGCGAGAACCACCCAGCGCACCCCAATCTGGATGAAAACGGCGAATTCAGAAGCGTTTATGACCTCGACGGCCTGCACCGATCGGTCATTAACAAGATGACTTTCGGCCTGTTTTTCCCGCCGAAGCCTCCCCAGTTTAACTACCGACCCAAAGGCTAGCCTAAAGCCCGGACGGGACTACTGACGCCAAGCCCAGGTAATGGGATAGCGTCTGTCTCGACCAAAGCCCCGCTGGGTAAGCCGCACGCCAACGGGCGCCTGCCGACGTTTGTACTCGTTCAGATCAATCAGTCGAACAACCCGCCGAACGTCCTCCTCGGCAAACCCTTGAGCAATAATTTCTTTTGCTGATCGATCTTGCTCAACATAAGCCTCGATAATCGCATCGAGCACCTCGTAGGGCGGCAGGCTGTCTTCGTCTTTTTGATCTGGGGCGAGCTCGGCCGAGGGGGGGCGAGTGATAACCCGCTCGGGAATACACTTACCCTGCGTGTTGCGATAATTCGCCAACGCGTAGACCAGCATTTTTGGACAATCCTTGAGAACATCGAATCCCCCGGCCATGTCCCCATAGAGAGTGGAGTAGCCTACCGCCAGCTCACTTTTATTGCCCGTGGTCAGTACCAGCACGTTCTTTTTGTTCGATACCGACATCAGCAGCACACCTCGGGCAGCGCGCCTGCAAATTCTCCTCAGTGATATTTGGTAACAAGCCATCAAACTCGGTACCCAGCGACAGCATGAAAGCGTCGTAGAGCGGCTCAATCGAAATAACCGAGTAATTCACCCCGAGGATTGCTGCCTGAGCTTCTGCGTCTTCCATCGACATCGAGGCCGTGTAGCGAAATGGCATCATAATGGCCTGAACTCGATCGGCGCCCAGGGCATCCACGGCGACAGCCAGGGTGACTGCAGAATCAATCCCACCGGACAGGCCAAGCACGACCCCGGGAAAGCCATTCTTGTTGACATAATCCCTGACACCCACCACCAATGCCCGCCACACCAGAGCCAGATCTCCCAAAGGCTCAGGCAGGGATTGCGGACTGATGACATGCGGAGTGCCCTCATAAACATCGAGGGCAAGCACACTTTCTTCAAAATCCGGCGCAACAGCGACAACCTGACCGTCCGCGTTCACCGCAAAGGATCCACCATCAAACACCAGCTCATCCTGTGCGCCGACTTGATTGACATAAACGATGGGGAGCCCATTCTCGCGTGCGCGATCAGCAACCAAGCGTTGACGTTCAGGGCCCTTACCCTGATGAAAAGGGGACGCATTCAAATTGATGAGCACTTTTGCACCGGCCGCTGCCACCCGGGCCGCGGGCACCGGGTCCCAGATATCCTCGCAGATAGTGATACCGACGGGAACGCCCGCGATGTCGACGACACAGGCCTCTTGACCAGCCGTGAAGTAACGTTTTTCATCAAACACCTGATAGTTTGGCAAACACTGCTTGAAGTACTCGGCAATGACGGCGCCACGATGAATCACGCCAGCCGCATTGAACAGGCCACGAGGAGAAAGTCGCGGATAACCGACAATGACAAAGAGCTCAGGAGGTAGCGAAGCACAAAGTGAAGCCAGGGCTTCTTCCGTTTGCTCACCAATGCTGGGCCGCAAAAGCAAATCTTCTGGAGGATATCCAGTTAAGGTCAATTCCGGAAAAACCACCACAGCGTGGGGATCGCTGACTGCTGCGTCACCACAAACCACGATCACCTTTTCCGCGTTACCCGCCCAATCACCAACCAAAGTGTTGATCTGGGCCATGATTACCTGCATGTATATGTTCCTAATTCGACAAAACAGCTGGCAGAGTCTAATGAATCTACCGGTGGATCTATTGTACTCTGTTGATTGCGCCTCGGGCGTCCTGCACACCAGATAAAATAGAACAGGATCGGCACTGACGGAGTAATTCCATGACCGGCATACAAACACCAATGGATTCATTCCTCGGAGCAGTAACGCCCAACAGCCGGGGAGCCGGCCGACTATTTTTTTTCTACAACAGCTACCGAGTTACTTTAGGGGCCTGCCTACTCGCCTTACTCATACTCCCTGGCGGCAAGGATTTTATTACCGGTTTCGATCGCCTATGGTTTGGGGTCGGTGCCAGTTTGATGCTGGTGTCCATTGCTCCGCTCACGCGACGCCTCGGCGAGCGTATTCACCAGTCAGAAGCCAGCCTATTTGCGCTGCTGATAACCGACATCCTCGCTATTACTGTGCTATTGAGTGCCACTGGGGGCCTGCTCAGCGGATTCGCGGTGCTCTTTATCATTACTGTCGCTGCCGGGAGTTTTCTGCTCCACTCCCGCAGTTTAGCCACGCTGGTTGCCGCGATCGCTACGTTCGCAGTGCTGACCAACGCGGCGTGGCTCGTGGAGCGCCAAGAGGCCGATGTTGGACTGCTCCTTCCTGCCGGGCTATTGGGAAGCCTGCTGTTTTTCGTGTCTCTCCTAGTACAAGAAACCGCTAAACGACTGGCGTTTGTCGAAACCCAGGCCCAACTGGCGGCCACCGAGGTTGAGGCTCTAGAGCAGCTAAATGAGCAAATAGTCGCGCACATGCAAACCGGCATTCTGCGAATCGATGACAGAGGTTTTGTCGAGGCAGTGAATGATTCAGCCTTGAAGCTATTGCAATTAAAACCTCGTAATCAGTACACGCTAGGCGAGATAAGTGTCGACCTGGAGCACCAATACGCGGAGTGGCGCAGTGGTCTTCGAAAAAAACCGGAGCCTTTTCGCCGCACGGTTAACTCCCCTGCTGTCATAGCATCATTTGCTGGCGTCAATACCACCAAGAGTGCCGATACGCTGATTTTTGTTGAGGATTACACCCCCTTCACGCAATTTGCGCAGTCGCTGAAATTGGACTCGCTCAGCAAACTGACGGCTAGCATCGCTCATGAAATCAGAAACCCCCTCTCTGCCATCAGTCATGCCGCGCAGCTGCTAGGTGAGAGTGACACAGTACAACAAGCTGACCGACTGCTGTGCGATATTTTGGTGAGCAACAGTGTGCGTGTCAGCGACATCATTGATAACGTCACAGAAGTGTCACGACGACAGGCGCCCCATCCAACGCAGCTTCTGTTGCAGCATTGGACGACCGAATGTATTACCGAGTACAAAGGATTACGAGCCGAACCCTGCAGTATTTCGATAAACAGCAGGGTTAAAGATGTCGGCGTCATATTTGACCCCAGCCACCTAAAACGGGTGCTGACAAACTTGTTTGATAATGGCCTGCGACACTCAGAGGCTGATAGCCAGCGCGCTGAATTACGCATTGATGTCGAGGTGGATCCGGTTAACCGGCAGGTGCTTATGGATGTTGTTGACTATGGTAATGGCGTGGCAGAAAGCCAGCTTGGCAGACTGTTTGAGCCATTTTTTACGACATCAAGACAGGGGAGCGGCCTGGGTTTATATTTATGCAAGGAGCTTTGCGAGATCAACGGGGCTGATCTTTTTTATCAGCGTACGAGCACGGGCGAGAGTGCTTTTCGATTGAGCTTGAAACTTGACGAGGATTTTCGGTGACACAGCAAACAGTTCTTCTGGTTGACGACGAGCCGGACATTCTCCAATTATTGGAAATTACGCTGGCGCGCATGAATCTGCAAACCCAGCGTGCAACGTCCATCGAAGAGGCAAAGCGGCTGCTCGAAAGCAGCACGCCTGACCTATGCCTTACCGATATGAAACTACCCGACGGCAACGGCCTCACGCTTATCGATCATATTCAACACCGACATCCCTCTGTGCCGGTAGCCATGATTACGGCTCACGGTAGCGTTGAGAGCGCCATTGAAGCGCTCAAGCTCGGCGCCTTTGACTTCGTGACCAAGCCCTTGGCGCTGGAGAAGCTGAGAAACCTTGTGGGTCACGCACTGCAAATCAAAAAAGACACCGATGATCTCACGAGCGAAGAGCTCATTGGCCAGTCAGAATTAGTGGTCGCGCTTCGGGATCAAATTCGACGAGTAGCACGCTCTCAGGCACCCATACATATTCACGGCGAATCCGGCGTGGGCAAAGAGATTACAGCGCGACTAATTCACTCACTGGGTCCCCGATCAAATCAGCCTTTTATAGCCGTTAACTGCGGGGCTATCCCCCCTGAACTGGTCGAAAGCGAGCTATTCGGCCATAAAAAAGGCGCGTTCACGGGCGCTACCGTAGACAAGCCAGGGCTTTTTTTGGCGGCCTCTGGTGGCACACTGTTATTGGACGAGGTTGCCGACCTGCCCCTACCCGTCCAGGTAAAACTGCTACGAGCTGTGCAGGAAAAGTCTGTTCGCCCAGTAGGTTCTGAAGCAGAGATTCCGGTGGATGTTCGTTTACTGAGCGCCACCCACAAAAATCTGGGTCAACAGGTGAGAGCCGGCGCATTTCGCGACGATCTGTATTACCGAATCAACGTCATTGGCATCCACGTGCCGGCCCTCAGGGAGCGCAAAGAGGATATTCCGCTCCTGGCGGAGTTCCTCTTGAAAAAATTGGCCGTAAGCCATGGCACCGACAAGCGAGCATTATCCGAAGAAGCGATAAGCTTGCTACTCCAGTATCAGTTCCCCGGTAACATACGGGAACTCGACAATATCCTCGCCAGAGCCGTGGCAATGAGTGATCGAGCCGAAATAGCGGCGAGCGACATCGCCTTCGAGGAGACTCTAACACCGCCCCAAACGCAGGCGGCGGCAGCCACAGCAGATATCGGGCCCGATCAAAGGTCGCTGCTAGAGAAAGTTCGTGGCGATCTAGAGGGCTTTCTCGCCGATACTGAACGCCAGATACTGGAAGAGGCGTTAACCAAAAATCGCTGGAACAAAACAGCTACCGCCAAGGCGCTGGGCATCACTTTTAGAAGCCTACGTTATCGTCTAAAAAAACTCGGCCTCGATGACTAGGTTGGGCAGCTACCCCAGTTTTTGAGCATACGGGGCCGGCCAATACGATTCACGACGACCGCCCAGTGATCGTAATCACCACCAACACAAAACAACCAGCTCATGTTGCGACTGCCCCAGCCGTCTGAACCCCACCCTACTGATCGATCTTCCTCTCGCCTCCCGCTACTGTTCCAAACGCTGACGCCCTGTCGCGCGCCGTACCGGGTACGCAGGCTGCCGTCGGAGCTGACCACCGAAAAGCCCTCGGTATAGCGCCCGTCGCAATGTCCCCCGTCGGGGTTTCCGGGACAAATCAAAACCGCTGTGCTTCCCTGTACCGCCTGCGAACGGGCAGTCACAATCGCAGAAAGTAAATTTGAGGCCTGAGCATAGCTTTGCCAAACCATGAGCTGTGTTGTCATCGCGGGGGTGCCCAGAGAGAGCAGGATCGCCACCATCCCCATCACGATCAATAATTCGATCAGAGTGAGGCCGACGCATGCTTTCTTGGTTGCAGGTGTGATTGCGTCCCAGGGATTACCCGAACTCTGCAGCCGACAACGTCGTCTCACCTGAGTATTTCTCATTGGGAAAGTGTGTTCTCAGCCACGTCATAGAACCAGCCCATCACCGATCAATGAACATCAGCATCAAGCAGATGGCATGTAAGCTTATTCGAGATTTTTCGCGGGAATGCGCAGCTCTTTGGGTAGAGAAAAGGTAATGTTTTCGGGCTGCCCCTGGAGGGAACTCACTAGGGTTGCGCCAGCATCACGAAGCGCAGCCACCACGCCATCAACCAAAAGTTCGGGCGCGGAGGCGCCCGCGGTGACACCGATAGACTGACCAGCGGTAAACCATGCGGTATCGATCTTGCTAGCATCATCAATCAAATAAGCGCTGGCACCGCAGCGTTCAGCCAACTCGCGCAGACGGTTGGAATTGGAGCTGTTAGGGGACCCCACCACCAACACCACATCGGCTTTCTCAGCGAGAAGCTTCACCGCATCCTGCCGGTTTTGCGTGGCGTAACAAATGTCATCTTTACGCGGCCCTGCAATATTGGGAAAACGCAGGCGCAAGGCATCTATCACCTTCGCTGTGTCATCAACCGATAGCGTCGTCTGGGTTACGTAGGCCAGATTATCCGGATCGCGCACCCGGAGCGCAGCGACCTGCTGTTCGTCCTCGACCAGATAAATCTGACCACCCGCAGACGTGTCGTACTGCCCCATCGTGCCTTCGACCTCTGGGTGGCCCTCATGACCAATGAGGATGCACTCGCGCCCCGCGCCACTGAAGGCCGCCACCTCCACATGAACTTTGGTGACCAGCGGGCAGGTCGCATCAAAGACACGTAATCCGCGCCGGGAGGCCTCGTGCTGGACCGCCTTAGACACCCCATGAGCGCTAAAGATGACGATAGCATCGTCGGGCACTTCCTCGAGCTCTTCGACAAATACCGCACCGCGATTGCGCAAATCATCGACCACAAACCGGTTGTGGACGACTTCATGGCGGACATAAATGGGTTCGCCAAAGACCTCCAACGCGCGATTGACAATATCGATCGCCCGATCGACACCGGCACAAAAACCACGGGGATTGGCGAGTAAAACGTCCACTGCTTTTCGGTTCCTCTTGTGACCCCGTTTAGGGCCAAGCGCTCTTTTGTGACTTAGTGTAACTCAGCTGCTTCAACATCGTGTATGGCCACCCTAAATCCCAGCGTGCGCCCAGCCAAGGGGTGATTGAAGTCCACCGTGACCTCCTGGTCATCGAGCTCGGTGACCACCCCAGGCAACTCACCGCCTGAAGCGTCAGCAAACGAGAACATCATACCCACCTCTAATTCAACGTCTGGCTCGAACTGCTCGCGTTTAACGCGCTGAATGTTGTGCTCATTAGGCTGGCCGAACCCGTGTTCAGGCGCGATGCTAAATTCCGCCTCATCGCCGGCTTTTAAACCAAACAGTGCGCGCTCAAAACCCGGCAGCAGTGAGCCATCACCCACCGCAAAGGTGACCGGCGCCCTGTCAAAGTTGTTATCGACCGTCGACCCATCCTCGAGCGTCAACGCAAAATTAAGCGTCACCCGCGTGTTTTCACTAATCGCTAATTCGTTCATTTAATCGCCCGCCTGTGGCCTAGATGGCTCGGTACTGCGGAAGCTGTCGAGCACCAGAACAGAAGCTCCTACGGTGATCGCGGAGTCGGCTATGTTGAAAGCTGGCCAGTACCATTGGTGGTAGTGGATTGAGATGAAGTCGACGACGTAGCCCAACGCCACCCTGTCATACAAATTGCCAAGCCCGCCACCGAGGACTAACCCCAAGGCTACAGCCAAGGGGACTCGATGTCGCGGCAGTCGTGACAGCCAAACAATAAGTACCACACTGACCGCCGCCGCCACTGCCGTGAAAAACCATCGCTGCCAACCGCCCGCCCCTGCCAAAAAGCTAAAGGCTGCTCCGGTGTTATGCGCGAGCGTCAGATCAAACCAAGAAGTCAGCTCAACCGGCACACGATAGCTAAGCTCGAGGGAAGCAAGATGCTTGGTCCATTGATCGAGCACAACAATGGCACCCGCCGCGCCGTAACCGATAAGCGCTTGGCGCGACAAAAAACCATTACCCTCAAGCATAGTGACGAACTTCTCCCTCGCCATCTACGTTAATGACGCATCGTTGGCATAGGGTGGGATGGTTCGTGGCGCTGCCTACATCCGGCCGGCGGGTGCCAGCAGCGCTCACACTTCTCGTCCCCGGCTGCCAACACCACTACGCGCAGCTCCTCATCCTCTCCCTGCAAGGCATTGTCAGGGGACTCCGCGAGAGGCAAAACGCTCGCCTCAGAGGTGATAAGCACAAAGCGCAGCTCCTCCCCCAGTGAATCAAGGGAAGTTTTCAGCGCTGGTGCCGCGTACAGCACCACGTTGGCATCGAGACTACCCTTTAACTCACCCTCTGCACGCTTAGCCTCCATCGCGCGGTTCACATCCTGACGAACCGTCACCATGCGACGCCAAAAACCGTCTCCCAGTGCTTCGTCATCGGCCTTTGGCAGTTGGCCGTACCACTGCGTCAATAACACCGACTCCTCCCGCGAACCGGGTAAGTTTTCCCAAATCTCCTCTGCCGTAAAACTGAGAATAGGTGCTATCCAACGACAGAGAGTTTCAGCCAAATGCCAAAGCGCTGTTTGGGCGGAACGCCTGGGATGGCTGTCTGCCTGGGTGGTGTATTGGCGATCCTTAATAATGTCGAGATAAAAACCGCCCAACTCGCCACCACAAAAGTTATGAACCTTGTGAAAGACCTGATGAAACTGATAGGTGCTGTAACTGGTGATCAGCTCCTGCTGAAGCGACGCAGCGCGACGACATATCCAGCGATCTAGAGGCAGCAGCGCGTCATCGGCGACGGCATCTGCGGCCGGATCGAAGCCCGCGAGATTCGCCAGTAAAAACCGGCTGGTATTACGAATTCGACGGTAAGCGTCGCCTGTTCGTTTGAAGATCTCATCCGAAGCCGCAATCTCATTGCGGTAATCCGACGACGCCACCCAGAGTCGCACGATGTCGGCGCCCATATCGTTCATGGCTTTCTTGGCCGGAATAATATTACCGACCGACTTGGACATCTTGCGGCCTTCCCCATCCACCGTGAAACCGTGGGTAAGCACCGATCGATAGGGGGCTTCGCCGTAGGCGCCAATCCCGGTCAGCAACGAGGACTGAAACCACCCACGATGCTGGTCTGATCCTTCGAGATACAAATCCGCCGGGGCACTCAGACCCTCGCGCTTGCGCAATACGCAGGCATGGGTCACCCCAGAATCGAACCAAAACATCCAGCGTATCTTTGACCTTCTCATAGTCCTCAGCCTCATCGCCCAAAAGCGTTGAAGGCTCTAGATCAAACCAAGCGTCAATACCCGAGCTTTCAATGTGCACAGCGATGGCTTCAATCAGCGCCAACGTCCGCGGATGAAGCTCACCAGACTGGCGATGCACAAATAAAGGGATAGGCACGCCCCAGGTTCGCTGACGGGAAATACACCAGTCCGGCCGATCTGCCAACATGGCGTCAATGCGGGCACGCCCCCAATCGGGCACCCAATTGACGCCCTCAACGGCTTCTTTGGCCTGCGCCAACAGGCCTGCCTTGCTCATGCTGACAAACCACTGGGGTGTGGCCCGGAAGATGATCGGGGTTTTGTGACGCCAGCAGTGAGGATAGGAATGATCGTAGGGCAAGTGCGCGAGGAGCACCGAGCGCGCATCAAGCTCCGCAATAATCTCGTCGTTGGCCTTGAAGATATGCTTACCCTCTAATACAGGCGTCTCTGGCAGGTACACCCCGTGCGGACCAACCGGGTTGTAAACCTCAAGACCGTAGTCCTGGCCGATCGCAAAATCCTCGAGGCCATGGGCTGGAGCGGTATGCACGCACCCCGTACCCGCCTCGGTGGTTACGTGATCACCGAGCATCACGGGCACCGCGACATCCCCAAAGGGTGGCCTTACCTGCAAATGCTCAAACTTGTCGCCCTTGGCCGTCGCTATGGGAGTGGTAGCGTCAAGGCCATAACGCTCTGCACATGCCGCCAGCAAAGCCTCGGCAACCACGATCGCGCGGTTGCCTTGGGGCACCAGCACGTAATCCAGCGTGGGGCTGAGACAAACACCGCGATTTGCCGCCAAAGTCCACGGGGTGGTGGTCCAGATCACCACCGCGACCTCGCCCTGCCAGTCCGTGTTAAAGGCCTTGAGGAAAGCGGCGGCATCAACGGCGGGGAAAGCGACATCGACGGCCGACGAACGCTTCTCCTGATATTCCACTTCGGCTTCGGCAAGCGCGGAACCACAGTCTAGGCACCAATGAACGGGCTTGAAGCCTTTGTGTAAGTGGCCTCGCTCAATGATCTTACCGAGGGTACGCACGATATCCGCTTCGAATTGAAAATCCATCGTAAGATAGGGATTTTCCCAGTCCCCAAGTACCCCCATGCGGACAAAATCATCCCGCTGCTGGTCCACTTGCTTGGTGGCATACTCGCGACACTTTCTACGAAACTCACCCGCCGAAATTTTGTGTCCAGGCTTGCCGACCTTTTTTTCGACGTTGAGCTCGATCGGTAAACCATGGCAGTCCCAGCCGGGCACATAAGGCGCGTCGTACCCCGATAAGGTTCGGGACTTCACGATAAAATCTTTCAAGATTTTGTTGATTGCGTGTCCGACGTGGAGCTCACCATTGGCGTAGGGTGGCCCGTCATGAAGAATAAATGGGGGCCGGCCCGCGCTCGCCTCCCTCACCCGCTGATACAAGTTCATCGCCTGCCATTGCTTCAGCCGTTGAGGCTCGCGCTGGGCAAGGTTGGCCTTCATGGGAAAATCTGTTTGGGGCAGATTGAGGGTATCTTTGTAATCGCTCATAAACTTCTGTCGTTATCGCATTGCAGCGCTCAATGAATCGCGTGTTCGGCGAGCCAGACTCTCGCTTGATCTATATCGCCGGCGATGCCGGCTTTCAGGGCGTCAAGAGAATCGTATTTCTTCTCCTCTCGAAGCTTACACAAAAACTCCACCGTCAGCCGCTGACCGTAAAAATCACCCGTACGGTCGAGCACATGAACCTCCAGATTCGCACGCAGGCTATCCGCCACCGTTGGCCGCGTTCCCACATTGGCAACGCCGGGTGCCGCCTCCAGGCCAGCACCGCTCGCCAGCACCACATAAACCCCCGCAAGCGGGCTGCGAATCCGACCTATCCGGATATTGGCTGTGGGGCTTCCCAGCTCTCGACCCAACTTCTTGCCATGCTCGACCCGCCCCGTCATCGTGTAGGGGCGACCTAGCAATAGCGCCGCCTCGTCAAAGTGCCCGGCAGCCAAGGCTTCGCGAATGCGGGTACTGCTCACCCGCTCACCCGCCAACTCTATTGTGCCGGTCGGCTGTACTTCGTAGCCAAACTTTTCAGACATCGCCTGAGCGTACTCGAAATCCCCCTCTCGGCTATTACCAAACCGAAAGTCGTCGCCCAAGGCAATGTATTGCGCGCCCAAGCCGTCGACGAAAACATGTCGGATAAATTGCTCGGCGGTCATCGCCCGCAGCGACTCGTCAAACTTGAGCACCAGCACCCTGTCGACACCGGTCTCAGCCAGAAATGTGAGTCGTTCGCGAAAATTCGTAATCCTGGGTGGCGCTTCCAGCGGCCGAAAATATTCCCGCGGCAAGGGTTCAAACACAATAACAGTTGAGGGCAGTCCCAAATCAGCGGCCTTGGACTTCAGATGCGCCAATACCCCCTGATGGCCCCGATGAATACCGTCGAACGCCCCGACCGTGACGGCACAACCGCGGTGTTCCTCTCGTAAATTGTGAAGACCGCGGATCAATTCCATCGGGGAAGAGTCATCGTCGTCATAAAACGCTGAAGTATATAGAAAAACTGATACCCAAGGGGGACTATGACCCAGGCGACGTCATTGATTCGGGCTACGAAAATGTCGAAAGCGAACCCCGAAAATTGCCAGTGCCACTACGTAGGCTGTGGCGCCGAGGACGACCAGCCCTGCCATCGACGACACCCGCTGAAAGATCCCTGCATTGAGCCACCAGAGGGTCTCTGGTGTAAGCCACCAAAGTACCCCCCCCATGGCTATTAAACCTGCCGTCAGCGACCCCCACTGGCCGGAATACGTCGGCTGCGCTCCCAAGACCTGCTCTTTGTTCAGCCCTCGATACAAAAGGCCGGCGTTTAACCACGCGGCCAAACTGGTCGCCAAGGCCAAGCCGACGTGACCTAGGTCGAACCACCACATGAGCGGAAAGATAAACAGCGGGTTTAAGACCATATTGGCGACCATAGCGATAATGCCGATTCGCACCGGCGTCTTCATGTTTTGACGCGCGTAAAATCCGGGTGCTAATACTTTCACCAACATAAACGCCGCGAGCCCCAGCGTGTAAGCGCGCAGTGAGTATGCCGCTTTTTCGACATCAGTCGCACCGAACGCGCCGTATTGAAACAAGGTGGTGAGAATAGGCTCAGCCAATATAAGCAGGGCTAGAGTCGCGGGTAGTGCAATAAAAAGCACACAGCGGATGGCCCAGAGCAGGGTGTTACCGAAGTCCTCCCGTGCTTTCGCACTCGCTTCATCCGAGCTCTTCATCAGTGCTTGCTGCGACGAGAGCGCCGGCAAGATCACCGTGGCAATGGCGATCGCAAACACGCCTAGAGGCAGTTCGGTGAGCCGATCCGAGTAGTAGAGCCAAGAGACACTGCCCGCAGGAAGCAGTGATGCGAGCACCGTATCGAGAAGCAGATTGATTTGACTGACCGATACGCCAAACAGTGCGGGCACCATGAGCACCACAATACGGCGAACCCCCGCCGCTCGGGTATCCCACCGCGGTCGGGGCAGCAGCTCCAAGCCATAAAGAAACGGCAGCTGAAACAAGAGCTGCAAAAAGCCGGCTATCAACACGCCAAGAGCCAGCGCATAAACGGGCTCCTGCATCATTGGCGCGAGAAAAACCGCCGCTGCAATCAAACTCAAATTCAGCAGCACCGGCGTAAAAGCGGGCACGGCGAACCGGCCATAAGCATTGAGGACCGCCCCGGCAAAGCCTGTCATCGAAATTAAAAACAGATACGGAAAGGTCACACGTATCAGTTCGGCGGTGAGCGCGAGCTTCGCCGGATCTTTTGAAAACCCTGGCGCAAAGATGAGTGCGACCACGGGGGCGACGGCGATCGTGAGCGCTGTTAGTAGCAACAGGGTACCGCCGAGAACGCCAGCCACTCTGTCGATAAGCTCCTTGACGGCTTGCAACCCTCCTTGCTCTCGGGTTTCCGCCAAAACCGGGATAAACGCCTGCGCGAAAGCGCCCTCGGCAAACAGGCGGCGCAAAAAGTTAGGGATTTTAAAAGCCACGAAAAACGCGTCGGCGTTGCTGCCTGCCCCCACCAGCGCGGCGAGGACCACGTCTCGAAGTAAACCCAGCACCCGCGACGTCATGGTCGCTGAGCCGACCACAACACTTGAGTGCAGCAAACCTCGTGGGGATTGCTTCTCTGTGGATGACTCCGTCTGTGGCGTTAGCTGCTCAGCCATTGCACGCGCAAGCCTAAAAACGCCGCTCCGTAAACCAGTTAACGTCTCTGGCGTGGGTATCGACTTGATCTGCCACGTCCAGAATTAGAGCAAACAACGCCATTCTCACCAACACCCCGTTATCGCTTTGGCGAAAAATAGCGAGGTTCGGATTGTCATTTAGATCGACGTCCAGCTCCTGCGCCCCCGCACGTGAGTCCCGTGGAAGCGGATGCATGATGACGGTGTTGGGTTCACAATTAGCGGTATAAACACTCTGGTTCAGTCGTAAACGACCGCGATAAAGATCGGCTTCCTCGCGACTTGCGAAGCGCTCTTCCTGAATCCGCGTCGAATACACAATATCGACACCGGCAATGCCCTGTTCGAGCGCCTCGGTTTCGATCACCTCGTGTCCGGCACTGCGGAGTGCTTCAGTAATCTCCGCCGGCATCCGCAATTCAGGGGGCGCCACCAGATGAACGTGAACCGGTTGATACAACAGCAACAAGCGGGACAGCGAATGTACCGTGCGGCCATAGCGCAGATCCCCAACCATAGCGATTCGCAACCCGTCGAGGCCGCGCCCCCGGGACATTAGCTCACTCCGAATGGTATAAAGATCCAATAAGGCCTGCGTCGGATGCTCGTTCGAACCATCGCCCCCATTAATGACAGGGACCCGACTGCCCTGTGCAAATTCTCGCACCGAGCCCTCTTCGGGGTGACGCATGGCTATCACATCCGAGTAACCACTGAGTACTCGCGCGGTATCAAATAGGGACTCGCCTTTGGCGATTGCCGTGGTTTCAAACCCGGTGGTCTCACGCACTTCTCCCCCGAGAAGATTAAAGGCGGAACCAAAGCTAATTCGGGTACGCGTTGAGGGCTCGAAAAACATGGAGCCCAGGATGGCGCCTTCGAGGACCCGGGTAATACGCTGTCGGTGAGCGTAAGGTCGCATCCTGTCTGCCACCTCGAACAACCGTTCGACGTCGCCACGCTCGAATTGGTCAATGCTGAGGATATGACTACCGGGAAACTTCACGTGCCACCATTCGCTAACCTGTCGCCTCCATCATACCCCAGTGTTCTGTGGCGATGCGCCGCATTAGTTGGCTTTCCATCGAGGGCGGTGACCGCCCTCAGACACGTTAAAAACAACCCCTATACCGGGTTCTGGCCGTTCGAATCGCCTTCCCCAAAACGTACTCGGGCATAACGCTCGAGATCATCGAGAGCATGGCGCTGGCGCGTCGATAACCCAGGGCGGCCTCGCTCCTCTGCCAACGCTTCCCAAAAGGGGTGTTCCTTGTCCTGACTATCCGCAGTGAGCTTTGCATGGCAATGCTCCTGCCATTCAATGCGCTCCTCTGGCAGCAGCGATTCGGGGTAATTACGGGCGCGATAGCGGAACAAAAGCTCCGGCAGGCGAGCATCCTTAAACACCCAGCGGCTGTCTCTCAGCTGCTCGGGTGACGCACTGCGAATTTCCTCAAAGTGGTGCTCGTCCTCACGGTCGATAAATCCCTCATAGAGCATGACATCGGGATCGGTTCGCGCTTCAAACTGCCTCTCTGAAAATACGGATTGAATGAATCGCTTGAAGGCATCCGGGTCCGCGTCGCGAGCACTGCGAAGGGCGGCAAGGCCCTTTCGCGCCGTATCGCCATCGAGTCCTAATCGCTCAGCCACCGGACCCGCCACCCATTCGGTGGGTAATACCACCGGTGCCTTGTTGAGGCGAATTGTTTTTAACGGTGGACGCACGACGCCGTTCGGTAGCTCACTCTCTTTAGCAAACAGGTGCGCGCGGACTGTCTCATCGGCGTCATCGAGAAAATCCATGGCACCCGCAAGATCAGCACACACAACCTCATTCGTGTTTTTGGGGTGCATCGCCAGGGGTACGACCACCGCCAAATTGGCCCGGGCGGCGCCGAACATTCCCGAGACATGCACCACCGGGCGCATGGCCTGCACATCTAGGAGCGGCGCAAGTTGCTGCTTGGTTCTCAGTGCGAATAGCGCCTCGAACAGCGCGGGCTGCGCGGCCTTCATTCGCTTGGCTAACGCTATGGTCGCCTGCACATCGGCAAGCGCATCGTGGGCGGCGCCGTGATCAATACCGTTTGCGGCGGTGAGGTCCTCAAGTCGAAAACTCGTGAGTCCGTTCTCCCCTGTGGGCCACTGCAAACCCTCGGGGCGCAGAGCATAAAACGCGCGCACCACATCAATCAGATCCCACCGGGTGCGTCCCTGACCATACTCCCGCACATAGGGTGAAAAGAAATTGCGATACAAGGTGAAGCGCGTCACCTCATCGTCAAAGCGAATCGAGTTGTAGCCCAGAGCACACGTGTGGGGCCGCTGCAGCTCTTGGTGAATCCGGTCAATAAAAATCCGCTCCGGGAGCCCTTGCTCAAGCACCGTCGCAGGACTAATTCCGGTCACTCTTACCGCCGCCGGGTGTGGCAAGCAATCCGGCGTCAGCCGGTTGTACATCACTAGAGGCTCGCCCACGGGGTTTAGATTGCTGTCAGTGCGTAGCCCGGCAAATTGGATGGGTCGGTCATAGGCTGGATTCGCACCCGAAGTTTCGTAGTCGTGCCAGTAAAACGTGTCAGATGAGCTCAAGCGCCTGCTCTTCAATGTTCGCCTGCCAAATTTTGGGCCCGGTAATATGTACCGATTCGCCTCTGGCATCGACGGCCACACTCACCGGCATATCCTTCACCGTGAAAGCGTAGATCGCCTCCATCCCGAGATCTTCAAAAGCCACTACTTTAGCTTCAGTGATCGCCTTGGATACCAGATAGGCAGCACCCCCTACGGCCATCAAATATACCGCACCGTGCTTTCGGATCGCTTCGATAGCCACAGGCCCACGCTCGGCTTTACCAATCATCCCGATAAGGCCCGTTTGCTCGAGAATGTAGTCGGTAAACTTATCCATCCGGGTCGCTGTGGTGGGCCCTGCCGGCCCCATGATCTCGTCGCGCACGGGATCCACCGGTCCAACGTAATAGATAAACTTGCCGCGCAAATCCACAGGAAGTAATTCGCCCTGCTGCAGCATCTGGGTCATGCGCTTGTGGGCGGCATCGCGACCTGTGTACATCGTCCCTGATAACAACAGGGTCTCGCCAGGTTGCCAAGCGTGTGTGTCCTCAGCGGTCACCGTGTCCAGATTCACCCGCCTTACCGAATCACCCAGCTCCCAGCTGACTTCAGGCCAGGAGGACAGTGCTGGGGCTGTCTGCAGCGCCGGACCCTCCCCCGTCAGGGTGAAGTGCGTATGACGGGTTGCGGCGCAATTCGGAATCATTGCGACCGGTAGGGATGCGGCGTGGGTGGGATAGTCTTTAATTTTGACATCCAAAACCGTGGTTAAACCGCCCAACCCTTGAGCCCCGATGCCCAACCGATTAACCGCATCCATAATCTCCAGGCGCAACTCCTCGATGCGGTTAGTCGGCCCCCGCTTCCGAAGTTCGTGAATATCGATAGGATCCATCAGGGATTCTTTGGCTAGCACCGCGGCCTTCTCAGCCGTGCCACCAATACCGAGTCCTAGCATGCCGGGGGGGCACCACCCCGCCCCCATGGTGGGTACGGTCTTGACGATCCAATCAACAATGCTATCGGAGGGGTTCAACATGACCAGTTTAGACTTATTCTCGGAACCCCCGCCTTTGGCGGCAACGCGCACATCGACCGTATTGCCCGGGACAATCCGGGTGTGAATAACCGCGGGCGTGTTATCGCGGGTGTTTTTGCGCGCACCTGCTGGGTCTGCAAGGATCGAGGCCCGCAAGGGGTTATCGGGATGGGTATAGGCTTGCCTCACGCCCTCGTTGATCATCTCCTCCAGGGATAGAGTCGCATCCCAGCGCACCTCCATGCCCACTTCAACAAAGACGGTCACGATGCCCGTATCCTGGCAGATCGGTCGTTTACCCATGGCACAAAGGCGTGAGTTGATGAGTATCTGCGCCATCGCGTCCTTGGCGGCGGGATTGAGCTCCATTTCGTAGGCCTTATGCACGGCCTGAACAAAATCCAATGGATGGTAGTAGGAAATAAACTGCAGGGCGTCGGCGACGCTATCGATAACATCCTGCTGGCGAATCACTGTCATAACTTCTCTTATGCTCTCACTCACTGGTTTTCATGTTAGCTGACACACTGCGCGTATCGACAATAACGCCAACCGTCTTTAAGCAATCAAGGCATGCCGCAAAACGTGCCTCTACGCTATTGCATACCCGGGGGTGTTGGCTGCACTGCTCTGATTTCGGATTCCAAACGGCTGATGTTAGCGTTGACCTGCTTACGGAAGGCGTTGATCGCTTCGATCCACTCTTCGTTAGACGCTACCCGCTTGCTCAATGCAGCGCGCTCGAGATTTGACTTATTGACGTTATCCGCTAGGCGCTCCGTGTTGGCTTGGGCGTCTTTAGCGGTTTTTGCGAGCCGATCTAGGTCGTCGGCCACTGACTTCAGCGTCGCTACGGTCTTACCTTGCGCCGCCACAAGCGGCTCTAACTTGCCAACTCGTGTCAGCGCTGAGCCGGTATTTTTCTCAACCTTTTCAAGACGAGCATCCATCTCGCGACGACGCTGCTCCAAGCGACGTGTCTCTGAGTCAACGACCTTTAACTGCGCCCCCAAAGCCGCTGCCGATTTTTCCACACTCTCGTCGGTGTCAGATAACAGCGCTTCAAGATCGGCGACCCGGGTGGCAAGCGAGCGAGCGTCGGTTTGTGAAGTCTCCAACGCCATCTGAAGCTGCCAGGCCCAAGCGCAGGCGACCGCCGCGGCCACGAGCGTGACCGTGAGCACAAGGCGCCCCAAAAAACCCATTCCCGCGGGAGTGCTTGAGGGGCGAGATCCTCTGGAAGGCACAGCTCCCCGCGGAGCGCCGGCTACCGCCTCCTCGCGGCTGGCAGCAAAAGAGGGAATGGTTGAATCCGATAACTCGTCGCGACTCATGCGCTCGCTCTCCAACGTATCAAGTCTCTAGTATATCCCGGGCGGGCTAAACCTTCAGTGACCGCGCTTGCTTATTGTACGGCATTGTTACCAGTCAGCAGTCAGCCGAGGGTGAACACATTTGGTAGATCAATACCTGAGCATTAGGCGCAAGCGGCGGGCCGGCCCCGCTCTCCGCCGGAGCAAAAAAAAGCAGCCACGAGGGCTGCTTTCTGCTACCTGGTGGTGTTAAAGGAAGTTCAGCAATCCCCAAATAACAAGGGTTAACGCCAATGAGCTGTGGATGACACCCATGACCGACTTCATCGGACCCTGGCCACCAAACAGCGCATTGGCTTCAAGCGCAACGATCAAGCCCATCGCGGCATAAAGCCCTGTATCCGATCCCGCCAAAGGCAGGTGCTTGGACGCCAGCATGCCCAGCAACATGGGGCCGGAGAAGAGCGTATTGGTCCGGCTCGCCAGACCCGCTTTCGCCGCGGCTGCGGGACCATCGCCTTCTTTCATGCCGAGGACGATTTGCTGATTCGGCCAAATGATCAGCCAGACATTCAGGAACATAAAGGTGCCCGCAAGCGCGCCCATCCAAATAGCGGGCATGGTGGCACCGAGTGCACCGACCTTGTGAAACAGGTAGGCACCGGTGAGGAAGGTAATCATCGCCCCCCAGCGGAACCACCATAACGCGCGGGGTGCCAGCTTGGCCATCGCATCGGATTTGGCGCCGGCCTCCGCTTCCTTGAAATATTCAGTTTGAACAAAGTTGAAGTAATACAGCATGCCAATCCAGACAATACCGGCCAGCACGTGGAAATAACGACCGAGGAATTCAATCTCGTACATAGATGCTCTCCTGCTTTTTCTTTTAAGGGGTCAGATTCCGGGGCGCTTTCCCTACCAGAATCAAGCGCACAGACAGTATAAAGCCGGCGTTCCGAAATGACATCAAGAAGTTGGACCGAATTCTTGCCCCCCTGACAGACAATTCAGGGCAGGTATACCGTGTAGCCAAGGGCTATGTGGATAAAAGCGATTACACCGAAGGCCAACATGGCGGCCACGGCCGTCACCACCTCGTTGAGGGCATTAACCGTTACCACTGGCGATGGCTTCCCGTCCTGCCTATTGATCACCGCCACCGATAACGCTGCCCAAGCCAACAGTCCGCCAAAGAGGATCAGAGACTGCACATCGCCATTGATCAATAGATGGCCCACTGACCAACTCTTGACGGCCGTCAGTTGGGGGTGTGCGACTTTGCTGGTAATCCAGGTTTTACCAGCCGACGCCGCCATCAGATAGAGCGCAAACAATGACAAGCCGTGACTCACCAACAGCCAGTTGCCTCCCGCGACCCAAAGGACATCCCCCTGAGCATGCCCGTATCCTACAATCATAAGAACAAGCGAGGCCACGATGGCTATAGCAATAATTCCTCGGCCCGCGGACCCCAGTTGAGCGCGTGCATGGGGGAACCACCGTTTGAAAAGATGCGCGAGCGTCCACAGTAATACTCCAGCAATCAACAGCGCCATAGAAAACTCCTTACGGTGATTCAAATCAGCATAGACAAAAGAGAACCCGAAAGCGACAGCAATTCCGAGCATAAAAAAACCCGGCCGGAGCCGGGTTTTTGAGGCTAAAGGCGCCTTACATCATGCCGCCCATGCCGCCCATGCCACCCATATCAGGCATGGCAGGAGCGCCTCTTCCTTCGGCGTCTCGGCAATCATGACCTCAGTCGTAATCATGAGGCCGGCAACTGAACCGGCTGCCTGCAGCGCGGTACGGGTGACTTTCGCCGGATCGAGAATACCCATGGCAATCATATCGCCGTACTCACCGGTTGCGGCGTTGTAGCCGAAGTTACCCTCACCCTGACGCACCTTGTCGAGAACGACGGAGGCTTCATCACCGGCGTTGGCAACGATTTGACGAAGAGGCCCTTCCATCGCACGCAGCGCCGCCGCGATACCGATGTTCTGGTCTTCGTTGTCGCCGGTCAGGCCTTCGATTTGGCCAGATGGCGCGCACCAGCGCTACACCACCGCCGGCGACCACACCTTCTTCCACCGCCGCACGGGTCGCGTGCAGAGCGTCTTCAACACGCGCCTTCTTCTCTTTCATTTCGATCTCGGTAGCCGCGCCGACCTTGATGACAGCAACACCGCCAGCAAGTTTGGCGACACGCTCCTGGAGCTTCTCGCGATCGTAATCAGAGCTGGTATTCTCGATCTGGACGCGAATCTCGCTGACACGGCCCTTGATCGCGTCGGGATCACCGGCGCCATCAACAATCGTCGTGTTGTCTTTGTCCATGGAGATACGCTTGGCTGTGCCGAGGTGCTCCAACGAGGCCGCCTCGAGGTCGAGACCAACTTCTTCAGAGATAACTGTACCGCCTGTCAGGATAGCAATGTCCTGCAGCATCGCCTTGCGGCGATCACCGAAGCCGGGTGCCTTACATGCGGCGACCTTGACGATGCCGCGCATGTTGTTCACCACGAGAGTCGCTAGCGCTTCACCTTCGACGTCTTCCGCAACGATCACCAGAGGCTTGGACGCCTTGGCAACCTGCTCAAGAACGGGCAACAGCTCACGAATGTTTGAGATCTTCTTATCCACCAACAACACGTAGGGATCATCAACCTCAGCGGTCATGTTGTCCTGGTTGTTAATGAAATAAGGAGAGAGGTAGCCGCGGTCAAACTGCATGCCCTCGACCACGTCCAATTCGTTCTCAAGGCCCGAGCCCTCTTCGACGGTGATGACACCCTCTTTGCCCACTTTCTCCATCGCGTTGGCGATGATTTCACCGACAGAGCTGTCGCTGTTGGCTGAGATGGTGCCAACCTGCGCGATAGCCTTGTTGTCCTCACAGGGTGTGCTCATACCCTGTACGGCTGCCACCGCTGCAACCACTGCCTTGTCGATACCGCGCTTGAGGTCCATCGGGTTCATGCCCGCAGCGACGGCTTTGAGGCCTTCATTGACAATAGATTGTGCAAGTACAGTCGCGGTAGTCGTGCCATCACCCGCCGCGTCTGACGCCTGGGAAGCAACTTCCTTGACCATTTGCGCGCCCATGTTCTCGAACTTGTTCGCGAGTTCAATTTCCTTCGCAACCGATACACCGTCTTTTGTGACGGTGGGTGCGCCGAAGGATTTTTCTAAAATTACGTTACGACCTTTGGGGCCCAAAGTTGCCTTTACGGCATCGGCGAGAATGTTCACGCCCTCGAGCATCTGCTTACGAGCGCGGTCGCCAAAATGTACGTCTTTAGCTGCCATGATTACTTTTCCTTAACTGTCAGATTCTGGAGGGATGTTTAGTCGACAACGGCGTAGATTTCGCTTTCGCTCATCAGAATGAGCTCTTCGCCATCAATCTCAATTTTGTTGCTGCCGGCGTATTGGCCAAACACGACCTGGTCACCGACTTTCACGGCCAGCGGACGCTGTTCACCGTTGTCGAGGACTTTGCCATCACCCACGGCAATAACTTCGCCCTGGTTGGGCTTTTCCTTGGCGGAACCGGGCAGGACGATGCCACCCGCGGTGGTCTCTTCTTCTTCCTTGCGACGAATGACCACGCGGTCATACAGCGGACGGATCTTCATGGTTGTTGGTCTCCACAAGTTGACGATATCGTTTTAGATCGGCTCAACACCGAGCCTTGCAAGGGATGTGGGGTCGTACTGGGGGATTTCAAGGGCTTTTTTAGCACTCAAAGCAAAAGAGTGCTAAAAAATCGCTGTCGAGGTGTCGGATTCCCAATATTTGCATTGAAAACAGTGGGTTAAGCATTGTGTTAGCGGGTAGAGCCAACCTGAGAAAAGCGGATTTCCCGTCCAGCCACTTTTCTGTGCGGCCAGTTTTGGGGTTGCCGGCGCGTCGGTCCGAGGCGGCAGGCCCCTCTGGATGAGACCCGTTCAGAGGAAACGCGATCCTCAGACCCACCCCAGAGGATCGGCCCGTGAGACCCCAGCTCTCCTTAAGGTTAGTCCTGCGGATCGCGCTGATCGACCTCTTGAAACTCCCCGTCCAAGGTCACCGGCCGCCCGGAGCCCGAGGATCGATCTCGGACGGTCTCGTGGGATGGGTCTTGAAACAACCCTTGCGGTGAATCTTGCGGTGGGTCTCGAAATGGGTGCTGAGATGAATGTCGCGATGAACCGTGAAAAGCCCCGTCGGTACTGGAAGAGACCGACTCGTTGGTTGCAGTCAATCCCAAGGCCCGGCCAAGAGCCCGCCTGAGCGGTCCAATCAACACCACCAGGGCAAAGAAGTCGGACAGTAGGCCCGGGATTAGCAACAGCAACGCTGCGACGGCGACTGCTAGATCATCGACAAACACATGTTGCTGAAGCAAGCCACTGCGCTGAGCCTCCCTTAAGCGATTGACAGCTGTAGCGCCCACCGCCCGCAACAGGGTCATGCCTGCCAGGACCGTTAGTAGTACGTAGCCGAGCGCGATGAGTGCACTGGTATTGATGCCCAACTGAATCAAGCTCAGCAACTCGAGCCAGGGGTAGGCAAGAAATAAAATCCGCATCCTATCCTCGTATATCGTTGTTAGCCGACCAGGGAGCTACCCATATCAATAGCAACATGCCGGGCAAAGCGAGGCCCGTGCAGAACACAAAAAAGGTGACCCAACCCAGTTGCTCGACCAAAACACCCGTCGTTGCATTGGCCAAGCTTCTTGGTAGCGCCGCCAGGGCGGTAAACAGCGCAAACTGGGTCGCTGCAAAAGTCTTCGAAGACTCACGGGCAATGAAGGCGGTAAAAGCCGCCGTGCCAAGACCCACACCGAAATATTCAAAAGCGATAACCGTGGCTAGCAGCCATAGCACGGGACCAGTACCCGCCAGCCAGGCAAAACCCAAAATGCTGACCATTTGTAGCCCCCCGAAGACCCAGAGCGCCTTGTTGATGCCAAGCCTAAGCATGGCTATTCCACCCAGCAGGCCACCCATAATGGCCGGCCACAGGGCCGCATGTTTTGCCACTAGGCCAATCTGGGTCTTGGTGAACCCAAGATCCAAATAAAAGGGCGTTGAGAGTGCCGTTGCCATATTGTCGCCCAGCTTGTACGCCACCATGAACGTCAGCGCCAGCAACAAGGCGCCCCAGCCGCGCCGCCGTAAATAGTCGCGAAAAGGCGCCACCACGGTTTCGACCAATCCCGATGCAGGCACCACATCGCGCTCTGGCTCGCTGGCAAAAAGAGAGAGCCCTACCCCCACCAGCATGAAGGCGGCAGTAATCCAGAAAACCCAAGACCACGGCAGAGTATCTGCCAGAATCAGAGATAGGGATCCGGGCACCAAGCTGGCGATGCGATAGGCCTGCACATGGATTGAATTGCCAAGACCGAGCTCATGATCGTCCAGGATTTCGCGACGATAGGCATCAATCGCGACATCCTGTGTGGCGCTGAAGATTGCAATCACAACGGCTACCGCGGCCACGAGTGCCGTATTGGCTAGTGGGTCAATGGCACCCAGGAGGCCGATAGTCAGCATCAAACCGATTTGGGCGGCCAGCATCCAGCCTCGTCGAAGACCCAGAGGAAGTGGCCACCGATCCATGAGGGGTGCCCACAAGAACTTCCACGTGTAGGGTAAACCCACCAGCGCAAACAAGCCGATCTCAGCCAGCGACACCCCCGAGTCCCGGAGCCAAGCCGGCACCAGCTGAATCAGCAGGTACAGCGGCATGCCAGAGGCGAAGCCAGTGAGCACACAGACAAACATGCGGCGGGTGAATATCTGGGCGATCAAGGCGAGTGCTCCTCCTTGGTTATCGGCGGCAGAGCGACCCGGGGACGTGTTTGAGGCTGTCATATGGCCAAGATGACCGCTAGCGCACAAATGTTCAAGCTTGACGTTAACGGGAAATTGCTTGTGACGACTTGGGATAGGACTTTTCGCATTGGGCGCGTATCATTTCGCTCCATGGAATCCTATCTGCACCCGATCAAGCCCCTGTCGGCCACGGCACCCGTCGCGATTGGTGGCGTGGGGGGGAGTGGCACTCGAGTGGTCGCACACCTGCTGAGGGAGCTCGGGTTTGACATCGGTCACGACCTGAATGAGTCCCTCGATGATCTTTGTTTTACCGCACTGTTCAAACGGCAGGCACTCTGGCCGCCGGAGGAGCACGCTGAGGAGCTACAGGAGTCCCTTGAGGCCTTTTTGAGCGCGCGACATCAACTGGTACCCAGCGGCACCACGGAACTTGAGCATCGCCAACGCGCCGAGGTAATGATCGAGAAGTTGGTTGCAGAAGACGCATGGCAGGAGCATGGCACGGCGTCGGAGCGACTACCTGCCCTGCAGCAGGTTGGAACCGACAAGGCATATTGGGGTTGGAAGGAACCGAACACCCATATTTTCCTGCCCTACTTATTGCGTGCTCTGCCAAACATGAAATATATCCACGTCATTCGCAGTGGTCTGGACATGGCCTTCAGCGCCAATCAAGCTCAGCTGGCGCTCTGGGGTGAGGCGCTGCTCGACCGACCCGTTGACCCCACCTCTCCCGAAGACTCTTTCAGTTACTGGTGTGCGGCTCATGATCGGCTACTATCGTTTCTGCCCTTTGCCCGCGAGCGGATGTTTCTGTTGCGATTTGAGTCGCTGTTGATGCAGCCGGACTTGGTACTGAGAGAGGTAGCTCGTTTTCTCTCGCTCGACATCAACGACCAAGTACGCGCAAGGTGGCAGGGGGCCCTGCGGGTGCCCACTTCGTTGGGGAGACACAGCGAGCAGCCGCCCATCAACATTGAACAGGATCAGTCAAAGCTACTAGCGCAGTTTGGATATTCGATCTAAATCAACTAGACCGCGAATACATCCAGATCGCTGGTAGATGTAGTCCTAAGGATGGTCAAGCCTTCGCGGGTCCTGGTTTTTATAGCGCGGAGTGGGATCAGGCCATACGCACATCTCTCGATCATTCCTTGGGCTCGGGCGTCTCTTCCACGACAGGGAGTTTACCCATGATGCTATCGATGGCTTCCTGGTCAATCTTCAGCGCTTCAGTGGGGCCAAGCGACAACACGTAATCACGATAAGCGTCCTCACGATAGCGTTTTTCTATTTCGTCCATCAAGGGCTGTTTGACTTCTTCGAAGGTATATTCGCGCTCGGGTTCAATCGCCTCGAGCCGCATAATATGGAAGCCAAATCGACTTTTAACGATGTCGCTCATCTCACCGACGCTGTTTAACGAAAAGGCCGTGTCGCGAAACGTCTGGTCAACATTCTCGTCTGAAAGCGCAATGGACCTGCTAAGCCGCCCACCGCGTTGCCGACTTCCGGGGTCTTGGGAAAATTCAAGCGCTAAATCACTGAAGGCCTCACCCTCAATCATTCGCTGTCGAATGTCCTGCAATTGAGCCTTCTTTGCACTCTCGTCACACGTCTCGGAACAGAGCAACAAAATATGTGAAAGAGCCCGTTTTTCGGGCACTTTGGCGATTTCAGATTTAGAAATACGCCACCTTTCTTGGACAAGAGAATCCAAATCAGGTATCTCCAATTCTCGCTGAAACCGCCGTTCATCAAATTTACGGGCAGCCGCAAGCACCTCAAAGCGAAAGGCGATGTACAGGTCATCAGGGTTCGACCCTGCTTCTTCTAATCTCTTTAATATGCGTTTAGATGCAATGGCATTCGCGATTAGCTCGTAGCGGACCGTTGCATCGGTAGATGCTTGATTCTGTATCTGCTTAGGCGCCCGCTCATAGATGTAGCGGATTTCGTTCAGCGTCAAACTAGCATCCACATCGGTGACGACAGCCTAGCTCGCTGGATTCCGCCTGAGCCGCCAGGCCCACTGCGGTGAGCGCTACTAGGCGAAAAAAGCAGCTGCGGAGGTTTAGGTGTAAAAACATAGTTGCGCCTACAGAGTTTGTAAGGTTGGATATTGATCATAAAAAAAGCCGACCCGAGGGTCGGCTTTCAAAGAGTAGCAAGATGCTACATTTTGCTCAGAGAACGCCACCAGCCAGAACGCCACCAGCCGACCGAGCAAATGACGAGGAGATCGTCGAGTGCTCAATAGCTCGGCCGTAGTTACCGGCTTGGTCAGCAAAGGATCGCTCCCACGCCGCGAAGCCGACTACAGCTACAGTGTCCGTGAAGGAGTCCACAAAGTAACCCCAGCCGTCCTGTCACCGTCATCCGTTCATCGTTGGGATCGATATCAGTTCCAAAGCGCAGATCCTCGGGCGACCAGATCATCTCATCAGCAACTTCTTCGATAACCAAGGCTGACCAACCACGATCGGTGGGCTGCCCTCATCGCTAACATTGACCACAAAACCAAGACCGAGGTCTTCGTCTTGAAGATCTGCCGTTCCCAGAACGTTACCGTCATTGAACATAATGACGTTCACTTCTCGGTTCAGGACGAACGTGTCAGCCGGCGTACCCGCAGAACCACCGGGCGAGAAGCCGAGGTCAGTGTCAGGGGTGTCGGGAGTTTCGTTCAGACTCATTTCCTCACGGTCCCACAACAGCATGTTGCTGCCGCCGCCATCGGCAACCGTCAGCGGAAGCTGATCTTCATCCAGTGCACCAGCAGTGCTCAGGCCTGCGGTGGCAGCAGCAGTCGTGACAGCACACGCAGTTGCTGCTTCTGAGTAGGCATCGTACGCATCACAGATCGGGTTCTGCATGGTGTACTGGCCAGGCAGGGTAACGACCCAATCGGTCGCGACCGTACCCGCGGCTGTATCGAACGCAGCCCAATCATTGATTAGCACCTCAGCATCCAGCGCATCCATCAGCGCAGGCATCATTGAGGGTGTTGCGTTGGCAATACCGGTGCCGGGGGCGATGACTTGCCAGGCGCCACGATCGTCGGGTTCCATACACCCCATGATAAGTTGGGCAGCTCAAAATTCAGCGGATCATAGTTGAGGATGCCATTAACACCAAAGTCCAGAAGCTCCTGGTTGGTGATCATGGGAATTTCGGAGAAGCCTTCGACCATCACAGCGTTGTCACCGATCTCAAGACCACCGTCTGAGTCCGTGATCATCCAGGATACCTTCAACGCGCGTCATCTGAGTCAACATAAAAGTAGCGTTGATGAGTCAACGATAAGCGTTGTTACAATGGTGACTGTAGTCATCCTTATCTCCACAGAGAGCCTTCGCGCGCGGCTTCGATATCGCAAGCACCACCGGTGCGAGCGGCATTAGCGGTACAAAGCCGGAGCTAGTGATGTCGCTGTAATGAACGCCACGGGTACTGGCGCCGGTGACGCAAGTTTGTAGTGCAAAGCATCCATACGCCGTCATCGTCAGAAACGCGATAGAAGTTCTGACGTACGACTGCACAAGCTAGCGGCACACCATCATCGTGCTCTGCGGCAACCGCCACAGTGATACGGCCTCGACAGAGGGCTGGCCCATAGCGATGATCTCAACGTAGCCTTCTTCGGCACCCTCCGCGAAAGTGGTCGGCATTACCGCACCGCCTTCTGGGAATGCTGGAACAGTACACGTGGTGTCACCGGTCGTAACGCGTACGCCATCACCGTCAGGATTGGCGCCAATGTTGGCGGTCCACTCATCAAGCGGGGACATAACGAGGTTGAAATCGAGTGCGTCTTTAGAATCGGCACCACGACGCAGACGGACTTTTACCACCTGAGTGCTTGCGGTCGTGTTGATGATGTGCATACCGGTGTTCTTACCGTCAAGCACTGTGTAGTAAGGAATGATAGCGAGGTCGCCTGCTTCCTTCTTGGACACTTCGGTCGCAACCACGCCGGTAGCTATTGAGGCTACTGCGGCGGCTACGCCATACTTTTGAAACTGCTTCATAGGAGACTCCTAAAGTCTGTTGTTTTCACGTTAACCCGAAGGTTTAAGTGCTAGCGCTACACTAGCTGCAGCCAGCTGTTAACGCACAGTTTTACGGATTTTCGGCGTACCACCACTTTCCACTCCCCCAAAGCCAGGCTTCGGTCAAGTTTGTTGGCGTTATGCCGATTGCCCGTGAAGCTGAAGACGTACTTTTGAGAGGCCTGGACATGACCCCGACCCTCACACTCGCTACAGCTGCATCCGGATCATAGGCAACCACTTTGACCCCTGTCAACCTGCGTTCCAGCGCGGAAAAGTATCGATTTCGATACATCTCGTAGCTGAACACGTTGCGGTAGGCGGGTGAGAGATACTCATACGCACAGGCGTAGTCGTTTCGCTCCAGACACCGCCATCGCTCCGTAACTCGCTGAATCAGAAGATTTTTTTCTGAATCTTCGAGCTCACGAGGGGCCGAACATGCTGCCAAGATCCCAAAAAACACCACCAAAAATGGCGTTTTCCATAGATTTGACGACTGAAAGCCGCTTTTATTCCAACGAAAAGTCACAATTTTTACCAACTTTATTTGACCTGCATATCGATCAGTTCAAAATTTCTGATCTGATCCCGCATCTCGTCGCTGACCTGACGCAGTTCAGCATCGTTATAGAGCGCTCGGGGGGTAATGATGATCAAAAGTTCGGTCCGATCGCGGGTTTGCTCGGTGGTACCGAATAGCGGCCCAATCAAGGGCACCTTGTGCAACCACGGCACCCCATCTTCCTGATTTGCGGCATTTTCTCTTATCAAACCACCTAGGACAATTGATTCTCCAGAACGCACCGCCACCCGACTAGCAATGCTTCGTTCAAGGAATCGACGGTTCCCGGTTACATCGATTTGACCGACATCGGTGACCGTTTGCTGCACGTCCATGGTCACGAGGCCACCCGCATTTACCGATGGCCTCACCATGAGCTGCACGCCGGTATCCTTGTAACTGATGTTCTGAATACTGTTACCACCGTTGGTGACGGTCGACCCATTGTTGACCGGAACCTGATCACCTACCTGAATGCTGGCAACATTATTGTCGAGCACCATGACCGAGGGAGTTGAGATCACATTAACTAAAGACTCGGTTGACAACGCCTGCAGCACTGCCTTGATGTCACCAGCCCCACCCGCCACGGTATAACTAAAACCATTGGCTAACTCAGCCGCCAGCCCATCGCCGCCACCAAAGTTAAACTCGCCGTCGCTCAGAACTCCCACGCCATCGTAGCTGGACCCACCAAGCTGGCCGTTGAAGGTCCACTCGAGGCCATATTTCAATGAATCGTTAAGAGTGACTTCGACGATGCTTGCCTCAATCAGAACTTGGGTTGGCGGCGTGTCAAGCTTTTCCAAGGCACTTTTGATCGTTTTGTACTGCATGCCGGTGGAATAAATCATGAGCGAGTTGTTTTCTTCGTCAGCTACAACGCGAACCTCTGTGCCGGGATTATCGCTGCCGTCTTCGCTAAAGCTGAGCTGGGAAACTGAAGTGCCTCCGCCCATGGCGCCACCGTTCATGCCCATACTTGAATTCATCCCCGACGAACGGCCACCGCGGGCCCACCGCCGCGAATTCCTCCGTCAGCACCCATGCGGTTGTTGTTTACGCCACCCCCTACCGACTCCCGATTCAAGCCCGGCGCGACGTTGCGATTGTCTAAAGCGCCTCTTTGGCCGCCTGAGCCACCGCCGCTGTAGATACTGTTCAGAAGCATTGCCAGTCGGCTGGCAGTGGTGTTCTGTACGGGGTACACATACAGGCGCCGTTCCGCACCATTCTCGGGGGGCCGATCGAGACGCTCAATCCAGGTTTCCATGCGATCGAGATAATGCGCGCGCGGAGTAATCACCATAACGCTGTTTAGACGGACGAAGGGCATAACTCTGACCACATCAGTAAGTCCCGCTTCACCCTCTCCCGCCGATGCTTCTGTGAGCAGTAGATTAAGCGCTTCCACCAACTCCTCCACACCGCTGTATTGCAAAGGAAACAAGCCAACTGACATGCCTTCCAACATATCGACATCGAAAGTATCGATAATTTCCAACCAGCCGCCCAATTGTGCCTGAGTGCCCGCCAGCATCAATAAGTTACGCGCCTTGTCGACACGTACGAAGGAACGGTCTTCGGCCATGGGTTTCAGTATTTCCGCCATACCCGCCGCGCTGATGTATTGAAGTGGAATAATCATCGTTGAGTAGCCGGCTGCTGTTTGATCGGCGGTCACTACTTTCGGGGACAGCTTAGTAGCCAGATCGGAGCTACTCACAATAAAACGTCCATCTTTACCGCGAATCAGCATCACCTTGTTCGCTTTCAACAACGACTCAAGTACCGCCAGCAGCTGGTCTCGCTCGATTGGCGTGCGAGTGCGTAGGGTGACCTCACCCGGAATTGGCCCATCAATGAGGTAATCAACCCCCAAAACGTCTGAAAGTACCGCATGGGTTACCTCACTCAGGGGCGCATTCTCAAAGCTCAGCGTAACCGCGTCGCCGACAAAGCGAACAGGATCTGGCGCATCCGGCAACTTCACCACCTGATCGGTGCCCCGAAAAGTAATGGCTTCCGCGTCAGTCACTTCATCAGCCTCAATTCCATCACCGGCAAGACCCGCGGCAGAAGTCGCCAGCGGCGCACCGGCATCGATCGCCTTGTTCTCTTTGGGCCCTGAATTGGAAGACACGCTAGCGCACCCGGCAACGGAAATCGCCACCACTAAAGGCAGCATTCGCAGCTTAGGAAACGCGCGGGCCCGCTCCACAGCAGTCTGATGGTCACTCGTTACTAAATTCTGCATTGGGCTGTCTCCGTTAGGCCTCAATCACTTTTTCTTAAATCGCGAAGCATTACCTTGTCCACGCGGCTTGTTGCCCGCGTCAAAACTACTGCCGCCAAAACCCAATCCACCAGTAGACTCTCTCAACTCCTCGCCTTGTTGCTCACCAACGCTTTCTGATCCGGCAGCTTGTTCAATTTGATCCTGTTGCGAGCCTCGAGTCGACTCCGTTGGTCTTGAGGCGGCAGCAACACTCACCGACGGAGTGGTCAATTCCAGCGGTAGTCGCTGTTTGCGCCCGCCATTTTTAAAGGTAACTTTCCCATCCTCAAAAGAAACTAATTTCCAGCCCTTAATGGCATCTGCCACATTTACTCGGGTCAATTCACCATCCACCGTCGCGATAACACCCAGCGAATCGCCTTCACCATATACGCCGTGCAAGGTGACGCCCTCGAGCTTGTTGACTTGCGCTGGCTGGGAACTCTCTACCACCGGTGCCGCCGGGCTATTGTCGATAGCACGTCTGCCCTCCCAGAAGAGTGGTCTGCTCACTAAACGATCGGAGCCCTCCTCATCGAGGGGGCGCTCGAGGCCCAACGCCCGCACCTTAAGCGTATCCTCCGCGGGCAATAGCGGCTTAGGTCCTCCACCGATCGCGGTTGATAAACCCCCAAAGACCGCCCAAAGCAACAACAGTGAACCAAGCCCTAGGGCGACCAACTCGAGTCGGCGAAGCGCCCTCGCCGGATTTTCGCTGACCCGATAGCGAGCGAGCACGGCGTCGAACTTGCTCATCGAATCGCCCTCAGTGACAACAATTGCATAGTGACTGTCAGGGTCTGCTCCTCGCTATCACTCGCTCGCCGCTTTCTGTTCGGGAACGCATCGAGGGACTCGATAAAAATGACCGGGCGAAATCGCGCCAAGTCCGCGAGGCTTTGATCCAGCTGATCCAGTCCCCCCCGGGCAACCACCTTCACTGACACATAATCAAAGGTATCTCTCTTGCGAACCGGCAATACCTGACTGTTGGTGACCTCCATGCCCGATTGCCCAAGTATGCGTCTCGCTTCTGCTTGCAGCGACGCAGATACCGCTGCGGCATCCGTGGTTTCGAGGTAGATGTGATCGTTCATCACATTGTTCACCCCGGAAAGCGCCTCACGCAGCGCCTCTTCTTTCTCAACCAGACCTTGCATGCGCGCGATACGAGGCTCAATCGTGTCTATCTGATCTTGGTAGCCTGCTCGGACGGAGAGGGTCTGTCCAAGCACCAACAAAAACAAGTACGCCGGCACCGCTAGAGTAATGCCGACAAGCAACGCCGAACGGCGGTGGGTTTTAATCCAATGCCGCATCAACGATTTACCTTTAATTCAAGATCGAGGAAAAACTGCTCAACATCGGTATTGCCAACCCGACTGATCGCCTGAGGTGCCGTCACCGACAGAAAAATCGGTTCGTCGGTCAGTGCCTGCTGCAGCGTCGCTGCGTCAGTAGAGCGCCCCCGGAGCCGAATGTTTCGGCCGTTCTGGGTGTACTGCACGATATAAGATGAGTCAGGCAGCAACTCGGTAAGTCTGGCGATTTCAAGCTGGGGGCTCGGCAACTCTCGCCGAAGGGTATTGAGCTCGATAATCGCCGTGTTCACCTCGGCAAGCTCGTCGCGCAGTTTGAGCGCCTCCCCGGCAGCGGCACGGGTCTCTTGTTGCATAACCGCCAGGTTATTCAAGTCTCTTCCCGAGAGAAAAGACGACAATCCCGCGAGCGCCAGCAACAAAACGAGTGCGGCGGTGAGCCACCCACCGGCCCACCACAGACGACGTCTGTAGTCGCTCTCCCGCCGACCTTCGCCAAAGCCACGGAGCACAACCCAATTGCCACCACAATCCGCCCACAATTCTTTTGCCAGCGGATCGTGAATGTCGTGGGAGTCACTCAGGTAAGCCATGGCAGCGCCACGGGAAAGTATCGCCAGATCGACTCGAAGCTGATCCCCACTCTCTGACCGAGCAATACGCCAGCCCGCAGCGGTATCATCGGGCGCAAAGGGTGAGCTCGCGGAAACTTCCAACATCAAGGCCGCCTCGAGATCGGCTTCTGCGATAGTGGGTAGCTGCAGTGTGCGCGAAAGCACCAACTCATCAGGTAATGCCACCGCCTCAAGGGTAACGGGCGGGTGGTCAATCTGACGACTCGCCTGATAGGTTGTCACGCTGCCATCGGGCCGAATAAGAGAGACCATCGAGTCGAGTTGCTGTCGGACCGGCGAGTCGTCGCCAAAGAGAATATCCCGCCATGCGGCAAGCCACAAACGACCACCATCGCGCATATCAACGCCAAATACTTCAAACTGATTGGTCGCCATTACCACTTATTTCCCGCTGCCAAGGGACGCGCCGCTTCACTCCTGACAACCTGCCAGGGTAACGATGCCGCCCCGCCATTTTCTACAGTGACCCATCGGCGCCTCAACCAAGTCTGATCGCCCACTTTCACCAAGGCGTCGATACGCAGGGTCTCTGCTGCGTGCTGAACGGGCCCTTCCAGCATCTCACCCTCGCCATCCATTACCCCGTCAAGCTGTTGCAACCGGGTTTCTATGGGCCCACTGTTTCCCGCGAAACCGCCCGCCAGGTCCTCAGTGACAATGTAATTCCTCACCGCATCGTAGACCCCTCGGTCTACCCCCGGCACCCGCATCAAGTCCTCAAGGCCATAAAATTGCTGCCCACGCCGCCCCTGGACGCCGTCTCTGTATGCTATCACGGCCCTTGCAAGGCGACCGGGGGAGTAACGCCACCGCTCCTCTTCCTCGGACTGGCCCCGCTGTGCCTGAGCAAACAATGCCGTCAGCCCCTGCATATTCTCTGTGCTGATGTTGACGAGCAAACCGCCGGGAATCATCCGAATATCTACAATTTTCCCACCAATTTGAAAGGATTGCTGCCTGTTGGCGCCCCTCTGGCCGCTCGATTTGAGGCCGATTTGCTCGGCAAGCGCCAGATTGATGGCGCCGTCCCCGGCGGCGGCGGCCTGGGCCTTGAAGTAATGCAGTTGGGCCAACCGTGTGTCAATCCGGGCCTCTGAAACAATGCCCGACACCAACAGAGCCATGCCTGCGATGAACCAGACCACAATGCCCAGCGCAACCCCCGATTGCGTCCTAGGCCCATTCAACACCCCGGCCCTTGGGGCCCGAGGGGATCCGCTCCGTGCTGTTGACGCAAAGGATTTCACTGCTGCACCTGCATAACCAGCTCAGGCCAAAACCTGTCGTTGGCCTTGATCACAAGCTTGACGTGACTCGGGGTCTCTCGCTCCACATCGTCCTGAGTCCATTCCGCTTCGGGACCCTCGCGCGTCCACACCTCGAAAAGCTCAAGGTTATCGAGCACCTCGCGGCTGGGCGCCTGCTCCCAATCTCCGGGCTCCGTTTGGCCTGCAGGCTCCTGCCACTGGAGCATCAGTTTGTCGCCGAGCTTAACAAGTCGCAAAAAATAACTGCCGCCGTAAGCTTCACCAAAAAGAATCTTGGCGCGCCAGGCTAGGCGTCCTTCTTCTACTTGGAAATACGCGACGGGGCGGCTAATTCCGTCGGTACCTCCGAACGTCAGTCCCTGACTTTTTGCTCCATGCGCACCCGCGACCGAGTTTTCCAGCGCATCGCGCAAAAAAGCACTGACACTGCGGAGCTCATCGGTACGCGAGGTCATCTTGCTAATGGAGGTGGCGGTATTGCCCAAGGTGCGAAACCCAGTAACGGTTATCAGCATCACCAGGGACATGATGCCGAGGGCAATCACCATTTCAACAAGCGTAAATCCGCCCGCACGCCGATTCATCGAGGCTCATCCCCCGCAAGACCTGCAACAACCGAGTCCAACTGAATGCGCCGATCCTTGAGGCCATCAGCCCAACTGACAACAACTTCGATCTCCTGCAGTGCGCCTGGTTCCAGACCTGAGCGACCAGTCTGAGCCGGTTGTGCGATTACGGACCACTTAAACCCCCCTTCGGTGATGCCTGATATATCAAGACCCGAGGAGGGCGCCGGAGTGTGCTCTGCCAACAAAGAGCGGCCCAACTCCACCGCATAGGCATATCGCTCGTCAGCGCGCACATTTCTAGTAGCGCCCGAGGCCGCGGAATATAGACTGCTCAGTGCAATGCCCAGCACCGCAATCGCGACCATCATTTCAAGTAGCGACATACCTCGAGCGGAAAACCGCGACAACCTAGTCATCATCGTTTCCGAAATCGACGGTGACCCGACCCACCAGCCAGTCGACCGCAATAACGACGGAGTTACCACCCGCGCGCGTGATATCAACACCCCCCCCGCTGGCACCACCATCGGGATAGAAACGAATAACACCCATGCCGTCTCGGTTGACCTCTTTCGCGGAATGGGCGGCGAGCTCAACGTTGTCGGCAAATTCGGCGCGCTCATCGCCGAAGGTAACCACCCGGTCAGAGGGCGAAATCAGAACATCGCGGGCGGCACCTTGCGCAACCGCCGCATAGCGCGCAGAGTTCAGAAGCCCAATGGTTTCGCGGACTGCGGATCGATACTGCAAAGACTGGTAAAAGGTGATCGACTGGGGAACAGCAATAGCCAGCACCAGTCCCGCCACGGTCATCGCAGCGACTATTTCTACCAGTGTGAATCCGCGCTGGGTCGAGTGCTTAATCCCAGTTATTGACGTCGGCGTCCTCACCGTCACCACCCGGGGACCCATTTAGGCCGTAACTGAAAATATCCATCTCGGCTTTTTCGCCGGGATATTTGTAATTGTATTCCCGATTCCAGGGGTCGTTAGGTACCTTGCCACCTTTTAGATAGGGGCCGTTCCAGCCCGTTGCGTTACCGGGCTTGCCTACCAGTGCGTCCAGCCCCTCGCTTGTCGAGGGGAACCGGCCCACATCGAGCTTGTACATCTCAAGGGCTTGCTCAAGATCCCTTATCTGAATTTTTGCGGTTTTGCTTTTGGCGCCGCCCAGCTGGTTGAGCACCTGCGGGCCAACCAAACTGACCAACAAGCCAAGAATCGCCAGCACGACCAATAGCTCCATCAGCGTAAAACCACGCTGGCGTCGTCGTTGTAAATGCATGATCTGACTCCTCACTGTAGATTGTCTAAAACGCCGGTTACTGTGCCATTAAATAGCCAAATCATTAACCGAAAGAATGCCCATCAATATGGAAATAATAATGACCGCGATAATGGCCCCCATGGTCAATATCAACACGGGCTCAAGTAGCGTGAGCAGCCTTTTAACACCGGAGGCAACGTGATCCTCAAAGACCTTGGCCAGCTCCAGCATCATGCCATCCAAACTACCGGACTCCTCACCCACTCGCGTCATCTGAATGACCATAGGTGTAAACATTCCGGTTTCATCGAGGGCTACCGACATACGCTTACCCGCCTTAACCGCGGGGGGCAGCACATCAAGCCCTTCCTTCAATGGCAAATTCCCCACGGTGTCGATAGCGATCTGAATCGCCTTCAACAGCGAGACGCCGTTTCCCAACAACGTGCCCACGGTGCGGGCGAACTTTGCCATTTCATATTCAAAGGCAATGTTGCCTGCAATGGGTAGTGAAAGCAGGCGCTTGTCTAGCGCCGTTTTCCCGGCCTCAGAGGAAGCCCAGCGCTGAAACAGCACCCCTAGCAACAACGCAAAAATAGCGAGTAACAGTCCCCACGCCTTGATAAATTCTGCCGCCGCAATCACCCCTTTAGTCATGGCGGGTAGGGCATCACCCATATCGTTAAACAGCGTTTCAAATTGTGGGACAACGAAGCCGAGCATCACCACAATCGACAGCACCGCCACCACTAACAAAATCGCAGGGTAAATCATCGCCGAAACCACCGAATCACGCGTGGCCTTGGCACTTTCCAAATGCTCGACCAAACGATCTAACACCGCAGACAGCTGGCCACTCGCCTCCCCCGCGCGGACCATACTCAAATAGAACGAGCCAAAAGTGTCTTCGAAAGGCTGCAGCGCAATGGAGAGCGCCTTACCGCCCTTGACCGACTTCAGCAAATCGCTCAACACCGCGCGCATCCGGGGTTGACCATCCATATCAATGAGCACTTTTAGCGCCCGATCGAGGGGTAGTCCGGCGCGCAGCAGCACCGACAATTCGGAAGTCATCGAGAGCACCTCCTGCCGCGAAGGCGGCGTGCCCTGATCGTCGGCGCCGCCCTCCTGAATTTTGAGCGGTGTCAAACCTCGAGAGCGCAATAGACGGGTCGCGATATCGAGTCCATCGGCCTCAATCACGCCCTGCTGGGACTTGCCGTCGCGCCCGACAGCTTTGTAGGTAAACGCTGGCATTAGGCGGTTGCTTGTGTCAACGCTTCAGCGGTTCGCGAGGGTTTGATATTGGCCAGGTCTTCATCCGCACTTTGATCCTGAGTCACCCGCATGACCTCTTCTATAGAGGTTTCGCCGCGCACCACTTTACGCAGCCCGTCCTCATAGAGCGTGATCATGCCTTGACGGCGGGCGGTGTTATGAAGCGTTGTGGCATCAGCCCCTTTCATGATGACTTGGTGCATGTCGTCATCCAGAGGGAACAGTTCATGAATGGCCGTTCGACCGATGTACCCGGTGTGTCCACAAACAGAACAACCCGTAGCCTGATACACTGTGCGCTGACCTTCCGGCAGAAAACGCCCCAAGTTGTGCTGACGTATCGCCACGTCCGACAGCTCGACCTCCTCTTTGCAGCTTGAGCACAGCGTTCTGACTAGTCGCTGGGCAAGTACGCCATTCACAGAGGAGGTGATGAGGTAGCGCTCAACGCCCATGTCCTCAAGTCGAGTGATCGCACCCGCTGCGGTGTTGGTGTGTAGCGTCGAGAGCACCAAGTGACCCGTCAGCGCCGATTGCACACCTATCTGCGCGGTCTCGGTGTCGCGCATCTCTCCAATCATGATGATGTCTGGATCCTGACGCAAAATGGAGCGTAGCGCGCGGGCGAAGGTCAGCTCGATCTGCGCCTGCACCTGAATTTGATTCACCCCTTGCAACTGATACTCAACCGGGTCTTCGACGGTAATAATTTTGAGTCGTTCCGAGTCGAGCGAGGCCAACGAGGCATACAGCGTGGTGGTCTTTCCCGAACCCGTTGGGCCTGTCACTAACAAGACCCCGTGGGGACGCGCCAGCAGGGTTTGATAGCGTGCAAGCGTGTCCGCGGAAAAACCCATATCTGGCAGGCTCAGGCGAATGCTTTCTCGATCGAGCACTCGCATCACAATGCTTTCCCCGTGCACGGTTGGGATCGTCGATACCCGCAAGTCAAGTTCGTGGCCCTTCACCCGGATCATGATTCGGCCATCTTGAGGCAAACGACGCTCTGCGATGTTCATGCCGGAGAGCAGCTTGATACGCGATGCTACGGCGGGTGCCAAGTTGGCTGCCGGCGGATCAGGCTGATCCTGAAGGACACCATCAACGCGATAACGCAACTGCAAGCCGTCGTCGAAGGGTTCGATGTGAATATCTGAAGCCAACATGTCCACGGCGCGATGAATGATCTGATTAACGAGACGGATCACCGGCGCTTCCGAGGCGAGGTCTTTTAGGTGCTCAATAAACTCGTCATCGCTCTGCCCGGAAAACCGATCTCCAAACTCATCATCTTCCTCTTCGCCGCCACCACCCGCTCGCGCCTCCAAGGCCTTGGCGATATCTGTCTCCAAACCAAAAACCACCTTCACAGGCCGGTTCATAGCCATGCCCAGAGCTTTGATCAGGAAAGGATCCTGGGGAACGGTAGCGGCAAAGGTGATCTCGGTTTCGCTACGAGCTACCGGAACGACATGATTAGAAAATAAAAAATCAGGCGATACCTCTGGGACGTCAATCGGTTCCTCGGGGTAATCGGCGGCTAATAGAAGAGGAATACCGAGCTGCTGCGACAGCGCCTGCGTCATATCGAGCTCAGAGACGAGACCCAGCTTGACCAATACCTGACCAATGCGCTCGCCCATCTCGCGCTGGGCCAGCATGGCCCGCTCGATGTCGCGCTCGGACACCTTGCCAGATTCGATCAGTATGTCGCCGATTTTCTTCATCAAATTCCCGATGTGAAGCCCTGCAAAGGACAACTCGCCCTTATTGTGCCGCTAACCATTGACGATTCACACCACCACCTCTATCCGAGACGGGGAATAATACCAGTCTCAAAACCGCTTAGCAGGTGGCCTCAGGCGTCGGGAAACTGATAATCCGCAAACATATCCCGCAGCGCGGTCTTTTGGATCTTCCCGGTCGCGGTGTGGGGCATATCCTCGATGAACTGCACATCGTCAGGGATCCACCACTTGGCGATCTTGCCCTCGAGAAAGCCTTTGAGCTCGTCGGGGGTTAAATCGGCGCCGGCCCCATTTCGCACCACGATTAACAAGGGGCGCTCGCCCCACTTGGGGTGAATGCGGCCAATCACAGCGGCCTCAGCGACCTTGTCATGACCGGTCGCGCAGTTTTCGACCTCAATCGAGGAAATCCATTCACCGCCCGACTTAATAACGTCTTTGGTTCGGTCGGTAATCGCCACGAACCCTTCGGGACTGATCGTGGCCACGTCGCCGGTCTCGAACCAACCCGGTTCAGCATGAGCATCGGAGCCTTCAAGCTTGTAGTAGCTCGAGCAAATCCAAGGACCTCTCACCTTCAACGCGCCGAACGCCTGGCCATCCCACGGTAGCTCCTTGTTATCGTCATCGGTGATTTTCACCTCGACACCCCAAATTGGCGTGCCAACGTTTGTCCGCAGCTTCTTAAATTCCTCCTCGCTGTAAAGGTTTCGATGGGAACCCGATGAATTCCCTGTGCCCAACGGACTCATCTCGGTCATTCCCCAGGCATGGCGAGTATCGACCCCGTAGGTATCAAACTCCTCCATGACCGAGAGCGGACAGGCGGAACCACCCACCACCACCTGTTTCAGCGTATCGACCCGCTGGCCAGAGCTTTTCAGGTGAGCGAGGAGGTTGAGCCATACCGTGGGCACCCCCGCCGACATCGTGACGCCTTCCTCGTTAATCAGTGCCGCCAGAGTTTCGCCATCGCCCATTTTGTTACCGGGCATCACCAACTTGGCTCCCGCGACGGGACAGGCGTAGGGATTACCCCAGGCGTTAACGTGAAACATGGGCACTATGGGCAACACCACGTCCCCCGCCGACATCCCGAGCGCGTCGGGCATGAGCGTGGCGTAAGTGTGCAAGACGGTTGACCGGTGGCTATACATCACTCCCTTCGGATTGCCGGTTGTACCGGAGGTATAACAAAGTGCACAGGCATCGCGTTCATCGAGCTCAGGCCAATCAAAGGTCTCTGGCTGCCCGGCCATCAACTCCTCGTAGCAGTGGACATTGTCGAGCGTGGTATCCGGCATATGCTCGCGGGTGGTCATCACTACCCAGCCTTTGACGCTGGCACATTCCTTGGCGACCTGCTCAATCAAGGGCATAAAATCAGGGTCGACAAAAACGTACTGATCGTCGGCGTGATTGATAATGTAGACAATCTGCTCGGGAAACAAACGGGGGTTAATGGTGTGGCAGACATAACCCGAGCAGGCGGCGGCGTAATAGGTTTCGAGGTGCCGGTAGTCATTCCAGGCCAAGGTGGCAATTCGATCGCTACGCTCAAGTCCCCAGGCTGAAATCGCATTTGCCAACTGACGACTGCGCTTGAACGCGTCGCGATAGGTATAGCGATGTCGGGGGTTATCCCGCGTGATGGACACGATCTCTTTGTGCCCGTGCACATTCTCTGCATGACGAATAATTGACGTTATCGTCAGCGGAATGTCCATCATCAAGCCCTGCATGGGGGTCTCCTCTTATCGTTTCGTAGTATGCGGTTCGTGTTGTTTTCTATGTTTCGTTATGTATTGTCCACAGGCTGCGAGTCTTGCGTCAATCTAAGGATAAACGCCAGCGGCCGCCCTGTTCGATCACCTGACCATCCTCGTCCAGTTTAATTAGATGCGCCAACATCGACAGCTTGGCCCATTCGTGTAGTGATTGATCTACGTCGTTGTAAACCACCACGACCAACTCATCGAGCGTCGCCGGTCCCGTTTGTCGCAAGCCCGCCACAACCTTGGCCTCGCGCATCAATCGGTGTCGAACCAATTTCTCCACTTCCCCGCGGCAGTCGGGGATGATCTCGCCGTGACCCGGCGCAATCGCGCTGACGGGAAAATCGAGGAGGCGCTCGAGGGAGGCGATATAAGCTTTCATGTTACCCCCGGGAGGCACGATAACCACGGTCGATCCATTCATGATGTGGTCGCCAGCAAACACCATGCCCTCTTCTTCGAGCAAAAAACAAAAGTGATTGTCCACATGCCCCGGGGTGGCGATCGCCCGCAACTGCCAGTCGCCACCGGCAATCAGCGAACCATCAGTCAACTGTTCATCAGGTACGAACGATCTGTCCTGGTGCTGATCATCCGCCGTCAGCGCGCCGATCATGGGCACTCCTAACCTACTGGCGATAACTGCCGCGGCAGGGGAATGATCGGGGTGCGTATGCGTACAGACAAGCCGGGTAATCTTACCGGCGCCGGCCTCTACGATACGTTCGATATGCTCGGGAATCGCTGGACCGGGATCGAGGACCGCCACGTCATCAGTGCCAATCAGGTAGGTATTGGTTCCCGCACCGGTCATTGGCCCGGGATTGGGCGCCACCAGCCGTCTCACCCGACTGGAAAGCTGTTGGACAATTCCCGCTTGCATAGCCATCAATTAACGAGCTGAGCGATCGGTACCACCGGATCAACATCGGCATCGTAATCGACGCCCTCGACCTCAAACCCAAACAGCTGCAAAAACTCACGGCGGTACCCGTCAAAATCAGACAGGCTCTTTAGGTTGTCGGTATCAATCTGGTCCCAAATCGCCGCGACTTCTGCCTGCACCTCGGGATCGAGCTCGAGACCATCGGCCCGGAGACGCCCTTCGTCATCAACGCCACGAACATCGCCATACAGCGACTCGCGAAACAACCGATTGACCTGCTCTATACAGCCCTCGTGAACACCGCGCGCCTTCATCACCTTGAACAAAATAGCAAGGTATATGGGCATGGCGGGGATCGCCGCCGACGCCTGCGTGACCACCGCTTTTAACACCGATACCCGAGCATCACCGCCGCGCTTTGCCAGCAGCGCGCGGATATCCACTACGCGCTTGTCCAGATCCTGCTTCGCAGCACCAATCGTTCCGTGCCAGTAAATATCCCAGGTAATCTTCTCCCCAATGTAGGTGTACGCCGTCGTTTTCGCGCCGTCGGCCAGCACGCCGGCACTATCGAGCGCCTCAATCCACATCTGCCAATCTTCGCCGCCCATGACCGCAACGGTGTTGTCGATTTCTTCCTGCGTCGCCGCCTCTAGATGATATTCCTGAATAGCTTCCTTATCGGTGTTCACGCCTTTTTGCGTGGTGTCTCCGCCAATGGGTTTTAACGTGGAGTTGTGCACGACCCCCGTTTTGGGGTGGGTTCGTCGCGGAGCCGCGAGGCTGTAGACCACCAGATCAATCTGACCGAGATCAGCTTTTATGAGATCGATAACCCGAGTCTTCATCTCATCCGAAAACGCGTCGCCATTTAAGCTTCTGGCGTAAAGGCCCGCCGCCTCGGCTTGCTCATGAAAGCCCGCCGCGTTGTACCAACCTGCCGTGCCCGGTTTTTTCTCGCTGCCTTCCTTTTCAAAAAACACGCCAATCGTCGACGCGCCGCAGCCAAAAGCCGCCGTAATACGCGAAGCCAAGCCGTAGCCGGTTGATGCACCCAACACCAGAACGCGCTTGGGTCCATCGGTGACCGGCCCACCGGACTGCACATGCGCGATCTGTCGACGCACGTTTTCTCGACAGCCTTCGGGGTGGGTTGTTGTGCAGAGGAAACCGCGAACGCGGGGCTTAATCACCATGTGTAATCCACCTTTGCTTATGTGCTGGCACCTAAATTCGAGGCGGGAGAGTCTACCACGCGACAGCTGGTTGCTCAGATCTCATCCCACGCCACTGAGAGGCTGAAATCCGACACAACCCGAACCCTGTCTTCTTCGGTATCGATGTCTGTTACGTAAGCCGGATTATCGGACTGCCAATGCTCGACCCCGGGGGCACCGTAATCTCGCCAGCGCCCGCTGCCATAGGGCCCATTACCCGCGACAATGGCTGGAATGATGCTACCGGCGAGTATGACCGGATTCCCAGGCTTGCCCCCAACCACGGGACCCAGAAAGGTCGTTTTTTGGCCTCTTTGCTGCCACGCAGCGATCAGGTCTTGATAGGCGGCCTGATCCAGCAGCGGCATGTCTAAAGGAGTTACCAGCACGTCAGCCAAACCCACGGGCAGCGCGCCGAGACCCAGTCGCAACGAGTCGGCCTGAGAGTGTGTTTGAGTGGGATGGCTGACCGTATTCACAGCCAAAGTGTGCTTCAGAGCAGGACGGATTGCTTCGCCGTGATGGCCTAGCACCACCATAATCGGTGAAATGTTTAGCACATGAAGGGCACTCAACTGGCGATGGATCAGGAGCTCGCCGTCAACCCTGAGCAGACTTTTGGGTCGCCCGCCCAAGCGACTGCCCGCCCCGGCAGCCAATAACACGGCACCGCCGATGGTCATACTGCTCGACCCCTCATGGCTACTTTACTACCCTCGCCGCTTCAATGTGACTCACTGAGGTGACTTGCCAGAATACTCTAAGCGTGGGCAGCTAAATACGTTGACTGTACAAGCGCTGCTCACGGCATAGCGGCTTGCGATTCGGCTGTTCATAACAAGGTGCGCCATGACAGTTCGCGTCACAACAAGGTGCGGCGAATGTCGGATAACAAACCCACAAGCTCCGTCAAAAATCGGCCCGCGTCGCCGCCATTAATAACGCGGTGGTCATAAGACAGCGACAAGGGCAGCTGTTTGCGCGGTGCGAATTCACTGCCATTCCAGACCGGCTGTATCGACGCCCTCGATACCCCAAGGATAGCGACCTCCGGCGCATTGACGATCGGTGTAAAACCGCGGCCGCCGATGTTACCGAGACTGCTAATGGTAAATACGCCTCCCTGCATTTGATCGGGCTTCAACTTTTTATCGCGCGCCAAGGCGGCGAGATGAGCCATTTCCTCGGAGAGCTCCCATAGACCTTTCTTATCGACGTCCCTGATGACCGGAACCACGAGACCTGCCGGAGTATCTACCGCCATACCGATATGACAATAATGCTTGTATACCAGCGTTTCGCCGCCCTGCGCGAGGGAGGTCTTTAACTTGGGATGACGCGCCAGAGCCACTGCGCAGGCTTTCAAAATAAATGGCATCGGCGTCAATTTGGTGCCGCGCTGTTCGGCCTCCCGCTTCATCTCCGACCGAAATGACTCTAGGTCGGTGATGTCGGCGTCATCAAACTGCGTGACATGAGGCACGTTAAGCCAAGACCGACTCATGTTCGCCGCCGTCACCTTGTCGAGGCGAGAGCGGCTAGTCTCTTCGATGGCACCAAACTGGCTGAAATCCACCTCGGGAATAACCGGGATGCCTGCGCCCTGCCCGCCCGATGTTGTACCTGACGCACCCTGAAGTGCTTGCTGAACAAAGTGATGAAGGTCCTCTTTGAGAATCCGTCCTCGAGTGCCCGACCCCTTCACTTTTAATAGGTCGACGCCAAACTCTCTGGCGAGCTTGCGAACCGCGGGCCCCGCATAGATCGACCCACCCTCAACAGACCGTCCACCCGTGGCGCTATCGAGTGACGTCACTGGACTTCCGACCCCCGACGACAATTGCCGCCCGGTCTCCGGAGCTGCGGTACTCGCGGTGTCAGACGCTGTTGTCGCCGCTTCCCGCTTGGCGGGCGAACCCGCCGATGCGCTTGGTGCAGCATTTCCCTGTGAGGAATGACTCTGCACCGACATCGCTAAAAGCGGAGTCCCCTGCCGCACTAAAGTCCCTGCTGACACCAACAGGCGAGTAATTGAGCCGGCTAAAGGTGCAGGCACCTCCATGGACGCCTTGTCGGATTCCAGCAGGACCAAAGACTCTCCCTCAGTGACTTCCTGCCCAACCGCAACCAGTACCTCCACCAGATCCACGTCGCCCTCCGTGCCTATATCGGGGACTTCCACGGTCATGACTGATGACTCAGCGGGCGAACGCGTATCGACAGGATTTTCGCTGGGGCCTGGCGCGGAAGGCGCATCGGCGGCTGGGGCCTCCGGAGTTGACGACGCCGCTGGATCGGGAATCGTGGAGAGCTCTGTTTCGATCTCGACAATGGCGTCACCCTCGGACAGGGCGTCACCAACCGCTATTTTCAGTGCTGTGACGGTGCCTTCCGCGGTCGCGGGTATTTCCATCGAGGCTTTGTCCGACTCCAACACGACAAGACTCTGATCCACCGTCACGGTATCACCCACCGCAACAAGCACCTCGACGACTTCAGCGCCCTCGGCACCACCAATATCGGGGACGGTTAGCGTAAGCGTTGCCATAGGTTATCTCCGTGCCAATCAGGCTAATCGAGGGTTAGATTTTTCAGCATCGATGCCCAACGCCTTCATGGCATCCACGACAACCTGAGGTTTAAGTTGCCCCTCGTCGGCAAGTGCCTTGAGGGCCGCTAGCACAACAAAGTCGCGGTTAACTTCAAAATGCTTGCGCAACTTGGCGCGAGTATCGCTGCGTCCAAACCCGTCGGTCCCGAGAACGGTAAAACGACCGGGGATAAATTCTCGCAGCTGATCAGTGTGTGCTTTCATATAATCCGTGGCGGCAATAAAAGGTCCCTGGGCCTGCTTGAGCTGCTGTGTCAGGTAGGACTCGCGAGGGGTCTCGGTGGGATGAAGCATATTCCAGCGGTGGCAATCTTTGCCCTCTCGCGCCAATTCGTTCACGCTCGTGATACTCCAGACGTCCGCGGCAACACCATAGTCCCGCTCTAGCATCTCCGCGGCCGCTTCGACTTCGCGGAGAATCGCACCGGCACCCAGAAGCTGTACTGCAAGTGAGTGCTTGCTTTTGCTTTGCTCCTTTTTATATATACCTTTTATGATGCCCTCTTCGACACCCTCGGGCATCTCCGGCTGGTGGTAGTTCTCGTTCATCGTGGTGATGTAGTAGAAGCAGTTCTCCCCTTCCTCATACATACGACGAATGCCATCCTGGATGATGATAGCCAGCTCGTAGGCATAGGCGGGGTCATAGCTCACGCAGTTCGGCACCGTTGCGGCCAATAAATGACTGTGACCATCTTGATGCTGCAAGCCTTCACCATTGAGGGTGGTTCGACCCGATGTTCCCCCGATGAGGAAGCCGCGCGCCTGGCTATCGCCCGCTGCCCAGGCAAGATCACCGATGCGCTGAAAACCAAACATCGAATAGAAAATAAAGAAAGGAATCATCGGGTAGTCGGAAACGCTGTAAGAGGTTGCCGCCGCCATCCAGGCCGAGAATGCGCCTGCCTCGTTAATGCCCTCCTCCAAAATCTGACCCTGAACATCTTCTTTGTAAAAGAGAATGCCGCCCGCATCGTGAGGCGTGTAGTTCTGCCCGGCAGCGGAATAAATGCCAAGCTGCCTAAACATACCCTCCATCCCAAACGTGCGCGCCTCGTCCGGGACAATGGGAACAACGCGCTGCCCAATTTCTTTGTCTTTGATTAGGGAGGACAAGATGCGCACAAAGGCCATCGTGGTCGAAATTTCGCGTTTACCGCTGGATTTCAACTGCGAGGCATAGGTTGCCCGGGAAGGGGCAGGCAGGTGGTATGACACCGGACGGCGGCACGGAATGTGGCCGCCCAGCTGGGCTCGACGCTCACGCATATAAGCCATTTCAGGGCTGTCATCGTCGGGCCGGTAAAACGGCACGTCCTTAAGCGCGCTATCGCTAATCGGCACACCGAAACGATCCCGAAACGCCTTTAAACTCTTTAAATCCAGCTTTTTCAGCGAATGGGTCTCGTTGCTCGCCTCACCCGCCTCACTGGTGCCATAGCCCTTAACAGTCATCGCCAAAATGGCCGTGGGACGCTGGGTTTCCTCGCAAGCAGCCGCATAAGCGGCGTACACCTTGTAAGGATCATGACCGCCCCGATTTAGGTACATGATGTCTTCGTCACTCAGGTCTTTGACCAATTCCAGCGTCTCGGGATATTTGCCGAAAAAATGTTCTCGAGTGTAGGCGCCCCCGTTATATTTAAAGTTTTGCAACTCGCCATCGCAGACTTCGTCCATGCGTTTCTGCAATAAGCCGCTCTTATCGCGCTCCAGCAGCGGGTCCCACTTACGACCCCAAATCACTTTAATCACGTTCCAACCCGCGCCCCGAAAAACGCCCTCGAGTTCCTGAATGATCTTGCCGTTTCCTCTAACGGGGCCATCGAGGCGCTGCAAGTTGCAGTTGATCACAAAGTGGAGGTTACCCAGACCCTCGCGCCCTGCCAGCGCAATCGCACCCAGTGATTCCGGTTCATCGCATTCACCGTCGCCCATGAAGCACCAGATTTTGCGATCGCGATGATCTACCAAACCTCTGTTTTGCTGATATTTCATGACGTGTGCTTGGTAAATTGCCTGGATCGGACCCAGCCCCATCGAAACCGTGGGAAACTGCCAGTAGTTAGGCATCAGCCACGGATGAGGGTAGGAGCTCAGGCCGTTGCCATCGACTTCCCGACGAAAATTGGTGAGCTGCTCTTCACTTATGTGCCCCTCAAGGAAAGACCGCGCATACATTCCGGGGGCGCTGTGGCCTTGATAAAAAACGAGGTCACCGGGATGACCATTCTCGGTACCCCGAAAAAAATGGTTCATTCCTATGTCGTAGAGGGTGGCGCTGGAGGAGAAGCTTGAGATGTGCCCGCCAAGACCGTCCTCGTTGTCATTGGCGCGCATGACCATCGCCATCGCATTCCAACGGATCAAGGATCGGATCCGCCGCTCCATAAACAGGTCACCGGGCATGGGACGTTGTTGCTCGGGGGGGATGGTGTTGCGAAATGGGGTCGTGATGGCTTGAGGAAGCGGAACACCCGAATTCTCGGCATGCTGTGCCAGCGAGCTGACGATCTCACCACCGGCCTGAATACCACCATGACGCACCACGGCATCAAGGGCATCAAGCCATTCCTGACGCTCTTGAGCGTCAACTGCTGTTTCTATCATCGACCTCTATCCCCCAATTCTTGAGCGCTAAGCGGCAAACGCGGCGGTATTTGCCGCCTTTAGGCTGCTCTATTTGCACCAAAACCTAAATAGATTCCTTTTTAGAACTATATTTTTCTTTGGTTGAGCTCGAAATTTAAATAATTTTAGCCCTATTTGCCATTCAATTCCTTTTTAGAACTATTATAAATGCAAAAAAATGCCCCTTCTTCTCAAAAATCAGGGGCTCGGGGCTACCGTTCCCGCTGGCGACGGGATACGCCAGCGGGAATTGCTAATCGTTAGTCACCTCTTTTGCGTCGGCATTTGACGGTGAAACGCACCCACATCCTCAACCACCACCGCTTCGGGCAGCGTGGCGAAGGGTGCCTCGGCAAACGTGGTTCCTTTGAGCTGAATCAAAATTCGCCCGCTGTCCTCTGCCAGCATGGTGTCGCGGTAGTAGGCCCTCGCCTCCTGCAAGGTCACCGTCTCGACAGCAGCGATGAGCCGGGCTCGGGTATCGAAGTCGTAACGCTCTCGCGTCCAATCACTTATAAAGGGAGCCGCCTCGTCGGAAAGGTTCTTCGGTGGTTCGGTAAGGGTAGTGATGACACCCGCTTTGATTCTGCTGAAATCCTCGTTGGTCAAAGCCTCCATATCTTCAGCAAACTCAGAACGATACGCGTCAAAGCGGGCAAGCATCTCTACCGGCGCTTTGACAGGGGTTTGGATATAGAGCCCGAGCATCGGATGGTCGCCAAGCTCAGTAGCAAAGCCCCCGGCCGCATAACCAAGCTGCTCTTCCGTGCGCAACTGGTTAAAGGCGCGACTCGAAAGATGGGCGCTGACCAATTCACCCCGAGCCAAATTTTCAATGGTCGCTTCAGGTGCCGCAAACAGATAGAGCATACCCAAATCCTCGATAGGCAACGCTTCCTGATATACCAGACGGGTACCAGGCTTGGGCGCGTATACCGCCGGCCGCTGATAGCCATTGTTCCCACTGGCGGGTATGGCGACACTCAACATCTCAGCAAGCTCGTCAGCGTAAGACTGGGTGTAATTTCCAAAGAGGTAGAGGCGTGTGTAAGCGCCGGCCAACTCGCCTGCCATAAATTGCGCCAAGGACTCTTGCGTGACCGCTTTGGCCGCCTCGACCAGGCTCTCGCGATCAAACTGGCCCGTCTGGGTTAGCCGTTGCACCGCGGGGAATAACTGCCTGACCGCGAATCCGAACCGCGCATTATCTAGCCTCCGCAAGTACCGATCGACCGCTTGTTCAAGCTCACGCTCGGTAGGCTTGATGCGCAGTGCTGCTACCGCACGCTGGAGCAACTCGGGCTGCTTGTCGGTGAACCCCGATAATGTCAGCCGAAGGCCAAAGCCAGATGAAGCCCCCACGTTCATGCCGGCGATACCCGCCTCCGTAAACAGCGTTGTTTGACTGAGGTTGTATAGGTCCGTCCACAGCGCATACATTACCTCGGCAGAGGCATCCGCTGTGCGCGAATCGGTATTGAGGTAGAGCTGGGTAAAACCCTTAGGCTGTTCGGGGAACGCTTCGCTGCCCTGCAGCCAAATTTCCAAATCGTCGGTTGCTACCAGTTTCTGCGGTGTTATGGGCCCGTGTTCTACTTCGAAAGATTCCGGCAGCAGGGTGTTTAAGCTCGGTAGGCCCAGACCGTTGTCATTGGCAAGCGTCACTTGATCTTCTACCGGTGCGAGGCGCAAGGGCTCTACCGCATATCGGCCTGCGTAAAAATGCATTTCCTCCGTCGCCGGCTCGTCTTTGGAAACGTACCAGACGTTCATGCGCTCGGGCACCAATTGTGCCAACACGCCGTTGACCGCATTCGCATCAAATCCATCAAATAGGAAGGGCGCATTGATCACGTTCTCGATGGGGTAATTTTGCATGGATGCCGCAAGTGAGGACACGTAGGAAAAGTCGTTGATCTTTTCCAGAAAACGGAATTGGTTGTTGAGCGATGTGTTCAATTCTTGCGAATAACGATCGTCGATGCCTGTCTTACGCAACACCTCAAGGTAACCCATGAGCATATTGGTAATTTCTTCACGGTGCGCCATACCGGCCTCGGTCAAATCCACTTGAATGCTGAAGGTGCCGTAATTGCCGTAACCGTTGGGTGACGCAGTCGTCATCAGACCGCTAGCCCATCCCAACTCCTTCAATCGGCTAGCCGGCGTATTGGGCATCTCTGATCCCAAGATATAGGACAGGTAGCGATTTGGCTTTACGCGAAACTGATTGTTGTTAGCGTCGATAAAAAAGTCGAGCTGCAACAGGCGTTGATCTTCCAAAGGCACGTAGCGAACCAACTTACCGGCGGCCTCCTCAAAATTCAGCGGTGTTGTCACTGAGGGCTTTTCGATACCTTTAACCGGTATGTCGGCGAAGTAGCGAGTCGCCAGCGCCTCCATTTGATCCAGACTCTGATCACTGACCATCGCCACTTTCATGATGTCCGCGCCGTAGTAACGATCATAGAAATCGAGCGTGGCCTCGTGCAGCGTGGATCCTTCCTTATCGGCAAGGCTCTCCAAATTGCCGATCAGAAATCGATTTCCCGGGTGGTCTCCCATAAAGCTTCGGCCTAACTTAAACATGCCGAAGTAGTCCATTTCTCGCCGCATAGACCACTCTGCGTTGACCGCATTTTTTTCCTTTTCTATGTACTCGGGGTCGAGCAAGGGAGTTTTGAAGAAGTGGGAGAATCGATCGAGCGCGCCCTCATAAGCACTGTTTTTAATCTCGAACATGTAGTTGGTAATATCAAGCCACGTGTAGGCATTCCTCGAGCCACCGTTCTCATTGATATAGCTCATGTAGCCATCGATATCGGGGTAGGCCTCGGTACCCATAAACAACATGTGCTCGAGAAAGTGCGCCATGCCTTGGTAGGCCATAGGGTCAAACATCAAGCCGACACCAACACTGAGGGCCGCTGCTGATTTCTCTACCGCTGGATCGGACACCAGCAACACGTCAATTCCGTTATCCAGCCGAACCGCTCGATATTCACGGCTATCATTAGGGCTCTGCACGATTCCCGAAGCTACGCCGCGCCCCTTGAATTGCCCCGTTGCTTGGTGTTCCACACATCCGGTCAACGTGCCAATAACAACAACACAAGCTGCTCCAAGGGCTTTAACCACGTGCGAATAATGTCGCGAGCGTACGCTCATCACTTCCTCCGATAGATAACATCTGGATGTTCTACATCAAAAAACACTTACAAATACGGGGGCGTTGGACCGTTTCTTAGGCCGTAGGTTCCATGCCGCGCGATGGCCAAGCACTCACAATCGCACTAACCAAGGTCGCCAGAGGAATCGCAAAAAAGACACCCCAAACGCCCCAGATACCGCCAAAAAACAGGACCGCAACGATGATAGCGACCGGATGCAGATTGACCGCCTCGCTGAAGAGCAAAGGCACCAGCACATTGCCATCAAGTGCCTGAATAATTCCGTAGGCAAAAAACACCCAATAAAAATCATTGGTCAGGCCCCACTGAAAAAACGCCACCATCAGCACAGGCACTGTGACCAGCGCAGCACCGATGTAGGGAATGATCACCGAGAGCCCAACGAGCAGTCCCAACAGCGCAGCATAATTCATCCCAAAGACTTTGAAGGTGGCATAGCTAACAATGCCCACGACGATAATCTCGATGACTTTGCCGCGGGCATAGTTAGCAAACTGGCGGTTCATTTGCGCCCAGATCGAATTCAGCAAAGGCCGTTGTGCAGGAAGGAAAGCGGTGCCCCAACGCACAATTTTTTCTCGGTCTTTCAACAAAAAGAACACCAGCAGTGGAATCAGCACCATGTACACCATCAAGGCGAGTAACACGGGGATGCTGCTAAAGCCCTTGGCGACCACGATCTGTCCAAACTCGGCCATTTCGCCCTGGATAGCATTCATCATTTGATTGATCTGCTGCTGGCTGACAAGTGACGGGTAACTTTGGGGTAATACCGATAGCGCCTCGCGCCCCTGCTCCACCATCGCGGGGGCCTCCTTGGCCAAACTGACGAGCTGGCGCCACACGAGAGGCAATAAGCCCAGCAATACACCAAAAAAAGAACTGATAAAAAGCGCCATAGCACAGCCAACGCTGAGTCGTGCTGAAAGCCCCCAATCTTGCAGCTGATTGGCGATACCCTGCATGAGATACGCCAAAATAACGGCCACAAAAAACGGGCGTGAGGATATCCCCCACAGAAAGAAGGATGACAAGACCGGTCACTAGTAGAGCGAGCAGAAGGATTGACTCTTCTTCATTCAGATACCGGTGATACCACTTTTTCAGGACGTTTAGCATGTCTAAGCCTTGGTAATTCGGTGGCAATAAATGCCGTCGTCGGACACTTCCGTCTCCACCCGATGGCCCCCCAACCTCTCGAGAGATCGGAAGTCTCGCTCGGAACCGGGATCAGTCGCGATAAGCTCAAGCACCATCCCCGACTCCAACTCGCGCAGGCCCCGCTTGGCCATAAGCAGGGGCATTGGGCACTGCTGACCGCGGGCGTCAATGTGTTTGTGGGGGGCTGCTTTGCTCATGAGTGTCGAGGCAGGGTCCATCGCTTGGTCGGCTAGTATACCGCCTTGCCCCTCAAGACTGGATAGATCCTGAATATTTACCAAACATCAGTTTATTCTTGTCATCACTTCCCCTTCAGTTGCGATAAAGTGCGAGCATGCTACCTAAAACACCAGTTAAGGCCTTGAACCCCACCATTTTGGCTGGGTTGGTGTTGGCTGCCGCACTGCTGATTCCCCACCATAGCCACGGCGTCACCGAGGATCTAAAAATTCCCAATCTGGGGGAGTCCAGTACCAGTCTGTTTTCCTCAGAGTTTGAGTACAACCTGGGCCAAAGCTGGCTGAAAGCGTTTCGACGCCAAGCACCCACGGTCAATGACCCGCTCCTCTACGGCTACTTGGAGTCCATCGTTTTTGATCTGGTAACCCATAGCGATCTTAAGGATCGCCGCATTGAGCTGGTCATCGTCGATAACCCCAATATCAATGCCTTTGCTGTGCCAGGAGGTGTCATCGGCGTGCACACCGGGCTATTCCAATACGCGCAAACCGAGGATGAGTTTGCAACCGTCATGGCCCATGAAATTGCCCACCTTTCCCAGCGCCACTTTTCACGGGGGGTCGAGCTTTCGCAAAGCCAGTCGCCGCTCAATATTGCGGGGCTGCTCGCCGGAATTTTGCTGGCGGCCACGGCCGGCACCGATGCAGGTCTCGCTGCCATGACCGCCACTCAAGCCGCGTTACAGGATCAACAGCTCCGCTACAGCCGTGCCAACGAAGCCGAGGCAGATCGTGTTGGATTACGCCTGCTCTATGAGGCGGGGCTAGATCCCTATGCCGCTCCCGCAATGTTTGAGCGCATGCTGGCGTCTACCCGTTACAGTAGCGCGAACCGCCTCCCCGAATTTCTCCGCACCCACCCATTGTCAGAAAAACGAATCGCCGACACCCGAACCCGTGCAATGCAGTATCCCAAGCGAATCCGACCGGTCAGCCTGCAGTATCAGTTGATGCGGGCGAGGGTTGCAGTGTCGCTGGCGGATACCCCTGAAGAAGCCGTCACCATGTTTAAAAATGAGTTAGACGGTAATCCGAGGTCAAGGGAAGCGGCGATTTACGGTCTGGCTTTGGCGCTAGCCAAAGCCGGCAGACCCCAAGAGGCCGCGTTGGCGTTGGATGATATTTGGGCGGATAACGAGCAGCGTATCGAGTATGTGCTGGCTGACGCCGACATCGCGATCGCCGGCGGTAAGGCGAGTCTCGCCGCTCAAAAATTAGAGCGACGGCTGCGCGTTTCGCCTGGCAATCATCCCCTGACCATGGCATATGCCCACGCATTGCAGCAGGCTGGTGAACCACATCTAGCCGAAGAAGTGTTGATAGGACAGTCGCGCCAAAAGCCCAATGATCCGGGTCTCTGGTACCTGCTGGCGGAAGTGCAAGGGCTCAGTGGCAACATCATTGGCTTGCACCAATCGCGAGCGGAGTACTTTATTTTGGTGGGTAATCTCGACGCCGCACAGCGGCAATTAAGTTATGCTCTGCAGCTCGTGGGTGATGACTTCACTCGTTCAGCACAGATCAACGAACGTCTCAGCCAAATCATCGATATGCGCGCCGCACTGGACAAGGGCTAAATCGGATAAAGGCTAAATTTGATAAAGGCTAAGTCCAGCACGTCGATCAGCGACCGCTAATAACACCGTTATTCAGCGTCGCCGCAAAGTTAAGCATGCGATCGAGAGGCTTCATGGCCGCCTCACCGAGACCAGGATCAACGTGAATTTCATTGTCCTCCGAGCGTTCAAAGACCGACGCTAGCCGTTGCAGATCATTCATTGCCATCCACGGACAATTCGCGCAACTGCGGCAGGTCGCCCCTTCACCGGCGGTAGGAGCAATGATGAACTGCTTGTCGGGGGCCGCCTGTTGCAACTTGTAAAAAATGCCCTGGTCGGTGGCAACAATAAACTGCTGGTTGGCCATCGATTTGGCCGCATTAATGATTTGCGTGGTGGAACCCACCCGATCTGCCAACTCGATCACCGAGGCGGGAGACTCCGGGTGCACGAGCACCGCCGCATCGGGGTAGACGCGTTTTAAATCTGCCACACCGCGTGCCTTGAATTCCTCATGCACGATACAGGCACCATCCCACATCAAGACATCAGCACCGGTCTCGCGCTGGACGTAGGCACCCAGGTGTCGGTCAGGCGCCCAGATAATCTTCTTGCCCTCATCTGCCAAATGTTCTGCCACATCAAGCGCAATACTGGAGGTCACCACCCAATCTGCGCGGGCCTTAACCGCTGCAGAAGTGTTGGCGTACACGACGACTTCCCGGTCTGGGTGGGCATCACAGAACTGAGAAAACTCCTCAGCAGGACAACCGAGGTCGAGCGAGCAGGTTGCTTCAAGATCGGGCATCAGGACGCGTTTATGGGGCGTCAATATTTTGGCGGTCTCACCCATGAAACGAACACCCGCGACAATCAGCGTGTCCGCTGGATGGTCGCGTCCGAATCGCGCCATCTCCAGGGAATCCGAAACGCAGCCGCCGGTGGCCTCTGCCAAGGCCTGTATTTCCGGTGCTGTGTAATAGTGCGCGACAATGACGGCATTTTCGCGGACCAAGGCTTCACGAATACGCGCTGCCAAAAGGGCGCGATCGGCCTCGCTCAGGCTCGTGCTCTGCGCGGTGTTCAGGTGCTGCGTAACCTGTTCGCGAATTTTGACTAGCTTGTCTTCGGCGATAGACATGACCGGCGTGACCGCAGTGAAAACGGCCGAAAATACTAGCACAAAGTGACGAGTTGCAAGACCCACCGCCGGTATTGTGATAAGACTAGGGTGTTGTAGGGAGAGTAAGGTGCTAACCTAAGGTTATCCCAAGGACTCGGGTTTACACGATCATGTCTGCAGTGACGTCAGCAGAATCAAAGCCGCCCACTATCCTCGTCTGTGACGACGATCCCATGGTGCGGCTGCTCGCGAAGGAATGCCTTGAAGAAGCCGGCATGAAAGTGACTGAGGCGGCCGATGGTCTGCAAGCCGTAGAATCTTTTCTACGGGACCTGCCAGACCTGATCTTTCTAGACATCGAAATGCCCAACCTGAATGGCTTTGAGGTGTGTGCGAGGATTCGCCAGCTGCCTCAGGGCGAGAACGTGCCGATTCTTATTGCTACTGGTGCGGATGATCGCGACTCGATTGACGAGGGGTTTCAATCGGGAGCAACTCAGTACAAAACAAAGCCCATAAACTGGTCGCTATTGTCGCGAGACGTGCGTTACATGTTGCGCTCCGCCGCCGACTTCACAGCCCTGCAAGCGAGGGAAGCTGACCTGGAATATCTCGCTTATCACGACCAACTCACAGGTCTTCCCAACCGATCGAGTTTCCTCGAACATATGTCACGCAATACCGGGCCAAACAGGATGGAGACGGCTACAGTAGGCTTGCTCCTGCTCAGCATTGATCATTTCAAGCGTATTAACGATTCACTGGGACATGATGCCGGCGATCAAATACTTAATGCGATCGCGCGCGGCGTGAAGGACGGTTTGGCGAAGGAGGCTCCCACCTCTTTCGCCGTTGATGCCAATGTGCAGACCAGTCCCCCAGCTGATGAAACCATTGACTTGATGCGCACCGGTGGTAGCGAGTTCAGCATAGTCGTTCGAAATGCGAACGATCAACGCCTGGATGCTCTGGCACAAATTGTCTTGGATATCCTCGATGACCCAGTAGTGCTGACCCACTATCAGCTTCTGCTATCACCGAATATTGGTGTCACATCGCGTGCTGCTGATAGCGCCACGAGTGAAGAGCTAGTGCGTGAAGCGGGTCTGGCTCTTCGGGCGTCGCAAAAAATCGGCCGATGCCATTTCCGTCGCTATGACACGTCACTGGCCGACGACACTCAAGAGCGGCTAGTGCTCGAAAACGACCTCAACACGGCCCTAATATCTGGGGACCAACTATTCATGATGTATCAGCCGCAGATACAGGCGTCCACCGGCAAAATTGAAGGGGTCGAGGCACTGGTCCGGTGGCAACACCCAGATCTCGGTATGATTCCGCCGGATAAGTTTGTCGATATTGCTGAGGGAAGTGGGCAGATTATTGCTTTGGGTAACTGGATTGTTCGGCGCATCAGTCAGGATGTCGCGCAACACGAAGCGGCTTTCCCGCTGAATTGGACCATCGGTATTAACCTGTCGCCCTTACAATTTACGCAATCTAATTTTGTCGAGATGCTTGGCGAAATGCTGGGCACGCTGTCTGCCAAGCGGACCATCGAACTGGAGTTAACAGAGGGGGTGGTCATGTCAGATGCGGCTGACAGCCTTACCAAGCTCAGTGCTCTGAAATCCAAAGGCTTCCGACTTGCCATTGATGACTTTGGTACCGGCTACTCATCCCTAAGTTACTTGCAGGATTTTCCAATCGACACGCTTAAGATTGATCGGGCGTTTATTTCGCGAACAGGTACCGAGCATGGCGATGGCATTGTTAAGGCGATCCTTCGATTGGGGCAAGCGCTCGGTATAAAGGTAATTGCCGAGGGCGTAGAAACACAGGAACAGGCGCAGTTGTTGATTCAAAACGCCTGCGACAGCCTTCAGGGCTATCTGTATTCAAAGCCGGTATTGGTTGAAGAACTCAAGGCGCTGCAAGAAGTGAGCTACGATATTTCCACTGCGGCGACATCAACCGCCAATTAGGTGCTGTGAAAGTGTTCGTCGTAATCCCATTGTTATGGAGCACCCTACTCCTGGCGGCTGCAACCAGTGACGCGCAGGAAAGCAGGGTTCAGGTATTACTGCAGGGCCAAGATGCTGAGGCCCTGCGTGAAGCCCTGTCGTCCGTGCAGGGCCGCCTGACCCACACGCTCCCCCTGGTAAACGGCATCGGTGGCGAGATAGCCGCCGACATGCTGGAACCCTTGCGAGCCTCTACCGCTGTTCAGCGATTAGTGGAGGACTTCAATCCAACACAACCTCCCGAACAGCGTGAATGTGCCATCGCAGGTGACGTTCAGGCCTCCTTTACGACGCAAAGCCTTAGCTGGCGGATACACAATTTCACCGACTCAACGGTAACGCTCAATAGTTTTCTTGGAAGTTGGCCACTGGACTGGGGCCGTGCGCGAGCCACGCTTGGGAGCGCAGCTTCCTCGGGCGGGACGGCGATCCTTGGAGCTGCTGTGACGTCTGAGTCACTGATCACCGACGCTGTGCTGCCACCCGGCCTGTCCACCCTTACGCTTGCGTTTGACAACTCCCTGAACTCACCGACTCAGAACCAGATCGACCTTGTAGTGAAGACATCTCTGTGTGACGTCACACTGTTACCCGCATACGAACACAACGGCAGCGACTTTTATTACACCCGCTATGTAGGGGCTGACCTTCTACACCGCTCGGGCATCACCGGGGCGGGTATCGGTGTCGCAATTATTGATTCAGGCCTGTGGGACCACCCGGCCCTCACTCGGGGAACAGACGGAAATTTGCGTGTGCCTGCGCAATACAATGCCATCAACCCAGATGAGCCAGGGCCGCTTGAGGACAAAGGGGGACATGGGTCCCACATGGCCAGCATTATCGCAAACAGCGAGCCCGTGACGCGCGTGGGGGGATCGGGGTTCAAGGGTATTGCACCCGACGTGCAGCTAATTCCAGTCACCGCTGTGACACCCCAGGGGGACGGTGATTTTCTCGATATTATCCGCGGCATTCAGTGGGTGATTGATCACGCAAAACCTCTGAATATTCGGGTACTCAATCTGTCGCTGACGGCCACACCGAGGTTTGCTTACTGGGATGACCCGATGAATCAAGCCGTCCTCAAAGCTTGGCAAGCGGGTATCACAGTCGTGGTTGCCGCCGGCAACGATGGCCCGGACTGGCAAACAATTGGTTCTCCGGGAAACAATCCCTACGTCATTACCGTAGGTGCGCTCACGGACAGCTGGACACCGGAGGATCGCCGCGATGACTACATCCCAAATTTTTCCTCCAGAGGGCCAACCCCCATGGGCCACATCAAGCCCGACTTGTTGGCACCGGGTGGCCACATGACGGGGTTGATCCCCCCTGATTCGACCTTGGCGAGAGAAAATCCAAACTACCTGCTGGCCGGAGGAGAGTTCGTGTCCACGGGCAGCTCGCAAAGCGCCGCCGTTGTCTCCGGGATTGCTGCTTTACTGCTAAGCGCAAAACCGGACCTCAGCAACGACGAGATAAAGTGTTTAATGCTTACTAGCGCGGAGCCCGCTATCGCCCGTGATGGCCGACTCGCCTATAGCCCTTTTCTACAGGGAGCCGGCAGCGTGAATGCGGCGCGAGCACTCACGCTGGGGGAAACGCAATGCGATGGGGTGGGACAAGATATCCGCGCCGCCGCCAGGGGGGAGGAGCAGCTGGAGGGCCCGGCTATTCGCAATGTTGCCGGTGACCCGATGTTGCCAAATCTAAGCAGTATGCTCTCGCCCTTGGAGGCCGCCTCGGGTTTTAGTGAAGACCGACGCTGGGGGGTGAAAGCACATTTAGAGCGACTGGATCCGGCAAAAGATAGCCCCCAGGCCGACGGAGTGCCCTTCGATTGGGCGGCAGTTTACGAGGCAGAAGCCCAGAAAATTCGGGCGCTCAGCCCAGAAAACGCGCAATAACTGAAAATATTTAAGTTTTATTAAACGCCCACCAACATTACTACCCCATGTGGGTAGGGTGGCCGATGTAGTCCTTCTGACGTTCCCCCTAGGATGATCTCACAGCGTCACGGATGCACGCTTTCAGATTCGTGCCGCATGGAGCGGCCCATAAACTTGGAATGATAGGAAGGTGCATACAATGAAAATGAATACGGTTATCTCTGGTTTAGCAATTTCTTTGGCGCTGGTAGCGGCCCCCGTTTCAGCCGATGGGCAGCTACGCGGTGCCATGTCTGCCGTGAGCAACGTAGCTGGCGCGATTCAAGAGCAAAACGACTACAACAACTTCAAGTGGAACAGCAAAAACGCCCCGACCGGGCCGGTAGTCAACAGCACGGATGCTAGACGACAATCCGGCTTTCGCTGGGCCAGCCACCCTGCATCTGAGGCAAACAGCCGCACGGCTGCGATTGAGGTCGGTGCAGATGCTGGGCAGACAGGCTACGCGCTGGATGATTCGCAGCGATGTAGGTCAAGCTGCTTCGAGATGGATTATACGTAGCGATGTTAATCAGGCTGCATCAAGGTGGATTATCAGAAGCGACGCAAATCAAGCTGCGTCAAGATGGATAATCCGATAACACATAATATTAGCGGTTAGTAAAAGCAACTAAACCTGAAAAACAAAAGACCCTCAAAAGGGTCTTTTTTTTGGCTTATCGATAGCTTACGTGTAATCTCATAACGTCTACATCTATCTAGCGCGCCCAACATGAGACAGTCTCTAATTGCGTCAGGTTTGGCATTCTTAGTGCTCCTAATTCCTGCATTGGGGTCTGCAGATATCGGCCCCAATCTTACCTTTTGGCCCTCACCTGTAGGCACTAGGCTATCCCAAATTGTGGTAACCGAGTCCTTCCAGGATAAAACCGGGATGATGTGGTTCTCCACACAAGAGGGCTTAAATGTCTATGACGGCAAAAGAGTAGAAAAATATCTGCCGAACTTAGGTGTACCCGAAAGCCTAGCAACCGGTTCATTGTTGGGGGTAAAGCAGGGCAAGAGCGGAGAAATTTGGGTTGCTACCAGCACCTCAATACAAATCTTCGACAGGGAGCGAAAAACGTTCTCAACTCCCGAGCCTTTTTTGAGCCGAAAAATATCTCCCCAATCATTCGATATCGACATTGAAGGAAGGCTTTACGTTGGTCTAAATGATGGAATATCTATTTATAACCACGAAACAGGAGAGTTCAGGGAAACTCGATTTCAAAAAGATCTATTTCCCTCTGGGGCGAGAGTGGTTGACATCCTCGCTTACGAGGAGAGCACTCTCATTTTAATTTCCGGCCGGGGGTTATATAGGCTGGACGCCTCTAACTCTAATGCTCTCTTAGAGAACGTATTCACGCTGCCAGAAACTGCAAATGCTGATGTTTACTCGATGTCTGCGACAGAGACTGAGATTTGGATTGCGACTTTAAATGCAGGGATTTTTGTAGTCGACCGTCATGATCAATCAGTCAGACAAATCACGTCTGGACCCAATGCGGGCGACCTGCCCTCGAATAACATATCCCAGATCTTCCATGATTCAGATTACACATGGGTTGGAACAGGAAAAGGCCTAGCCGTAACCAATGACGGCGGACGATCTTTCCAGACATACGCAGACTTCAACAGCGGCCTGCAGGATGTTCCAATTTACAGTATCGATAAGAGTAGCGATGGCACCTATTGGATAGGTACTTTGCAAGGGCTTGCTCAAGCCAGAAAAAGTGTTGGCTATACAATCAGCCAGGCCAATACCAATCTCAATAGTGACACAGTTAACGGCATTCATATTTCCGACGACGGTACGTTGTGGCTAGCCACTGATCAAGGCGTTTCATACAGAAGAGCTGGCGAATCAAAATTTCAACACGTCAACCAGTTTACTCACCCGGGCTTGAAAGACCCGGTCGCAATGGCTGTGACCGCTACCAACGACATCGCATGGATAGGTACGTTTGAAGGAGGGCTTTATAAGCTCGAAATTTTTAGTAACGAATTAGAAAAAGTGAAGTCAGATAGCAGCTCTCAAGATGGTTTGCACAGTGATGCAATTACATCACTGCTACTTACCCAGAGTCGGCATTTGATTGTCGGCACCTTTGGCGGGGGTTTATCGATTATCAATCCAGCTGGGGACGTAATCAGAACATTCAGGGCGATACAAAATAGCGGTATTAGCGACAAGATATTTGCTCTTCATGAAGACGCTGATGGTGGCTATCTGATAGCCAACGAATCAGGAGTAGCAAAACTCAGCCAGGATTTTTCTAATCTTGTTGACACAGGGTTTACGCACTTCGCAACGATTCGCAGCGATCCAGAAGTCTCTTTAAACCCAATAGAAATTAGCTCCGGCGACAGCAATTCGCTTCTTGTTGGAACCTATCAATCCGGCTTATTCGAAGCGATCCGTGATCAGAACTTAGAAATAATCAACGTTAGCAATATAACTGCTGCATATCAGATTCCTAGTCGTTCAATAATGGGGATTCACAGGAGCGCCAGTGGCTTCTACTGGATATCTCATAACGAAGGCTTGTCGCAAATTGATTTCAATCTTTCGCAGGCAAAACACTTCACAAACAAATTTGGCGCAAACAACAGCGAGTTTATTGTAGGATCTTCAGCCCGAAGCAATGCCGGAACAATTTTCTTTGGCGGCTTTCGAGGTGTGTCAGTGATCGCAGACCGGCCTATAGATTTATTTTCACCACCAATCCAAATCGGCCTCTCCGCCATCAAGGTCATGGATTCCTTTCTTCCCTTTCCTCAGGATCTGCAGAACTATGTGCTCGATCTCAACTACGAGGACAAAATTGCTACTGTCGAATTCTTTGGCGCCGAGTATGTCGCTCCTGAAGAAATAGAGTATCAATATCGTATCAGGGGGCTCGGCGACGAGTGGATATACCGAGGTAATGAGCGCACCGTCAGCCTCACAACGCTGCCCGCGGGTGATTACGTCTTGGAAGTCGCCGCCAAAGGTGTTTTGAGTGGCTGGAACTATGAGGGTCTGCGCATGCCCGTCGTGGTACACCCGCCGTGGTGGAACTCACCGGCTGCTTATGCTGGCTACATCGCTCTGGCTGTTCTGGTTATTGGGTTGATCGTTCTTTTTTACCAGCGCAATCTCAAGCAAGCTCTGCTGAGAGAACAAGAGCTGGCCCTTCGGGTGCGAGAGCGCACCAGCGAATTGGAGCTAGCGACACAGGATGCTGAGGCGGCTAACCTAGCAAAATCTGAGTTTCTAGCGGTCATGAGTCACGAAATTCGGACGCCGTTGCATGGCATGATTGGCATGAATGAGCTTTTGCTCAAAACCGATATCACACCACAACAAAAGCGGTTTGCACGTGCGGCGCTAAACAGCGGCAAAACGCTCCTGCATTTAATTAACGAGGTCCTCGACCTTGCGAAAATCGAAGCCGATCGCGTAGAGATCGAACACGCTGAGTTCGATCTTGTCGGGATGGTGGACGAAGTATGCTATCTGCAGGGTGAGCCCGCACAGCGAAAAGGTCTCAAACTCGACTTCATTCCAAGTAGCGCGTTGGCCAATAGCTATCTGGGTGATTCCCAAAAAATACGCCAGATTGTTACGAATCTTATTGGCAACGCGATTAAGTTCACAGAAGCCGGTCGTATTATCGTGCGGGTGGGCAAATCCAGCGATAACCAACTCACCTTCTCCGTAGACGACACGGGTGTTGGCATTCCAGCGGAAGCCAAAGAGCGTGTTTTTGAAAAATTCACGCAGGTCGATGCCAGCACCACCCGACAGTACGGCGGGACGGGCTTAGGCCTCACCATTTGCCGTAATTTTGCCCGGTTAATGGGTGGCGACTTAAAGATCTCGGATGGCGAGTCAGGCCAAGGAACCCGTGTGTCGGTCACATTGCCTTTGGACGAGTTGGAGTCTCGGTCGACCTCTACCCGTGGCGAACTGGCGCTCTTGACTGCCGATGACGTGCTGATGGAGAGCGTGAACGCGCACGCTGATATCGTGGGCTACCGTGTCGTCAGGCTGGCGCAGGCGGATGAAGCAATCCACCGCTCCTTCGCGGCAGTGATTGCTGATGAATTATTAGACCGGGCTGACCTAGATTATTTCGAAGAGACCCTGACATCCACGCCTCTGGTGCTAGCCACCTCCATCCGAAGTTTGTCGCCACGGCTTGGCAGCGGGCCCTGGGTCGGTTTGCACCGGCCGGTTACGCTGACCAACCTGCTGGAAGCCTGCTCTCACCTCCCCGTCAGTGTAAAGGTAAGCACAACCTTTACCCCGGAGACCGGCTTGGTTCTGGTAGCTGAAGACAACAAGGTCAATCAAATCTTGGTCACCGAGGCGATAAATAGCATGGGGCTTACGCCTGTTATTGCCGAGAATGGTAAAGAAGCCGTTGATCTTTTTCGTGAACAGGCGATTGACCTCGTGCTGATGGACTGTCAAATGCCGGTGATGGATGGCTTCGACGCCACGATCCAGATTCGGGAGCTTGAGGCTGCTCAAGGACGAGACCGGACCCCCATCATGGCGCTCACTGCTGCCGCGAGAGAGCAGGAGTTTCGTCGGGCGATTGACTGCGGTATGGATGAGTTCATGACCAAACCGTTTGAAATCGACGAATTAACGACGCGTATCGCTGCCCTTTTGCAAGCGCGGCAGCAAGTACAAAAATCTGACTCTTCGAGTCAGGACGTTCCCCACCAGCCTGCTGCGAGTGTCGACGAAAGCTTGGCGGTTCTAAATGTCAAAGCGCTCGACAACATCAGAGCGATTAATCCAGCAAAAGGCGATGTGCTAATCCAGCAGGTCGTTACCGCCTTTTTGACCCAGCTACCCGAACATACCGAGCAGCTCAAAGCACTGATTGGCAGAGAAGACTATCCGGCCCTGCGTCAAGCCGCTCACGCTCTCAAAAGTATGACCTCTAACATCGGCGCCGAGCAGCTATCCAACCTACTGGGTAACATTGAGCAGGCAGCCAAGGCCGGTAGCAGCACGCTCTCACAGGCTGATTACGACTCAATCACGGAAATGCTCGACCAGGTCATTAACGCCTTACCCACAATCTAAGCGCAGAGACCCAGTAATCAAATCCTGGTCATACAATCGCCTGTGGTGTCACTCGCCCGTAAAGTGCGGCGCTCGGCGCTCACGCTGCGCCAACAGGCCTTCCTTCAAATCCGCCGAACCGGCACATAAAGCCACCAGGCGATCCGCCTCGGACCGGTCCAGCTGACCTTGTTCCACTTGATCGATAACTTGCAACATGGCCCGCACTGCTAGCGGAGCCTGGGAAGCGAGCTGCTCGGCAAACTGGCTGGCAGACAGCATCAACTCTGAGGCTGGTGCCGTCCAAGCGAGAATACCTAGGGATTTCATGTCAGCCGCAGAGAACTCCTCGGCAGCTACCAGAATGCGTTTAGCGAGGGCCACACCGAGGCGTTTGACCAAGCGCTCAATACCATCAATCGGATAGCACAACCCAATCGCGGCGGCCGGCACTCGCATCATGACGTCATCGGCCGCTACACGAAAATCGCAGGACACGGCCAGCTCCACGCCGCCCCCAAAAATATTGCCATTGATAACGCACAGGGTTGGGATCGGCAGCGCGGCGATCCGATTAGTCATCGCCTGGAATCGCTCACCACTCAGCTCGCCATTATTGATCTGCTGTAAATCAGCGCCAGCACAAAAGGTCCGCCCGCTCTGCGAGGCCAATATGACAACCCGCGCGGTTTCATCTAGGGAATCGAGCGCGGCCTCAATGCCGGCCAGCTCCTGATGACCCAGCGCGTTGTGCTTGTCGGCGCGGTTGAAGCTGATCCTCGCAACGCCTTGATGCTGCTCAAACAGGATGGTAGCGCTCATGTCATTCGATTCCTTTTGGGTCTGCCGAAGTGTCGCACACATTGAAATTTTGGGCGTAATTCCGAACCTCATGGACACGGACAAAAAAAATACTTAAAGTTCAAAAAATTGAATTTTGAGAATTATTGCACCGTGACTCCCCCGTCAGACAGCGGCTCCCCTTTTAATCGTGGTATCCAGCATGAGGCCAAACACGGCGCCATTCTGTCACGCGCAGCCAAGCTGTTTAATACCAAGGGAGCACGCTCAACGACCCTTAGCGACGTGGCCGAAAAGCTTGGGCTGACCAAGACCAGCCTCTATTATTACGTAAAAACTAAGGAAGACTTGATCTTCCAGTGTTACGACGCATCCCTCAAACACGCGCACAAAAACCTGAGTCGCATTGAGGCTACAACCGATCATCCGCTAGAGCGGGTCATCCTGTTTATGCAGGCCCACATCGACACCATATTACGGGCGCTCGCCGGCGATGATGATTACTTTGCGGCCCCCCTCGAAGTCGCTTCCCTCAAAGAAAAGCATCGAGACGCGTTGATTCCCGAGTATCTAGATATGTTCAAGCGGGTCCGTGGTTACATTCGCGACGGAATCGAGCAGAAGGTCATTAGAGAATGCCACTCTACCTCAACCACCCGTGCACTCATTGGCGCGTTGGACTGGTCGTTTTATTGGTTATACGAGATGCCTCAGACGGCGGCAGCCCAAGCAAGCGAGGCCGTCAAAGATATCGTCACCCACGGACTACTAGCCAAGCCATATCAGTACGTACCAGGCACAGCTGCTCTTCCAAGCGAGGCCGGCATTAGCGCACGCGGATTTGATCGGGAGGCGCAAAACCGACTGAAACAAGAGGCGTTCTTCAAGGCCGGTACCCGATTTTTTAACATGAAGGGCTTTAACGGTACGTCTCTCGATGAGATCGCCGAGTATCTACAGGTGTCCAAAGGAGCGTTCTACTATCACTTCACCAACAAAGAATCGCTGCTAACCCAGTGCTATGACTTTTCCCTGGACCAGCTGGAGGCTCTTTCTGAGGAAATCACGGCCAAGAACATGGGGCCCGCCGAAAAACTCGATGAGGCTTGCCGACGTATTTTCGGGATACAAAATTCAGACCTCGGTCCACTGATTCGGTACAACACCATTACCGCTCTGCCGCCACCCATCAGACGGCGCATTCTGGCCCGCACTGATACGGCCAATAGCTTTATTCATCGCTTCATCGAACAAGGCCAGCAGGAAGGCAGCATGCGAGCAGTCAATATCGATGTCACGCAAAACATGTTGCAAGGCGCTATTAATGCGTCAATGGACATCGGGAGCTGGCGCAAGCTTGACGATATTGATGCTGCCGCTATCGATTACTTCGACGTGTTCTTCTTTGGCCTTGCCAAAACCTAAGACCCCCCGCCTCGCAGGAGATCCATGGTGGATAGTTTTCAAGACGTTATTGACTTAATCCAGCCTGAGCAGGTTGGTCGCTGTTGGTTTCGCGGCCAGAGCCCGCAACCCCAGGGCAGGATTTTTGGTGGCCAGGTCTTGGCGCAGTGTTTGCTCGCGGCCAACGCAACCGTAGAGGGGCCTCTGCTCGCACATTCCATGCACGCTTACTTCTTACGGGGTGGCGATCCAACCACCCCGATCGAGTTCGAAGTGGACCCAATACGCGATGGCCGATCCTTTGCGACTCGACGCGTGGTGGCCCGTCAGAAAGGCGCCGCGATTTTTAATACCTCCATTAGCTATCAAGTCACTGAAGACGGCTTTACCCACAGCCAATCCATGCCCAAGGTACCCTTTCCCGAAGAGGTCGATGACAGCCTAAAGGGCTTCACATATCCAAGCTTCAGCGACATGTACCAGATCGATCGCGTGCGAATTACCCAGAGGAGCAGTCAGCCCCAAGAGAAGCAACAGAACTGGTTCAAGGTACGGGGTGATCTGGTCAGCGATGCGCGCATCCACCAAGCAGGACTGGCTCTAATTAGCGACTGCGCGCTACTGGGGACAAGTTTTTACCCGCAGGGACTCGAGGACTGGGACATCAACCACGTTGTTGCCAGTCTCGATCATGCAATTTGGTTTCACGAGATTCCCGATATCAGTGATTACATTCTCTACGAATGCGACAGCCCCTGGGCGGGCAATGCCCGGGGCTTTAACCGTGGCCAACTGTGGAATCGTGAAGGTCGACTGCTCGCCTCCACCACACAAGAAGCCCTAGTGCGCCCAAAAACCCGATGATCAGGTAACAACCGTCGCCATTTCCTGACCGATAGTCACCACTTTCAACGCACCCTGCACAAGCACCAACTCGTGCACAGACCCATTATCGGGCCACACCTGCAGGGTTCGGTCATCACCCCGAATGTGGGCTATCACAGCATTGATGACCAGAAAATGCGTAAAGACGATGGTCGGCTGCTGCAATGCCAACAAGCCGTTCACAATACCCTCACGCCACTGCCAGAGCACATCTTCCTGATCTGACCAACCCTGATTCATAAACGCCCTGAGCCAGTTCTGACGATCCTCAAGGGGCACCGGCGCCTGAATTTCAATAAACGCCTCATTGATATCAAGCGGCGCACCCAGTCGTTGTTGAAGAGGCGCAGCGGTCTCCATGGCTCGTGCTTTGGGGCTACTCACCAACGCAACCTGCGGGGGCATCAAGCGCTCCAACTGATCGGCTGCGGCCATGGCCTGCTGCTGACCCAGCTCGCTCAGACCCGGATCGGGGTGCTCAGCCCACTTCGCGGCGGCCTCACCATGCCGCACCAACCATATAGACGTCATCGATAGGTCACCAGTGACTCGCCCAGCTGGGCGCCTAGCAACGCCAAATGCGCCGTGTCATTAAAATTCGACAGGGAAATACGCGAACCCGAGTAGATGAACCGCGTGATAGAGCAATTCATGACTGGCTCATAAAACTGATAGAACCCGGAGTGCGCCGCGCCAGTCACCAAACCCACTGCCGTCGCAATCGTTCCTCCTGAGGTAAAGACCGCAGTGTTCTTGCCACTTCCGACGGTGGCGATAATATTTCGAAGCGCCGCCTCTACCCCATCTCGGTAGTTCGACCATGGGGTGATGCCCGTTGCAGCGCAGTCCGGATGGACCCACGCGTTGAATACCGCGGCAATGATCTTCTGGTAATCTTTACTCGACTTCATCCCGCGTCCGGCAATCTCCGCGAGAGCTTCGTCACCAGTCGCGAGCCCGGGCAACAGCGCGCGCACCTGCTCATCATTGTCCACCTCATTGAAGCGCTCATCGGTTAGGATTGGCTCGCCAAAGCCAAGCCCCGCCATGACCCGCTCCGCGGTCTCTCGCTGCCGGGATAGGCTCCCGCTATAGGCGACATCAATGGCAAGTCCAATCTCTTCAAGGTACTGGCCCGTTATGTCGGCTTGGCGCTGCCCGAGGGTGGAGAGCTGATCGTAGTTCTCTGCGCCGAAAGAAGCCTGTCCGTGCCGAATCAGGTAAATCGAAGCCATTATGCTGATGCCTGTGTTTGAGAATAGGAAAAGCGAATCCTCTTGGGATAAGGGAAAAAGTCCTCAACGTGCCCCGAGCGAATACGGTCTTGCAACCCGGTCCAGAACTCCGCGTCATAAATATCACTGTGGAGCGCATCGAATGCGTTCCGAGCCCGTTGGTTTCCCGAGAAAAACAGCCTGAACTCTTCAGGAAAAACGTCGTTGGGGCCTACCGAGTACCAAGGTTGCCCTGACATTTCCTCATACTCATCTCTGGGGGGCGGTATGCGCCTGAACTTGCACTCGAGAAGCGGCTGAATTTCATCGTAGTCATAAAACACGACGCGCCCGTGTCGGGTCACGCCAAAATTCTTCAGCAGCATATCGCCGGGGAAGATGTTTGCCGCCGCCAGCTCCTTAATCGATTTACCGTAATCGTCCATAACAGCCTCTACGTCGTCATCAGAGGCCTCCTGAAGGTAAAGATTAAGCGGGGTCATACGCCGCTCAACGTAGCAATGCTTGATGATAAGTGCGGTACCGCTAGTGTGAATCTGTGACGGACAGGTTGCCAAAAGCTCCGCCATAAGCTCTTCGGAAAAGCGGGCACGATCAAACACCAGATTTGAAAACTCCTGGGTATCCGCCATACGTCCGGCGCGATCCCAGCGTTTCACCAAGTCGTACTTACTCCTAACCGCCTCATGGGTCATGTCTTTAGGCGGTGTAAAACGGTCCTTAATTATTTTGAATACGAACTCGTAGGACGGCAACGTGAACACGGTCATCACCATTCCCTTGATACCGGGAGCAACAATAAATTCATCTTCAGTTGCCTGCATGTGCCTGTAGGCAGTTCGGTAATAAAAGGTCTTGCCGTGCCGATGATGCCCGATGGCGCTATAAATCTCTGAGGTATCCTTCTTGGGCATCAGCTGCTGCAGAAACAAAACATACTGGGAAGGTATCGATGCATCGACCATGAAATACGTCCGGGTAAAACTGAACAGCAAGCTCACCCGATCGGAACCAAATAGAATCGTATCGATGTATACCTTCGGATCATCCTCATCATTGTTGTGCAGCAAGGGCAATACAATGGGCATCTGCTGACGACCCGCAACAATGCGACCTACGATGTACACCGCTTTGTTTCGATAAAAGTGATGCTCAAGCATCTGTATTTCGAGCCCGGGACTCGCGAGATCAAAGTCACTGCCTAAGTGCTTTTCGATCGCGGCCACGATATTGGCGACATCTCGGGCCTGATCTTCAAAGGGTATCGACAACCGATAATAGGAAAGCAGGTCATTAAAAGCTCCCGAAAGCCCTCCCCGGCGAGTAAACCGCACCACCACCTTGCTCACATCGACTGGCGGCATATCCCCCTGGGGAGAGAAAACGAACGCATGATCATCCCGAATACGGCGATGGCCAAACACCGCGTTGTAAATGGAGTTATAAAACGTCTCAGCAATCTCAAAGTTCGTCATCCCCCGCACTAACTCGGCGTAAACCGCCCGGGTCCCCGTCCAGAAGCCAAAATCGGTAAGCTGATCCCCCGCGATATAAGTCGCGAATTCGAGGGTCTCGAGAACTTTTTCTTTATAAAGCGCGATACGACGCGTGGAAGCAACGTGCATCAACTGCCATTCGGCATTCTCAAAGCGAGTTCGGGCAGCGAGCGTGATGTTTTCAAACTCGGCAAAGTACGCGGCGAAGCCGTTTAAGATAGTTCTGGCGAGACGAGTCTGCTTATCCACTGCCTGCTCTCAGGGTCTGAAGCCCCCATAGAGGAGGCATGATCGGCCCGCGAGTTTATCGCACAAGCGCTGACGTTCATATCGGGTACAAAAAACCCGCCAGACGGCGGGTCTTGAGCACTCCACATCGACTACGCAGCGTAGGCCTTCGCGGCGTACTGAGCGCGATGATACGTAGCGTCGCCGAAGGTCGTAATGATCATCATCAGCCGCTTGGCGTAGTGTCCAATATCAAGCTCGTCGGTAATACCCATACCGCCGTGCATCTGGATTGCCTCACCGTAAACGCGCTTGCCATTTCGATCGATCAGCACCTTGAGCGCATTGACTGTCAAATCAGCACTCACCGGATCTTCCTTAAACTCACAGACCGCCTTGAACAACAGTGATTTGGCTTGCTCGTAAGCAATCATAGTATCAACCATACGATGCTGCAGTGACTGGAAAGAACCAATCGCCGTGCCAAATTGCTCGCGGGTCTTGGTGTATTCCAAGGTCTTTGCGTTGAGGGTCCCCATGCAACCAACGGCCTCGGCACACTGCGCGATAATGGCCTCGCGCACGAGACACTCAACAGTCTCCATCGCGCCACCCTCGGCACCCAGCCGCATGTCAGCTGATACCTTGACGTTGTTGAATCGAATATTCGCACAGCGCTGACCGTCCATCATGGGCACTTCAATCCGCGAAACGCCCTCTGCGTCGGCATCCACGATAAACAAGGAAAGCCCGTCACGATCGCTCTGGGATCCCGACGTTCTGGCCAACACAGCAATCTTGTTAGCGTTCATTCCATTGAAGACCACTGTTTTTTCGCCGTTGATCGTGTAGCTATCGCCCTCGGAACTCGCTGTGGTGAGGCAGTCAGCAATTTCAAAACGACTCTGGCGCTCAAGGTAAGCAAATGCCCCCAAAACGCTGCCATCAATAATGCCGGGAACGAGCGCACTACGCTGAGCTTCGTTTCCTGCGCGCTTTAACAGACCGCCTAGCAATACCACCGTCGGAAAATAGGGCTCAATAATCAGGCCTTTTCCAATCTCCTCCATGATCACCATGGTGTCGACGATATTGCCGCCAAAACCACCGTCTTCCTCGGAGAAGGGAATGGAGAGCCAGCCAAGTTCGGCAAACGTTGACCAGGCCTTGTCACTCATACCGCTATCGGAAGCAGCGATGGCTCGCCGCGTATCCCAGTCGTAATCATCCTGAACAAAACGGGCGATAGAGTCCCGAATCATTTGCTGTTCTTCAGTAAGATCAAAATTCATGCTGTTCTGTCCCGTCTATTACTCTAGGCCAAGCACATACTTGGCAATAATGTTGCGCTGAACTTCATTGGAGCCGCCGTAAATGGTGGATGCACGGCCATACATATACGACACGCGCGCCTCCGGACCGAAGCTATGGCCAAGGTCTTCTTCACTCATATACTTCGGCAATACGCCCTGATAGTAGGCGGCGAGTTCCATTCGTAATTCTTGAGTTGCCTGTTGGAGCTCGGTCCCTTTGATCTTTAGCATGGAAGATTCAGGCCCAGGAAAGCCGCCTGCGGCCATAGCGGCGATGGTCCGCAGATCCGTAAATTCTAAGGCCATAATCTCGATTTCTAGGTCCGCGATGCGAGCCTGAAAACCAGGATCCTCGATCAGAGGTCTGCCCCCGTTGATCTCCTTGGCCGCGGCTTCCTTGATCAACCGGATATTGCGCTTGGACTGTGCCACGTCGGCAATACCGGTCCGCTCGTGAGCGAGCAATGCTTTAGCTACCGTCCATCCCTTGTTGACCTCGCCGACAACGTTCTCGGCGGGTACACGTACGTTGTTGAACTCAACTTCGTTGAGGTTGTGCTCGTTGTCGATGCCGATGATGGGATTCACCTTGATTCCCTCAGACTTCATGTCCACCAAGATAAAGGTGATGCCTTCCTGTTTTTTACCCTCATTACTGGTTCGCACCAGAACAAAAATCCAGTCGGCATACTGGGCGTAGGAGGTCCAAATTTTGGCGCCGTTGATAACATAGTGATCGCCGTCCAACTCGGCCTTGGTCTTGAGTGATGCAAGATCGGAACCCGCACCCGGCTCGGAGTAGCCCTGACACCACCAAACTTCGCTGTTGAGAATACCTGGGAGGAATTTTTCTTTTTGCTCCGGCGTGCCGAACTGATAAATCATCGGACCCACCATCCCGATGCCGAAGGGAATAACCCCCGGGATACCGCGGGCGGACCGCTCTGATTCATAAATGTATTTTTGTGTGGGTGTCCAGCCCGTACCACCGTACTCGACTGGCCAGTTGGCGGCGATCCACCCCTTTTTATAGAGGCGCTGCTGCCAGTCAACGATAGCTTCCTTAAAATTCTCCGATCGAAGGCGCGACACTAACTCGTCATCGAACTGCTCATCGAAAAACGCTCGCACCTCATCACGAAACGCCAAATCTTCTTGTGCAAAAGAAATATCCATAACAACCTCGATTTATCTAGCGCGGCTAACGACAAAGGAAGCCGCTTTTGAACCTTGAGTATGTTTTTCTACGCTACGGAATGTAGGGAAGTTGACGGCGTATTGCAAGCCTCCTTTGAAATTGGCACTGGCAAACTGCTCTGGGGGGCTAAATAAGGCCCCTCCCAGGAATCACTGCCTGCCGGTGCCGCAGCGACGAATGCGCTGACCAGGTCAGCGGTTACTCTGGCTTGCGATGGGGCTGTTAATACAATAGGGAAAAAAGCTTTCGCTGGTACTCGGCCGAGATGGGGTCGCCCTTGCCGATGGTGGCCAGCATATCGAGATATAGCCGCTTGGCCTCCCCGTTGTTCCAATCTCGGTCGGCTCTGAGCACGACAAGCAGATGCTCTAGCGCTTCCCGATACTGGCCATGGGTCCCGAGTTGGACGGCGAGTTTGGCGCGGACCTCGAAGTTTTCGGGATTTGATGCCAGCTCCGCCTCAAGGGCCTCAACCTCGGGTGACCGAGCTGCCTCGCGCTTGAGTTCAATTTGGGCCATGAGCTGCTCATAAAGCGCGTCCTGATCCACCATGCGCACCTCGGCGAGCACAGTCGCCGCGTCATCCAAGCGGTTTGCCTCAATCAGCGCTCCCGCATAGGCGAGGGTGACTTCGGTCAACTTGTTGGATTCCTCCCAGACACCGCGTAAAAGATTCACAGCACCATGAGCATCTCCGTCATCGAGCATGGCTGTAGCTTCTGCAATTTTGGCATCCCAGGGGGATGGCAAGTGTTTCTGGAGAACTTCCCTCACGGCGGACTCGGGTTGAGCACCCGCAAAGCCGTCAATGGGTTGACCATCCTTAATGACCATCACCGTGGGCAAGCTTCGAACACCCAGCTGAGACGCCAGCATTTGCTGTTCATCGGCGTTGACCTTGGCCAGCAGGAAAGCTCCAGCGTACTCATTTGCGAGCTTTTCCAGCACCGGCATTAACTGCTTACAGGGTTCGCACCAGTCAGCCCAGAAGTCCACCACCACAGGACGGTTGAACGACTCGTCAATCAACAGTTGCTGCGCATTGGCTTCTGTGACTTCGACGATATTTGCTGGTGCGTTCATGACGACCCCTCTCTAAAGCCCAATACATCCTGCATGTCATAACACCCGCTTGCTTTGCCAGCGAGCCAAACCGCGGCGCGCACAGCCCCCCGCGCGAAAGCCATCCGTGAGCTTGCCTTATGGGTAATTTCAAGCCGCTCACCATCTGCGGCAAAAATGACGGTGTGATCTCCGACCACATCACCGGCACGGACCGTCGCGAATCCAATCGTCGATCTATCTCGCGCGCCGGTTTGTCCTTCGCGCCCGTAAACCGCAACTTCTTTCAAGTTACGGCTAAGCGTTGTGGCGACCACCTCGCCCATGCTGAGAGCAGTACCCGAAGGCGCATCCACTTTATGGCGGTGATGGGCTTCGACAATCTCAACATCCACTTCATCACCCAGTACAGCTGCCGCCTGCTCTAACAGCTTAAACGCCAGGTTAACTCCGGTTGAAAAATTTGATGCTCGGCACATGGCAGTGCTATGCGCGGCTTGTTGCAACCGCTCGTCCTGCTCCTCCGAGAGACCCGTCGTGCCAATCACCATAGCCACACCCGCACTGGCGCACAGTGCCGCATTGGCAACCGTTGCCTCGGGCTGGGTAAAGTCAATCAACACGTCAATGTCGCCGATCACGGTCGCGAGATCATCAACGATGCAAATGCCTTTAGCATCTCGACCAATTAATTCACCGACATCGGCGCCCAGCAAACTACTTCCCGGTCGCTCTATGGCGGCCCCCACCGTAATAGCCAAGTCGCTGTCGGAGATGGCTTCGATAAGCATCCTGCCCATGCGCCCGGCCGCCCCGGTAATACCGGCTCGGACCGTCATGACTTGGTCATTCCATCAAAAAATGATTTCACGCCCTCGAACCAGCTCGACTGACGCGGCGACTGAGAGTCTCCGCCTTCGGTCAAGGTGGCTCTAAGCTCCTCAAGCAACTGCTTTTGCTGCGAGCTCAGGTTAACTGGCGTCTCCACCACGGCACGGCACATGAGATCGCCGACCGGGCCGCCTCGCACTGGTTGCACGCCCTTACCGCGCAAACGAAACATTTTGCCCGTTTGTGTCTCGGCGGGAATTTTGAGTTTCACCTTGCCATCAAGCGTAGGCACCTCAAGCTCACCACCTAGGGCTGCGTCGACAAAATTGATCGGAACTTCGCAATAGAGATGACGTCCGTCTCGCTCAAACAGCGCGTGTTGGCGTACGGCTATTTGCACGAACAAATCACCGTTGGGACCACCCGAGGGACCCGCCTCACCTTCTCCACTCAAGCGGATACGATCCCCTGTATCTACGCCCGCAGGCACTTTCACCGAGAGCGTTTTGGTCTTCTCCACCAGACCCTGTCCGCGACAATCGCGACAGGGATCGGAAATCGTTTTGCCAAGACCGCGGCATTTGGGGCAGGTCTGCTGTACTTGGAAAAAACCCTGCTGCATCCGCACTTGCCCCGCTCCGCCACAACCACCGCAGGTGACGGGACTGGTGCCCGGCTTTGCGCCGCTGCCATCACAGGTATCGCAGTGCTGTAAGGTTGGCACGCGAATTTCCTTGGTAGCGCCTCGTACAGCTTCCTCTAGGGACACTTCCATGGTGTAGCGCAAGTCAGAACCGCGCTGTGGACCCTGCTGGCGCCCACCCGCACCCCCGAAAATATCGCCAAAGACATCGCCAAAAATATCGCTAAAGCTGCCGCCGCCCTGAAAGCCACCGCCCATCTGCGAATCAACACCGGCGTGACCAAATTGGTCATAGGCTGCCCGCTTCTCTTTGTTCATTAGCACGTCGTAGGCTTCGGTGGCCTCTTTGAACTTGGCATCCGCATCAGCGTCATCGGGATTGCGATCGGGATGGTATTTCATGGCGATACGCCGGTAGGCTTTCTTAATTTCGGCCTCCGATGTAGATCGCTCGACACCGAGCACCTCGTAATAATCACGCTTGGACATGGTTCTCCAGCCTGCCTTGGACGACGAACGTCCTTTAAAAAAATACGCGGGCCTTGTGAGCCCGCGCTGAACTTATCACGTTACACCCGGCCCCGGGCGGTGAATAAGTGGCCCACAGCTTCGCTATGGGCCACGCAATCAAGGCTTCGCGTCGTCTTTGACTTCCTCAAACTCCGCATCAACCACATCGCCCTCGTCCGCCGAGGCCTCGGCATCAGCCGCACCAGCCCCCGCTGCATCAGCGCCAGCCGCTTCCTGAGCCGCATACATTTTCTGCGCAACCGGGCCAGTAGCTTCAGTAATTTTGGCCGTGGCCGCCTCGATGGCATCCTTATCCTCGCCCTTCATGGCCTCTTCCGCCTCGCTGATAGCCGCCTCAATTGCCGCGCGCTCATCGACCGTCGAGTGTTCCCCGGCTTCTTCCAAGGTTTTCTTGGCAGCGTGGATCATGCCGTCGCAGGTATTGCGTGACGGTAACCAGCTCCTCGAACTTGGCTTGTCAGCTTCGGCATTGGCCTCGGCGTCGGCGCACCATGTTGCTCGATGTCCTCCTCGCGCAGAGCCCGCCCGAGGCGGTGATGCGGATAGACTGCTCCTTACCGGTTGCCTTGTCCTTGGCAGACACATGCAAAATACCATTGGCATCGAGGTCAAACGTTACCTCGATCTGCGGCATGCCGCGCTGCGCTGGAGGAATATCTGCAAGGTCGAACCGTCCCAGCGACTTGATTGCCCGAGCCTGCTTGCGCTCGCCCTGGATGACATGAATGGTCACCGCCGTCTGGTTGTCCTCGTACGTCGAAAACACCTGTGACTTCTTGGTCGGAATCGTGGTGTTCTTCTCGATCAACGGCGTGGCTACACGCCCCGCAGTCTCGATACCCAGGGTCAGCGGCGTCACGTCAAGCAACAAGACGTCTTTCACATCGCCGGCCAGCACCGCGCCCTGAATGGAGGCACCCATGGCAACCGCCTCATCGGGGTTCACATCCCGGCGCGGCTCCTTACCAAAGTAACTCGGCCACCTGCGTGCTGCACCAACGGCATACGGGTCTGACCGCCGACCAGAATGACGTCGTGGATTTCAGAGGGCGACAGGCCCGGCATCCTTGAGCGCCAGTCTTCACCGGCTCGAGGGACCGGTTGACCAGGTCCTCCACCAGCGACTTCGAGCTTGGCGCGTGCACAGCTTCACCACGAGGTGCTTGGGCCCGGTCGCATCGGCCGTGATGTAGGGCAGATTCACTTCAGTTTGCTGAGAGCTCGACAGCTCGATCTTGGCTTTTTCTGCAGCCTCTTTTAAGCGCTGCAGAGCGAGCGGATCGTTGTGCAGATCAATGCCGTTTTCTTTCTTGAATTCTTCAGCGAGGAACTCGATCAATCGCAGATCGAAGTCCTCACCGCCCAGAAAGGTGTCCCCGTTGGTAGCCAGCACCTCAAACTGATGCTCACCATCAACCTCGGCGATCTCAATGACGGAAATATCAAAAGTACCGCCGCCGAGGTCATAGACCGCAACGGTGCGATCGCCCTGCGCCTTGTCCATACCGTACGCCAACGCTGCCGCTGTGGGCTCGTTGATGATGCGCTTGACGTCGAGACCCGCGATGCGGCCGGCATCCTTGGTGGCCTGACGCTGGGAATCGTTGAAGTAGGCCGGCACAGTGACAACCGCTTCTGTGACGGTCTCACCGAGGTACTCCTCGGCGGTCTTTTTCATCTTGCGCAGCACTTCTGCCGACACCTGCGGGGGCGCCATCGTTGTCTCCACGGCCTCTGACCCAGGCATCGCCGTTGTCCGCTTCTGCAATGCTGTAGGGCACCATCTTGATGTCTTTTTGCACGACATCGTCTTTGAAGCTTACGGCCGATGAGTCGCTTCACCGCGATACAGCGTGTTGGTTGGGTTGGTCACGGCCTGGCGCTTTGCGCTGCTGACCCACCAGAATTTCACCTTCCTCAGTGTAACCCACGATTGAGGGCGTGGTGCGGTCACCTTCTGCATTCTCGATCACCTTGGGCTTACCGCCCTCGAGTACCGACACACAGGAGTTGGTGGTTCCAAGGTCTATTCCGATTATCTTTCCCATTGACTTCTCCATTGTCCTGCCGGCTTGCCAGCCGGCGCTAACTGTTTCGTCTGTTCTCTATATTGGCCCTTTCGGACCGATTTCAAGGGCGCGGCGTTTACGCGGGGCTCTTGCTCACCATCACCATCGCCGGCCGCACCAGGCGCCCGTTCAGGGTGTACCCCTTCTGCATGACAGCGATGACTGTGTTGGGTTCTACCTCACCGTTCTGCACCATGCGTCATGGCCTGCTGCAACTGAGGATCAAAGGGCTCACCCTGCGGGGATACCGGCTCGATACTGAAGCTTCTGCAACGCATCCAGAAAGCTTTTGAGCGTGAGCTCCACGCCTTCCGTTATAGGCTTGAGAATCTCCTCGTCAGCCTCGGCCGCTTCCAGCGCGCGTTCGAGGTTATCCACCACGGGCAGCAACTCATTGCAAAAACGCTCCAGCGCAAACTTGCGCGCTTTTTCCACGTCCTGCTCGGCACGCCGTTGCACATTTGCTGCATCGGCCTGCGCCCGCAACGCCGCGTCTTTGGCCTCGGCGAGGTCGGCCTCAAGTCGCTCCACTTCTTCTTCCAAGGTGAGCTCTGCGTCCTCAGGCGCGGTGGCTGCCTCGGTAACTTCCACCTGCTCCTCCTCGGCGGGAGTGGTCGACTGCGTTTCCGTGGGATCGTCGTTATGCTCTGGCTTCTGCTCCGCCATCGAATTTTTCCTCGATTGATAGCTGCTGATACATCGGCAGGCGCCTCGCCGAGCGAGCGCTTCCGGTCTCTGAGGGGGAATTGGGGGCTGTAGACAGCTTTTTCAACCCACTTTTTGGTGGGGTAACAGCCCTTTTAGCGGGAGAGTGCTGCGCTCAGCATCCTGGCGGTCACGTCTACCATGGGAATAACCCGTTCGTAGGCCATGCGCGTAGGGCCTATGACGCCGAGGACACCCAGGGTGCGGCTGCCCTGAGCATAGGGTGCGGTCACCACAGAATAATCGCCAAATACGTCGTAGCCGGCTTCCTCGCCAATAAAGATTTGCACCCCCTGGGCACGGTAGGAGCGCTCCAGGAGCTCGAGTAGATCCCGCTTGCGCTCGAACGCATCAAACAGTTCTCTGAGCTTGCTCATATCCTCCGGCGCCGCCTGGCCCAACAAAAAGCTCTCCCCGGCAACCACGTATTCCTGACGCTCCTCTTCATCCTCGAGGGCGCGATTCGCGAGTTCCAGCGCTGCAGCCATGTATTCATCAATGCGGGCACGGGCCTCGGCCATTTCCTGCACCAGGCGGGCTTTTACCTCGCCAAGATCGGCACCCGCGTAGCGCTGGTTGATCAAATCTGCTGCCGCCTTAAGTTGGTCCTCGGTCAGCGGCCGGGTCAGCTCGATCACCCGATTCTGTACCTCGCGCTCATTCACTACCAGAATCACCAGAACTCTATTCTCTGAAAGGGGCAGGAATTCGACCTGACGGAGCTGATTCATCTCGGGGCGCGGCACTGTCACAATACCCGCTTGCGACGTGATTTGTGCTAACAGGGACGACGCCGATTGCACCAAGTCTTTGGCGCTACGATTCGGGTTGAGCTCCTCGCGAAGGGCGGATATCGCCTGCTCTTGCATGGGCTGAACCTGCAGCAGCGAATCCACGAAAAAGCGATAACCCAGTGCGGTTGGAATCCGCCCGGCGGACGTATGTGGGGAAGCGAGGAGCCCTCTGTCTTCCAGGTCAGCCATAATGTTGCGGATGGTGGCGGGGCTGACGGTAAGCTGAGTCTGTGCGTGCAAGGTCTTGGACCCTACGGGTTGTCCATCCCGGATATGCATCTCCACGAGGGTCCTTAGCAGGTCTGTGGCGCGAGTTGAGAGCTTATCGTCGGTCATGGTGGCCCTGTAGGTCTGGGAACCCCATTATTACCACAGCGGGCGTGGCGGACAAAGAACTGCTTAAGATCTTTCCACCACCGAACAGAGTACGCTATAAGAGAGGAAAGTCCCGGGAAGACTCATGCTCAAACAAATCGTTATTCGCGATTACGCCATTGTTGAGTCCCTCGACCTCGATCTGGAGGCCGGGATGACAGCGATTACGGGCGAAACCGGGGCGGGAAAATCCATCATGTTGGACGCTCTGGGACTCTGTGTGGGCGATCGTGCCGATGCCCGCGCGGTAAAGCCTGGCGCCAAGCGCGCCGATATCACCGCCACCTTTGATCTTGAACAGATTCCGGACGCGATCCACTGGCTCGAAGAAAGAGAGCTAGATTCAGGGGATCGCGACTGCCTGTTGCGCCGAGTTGTGGGCGCCGACGGCCGCTCCAAGGCCTTTATCAACGGCACGCCAGCTACCTTGGCGGACTGCGCCGAACTGGGCGAGAAGTTGGTCGACATACACTCACAGCACGCGCATCAATCTCTGCTACGCAGAGGCAGCCAGAGAATACTTTTGGATGATTACGCCGGTGCCACCGAGTTGGCCGCGGAGGTCGCGACACATGCTCAGCAGTATCTGGATCTCAGCGCCAAGCTGGAGCGACTGAAAAATCGAAGCGCAGAGGATCACGCCAAGCGAGAACTTTTGCTTTACCAGGTAGGAGAGATCGAGGAGCTCGGTCTGGGGGAGAATGAACTCCTCGACCTCGAGACCGAGCAACGCCAGCTGAGTAATGCCGGCTTTCTGCTGGAAAGTGCGGGGGCCTGTGCCGAGGGCTGTGAATCACTCGCCGAGCAGCTCGTCAAACTGAAGCAGCTCATGAATGATGCGCGCCATGAGGGCGAGCAAGTCCAAAACGTCCGTGACATGTTGGCCAGTGCTGAAATTCAGCTCGATGAGGCGAGACGCGAGCTCGATCACTACAGCGACAAGCTCGAGTTGGACCCGGGCCGACTCTCTGAAGTGAGCCGCCGGCTTGAACAGATTTACGACCTTGCGCGGAAACATCGGGTGATGCCCGAGCAGGCTCATGAGCTACAGGAGCGATTGACGGCTGAACTGGAAGAACTGCAGGCGGACGATGCCCAACTCGAGACCCTAGAAGGCACCATTGCAGACAGCCTGTCGCATTACCAAGCCACCGCCAAGAAACTGTCCAATGCCCGTAAAAAAGCAGCGAAAAGATTGGCCGAGCGGGTGATGGTAATACTCGGCTCCCTCGCCATGGAGCGCTGTCAGTTTGTCATTGACCTCACCGTACGTGATGACGCTGTTCATCCCGCTGGCGCCGAATCGGTTAGCTTTCTGATCAGCACCAACCCCGGAAGCAGCCCCGGTCCTCTTGCCAAGATTGCCTCGGGCGGCGAGTTATCGCGCATCAGCCTAGCCTTGCAAGTGGCCGCGGCGGATAGCGTAACCGCGCCGACCATGATCTTTGACGAGGTCGACGTGGGTATTGGTGGCGCCGTCGCGGAGGTCGTGGGCTCCCTGCTTAGATCGTTATCTGAACGCGCACAGGTGCTGTGCGTCACCCACCTACCCCAGGTCGCCGCCAAGGGTCATCAGCAGCTGCGGGTAAGTAAATCCGGGGACGATAAAAGCGTATCCACTACTCTCGAGGTGCTCACCGCGGGCGACCGAGTGGAGGAAATTGCCCGCATGCTTGGGGGCCTTAAAATCACAGAAAACACCCGCAGTCACGCCAAAGAGATTCTCGAAGCGTCCTAGGGCGATTGAATCGGCGGCGCCTTGGCTACCTAACCGCTGTATGGGTAGTCAGTCGCGCTTCCTGACGTACAGCACTAACGAGTGGTCGATGATTTCAAAACCCCGCTCGTTGGCGAGTTCGTGCTGGCGTTTTTCGATAACCTCGTCAAAAAATTCAATGACCTCATTGGTATCGACATCAACCATATGATCGTGATGATCGTCCGAAGACAGCTCGAACACCGAGTGGCCCCCCTCGAAATTATGGCGGGTCACAAGTTCCGCTGTTTCGAATTGCGTAAGCACCCGATAGACCGTCGCCAATCCCACATCTTCACCCATGTCACGCAGGCGCTGGTAGACGTCTTCGGCGCTCAAATGCTCCGCGCTGGCGGCCGTGGCCTCCAGAATCTGCAGTATTTTGATTCTGGGCAGCGTGACTTTGAGTCCTGCTCGCCGTAACTCGACATTTTCACTGGGCATGGGTAGCTCTCACTCAGGGACAATCTGCGGTATCATGACAGCCTTCGTGTAGCTGTGGAACCCAAGGCTCATGCTCTGTCGCCGATTTTCTCTTTTCGCGGCCCTCGTCTGGCTTGCTTTAACCCTGTCCGGATGCGGGAATTTTGGTTTCCCCGGTGTCTATCGCATCGATGTTGAGCAAGGCAATATCGTCACCCCAGAGATGATCGAGCAGCTCAAACCCGGCATGACCCGGCGGCAGGTTAGGTTCGTGATGGGGACCCCGCTCATAGAAGATACGTTTAACGACAATCGCTGGGATTACCGCTACCTAAATCGCAACGGCTCGGAAACCCTTGCCGAGAGTCGACTCACCGTTATTTTTGACGGGGATCGGCTGGTGGAGGTAGAAGGCGCAGACGCGCCTGACTGGGAATCACAAAAGAATGCTGACGAAGAAGCCAGCGAGGAAGCTTAAGGGCCCTCTTCCGCGGCACGTCGTTCCTTTGCCTCGGCCGCTCGCCGTTTTCTCACCTCCTTGGGATCCACCTGCAGCGGTCGATAAATTTCAACCCTATCCCCTGCCTGAAGGGGTTGATCAGCCTTGATCGCCTTGCCGAAGATACCCACCTGCAGAGTCGGTTCCAGGGTCAAATCGTCAAAGTCCCCATCGATCCCCGAGAGCCTGACGGCATCGATCGCGCTGGTCCCGACGGGGACCTCCAAGGCCTTAATCAGCTGTTTGTCGGGGAGCGCGTAGGCGACTTCGACGTTAATAAGCTCGCTCATAGGGATGCCTTTCCATAAACTGACTCCGCACGCCTGACCACTGCGTCCACCATATCCAGCGCCACCCGATCAAACAAGCGGCCCGCAGCGGCACCGATCAAGCCGCTGCGTAACTCAAAGACCAGCGATAGCGAAACTTTACATGCCTCTGGCGCCAGAGACTTAAAGTGCCAACGCCCGGCAAATTGTTCAAAGGGGCCATCCACTAGGGTCAGCTCTATCTGCTCGTGGGGTGTCATGATATTGCGCGTCACGAAGCTTTGACTCAAGCCCGCGCGGGCGAGGGACAAGCGTGCCGTCACCGTTGTGTCGTCACGAGACAGAATCTCCGAACCCGCACAGCCCGTCAAAAACTGGGGATAGGCCTCAATATCGGCGACCAAGTCATAAAGTTTCTCGGCGGCATAGGGAAGTAGCGCACTACGATCAATCGCTGTCATGCATGAATCCTACCTCAGGATGGCCGTTTCCGGGCCGCCAGACGGTGCCGCAAATACACTGAGGCACAGTGCCACCAAGAGGATAAGAGGCACAACAAAGCGCAAGAGGTACCACCAGAGCAGAAAAAGCCAGGCAGGTTCACGATACATCTCCCCTCGAACCACCGGCCTCGGCAGACGCCAACCGACAAAGAGCGCCAACAGCAGCATCACGGCCATCACGCTGGCATCAACGACCCAGCTCCCCCACGCCGTCACCGACTGAAATAACGGCAGTAGCCATACCAATAGAAAGGTCACACCGCCCGTCAGCAACGCGGCGATGGTTCTGGACAGGCCCAACTCACGACGCAAAACCATGATGGCGGGCTCCATCAACGCCACAATGGTGGCAAAACAGGCAAGCGCCGCGACGCCAAAAAAGATGGCCCCATAGATCTCTCCCAAGGGTAAGTTAGCGAAGGCATAAGGCACGCCGATAAAGAGAAACCCCAATCCCTGATTCGGTACCACATTTGATGAAGTCAGTAATGGAATCAGCGCAACCGCGATCAGAATGACGCCAGCGGTGTCAAGAACTAACGCCGCAATGACCGACCGCAGTAGCGGTAAATTGCGCGGGGCGTGCGCGCCAAAGCAACTTCCGATTCCCAACCCAGCGCCGGCGGTCAGCAACCCGCTGAGTATGCCGGCGAATACGCCTCGCTGGGTGAAACCGGCGTAGTCTGAGGCAAATAGAAAGCGTCCCGTGGCCGCGAGATCGCCGAAATCCACGGCGTACTGCACCAAGCTAAGCAGCCCCACCGCAATGGCGGGCAACACCAGCCAACCGATAACTGCCATGGCATATTGCGGCCCGAGTGCTGCCGCCAACACGGCGCCGGCGAGCAGAGCCCATTGGAGGGTACCATTGCCTGTCTGGATCATTTCACCGACATAATCGGAGACCTCAAGTGCACTCGCCGCCGAGAGCTCCAATCGGTTAATCACCAGGGCGAGCTCTAGCATCCAGCTTGCCAGCAGCACAAGCAAGGCCAGCAGTACCATGGCGAGGCATGCCTGCACCGCACCCAGCGACGACCACAGGTGTGATCTTCCCGCCTGATCACTGGCCCATCGTAGCGCCCCAATCGGCGAACCCCGACCGTGACTGCCAAGCATAACTTCAGCCGCAAGCAAGGGCGCCGCTACCAAAAACACCGTCAGAGCGTAGGTCAGGAAAAAAGGCGCTCCCCCGTGCTCGCCAATTAAATAAGGCAGCCTAAGCACATTACCCAAGCCCATTGCCGCGGCGGCCAGTGCAAAGACTAGCGTCGTTTGCCCTTGCCAGGGTTTGGGTACGTTGTCATCTAACACAAAAATACATCCTTACTTGCCTCGACCCGTATAATGCACCCTATGAGTAAATCTAAAAAGAAAACCTCGGACAATACGATTGCGCAAAACAAGCGTGCCCGGTTCGACTATCACATACTGGAGACCTTTGAAGCCGGCATCTCGCTCTCGGGCTGGGAAGTAAAATCCCTACGCGCCGGACGTGCGCAGCTGACTGATTCCTACGTCTTTATGAAAAATGGGGAAGCGTTCTTACTCAACGCGCAAATCACCCCACTAGAGACCGTGTCCACCCACTTTGTCACCGAGCCAACGCGCTCCAGAAAGCTGCTGCTCAACAAACGGGAATTGGCAAAGCTTAACGAGGCTGTCTCGCAAAAAGGCCAGACCTGCGTTTGTCTAGCCCTTTATTGGAAAGGCCATCTGGTTAAAGCGTCAATCGGCATCGCCGCAGGCAAGAAACAGCACGATAAGCGCGACACAGAAAAGGCAAAAGACTGGGAGCGACAAAAAGCGCGCATCGTGCGAGCGAACGTGAAACAGTAGTTAGGGCGTCCCACCAGAGAACCATAGCGCTTTCACGATCAGTGCGACGCCTATCGCCATGGACACCACGAAAGCGACGGGGCGATAGGCCGCACCGCCTACACGATGAAATAACCAAGCCCCCAAACGATCACCCATGATCATGACCGGCATCGCAATAAGCAGTAACACCAGTGGCGTTGTGGTCACTACACCCGCATTAAGAAACATGCCAAAGGCAATTGCATTGGACGCGAAGAAAAACGCCATGAGAAAGGCCCGGCTCTTTGCGGGTTCTGGAATGCAAATCATGGCGTAGGCGATCACCGGAGGGCCAGGTATCGCAAAGGCACCGTTCATGAGTCCTGAAGCTACCCCGGTAGCCGAGGGGAGAAAGCGTACCTCCCCCCCAACGCCAGGTTTTAAGCGACTTACAAAGACACACGCTACCACCACGGTAATGCCAATCCAGAGCTGAAATTCTGTGGTGGATGCCGTGGTTAGAAATAGCACACCAATCGCCGTGCCCACCACGGAGCCGCCAAGCATAGGCAGGAAAACCCGCGCATCGAACTGCCCCCACCAAGCTTTATAAGTAATAGCGCTTACCGACAGAGTGAGTATCGCGGCTAAAACAACCGCATCGGCAGGCAGCAAGAAAAGGGAAAACACCGGCACCGCCATCATGGCAAACCCAAAACCCGAAAACGCCCGCATCAGTGCAGCAAAGAGCACCGCAAGCATAAGCAGGACAAAAGTTCCGAGGTTAAGCGTGGCCTGAAGCAGTTCCATGGGCGGATGTTACGTGATTCATTACTGAACCGGAGACTTTATTTACCGCGGAGGCCCGCTTGGACGCTGATGTCTGGGGGGGCGACCGCGATCTGGCATCAACTGATGCATCACCATTCGACGTTCTTTGGGCGTCAACGTGGGCAACACCTGCAGCGCAAGTCGATGCATCTCACGTTGGTAGGCCTCCGAGGTTTTTCGCATGGACGCCAAGGCCGCTTCCAGCGCCGCCGGATCAATGTCTTTCCCTTGGAGCACAACGCCAAGTTCACGCTCTCGCTCACGGAGGGAACGGCGAAGCGGCACCAACGTGGTTATCGCCTCTTCAAACACCGGTTGAAGCTGCTGGCGAGTCGCCAGCGGTAAGTCGCGTACCGACCAAGCCATCGGTGGCTCGGGCTGACGCCCTAAAAACCATCGAGCCGACACGGCCCCGGTAATCAATAAGTTGATAGCTACCGATGCAACCAATAGTAGGTAAAGCCAGTGACGTTTAGTCATTGCCCTCTCCTTCGATGTCCAAACTATCTATATCGAGCTCATAGGCGTCGAACCCGTAGTCCGCGCTGAAGAGCACCTGCTCCGCACCCCACCACTGCTCCTGCACTGCAACATCTGTTGACCCCAACCACAGGCCTATAAAGAGTGGGACCAGTGCCGCGGTTGCACCGCGCCACAGCACTAATTGGTCCGAGGGTAGTAACCAATCAAGGAACCCCTCGAGCCAGCCACTGCTGCTCACAGCCTTCGACACTTGTGCGCCCCCAACACGCGCCATCACGTCGTCTACGGTGATCGAGGGGGTGACGCTGTAGGCAATCAGATCGCGGTCAAGTGCAGCCTGCTGCTCCACGAGTTCTTTGAGCCCTACGTGGTAAGCGATGGCGCGGTCAAGAGCCTCTCGCCACTCAGCGGGCCAGCGCTTGGGATCGGCACCGTAGGCTCCCAACAGGGCCTCCGCGGTACTTCGGGAGATGATTTCTTCGTCAGTCACTGATCTGCCTCTAATTGTTTTCTTAACGTTGTTCGCGCCCGCACCAGCAATGATTCGAGCGCACGCACGCCAAGGCCCATAATCTCGGCCGCTTCTTTGTTGGAGAGATCCTGGTAATAAGTAAGCACCAGCGCATTGCGCTGATTCATGGGTAAGTGCGCCAGCGCTGCTTTCACCGCCTCGGATTCATCGCTGTTCTGGGGGGCCGCCTCCGGCTCCGCTAAGCTGCTGTCATCGGTGTATTTCGCAGTCCGTCGCAAGTGATCAATGGCGGTATTATGGGCCAGTCGGTGCAGCCACGTTGTCACTCTGGCTTTAGTTGCATCGTAGTCGCCGGCGCGCTGCCACAGTTTTAGCATGACCTCTTGTGTCACATCTTGGGCCCCGCTGCGATCACCCATGAAACGCAGCGCATAGGCCTCTATGGCGGGCAGGTGACGCGTGACAAGCACTTCAAAGGCCCGGCTGTCGCCAGTACTTACCGCCGCAACAAGCTGGGCTTCATCACTCACCGCGCCAAACCGCGCTTTCGCTTAGCCTTGCGGGCGATGTCGATGCTGCTCTTGTTTTTTTCGATGCGCTGCGCTGAGCTCATCGGCGCTGATATAGCCATCGTCGTTCGCGTCCATAGCGTCAAATGCACTGCGCTTAATTTCTTCCGGCGTCACAAAGCCATCACCGTCAAGATCCGTCGCCTCAAAACGCTCAATAGCTCTCGCGGTCATTTCTTCAATCTGAGAGGCCAGTTTAGCTTCCATTTCCGCGCGGCTGATATTGCCATCCCCGTCGGCATCCGCCGCCTCAAAGCGATCTCCGCCTCGGTGTCGCGGGAGCTGAAATTCCTCATAACTGACGAGCTTGTCACCGTCGGTGTCGAGCTGCTGGATGACCCGCTCAGGCTTGGGCTGGGCCCATGACAAGGTTGGAAGTAGTAGCAGTACTGCGCCGGCGGCAGTCAGAGTTTTCGAAAAGCAGGTTGGCTGGTTCATATAACATTCCTCGTAGGTTACCGACCGCAGGTGCCGCTCGGTTCACTGCTTTTACGACTGGACGGCCCATAACCCGTCGCGCCCGAAAAGTTTTTTATGCCACATGTTATTCGCTGCAATCGGGCTTTTACGCTATCCCTGACCCCGGGGCCACAGGGATGGCGCTTGATAGGCGGCGTCATCGGCATCGGAGAAGATCAGGGTAATCAGATTCTCATGTAGGCCGTATTTCAGGCCCGCGAGCTGCTCCCGCGGCTTACCAAACATGGGAGAGGCGACCTGGAGAGCGAGCGCTTCAAGATCACTGTCTTCACCCACCGCATCAACAATGTTCAGCTGTCGCGCCTGTTCACCGGTCAGTCGCCCACCGGTCAACAGCGTCTCCCGTAACGCGCGCTGAGATAGCCGGGCACGGACCAAGGCATTCATACGCACCGTCAACGTCATGCCTATATCGATTTCCGGTAAACAGAAAAAACCCCTGTCGCTGCGCATCACCGCGTAATCTGATGCCAGCACGATCATGGCGCCCAAGCCAAAGGCGTGGCCATTGACTAGAGACACGATGGGCATGGGGAAGGCCAGCATCCGTCCGGCCAAAAACATGGTGTCAGTGACAAACTGGGAAAAAATCTCCTGATGGGCCGACAAGTACTCGAGGTCCAAACCTTGAGAAAAGTTCTTGCCCTCACCACGCAGGAATACCGCTTGGGTCTTCTCATTGGCCAAGGCAGCATCCAGTTGCTCATGAACGTCCGCCAGGGTCTCGGGGTTAAAGACGCCCGTACCCCGAAACTGGATGGTGTGAACTGCTGGATCTGAACTCATGCCGGTTATTCTCCCAAGTTAACTATCGATTGCGGGGACAACGGCGTCGCCCAAGCGAATGAGGCCGTCTTCCAAAATGCGCGCACACAAGCCGCCATGGCCAATCATGGCAGCAACACCCCCCTTGCCCAAGGCTTCCTCCATTCTCGCGCAGGGGTGGCAAAGCTGAGTGGCCTCAAACAGTGCCGCACCGACACGAAAGCGCTGTCGCCGTAGCGCATTTAAATTGATTCCCGCAATAACAATATTGCGCCTCAGGATGGCCGGGTCGATCGGGGTGATGCCGGTGAATCCCGAGATCTGTTCGATAAACTCTTGTGAAATGAGCGTTACCTGTCGTCCCGAGCCAGGGGTTTTTGTCATCCGATGATCGCCCTCAAGCCCATGCCCTGACACCGCCAACACGCTGTCGACCGCATTCAGCGGTTCGCGCCGCTTGGGCCGTAATCCGATCCAAGTGACCTTACCGGGCGGCAAATCACGCGCGTAGCGATCGAGGGGGTTCACGCGTTTTGTCTCTGCCATGGCAAGCCGCTCACTGATCTATTAGCCCCCAACACTAAGCGCCTTTTATCCCACTGGCAAACGATAGGGGTATTACCCAAGCTGCAGCATCGAACTGACGCTGGGGTATGATGATGGCGACAGACGTCACGGGTGAAAAACGAGGCAGATGCATGAAACGTAACAGCACTCGAGTGAAGGCTTTCCAGGGGTTTTATTTTTTGGCTTTGCTGCTGCTGAGCACCCGAAGCACGGCCGAGTTACCCGAAGGGCCGGGCAAGGCATTAACCCAGATGGTCTGCACTGAGTGTCACTCAACCGCTTATATTGAGCGCGGGCAGGGATATGACAGTCCCGAGGCCTGGCGCTACCTTATTGCCTCGATGATCGACCTCCCCGACGCCCAGGCAACGACCATTAGTCAGTATCTCGCGACGCATTTTCCGTCGCGCCCAGAGAAAAAGCCCAAACTGATATCCGGCGACTTTGACATCGAGATCACTGAGTGGCTGGTGCCCACACTGGGGCAACGTTCGAGAGATCCGGTTGAAGCGCCTGATGGCAGTATCTGGTGGACCGGCATGTGGGCGTCACTCGCCGGGCGCCTTGATCCTGAGACCGGCAAAATGGAAGAGTTCCAGCTTCCCGCCGACGCCAGACCTCACTCAATCCTACCCGACGACGAGGGTAACATCTGGTACACGGGGAACAGCAACAGCACGATCGGACGGCTCGATCCGATCAGCGGCGACATCACCATATTCCCGACCACGTCAAAAGACCCCCATACCGGTGTGTTCCACCCCAACGGCATGCTGTATTTCACCGCTCAGCATGCGGGCATGATCGGTAAGCTGAATCCCAAGACTGGCGAACTGGTAGAAGTGGCAACCCGCGCCCGTCCCTACGGCATCAAGGTAGCCCAAAGCGGGCTCTTGTATGTGGCACACAACGGCACCAATGCGATTGCTGAAATCGATCCAGAGACACTCGCCATACGTTATTTCGACATTCCCGATGAGCGCACCCGTATCCGCCGGCTCGATATTGCCAGCAACGGCGCCATCTGGTTCGTCAACTCGTCACTCGGCAAGATCGGCCGACTCAATCCCGAAACAGGGGCGGTGACACAATGGGATTCCCCGAGCGGGCCATCGTCCCACCCCTACGCGATTGCGGTGATCGATGATGTAGTTTGGTATAACGAGTCGGGCATGCGACCCGATGCGTTAGTGCGTTTTGATCCGGCCACCGAGACTTTTCAAAGCTGGGCCATTCCATCCGGGATCGGCATCGTTCGCCATGTGTGGGTGACAGCCGATAAGAACCTGCTGATTCATCAGAGCAGTAGTAACCGAATCGGATTAGTGAAAATCCCACACTAAACAGCTAGTCGCTATCGCCCATAGTTGTTGGGCATCATAAACTCAAAGGGCGATGCCTCCGAACCCCGTTCAATCGGCACTTCTATTAGCACCGGCCCGTCAGCGGTTTCTGTGAGAGCACGTGCCAGCAGGTCTCGAAAATGCTCCGGTGACTCTGACCGGTAGCCCCTCGCACCAAAACTTTGTGCAAGGGCCACAAAATCGGGATTTACCAGCTCCGAGCCATGCACTCGACCATCATAAAAATTAACTTGATCCCGGCGAACGTTGCCATAGGCGTTGTTGTTGAACACCAGTACGATCACACCAATGCGATGCTGAACCGCGGTAGCTAGCTCTCCCACACCGAACATAAAACCACCATCCCCAGTAATCGATACTACCGGGCAGTCAGGCTGGGCCACCCGCACACCCAGCGAAGTTTGAAAACCGTGACCTAAGTTGCCTTGATAACCGCAGGTCACCAACTTGCGAGGCTCATACAGCTCAAAGCCATAGTACGAGGCAAAGCCAAACTGGCTAATTTCTTCAACAACAAAAGTCTCCCGTGGCAGCACCTCGCGCATGATATTGAGGTAGGTCATCTGCGGCTGGATTTTCTGGATTTCCCGATGAGACTCGGCTTTTATCTCAACAAACTGCGACTCGCGGAGTTCCGGCGATGCATAATCGCCCAAGCCATTCAAAATTGCCGAAGTCGCGCACTGAGCGTCGGCGACCAGCGCCACATCACCACGAAGTCGAACTGACTGGGTAGGGTCAGTGTCGATCCGAATCATATTATGATTCGCCACCCCTGCCTGCCAGCGAAACGCCGGCAACTCTAATCGTGTGCCAATGCCAATCATGAGATCGATATCCGGGTAGTACTTGTACCCCGAGGCGCAGTTGAAGCCGTAAGGGGTATCATCACCCACGATGCCGCGGCCTCCCCTGAACGAGGCCACCGGTGCCTGAATCTTGCGGGCCAGTTCGAGGATCTCCGCCGCCGCGCCCACCGCACCGCTTCCAACGTAAATCATTGGCTTCTGCGCGGTCTTAATCAGCTCCACAGCACGTTTGACGCGCGTAGGATCAGGCTGCAGCGGCGGCTGTGGCGCTACCGTGGGAAGAGTCACCGGCATACCAGTTTGCGCCAACACATCCATCGGAATTTCGAGCGCGACGGGTTGAACGCGTCCGTACAACATATTCCGAAACGCTTCATCTACCAACTGGGCCGCTTCGTCCGGATAATTGATGCGAGAGGCCCATTTAGTTAAGGTGCGCAGGGTATTTAGCTGATCGGGCAACTCATGGAGCATGCCGTGTCCGACCCCCAGAAATTCGCTAGGTACCTGACCCGTGATACACAAAACGGGGGCGTTGTGGGCCGTGACGAGTGCGGCAGTAGTATTGAGTACCCCAGGGCCCGGCACCACGCAATACACCCCAGGTTTTCCGGTGGATTTGGCATAACCGTAGGCCATGTACGCCGCACCCTGCTCGTGGCGGGCAATCACCAAACGCACGTCGGATTTGCGCTGCGCTAAGGCATCAAAAAACGCATATGTCTGGGCGCCAGGAATACCAAAAATAGTATCCACCCCGTGATCAATTAATCGATCAACAATGCTCTGCGCTGCTGTCAGCATCTCTTTCATAGCTCACTCAAATTCTGTCGGATGATCAGACCACGGCTGGGCTTCTTGAATGCGTTGCCCCAACGCAATCAGACCTGCCTCGTTATGGCTCTGGCCAATCAGTTGAAATCCAGAAGGTGCACCATCGACAAACCCCATGGGTAGCGTCAACGCCGGATGGCCCGAGAAATTAAAAGGCGCGGTGTAATACACCGAGTTGGCTATAGCCTCCGGTGATGGAGGGGCACCCGAGTTACCCAAGGGCGGGTTGGGATAGGCCGAGACGGGGCAAACCAAGGCATCGACACCAGAGAGCAGGTGATCAAGCTCTCTACTCCAGGCGGCACTCATATGCTCCAGCTCGCGCAACCGGTCTGTCGTAACACGCTCGCCATGTTCTAACAACCAACTAAAGGCCGGCCCATACTGTTTCGCGTGACGCACATGAAATTTCTGGTGCTCACGCAGGGCTGACACACCCACCCTATCCAGCCACCCCATCGCCAGTGGCCATTGCACAGCCTCAAGATCGTAATCCACAAGTTGGTAGCCCAGCCGCTCTAGCCCCTCCAGATTGACCTCAAGCAAACTGCGAATCTTCGGATCACAGCGTTGCGACAGCTGTTTTCGATCAACCGCCACTCGTCCAGAGGTCACGCTTACGGGCTTGGGATTCCAACCCATGGCCAGCATGGCCACCTCAAGATCTTGCACCGAGCGAACGATCGGGCCGATATGATCCAGCCCTGAGGACAAAGGGAAGCAGCCTCCCTCGTCGAAAGTAGCCACCGTTGGCTTAAGCCCCACCAGTCGGTTGTTGCCACAGGGAAAGCGTATGGAGCCGCCGGTGTCAGTGCCCAAGGCGATGGGGCACAAGCCTGCAGCTACTGCCACGGCTGATCCAGATGATGAAACACCGGGGCTTCGGTCGGGAGCCCAAGGATTGACGGGAGTAATACGCGCGGGGTGGTGCTGCGCGAACGCCCCTTCAGTCATCGCTGTTTTACCCAATATAATCGCACCCGCGTCACGTAAGCGACGCACCACAGCTGCGTCTTTCCTCGAAAGATAGCCTGCAAGAAAATCAGTGCCTGCGCTGGTAGGGCCCTCGACAGTAGTCAACAAGTCCTTGATGGCCACAGGCACGCCTTCCAATGGCCGAACCCCAGAGTCATCGGATTGAGCCACTCGGGCCCAGCGTTCTGCAGAGGCGCGGGCGGCAACCAACGCAGGCTCAGCGAATACAGATTCGAAAGCAGAAAGCGTCGGATTAAGCCGTTCAATTCGCGCCAACAATGCCGACGTGACCGCCACGGGGTCGGTTTCGCCTCGGCGGTAAGCAGTCAATAATCCCGTGACGGACAGCCAGCAGAGCGGTTCCACCGATGGCGCTAAAATGCCGCTGTCTTTTAACGCCGCCATGTTCACGCGCTACCCAAGCAGCTCAGCTGCGGCGCCAAATCTCGGCAACAGGCCGCGGTGACCTAATAACTCGACGAATTCCCGAAGACGTTTCTGGCGATAGACCACCGTGTCCATGCCGGTATAGTCGAAGAATCCACGGCCCTCACGCACGCCATTGAGACCGGCGTGCATATTGTTTTCGACGATGGCTGGCGGCAGATAGCGGGCATCGACTTTTTCTGCCAAATAGTTGGAGGCATAGTAAAGGATGTCGCCGCCGCCCCAGTCGATAAATTCGAGCAATCCCAAAACAGCGAAGCGCGGTCCGAAACCAGCATTGATAGCCCGGTCGACCTCCTCGGCACTGGCGACGCCCTCTTCCACTAGCCGCGCAGCTTCATTCATGGCCAAGGCTTGAATGCGCGGAACGATGTATCCTGGTGACGCCGAGCAAACCACCGAAATCTTGCCAATACTTTGCAATGACGCCTCCAAACGGGCAAGGGCAAGAGGATCCACGTCATTCGTGCGACTAATCTCAACCAGTGGTATCAAATGCGCCGGGTTTAGCCAGTGCGCATTCACAAAGCGCTCAGGGTGTTCCACCATGGCCGCCAGCTCGCTTACCAAAAATGTAGACGTCGTCGATGCCACCACCACGTCCTGGCGAAGTTGGCGATTAACAAAATCAAAACACGCGCGCTTGGCGTCCTTTACCTCCGGTACGGCTTCATAAACAATATCGCACGCATCCAGCGCGCGTGCGGCTTGCTCGGCAGGCACGCATGACATTTTTGCGCTCACGACCTCACGGTCTGCAGCTGCGAGAAGTCCCACATCCACCAGAAAATCCAGGTCCAAAGCTAACTCTCTGTCCAGGGTCTGCTGGAACTGCTGCCACTGCTCAGCGCTTCGCGCTTTCATATCAACCATGCGCACCGAAACCCCGGCAAACGCGTAGGCCAGTGCGATACCTCGCCCCATACGGCCCGCACCCAGCACACCGATGGTTTGCTGCGGGTCACCCGCGGTCTTGAATCCCTGCTGCAGCAAGTTTTGAAGTTGATCCTGCGAATAGCCACTGAGTCCCAAGGACTCCAGGGTTCGACCCTCTTCATAGAGTGGACGCTCTGCAACGGGAGTGGCAATACTTAGCAAACCCGCCGCCACGGGCGTCGGCACCCCCAGCCAGCGCCCCACTGACACCAGAAATGACAAACCCAACCGAGTGTCCTCCAGCATATAACGATGCTGCCTCAGGTCGATATCTTCGCGCCAATCACCACTATCGGTCAGTCTTTCGTGGGCAGCACGACCGTACATCCACTCCTCTCCCTCGCCCGCCTTGTTGTAATGATCACGCAGCGGAAAATGTGGCGCGCCGTAACCCAGCGCCTCGCGCAGGGCAATTCGTTCAGCGTCAAGGGCATCCGTGACCCGTCGGATAGCCGGCTGGGTGCCCTCATTGTGAATATCCCAGGCATCAAAGTGCTCAAGCGGACCGGCATTCATCAAAATCAAAGGTGGATGAATAATGGGCCCCGCGTTCATCAACGCTCCGCTCAACGCATCCGAGCAGGGCTCGACCGGATACGCCTTGGCAATAGTCGCCAACGCCACTTCGCTGTTGCAGGCGGGAAACACACCGGTAGGTAGGCGGGGTGGCATAGCCACTAATAACTACCAAGTTGCTATCGTGCTTACGCGCCAGATAGGGCAGCGTTCCGGTTTCGGCAAAACTCACCTTGGCAAGATTGCCGCTCCGGTTGAGTGCCCGTGCAAACAAGAAAGAACCGAAAGTACCCGGGGGTAAAAACACCACTTGCTCGTCTTCCAATACGGGGGCCAGTTGCTCGGACAGCGCTTCATGAGAAAGCGATGGCAAAGGGATAACAATGAGCTCGGCACCTGCGACCGCGGTTTGCGAGATCGGTGGTCGGCAAGGCAACGCTGACATCGCGCTCGCCCCTGAAATCCTTGACACGTACTACCCCCGAATCGAGAACCGGCGCAAAGGCCGCACGGTCCCGACGCCAAAAACGCACTCGATGACCCTGCTCTGATAGATGCACCGCCGCCGCATAGCAACCGTGCCCACCACCCAAAACTGCAACTTCCATAAAGCCTCCGCTTACAGGGGTTTATGCGCAATGGCTTCGATCTCGACAAGCGCACCCTCGACCATAAGAAACGAACCTACCGTTGCGCGAGCAGGTGGTCCCTCGGTAAAAAATTGAGCATAGGTCGCATTGAAGACGGGAAAAATCCGCGGGATCAGATAGCCACACCATAGTTTTCACCACGTCTCCTAGCTCTGCACCCACACCCGCCAGAGCCCGGCTTATGTGTTCAATCACGACCTCGGTCTGACGCGCCACATCTCCCTCAACAATTTTCATATCGGAATCAAAGGGCAATTGCCCCGAGACAAAGATGAAGTCACCAGCCCTTTTTGCCGGTGAAAAGTGGGGTTTCAACGCCATGCGGCACTCCTTTGTCAGTTAATTTACATGGGGGTTTTAGAGGCCCGAAAAAAACCGCGCCAATTCCTGAAGCATCAGGTCAGTCATATCCGTGGTGATGAGTGCAGACATGGGATTAGGCGCACCATCTATCGACGCAGAGCGAATACCATCACGGTAATGCACCAGTTGCCTATAAAGATAGGCTTCCGGCATGCCTGCGATGATTGGAGTAGTTGACTCGGCCGACGTATTAGCCGGATCGTGGCAGGTCATGCAGGCACGCTTATCATTATCTTCTAAGAGCTGTGGTTGCTCCGCTCGCACCCAACGAGGTTGCTCGGCGAGAAAAAGCGCCAGCCGGTCAATATCGGTATCGGTCAACGGCTTCGTCATCAGCGCCATTTGCCGACCCCAGGTGTCAGCGAGGTGATCACCCCGATCACCGCTGCGAAACGCCAATAATTGCCCGCGTAAATACCCCGCATGCTGACCGGCAATTGGGGGTACCGGTATCACAGGGCTGCCCTCTCCTTCTTCGCCGTGACAGCTGACGCAGACGATGTATACGGACGGTGGCTCACCCTCTGCCAGAGCCAAAGACGTGATAACGGCCGTCAGGAACAGGCACATTAAGGAGCTCGACTTAATCATCCTTTCGAACCGGGATCTGATGGTCGATCACAGCGACCGCCGGCTTGGGCCGCTTGTCCCAATGCAGTTGGAACACATCTGGACGCGAGTAATGCCCAGTACCATCGAAAAACCATTTATGCACAGAGATGTCGGCAAGATTGATCTCCGCCATGATAATCGTCTCTTCGTCATAGACCGGCTCAACCAAATACATACCGCCGGGAGCGATAATCGCGCTACCACCCTGCGCATGCCAGTGACCGGCATTTTCCTCGCTAACAGGCAACTCCGATGACAAACGATCCGCCGACATAATCTCACGAGCTACCACCACAAAGCAGGCGTTTTCATGAGCCAGATGACGAGTCGATGCGTCGATGATGGGATTGAGGAAAGCGTGCCCGGGCCAAGCGGCGGCATGTACCTCTACGTTAAGAGAACATAAAGCCAGTCGCGCAGTCGCCATCTGATGTTCAAAACAGTTCAGGCCTCCTAATCTACACACAGGGGTTTCATAGGCACGGATATCCGAGCCATCACCCCGCCCCCACACCAGTCGCTCGGCCTGGGTCGGTATCAATTTTCGCTGACTTCCCAGGATGTCTCCATCGGGGCTGATGTAGAGGAGCGTGCAAAACAGGGTTCCCCCAGATCGTTCCTGCACCCCCAGCACAACAGTGCACTGGCAGTCTTTGGCTGCTTCCAGCACAGGTTTTAGCACCGGCGAATCAATCTGAATGGATGCTTCAAAGCTTAGGCGCCGACAGGCTTGATACTCGTCACTGCTGGGCTTCAGCCCCGACCAATAGGGATAACCCTGCAACCAGCACTCGGGAAAGACTACAAGCTTCGCGCCGCCAGCACTGGCCTCGCGTATAGCCGCAGCGGCTTTGTCGGCGCCGGCTGCTGGATTCAAGGCCTCGGGTGCCCACTGAACAGCCGCCACCACGAACAACTCTGACATCATCGCCTCCCTGCTTTGGAATTTATCCTCTCGACTACTTGAATATGCTAGGACAGCGACGGCCTAACTGTTTATGCTCGCGGTGCTTTTTCTTATTCAATGTGAGGTATTCATGGAATTCGCCATGAGGGCTAGGTAATCCTCACTGGCAATATTGGTACCGCAGCAAAGTGTGCCAACCCGTTTACCTGCCAGACGGTCACGCAGGGGACCGCAGAGAGCCGCCAGTGAAGCCGCTGCCGCCGGCTCAACCACCAACTTTAGATCGGACAATATCAGTGCCATAGCTCGTAGCAGTGCCTCGTCATCAATAAGCACGATCTCATCCAGCAACGCATTACACACACTAAAGCTGAATGGTTCGGTGCGGGGGGGGCACAGGCTGTCAGCAATAGACTTCACCTGCTCACGCTGCATGACGCCACCCTGGGCAATACTCATCGACATCATATTGGCTCCTTCGGGCTCGACCCCATAAATAGCCAAGTTTGGACGCAATTGACGCAAGGCCGCGGCGACACCTCCCGCCAATCCTCCTCCGCCAATGGGTACGATCATGGCATCGAGATCAGGCATCTGTTCCGCAATTTCTAGCCCGACACCGGCACTACCTTGCAGCGTCAGCGGTCCTTCAAACGGGTGAATAAAGGTTCTGCCGCGCTCGCGCTGTAAGGCCTGGGCTCGTTCAAACATTTCCGTTTGGGTGTCACATAAAACCACCGTAGCTCCCAAGGCCTGGGCCTTGGCAATGCGGTAAGCACGCGCAAATTTAGGCATGAATACCTGGGCATCAATACCCAGCTGCCGCGCACAAAAAGCGGTGGCAATCGCATGGTTTCCCGCACTAACTGCAGTCACACCCCGTTCTCGCGCTGCAGCATCCAAATGCAACATGACATTCATCGCACCACGAGGTTTGAAAGTGCCTGCGCATTGAAATAACTCCAGCTTCGCCCATACTTCAGTCTCCTCGGGCAACAACGACAGTAGCTCTCCTGAATGCCAGCGCACGCTGGGGGTTTCCACAACAAAGGGTGCCACTCGCGCGCGCGTCGCCCGCAGGTGCTCCAATGCCAGCTCGGGCGGAATGATTCGGTCATCAATCATCGTTGAGCCCTGCCAGCGCCTGACGAATCACCTGCATTCCCCGGGTCCAATTAGCGGCGCGCCACTCAGGATCAGCAGGACAATGCATTTCCTGCAGCTGACTGCGCACCATTTCAAGCTCACCCGCTGGTGCCGCATCAGCAGCTTGGTGAAGACAATGCTCACGCATCAGTAGCGCTAGCGTCTCTGGCGGAGAATACGTCCCCATCTCGAGGGTGACGGGGGTTACTTCGGCATCGGGAAACAATCGCATGAAACCATCAGCGCTATGGCCGGGAACTTCTCGGTGCCCCGCTTCCCCTGGCTTACGATCGGCTCGCGGGTTAAACACCCACTGACCAAACCAATGTCGTGTGCGCGCAAGTACCGCGCCGAACTGCAACGATATGAGCTGACCATAGCCATAGGGCCCCAGACCTGAGTGTATCTCTAGATAGCAGACGCGCCGTCGTAGGACTTTGTCGATCGTTGCGACGCGCTCCAGTAACGCCCGCGACCAGCTGGCATCCTGTCCCCCATAGGCAAAACCATCGGGAAACTGATGCTGCCCGGCCATCAACAAATCGATGGTGTCCTCAATCCCATGCTCGGCCACCAGCCCGCCCAAAAACGGTCCCGCCTGCTCACCAAAATCACCCATCCCACCACCGGGCTTTAACGCATCGTGTACCGTGGGATATTTCGTATTGGATGGTAGAGGTTCTGAAAAATCGAGAAAATTACGGTTTAAATCTACGTTGTTCTCGTTAAAGCGACGCTGGTAAGCACAGCCCCAAGGGTTGATTTGGTGCACCATCAAGACCGCAGTATCCGCTGGCAGGTGGTCGGGAGCACCTGACTCAATCCAGCCCACCTGAATCGCCGATCCAGGCAAACATTCCAGCCCGTGCATACCCGACACAACCACCAATAAACGACTGGCATTCGCGGGGCCAAACCAGGCAATGTCGGTGCTTAGGGGCCGCCCATGCGGATCGGGTAGCGGGTGAACAGCGGCCTCAACAGCGATCGAACGCGCCGTGCAAGCTGCGCTAAAGCGCTGGCTTGCCGATACAGCATCGCTGCTGTACCAATCACTGTTGGGTACAGCGGTATCGATCATCCTCTGTCGCCTCCGATTGTAAACAGTCCTGCAGGGAGAACCCAAGCAGCACCCATCATCCCAATTGAGTTCATCGCCTGGTTTTCATCCTAATTCACCTCGGGCCTCGAGTTCCTCCCTGATTTGTCGGTGACGTTGTTCATCAATTGGATACCGAAACAGCAGAAAGACCGCAGGAATGGCCATAAACGTCGGCAACATCGTGGCCACAAATCGAATGCCAAAGGTATCACCCCCCGGGGCTTGCGGATCAAAACCCAAACTCGCCGCTAGCGGTAATGCAAGACCTACTCCCACAGCGGCAGCCAACTTCTGGATGAAAAAGTAAATCGACATATACAGCGCCGTATCGTCTCCAATATCTTCCAAGAGACCTGACTCGACGGTATCCGCCACCATCGCTGGCGGCATGATCCAAATTGCCGACGTCACCATACCTTTCAACGCATAGACAATGACAACCTGTGTCACATTGGCCGGCTCTACGAAATTATAGAGCCACAGCACCGGGAAAAAAGCCATCCCAATCCATATCAAAGCCCGATGCTTGCCTATACGTGCTCCTATGCGCAACACCAGAGGCATAAATAACAACGCCATAATGTATTGCACAACCATGAACCACAAAAACATGCTCGGTGAAAATCCCAACGCGTCTTTCATCAAAAAAAGAGATGATGCGTTGTAGATGTGGCCACCGATCCAGATAAACAAAGACGCGAGCATAAGACGCAAAAATGGCTTATTGCGCCTGAGAGCAAAAACCGCTTTGTGTAAATTCAAGGTTGGGGTTTCTTTAAAATTTCCTTGAGGGGCAAAAAGCAAGCTAGGTATCACCGCGAGCGGAAGCAAAATCAGCACCACATAGGTAAAGACTTCGACAATATCCGCGACGGTCGGATTTTTGCCCCGCAGGAAAAAAAGAGGAACCGAAGCGACCAGCAAAATACCAATCATCGTAAAGGCTTCTCGGTAGCCGTTGATTCGAATCCGCTCCTGATAATCCCGAGAGAGTTCCGCGCCCCAGGACAAATAGGGTATTTGCACGACAGTGATTGAGAGATAAAAAGCAATCGCTACAACGACCAAGTAACTTAAGCCCACTCCCTCAGGGGGTTGCAATAAGAAGTAGAGTGACACCATTAGAGCGGGCGTACCCAACAAGATCCAAGGTTTTCGCCGGCCGTACACTGTTCTTGTCTTGTCGGATAAATTTCCGACTATCGGATCGCTAATAGCATCCCAGATACGCGCCAACGCAAATATGCCGCCAACTGCTGCGAGCTCCATTCCCATTTCGGCAGCATAAAATGGCGCGAGATAGACGATCACCATCATCATCAGCATCGATGTTGGCGCCGAAGGCAGGGAGTAACTTAAAAGCTCAGCGCGCGTCAGGCTTGATGAGTCTTGGGTGTTTTTAGTCATGGGCGCAAACTTCTTTCCAAAAATTATGCTTGTTCAAATTTTCCGCGAAACGATACATCCTTCATGTATCGAAGCGATCCGTCCGTTGCTATCAATTTCCAAAACTGTCTCGCCCGCAAGCGAAATGGGGTGGTTACGGTATGGAAACAGCTCATGATCGCCCCTGATGGATCCTGTGATTCGCCAGCGGATACCCACTCTTGACCAAGCAGCAACCACCGCATCATAGGCCAAGTGTGCGTCAGGCATGATCTCAAAGAAAGCCGTGAGCTTTTCTATCCAGATCTGTCTTTCCGGCAGCGTCTCAGACAGCAATGCGCTCAGCACTGACAGCCGCTTTTCCGGGTTTTGCATTTGGTTGAAAATTCTTTGCATCGAGTTCATTCGGTCTCGAATCTCTTGGGCTGTTAACCCTGGCCCCGAAAGCACTCGGGATCGTTCGGTTTCCCTCTCTATTTCAGAGGGTGTATCAAGCAGCTGTGACAGACGAAATTGATGATCATGATCAGACCATCGCTTCCTTATCAAACCAGAGTTATCGAATTCAAATACCGTGGAGCCTCTGATAAATGTTTTCTTCTCCCTCGCCTTTACACCATCGAACTCTCCAGTCAAATAAAACATCGCATGATATCGTTGCGCGGCAAAGCGACCTGCAACAATAACCTCGTCAGAGACCAATATACTGCGGTCAAAATTCCCAAACACAGGCTTGTAATGATTTTCCACTCCTTGCCAAGTAGCTGCTTGCTCTGGCACCAACCCCCAAGCCTCAATATTCGGTGAAAATAGATCCAAGTAGGTAGTCAAAGGCGCGTCGCTGTTGATAACTCGATCCATCTCGAGCATCAGTTGGCGAGTAGCCGCACTGCTCTCACAGGCAGCAGGGTCAAGCCGACTAACGGCCTCATCTCCCAAGCAAGGTCGCCACGAAACAAGAGTCAAAAAAAAGACTGCTGCAACCGCAGCAGTCTTTTTTCTCCAACGCGCTAACAACGAGATTACCGTTGTTTCAGAAGCGATACGTACCTGTTACACCCCAAATTCTGGGCGTGTTGACATGCGACCAGGACGTCGACGGGAAAAAGATTGCACCGTCGAAGGGGATCTGGAAGCGAGACTGAATCGCCTGCTCATCGCCGCAATTCTTGCACCACAGCGCCACATCCCAAGTGTCTCCTGCACCGCCCACACCTATTCTGGCATTGTATTGGGTATATCCATCGGCCACATACCCAAATGCCGTGTCACCGTTGGCTTCATAATCACCGCGATAAAAAAGATTACCCGACAGGAAGAATCGTAGATTTTCCCCAATAGGCGCATCATAGCTAAATGCGGCATTGGCAGTTACATCAGACACGTAGGGCAAATCAGTGCCTCCAACCGGAACAGGCGTGGTCAGCCCACCAACGTCATCATCGTACGTCGCGTCAACGTACTGAATAGCACCGGACAGGCGCAAATGGTCTGTAACAGCCCACTCGCCCTCTACTTCTACGCCGGCGGACTCGGCACCTTCGACGTTCGTAACAATAAAGTTACCGTCGGGGTTGAGAACCTGTACCTGCAGGTCGTCAAAGGTGGTGATCCAGGCGGCGGCATTTAAGCGAAGCGCACCATCAAGGGTGATCGACTTTATGCCGACCTCAACGCTATCAGCCGTTTCCTTATCAAATGTGGGATCCCCGGGCGGGAATGGCCCAATGGGGCCCGCGGGCGTGAAACCCAAAAACGGTCCCGCTGCATCACGGGTCAGGCTAATTCCCCCAGATTTAAAGCCGGTGCTGTAGGAAGCATAGCCCATCACATCCTCCGCGAAGTCGTACTGCACGCTGAGCGTGCCAGTAGTCGCGCTGTCGCTCGTACTCGCTTGGTAATCATGTACTACCGGTAGCGGGAACACCGAGGGAATTGCAAAGGGAGGGAAAGGTACAGGCGCTAATGGGTGGTCATTCACCAAGATCGCATCTTTCTCATCCTTGGTATAACGCAGTCCCGCCGTGACGGACAACCGATCAGTCAAGTCAAGTGTTCCATGAGCAAATACTGCCTGGGTATCTCCCGAATGATCGAAGTTAGCTGAGTACGCTTTGACCCCCGAGAAAATGACACCCTGAGACCCCCAAATAAACTCATTGAGTAATTTAATATCCTCACTGGCAAAATACGCGCCTACCGTCCAATCAAGCTTGTCATTAGAACCAGAGAGCCGGAGCTCCTGCGACGCCATTGATACCTCAGGAAGATTTTGATTGCTGTAAAGAACATCGACCCCCGTGAAGTCATTATCCTTGTAGTTCTCGTCCTCGTATTCCCGCCAGGCTGATATCGAGGTGAGCGTAACCCCACCGAATGACCAATTAATTTCTGCTGAGATGCCTTGATCGGTAGCTTTAAGCATTGGGTCGGTGTTAAGTGCGACTCTCAAATCATCAATATTGGCTGGATCAACAATAGTTGATCCTATCGATTCTGCTATCGGTCGATTCACTGCCGCTGTGTTCGGGTCATTTTGATATCGAAGGGGCGTGCAACAGGTCTCGTCGAGTTCCGCATAATCCCCAATGACTCGAAGGCTAAAGTTGTCGCTAGGCTCGAACAGTAATTGGCCGCGCACATACCATCGGTCACGATCGTGAATATCGTTACCCGTCGCAACATTTTCCAGCCAACCGTCACCGTCAGCATACGAGCCCGCTAGCCGAACAGCCGTACTCTCTCCGATAGGCAGATTGACAAAGCCTCGCGCTCTAACCGTATCGTATTCCTCATAACTTAGGCTGATTTCTCCACTGCTCTGCCCCAACTCAGGTGCATTTGTGTGGAACGCCACAACACCCCCTGTTGAGTTTTTACCAAACAGAGATCCCTGAGGCCCTTTTAATACCTCGACGCGAGAAATATCGACTAGATCTGACCCCGTGATAATCCCGGAACGGGCGCGGTATACACCGTCCACAAAAGTGGCAACGCTGGGCTCAAAACCCATATTGAACACAGATGTACCGAGACCCCTAATTGCAAAAGACGTGCCTTGCGAAGGCGGATCAACCGCCCTGATTTCGAGCGATGGCACAACGCTGCGTAGGTCAAAAACATCGATCACTACGCTTGTTGTGATTTGCTCACCAGAAATTGCAGAAACCGCGATTGGAACATCCTGCATGGATTCCTCGCGCTTTTGCGCCGTCACAATGACTTCTTCGAGTTGCGCCGCTAACGTGGAGGTACTCATTACCGCTGCCGCCACCCCTGTTGCTAGCAATGCCGATGATTTCTTTTTCATAAAGGCCCCAACCTGTTGTCGTATAACGCTTATTGAGTCGGTACATCTCCAGCGGGCGAGTTATTACCTCTCCCTACTTTCCAACTCAAAACTAGTGCACACGGCGCTCCGAGAATTATCCAATCCCTAAATTCTCTTATGCGAAAGCCGAAAATACGTCACGAATTACTGTTTCCCATGTCCAGAATGATTTGCCACTCCCCTTCTGGAGACAACTGCCATAACAACACAAACTTCCCCTGTTCACGGCCGAAAACATCGCTTCCGTCCGCCTTTGCTAAAAATCGGCTGGTATATGTGCCCACGGTATAGGCCCATGTCCCGTTTCTGCGAACATCGGTGACGACAACGTCATATTCGGCGAGATCAAACAACTCATGAACGACTTGCGCGAAGGCGCCGATAGCAGAGCGGCCACGATCGGGTGGCCGCCGATTGTGAAGCGCTATCGCATCCTCTGAGAATGCGGCTGCCCATTGGTCCGATTGCCCCGATTCAAAGGGTTGTACATACCGCTCCCTCACCAAGTCAGAAAACAAGGCAAAGTCCTCGCCCTGGCCAGCAAGATCTTGGGCATGGGTCTGACCGACTACCATGACAAACAGCGCCACACCAATTCGGATGAATTCAAGCCGCTCGACAAGATTGTTAAATTGCCTTCCCATAGGTCATTCCCCTCAGTTCACTAAGGAATCTTTAACAGAATAGAAGTCGGCGAGCTTGCCATTCTTATTAGAAAAAGACTTTAACCTATGAAAATGCGAATGCCGACAACGCACCGCTTGGCTAAAGTCGATAAAAGTTTTATAACGCCTGAACAACGTTGGAGGCCGTTATTGGCGCAAATGGGAGTCAACCTTGTGAGTTGTTCCAACCGAGAGAAGAAAACATCCGCTGAAAGCTCCTTCGAGTCAGCGGTAGGTGTTTGGCGGCGGCGTGGCTTCCTAAGCGCTGCCGCAACGCTAGCCGCAACCCTCTCGCCGCTGTCACGAGCGCTAAATTCCGACCTTTCCCCCAGCACGCAGCCTCTTTACCCCGGGAGGAGCGTTCTTAGGGGAGACGATGATTATGAACGCTGGCGGCTCGCCATGGCATGGCAGCTTTACACGGCCCCACGATATCCCGATGTCATAGTCCGGCCCGATCATCGCGATCAAGTGTCCGATATCGTAAAACAGTGCGCCCGTGAGCGACGGAAGATCGCAGTCAAATCGGGGGGGCATAATGTCAGCGAGGCGTTCCTTCGAGAAGGCGGCCTGCTGCTGGATTTGGGTGAACTTCAAACACTCTCAGTCTCTGATGACGGAAAGACTGCTTGGGTTGACCCCGCCATATGGAGTTACGAACTGCTTCGTGGAATCGACCCCTTTGGTGCGGCGTTTCCCGTAGCACATTGCGCAACAGTCCCCATGGGTGGCTTTCTAATGGGAGGCGGTATTGGATACAACCACGACAATTGGGGGGCTATTGGCTGCGAAAATATCGTTGCGGCTGAGGTAGTCATCCCAAACGGGCAAGTTCTAACCGTTTCTGCCGAGGAGCAACCGGATCTTTTTTGGGCTCTGAAGGGCGCTGGAATGGGCTTCCCGGGCGTGGTCACCCGGCTAAAGCTAAAGCTTCATGCAAAGCCACAAAGTGTGATGGAGACCGCCGCGATCTTTCCCATCGGCAAGCTGAATTTGGCGATTGAACTGTTGGGCGACTGGGCCAATGCCAATCCTCCCGACACAGAGCTTATGATGCTGCTAGCCAATAACCCAATGGCCACGTCAGAAACGCCTCCTGAGGCAAGAAAAATGGCAATTGCCCGGGCCGTCACCTACACCCAATCTGAAGCCAATTCTCGTTCACTACTGGAACGGCTGGCCGCTCACCCGAATACCGCTCATGCAGTGGCGCCGATTGAATTCAAGCCAACCACGCTCCAATCCATGTCTATTGAAAGCGTAAATCCTAGTATGGGCCTGGGTTTCGGTCGTTACGCGGTCGATACCATCTGGACCGACCAACTTCGGGACATGTCTGACGTCCTGCGGGAACGCATCTTACAGGCGCCCTCTTCGAAAACGCACTTTGTTATTTCGCCTAAAATCAACCAGAAGATTAGCGATACCTCTGCGTTTTCTCGCATCGGACAGACGTTTGTTGGCGCCTATACGGTCTGGGATGAGGGGACTCATGACGCCTCCAACTTTGGTTGGCTGGGTGACACCCGACAGGCGCTTCAGCCGTTTTCGAAAGGCCAGTACATCAATGAAGTGGACGCGTTTAATGATCCCTCAGCGCCTAGGCGGTGTTTCTCTGATTCGGCATGGGTTCGCTTAAATCAGTTGAGAGAGCTTTACGATAGTGAAGGTTTGTTTCACGGCTGGCCCAGCAAGAGCATGTCTTAATTATCCGTGCAAATGCTCCACTGATTGCCGCCGTAAATAGCTACGCATTCCCTCTAAACCTCCTTCAACACCAAAACCTGACTGCCCGCAGGGCTCAGCCGAGTGATTGAAGCCTGCTGGCTCTACCATCGCGAGGGAGCTAACCAAACGTACCTTGCCTGCCTTGAGCCGCCGCGCCATTCGCTGCCCAAGACTCGCGTCGGTAGTCCAGACCGTGGCAGCCAGTCCATAAGGGGTGTTATTGGCGAGCGCCAAAGCCTCCGTCTCGTCGGCGAAAGGTGTAAGTAGGATAACCGGCCCAAAAATTTCCTCTTGGGCAAGCCGACTCTCCGATGGCACTTGGTCAAGGACAGTGGGCCCAAGGTAAAAGCCACCAGCGTCGACGCCGGCAGGCTCCCGCCCATCGAGAAGCACTCGAACACCGCTTGCTACGCCTTCTTCAATGAAGTTACATACACGCTGATATTGGACGGCACTTGCCAGAGGGCCAAATCGGGTTGCGGGGTCTGCGGGTGAGCCCGGCTTAATTTCCGCGGCCGCGGCAACAACGGCTTGAGCCATGTCCTCATACAACGACTGTTGAATGAGCACCCTCGTTCGCGCCACACATACCTGACCCTGATTCCACAGAGCGCCCTCGACAATCTTGGCCGCTATAGCCTCAACACCCAACACCGAGGCGCCCTCGAACACAATCTCTGGCGACTTGCCTCCACACTCCAACAACATTGGCTTCATCCACGTATTACCCACGTGCTGCATGATGTGCTTACCCGTGGCGGTAGAGCCGGTGAATGTCACCAAGTTGACATCAGGATGGCCTATCAAAGCACTACCGGTATCGGCATCACCTGGGACCACGTTTAGCACACCCGCGGGCAGACCCGCGTCAGTGGCCAGTTGGGCCATTAGCAGAGCGGAGCGCGGCGAAATGTCGGAGGGTTTCAGAACACAGGTATTGCCCGCCGCCAAAGCCGGACCCACCTTCAAACACGCGTTTATGAGCGGAAAGTTCCAAGGAATGATCGCTGCGACCACACCCCGAGGCCGCAAATACTGCACCTCGGTCATACCGACGCCTGAAGCAGGCACTTCTCCCATCACTATTTTATCAATCGCCTCGGCGTAATACCGGATAAAACCCGCTGCTATGGCGACCTCACCAGTTGCCGCCCCGAGGGGTTTCCCGATATCGAGCGAATCCAACCCCGCCAGGGCATCCGAACTGGCCATGATCGCATCGGCAAAGGCCATCAGGAGTCGTTTCCGCCCGCCGGGCGAAAACTCCGACCATACTTCATCTTGGACTTTGCGGGCCGCAGCCACGGCAGCGTCGACCTCGGCGCCCGAACAACCGGTATAGGTAAACGCTACTTGACCTGTTGCAGGATTATGGCAATGAATCTGGGCACCGCTGGCCGGCGCAAAGGCCCCAGCAATAAAAGGCCGCCCGTCAACCTCGCTCACTTTGGATAACTTTTGGCCAACGGAAGAATTCATATAACCTCCGAGTCTTGAAGAATCATTGTCGCAGCTTTCTCACCCACCATGATGCAACTTGCATTGATATTTCCCGCCGGTACTGTTGGGAAAATAGACGCATCTGCGACCCACAATTTATTGACGCCGTGCACCCGCAATCTGGCATCGACAACCGACTCTTGATCACTACCCATCTTACACGTACCACATGCGTGATACATAAGGCCTGATTGCTCACGTATGTAGCGATCGAGCGCTTCATCACTATCGCAGTCGGCTCCGGGAACCCGCTCATCTTTATAGAAGGGCGCAAAAGCTCGTGACGCGAAAATTTTCCTCGTGATCCTTATGGCTTCTCGCAGCTGAGCCACATCGTCGCTGTGCCTTAGCAATTCCAGATTGATTACGGGGGCATCCTGTGGGTCGCTTGAGCGCAACGTAATTTGTCCTCTTGCTTGCGTGCGACAAAGACCAATACCCACACCAACCGCCGGTGTTCGATAAGGTGTGGGGCCGTTTTCGGTCAACTCATAAGACAGTGGCGCAAAGATAATTTGCGCATTGGGTGCGTTGAGACCCTCTCGGGTATGAACTAATGCCTGAGCATGACCGATACAGGTCGCGAGAGCACCGCGGCCACGAAACACATAATCGAGTCCGTGTAAAAAAGATCGAATTGGGTTGTTTAAATCGCTCGTTAGCGTTCTAGCATTTTTTACGTGGCAGCTTAGCCGCACGACCGGATGCTCCTGAAGATTCTTACCAACACCGATTAACGATTTGTACAAGGGGATACCAAAGGTCTCTAAATGCTGCCTGTCGCCAATACCTGAGAGCATGAGGAGCTTGGGAGAGACCATAGCACCCGCTGACAAAACGACTCCCTTGCGGGCTCTGACTTCATGCTCTTCGCCGTCCCTCTGGTAAAGAACGCCGTTTGCACCGCCCTCATCACACAAGATTTTGGTTACCTGGGCACCAAGCTCAATTCGAAGATTGCTGCGTTTCAAGCCCCGGAGATACGCCGCGGCCGTGCTAAACCGTCGCCCCTTATACTGGCTGGCCTGACAATGACCTACCCCTTCTTGGCTGGCGCCATTTAGGTCCTTATTGAAGGGAATGCCTACTTCCTTTGCCGCCTCAATAAAAGTTTCAGTCAATGGATGTGATATGCGGATCTTGCTGACACGCTGAGGCCCAGATTTACCCCTTACATTAACCTCGCCTACTTCACTGCTCTCACTTTTTTTAAAGAAGGACAAGACATCAGAATAAGCCCAGCCCTCATTTCCCTGAGCCGCCCATCCGTCATAATCCGATTGATGCCCGCGAACGAACATCATGCCATTTATCGCGCTACCTCCCCCAATAATTTTCCCCGCCGGCCATATATCGATTCGGTTTTCACGAGAGGGGTCCGGCTCGGACATGAATAGCCAATTCATATCGGCCCGAGGAAAGGCCTGCATCTGGCCGGCTGGCACCCGGGTGAACAAATGCCTGTCGTCACGGCCGGCATCTAACAGAAGCACTCGAATGTCTGGATGTTCAGAGAGGCGGCTGGCAAGCACGCAGCCCGCCGATCCACCCCCGACAACAATAAAATCCCAATTGCTTTCCATGTCTCGGCTCACCAACACTGAACCTCAACACATTACCACTCCTACCCCTTCTAGCTTATGCAAAGCTCAAGGATTAGTTTTGCAACATGCTTGCCGGGGGACCAAGGATTTGTTGAAACCACCCCAAAACGGTAGACGCAATCGGTAAATTGTGAGATGACCGTTTCTGCTGGTAACAATTCTGGCAATATCAAGGACAGCGACAACCGCACGCCCCATAATTCTGGCACAGCGTCGATAAACGTTTATGAGCAAACCGGGCACCGCAGACTGGCATATTGACCCAAAAGCGCTTGAGGCTTACTACAAGCTTAGCGGGATACAGCCCCTTTCGGGTGCTGGAGCGACCCGCGTGCTGCCCACTTTTGGAGACGCTGAGGGGTTCAGAGAGGTTTATGAGCTAGCGGATGGCTTCCAGCTTGTCACTGGCGATATCACCTGCCATAAAGAAGCAGTCTTAAAGCTGACATCCGATGGGTCACTCAAATTCCACTTTCGTCTTGAAGGGTTCAGTGGGTGGGGCCTTCCCGATGAAGAAGAACATCAAATTACGCGATATTCCATGGGGGTATTGCTCTCCCCCCCTGGAACCGAAAAATCCGAGCACTACCTAGAGGGTGAGCATGAGCGGTCAGTTACACTAATCTGCGAAGCGCGATTCTTGCAGGAAAGATTTGCAGCTGTTGCTAACGAAC
>CALSMP010000008.1 GCA_943787485.1 uncultured Luminiphilus sp. | reverse complement strand
TGTAAAATCAACCTCATCCCCTTTAATGACTTTCCCAATTCAGGCTTTAGCCGTCCCAGCGGTAATGCCGTAACGCGGTTTTGGCAGGTGCTGGTCGACGCGGGCTTTATTGTCACGGTGAGGACAACCCGTGGAGATGATATCGACGCGGCCTGCGGACAACTGGTGGGGGATGTTGTCGACCGGACGCGCCGAGCCGAGCGTTATCGGGAGCGCTACGCAGCCGCTGGCGTTTCTTCCGCGGATATGGGAGAAATACACTCATGACCAAAACCATCGCCCTAGGCGCCTTTGGACTGACGTGGTTGCTACTGCTCGCTGGGTGCGTGACCGAGACTGTGGGTGGCTCTGAGGTCAAACAAGATCCCCAAGCCGCGCTCGAGAAGCGGGTCGAGCTGGCGCGGCAATATATTGGCCGAGGGGACTGGGAGAATGCGAAACGCAATTTGGAGGTCGCCAACAATATTGATCCCAAAAGTCCGGCGGTACACGAGGCCTTTGGTTTGGTTTATCAGAGCACAGGAGAATACGACCGCGCGGAGGCTAGCTTTCAAAAAGCCTTGAAACTTGACCCTAAATTTTCGCGGGCAAGGAACAACTATGCCGCCTTTCTCTATTTTCTGGGGCGATTTGGCGATGCTGAGCAGGAGTTCGCCATCGTCGCCGAGGACTCCTTGTATTCGGGACGTCCCCTGGCCTACACAAACCTCGGGATGAGCCGCGTGAATTTGGGAGACAATGCCGGGGCTGAAGCGGCCTTCACGCGGGCCCTGCGCATGGATCGCGCAAACCCAAGAGCGTTACTCGAGATGGGTTATTTACGCCTGGCCGCTGATGATATTCCGGCAGCTGATAGTTACTACGGCGTGTACCGTACGGCAGTACCCCAGCAGTCCGCCAGGGGGCTTGTGCTGGGCATTGAATTGGCCGAGGCACGCGGCGACAAAGACGCCCAGAGTAGTTATGAACTGGCGCTGCGAAGTCGCTATCCCGACTCCCCAGAATATCAAGCATGGAAAGCCCGGCAGGGGTTACAATAACCAAACAACCGGATTGGTCGCTGACATGAATCAACCATCGCCAATTAAGCGTCGCGTGAGTCGCCAAATCATGGTCGGCAAGGTGCCCGTGGGCGGTGACGCGCCCATTGCGGTGCAGAGCATGACCAACACCGAAACCTGTGATGTTGAGGCGACGGTCGGTCAGGTCAATGCCATTGAAGACGCTGGAGCTGATATCGTCAGAGTGTCGGTCCCGAGTATGGAGGCCGCCGAGGCATTCAAAGCCATTCGTGCCCAAGTCTCTGTGCCCTTGGTGGCGGATATTCATTTTGACCACAACATTGCCTTGAAGGTGGCGGAGTACGGTGTCGACTGTCTCCGAATCAATCCTGGCAACATTGGGCGGGAAGAGAAGGTGCGTGAGGTCATTGCGGTGTGCAAGGATCGGCAGATACCGATTCGCATTGGTGTTAATGCCGGGTCCTTGGGTAAAGAGCTCCTGCGCAAGTACCCAGAACCCACCGCCGAAGCGCTGGTTGAGTCGGCTATGCGCAATGTAGATATTCTCGATCGCCACAATTTTCCGGATTTTAAGGTGAGTGTGAAAGCCTCCGAGGTCTTTATGGCCGTAGATGCCTATCGCATGCTAGCAACCAAGATCGAGCAGCCACTGCACTTGGGTATCACCGAAGCAGGGGCACTTCGCGGCGGCACCGTCAAATCTGCCGTGGGTATTGGCATGCTGCTGATGGATGGCATTGGTGACACTATCCGTATTTCGCTCGCCGCTGATCCAGTGGAAGAAGTGAAGGTGGGTTTTGAGATTCTCAAAAGTCTCAAGCTGCGTGCCAATGGCATTAACTTTATCGCCTGCCCGAGCTGCTCTCGACAGAACTTTGATGTCATCGGCACCATGAATGAGTTGGAGCGCCGGCTTGAGGATATTCGCACGCCAATGGATGTGGCTGTCATTGGGTGTATCGTGAATGGGCCTGGTGAGGCCCGAGAGGCCGACGTCGGTCTCACCGGTGCGACCCCTAACAATCTGATTTATCTCAATGGCGAGCCTGACCACAAAGTCAGTAATCAGGATTTTGTCGATCACCTCGAGTCAGTGATTCGTGAGAGAGCCGCCGGGTTAGAAGCGGCGCGTGCGGCAGCTGACGCCAACACCATCGCGCGCAGCAGCTAACGGAACAGTCATGACGGATTACCGAGCTGTACGCGGGATGGTCGACATCTTGCCCCAAGATACGCCGCGGTGGCAGTACATCGAGAAAACCCTTGCAGCGGTGCTGGGGTCCTATGGTTACAGCGAGATCCGACTTCCCATCATAGAATCCACTGGGCTATTTGCGCGATCGATCGGCGAGGTCACTGACATCGTCGAAAAAGAAATGTACTCCTTTGAAGACCGCAATGGTGACGGTCTGACGCTTCGCCCTGAAGGCACCGCTGGGTGTGTTAGGGCGGCGGTACAGCACAACCTGATCAGCACACCCCAGAAACTGTGGTACATGGGACCGATGTTCCGGTATGAGCGCCCGCAGAAGGGTCGGCAGCGCCAATTTCACCAAGTTGGGGTTGAAGCCTTTGGTGTTGGCACACCTGATCTCGATGTTGAACTTCTGTTGCTTGGGCGTGCCATGTGGCGAGCATTGGGGGTGGGCGATTTGTTGACCCTCGAGCTCAATTCCATTGGGAGTCCTGAGGCGCGGGCTCAGTATAAGGAAGGGCTGGTCGCTTACCTTGAGGGGCACAAAACCGCACTGGATGAAGATAGCCAACGTCGTTTGACCACCAATCCACTGCGTATTTTGGATAGCAAGAACCCCGAGACCCAAGCACTGCTCGCCGAGGCGCCCGAACTACACGCTTACCTCGATGATGCGTCGCGAGAGGATTTTCAGCAACTGTGCGAGCTGCTTGAGGCTGCGGGCCTCGAATACCGTGTTAATCAGCGCCTAGTGCGAGGGCTGGATTATTACAATAAATCGGTCTTTGAATGGACGACCACCGCGCTGGGAGCGCAGGGTACAGTGTGTGGCGGTGGACGTTATGATGGAATGGTTGGACAATTCGGCGGCCGCGACACCCCGGGTGCCGGTTTCGCGATTGGTTTGGAGCGGTTGGCTTTGTTGGTGGAGAGCTTGGGGAACGGTGGCGAGCAATCTTCAGACCTGTACGTGGTTGTTGCCGACGAATCCGCGCAAAAGCACGCGCTGTCGAGGATAGAAACACTGCGGGAGCACAAACCCGCTTGGACTATTCAGATGCACTTGGGCGGCGGTAGTTTCAAGAGTCAGTTTAAGCGCGCGGATAAAAGTGGCGCTGCCTTTGCGCTTGTCTATGGCGAGACCGAGGTCAGCAATAACGAGGTAACGGTGAAGCCGTTACGCAGTGGCGGTGAGCAAGTGATCGTAGCAGATAACCAGCTGGTGACCTATTTGAGTCAACGGCTAAGTCAGGATTAGCTAGGAGCAGGGCATGGCAGATCATCTTGAGGATGATGAACAGATTGAAGCACTCAAGCGATGGTGGGATGAAAACGGTAAGAGCACCCTCGTCGCAGTAGCGCTTGCGGTAGCAGGCACCGTGGGATGGCAGCAGTACCAGGGATGGACTGTGAGTCAGTCGGAGCAGGCGTCCGAAGCCTGGGAGTCGATGCAGCAGCTGTTGACGTCGACCGAGGCTGGCGCCGAAGGTGACGCACGCGAGCTTGCAGACCTATTAAAAAACGATTTTAGTGGCACCGCTTACGCGCAATTTGCGGCGATGCGCGTTGCCGCGCTAGATGTTGCGGCGGGAGATCTGGACAACGCGGAGGGTCAGCTGCGCTGGGCCTTGGCCAAGGCGGGGGCTCAGTCCGAACTGGGGCAACTGGTCCAGCTGCGGCTTGCCCGAGTGTTGGCGGCACGTGATGATGAAGGAGCGGCTCTGGCGATCCTCGAGGCCGGAGGTGGTGCTTATCCCGCGGCCTATGCGATAGCCCGTGGTGATATTCATATGGCAGCGGGCAGAGACCAGGAGGCTCTCGATGCCTATTTGGAGGCCCGCGCCGCGCTGCTGGCACTGGGCAATCCGCCGGGTATACTCGACATCAAAATTAACAGTTTAGGAGCCCGCCTGGCGGCTACTGAAGAGGCGGCCTTATGAAATTTCGAGCATGGGCGTTGATAGTCGTGATGCTTGCGCTGCCGGCTTTAAGTGGTTGCGAGACCATTACGGGTTGGTTTGAGGAAGAGGAGTACGACCCCACCGCGCCGGTCGAGCTGAAAGATATTCAACAGCAAATTAAGTTCAGCAAGCGGTGGTCAAAGTCGATTGGCGATGGTCAGGGCGACGGCTTGTATAAAATTACTCCCGTATTGGTTGGGGATCTGCTCTATGTGGCCTCAGCTGACGGCGACGTCCTCGCGCTAAACGCCGGCACGGGGAAAGTGCAGTGGAAAACGAATCTTGATTTGCCGCTCTCGGGGGGAGTCGGTTTTTACGATGGCTCGCTGTTCGTGGGGGCTGCTAACGGTCTCGTTTTGCGCCTCGACGCAGCTAATGGCTCGGAGCTTTGGCGCGCGTCAGTGAGCGGGGAGGTACTTTCTGCGCCTCAAGGTAACGGCGATCTGGTCGCGGCGCAGACTTATGATGGCAAGCTGATCGCCTTCGACTACGAGACGGGCGAGCGACGCTGGGCCCATTTGAGTGACGTCCCGGTGTTGACCCTCCGCGGCACCTCGACTCCTATTATTCTCGGGCAATTGGTGATTGCCGGATTCGCCGATGGCAAGGCCTTGGCGATAGATCAGAACAGCGGTAATGTTGCCTGGGAGGCGCGCATCGCAATACCCCAGGGTCGTTCAGAGATCGAGCGGATCGTGGATATTGACGGCTCTATGATGTTGCAGGGTGCTGAGCTGTACGTGGCGAGCTATCAGGGCCGGGTTGCGGCGGTTGATCCGCGAACGGGTCGCAAAATCTGGCAGCGCAACGTGTCCTCAGTGTCTGGCGTCAGTGTTGGTTTCGGCAACGTCTACACCGCTGACCAAGACGGCACGATTTCCGCTTTCCTGCGCAACGGGCAGGGCATTCGGTGGCAAAATATTGAGTTGGGATATCGGGGTTTATCGCGCCCGACGCCTGTGTCGAGTTATCTGGCGGTGGTGGACTTCGAAGGCTATCTGCACATCCTCTCCCAGGTCGACGGTGAAATATTGGGGCGCACGCGCGCTGATGGCGACGGAGCACGCGCCGATATGATTGCCAGCGGCAATACCCTCTACGTCTACGGAAATGGTGGCAAGCTCGCCGCTTACACTATCGCACCCAAAGACTGAATTATGCCGCCCGTCATCGCCTTGGTAGGACGACCCAATGTCGGCAAGTCCACGCTGTTTAATCAGCTTACCCGCTCGCGCGATGCTTTGGTGGCGAATCTTTCCGGCTTAACCCGCGATCGAAAGTACGGCGATGGCAAGCTGGGTGATATCCCTTATATCGTGATCGACACTGGCGGTATTTCGGGCAATGAATTCGGTATCGACGCGGCAATGGCCGGGCAGTCGATGGTGGCTATCGACGAAGCCGACGTGGTTCTGTTGATGGTGGACGGACGGGAAGGCCTTCATCCGGGGGATGAGGCTCTGGTCAAGGCGCTGCGCCAGAAAGAGAAGTCGTTTCATTTGGTGGTCAATAAGATCGATGGCGTGGGGGAAGACGTCGCCGCCAGCGATTTTTATCGACTTGGGATCGGTGATCTCCACACTATTGCTGCCTCTCACAACCGGGGTGTCCAGCGTCTTATCAGCGAGGTACTGGCGCCACTGCCCATCGAGGAGGCGACAGCACCCGAAGCAGACGGTGCGATCCGTATTGCGGTGATTGGGCGGCCTAATGTAGGCAAGTCAACCCTCGTCAATCGATTGCTTGGCGAGGACCGGGTGGTTGTTTTCGACCAACCGGGAACGACCCGTGACAGTATCTACATCGACTATGAGCGGCGCGGGCAGGCCTATACGCTCATCGATACTGCCGGGGTGCGGCGTCGTAAAAATGTACGCGAGTCGGTGGAGAAATTTTCTATCGTCAAAACCCTGAAGGCGATTGCTGATGCCCATGTCACGATACTTTTGATGGATGCCCACGAAGGTATTGTCGAGCAGGACCTCCATTTGCTTGGCCAGTGTATCGACGCAGGTCGGGGCTTGGTTGTTGCGCTCAACAAGTGGGACGGCATTGACGCGGACGAGCGCGACTGGATCAAAACCGAGCTGAATCGGCGATTACAGTTTGTTGATTACGCGGATATTCATTTTATTTCCGCCCTTCATGGTACCGGGGTGGGTCATCTGTACGACTCGGTTCATCAGGCCCATCGATCAGCGACCATGACGCTGAGCACCAATAAATTAACCCGCATTTTGGAAGATGCGGTGGCGTCTCACCCACCACCGCTGGCAAATGGGCGCCGGATCAAGCTTCGGTATGCCCACGCAGGAGGGCAGAATCCGCCTATCGTGGTGATACACGGTACTCAAACCGAGGCCCTGCCCGCGAGTTATGCACGTTATTTGGAGAAGACCTTTCGTCGAGTGCTGCAGCTCCATGGAACGCCGATTCGTATCCAGCTGAAGACGGGGGAGAATCCCTACGCGGGCAAGCGCAATAAGTTGACTCAGCGTCAAGTTCAGCGCCGACGACGCCTCGTCTCCCACATTAAAAAAGCCGAAAAGAAGAAGAGTCATAAAAAGCGGCGCTGAGTCATTCTCCTTGTGAATGGCTGTAATACTACCTATTTATTTTAAAAATACCACCGAATTCCGTAGACTGCCGCCTGTTTAGACACGGCCTCGGCCGCTACGCTTATTTACATGAGGAATCACCATGGGACTCTATCTCGATACCATCACGGCCTTAGACGACGTTGTGGCAAAACAGGGCGCGGCTTGGGCTGACATCAGTCCCGAGTATGCCGCCCGCATGAAATTACAAAATCGTTTTCAGACCGGGCTCGACATCGCGCGCTACACCGCTGATCTGATGCGGGCCGATATGGCAGCCTACGATGCCGACACCGCCAGTTATACCCAGTCATTGGGATGCTGGCATGGTTTTATAGGTCAGCAGAAGCTGATTTCAATCAAGAAGCATTTCGGAACCACCGATAAAAAGTATCTGTACCTATCCGGCTGGATGATAGCGGCACTTCGCTCGGATTTCGGCCCGCTGCCCGACCAGTCGATGCACGAGAAGACCTCGGTGCCTGGGCTCATCGAGGAACTTTACACCTTTCTTCGACAGGCTGACGCTCGCGAACTTGGCGGCCTGTTCCGCCAGTTGGACGCGGCGAAAAAGGCCGGGAACGAGGTCGAAGTGCAAAGCCTTACCAAGCACATTGATCAATTTCAGACCCATGTGGTGCCGATCATTGCCGACATTGATGCTGGGTTTGGCAACGCAGAGGCAACATACTTGCTGGCCAAGAAGATGATCGAGGCGGGGGCCTGTGCCATCCAGATCGAGAATCAGGTGTCCGACGAGAAGCAGTGCGGCCATCAAGACGGTAAGGTTACCGTGCCCCACGCAGACTTCCTCGCCAAAATCAGAGCAATTCGCTATGCCTTCCTCGAGTTGGGCGTGGACAACGGCGTTATCGTCGCGCGGACCGACTCCCTGGGTGCTGGTCTCACCAAGCAAATTGCTGTGACCAACGAGCCCGGAGATCTGGGTGACAAGTACAACAGTTTTCTCGATGGCGAGTACATCGAAAGCGCACAGGATATTGCCAATGGAGATGTCGTCGTTAAGGCGAACGGCAAACTGCTCAAGCCCGCTCGGCTCCCCTCAGGCCTGTTCCAGTTCAAGAAAGGCTCGGGTGAAGATCGCGTTGTACTAGACTGCATCACATCGTTGCAGAATGGGGCGGATCTACTTTGGATAGAAACTGAAAAGCCTCACGTAGGTCAAATAGCGAGTATGGTTAACCGGATTCGCGAGGCGGTGCCCTCAGCGAAGTTGGTTTACAACAACAGTCCCTCATTTAACTGGACGTTGAGCTTCCGCCAGCAGGTGTTCGACGCTTGGTCTGAGGCGGGGCAGGATGTATCTGACTATGACCGCGCGAACCTGATGGATGCGTCATACGATAACAGTCAAATAGCACTCGAGGCGGATCGTCGGATCCAGTCTTTCCAAGCCGACGCGGCCAGAGAGGCGGGTATTTTCCACCACCTGATCACCTTGCCGACTTACCATACGGCTGCGCTCTCCACCGATAATCTGGCCAAAGAATACTTTGGTGACGCTGCCATGCTCGGCTATGTTGCAGGCGTTCAGCGCAAAGAAATCCGTCAAGGCATCGCCTGCGTCAAGCACCAGAATATGGCGGGCTCGGATATGGGCGATGACCATAAAGAGTACTTCTCGGGGGAAGCGGCGCTCAAAGCGGCCGGCGACGACAACACGATGAATCAGTTTGGTTGATCTCTGAAACCGTCAAGAGCCCCGGTGGCAACGCCCCGGGGTTTTTTTATGGCTGGAGACGGCGCGTGCTGGCCAACTCGGTGGTATGTCGCCCTAGCAGTAGGTTGTCCGCTTTGGACTTGATGTTGCGAGTCGCTCCTGGAGACCTTACGGGTCGGTTTGCGCCAGCGTCGCGGCAGCCCCGGTTTTGAGGCCGCATTCATTAGAAAGATACCCGAGCATGGCCTCGTAAAGTGCGAGCTTGTGATGGTAGAACAGGGTATTAGAGAAGTGGTCCGCGCCCTCGAGCTCCAGATAGGTGTGTGGCTTGCCCGCATCAACAAGTGCGTCACGGTACTTCTCGGCATGCTCCAAGGGCACGCGCTGATCCACGTCCCCATGAATAAGCAAGATGGGCACGTTGACCTTGTCGACCTCTTCAAGCGGGGCGATACTGTCATCCCACATAGCCAGCTGCTCTATCTTTCCAGCTCCTCTGAGCTGGTAGCGGTAATAGTTAACCTGCATCTCGGGGTCGGTTACCGCGGCACCGGCGATAACACATTGATAGGCTTGCGGCGTTCTTGAGGCCGCGACAAGGGCCGCATAGCCACCATAGGACCAGCCGAACATCGCGACGTTACCTGCCTCAGTAAGGCCTTCCTTGATCAAATGGGCGACGCCATCGTCCTTATCATCCTGCATTTTATAGCCACCTTGTCCCCCCGCGTTAAAGGCTATTTGATAAAAGCGTTGGCCGTAACCTCGAGAGCCACGGTACTGGGGTTGGAGCACCAAATATCCGTTGTTGGCAAGCAACTGAGCCCACTCATCAAAGAGAATGGTTTCTCTCACAAAAGGGCCTCCATGGGGCAATACCACCAATGGGAAGGGCGGTTTGCCATGGGGTATCGTGAGGTAGCCCGGAATCGATTCGCCATCTCGCGCGGGATAGGTGATGTAGCGCACGTCCGCCAGTTCTGCGGGCTCAAAATAAGGCCGCTGGCCGCCGATGAGTTGTAGCTTGCCTTGGTGGATAAGGTAGTGGGTGCCTGGGTCCCGTGGCCCGACATTGCGGATGGTCATGGAGTTACCATCCCGAGAGCGGCTGGTGATAGTGCCGTAGTGAGCGTTGGGTATCAGTTGCTCCAGCTGTCGGTGCAGGGCTCCTTCCTCAGCATCGAAAAATTCACCGTGTATTTTGTCTTTGCAGTAGCCTACGCCTGTAATGACGTCACTATGAGTCCAAGAGTTGCTGTGATACTTCACGCCACAGATATCCACGTCCTTTCGCTGATAGAGCAGCTCCTGGAATTTTTTGGTCGCAGCATTAAATGACCATAGACCGGTTGTATCTGCGCCATTGTTGGCGCTGACGATGAAGTTGCCGGGCACCTCGGGATCTGGGCCGTAAACTGTAAAGTCCTCGAAACTATCCTCGCTCTGCCGATAAAATTCGAGCCAGTCATCCTCTCCGGGTTCGCGCCAGTACCAAATGAACTCACCGGAATTAAGGTCAAAGCCGCGGGCTAAAATAGGGTTCCCCGCTTCATCAAAGTCGATGTTGCCGAGGGAAATCTTGCCTCGTACCAGGAGCTTTTTTGTGCCTCTCTTGAGATCGAACTCCCAATAGGCTCTCGGCCTGAACGCAGCCTGCACTTTTGCCCCAACACCATCTTTGCCGCCCTCGGAAAAAGAGATTAGGATTTTCCCAGGCTTATCGGGTAGCACGCTGACGATGAATGGGTCACGCTCATCGAAAGCCTCGAGCTCCTTTTTCTTGACGTCCACGAGCGCGATTCGATTCTCGTAAATCCCCTCGTTAAAGCCATCTATTTTGTCCCGCACCTGTTGGCGCGCTCTGAACACGAGGTTGTTATCGTCTACCCAAGAAAAATTTACGATTTCCATGGGGTTGGCATTGACGCGAAAGGGCTCTGCTGACAGATCATTCGTGTCATAGACCTCGATAACAGGGTTTTCCCCGCGGGCAGGGATTTTTAGCAAGCCCAAATGGTCCCCTGTGGGGGACAGCTCAACGTTACTGATGGCAGATCGTCGCGCCCAGTAGTCGAGGGGATAGGGCTCGGCAAATGTCAGTGTACTGACAAGCGTAACAAGGAGAAGGGCTATAAAAAGTCTCATCGAACAAGTCCTGGCGAGCAAGCGTTAACTATAGAGAAAAAAAAGGCGTGCTGGGCACGCCTTTTTTCTGTCGTACGGTGGGGCTTGGCTTAATTGCCACCGCGGAATCGGTAAGAGACATCGAGGAAGAAGACTCTACCTTGGAGGTCGTAGCCGTAGCCAATCGGCGTGTTGCTGTAAGAGAGTACCTCCGAGCCATCAACCACCGGTGGCTTTTCGTTGAAGACGTTGCGGATACCCGCGCCTAAACTCCACGTGTCAGCTCTGTAGAACAACGACGTGCTGTGCCGGAAGTAATCTTCCGCTCTGGCGTAGTCGCGACAGAGGACGTCATCCGGTGGGCCCAGACAGGTGTCGGAAAACCCATTGATTGAGTCAAAGTCGTCCACGGCGTCTGGATCGGTGTCAACGTCGTCGGTGAACCGTGTCTCCCAGGTAAACGCCCAGCGGTCCCACTCAAGACGAAGCGCCGCTTGGGCTCGCCACTCGGGGAAGCCCCACTCACCTTTATAACCTTCTTGGTCGACGCTGCCATCGGGATTGGTAAATAGCGTTGAGCGCTCCACCAGCTTGGTAGCGGTCAGGTTCAGGCTCAAATCAATAGGCACGCCGATGTTGATCTGATCTGCAAAGAACAGGTTGTAATCAATGCCGCGGTAAGTTTCTTTATCGCGGTTGATGAAGCCTAGGTCCATGAAGATGATTTGGGGATCGGTGGGGTCACTGAAGTCTCGCGTAATGCGGCTACAGAAAACGCTGGCACCGGTACCCGCTTCATCGGTGTAGCAGTCGCCAATGATAAAGCCGGTGCTGGGTTCGATCACCGTATTGGTAATCTCAATTTCAGAGAACGTCATACCAAAGGAGAGATCAAACTTGTTGCTGAAGTCCTGCTCATAGGAAAAGCCAATGGTCCAGGAATCGGATTCCTCGGGATCCAGCTCCAGCGACCCGCCTTGCTGTACTTCCACGCTGTAGGTGTTGAAGCCGCCGTTATTGGCCAGTGTCGGATCAACACCGGTTGCACGGCAGTTATCCAGGATCAATTGATCGCGTTTATCGTTAGCGGGATTGTATTCTCCCGTCAGGTTGTCGATCGCCGTTTCGGGGACATAACAAGGGTCACCCACATTCAGGAATCCGGTGGAGCCGCCGAGGAACAGTTCGCGCAGGTTAGGTGCTCGGAAAGCGGTACCCCAGGTTCCCCTGATGAGCAGTGAATCCGCCGGACGCCACCCCACTTTTATCGACTCAGTGGTATTGTCTCCGTAGTACTCGTCATCAGTGAAACGCGCTGACAGGTTGACGTTGAGTTCTCGTGCCAAGGGCAGATTAGCCAGCAAGGGAATCTCTGCTTCAACGAAGAATTCGTTTACGTCGCGAGAGCCTTTGGCTCCCTTGTCGGAGAAGAAGCCCCAGAACAGTCCCTGCTCAGCGATAGCATCGGGGATCGAGTTAATTTCATCTCGGCGAAACTCTACGCCGAGGCCCAAGGCGACGCTACCAGCGGGCAGGTCGAATAGATCGCCCGTTGCGTAAGCGGAAACGATGGTTTGCTCGTACTCGGTATCAAAATTTCGGGTATCAAAGAGGTAATCTCGCTCGGCCTGCGAGCCGAAATCGCCCACGACTTCGCCAACGGGATAAAGCGAAGGAGCATACATGTTGACGGGAACGCAGCCCGCGCTGGCGTCAGCGCGGAGTTCTACGCCAAGATCATTCTCGCAAGGGGTGCTCGTTGAGCTGTAGTATCCCAGCGCGTACTCGAGTCGGTCTTCACGGACACCGAAGCGGCGTGACTCGCCCTCAGAGAGCGAATAGCTGAAATAGGCATCGAAAGACCAGTCATCCAGCGTACCGATATTCAGGAACGGCATATCTCCCCGCACACCGCCGACGACGCGGATTTGAGTTTGCTCAGTCTCCACACGGTTACGGTCACCCCGAACCGATACAATTGGGATAGTGGATACCGGTCCGAGCGCTCCCGGGTAGATATTGACGATCCCGAAGTCTCTAAATTCCGCGGGGGTGAGGCCATAGAAATTGGCAAAATTGGCCGCGATGCTGGGATTATCCAAATACGCGTCAGCGGCAAGGCCGCAGTCCACGCCGTTGGGCTGATTGGGGTTGCACAGGTTGAAGGGGTTATTTGCGGGAACTGTTGGGAACAGTTGGCCCTCGCTACTCTTCGATTCTGCTTCAAAGTAGGAGTAGTTGGCTTCGAAGTAGGGTGTGATGTTGGCTTCACCTTCGAAGGTGTATTCCCCGTACGCCATGATGTTGTAGCGCGTGGTCTTGGGGAACAAATCCGCGTCGAGCGCTGCGGGTTTGCCATTGAAATCGTATTGCAGCAAATCGATATCACCCACGCCATCGCCGTTACCATCGGCAGCCAAACCGGTATAGGGATCGCCAGACTCACTGAAATTGCCCCAGCCACCGTTGGAGTAACCGGGGGTGTAGTAAATAGAGCCCATATCGATAGATGGGATAAAGGTCCGTGCAGCGACTGATTGGAACGCGCAGTTACCGTAGGACGGGTAGCCTATCGACGCGTAGTATTGGTCTTCGGTTCTGATGCTACCGTTCTCGTCGATCTCAACGTTGCTCGTACAGTCGCCGGTCCAATCCCGGTCGCCAAGCGCCGCTTTGGTGGTTTCCACATATTCGCCACCAATACCGAAAACTCCGCGGTCAGTGTTAAAACCCCACGCCGCAGATACCGTCGTATCGGCGCCGCCAGACTGCTCGGGCTGGTTGGTAAAGAGCTCGAGTTCAAAGCCATCGAAATCCTTGCGCAAAATCGCGTTAACGACACCCGCGATGGCGTCAGATCCGTACACCGACGATGCGCCGTCCAGCACAATGTCATAGCGCTCTACGAGGGAGCGGGGTAACAAGTTCAGGTTGGGTGCAGCAGGGGCGCCTTCCACGCCCGAGGGTGACACCCGGCGGCCATTGACCAGGATAAGGTTTCGCTGGGCGCCCAGACCACGGAGGTCAACGGTGGAGGCGGCGGGTCCATTGTCGAGAACGAAGCCCTGGAAAGTCAGGTCAATCTGTTGGCCAGTAGACGCCGTGGATCCCTGGAGGATATCGGCAGCGTCAATAAGGCCCACTTCCTTTGAAAACTCGGTGGTGATGACTTGAAGCGGAGCGATACTTGAGAAGGTATCGCGCTTCAGGCGTGAGCCTGTGACAATAACTTCTTCGACGGGGGCCTCTGCGGCCGCTGGTGAGCTGGTCTCAGCGGCGGCCTCAACGGCGGTGCTGTCCAACACCTCGTCTTGGGCTTGTGCCGTCACAACAAGGCCCAGCAGTGCGGCTTGAACCGCCCAGCGTAAAGAGGTCGATCTATTGATAAGTGCCATGGGAAAAGGCCCCCTTAATTTTGTATGTTTTTTCCATCTTTTACTGAATCCGCGCATTAAGCTGATCGCCCGATAAGCGTTCCGGTCGGGGTGATCCCAGCCTTACAGGCAGGCCTTGATGCTGAATTTCAACAGTGCATATGATCCTCACTGGCGCAGTCAAGTCAATGAAAATTTGACGAATAGGCGTGAAAATTTGCAATTTTGGCGGACGGTACGCCGAATATGCTTCAATGGGGGCGACCCCTTGGGAACAACAGGCAGGAGTGCTTGTGAAGTGGGATAACATTGACGAACAGGTTTGCTCGGTCGCCAGGGCGTTAGCGGTCGTGGGGGAGCGCTGGACTCTGCTTATTGTTCGTGACGCGTTCAAGGGCACTCGCCGATTTGACGATTTTCACCGCAATCTTGGCGTTACCCGACATCGATTAACCGAGCGTTTGAATGGCTTGGTTGATGCCGGGGTCATGATCAAAGTGCCCTATACGGACAGACCGGTTCGCTACGAGTACCGATTGACCAGGAAAGGATTGGGGTTATACCCCGTTCTGCTGACGTTAAGCCACTGGGGTGACGAGTGGCTCGCCGGTCAGGAAGGCGCGCCAACGGTATACTGGCACACACGGTGCGGTAAGTTGACCGCGCCTAGGGTGACGTGCTCAGAGTGTGGTGATCCGCTTAAACCGGAGGAAGTGGCGCCGCGCCATGGCGTGGTGCTTGATGCCTATGTGCAGGCATGCCGAGATAATAACGATGCGATACCGTCAGAGGCCGGGCTACCAGCCGCCGCCGCCGACTTTAACCAGCGTTGGCTTGCGCAACACAGTGAGGAATCCAAGTGAATCAGTCAGTGAACCAACTCATCATGAACGCAGCAGACGACGAACTGCCTGCTGCTGTCCCCGAGCGACAGCCCGAGGAGGAGCAGCTGTTTCGAAAACAGCGGCTTGCGGCGGCGCTTCGTATCTTCGGCAAATGCGGTTTTGATGAGGGCGTGGCTGGTCATATCACCGTGCGTGATCCGTTCGATAGCGACACCTTTTGGGTAAATCCGATGGGGCGCTCCTTTAAATTAATGCGGGTGTCAGATTTGATTCGCGTTAGTCACGAGGGGGAAGTGGTCGAAGGAAAGGGCTTGCTAAACGGTGCGGCATTTACCATCCATAGTCACATTCATAAGAGACGCCCAGAGGTAACAGCGGCCGCCCACGCTCACTCTGTCTATGGTAAAGCGTGGTCCGCTTTGGGCCGCTTGTTGGACCCGATTACCCAGGATGCCTGCGCTTTTTATGACGATCACACGGTACTCGATAGCTATACCGGGGTCGTTGTCGATATGACGGAGGGCGAGGCGTTAGCGCGCAAACTCGGACCCCATAAGGCAATTTTTCTTCAAAATCACGGACATTTGACGGTTGGCGCATCCGTTGAAGAGGCCTGTTGGTGGTACGTCACCATGGAGCGGTCGTGCCAGGCACAACTGCTGGCGGAGGCTGCCGGGGAGCCGATCTCAATCCCGCACGCGATTGCGCTGCACGCGGCGGAGCAAGTTGGCAATGAGGCGGCGGGTTGGTTTAGTGCGCAACCGTTGTTCGACGTGATTCTCGCGGAGCAACCTGACCTGTTGGAGTGATCGGCGGGGTAGTGTCGGGGCTCGACGTCGCCATCACGCTAGGCGTCCGCCCAATACGGGTTTCGCCTTGAGTGACTCAGCGCAGGGGTTGCTGGATATTAGTCGTAAAACTGGGTCCAAGTTTCAATCACTTGATACTGACTGCTGCCGTTTGTGTATATAGCGCCGCCCGGATGGCCGCCACCGGAGATTCGTGTAAGTAGGGTAGCGGAAGAGCTAAAGACAGTGATGAAGTTGACGAATGCGCTGTTGTTGGCTGCAATTTGATTAGGTCCGGGACCTACTAACACAAGGTCTGACCCGCCCGATACGCCCCCCGCCTGATGGCAGCTGAGATAACAGGTGGGGTACACGAGAGGGTGCATTTCTGTTTCAAAAAAGGCCTTGGCCTCAGCTTCGGGATCGACGGGTGGCTCACCACCTGAGCCACCTCCATCACCTTTGTCATTAATAGGACCTTGGCCTCTGACCCCCTGTACTGAGTCGAAAAGCTCGACAACCCGACTTTGGGGATCAGCGTTCGCCGTGCCAGCGAGCAAGGTGGCTAAAACGATTGAAATCGCGGCTGTACGAGCCGAGCCCCAACGATGTTTGGGTACATTCTTTTGAGCGTTTTGCTTTCGGGGGTTTTGATCCGTCACCAGACAGTCCTCGCCAAAGTTGCTTTGCTCTACACCTTACCGTTTTTTGCTGGCCGTGGAAAACTGCGCGCGAGCGCGTAGAGCACAGCGATTTCGACCACGACTAATAGATTGTAGAGGCGCTGTATCTGCCCATCGGCGGTTGATACCGACCAATAGGACTCAAGCGTTTGGTAAATTATCCAAGCCAGCCCCATGCCCACGAGATAGGCAATTTGTTTGGCAACATCCAGTGTTTTGAGGTCCTGGTCCCGTGCAATCAGCAGCGTTTCATACCGCACCAGATAGCCGCCGAAGGCGAAGGAAAGCTGGTAGCCCAAATATACGAACATGGCCAGCTGCTGGTCGATCGGTAGTAATAAAACGGCAATCACGCCCAAGAGAATGACGCACTCGACGAGAAAAGAAAGACGGAAAAACCAATCCCGATTAAACAGCCTGTGATACTGCGTGGCGATAATCAGTGTTGCTAAAGCGAGACCGATGCCACCGGCTGAAAAGGTGGCTGGAGAGAGGGGGGCGTAGAGCGTGAAGACGGACCCGATACTGAGGCCCATGAACAACGAGTTTAAAAACTTGTAGGTGACAAACCAAGAAAAGGAGAAGGACCGTGGTGGCGAACTGTCGCTGTGCACCTTAGAAGTCGACGCCTTTTCGGGCTGCAATGCCCTCCCGATAGGCGTGCGCGACATCTTTCACCTCCGACACCGTGTCCATCGCCGCTCTAAGTTTACTGCCACCTCCCCGGCCAGTCACGACCACGCTTTGCTCCGCGGGGCGCTCGGTTATAGCGGAGATAACGCGGTCAGCGTCTAGGTAATCGAACGCTAGCATATAGGTAAGCTCGTCGAGCACCACCAAATCCAGGTTCGTGTTGGTCAGCATCGCCTCGGCTACAGCCCAGGTGCGCTCAGCCGCTTCGATATCCGATCCGCGGTCCTGGGTATCCCAGGTGAAGCCGGTGCCCATCTGGTAAAACTCGACGTCCGGGCAGTGATCTTTGAGGTAATGCTCCTCGCCGGACAACTGCTGACCTTTAATAAATTGCACAACGCCCACCCTTTGGCCATAGCCCAGAGCGCGCATCACCATGCCAAATGCGGAAGACGTTTTGCCTTTACCGTCGCCCGTTAGCAGAACGGCTACTCCCCGTTCAAGCGTGGCACTGGCAATGGTGGCATCGACCTTGGCCTTTTGTTTTTCCATGGCTTTTTTATGGCGTGTGGCTTTTGTTGGCTTTGTCATGGTCTTGATCCTAGATGCTATATCGCAAGCCGACGTAGGCGGCTCGCCCTTGAACAGCGTAGTCGCGAATACGCGGCGCCAGTTGGTTGGTCAGATTTTCGACCCGAGCGTTGACGACTAAACCGCGACCCAGATCCGTCATAAACGTCCAGTCCACCTGATGTGTGTCAGGCATCGGCACATTAGTTACATCAACACTATCAAATTGACCATGAAGGGTGAGTGAGGATTGAATGAGGTGGTTTTGCCATTGGATGGACAGAGCGCCGCTCAATTCAGGTCGGTAGGCGCGCTGGGCTCCATTGCTGGTATCGGTCTCGTTCCAGGTGGCATTGGCAACGACTGACCAATGTTCTGCGAAGCGTGTCCGTGCAGCCAGTTCAAGGCCTCTAGATGTCACGCGATCGTCAGTCTGCAGGTAGCCCGAGTAATTTGCGAGGTCAAAGACAATTTCGTTGTCGATGCGCTGATCGAACCAGGTGGCTGACACCACCTGCTGTTCTTCCCCCCATTGGAGCCCTAGTTCCCAGCCCAGACTTTGTTCTTCATAGAGAGGCTTAGAGGAGGCTGGGGGATACCCAAACGGTCCTTCGTTGTAGCCGACCTCGTAGAGGCTAGGCGCCCTAAAACCGGTGCCAATCGCCGCTCTAAGGAGGAGGGGGCGCCCGCTTTGTGTGAGATATTGAATGGTGCTCAGTCGCCAGGATGTGTGCTGGCCAAAATCGTCGTTATCGTCGTGACGCACGCCGGCGGTGGCGCTGCCGAGAAAGAGCGCCGAGTGCAATTCCCCATAAATGCCCGTGTTGTCTCGCGAGCGCTGACTGAAGGCATCATCGTAGGCTTGTTCCTGGAAATCCACGCCGAGCACGACTCGACCGAGTTCGCCTTGGTAAGAGGACAGCCAGGATATCTCCTGCTGCTCGCTTGTGGGTGTAAACGTGCTCAGTCCTTCGGTAGCAAATATTCGCTCGCTGCTACTGTCTTCGAAGCTGAGGTTAGATGAAAACTGTGAGGTTTCCCAGTGGACCGCAACACGATGATTCGTTTGTTCAAAATCATCGGTGCACAGGTTGCTCGCAGAGAAATCAGTGGCGTTGAAGCAGCCGTCATAGTCATTCTCAGCGTCGATGTGATGGCTGCTCAGTTGAAGCTGCCACTGATCGCTGATGACAACCCGCAAGTTGCCATGAAAGGTTTGATTCTCGTAGCCATCAGCGTCGGCGGGCGATTGATCAGAGGGTCGCGCATTGTATCCGTCGGTTGAAAGATCCGTATATGAGAGGGCTCCTTGTAGCCACGCATTGCCACCGGCCAGATTGATGCCCATTTGTCGAAACTGGTTTTCACCGCCCTCAAGCGACAGATCCGCCAGCAGGCCATCCGATACTTGTCGCGATGTCAGTGCGATGATGCCACCGGCATCTGCACCGTACATCAACCCCTGAGGGCCCCGCAGAATTTCAACGCGATCAATTCCCTCGGTTAATAGGTGCTCTATACGGGGACTTATTTGAGGGGATGAGGGGTCACTTAAATCGATGCCATCGAGCAGCACCCGTGTCCTGTACCCCTCTTCACCCCGCATACGGATCGCGGCGGCCTTACCGAACCCACCATCGCGGGTGACCGAGATACCCGTCTGGATGTTGAGCAGTGACGCCAGGTCTCGGTAGCCGAGTAAGGTAAGCGCCTCGCGATCAATCACGTCGACTGAAACCCCCACCTGTGACAGCGGAGTGGGCACTCGAGAGGCCACAACGACCGTCTCCTCGAGTTCCGTTTGCGCGGCACTGTCGAGTGGCAAAGCAATCACCAGCAGAGCGAGGCCTGCTCGCTGGACGAACCCTCTATTATCTAGATGCCAAGGCCGGTCGCTTTGTGGGTGCTTCGTCTGATTCAAGAAATAAACGCCTTCATGTCGGTTGCAGTAGGCGCTGGGAAATACAGGGGACGTCGCGTTGGATGCGGATCATCGACACCTGCCAGAGCCCACCGCTCTTCGGTCTTCGGTGTCAGGCAGGTATCGGGCTCGGGATTTTCCCTACCGTTGCGGGGGCAGCGTTGACTACAAGCATCAGCAGCTTTGTGCCAAACTTCCCTTTTAACCTGACCAGATCTGAGAGATCGACAGGCACCTGACCGCGCGACTGTACTCCGCACTCTGTCTAGGGTCAATGATCTTTCGTGCCGCAGCTTCTCGCCATGAATTCAGCGAGAAAACGAGCTTGGAGCTAATGAATACGACAAACGGTGAAGCACGGACGGAGGAGTTGGCGCGTTGGCTCGGCTATATCACCGACGCACTCGATCGCGAACCGAGGGGTTTGCGCGAGATCGTTGGCTGGAATGACGCGGGCCAGCCGGCGGTAATCAGGGTGGCGCCAGTGGTTGATGGCAAACCCTTCCCGACCTTGTATTGGCTAATCGACCCTCAGTGGAATTTACTGCTTGACCGACTCGAGGCCTCGGGTCAAATCGCGGCACTTCAGGCAATGGTTGATCAGTCGGCTACGCTGCGATCTCGGATGCGCGAGGATCACGCGTTGTACCGCGACGCGAGGGATCGCTTTATGACGCTAGAGGAGAAGCAGTTTCTCGAAGCAGGGGGTATGATGTCGGCCTTCACTGAGCGGGGAATCGGCGGCATCGTTGACCCCGATCGGGTACGCTGTTTGCACACTTGGTATGCGGCGCACTGGGTTCAGCCCAACAGCATAGGTGGGCTCATCGATGACATTGTTGCTCGGTCTGACTGACGAGCCTGATCTAACCAAAGGAAAGGGGTAGGGGAGATCCATGCCGGTAAACACGGACGACACTCGAATTCAGGCACTCAAGGAGTTGATATCTCCCGAGCGCCTGTTGGCAGACATAGCGATTGACGATGCGTTGGCGTCGCACGTAGCTCGTTCCCGCGCGGCGATCCACGATGTGCTACACGGCAACGATGATCGATTGGTCGTTGTGGTGGGGCCTTGTAGTATCCACGATACTGCAGCAGCCATTGACTACGCCCAACGCTTGGCGCCACTGGCAACGCGATACGCCAGCACGTTGATCATTGTGATGCGGGTTTATTTTGAAAAACCGCGCACAACAGTGGGCTGGAAGGGGCTCATCAATGACCCCGATCTCGATGACTCCTTTGATATAAATAAAGGGCTGCATATGGCGAGGCAGCTTTTGGTCGATTTGAATCGCCTAGGGTTGCCCACGGGAACCGAATACCTTGACCTTATTTCGCCACAGTATTTGGCCGATCTCGTGAGTTGGGGAGCCATCGGCGCGCGAACCACGGAAAGTCAGACCCATCGTGAACTGGCCTCGGGCCTCTCCTGTCCCGTCGGCTTCAAAAACGCTACCGATGGCGATATCCAGATCGCGGTAGACGCGATAGGGGCAGCGCAAAGGCCGCATCATTTTTTGTCGGTTACCAAAGAGGGGCACTCGGCGATTTTTGAAACCCGCGGCAATGACGATTGCCACGTGATTTTGCGGGGTGGTCGCCAGCCCAACTACGACATGTTCTCCGTCGACGACGCTTGCGCTTTGCTGCGCGCAGCCAATCTTCGGCCCCAAGTGATGATAGATGCCAGTCACGCCAACAGTAGAAAACAGCCTGATAAGCAAATTGATGTAATCGCCGATATCGCCGCACAGGTGGCTCGGGGACGGCAGGAAATCGTAGGGCTGATGATAGAGAGCTTTATTGAGTCCGGGCGCCAGAATATGGAGACTCGTGAGTCGCTCGTTTATGGACAGAGTATTACTGATCCCTGTATTGCCTGGGGAGACACCGAGGAAGCTCTGGCGGGGCTATCTCGGGCGGTTGAGCAGAGAAGATTAAAATAGGTAGCAAAAAAGGGCGCACCACGATGATAAAGCAGTGGGTAAAAGTGGGCATCATATGCTGCTGTCTCGGCAGCGCGTTGGCGCTCGCTCAGTCTCAGGATGGGGAAGATAGAGTTCCTCTCACTGTGGCTGAGGAGCTGCATGCCTTGGAGGCTGAGTTTGCCCTGATACGTGACAACCCCATCGACTGGCAAAGCGCAAAAGGGCTCCGCCAAGATGCGCTTTTGTATCGGCAAGAAGAGCGAACTTTGCAGCTTCTGAAGTCTTTCGTACGAGTGTCCCGGGGTATTCTCGATATGCCAAGCGATTCGGCTGAAAGGGGCGAACTTGCGGCTAAGCTGGCCCTTAGGGACGAAGATCTTGAGGTGCAGTTTACGCAACGATTCCAAAAACTTCAGGAGCGGATTAACCAGAAAGAATTGCTAAGTCGAGATCAGAGCGGCACGGATCGCGTCATTGCCGAGGCTGAAATGGACGGTTTGAACGATCTGCGTCTCCGCTTTCTTGAGACCATCATCGATATCGTCAAGATCCGCGAAGCATTGGATTTTCAACCCGGTGGGCTAGAGCAGGTAGCTCGAGTGAGCCTGGAAAGCTACGCCAACGAGCGAGTTGGATTCATCCAGCTTGCAACTGATATTAGACGGGCTATCAGTGAAAAGCTCAAAGTAGCGCCTAAAGACGCTGAGCTCCTTGCTGCGCTCAACATGCAGGACTACTACATCAATCGAGCGGCGGTTCGTCTGGATCGCACTATCACGCAGATGGATCGGCTGGACATGGAGACTGCTCAGCTACGACGCATCATGATCGAGCAATCAAAGGCGATATCAGTCAGCATGGTTGATCTGGACGTCTTGGGAATCTTGCTAGAGGACTTCAGAGACAGCATTCAGCTCTGGCTAGCGGTTGGGGCGGCGGATTTTCTTTTTCAAACTATCGTCTTTCTTACCATCCTTTTTGGAGCCCGGGTTCTCGGGCAGTTTTCTCGCCGATTGGTCCAGCGCGGTCTGGATAGACGTCCAGGAAACATGTCGCATCTGTTGCGCGACGTTATTGTCTCCATGGTTAGCGGCTCGGTCTTTCTCATCGGGCTTTTTATTGCTCTGTCTCAAGTGGGTATCTCGTTGGCTCCAATGTTGGCTGGTTTAGGTGTAGCGGGATTCATTATTGGTTTTGCCTTGCAGGATACTTTAGGCAATTTTGCCGCAGGCGGGATGATCCTGATCTACCGGCCCTTTGACATGGACGATTACATCGAGGTGGCTGGCGTCGATGGCACCGTCAAGAAAATGAACTTGGTTTCGACCACCATTACGACCCCGGATAATCAGTCGCTCATTATTCCGAATTCAAAAATCTGGGGTGATGTTATTCGCAATAAAACTGGCCAGCGCGTCCGTCGAGTTGACCTGGAGTTTGGCATTAGCTATGGGGACAGTATTGAGCTGGCTGAGGAGGTTTTCAGAAAAGTACTGGCTACCATGCCTGCCGTGCTTACTGAGCCCGAGCCCAATATTCAGGTAATTCGGCACGGAGAGAGCTCTGTTGACTTTATTGTCCGCCCTTGGGTCAAAACAGAGGATTACTGGCCGACTTACTGGGCAATGCAGCGCGCCGTAAAGCTGGCATTTGATGAAGCAGGTATTACGATCCCGTTTCCGCAGCGCGATGTTCACCACTATCGCAGCGATGACAACCCCTCGTCACAGGGAACCGGATAATGGCATTTTGTGGGTAGTGGCTAGGGCCTCCAGCTGACGCCCATCACAACGTTGTAATCGAGCTTTTCATTGCGGGTCACTTCGTCATCGGGCTTGCCCGAGTCATATTGCGTGGTAGTGGAGACGGTAAGGAAAAGATCGTCAACCATTTCCCAGGCGATTTCGGCGCTTATATCCGCCCTGAGTCGGCCTGACTCGGTGATAGAGGGATAAAGATTGGTGTTTATTCTGACGTCAAAGTCTTTTTCAGTGAGGTTGTAGACCACAAACTCGCCGGATGCGAACGTTTCAAGTGATGTCGAGCTTGCGTAGCGCGATACGCATTCTCGAATTTCGAGCTGATCAAGGATCTGAGCTAGCTCGTCTTTGTTTGGCAGACTCTCCGGTTCTAGCGCTAGTTCATAGGTTGGTTCATAGATGATTTCGGTGGCGGGGTTGTAGAAGCAGCGGTTATCGATGCTAGTGCTGTCCGGGGGAATGTCTACCGCTTCGGTATAGCGATTCTTCTCCCCAATAGCTTGTAGGCCTAGCGAGGCATTAAAGCGAAGCCCTGCGTTGTCTATAAAATACTTGCCCAATCCGCTACCAAGCGATATTCGACCGTAGTTATTGAGTGATTCGTTGTAATCGAATCTGCCGGTAAACGTGCGATAAAACTGCCGCCGGTTGGTCCAGCGTTGATGTTCGAAATCGAGTGACATCATTCTGCTGGGATTGTCAGAGCGACGGTAACCATCACCGCCCTCTTTCTCGATCCGGGTCGTGGATTCCTGCAACGTGAGCTTACCGGTATTCTTGGTTCTTTCCGTCGCCAGCCCTACGGTAGCCTTTAACTGGGCGGTAGCCAATTGAGGTTCCAAATTAAGGCTTGCGCCTAAGGTATAAGTAAACGCATCGGCAAAGCTGTCTTCAATGGGTCGCATCTCAGTGATCTTCAGTAAATCGATTACCGCTGAGTCCTCGATACTGGTAAAGGTGAGCTGCCCCTTTTTGTCGCTCCTCGAAATGTTACCGTAAAGGCGCTCGCCTTCATCGGTCTGTATTTCAAAATTGTACTGCGATTCGATGCTGGCGATGTGCCACCATTCCAAAGAAAACTCGCTCGCATATCGGGTTTTCACCCTGAGCGCCCCGTAGTCCAGGCCTCTAATTTCACCCGTGATCTTGTCACCGTTATACATGGTAATCACGTCACTTTGATCGTGACTTTGAGCCATGCCAGAGGCTAGTAATAGGGCAGCAAGTAGTATTCGAGCCATGTTGATAGCACCATCAGTGGGTAATACGGAGGTAGAGTTCAGCGCATTGCGCGATAGGCGCGGTAGTTGAAAAGCCTGAGATCGTTTGTGCCATCGACCGCCGGCGTCTTACAACAACCTCTTTCCGCGCTGAAGCATATTCTCTGGAGTAAATATGTACCACTATTCGTAAAGGGGCTTGCTGGTGTTGTCGCTAAATGCATATGCTTGGTGTTCCGCCTTTAGAAAAACATGATGTGATAGACCAGTTAGCCCTCGCGCTCATTATTCTCGGTTTGGTCTGGGTTTTAATCTTTACCCGCCTACCGCCGCCCCGCGCTTTTGTCGGGGCGATGGTGGCTTGTTATTTATTGGGCTTTATTGATACTCAAACGGTGTTGTCCAAGAGCGTTAATCAGGGGGTAGTCACCTTAGTTCTTTTATTACTGGTATCGGTTGGGCTCGAGCGTCTGCCATGGCTCGCAAGCCTCGGCGAGCGCCTTGTCACTCCCTCCCTACCGAAATCATTAGTCCGATTGTCCTTAGTGACGGCCGTGTTCTCGGCGTTTGTTAATAACACCGCTGTGGTCGCGACTCTGGCGTCAAGCCTGCGGAAAAATAGCGTACATCCTGCGAGTCGATTGCTGTTGCCTTTGTCTTATGCCGCTATTTTGGGCGGAACGCTGACTTTGATTGGAACCTCCACCAACCTGATCGTGAGCAGCTTTGTGCAGGATCAAACCGGCACTCCGCTGCCGTTTCTTGCGTTCTTTCCGGTTGCCTTGCCTGCGCTAATGGCGGGGTTGCTCACAATGCTTTTGTTTAATCGTCGGTTACCCGCGCAAAGTCATGAGTCCGAGCGAGTTGAGGAGTATCTGCTCGAAGCTGAAATAGAAGACAGCTCTTCGATGATTGGTAAGACAGTGCAAGAAAATAATTTACGCGATCTTGGTGGGTTGTTCTTGGTTCAGATTGTCCGAGACAGGCACCTGATTGCACCCGTGGCACCAACTCAGCGCGTAATGTCAGGCGATAAGCTGATTTTCTCGGGTGATATCAAGCGGGTCGCGTTGCTTGAGCGGTTTGATGGCCTGAAGCTGTTTGCCCTAGAGGAGGGACTGCTGCAGGGCAGCATGACGGAGGTAGTTATACGTCCCAATGCCGCGATCGTTGGCCGTACCATCAAGGAGGTCAGCTTTCGATCGCGGTTTGACGCCGCTGTGGTTGGCATGAAACGCGATGGCGAACGCCTGTCCGGAAAATTGGGAGGCATTGTTGTTCAACCCGGAGATTCCTTGGTGCTGGCCACAGGGCCCGACTTTCTGAATCGCAATAATTTAGATAGAAACTTTTTGCTCGTTGATACCGATATTGAGGGGCGGTCTATGCCGAGCGGCCTGTCTATCGGTTTAACGTTGTGGGTTGGGTTGATGTTGACGTTAGCCGCTCTTAGCGTGCTCTCGCTGTTAAAAGGTTTGGCGCTGACGTTGGGGATTATGTTGCTGACTGGCGCTGTACGTACGACGGAGCTGAGGCGGCGATTTCCCTGGGAGCTTTGGCTGATAATCACCTCGGCGCTCGCGATTGCCCAGGCGATCAATAACACCGGTGCGATAGCAACGCTGGTTGCCTGGGGGCAGCCGTGGTTGTCGCTGCTGTCACCGTTTGCACTGCTGGCGGCCGTCTATTTTTTGACCTTGGCGCTGACAGAGCTGATGACCAATAATGCGGCGGCGGCACTGATGTTTCCCCTAGCATGGGCCTTGGGGCAGAGCGCGGGGGTCGATCCGATGCCTATTATTATGAGCGTGGCTTTCGGTGCGAGCGCCTCCTTTCTCACACCCTACGGCTACACCACTAACCTGATGGTGCAAAACCTCGGGGGTTACCACAAGCGGGACTACCTGCGTTTCGGCCTACCCGTGTCGGTGGCATACTCGTTAACCGTGTTGACCGTGCTTCCCTGGGCGTTTCCGTTCTAATCCGTGAATCAGTATTAAGCAAGCAAGGGCCTACAGGTCGGCGACGTGCGTGTAGTACTTCATATGACTGTAGTTGATGTCGGCGTTCTCGCCCTCGCCACCGATCTTTCCATCCGCTCCAAGTGACCGGAGTTTATACATAATCCTGATGCCGCCGAAGGGCTCGCACTGATAGATATAGTCCTTGCCCCAGGGATCAACAGGAATACTGGATAAATAACCTCCCTCCGGGAAATTACGAGGGGGTTTGCCCACCGTGGTGGGGGTAACGAGGGCTGCCAGTCCTTGGTCCGTCATTGGGAACTGGCGGTTGTCCTTTTCATAGGCTGCAAGTGTCGATTCCAGCACGGCGAAATCTTGCATGATGGCCATGATTGACGCTTGTTGCGCATCAAAATCAACGTTTAACGCGTCATTCAGAGCCGCTTTAGGGTTGTCGCTGCAGAAGATACTGACGTCTAGCTTCGTGGGACGCATGTTTGCCACGGTGTCGATGACGACAAATGACTTGAACTCCGGGAACCCTTGATAATCCCGGTCCAAATATTCACCGCATGTGACATTACCGGGGTAGGTGTTCATATTGCGAAAACTTGACGTTTTATTGGGCATCGCCTCGGCGAGCGCCTCTTCATTCTTTTTTGCTCCCGAAGCGCAGCCGACTAAAGCAATAGTGGCCGCCAGAGGGAGGGCGTAACGCCGAAAAGTAGTGAGCACGAGAAATCTCCTAGAACAATCGACCATGAAGATGAGGCCAGTGGCTTGCTAATTCAAGAGAAATTATTAGCAATCTTGGACAGTCGCTGGCAACGTTGAGCGAAACTAACTACCTTTCCAATCCTTCATGAGCTGAGTGGCGTTATAAATGTTTTGCCGGTCAGGATGCCTGATGACGGAGCGGACTGTTGATGACAGTAACAGCCCCTCTCGGTCACAATGGCGCGGAAGTCATAGGGAGGGTGCTTTGCATTGTGACAATCGCAGCTGAATTCGCGCTGGGCAGTGGTTTTTCAGCCCGCTCGCAGAAGGGAGGATCATCGCGCTGGATTAGCGCCCAGGAGAAGATGCAGCTTTTACGGCGTCGAAACAGCTATGCCGCGCTGCTAGTGGCGCGAACGTGGGCGCTCATTTTCCTTTTATTGCTCGCCGCGGGCTACTTCCCCAATCTGCTGACTATAGCGCTGGTATTTGTCTTGTTGCCCGGTCGACAGCTTAGCCTGGCCGTTCTGATGCATGAGGCAGGCCACGGCACGCTCTTCTCAAGCGCGGGTGCCAACCGGTGGGTTGGACAATGGCTATGTGCGCTCCCGACGCTTGGGAATTTATCGTCTTATGCCGAGGGTCACCTGCAACATCACCGCCTTGCCGGCACGGTCAACGATCCCGATCTCCCCAACTACGTGGCCTATCCGATTTCACGCACGAGTTTGCGCCGGAAAATTACGCGTGACTTGACCGGCCAGACCGGACTCAAGCTGCTGGTAAGTCTAGCCCGCGGTGGCGCTGGCAATATGGAATTGGGTAGTTCATCGAGTCGCACGCTATTGCTGAAACAGCTGATGGTGCAGGTTGTGCTTTTTCTCTTGTTGTCTCTCGCCGGGGTTGGATGGACCTGGTGGCTGTGGTTTGCCACTTTCATGACAACGTACATGCTTATTATTCGTCTTCGTCAGATTTCGGAACATGCGGCGGTCCCCAACCTTTATGACCCCGATCCACGTAACAATACCCGCACCGTTGATGCCCCCCGTTGGCAGCGGTTCCTCATTGCCCCCAGCTTTGTCAATTATCATCTTGAGCATCACCTGATTCCCGGCGTACCGTGTTATCACTTGCCGGCCTTGCGTTCGCTGTTAAAGCAGCGGGGGTTCTTTGACGGCACCTCTGAGTGCGGCGGATATCAGCAGCTTTTAGCCCACGTTATTGTTTGAAGGGTCTTAATCAGCAATCCCCAGTGACCACTGTATAACTTTAGTTCGGTAAAGCCTTCTTCCCGGGGTGGGTGCGTCATATTGTTCTTCCGTCTGCCTCCTCGGCGCTATGAGCGATTTCTGGCGATAGCAGCCTCACGAAGCAGCCCCTATCAAGCAATCTTTTAGACAAGGAGAAGTCGATGAGAGTTACTGTATTAACAACAACCGTAATATCCCTGCTATTTGCCTCGGTAACAGCGCTTGGGGCATCACGGGATGAATATCAATCCGAAGGGTTTGAGCAGGTTAAACAACCCCAAAATCAGCTGCTGGCACTTGACCCAGTGCAGCTGGAAACCCTTCGAGGCGGGCTTGCACCACTTGGTGTCGCTTTGGGTATCGCCGGTCTAGACATGGCGTTGATGGGCTTTTATTGGGGGGTTTACGTTCCTTACTACGCTCCGCAAGAGCCTAGCTACGATTTACCCTAAAGCATCTTTGTGCGGCCAAGTACGCTGCGGTAAATCCATGTAGTGTAGTGGCGAAGTGGCAAGCAAGGGTAGCGGTGCTTTCCGGCGTTAGCATAAGGCTGGCGGTCGCTCTGGTGCTTCCAGCGGCGGCTGCGGCGCCGCTTGCTCCGGGCTCGTACGAAATCGGGCAGGCCGTGGAGAGGCACCGGATTGGTCTAGCGCGACTAGTCGCGCCCGGAGTGCGGCCGTTCCCCATAGAGAACGCTCAGGAATTCAGGCAGCGAAAGGGCAATACCTGCGCACTCGCCGCGCTGCGCTTCTGGCTAGCAACCCAGTCTGTTGGGGCCACCGAGGAGGGTTTGGAAGATCTATTGGCCTCCCGGGTGGGCTCGGCCGAGAACCGTGCGAGGGAGCGGGGATACAGCGTTGCCGATTTCTTGTTTGCAGCACGGGCGTTCGGCTTTACCGGCGCGGGCCACTGGCTGACCCCCGCCGGCGTCGATCAGCTCGTTTTTCCCACCACGGTGTTGCTGGCGAGCGGTGAGCGCCCACATTATGTGGTGCTGGTGAGCCCTGAGCTCGTATTTGATCCAGCGATGGGCTATCGCGAGTTGCGTATCGCCGACATAGTCAGTGACCCGTTGATCTCGGTGGTGGTGATTACACTCAGTTCCATTCACGGGTGATACGGGATCACGCGCTATTAAGCGGTCAAAGCAATCTACATCGAGTGCTCAGAGCAATTCACATCTAGCCAGGCCAAGGTCATTCAATAGGTTTTTATTATCTGACGCGAGCTTGGCGTTAGTGATTACCGCAATGCTGGCGGCATCGCTGTCTGCTAAATAGGTTTCTGTGACGCGCCGCAGATCATCAAGGGTAGTGCCGATAATGCCGGCGCGGAATGTGGCTCGGTCCTCCACCGTTCGGTTGAAGAGCGTTTCATGGAAATGCTTCTTGGCTTCCCCAGCCGGTGAGCCGGGTTTGTCCATACTGCCAACCACTCCGAGAATGGCTTCCTCTAGCGCCGCGGGCTCGTGCTTGGTTTCGAGCAGCCACCGAATGGACTGATCGAAGTCTCCTAGCGTGCCCTCGAGTCGAGGGTCGCGATAGGAAAAGAAACGAAAGGCACCGATGTTGCCATCCTGGCTCGCGCCTCCACCATAGGCACCTCCCTGCTCGCGGATCGCGCGATGGAGAAACCCGTTGCGTAGAAATGCTGCAAGCACAGTTAGCGCCGGAGCATCGGGGTGCCCACTCGGTACCGTCGCATAGGCTTTGGCGCAGAAATTGACCTGGGTGTTGGCCACCCAGCACTCCCGCCGCATTTCCCGCACTGGGTCGGCACTGAATGGCTCGGTGATCTGTTGTTTTGGTATCGCGATTAGCGCTTTTCTGGCTTCCGTCTCAGCCGCTATCAAATGGTCTGGGTCTGCGATAACCGCGGCTTGAAAGTCCGACCCGTCGCTGATTTTTTGATGGAGGATAGCCAGCTCTGCCAATAACCTTTGCAGCGCGCTGTCATTGCCCAGGCTATCGTCCAACAGTCGAAGTCTGCGGATCCCCTCCAGCCCGCCTTGTCGGTGACTGCGCAGGGCTAGCGGACTCATACCTGCAGTCGCTGCTGTCATGGCTAGGCTATGGCCACTGCCCGTAATTGACTGATCCCGGCGGGCCCTGATCTGATTGACTAACTCTTTTACTCGCGCTCCCTCGTCAAAGCGCGCGCCACAAAGTGTGTCTTCCATCAAGCCAACTTGCGCGTTGCTGCGGTTCGCCAGCGCTTTCGATGAAAGCAAAAAATAGGCGGAGCACTGTTGCTCATCAAGACGGTCACTGCGGGTCAACGTCGCAGCGTTGATTGAACCCACTGTAGCCGACTGTCGATCTTGCACCGCAATGGTAGCTTGAATTACGAATCCCGACCTCGGTGAGCAGTCCAGTTAGCAGCGGCAATTGGTCTGATTCGGTCGCTGAGAGGGATGGCAAGGGCTTCACCCATTGTTGATATACGATCCCATTTGTCCCTGTGGGGTAGCGCCAACTCTTGGTGTTATCTGCGTTGTTGTGATGACAAGTGGGCTCGGGCAACAACGCCGGTATATCTGCCAGCGTGACTCGGGGAAGGACGTTGGGATCGTCAACCTGCGCTTGACGCTGCCTGAGTTTTTCCGCGAGGGTCGATCACATTCTTGCGCTCGTCGGATGTCATGCCCGCATCGATTGCCGCCAGTCGCTCACTTTCCCGCAGCTGCGCTTGGGCGGACAGATCACCATCGGGCTTGACCGTGAGGGTGACCCGATGATTGTTTTCTAGCAGGAGTGTTCGGACGAGTCCGGGGATGTAGTTCGGATCCTTGATTCGGTCGCGAATAGTTGTCAACACCGGATCTAAGTCCAGCGCAGCGACCGGGTTCTCCTCCGTGTACAGCGGCACCAAGCCCGCGCAACATCAGATTAAGCCCGTAGGGCATCCCGTCCCCGGTAAGTTCTCGCTGACTAAGCTCGATTTGATGCAATATTGCTTCAAGTCGATCTTCTGCGATGCCCAGAGTCTGCGACTTCCTTGAGCTTGCCGAGGACCTCCTGCTGGAATTGCGCAGCTACTTCAGGGCTACTGCCCTCGATCCCGCAGCAGAAAACCATTTCCCGCATGGATTCCTCCACCCCGCAGAGCGGTGAGGGTGCCGAGCCTAACTCGGTGGTTTCGAGGTAGTGCATAAGCGGCGATGCGCTGTTCTCCATCAGCACAGCCGAGAGCACCTGCGCTTCAAGCATAGCTGTTAAGTCAGCGCTCTCTCCGAGTTTCCAACCCATGACGTGGTGGGTTTTCTTCGCGAGACCCTCCGATGCGTCCACGGCATAATCGTGCTCGGCAACTCGGGGGGTCAAAAATAATTGCTCAAGGGTAACCTCGACACTTTCGTTGCTACGTGAAAACCGCTTTAAGACGAGTTCCTGAAAGTCACGCTGATGTAACGCGGCCGGAATATCGCCGAAGGTAAGAAAGATCGCATTGCTTGGGTGGTAGTGACGCGCGTAAAAGTCGCGCAGTTGCTGATAGGATAAATCCGGAATCGCTTCCGGATCTCCGCCACTGTTGAAGTGGTAGGTGTTAGTCGGAAACAGCTCATAGCACAGCTTGTCCCAGAGAATCGAGGATGTGGACGACATCGCGCCCTTCATCTCATTAAAGACAACGCCTTTAAATACGAGCGTATCTTTTCCGTTGACCTCATCTTTCTCAAATTCCACGCGATGCCCCTCTTGGGCAAAGTCCAGTGGGTCGAGCCGAGAGAAAAAGACGGCGTCGAGATAGACCGATAATAAGTTCGAAAAATCTTTTGTGTTCTGGGTGGCGAAGGGATAGGCAGTCCAGTCAGAGCTGGTGAAGGCGTTCATAAAGGTGTTGAGCGAGCGCCGCAACATCATGAAGAACGGATCGCGGACAGGGTAGCGCTCACTGCCACAGAGGACGGTGTGCTCAAGGATGTGTGCGACGCCGGTTGAGTCCTGCGGCACGGTACGCAAGGCGACCATGAAAACGTTTTCGCTATTTTCACAGCCTAGATGCAAATGGACGGCGCCCGTATCCGGGTGTTCGTATTCTTCCACCGTCAAATTTAGAGCGGCAATAGGCGTACTGCGTTTTAGGATGAAAGGATTGTTTTGCGCCTGTGTATCGGTTGCTGTTTCCATGAAAACCCTTGGCTCGAAAATTGGCAAAGTAAGACTTATTGTAACGATTTGACGCGCTTAGTTCTGTGCTTCGAGAACAATTTGGAACATTTTTGGCCAGCGTTTGCCGGTAACCCACACCTGCCCCGTTTCCGGATCCCTCGCTATGCCGTTCAAGACATCGGTGTCCCGCAGTCGGTCATCGGCTTGCAGCAAGCCTTGCGCGTCGATCATTCCGGTAACGGTACCCGTGCTGGGGTTAATGCGGGCGATGGTGTCGGTTTGCCAGACATTCGCCCAAATTTCCCCGTCGACCCATTCGAGCTCGTTGAGCCTGCGCAGCGCCTTGCCCGCAAGGGTTACCTCGATAGTGCTTACGGTTGGGGTTGGCGTGCTCAGGTCCAGTCTGGTGAGCCGGTTGGAGCCATCTGATAGCCATAGGGTATTACCGTGATGTGTGAGGCCCCATCCTTCGCCTCCATACTGCATCGCCCCATTCACCTGGAGGGTCTTGGGGTCGAGAAGGAGCAGCCGACCCTCGCGCCATGTGAGAACATAAAGCGATTCATTGATGAGGGTGAGACCCTCGGCAAAAAACTGTTTTGGCAACAGGGTGTCTCTCTCGAGCACCATGTCGGGCCACCGATAAACGCGAACCGCCGATTTGCCATACAGGCCTGAGCTGACATAGAGCTCGCCTGCGACGATTTCCAATCCCTGAGTGAAATTTTCCCGAGGGAACGGCTTATGCGCGACGATGCGGGCTCGATACCAGGGGACCGTCGCCGTATCCGAGTTGGCGGCATGAGACACATCGACGCCGATGATGACGAACGTCCAGAGCAATACTACGACGAGCGGGCTGCTCGCGGATTGTCTTGATTCCATGCGTCGGCGAGTATCGCTTTACGCGCGTGGTCAAGCGGGCTTTCACAGTGGTGCTCCTCGAATTAGGCCTCGCGCCAAGAACCTGGCGGGTGACAGGGCTCGGTGCAACTGTCGGTTTACCGGGGGGGGTTCGCCGCACAGTTGACTCACGAGCACTTCACTCGCTAGCGGCGCAGCCGTCAACCCTCGCGAACCCAGACCGCCAATCAGCCATAAATTGGGAATGGTGGGGGCGGGGCCCATCAATAACAGCGGTTTTTCGTCCACCAAGCGCCTTGTAGTGCCTATTGAAGGACTCGCGATCGGGAACCGGCCCAGCAACGGGCAGGTAATCTGCGGTGGTGCATCGCAAGGCTACATGGCCTTTTAAGGTGGCCAAATCATAGTCTGCGCGCAAACCCGGCAATGCTTTCTGCAGCTTTTGCATATTTTGGGCGTGTTCGCTCGGGCGTTCATCGAGAGCGTGGTCATTGGGTCCATAGCTCGCCCCCATACAGTGGATGCCTTGGCGTGGCGGCGGCAGGTAGCCTTCATGACAAATCGCTATCTGAGGCGTATGTGCCAGCGACGAGGCCGGGAGATGTGTAGTCTGGCCCCGAATGACTTGGAGCGGAAGCCAGTCGGTCCAGGGGTGGGCGGTCAGTTCCTGTGCCGAGGCTAATATTACGGCGTCGCAAGCGAGTTCTGTAGATTCGCAGCCGACTCGCCATGCGTTTCCGTCGGTCGATAGTGTGTCCACTCGATGTTGCTCCAAGACCGAAATCCCTGGGTGGCTTAGCCGTTCGCGGCAAACAGCTTCTGGATTTAGCCAGCAGGCGTCGGGAAACCACAGGCCGGAAGATTCGCAGGGCACGCCCAGTAACTGGGTCAGCTGTTCGCTATTCATGCACCTAAACGGCAGGGGGCTATCGACAAACTGTCCCAGGTAGTCGAGGGTTTGGTGATCATCAGAAAGCTGAACATAGCCGCACTGGCTGCCATCAATCCCGCCTCGTAATGCAGACCCGGCCGGCCTAAGGTCCGAAGCGTTTTCGTTAAGTAGCTGGCTGTAGAGGCGCGTGGCATGCAGATAACTGGCGATCGCAAAATCACTCAGCGCGGAGAAGCGTTTGGAAGGCCGGGTGTAGGTAATTCCCTGTAAATTAGAGGAGCCGCCCGAGGCAATGTAGTCGCTTTCAAGGACGGTTACCCTTACCCCGCGATCTGCTAAGGCGCGGGCAACAAAGGCCCCAGATAATCCGGCACCCACGACCACCGCGTGATGAGGTTTTATGGGTGCCGGATTGAGATCCCAAGGGCTGGTTTTACGGAGGCGCTGCCGATTTTCCTGGACGTCTATTGTTGGTGCGATCGTCGCAGATAGGTCGGTTGCCAGATTGGATGGATTAGGTAGCGTCATGAGGCGGCCGGAGAGGCATTCGCGCTTGCGACCAAACCCCGGACGCTTGTCGACCGAAAACCCGGCGGCGATTAGGCCGCGTCTGACGTCCCCCGCAGCGGTGAAGGTTGCAACCCTTGCGTTAGTGTCACTCAATGACGTCATGTGGTCATAAAGCACAGGGCTCCACAAGTCGGTATTTTTAGCGGGGGCAAACCCGTCCAAATACCAATAGTCCACCCAGCGCTGGCGGCGTTCGACTAATTCTTCGAGTACGGCGAGTGCATCCTCCCACCACAGGTCCAGCGTGATGTGCTGGTCTGGCCAATGCAGTCGGTGGCATCCACGAACCGATGCTGGCCAGTTGGCTAACAGCGGACCGCTGAGATTCATGTTCTCGGGCCATGTTGCTGCAATAGATCGTGCCTGCTCCGGGGTGAGCGGGCACGAGTCGATGCCGATGTAGTGCAGCTTTGGCCGAGCCCCGGATTGGTTGGCGGCGCTCGATTCGAGCCAGTGCTGGGCGGTGACCACAAAGTTGAGGCCCGTTCCGAAGCCGGTTTCGACGAGGCAGGCGTCGCGCCCTGGACGGTCATCAAGATGGCGATTAAGGCGGCTGCCCTCAAGAAACACGTACCGGCTTTCCTCAACGCCATCCGCTGTGCTGTAGTAAATGTCGTCGAATTCGACGTTTCTGGGAGCACCGCTGACAGCCCAGTCCAGCGTGGGGCTGGGTGCGGGCGTCCAGGGTTGGTTATCTCTTGAGATCACGGCTGAGAGGTCAATTACTGGGTGAACCAGCTTAACAGAATTGAGGGATTTGCCGGGCGCACTTCGTTTGAAAGAGCGGTTACAATAGGTTTTTTCCCCACGGGTCACCTCATGAAAAAAGAGAAGGTCTTAGACAGTAACCAGCTAGCCACCGTCGCTGCCAATTTGCTCAATCAGGGCATCCTCGAAGCTGAGCGCACGAGTGCCAAGCGAATTTTTCGGGAGCTCGAAGCCAATCGTCGCGTGAGTTTGACTACCTTAAAAATGGAGGACGGCGGCACTGTTCGTATGGATTTATCGATGGATGCAACGGCCTTCAATGGGACGCTGAACTTTTCGGCCTGGCGCGACGGTGTGATGGCCTTGGTGGCGCAGCTGGCGGATGATTTACGCGCGGAAAAGAGCCTGCCCGTTTTTAAGCCGATCGACTCGCCAGCGGACGCTACTGAGGAGGAGGTGGGCCTTAATCTTATTGGCTGCGTTGGTGCCACCACCCACGATGGCATGCTGAACACCCTGATGCTCGGGATCAGACCGGACCCGTCGCGGCCGATCGTAACCTTGAGACTGGTATATGTGGATCCTGGTCAGTTTGCCTCGGCGTCATCCAGCAGTTGAACTGCTGGCGGGGGCACGACAGTGACGGTCTCCTTTTTCGCGGGCGCCATCACTGACGCTTCGCCTCGGGCAATTTCCTTATCATCCTGATTCTTTACTGTGGTCGACAATTTAAGCCAAGGCTTGGTGTCGTGTTTTTCGATCACTTCAAGATAAACAGTGACCGTATCTCCCAGTAGCACTGGCGCTCTGAACTGCAGGTTTTGCCCCAGATAAATGGTCCCGGGCCCCGGTAGCTCCATGGCTATGGCAGCCGACACAAAGGCTCCCGTGAGCATGCCGTGGGCGATACATTCACCGAACTGAGTGGTCGCGGCATATTCGGGGTCAAGGTGAACCGGATTGTGGTCGCCGGAAACCGCGGCGAACAGCTCAACCTCTCGCTCGGTGACGAGCCTGCTGTAGCTGGCGCTGTCACCGACATTAATTTCGTCGATGGTGAGGTTGGTGATTTGAGTGGCTGCTTCCATGGGGGTTACCTCAAAATGGGGTGGACTCTGATTGGTTTGTTATCGCGTTAGAATAGCAGTCCACAGGCGGTAGTTGTATCCGTTGATTAATAGTTGTCACCGTTGCTGAAAGGCTAGTAATGACAGGTTGGGTGCCACCAAGGGTCGCGGGGGAGTACCCACACGCGGTTATGCGAGGGAGTTTTTGTGCGTCAGAGTGAATTAAATCAGGTTATCCAAAGCGCGCTTAAGCAAGTTGGCATCGCGACAGATGTGGACACGGTGCGGTTTCCAAATATCGTGGCGCTGTTTGAAGACGCCTTTGAGCGGCACAGCGCGCGTAAGGCCTGTACAAGTTTGGGTCATGACCTCACCTACGGAGACTTAGACGTCCTCACGAGGCACTTTGCGGCATGGTTGCAGCAGGAATCGGGCCTAAAACCCGGGGATCGTGTCGCGGTGCAGATGCCGAATCTAATTCAGTACCTGGTGGTTGTGCTGGGCATCCTTCGCGCCGGGATGGTCGTGGTGAACACCAACCCTCTCTACACCGAGCGGGAAGTCGAGCACCAATTTAATGACGCCGGCGTCAAGCTGTTGGTGGTGCAAGCCAATGTGGCGCGCAATGCGTCTCTGGTCCTTCCAAGGACACCGGTCGAAAAGGTCATCATCACCGAATTAGCAGACCTTCACCCCGCGCCGAAACGCCAGTTGATTAATTTTGTTGCCAAGCACGTTAAAAAACTAGTGCCTCCGTTTGTGATACCCGGCGCCCTGTCACTGCGGGCAGTGCTAAAGGCGGGCAGTACCCTTGCCTTGACGCCTGTCAACGCGCGGGCCGAGGACCTCGCGATGCTTCAGTACACAGGGGGCACAACGGGGGTCGCAAAAGGGGCCATGCTGTCCCACGGCAACCTGGTGGCGAATGTCATGCAGTGCGATGCATTCTTCGCCTCGCATCAGCTCACCGGTGCCGGGGATGTTTTTATGCAACCTCTGCCCGTGTATCACATCTATGCGTTCACAGCGTCGGTATACAGCCTCTACGTTGGCGCCCAAACGGTGTTTATCCCGAATCCTCGGGATCTAGATTCGGTAGTGAAAGCGTTTGCCAAGTACCGGCCGCGCCTATTTTGTGGTTTGAATACCCTTTTTGTGGCTCTGTGCAACAACGCGGGGTTTCGGCAACTCGATTTTTCGGCACTCAAGGTCACGCTTTCCGGGGGAATGGCACTCACGGCGGCAGCGGCTGCCGAGTGGACTCAGCTCACCGGGTGCACGGTATCTGAAGGTTACGGCTTGACGGAAACGTCCCCTGTTGCCACCAGCAATCCCGGGGGCGCCCAACAGATTGGCACCATTGGTTTGCCCGTACCGATGACAGAAGTTCGAGTGATCGACGACGGCGGTGAACCGTTGGGCTTGGAACAGGCTGGTGAGCTGTGCATTAGGGGTCCTCAGGTGATGCAAGGCTATTGGCAGCGCCCTGAGGCAACGGCTGAGGTGATAACGGCTGACGGCTGGTTTGCAACCGGTGATGTCGCCGTCATTCAGTCCGATGGTTATCTGCGCGTCGTGGATCGCAAAAAAGATATGATCGTCGTCTCGGGCTTCAACGTCTATCCGAATGAGCTTGAAGATGTGCTCAGCAAGCATCCGGGGGTCCTCGAATGCGCCGCCGTGGGGGTGAACGATGAGGTGAGTGGAGAGGTAGTCAAGATGTTTGTGGTGGCGCGGGATAAGTCGCTCACAGAAGACGTGGTGAAAAACTATTGTCGCGAACATTTGACCGCTTACAAGGTCCCCCGATTGGTGGAATTTCGGGATGAGCTTCCTAAAACCAACGTCGGGAAGATTTTGCGCCGGGAACTGAGGGACGCGTCCTGACGCGCCGCGTCAGTGCTGGTGAGATGCGGTAAGTCTGGGGTTTGCGATGAGCACTTCACTGGCCAATCAGGCACCGTCGCATCGGGCTATTCCCAAGTTACTTAATTTTCCGGCGGAGCTGCCTGTTGTCGAGCGACGAGCGGAGATCGCCGAGGCCATCTCGCATCATCAGGTGGTGATCATTGCTGGGGAGACAGGGTCGGGGAAAACCACCCAGCTTCCCAAGATCTGCCTGGAGCTCGGTCGTGGTCGCAGCGCTCGCATCGGGCATACCCAGCCAAGGCGATTGGCGGCCAGAAACGTGGCCCAGCGAATCGCCGATGAGCTCAATACGCCTCTCGGGGGGCTTGTGGGGTATCAGGTCCGGTTTACTGATTCGGTATCCGACCAGACTGCCATCAAGTTGATGACCGACGGTATTTTGCTGAATGAGCTCCAGCGGGATAAAGAGCTCCGGCAGTACGACACCCTGATCATCGATGAAGCCCACGAACGCAGCTTGAATATCGATTTTATCTTGGGCTACTTACGGCAATTACTTCCCAGACGACCCGACCTCAAGGTTATTGTGACCTCCGCCACAATCGACGTTGAGCGGTTTTCAGCGCATTTTTCAGGCGCACCGATTGTCGAGGTCTCAGGCCGCACCTATCCGGTGGAGGTCCATTATGTTGGTGGGGATGAGGAACAGGATGAGGTTGCGTCAGAGCAGGTACTCCGACTCCTCGATGATATCGAGGCAGAGCAGTTTGGTCCCCGCGGCGACGTGCTTGTGTTCTTGCCCGGCGAGCGCGAGATACGTGAGCTCTCGCGAAAGTTGCGGGGTGGCGAGCACCGTCAGATTTTGCCGCTCTATGCTAGGCTGAGCGCCACAGAACAGAATCGGGTCTTTAACCCTAGCGGTGCTGGGTTGCGCGTCATACTGGCTACCAATGTGGCGGAGACGTCTTTGACGGTGCCTGGTATTCGCTATGTTATCGATACTGGTACGGCCAGAGTCAGTCGCTACAACTACCGGTCCCGCTTGCAGAGACTACCCATCGAGAAAATTTCTCAGGCCAGTGCCAATCAACGTAAAGGGCGGTGTGGTCGCGTAGCCGCAGGGGTGTGCTTTCGCCTTTACAGCGAAGAGGATTTTCTCGCCCGTTCCGAGTTTACTGATCCGGAGATTCTCCGCACCAATCTGGCGGCGGTCATCTTGCGAATGCTTGAGTTGCGGCTCGGCAAAGTCGGCGCGTTCCCCTTTATCGACAAGCCTGAGGCGTCAATGATTCGGGAGGGCTACAAACTGTTGGAGGAGCTTGGGGCAGTCTCTGAGCGCGGCAAGTTGACCGGTCTCGGACGAAAAATGGCGCGCCTTCCGATTGACCCCAAACTCGCCCGCATCATCCTGGAGGCGGGGGAGCACAACGCGTTAACCGAAACGCTGGTGATTGTTAGCGCGCTGTCGGTGCAGGATCCGCGGGAACGGCCGTCGGAAAAGCAGGCTCAATCTGATCAGGCACACGCACGCTTTCAGCACGAAGCCTCGGATTTCCTCAGCTGGGTAAATTTATGGAAGTACGTCGAGGATCAGCGCCAAGCTCTGAGTCAAAATCAGTTTCGCAAGCGCCTTAAGCAGGAGTTTTTATCGTATCTCCGGCTTCGGGAGTGGCGAGACATCCACAGCCAGCTCGTCGTAGCGAGTCGACAGCTGGGATACAAGGTGCGCGCCAACCTGCCCGATGAGCACCACTATGAGGGGGTGCATCGGGCGCTACTGGCTGGATTTTTGGGACAGATTGCGCAGCAGGATGAGGGCCGGCTATTCAATGCTGCCCGCAATAGAAAGGTGCAAATCTTCCCGGGATCGCGTTTGTTCAAGAAACCCCCAAAGTGGGTCGTCGCCGCGGAAATCGTTGAGACAACGAAGGTTTTTGCGAGGCAGTGTGCAGCGATTGAGCCGGACTGGCTGCTGAAAACCAACCCGTATCTGCTTAAGCGGCACTACTATGAGCCGGCTTGGCAGCAGCGCTCTGGGCGGGTGATGGCCACGGAGCGGGTCTCCCTGTTTGGCCTGATCATCAGCGATGGTCGCCGGGTTCATTTTGGTGATATTGCCCCTGAGGAATCTCGCCAGCTGTTCATTCGGGAGGGGCTCGTCACAGGCAATTACAAGTCGCCGCCGGATTTTCTTAAGGCAAACATGGCTCAAATACGCGGGGTTCAGGATTTGGAGTCCCGGGTGCGCAGGCAAGACTTGCTAGTCGATGAAGAGGCGCTGTTTCAGTTCTACGACGAGCGAATTCCAGCTGACTGCGTCAGTGCCGGGACCTTAGAAAAATGGCTGCGCGCAGAGCCCAACGCCGACAAGCAGTTACGTCTCGCAAGGTCCCACATTCTCACCCGCGACCCCGGCAGCGAACTCCTCGAGCAGTTTCCCTCAGCATTAGAATGGGGAGACAACCTCTACCGACTTACCTATCGGTTCGAGCCCGGAAAAGATCGCGATGGGGTTTCAGTAACCGTGCCGCTGGCATTGCTCAATAGGGCGCCGCGTTACCGGTTTGAGTGGCTTGTTCCCGGCTTACTCCGGGAGAAATGCATTGCGCTTGTCAAAGGTCTGCCCAAGCAACTTCGCAAACAATTAGTGCCGGTGCCGGATGTGGTGGATGACCTGTTAGCGGAAATGAAGCCCGACGACGTGCCGCTAACTGAGGCACTCGGCAAGGCCTTGTCCACCAAGCGGCGCCTACGCATTCCCAGTGCAGATTGGTCGATAGACACGCTTGACGAGTACTATCAGATGAACATACGCGTGGTCGATGAACGCGGGCGGTTACTGGCGGAAAGTCGGGATATGGCTGCGCTCGTCGCTCAATTCAGGCAAGCAGCGGCAGGCGCTGGAGTGACGCCTGCCTCGGATTTTCCCCGTCGCGATCAGGTTGAGAGATGGGACTTTGGTGCCTTGCCCGCCCAGTGGAAATCACAGGCCGCAGGAATGAAGGTGGTTTCTTTCCCCGCGGTTGTTGATTATGGTGAGCGCATTGCGGTCGAGCTGTTGGACTATCAGGCAGAGGCGATGGTCGCTCATCGGGATGGCGTGGCTGCCTTGGTGATGAAGCGCAGTGCTCAGACGGTAAAAACCCTGCGCAAACAGCTGCTGTCGAGTAATGAAGCGGCCTTGGCCTTGGCGGGATGCGGTCTGGCGCGCAATGACCTGGTGGCCGAGATGTGTAAGGTGGCTCTGTTGAATCTACACGAGGGCCCCTTACCGCGATCCGAGGAGGAATTTAATGCCCTGCTGGCAGCCTCAAAAGGTCGGTGGGTGTCCAAAGCGCAGGAGCTCGAGCGTCTGATACTGACGGCACTGCGTCCGCTCGCTGCAGCGAAAGCCCATCTGCAGCGCTACGGCGCCAACGACTATGCGGATAGCCGTTCAGACGTGGATCGCCAAATTGATGGCTTGTTTGCACCCGGCAGCCTGTCACTTGCTCCGTGGATTTGGCTTGAGCAATACCCTCGGTACGCCAAGGGAATCACCTATCGGGTTGAGCGCCTCAGTGGCCTCTATGCGAAGGATCAGAAGAACATGACGCTGATGGCCAGTGCAACTGATCGATTGGACGAGCAGTTAGTAGGTTATCCCGGCCTGCTAGTGCTGAGCGATGTCGCTTCTCAGTACCGATGGATGCTTGAGGAGTTTCGTATTTCGCTGTTTGCGCAGCAGCTTGGAACCAAGATACCTGTTTCAGTCAAGCGTCTCGATGAGCAGTGGCAGCGCGTCCTCGGGTGGCTCACGGCCAACCCCCGATAGATTAGCTGCCGGGCTGAGCAGGGTAGTGCAGGACAGGACAGGGGTGTGGAGATCAGTGCGGATTTCCCCACATTTTCCCCATAAAGGGTCATCGCCTCGCGGCCGTCGCTCTGGTACGGTTGGCGATGGATGGCGCCGGGTCAGCGAAGCTCAGTGACACTCAGTGGGTAGAGGTCAGAAATGCAACATCGCATAATCGTTTTGGGATTTTGGTTGGTGGGATATTTCGCCCCCCCTCTGCACGCCAGTGAAGATCCTTGGGAATCCTTTAACCGATCGATTTACAGTTTCAATAACACGGCCGACGCTTATCTCGTAAAACCGGTGGCGCAAGGCTATGCCTACATCATGCCCGAGTTCGGACGCGTGGGCGTTAATAACTTCTTCAACAACCTTCTTGATGTCAATGGAGCCCTCAATGGCTTTTTGCAGGGTCGTGTCGATCAAGGCCTCGAAAATGTGGGGCGCGTCATCATCAACTCAACCGTTGGCATTTTTGGTCTGTTTGACGTCGCGTCAAAATTGGGGGTCCCCCAGTATCAAACTGATTTTGGTCACACGCTGGCGATATGGGGCGTCCCACAAGGACCGTTTGTGATGGTGCCATTTTTGGGGCCGCGCACGCTCCGTTCTTCTGTGGGCACCGCGTTTGATGCCTACGCCTCGCCCCTCGGCCAGCTTGGCGATTCGGAACCCGCTTGGGGATTGCGAGTGTTCAATTTAGTGGACCTGCGTGCGGGGCTGCTGGGTGCCGATGAGTTACTTTCTGGCGATCAGTATATCTTTCTACGTGATGCGTACCTACAGCAGCGCCGCATTCAGATCTCGGACGGGCAGGTTATCGATGACTTTTCTGAATTTGATGACGGTTGGGAAGAGGACGACCTCTGATCCCTATGGAGTGTGAGTTCGAGTGATGGAGCTGCAGGCCCAGGAAGGCGCTATTCTGGTTGTAGATGACCAGCAGGTTCGCGCTGATTTGCTAGTCGAGGCATTGGACGCACCACAATTCAGTTTTGATTATTTATCTGAGGTGCCTGACATCGAGGGTGTGTTGGGTGAGGACAGTCCCTACGATTGTGTGCTCTGCAATGCGGGATTATCGAATGTGTCCTGGTCCTCAGTGCGCCGTGCAATGCGAAATTTCGACGTTCAAGTGCCTGTCATTGTTGTCGCCGAGGATAGAGATGTGGATTCGATGGCCACTGCATTGGGTCTGGGGGCTGCGGATTTTTTCGTCAGGCCGCAGGAACGCCCCGGCTTGCTGCGACATGCGATCGGCCGCTGCGTCACGCATCATCGACTTCAGCGTGAGCTTAAGGAAAGTAAGGAAAATCTGGAGCAAACCAACCAGGAGCTACGCCACTCGCTGCGAATGTTACAGCAAGACCAGCAGGCCGGACGTCAGGTACAGATGGCGCTGCTACCCTCCGGCTCTCTGCAGGTAAACGGATTTTGGTTCAGTCAGAAAATCTTCACATCGCTTTACCTCAGTGGCGACTTTGCCGACTACTTTCAAGTCAGCGACGATCAGGTGGTGTTTTTTCTGGCGGACGTGTCGGGGCACGGCAGTTCGTCAGCGTTTGCGACAGTGCTGCTGAAGAATTTATTCGCCCGCAAACGCTCAGATTACCTGCGGCGCCAGGACACCACGGTGACCTCGCCAGTGAAGATGCTCTCCCTTGCCAACAGCGAGCTGTTGGAGCTGGAGCTCAACAAATACGCCACGATGGTGGTGGGAAGTTTGAATTTTAAAACCGGTGCACTTACCTACAGCGTGGCAGGGCATCTCCCGCTCCCCATACTGCTTACCCATGAGGGGATTCACTACCTGGAGGGTGAAGGTCCGCCGGTCGGGCTGGTGCCCGATGCTGCCTATGAGGCGATCACGATTCAAACGCCGGATGAGTTTATTCTGTCGGTGCTATCCGATGGCATACTGGAGCTGCTGGATGAAAAGGACTTGTTGGAGAAAGAGGCGGCACTGCTCAAGCGTCTTGAGGGCTCCGTTGCCAAGCCCAGTGAGCTTTGGGAGCGGTTGGGGCTGGACCATGTGGATCGAAATCACCTGCCGGATGACGTCGCCGTGCTGTTCATTTCGCGAGGGTTGGCATGACTGGCTGTCGTATTAGTGCGGCAAAAAATCAGGGTGCGCATTTGCTGCGCCTTGAGGGTGACGTGCGGCTGGTGATGTGTACCGCACTCGAAGAGTACTTTGAGCGCGTGTTCAATGATCAAGAGTTTCTTTCTGTCTGGGTGGATGTCACGGGGGCCACTGGGCTCGACAGCACCACCTTGGGCATGTTGGCGAAATTAGCGATCAAAACCCACGAGAAATTTGGGTTTCGGCCGACTATTTTCAGCGCCAATCCCGGCATCGACCGGCTGTTACAGACTATGGGTTTTGCCCAGCTATTTGACGTCCGCAACGAAGCGTGCGAGGGCTACACGCATGATATTCCCGCGCATCCATCAACCGAGTCTGAGATTAGAGAGCGCGTGATCGAAGCACACAAGACACTCATGGCCATGAGTGAGGCCAATCGTGATGCCTTTCAGGATTTGGTCAGGACCCTAGAGGCAACCTAGAGCTCGCTGAGCATTTTTTCGAGCGCAATTTGGTCCGCAGTAAACTTTCGTATGCCCTCGGCGAGTTTTTCGGTGGCCATTTGATCTTCATTGAGATCCCAGCGAAACTCGCTTTCTGCCAATGGAGGGAGCGCTGGTTGACTCGTATCAGCCTTAGTTAAAAGTCTTGGTAACTCACTTTCGTCGCTCTCTAGTGCATCCAGCAGGTCGGGACTGATCGTGAGTCGATCGCATCCAGCAAGAGCCTCAATTTCACCGACATTGCGGAAGCTCGCTCCCATAACAACCGTTTTGTAGCCGTGGGTTTTGTAATGATGATAGATGCGGGTGACTGATTGCACGCCCGGGTCTTGCTCTGCAGTTTCGATAGCGAGATCGGTGTTTGCCTTGTACCAATCGAGAATACGCCCAACAAAGGGCGAAATAAGAAACGCACCGGCATCGGCGCAGGCCTGCGCCTGTGAAAACCCAAATAGGAGCGTGAGATTGCAATTAATGCCGTTGCGCTCGAGCGTCTCTGCTGCGCGAATGCCCTCCCAGGTAGCGGCAATTTTGATCAGCACGCGGCTCTTATCAACCCCGCGTTTGGCGTAAAGCTCAATCAGCTGCTGGGCTTTTTTGATCGTGGCGGCGGTGTCGAAAGACAGGCGCGAATCAACTTCAGTGCTTATCCGCCCAGGAATAATGGTGACGATTTCAGCGCCAACGCTGACGGCAAATTGATCACTGGCTTCGGCGACGGATTTCGATCCCGACTTTGATGCGTGTAAGGCATCGGCAAAGCGAGGTAATTGCGCCGCTTTTAATAGCAGCGACGGATTGGTGGTGGCGTCCTGGGGTTTGAGGCGGGTGATGGCGTCTATATCACCGGTGTCGGCCACTACCTCGGTCATCGTTCTCAGTTGATCAAGCTTATTCATAAGGTACCTTTCTCGCCTGAAGCATAGTCGGTGGTCAATGAACGCTGATGATTTGCGGAAGCCTGCGCGGCAACGGTGCAAAGCTCAACAGCCTCTAGCAGTGTGTCCAGCGTAGCATCATCCTTGTGCGCATTTTCGCTTAGGGCTCGACGGAATTGGCGCCCGCCGGGTTGCTGCGAATACAATCCAAGCAGGTGGCGGCTGATATGGTGTAACTTGCCGCCCTGTTGCAAGTGGCTCTCAACGTAGGGAACCATCGCGTCGATCACCTCTGTCCGTGTTTTCACGGGGTCGGCAAGGTCGAATAAGGTGGAGTCGACTTCCCCAAGGAGCCAGGGGGTTTGGTATGCGGCTCGCCCCAGCATGACACCGTCGACTCGCTGTAGATGCTCAAGGCATTCCTTGAGTGAGGTGATGCCGCCGTTGAGCACCACTGTTAACGAGGGAAAGTCCTCCTTAAGTCGATGCACCCAGTCATAATTTAAGGGGGGTATATCGCGGTTTTCTTTCGGAGATAGCCCCTGAAGCCACGCATTACGCGCGTGAACAATAAACACCGAACAGCCACCCGAGGCGACGGTGCCTACAAAGTCGCGGAACATGCTGTAGTCTTCCTGGTCGTCGATACCTATTCGCTGCTTAACCGTGATGGGAATTGAGCTGGCGTCTCGCATCGCGGCGATGCAATTCCTCACGCGCTCGGGCTCCAGCATCAGACAGGCCCCAAAGCGGCCGTTTTGGACGCGGTCAGAGGGACAGCCGCAGTTAAGATTGACTTCATCATAGCCCCAGTCTTCAGCGAGTCTGGCACATTGGGCAAGTTCGTCCGGTTCGGCACCGCCCAATTGCAACGCAACCGGATGTTCTTGCTCGTTAAAGCGCAGGTGGCGTGCTACGTCACCATGCAGCAGGGCGCCCGTGGTCACCATTTCCGTGTAGACGCGACTTCGGCGCGATAATTGGCGCCAGAAATACCGGCAGTGGCGATCTGTCCAATCCATGCATGGTGCGGTGCAAAACCGCCAAGGCGAGTGCTGCATGGATGAGTCCTGAGAATTGTTGACGTCAATAGACATTGAAAATGGGCCGTGGCGGTTTGGTGCTCGCGTGCGAGGTCGTACAATAACAGAAGTTTGCTGATTCAGCGTTGTCTCGGGCCGTTGCCGGTAGTGGTGGCTGTGTGCGGGGAAAGCGCTAGAGCGAAAGTGATGGGGTGGCAATGAGGGTAGGGCAGGAAGGTCGGCGGCGTCGAGAGAGATGGTGGTACCGTCTTTTATCTGCTTGTCTGGTCGCGTTGACCGCGACTCATGGAGTGGCGCAAGGCCTCCAGTCAGAGGCTATTTTGCCTCAGGAGACAGAGGAGCCGCGCACGTGGTTGGGCCGGTACGTCGATCGCAAAGCCGAGGCCTTTGCAAACTCATCACTTGTTTTTACGCGCTCGCGCTCTAAGGCGCCGTTTCTCCCTCTGGCCTATGCTGGGGGCGCGGTTTACGATGAGGCTAGCGTCAGAGATTTTAACCAGCCCGGTACGCCGCTCAATATGCAGCAGTCCGGCGGCAGCGTGGCCGCGGGTCTGCCGTTTCTTACCTCGTCGACCGATGCGCTTATTCTGGGCTTGTACGCGGGCCGCACCCGATTTTCACTCGAGCCGGAAAACCCACTCGAACTCGATGACTTCGCGGTCACCAGTGCCGCACTGGGCGTGGGGTACTTAAAGCAGGTGAATGAAGCATGGCAGGGCCTCGCTTTTGTCCTCCCTTTCTATAACGACACGGATCTTCCGAATGGCCAGAGTTACTGGCAAACCATGGGCGGTGCCTTTGCGCGTTATACCCATAATCCAGATATCTGGTGGATGTTTGGGGTGTTTGGTAGCACCTCATCTCTGGAAAGTTACCTGCTTCCCTACGTGGGTGTGTCATGGACGCTTAGCCCTGATTGGACTGTGAGCGGCATCCTGCCCTGGCCCCAGGTGATTTGGTCGCCCAGTCGGGATTGGTTTGTTGGGTTGGGAGGGCTCTACTCGGGTTCGGGTTGGGCCATCAACGGGGGAACAGGCCAAGTCGCAGTGGATCTTAATGCGTTTGACCTCGGACTCGAATACCAACGGCGGTTGTATGGCAGTTTGTGGGGCGGATTGAGCGTGGGGGTGGGCGGCATGCGCAGTCTGCAATTTTCCGAGGGCGGCGAATCCGATGGTATTGAGTTTGATGTATCGAGCAGCCCCTTCTTTCGATTCACCCTAACGATGCGGCCGGGCGAACTGTTTTAACGGGTTACAGTGGCTCGGAATAGCTTATGCTCCCTGAGGATATGGGTTTTTTGACGAGGTAGCGCTATGACGACATTTACGGTTGGGCGTAGAGATGCCATTCGCGGGGTAACAGCCACGTTTGGTGCAGCATCCCTTCGCGGGTTCGCGATCGATGGCGAAGCCAGCGCCTATTACACCCACGGCGTGGCCAGTGGTGATCCTCTGGCGGACAGGGTCATTCTTTGGACACGGGTGCTCCCCTCGAGCGGGTTGCTGGAGCGCCTCGAAGGGCGTTGGCAGGTAGCGAGTGACGACGGCTTTGAGCGCGTCGTTGCAGAAGGTAGTGCTATTGCCGACCCACAACGAGACAACACCGTCAAAATAGATGCCGTGGGTCTGACGCCCGACAGGCACTACTGGTATCGATTTATTTTCAGCGGAGTGATCTCGCCGCCAGGTCGTACGCGAACCTTGCCGGCGGGCCGCTGTGATCGATTTTCAATTGGTGTTTGCTCTTGTTCGAATTATCCACAGGGTTATTTCAATGCTTATCGCGATATCGCCGAGGCGCCGATCGATGTGGTCATGCACCTTGGCGACTATATTTATGAATACGCTGTAGACGGTTATAGCAATCCTGTCGTCGTGGAAGAACTGGGGCGGGGGCTTCAGCCGACGCATGAAATTCTTACCCTCGAGGATTACCGGCAGCGCTACGGGCACTATCGCACCGATCCCGATTTGCAGGCAGCGCATGCCGCGCACCCCTGGATTTGTGTGTGGGATGATCATGAACTGGCAAACAACACGTGGAAAGCCGGTGCGCAAAATCATAATGAGGGGGAGGGGGATTTTGCGCTGCGGATTGCGATTGCTCGACGGGTGTATCACGAGTGGCTGCCGATCAGAACACCGGCCCAGACCGATCAGGGGCCTATTTATCGTTCCTTCAAGGTAGGGAGCCTCGCCGATATCATTATGCTTGATACTCGCCTCGTGGGTCGCGATGAGCAGCTTGATTATCGACGTGACTTGATGGCAACCAAGCTTTCACCGGCGCAGTTTCGGGAGGCTCGCTTAAATGATCCAGCGAGGACGATGCTGGGGGCAGACCAGTATCACTGGTTCAATAATCAGCTCGCTGCAAGTAAAAGTAGGGGTGCGACCTGGCAGTTTGTGGGTCAGCAGGTGCTAATGGGTAAGCTCATCATGCCTGCACTCTCGCAGGAGATGCTCGCCCAGGTTGAGCTGCCCGAATGGAGCAGGGACTACATCGGCAGCATGGTAAAACTGTCGGGATATCAGTTACCCATGAATCTCGACGCATGGGATGGTTATCCTGCCAGTCGGGATCGAGTCTTTGCCCGCTTGTTGGAGGACGCCACCAATCCCGTCATCGTCGCGGGGGATACCCACAATGGTTGGGCCTTCAACTTACGCGATCCCGCAGGGGTCCCTGTGGGTGTTGAGGTTGGCTGCCCGGGTATATCCAGTCCGGGTATCGAAAATTACTTTCCCTTACCCGCCGAGCAGCTTCAAGCTTTGCTGATGGCAAGCAGCAGCGAACTGGTGGCAATGGAATCAGAGCATCGGGGTTGGGCGCGGGTGACCTTGACCCCTGAAGCGATGGAAAGTTGTTGGCGCACGGTCAGTACGATCCTTAGTCGAGATTATGCGGTAACTGAAAGCAACCCGCTGATCTGTCGAGTGGGTCAGCGACAGTTTGCACAGCAATCGATTTGATGATGTGCCAACAAATCGGGACGCATCGACAGTGCGGTTACAGGTGTCCGCCGGGACAAGTTTTCAACAGTGCGCCCGCCCGAGCCGATAAACTTTTTTATTGGATGGATTTCTTTTGCAGGGAGTAAAGCGATGAACGTTAGTGGCAAAGTTGCCGTAATCACAGGTGCAAGCTCCGGGGTGGGTGCAGCACTGGCCATGAAGCTGGCGAGTGCGGGAGCCAGTGTTGTCATTAACTACAACACATCCGAACAAGGTGCCATCGATACACAGGATGCCATTGTATCGGCGGGAGGACGCGCTATTACTGTTCAGGGTGATGTCAGTGACGACGCTGATTGTGCTCGTATCGTGGCGGCGGCCATTGCCGACTTCGGAGGTATCGACATCTTAGCGAATAACGCCGGCTGCACGACCTTTGTTCCCCACCACGATTTAGCGGGCCTCAGCGCAGAGATTTGGGAACGGACGCTGCGGGTAAATTTAATGGGCGCTTTCTTTATGTCCCGTGCGGCGATTCCTCATCTGCAAAAAGCCGGCGGCGGGGAGATTGTGATGACATCGAGTATTGCCAGCCAGAGTGCGAGCGGTAGTTCCATCGCCTACTGTGCTTCCAAGGCGGGCATGAATAGCTTGACTCGATCCCTGGCCAAGGCCTTTGGCAGGGACAACATCCGCGTCAACGCGGTATTACCCGGGTTGATCGATGGGGACTGGGCATTCTCAACCTGGGGAGGCAGTGACGCGGAGCGCTACGAAGCACTGAAAGATCAGTTCAAGGCCCAAGCGCCTTTACAGCACGTGGTGCAGCCGGCGGATGTGGCGGATAGCATCATGTCGATCATCCAGGGATCTGACTACGTGACGGGGCAGCTCGTGACCATCGACGGAGGCTTCACCCTCTGAGACAGCAAGCGATTATCAAGGACGGATTAGGCTGAGAGGGCGGCGCCGGGAATGCTCGCTAGCAGCGATTGCGTGTAGGCTTCTCTTGGGTGCCCAAAGACCTCCTCCGTATCTCCTTGCTCAACGAGTTTGCCCTGGTACATCACCATTACGCGATCAGCAATTTGTCGAATGACGGCCATATCATGAGAAATAAACAACATCGTCAATCCATGTTCACGGCCGAGCGCGATCAGTAACTCTAGGATCTGTGCCTGAATAGTAACGTCCAGCGCCGACACTGGCTCATCCGCTACGATGAATTCCGGTTTGGTGGCCAACGCTCTACCGATGGCTATTCGCTGACGTTGGCCGCCTGAAAATTCATGGGGGTATTTTCGAATAAAGGCCCTTGCTAACCCGACATCATCCATCAGCGTCGCGATCGTCGCATCGAGACTCTTGCGGTCGCAAATTTTATGGAGCAGTAGGGGCTCAGCCAGCGTGTCATAGACCGTCATACGCGGATTCAGCGAGGCAAAGGGATCTTGAAAAATCATCTGCATACGGCGGCGAAATGTTTTAAGCGGATTGCCTTCAAGTTGCGTCAAATCGATTCCATCAAACACCACTGATCCTTCGGTGATGGGAGCAAGTCGAAGCAGTGATCGTCCCAGCGTCGATTTACCGCTACCACTTTCCCCCACGAGCCCGAGGACCTCGCCGCGATGAATCTCCAGCGATACATCATCCACAGCTTTTACAGGTTCTTTAACGTTGCTCGGATAGAACCACGTTCTCAAGTGAGACACTGCAATCAGCGGGTCCGGCTTGATGCGTTCAGCGGTACGATGGCCCGAGGGAATTGCCGCGAGCAGTTTTTGTGTGTAGGGATGTTGCGCGTGATTGAAGATAGCGTCGGGCGAGCCGTGTTCCACCATGACGCCCTGTTCCATCACGATGATTTGATCGGCGATATCGGCGACCACCGCGAGGTCGTGGGAGATAAAAAGAACGCCGATGTCGCGATTTTTTTGAAGATCTGCAATTAGCCGAAGTATTTGTGCTTGAATCGTAACGTCCAAGGCGGTGGTGGGCTCATCGGCGATCAGCAGCTTGGGCTCGTTGATAAGTGCCATCGCAATCATCACACGCTGTCGCATACCCCCAGAAAATTCGTGCGGGTAGCTGTCAAAGGTGTCAGCAGGACTGCGGATACCGACCTCGTCGAGTAATTCGATAGCCCGGACCTTCGCGTCTTTTGCCGTGAGTCCCTTGTGCAATCGGAGCGGTTCAATCAGCTGCTGTCCAATGGTCATAAAAGGGTTAAGGCAGGTCATCGGGTCCTGAAAGATCATGGCAATATCACGACCGCGAATTGCCCGCAGCTCCCGCTCGCTAAGTGCCAGCAGGTCTGCGCCCTCGAACAGGGCGCTCCCGCCATCAATACGGCCGGGCGGTGAGGGGACCAGCCCCAGCATGGCGTAACAGGAAACTGATTTTCCCGAGCCGGATTCACCAATGATCGCGGTAATTTCCCTTGGCTCTACCGTAAAACTGACGTTTTTGACTGCCTGATGACTGCCATTGCGGGTGTGAAAACTCACCGATAAGTTATCGACTTTAAGTAAGCTCATGATCAGTCCTTTGACCCTCTCACATCAAGGGCGTCGCGCAAACCATCACCGAGAAAGTTAAGCGAAAACAGGGTGATGGTTAGGGCAAGCCCGGGGAACAGGAGAAGCCAGGGATACTCCTCCATGGTTTCGGCTCCGTAGCTGATCAGCAGGCCCCACGAGGTTTGCGGGGGCTGAATACCCAATCCTAGGAAACTCAGGAATGCCTCGAGCAGCATGACCGAGGGAATCGTCAAGGTGGTGTAGACGATGATAGGGCCGAGGGCATTGGGTATCACATGACGTCTGATGATCGTCGCGGGGGAGAGCCCCAGCGACACTGCGGCTTCGACAAACTCCTGCTGGCGAAGGGATTGGACTTGTGAGCGCATGATCCTTGCCATGGTTAACCATTCTACCGCGCCGATCGCGAGGAACAGCAGCAGCACGTTGCGTCCAAAGATCACCATCAGGAGCACGATAAAAATCATGAAGGGCAACGCATAAAGAATATCGACAAGGCGCATCATGACCGCATCGATCCGCCCACCAACGTAGCCCGCAACGGCTCCCCAGGTGACGCCGATAATGAGTGCGACGCCTGTAGCAATAAAGCCGACGGCAAGGGAGACTCTCCCCCCATACATAATCTGAGTTAGCACATCCCTGCCGAAAATATCGGTACCCAGCCAATGAGCCGATGACGGAGGGGTGGCGCCTAAATCGAGATTCTGCGTTTCATAGCTGTAGGGAGCGATCCATGGTGTGAGCAGCGCGACCAGAATGAATGTCAGAAGAATACATCCGCCCCCAACGGCCATTTTGTTTTTACTGAGGCGTATCCAAGCGTCGTGCCAGAGCGAAGAACCCTGCTCGGCATCGGTCAGGCTAAGAGAGGTTTCGGTGCTCATTGACTCCCTCCCTTGAACTGGGCGCGAAGGCGCGGGTTGAGCCACGCAGCGGCGATATCACTGACCAAATTAAAGAAGACGATCAGGGTTGAAAGAAAGACGGTCGTTCCCAAAATCATGGTGTAGTCGCGATTGAACGCCGCCTGTACATAAAAACGTCCGAGTCCTGGGATCTGAAAAATGGTTTCCACCACGAAGGAGCCAGCAAGCAAACCTGCAAAGGCGGGCCCCAAGAACGCAATGACGGGAATGAGCCCGCCCCGAAGTGCGTGCCGCGTGACGACCAGCCATTCGGGTAGGCCCTTTGCCCGCGCCGTGCGAATATAATCTTGGGAGAGAATCTCTAGCATGCCGGCACGAGAGAGGCGCGCGATGTACGCTGCATAAGCCGAGCCGAGGGTGATAGAAGGTAGTATTTTATCACCCGGGATATCGCCCCAACCGGTAATGGGGAGCCAATCGAGCCAGATGCCAAAAACCAGCACCAACAAAGGCCCAAGCAAAAACGAGGGCATGCAAATCCCGATCATGGCAAAGCTCATGGGAATATAGTCCTGCGCCGTATTGGGTCTCAGCGAGGCAAAGACGCCTGCAGTCACGCCAATGCATAGCGCAATCAGCAGAGCATAGAACCCCAGCTCAGCCGTCACGGGCAATCCCGAGAACAAAATCTCGTTGACGCTGCGGCCGGGGTATTTAAATGAGGGCCCCAAATCGCCCTGTGCCAAGTCCCCCAGATACGCGAAATATTGTTCATGCAGTGGCAAGTCGAGCTTGTACTGTGCCTCAAGCGCTTTTTTTACTTCGGGAATCACTACCTTTTCCTGATCGAAGGGGCCGCCGGGTGCTGATCGGACCAGGAAAAAGGTGGCGGTAATGACTACAAAAATGACGGGTAATGCTTGGAGAATCCGGATCAACATGAAACGCAGCATTACTTGTTACTCCCCGGTAGGCGCCGCCCTGGCACCAAGCGCACATACTTTAGGTTTAGCGAGTCCATCAGGTTCGAATAGAGGCCCTCGACGCTCGGGTGGATTAGGTGTTTGCTGGTGTAGGTATAGATGGGGATGATGGGCATCTCCTCCATCAGCATGGTTTCAGCCTCCGCAAACAGACGGTAACGTTCCTCGCGCGTTTCTGCTTTGGGAGCGCGATATAGGATTAGATCGTCATAGATCGGATCGCTGTAGTGGGTATTGTTGTTGCCGCCCTCGGTAATGAAAAGATCGAGAAAGTTGTTGGCGTCAACGTAGTCGCCAATCCAGCCGCGTCTAGCCACCTGAAAATCGATTTGAGTGACGGAATCCAGATACACCTTCCATTCCTGATTGGACAGGGTGACATCAATATTTAGCTCCTTCTTCCACATTTGCTGGATCGCCACCGCGATTTTTCGGTGGGCTTCCTGCGTGTTGTAGAGGATTTCCAGACCTGGCCAGCCCTCGCCGTTAGGATAGCCACCTTCGGCGAGCAATCGCCGCGCTTCTTCGGGGTCGTAGTCAAAGAGTTTTGGTGGAAAGTAACCGAGGGTGTCGGGTGGCGTGATGGAGTAAGCGGGCACCGCCGTCTCTTGTAAAACTGTTCTGACTAAGGTCTCTCGGTCGAGTGCCATCGACAAGGCCTTGCGGACCCGCGCGTCATCAACGGGCGGACGTTTGGTGTTGATCAAATAATAGTAGGTGCCTAGGTAGGGGGCCTGAACATACGGCGTGTCGGGCATTTGGCGATAGGCGGGAATTTTGTCCAAAGGCACAACTTGGGTGTAGTGCAGTTGCTCGACCCGGAACATGCGTTCTTCACTCACGACATTTTCGGTGGGGTAAAAAATCACCGAGTTGAGGGCGACCTTATCCCTGTCCCAGTAGTGCTCACTTTTCTCCACGATAATGCGCCGATTCAGTGACCACTCGGTCAAGGTGAAAGCGCCGTTACTGACGATGTTGCCGACCCGAGTCCACGGAGTGTAGCGGTCCGTCATTTCCCCGAACTGCAGGAGCGTTTCTGGATGCACCGCAAAGGTGCTGTAGTGATCCATCAGTTGTACAAAATAAGGCGTCGGGGCGTTGAGGGTGACTTCCAGTGTTGTGTCATCAAGCGCCTTGACGCCGACCTCATTGAAATCGGAGATCTCACCTTTGAGGTAGGCCTCGGCATTTACCAGCGGGAACAGCATGTAGGAATATTCGTTACCGGTACCCGGATGCAGGGCGCGGTTCCAACTCCAGACATAGTCGCTGGCGGTTACCTGCTCGCCATTGGACCATCTGGCCTCGGGGTTAAGAAAAAAGGTGATAACCCGACCGCCATCACTAAATTCCCAGCGTTGGGCGACACCGGGTTCGGGTTCCAGGGTCTGCGGATTCTTTACCGCGAGGCCTTCAAACAATGCTCGAATGATGTGATTTTCGGGGACCCCGGTCACGACGTGGGGATCGAGGCCCTGGGGTTCCGCACCGTTGCCGTAATGAAGCACTCCGTCACGATTACCCTGAACCACATTGCTCTCACCGCGGCCGCAGGCGACGAGCCCAAGCGCAAGCGCACCGATGAGGAGACGGCGCAAAATTAAACCTGTGGAAGTTAACAGCACGTTGGGTCAGTCCATTGATAACCAGCGCTCATCCTACCGAATTTCTCGTGCCAGTGAGAGGGATTTCAGACAAATTGCCCTGTTTAGCGAAGGGCGGCGAGGTCGACGCATCATCAGCCAGGTTGGATTTCATATGATCCTCGCTGGCGGCTCTAATCTTAGCTGGTGGCCCTATTAGTACCAATTTAGCCGCGACTGCTACTTCGGTTGACGGGCTTTGATAAACTCTGGGTTCAACCATCGTTTGGAGCATCAAGCCAATGAGCGTGCGCACCCGCGTCGCCCCGTCACCTACCGGGGATCCTCATGTTGGTACAGCGTACATGGCGTTGTTCAATCGTTGTTTCGCCCGCGCTCACGGGGGGCAGTTCATCCTGCGCATCGAGGATACCGATCGGGCACGAAGCACGCCCGAAGCGGAACAAGCTATTTTGGATTCGCTGACTTGGCTGGGCCTTTCCTGGGACGAGGGTCCCGACGTCGGCGGGCCTCACGGCCCTTATCGACAGAGTGAGCGCGGGGAAGCCTACGCAGAATATGCATGGCAGTTAGTTGAGGCGGGTCACGCTTTCGTCTGTTATCGCACCGCAGAAGAGCTCGACGCCTTGAGGGAGGCCCGTCGCGAGGCGGGTAACAGCACCGCACTGAAGCCTTCAGACCTAACGCTACCTGATGATGAGCAGGCGCGTCGGAAGGAGCGTGGGGATGCTTTTGTGATTAGGATGATGGTCCCTGAAGAAGAGGGCGTTTGCGTCATTGATGACATGCTGCGCGGCTCGATCGAGCTCGACTGGGGGATGGTCGATGCGCAAATCCTCCTAAAGTCAGATGGGATGCCCACCTACCATTTGGCGAATGTGGTCGACGATCACTTAATGGAAATCACCCATGTCATCCGGGGGGAGGAGTGGATCAACTCGGCGCCAAAGCATCAGCTCCTGTACGGCTACTTTGGGTGGGAGATGCCTGTGCTTTGCCATCTGCCGCTATTGCGCAATCCCGATAAGTCAAAACTTTCAAAACGCAAAAATCCAACGAGCATTCTGTATTACCAACAGATGGGTTACTTGCCCGAGGCGCTACTTAACTACCTCGGACGGATGGGCTGGTCCATGCCCGATGAGCGCGAGAAGTTTTCGCTGGCAGACATGGAATCAGCATTTGATATTTCCCGCGTGTCCTTGGGCGGGCCGATTTTCGACACCGAGAAATTGAAATGGTTGAATGGTCTGTGGATTCGTGAGGATCTGGATCTTGAGTCACTTGCCCAGCGCCTTCGCGATTGGGCATTGAATAAAGACAAGCTGATGCAAATCCTGCCTCATGCCCAGGGCCGGATGGAGGTGCTCTCGGATCTCATTCCATTGTCCGCGTATTTGTTGTCGGGGGAAGTGGCCGTCACAGAGGCATCTTTTTCGGACCTAACGGAGTCTTCGGAGGAGACTGTTAGGCGATTGCAATTCGTGTTGTGGCGTTTGGAGGCACAGCAGAACTGGGAGCGAGGTGCACTGTTTGATTGCTTGAAATCCCTCGCGGCTAGCATGGCGCTAAAACCGAAGGATTTGTTTGCGCCCTTGTTTATTGCCATCGCCGGCAGTAACGCAGCCTATTCTATGCCGGATTCCATGTCGATTCTCGGCGCGGACATTACCCGAGCCCGGTTACGGCATGGGATCGACGTGTTGGGGGGCGTTTCGAAGAAAGCCGCTAAACGGCTTGAGAAAGAGTACGCCGCGCTCGACTGACCTGCCGAAGCAAATCAACCTGCAAGCGGAGGAGCACAGGCTGATACCTCGAGTTATCAGGCTAATGCGGCGACGTGACCACGAGGCCTATTTTTTGCGAGTTGTTAGCAGGGCGAGACCCGCCCAGAGCGTGACAAAAGTCTCGAAAGCCAAAGCACCCCAAGTGTAGGCAGTGAAGCTCGAGCTCATGTCGATACCCAAAGAGCTGTTGGCCACCTGGAAGCTGGAGTCGAGGTCTCCAAGCGCCACGCTGCCGCGAGCCACCGCGATCGCGCCCACGCAGATCAGAATGAGCCATAAGCCGGCACGCTCGTAGGGCTTTAAAAAGCCCGAGGCGATGAGGATGGCGCCAAAGCCGCTCTGTAAGCCGCCATAGACTGAGGTCATTTCGGCATAGCCATCGTGGGTAGCAATAAAGAGTCCCGCATACTCTGCGGGCAGTTCGGGGTTTACCCAGGATAAGACGCCGTAGCCCAAAAAAACGGCCCCCGATAGGACAAGTAATACGCGTGAGTACATATTCATTCCCTGCGCCTGATTGCAGGCTCGTAGTTAGATTACAGATCCAAGGATACGCTCATTCGGCGGAAAAGCACCTGTTGGCTGGCGGAGCCCCTGAAAGTTGACAGAACGGGATGATCTGAATAGCATGCGCATCCCTTGTCGTCCCAGACAAGACTTGTGGGGCTATAGCTCAGCTGGGAGAGCGCAACACTGGCAGTGTTGAGGTCGGCGGTTCGATCCCGCCTAGCTCCACCAAACAAACAACCCTCTCGCGTAAGCGTGGGGGTTTTTTGTTTGTGGGTTGAAACGGGGTGAGAAGCCGAGAGCGGCCGAGCCTAGCTCACTGTTTTTGATCAGCTGTGCGTTGCAAGTTCTTTGCTTGCTGCTTGATGCTCTTTTTTTCGGCAATGGTTTGCGCCACGGAGTGACCCATATGCGCTTCACCCCGGCGCTTGGCGAGCTCGATTTGGCGCTCGCGCTCTTGATAGCGCTGCCTTTGCTGCACCGAGTGACTCTGATAGCAGTGGTGGCAGCTGACACCCTTCTTGTAGTGAGGACTCTGCTTGTCATCTTCGGTAATCGGTCGCCGGCAGGCATGGCACTGATCGTACTGGCCCTTCTCCAATTGGTGATTGACCGTGACGCGGTTGTCAAACACGAAGCACTCACCGCGCCATTTGCTCTCCGTTTCCGGTACCTCCTCCAAATATTTCAGGATGCCACCCTTCAAGTGATAGACCTCATTGAACCCCTGTCGCTTGAGGAATGCGGTGGACTTCTCACAGCGAATGCCGCCTGTACAAAACATAGCTACCTTCTTGTGTTTTACAGGGTCTAAATGCTTTTCGACGTAAGCGGGTAATTCCCGAAAAGAGTCTGTTTCAGGGTTGATAGCATTTTCGAACGAACCAATATCGACCTCATATTTGTTGCGCGTGTCCAGCACGAGCACCTCGGGGTCGGCAATCAGCGCATTCCAGTCAGCGGGCTCGACATAAGTGCCCACGATGTCCTTGGGGTCGATGCCCTCAACCCCCATGGTCACAATTTCTTTTTTTAGCTTGACCTTGGTTCGATAAAAGGGAGGAGTATCAACGTAGGACTCTTTAGCCTCCAGGTCGGCGAACCGGGGATCGCTTTTGAGCCAATCCAAAATCCGGTCAATCCCTTGGCGGGAGCCTGCGATGGTGCCATTAATACCTTCTTTTGCCAGCAACAGCGTGCCCCGCACCTCATGCTCAATCATGAGTTGGTATAGGGGGTCCTTGAGTGCCACAAAGTCGGGCAGGGCGGCAAAACGGTAGAGCGCAGCCACAACCACATCTGGGGATGCGTTGGTCATCTATATCCTCAGCTCATACCAGCCCGTAAAGCTGGCGCTACATGAAAGACGCCATGATACACAACTGCCGGCGGCGGTTCCTCAATAAAAATGTGGAACGCAGAGCATCGAGTGGCTGACTAGTAAGCGCTCAGCGTTTTCGTGGGCATGGCGTCAGCGATATCGTCCGGCACAAAGAAGTCTCGAAATAGGGTGGCTCCTGGTTCGACTGCGTATTGATCAAAATCTGTCACGCCCGCTTCTCGCAGGACTCCCTCATCGATATAGAAGTTCCCGGTGCAGCTGCCAGCATCACGACACAGGATGGTGTAGGCAGCATCGGCCATGATGGATACCAAACGACAGCCTTTCACCATCTCATCATCACCCAGCACATTGCGAATGGCCGCCGTATCGATGGCGGTCAGGGGCCAGAGCGAGTTGACAGCGATTCCATGGGCTGCCAGTTCTTTGCTCATGCCCAGGGTACAGAGGCTCATGCCCATTTTGGCGATTGTGTAGGCGACGTGGGGCGCAAACCATTTGGCATCCATGTCAAGCGGTGGGGCCAGATTCAGAATGTGCGCGTTGCCGCTTTGCTTAAGATGAGGAATACAGGTTTTCGAGACGAGAAACGTTCCGCGGGTGTTAATCTCGTTCATCAAATCATAGCGCTTCATCTCGGTGTCAAGCGTACCCGTTGGACTAATCGCGCTGGCGTTGTTGACGCAGATGTCGAGTCCGCCAAAAGCGTCGACGGTTTGCTGTACGGCAGCCTGCACCTGATCCTCGAAGCGGATATCGCACAGAATAGGGAGTGCCTTACCCCCAGCTTCATTAATTTCATCTGCGGCGGTATAGATGGTTCCCGGCAGTTTAGGGTGCGGTTCCGCTGTCTTAGCGGCTATTGCCACATTTGCCCCATCTTGTGCTGCGCGCTTAGCGATAGCGAGGCCGATACCGCGGCTGGCGCCGCTAATGAACAGGGTTTTGCCATGTAAGCTCATGTTAGTTGCTCCTTGGTTAAGAGGCTGCCGATATAAATTGAAGGTGGCGAGGGTAACAGAAAAACGCGCTAGGTCTCATGCTGCTCGGATCGCTGCGCTTTCCGGTGCTTCATGCCAGTGGGCTGGTGGATCGGCAGAATCTTTGATTGTAGTGATAGCCGGTAGGTTCCTACAGCGTTTTTTCCAAGGTATGGCCGCGCACAAATTGGACGAAGGGTGTTGAGTGGTGATGGCGCTCCCGAGCATCAAGGGTAATCCGATGGCCGACTTCATCGATGACCCATCGAGTAACACCCGGAAGATCAAGTTCCTGGGTTTGCGGCAGTGGAATCCAGCAGAGTTCTTCAAGCTCACCGCTCGCTTTCGCAAAACCGTCTTGATTTTTATAGATCGACTCATCATCGGTCATAAAAAACCGCGTGTCGAAGCGTCGAACCCGATAGGTAGGGGTGATTGCCCGCGCAACGAAATCGAGTTGCTCCAGTGGGGGAACCACGCAGTGTGAAAAATAGCGCGCCCAACTGGTGTTTTTGCTGGCGAGTGGGGTGGTGACAGGCTTCCCAATCACCAAGCCCGTCTCCTCAAAGGTTTCCCTGATTGCCGCGAGGGCAAGCCCCGTTAGCTTTTGATCAGTGGTCGTTGCTTTGGTGTGCTTTCTGAGTCGATTCAATACCTCGGGTGCTAGTGAAGCCTTGAGGTTTAAGCGTTGGTCAGCCACATCGAGCCGACCGCCGGGAAAGACGAACTTGTTGGGCATGAACTTGTGTGACGCGGCTCGCCTGCCCATAAGTATTTCGGGGGTTTGCCGGTATCGCACGACAATGAGCGTGGCGGCATCGCGGGGCCGAGCAGCGCGTGTGCCCGCGTCCCTGTACTCACTCGGAAGTGGCGGCGTGGGATCGTAGTGGCGGTTCGTCATGACTGTGGCGATTGTGAAGGCAGAAAAGTGATGGTTTGCAGTATAAGTCACTTTTCTACATCGGTTGTTGTGCCGGGTTATTATCGGGATACTATTGGAACCGCTCACGGAGCCTTGAAAAATTGAGCACTATGTCGTCATCGATGGTAGCAACAACGCAAGCTGACGGGGTCGCCTGGCTGTGTCTCAATCGGCCCGACCAGCGAAACCCACTATCACTCGCCATGATTAAGGCTTTAACCAGTGCGCTGGAGTCTGCCTATATCGATAGCAGCACCCGGGTGATCGTGATTACCGCAGAGGGACCCGTGTTCAGTGCGGGCCACGATTTAAAAGAGATGGAGCAGGGAGCTGACGAACGGCAGGATGCCTTCGTAGATCGAATTGAAAATATCCTCGCACATTGTGCCGCCATGATGACCGGCATTGTGAGGGCACCCAAGCCGGTGATTGCCTGTGTGCAAGGCACCGCGACGGCGGCTGGATGCCAGCTTGTGTCCGCCTGCGATCTCGCCATCGCGGCATCCGATGCGCGGTTTTGCACGCCCGGTGTCAACATAGGAGCTTTTTGCACGACACCTTTGGTGGGCATAGGGCGCAACCTGTCGCGCAAGCACGCGATGGAAATGGCACTTACCGGCGATATGTTTTCTGCCGAGGAGGCGGTCAATTTCGGCTTAATCAACAGGCATGTTTCGCCTGAGGATCTTCGACCTGAGACGCAAGCGCTTGCGGAAAAAATTGCATCGCGATCTCCCCAAAGCATTCGCGATGGCAAGGTGGCTTTCTACGCTCAGGTTGAAATGCCCCTGGATGAGGCCTTTGCTCACGCTAACCGTGTTATGCGCGACGCATTGACTGCGACAGAAGATGGCGTGGAAGGGCGTCGAGCTTTTATCGAAAAGCGAGAACCAACCTGGTCTGACTCGTAAGATGCGCATCAAAACTGATGGCGAGTTACTCGCCTTGTTTGCATCAGTCAAGACGGTTGCTGTTGTTGGAGTTAGTGCGACTAAAACGCGCGCGAGCTATGGAGTTTTTGAATTTTGGTGTAAGCAGGGTGTCCATGCCATCCCCGTCAATCCGAAGCTAGCAGGTCAAAAAATACTGGATAGAGAGGTGGTTTCTTGTTTGGCTGACATCGGTGAGCCCATTGATTTGGTCGATGTCTTCAGGGCGAGCGAGCATTTGCCGGCCTTAGTCGATGAGTTGCTTCCGGCAGATGTAGGTGCGCTTTGGACTCAATTGGAGGTGCGCCACCCACAAGCGGAAGAAAGGGTCCTAAGCGCGGGTATACCTCTGGTAGTTGATCGCTGTCCTGCGATTGAGGTGCCGCGTCTCAGGAAGCTTGGGTACGAAGTGCTTTTTGGGTGCTAGGCAGCTTGATAGTAAAGCACGCCCCATGCTGAGTGTTTTCGACGGTGAGCTCTCCGCCCGAATCCTTGATGATATTGTAAGAGATGGAGAGCCCCAGACCGGTTCCCTTGCCGACTTCTTTGGTCGTAAAAAAGGGTTCAAATATTCGCTTTTTGATATTTTCAGGCATACCGCCTGCAGAGTCTTCAATGCTCAGCGATAAAATGCCACGCTCTTGTTGATGCGCTTCGACCTTGATCCATTTCTGATCAGCCTTCGTTGAGGCAATAGCATCTACGGCATTACTCATTAGGTTGAGCAATACCTGTTCGAGACGCAGCGGATGAATTGCCGCCTCCGGCAACGTTGCTTCGCACTCTACCAGACACTCAATGTCCTCGAGGCGCATGCGGGACGCCAGCATGGTTTGGCACCCGGCGATTATGTCGGGGATCTCAGAAAATAAATCCTCCTCGGTGGCGTTCCTAGCGGATCTTCGCATATGGGTTGTGATCGTCGCGGCCCGATCAATCTGAGCGATGATCTGTTGCATCTTGTCGGCGACACGCTCTTGGGTTTTTCCGCTGTTGATCTCCATGCCTCTCCGAATATTTTCTGCCATGAGTTTAACTGCATTGAGCGGCTGGTTAATCTCATGCGCAATTCCTGTGGCCATTTCGCCCAACGTCGCAAGCTTGGTCGCTTGCTCGAGTTGGGCGCGTTGTTCCTGCATCTCAGTGATATCGGAGAAGATGAATATGGAGTGAGCGCCAACCAGCTTCTGCCCCTCTAAACGCAGCGTTTTATCGTCATTGGTTTGAAGTTCTATAGGTTTTTGGGGTGCATAAAAAAAGCTAAGAAGCCCCCGAAAAACTGACGAGCGATCCATGCTCAGGTGGGTAATGGATGAGTGGCTCGCAACATGTCGCGCAAAGGTCGCGTAGTGCATTCCTGTTATGTCGCCGCCATCGTGTAGCTTAATCAGCGTCTCAAGCTTGTCATTGCTGTAGATCAGGGAGTCATGCTCGTTGAACAATGCGACGCCGGCGTTTAGCTGCTCCACCGCTGCGCCCAAGGCGGCGATGCGATTCTGGTATGCTATTTCTTGAGATACATCGGTTATAACCGCCATGAAAACCCGCTGGTTGGTTGGCTCTAGTTCGATGATTTTTATGCGGGCATCGAACCACCCCGACTGCCTCTTCCGCAGCGACAGTGAATAGGAAAAGCCGTTACGGCGCGATTCCGCTGGCTGGGTATGCGCAAAGTCAGTTGTGGCTATTCGGTGAAAGTCATCGGCGGATACGAACACCTCAATCTTCTCTATAACGGCTTGATCATCATGCTCAAACATGGAAAGAGCGGCGCTGTTTAGTGATACGACTTCCCCATCTTCTGTGAAGGTAATAATCGCCTGATTGACCTCATTAAGCGTAGCCTTCAGGAGTTCTTCGACATTTTTTATTTCTGTAACGTCACTTCGAAAGCCGGCTAAATAGCCCAGCGAGGTCCGTGACTCCTGGACGCGCACCCAGCGGTTGGTGCCGAATCGAACAATCCGCATGCTTTGGTCTTCTCGGTGGCTCGCCAAGCGCTGTGCGATCCACCCTTCCTCGTTACCATGGGATTCGGGGTACAGACCGTGTTTGATCCCTGCGCGCAGCGTTTCTTCGAAAGTGACACCAGGGACTAAATAGGGCGCTAGGGCGGAGTCGATGTTGCGGTGTTTCTCGTTGCACATGACCAGCTGATCGTTCTCATCCCACACCACGAAGGCGTCAGGTGCTTCCTCTACCGCTGAAAGCAGAAGGTCGAGGCGTGTTTTTTGCGCTACCACCTCGCGCACAAAAAGTGCGAGCAGGTCCATCATCATGATGCCAATAACCAGTAAATAGCAGACGCCAAGAGCCCATCCCGATCGCGTCGCAAGTAAAAAGCCCCGCGGCTCGATGGGATCTAATACGCCAAGATGTCGAAGTGAGAGCGCGCCGATGATGATGCTGATCATGACAAGCAGTTGAAGCGCCGCTACTCGAAAATTAAACATTAAAACCGCGGTCAGGGTGGCTGGCAGAGCGTTGATGAGATACATCGAGCCAAGATTTCCCGATGCTACACCGATGAGAAGGCCAATTGACCACAAGAGCTGTGCGATGACTCGGCGTGATTGCTGCGTCCAGGGCCAGCGGACGACCCTCAGCGCCAGGCAGAGGACTGCAAATAGAGGCAAGGTTAGTACAACGGGGGGGGGGGGGTGATATCCCCTCGCCGTTATGGCTGGCAGCCAGCACCATGACGGCAACCATAAAAAACAGTGCGCCCACGTAAACGAATACACGGTCACATATCTTATTGAGCGCGACAGTATGAAGCGGAAGATGAGCGTTCTCGAGGAGTTTTGGCCCGCGTAGCGTGCTCAACCACTTTGCCACTATACCCCCTCTAGGTGACGCCTCGTCAGCGTTTCCTTCCTGTTGTTCAATCTTCCCTGATTGCGATGGCTGGAGCAGCCTTATGAAACCAAGTATGCTTTCGACCATCTTGAAGAAGTATTCCACAATGAGCTGTCAAAATAAAACATGAAAAAGCAGCGACTATTCAGGCGCTGGCACCGCTGGTTGGCAGTTGTCACCGCTTTACAGTTGCTCGCTTGGACTGCCAGCGGTGTTTTTTTTTGCGTTTGTTGATATCAACTACGTGCGAGGGGAAGGGCGCGTCATTCCGATCGAGGGCCAGTACTTTCAGCCAGCGAGCCTAACACTTGAAGCTGGGGAGATTAGCGGTCTGCGTATTATTCCTCGGTTTGCCGGGTGAGTGGGGTGCTGGAGGTGCGTCCTCACGATGCTGATATCAAGTGGCTATCCCTGTCAGGCGACCCATTGCCTGCGCTTACTCGAGACCAAGCGCTCGCGGTGGGATCACTGCGTACCGACTTGGCGCCCGATACCGCCGAATGGGTTGATTCTGGGCCTCTCGCTGCGGAATACCGAGGCAGGCCGCTGCCTCTTTGGAAGGTCTACTCGTCTTTAGATGCGTCGACGGTCGCCTATTTACATGTAAGCAGTGGCGAGGTGGTGGCGATTAGAAATACCGCCTGGCGCTGGTGGGATTTTCTGTGGTCGTTACACATCATGGACTACGATGATCGCGATACGATTGGTACTTTGTTGCTAAAGGTGTTTTCAGTGCTTGCGCTTGTTACCGCTGTCGCAGGGATTGTACTTTTTATCTTGCTTCCTAAAAAGTTCTCGTGAGCTGTTCTAGCTGTTCGCGTCGTCTAATGCAGCAGATCGATATCGCGTGGTTGGGACACGTGCGTGGGAGCATTCAGTGCCCAAGTTTCCCGGGAAGGGTGCGGCAAAAGAGCTGTCGCCGAGAGCATTCATTGAGGAGTGGTTGGTTTGACAAATCGTGCTGATATTTTTTCCCAGATCGCCAGTGAGCGGCGCTCAATCCGGGGTTTTCGCTCAGACGCATTGCCCGAAGACATTATTCGAAAAATATTTTCGGATGCTCTGCGTGCCCCGAGCAACTGCAACACCCAGCCCTGGTTTGTACACATCGCCACCGGGCAGGCGTTGGAAGCTCTTCGCGCGGAACTGCCTCGGAGATTCGCAGCGGGAGACATGTCTTTAGATTATCCCTATGACGGGAAATACGAAGGGGTCTATAAAGAGCGTCAATATGCCTCAGCGACCGCGCTGTATGACGCGCTGGGTATCCCAAGAGAGGAGAAGGCTAAAAGACAAAGCTGGTTCCTTCGAAATTTCAGTTTTTTCAATGCACCAGCCGTTGCATTTTTTACGCTTCCAGATGAATTCGGATTGCGCGAGGCCTGCGACTTGGGAATGTTTGCTCAGACCGTCATGCTGGGCATCACGGCCCATGGTCTCGGGTCGTGTCCACAAACCGCGCTGGGTTTTATGGCACATGTCATCAAGCCGGCGCTGAACATCCCGGAGGATCAAAAACTGCTCTTTGGCCTGTCTTTTGGTTATCCGGATGAGGAAGATCCGGCCAATAACGCGATCACCGACCGCGCTAATCTCGAGGATCTTGTGCGGTTCATTGCTTAGAATTAGTCAGGATGCGAGATAAATTCGCACACTTCGAGGCTAAATCCTGACAGTGCGTTGAAGCGAATGGGCGCAGAAAGGAGGTTCATCTTACTCACCCCTAAGTGGCGGAGTATCTGCGCACCGGTACCGATCAGTCGATAATTCTGGGGCTGGGCCGGCTGCGTCTTGGCACCCAGAAAGTGATTGATCTCATTTAACGTTTGTTCTGCGGAGTGATGTTGGCCTATCAGCACTACCACGCCGCTATCTTGCATGGCCAAGTACGACATCGCCGAACGATAAGACCAGCCTGTCTCGGTATCAGGCAGCCGATTCCCGATAACGTCCCGCAGTAGACTAATGGGTTGGACTCTCACCGGGATAGGCGTGTCGGACGCGATGGCGCCTCGCTGCAGCGCGAAGTGGGTGACATCGTCAATGTCGTCACGAAACGTGTGCAAGGTGAACTCACCCCATTCGGTAGTGATTGGATGCACCTCCATGGGCGAGATTGAATGCTCGTGAAGTGATCGGTATTCGATAAGGTCGGCGATTGTGCCCATCTTTAGATCGTGTTGAGCGGCAAAATGCTCCAATTCTGGTCTGCGCGCCATGGTGCCATCGGGGTTCATAATCTCCACGATCACTGCAGCGGGTGCACAACCCGCCATCCTCGCGAGGTCAACGCCCGCTTCAGTGTGACCCGCACGTCGCAGCACGCCGCCGGGTTTTGCTACCAGCGGGAATATGTGACCGGGCTGACGAATGTCGGTGGGACCCGCGTCTTCGGCAATGGCCTTTAAGATGGTGTGCGATCGCTGTCGAGCACTGACGCCCGGAGCGAGCTGTTCGGTGGCATCGATTGAGACCGTGAAGTTTGTCTCGTGCTGTGATCGGTTGTCACGAACCATCAGAGGAATGCGCAACAAACGCGCCCGCTCTGGCGTGATCGGCATACAGATCAAACCGCAGGCTTCAGTGGCCATAAAATTGATAATTTCCGGCGTGACCTTCTCGGCAGCAATAATAAGGTCGCCTTCGTTCTCGCGATCCTCATCATCCATGAGCACCACCATTTTACCGGCGCGGATGTCATCAATAATGTCGGGAATTGTTGCTAAGGCCATGAGCTGGTTACAGGGACTCGATGGCGACGGCAGTAGCTTCACCGCCCCCGATGCACAGGGCGGCGATGCCGCGACGCTTACCATAACGAGCCATGGCATGTGCGAGGGTCACCATGATGCGCGATCCAGTAGAGCCTATGGGATGACCCTGCGCACACGCACCTCCATGAACATTAACTCTGTCATGGGGGAGATCAAACTCCCGCATCGCGAGCATCGTTACCATGGCAAACGCTTCGTTGATTTCCCAAAGATCGACATCATCAATTTGCCATCCGGTTTTCTCAAGCAACTGCTGAATAGCGCCGACGGGCGCTAGCGTGAACTCGCTTGGCGCGCGACTAAATC
>CALSMP010000007.1 GCA_943787485.1 uncultured Luminiphilus sp. | reverse complement strand
CCGGTGACGATCAAGGTCGAGAAAGGGGCTGAGGCCGGTGTTGTCGTGGATGTAGCCGACGCGGCCAGAGAGGCTGGCGTTGGTTCCGTCAGCTGGGCCAGCGATAAGTGAGGTTCTGACGATGAGTATGCGTGATCAGGCAACCCGCCCCAGTCAGGCTTCCCAGCAAGACGGTAGCCAAATCGATTTGACGCCCATGCTGGACGTTGTGTTCATCATGTTGATCTTCTTTATTGTCACATCCTCTTTTGTTAAGGAACCTGGCGTAGAAATTTTTAAGCCCCAGGCAACGACGACCGAGATCTGTGAACGAGGCACCATTATTTTTGCAGTGGATGAGCGCGGTGACATCTACTACAACAAGAATAAATTGCCACTAGACAAAGCACTGCGAACGGCCGAGGCGGCAAAGAAAGAGGCACCACAGGCGAACATTGTGGTGCAGGTGGATCGGGAGACCCCGGCGTTTGCGGTTGAAGAGCTTATCGATACGGTACGCCCTGTGCTGACAGCGCCACCCTGTATCTCCACGGATGACGAGGCGTAACGTTAATGGGTAGTTCAGCACGCGTTATTTTAGGTGGTCTGTTGGCTGTGCCAGTTGCCATCGGCTTGTTTTACTTGATGCAGGCCTTGGTGGACCGTGATTACAAGCAGCAAGACGCCAAGGCTCGCAAGATTGCTGACATCGTTGTCCCGGACAAGGTTATCGAAACCAATCTGAAAGAAGTTAAGCCCGAAAAGGTGGAGGACCCGGAAGAGCCACCACCTGATTTGGAGCCTATCGACTTTGATACCGATATCGATATGAATGTCGCAAATACTGCGCCGACGACCGGAATCAAGATGAAGCTTAGCTCTTCTGGCATGTCTTCAGGTGACGGCGAATACCTGCCTATTGTCAAGGTGGCGCCTATTTACCCGCGGCGCGCTCAAACACGAGGCATTTCTGGCTATTGCATTGTTGAGTACACGGTCACCAAAACCGGGTCTATCCGAGATCCTCAGGCCGTTGATTGCCAGCCTTCGGGGATCTTTGAAAGCGCTTCTGTGAGGGCGGCTGAGAAGTTCAAGTACAAGCCGCGAGTGGTCGATGGCGAACCCATCGAAGTAGCCGGCGTGCAGAATAAATTTACCTACGAGCTCGAGCAGTAGGCAACCTGGGGAGGTTTGGACGATGTTTACCCGTGTTGTAAGCACACTTACCCTGGCAGTGATGGTGTCGGGTGCGTTGATTTTTGTCGACGGTGCGTTTCCCGCCGCTGGGCTAGTGAGCCACGCGGTCGCGCAGGGCGGCTCCGGTGAGAAGAAACAACGAGAGACCCGCCGCACCCCGGCACTTCGTAACAAGGTTTATGAAAAGCTGGCCGAGGCGCAGGCTTTTGCAGAGGCAAAAGACTATAACGCCGCACAGAAAGTGTTGGATGACATGATCGCCGGTGAAGGCAAGCGCGCGTTGAATAGCTATGAGCTCGCTAACGTGTACAACCTTTACGCGTTTCTTCGTTATTCTGTCGAGGATTATCGCGGCGCTCTGAGAAACTATGACCTTGTAATCAGTCAGCCCGATATCCCGCTGGCGATGGAAATCAATACCCGTTTCACAGTGGCCCAGCTTTATTTTGTTCAGGAGCAATGGCAGCAGGGCATCAATGCGCTGCTCAAGTGGTTTGACATGACTGACAAGCCCAATGCCAACGCCTATGTATTGCTGTCGCAAGGCTACTATCAGCTCAAGGATTTTAACAAGGCACTGAAAAACGTTGAGATTGCCATCGATATGTACGAGTCCGACGGCAAGGTGCCAAAGGAGCAGTGGTACAACCTAGCGCGCTTTCTGTACTTCGATAAGGAAGACTACGTGAGCGCTCTGGATACACTCAACTTGTTGCTGTTCTATTACCCAAACAAGCAGTACTGGGTTCAAGCATCTCATTTACATGGTGAGTTGAAGGACGAACCTCGCCAACTGGCGATGATGGAAGCGGCCTATGTACAGGGGCTCCTGGACAAAAGCTCTGACTTAGTTCAACTGTCCTACCTCTATCTGAATGCGGAAGTGCCTTATCCTGCAGCACGGGTGATGGAGCAGGGCTTCAAAGACGAGTTGGTCGAAGATAAGGCCAAGAATTATGAGTTGGCGGGGAGTGCCTGGCGGCAAGCTCAGGAGACGGCAAAGTCGATCCCGATGATGGAAAAAGCCGCAAGCCTTTCTGAAGAAGGCGAGCTTTATGCCCGGCTAGGTAGCGTCTACCTCGATGGTGATCAACACCAGAAAGCCATTGATTCAGTTGATAAAGGCATCAAAAAGGGTGGCGTTAAGCGCCCCGATCAAGCCCACATGGTAGCTGGCATGGCGTACTTCAATTTGGGCGATTACAACGGCGCCCGCAAAGCCTTTCGGCAGGCGGCGAAGGTCGCAAAAGATGAGCGCTCAGAAGACATGGCAGGGCAATGGCTGAAATACATCGCCAGCGAAGAAAAACGCCAGAAGGAAATTCAAGAAGGCGTTTGAGTCTGAATGACCGTGATTTGAGTTAAAAAAAGGGCTTCTTTCGAAGCCCTTTTTTGTTTTCTCAGAAGGTACTTAGGCGGGAACTACGTTTTCCGCTTGAGGACCTTTTTGACCGGTGGTCACCGTAAACTGCACTTTTTGACCATCCTGAAGGGTTTTGAAACCATCACCCTGGATTGCACTAAAGTGGACAAATACGTCGGGACCGCCTTCTTGCTCGATGAATCCGTAACCCTTGGTCTCGTTGAACCACTTTACGGTGCCATTAACTTGGGACATTGCACTTACCTTTTCTACTCAAATAATACCCACTCAACGGCAGCTGCCGTTTTGGTGGGCCCTTACACGCTGTTTGGAACAAAACCGTAGACCGAAGACTGCGAGCGCTCTGCAAAAAGCGTTGTCAAAAACCACTGACGGCCGCAGTGTAGCACTCAAATCGTGACAAAACCCCCCCCATTGGCAAAATATTTTGGGGGTGATTGACGTGGCCTGGGGCCCCGATTACTCAACAGTGAGAATTTTCATCTGATTGGTTTTGCCGGCTTCGCCGGCGGTGCTACCCATGGTGAGTAAAAGAAAATCCCCGCGTCTGAGATAGCCACCGTCGAGCAGGAACTCAAGGATCCGGGCATCGAGGTCTTCAGGTTGGAAGGCGGTCACATCAAAGTAGAGGGGTATTACCCCTCGACACAGAGATAGCTTTTGGAGCGTCCGATGCTGACGGCTTAGCCCGAATATTGGCAGACCCGAGGATAGGCGAGACATCATGGTGGGCGTGTTTCCATGCTCTGTGAGTGCTGCCAATCCACAGACACCTGGAAAGTGATTGGCGCCGTACATGGCCGAGAGCGCCACAGTTTCTTGAGCACTGGAGAATTCCCGATCAAGGCGATATCGCGAGGTGCGGGCGACGGGGTGTCTCTCGGCGCCAACGGCAGCGTCGGCCATGGCGGTGACAACCTCGACGGGATACTGCCCAACCGCCGTCTCTGCAGACAACATGACGGCGTCGGTACCATCGAGGACGGCGTTAGCCACATCAAACACTTCGGCCCGAGTGGGCATGCTGTTACTGATCATCGACTCCATCATTTGGGTCGCTGTGATGACCAGACGATCGAGCTTCCTGGTTCGTGAAATCAGGTCTTTTTGTATCCCGATGAGCTGTGCATCCCCAACCTCCACACCGAGGTCCCCCCGAGCCACCATAATGCCGTCTGACGCCAGGATAATGGAGTCGAGAAGATCGCTATCTGCAACCACCTCAGCCCGCTCTATTTTAGCGATGATGGCGGGATCAACGTTGACCGCGCGCAGCAGCTCACGGGCAAGATCAATATCGGTATGGCTAGATACGAACGAAACGGCGACAAAATCTGGCGCTATGGTTTGCATTCCGGCGATATCTTCACGGTCTTTTTCGGTGAGCGCTGGCGCCGCGAGCCCGCCGCCTAGCTTATTCACGCCCTTTCGCGAGGAGAGCTTGCCACCCACCAGCACGGTACAGTCCACGGCGGTTTCGGTGACATCATCCACTCGAAGCCGGAGCTTGCCATCGTCTAGCAATAAGATGTCGTCAACAACTACTTGCTGGGGAAGCGCCTGGTACTCGACGCCAACTCGCCAGTTGTTGCCTTGTTCGCTGTCCAGCGCGATATCTAGGCAGAACGGATCTCCTGCGGTGAGTTGAACCGCCCCTGCCTTAAATCCGCTAATGCGAATCTTTGGCCCCTGAAGGTCTGCCAAAATGCCGACATAGCGACCGGCGTGTCTTGACTGGCGCCTGATGCGTTCGGCGACTTGGGTATGATGCTCTATAGAACCATGACTAAAATTCAGGCGAAAAACGTCCACGCCCCCGTTAATAAGCCGACCCAACATATCTTCGCCATCGCATCCGGGGCCGACTGTGGCGACAATTTTGGTACGTCGATGGGTTTTCACGGGCAGCGACAAACGGGGTTTCCTCTTCAGTCAGTGCAGTAGGGTAAAGGTGCCTAGGCATAAAGTAGCCTGCGACAACGCTAACCAAACACGCCTATTATCTCACCCGCATCGTGACTTTCCTATTGGGACTTTTGTGAAAGCTTGCTATAAGACGGTCATGAGCGTTGACGATCCTCGTACCCCCTGCCCGCCCTATGGCTACAGTTGTTTCTGCGACCTGCCAGTAGAGCGCCAGATTGAACTGGTTGCAGAGTTTCATGCCTACCGCATCCGGCCAACCCGCATCGCCTACCGGCTCGGGATTGATATCGCGCTCATAGAATCGTTGCTGGCTGGGGAATTTGAAGCATCCCGTTTCGAGCGCCTCGTGAAGCATTATCGCACCCGCCGCCTGCGGCAACGACTGGGCGCGGCTGATAAGCGCCGCGGACAAGCAGCCTACGAGCAGCGTCAGATCGCCTTGCGGGAGTTTGAACTCAATACCGGGCTATAGCCTAATCTGTGCTGCCCGCATCCCGGGCGGCCTCGAGCCAGCGAAGCTTTTGCTCTACCCCCCGAAGAGCGACCAATGCGGACTCGCGTTCGTCCCCTTGCAGTTTTTTGACTTGCTCTCGGGATTCGCTGATAGCTTCTTTGGCCGCCCTTATCTCCTGACGAAGTTGCTCCTGATTGGCCGCCGCATTGGCACTGTCAAAAATCTTCTCCTCAGGCGTTATTACAGGACCACCCAGATTGCGCTGTGCTGCTTGCTTAGCCAGCGTTCGGGTATCCCCGGGCTGTTGGCGCTGAGCGACGACCGACGGCGAGGTGATTTCGACGTTGGCGAGATGAAGCTCATCGAGCATGTGTCGGCGAAGCGCACTGCGGGCGCTCAACGGATTTTTTACATCATTGAGAAACCCCGCAACGCGGTAGTTGACCGCGTGATCAAGCAGCTCTAGGACCAGGACATAGGGGTCAGAAAAGCCGGCTTTTGAGGCCGCGCTCAGGAGATGATGCTCCGCGTCCCGGTGATGAATATCGTAGCCGAGCGAAACGTCGGCCTGAATAATGGTTCCTTCACGGTGCTGCACGGTGATGGGATGAGTGACCAGGAGCAAATTGGGGAGATTGGTAAAATCCCGGGTCTCGGTTTGGATCCGTGTACTGACCAGCGCAATCCGAGTGATTTGACCAAAGACGCCATTCACCAAAATAAAATCACCCGGCCGAAAAGGTTTTGTGGCCTGCAGCATGATTCCCGCCATGGCGTTGGCGACAAAGGTAGTCGATGACAGGGCAATAATCGCAGTCAGAACAACACCTACGAGACTTAAAATCTGTCCCCTGATGCTGTTTTCCAGCGGCAAGGCAACAATCACGGCAATAAGCAGGGTGAGGCTGCCAGCCCATATCAACAGCTGGTAAACAAGCAGGCGACTGTCGCTACGGTCGCGCCGATCCGATAACACTTTGAAGGTGATAAGAGCAGCTACGCCAACACCCAAGGTCAATGCGGCGGGTATGAATGCAGTGAGTCCCATGGGGTCGCCTCCTCCCAATTCGATTACTTCTCGTCAGAGGCTAACATCCCCTCACGGTTTCTTACTAATTCTGCTACCCTCGAACCATGAACGATATGCCATCCGTTTTTGATCGCTGGCACACAGTGATGTCCCAGGGGACGACCTTAGGGCTTTGGGATCTTTTGCATGAGGAGTGCGTTTTTTGGTCGCCTGTGGTGCACACTCCCCAGCGAGGCAGGGAAATTTCTTTCGCCTATCTGTCAGCGGCCCATCAGGTGTTTAATACTGACTTTCGCTATGTACGAGAGGTCATTCAAGGCGATGTTGGCATTCTTGAATTCGAATGCACGATGGACGATATTGCCATTAACGGCGTCGACATGATTACTTCGAAACAGGATCAGATTATCGAATTTAAAGTCATGATCCGCCCGCTTAAGGCCGTGAATAAAGTCCATCAGCAAATGATGGCGATGCTTGAGCACATGAAGGCCCAGGCTGGCTAATGGTGTCTTCCTCCTCCCTGCGTCCTAGCAAGCTCAGAATCCGGTGGTTAACCGCTGCCCTGGTTTTCTCATTAGTCTCCCTGCAGCTCGTTGCTGCCGATCATTGGCACGGTGTTGCCGATACTGAGACCTGCCAGGTTTGCTTGCATGCAGCCGATACGCCCCTCCACTCATCGCACCTTCAGGGGGAGGTGCCCGCGGTCGGTTATACAAGAACACAGCCGTTTTCCCGGAATGTCCTGACCGGTGCTGTTCGTCTTGTTGGGAACCGTGATCCCCCTATTTTCTCCTGAAAAGCCAAGTCAGGCCTGTGGTCTGAATCCCCATTTACTCAGGAGAATTTAACAATGCGTATGATGCGTATCCTTCGTCGTGGCCTTACGGGCACGATATTAGTCACCTCGTCAGTTATTGCCGATGAAGCGCGCATGGAACATGTGCTGGTCACGCTGCCCATTCATCAAACAGCGACTGAAACCAGCCTGCCAGTAACAGTTCTGACCGGCGATGAGCTGGCGCGAGTGGCCGCCGCCACTATCGGCGGTACATTGGAAGCCCTGCCTGGCGTGCACAATGCCAGTTTTGGTCCCGGCGTGGGCCAACCCGTAATTCGCGGCCTTTCTGGTCCCCGCGTGACCACGTTACAGAACGGCACGCGAAGTGCCGATGTCTCCTCTTTGAGCGCTGATCACGCGGTTGCTGTTGAGCCGCTCCTTGCAGACAGCATTGAGGTCTTGCGAGGTCCCGCCACGCTGCTTTATGGCGGCGGGGCTATCGGCGGTGTCATTAACGTACTGGATAATAGAATCCCCACGTCGATGCCCGAACAGACACGCGTTGGTGTTGATTACCGGTACACCGGCGCCAGCCGAGGTAGCAATGGCACCTTTCGAATAGACACAGCCTTGGGCCCCTTAGCGCTGCACGCCGATGCTCTTTTCAGGGATACCGACAGCCTGGAGGTTGCTGATGGTGCCGGCAGTGATGGCGCCGATGATCTGCCCAATACAGATACCGAGGTGAAGGCGGGCACTCTGGGTGCGGCGTTTCATTTCGCCGGCGGATTTTTTGGGCTGTCGGTGAATCGACAAGAAAATGAATACGGGCTTCCAGAGGGCAGTCACGGCCATCATGGGCATGATGATCACGGTGAAGGCTTCGATGAGGATCATGAAGGAGACCACGACGACCATGAGGAAGATCATGACGGCGACCACGACGAAGATCATGAAGGAGACCACGCTGAAGAGGAGGAGATAATTCGGCTCGATATGGTTCAAACGCGCTACGACGCACGACTTCAGCTTGATGAGCCGTTGCCCGGTGTGCAAAAACTGGCGGGTTTCGTATCCCTAACCGAATACGAGCACACTGAGTTCGAGGGAGTTGAAATAGGCACCGTATACGCCAGTGATTCGATCGAAGGGCGTGTCGAGCTGGTTCATACCCCGATCGGTGAATTGCATGGCGTGGTGGGCCTGCAGGTCAGTGAAACCGAGTTCAGCGCACTGGGTGAAGAGGCGTTTGTACTGCCTACCGATATTTCCCGAACAGGCCTGTTTCTCGTGGAGGATTGGCACTTGGGAGCGCTACAGATCGAGGGTGGCGTGCGCTTTGATCGGGATGAGTTAGAGCCCCAATCAGCGATGGCGCCGGCACGAGATTTTAATACCCTGTCGGCCTCCCTAGGCGGGCTTTACGAAGTTACCGACGCCTGGCACGTGTCCGCTTCGTTGTCGCGCTCCGAGCGAGCTCCCAGTGTTGAAGAGCTTTATTCCAACTTCGGCAACGTCGGGCCATCAACCTGGATTACCCACGCGGCAACCGCGGCAATTGAGTTGGGGCAGGTGAACTTGGACACCGAGAAAAGTGTCAACATCGATCTCGGGCTTTCCTTGCATAACGACACTCAGTCGCTGCGCATCGCCGCCTATTACAGCGACTTTGATAATTACATTAACCTGAGCAATACCGGCAGTGAGGTAGACGAAACGCCGGTGCGACAATACGACCAGGGGTCAGCGGAATTCATGGGGCTTGAGGTGGATGGCGACTGGCAGCTGTGGGAGACAGGGCGCGGCCGCGTCCTCCTTGAGGCTGAGGTGGATATCACCCGAGGAGAGCTGGCGAACGGAAGCGATGTGCCTAGATTACCACCACTATCTGGCGCTGTTGGTGTCATCTGGGAACAGCCCGCAGCCCGCTATTTCGCGCGCCTGACAGCGGCTGATAGCCAGAACCGTTCTGGAGAAAACGAGGAGCCCACGGACGGTTGGACTCGATGGGATATCGGCGGTGAGTGGTATATCCAGCTCAGCGAAGCCTTTATCACCCTATCTGCGGCGGTTAGGAATCTCACCGATGAGGAAATCCGACTGAGCACATCGTTTCTCAGGGAGTATGCGCCCGAGTCCGGACGCTCATTTAATCTCGGTATCCGAATGGAGTTCTGAAGCGTTACACTTAGCCGGTGGAACGATTAATTATTGGTATTAGCGGAGCCTCCGGGGTCCAGTTTGGTGTCAGGGCGCTCGAGCTTCTGGCGCCTCTTCCCATTGAAACCCACCTCGTGATGTCGCGTTCAGCGGAGCTGACGGTACATCATGAGTTGGATTGTTCCATCGATGATATTCGGGGCCTCGCTGACTATTGGCACCCCATTAAGAATGTTGGCGCATCGATTGCCAGTGGGTCATTTCAAAATCTTGGCATGCTGGTTGCGCCATGCTCTATTCGTACTCTCGGAGAGATCGTCTCGGGTGTTACCTCGACCTTATTGACGCGCGCCGCTGACGTGGCGCTTAAGGAGCGTCGACGACTTGTCTTGATGGTAAGGGAAACGCCGTTACATCTGGGGCATCTGCGAAATATGGTGGCGGCTACCGAAATGGGCGCCATCATCGCGCCCCCTGCCCCCGCGTTTTACACCAAGCCAGAAACGGTCGATGAGCTTGTCACCCAAAGTATTTCAAGAGCGTTGGATTTATTTTCCATAGATTTGCCAGAGACCAGGCGCTGGACTGAGTCGTGACGCAATCTCGCTGGAGTTTCCCAGCCGAGTGGTTGGTGTTCACGGTGATTGTGGTGGACCTGGTGGGCTTTGGCATTCTTATTCCCATCTTGCCCTTTATGTCCCCTCTCCTTGGGGGCAATGAGATTGATGTGGCACTGGTCATCGCCATTTACAGTTTGGGCGCCGGCATCGTAGGACCCTTCTGGGGTGCGCTATCTGATCGTATCGGCAGGAAGCGCGTCCTGATGATTTGCCTTTTTGGCGGTGCACTCTCTTATTTGCTCTTGGGGGCCGCCACGGAGCTTTGGATGCTGTACGCGGCGCGGGGCTTTGGCGGGCTGATGGCGGGGAGTTTGCCCGTCGCCTCGGCGCTGATGGCCGATGTCAGCGCGCCCGAGCGCCGGGCAAAGGCGATGGGCCTTGTTGGCAGTGCCTTTGGTCTTGGTCTAATTCTCGGGCCCGTTATTGGTGGCCTGTTAGCGGGTCCGGGTGATTCCTTTTTTCTTCCCGGAGTCTTCGCGGCGGCCATGTCCTTTTTGTCTGTTTTGTTGGCAGGCGTTTTGTTGCCATCTGAGGCGCCGAGAACCCTGATCAGTGCGACCGCTGAGAAAAGTAGTCCAAAAATGGGGTTGGTATCATTTCTGCGCGAGCGACAAGCGATGCTACTGGTTTCTCAATACGCCCTACACACAGCAGCCGTTAGCTCGGCTATTTATTTGAGCCCCCTCTGGTTAGCCGCTTTTCAGAACTGGGGCCCTCGAGAAATCGGCATTCTATTTGGGCTGGTTGGGGTGGCCATGATTGTGATTCAGGGCGCATCCATAGACTGGCTTACGCGACGGTTTGGACTGCTCAATGTACTGGGTGCGGGCGCTTTCGTATTCGTTAGCAGTCTAGTGGCGACTCTATTCGTTGATGGCGAGCTATCTAGAGCGCTAGTGGTATTTACCGCTTTTACGGGAGCAACCTGCTGCTTGCCGGTGCTCAATACCATTGCCAGCAGCGTCGTTATTCCGTCTGAGCGGGGGCGCATGATGGGCGCGACGGCCTTGACCGCCTCCATTGGTCGCGTCGCAGGGCCTCTTGTCACCGGGGCCGTTTTGGCGATGACTAACTACGCACTCGCCTGGCTTTTCGTGGCGCTACCGGTCGTGGGTCTGCTACTTTGGTCACGTACTGCCGCAAAGCGCTATCGTAAGCCCGACGGACTGATGCCTTCGGATTCAGGCGCCTAAGGTTTGTAGATGGTAGAGGCATGGATGCTTTGGTGTTTCGCCGCGACTGACAAGGCTCGGTTACCGAGCGCAAATGGCGAGGAGGTTTTTTGTCTGAACTGGTGGTGGTGACAGTCCCTTTGCCTGATGACGTATTGGACGTCTTGGCGGCGAAGTTCGATTTGCAGGTGTGGCGCGAGTCGTCGCAGATTCCGGAGGAAGTACTCAAAGAGTGGATCGCCCCCGCGCGAGGACTTCTCTGCTCCGTGGGCACGCCCGTCACCCGCAGTGTCATGGAGTCTGCCCCGGCGTTAAAAATGATTTCGACGATCTCGGTAGGGGTTGATCACATCGATGTCAGCCATGCGGCTAAACGTGGTATCCCCGTGGGCTACACCCCCGATATCCTCGTCGATAGTACGGCGGATATGGCGCTCGCTCTTATGCTTGCCGTGACCCGACGCGTGCCCGAGGCTGACCAGTTAATTCGTAACGGGGGATGGCAGGCGGGTTGGTCGACAGGTTTTTTTCTGGGCACAGACTTAAGCCGCGCTACCGTAGGTGTTATTGGATTGGGGCCCATCGGGCAAGCCGTTGCCAGGAGGCTTCGCGGTTTCGGGAGTCGCGTATTGGGGTGGAACAGAACGCCGCGTAAGGTGGAGGGCGTTGAGCTGGTTGAGCTTGATACGCTGTTTTTGGCAGCCGATGTCGTGACCGTGCACACGGCGGCTACCCCCGAAACCCATCACTTGGTGAATGCCCAAAGGCTCGCGTCCATGCAAGATGGCGCCATACTTATTAATACCGCACGTGGCGCTATTGTGGACGAAAGCGCATTAATTTCGGAGCTGTCATCTGGACGACTGCGTGCTGGGCTCGATGTCTTTGCTGACGAGCCTCTACCTCAAGACAGCCCCCTAACACACCTCAAAAACGTTGTACTCACTCCGCATCTGGGCAGCGCGACTGCGGCAACCCGGCGGGCGATGGTGGAGCGCGCTTTAGAGAACCTGTTCACGGGTATGGCTGGGCATCCCCCTCCCTGGGGACTAGAAGTGTCCGCGCAGTAAAAAGAGTCTTCGGTTATAGAGAGAGCCTCAGTTAGCTGCTGGCAAGCGCGCCAGCGCACGGCTGACTGAGGTGTTGATGGTTTTTTCCATTTCTTTTGCGTCGAAGTAAAGTTTGTCGACGACTTTGCTCATCCCTGCGGCCCATACCATGGTCAGGCTATCGCCATCCGAGAACCGAAGCAGGATGCTATTCACCTCCTTGGGCCCGCTTAACGCATAGGCATTGTCGACCAAGGCTTGATCCGCGCGACGGTTAATGATCGCGTCATTAGTGGGCGTGGGGTACCGGTTGTCAGCAATTGACGCGGTGGAGCTTAAGGAGCCGCTCACAAGTGCATCCTTGAACTGATAGTCGATGATAAAATCGCCCCCCGATTCCACCCGCTCATAGCCCTTAGCGGCTAACTTGCTGTCAACCGCGGCCCGTAATGTGGGATCCAAGGTATACAGAGGGTCCGTGGAGCCAGCCGTATTTTCAATGGCTGCGCCGAGCCAAGAGTAAGTTCGATAGTTACCTTGTTTGAACGCGGTGCTGTCGGTGGTATCAACTTGCAAGCTTGAGCAGCTTGTTAAAAAACAAAGCAGCAGGCTCGCTATAACCCAAATGGATACTGATCCCGAAAACTGTTTCATTTTTTGGCCTCCGCTCAAACTGTTTTTTCGATAATCCACGCCAAGTGGCGATCAGCTGAAAAATAACAGCTTGGTCACCATCGCGATGATAGCAACCGTGAGCACCCGTCGAATTAACGCGTCCCCGCGCGCGAGTGTTAGCTTAGCACCCAAGTAGCCGCCGAGTGAATTACCGACAGCGAGCACGCATCCTATGAACCAGAACACTTCGCCTGCCACTGCAAAGACAGCGAGGGCACCAACCGTATAGACCGCGACAATAAAGACCTTGTAAAGATTGGTGCTGACCAAGTCTAAGCCCATGACCCGATTGAGGATGGGCATCAGGATGAAGCCCATACCAATCTGAATAAACCCACCCCAAAACCCGGCGAGCACCATCAGGGCATGGCCCAAAACAAGTCGCTTCGGTTCCTGCGTTGCCGGTTGGTTGCCTGCCTGACCAAACTGCATGTAAATCAGCACGCCGACCATAATGACGGCCAGAATCTGATTAAACCGCTCGCCACCCAGATTGGTGCCAACCCAGGCGCCCAGCAGTGCGCCGGGCAGTGCACAGCAAGACAATGATATTGCCAGCTTGTAGTCATAGCGCTTGTGGCGCTTGAAGGTGGAAATTGCGGCGATGTTCTGCGCGAGGATCGCAACTCTGTTGGTGCCGTTAGCGATGGGTCCCGGTACGCCAAGAAAGATCATCATGGGGACCGTAATAATAGAGCCGCCACCCGCAATCACATTGATGGCGCCGCCAATCAGTCCCGCGACAAGCAGTACAGCCCAGCCCCAAGGCTCGGACAACATCAACGGACCGGCTCCCGTAACGTAACAAACTCCTCGGCTGCAGTGGGGTGAATCCCAATCGTTCGATCGAAATCTGCCTTGGTCGCCCCCATCTGGATGGCAATTGCCATACCCTGCACGATTTCACCGGCGTCTGGCCCCACCATGTGTAACCCGACCACCCGGTCGGTTGCTGCCTCGACAATGAGCTTCATCAGAGAGCGTTCGTCGCGTCCGCTCAGGGTGTGTTTCATGGGCCTGAAATCGGACTGGAAAATGCGGAGCTCGCCAAACAGCTGCTCGGCCTGCTCTTCGGTATAGCCAACTGTGCCGACATTTGGCTGACTAAATACGGCAGTCGGCACATACTCAAGCTCAGGAGCGTCCCCGCCGCTACCGTAGTGTTGATGGGCAAAAGCTGTGCCTTGAGCCAGCGCCACGGGGGTAAGCTGGGGGCCGCCCGTGAGATCGCCGAGGGCATACAGCCAAGACTCTGATGTTTGAAACCGCTCATCGACGGCAATAAAACCCTGAGGGGTGTACTGGATATCCGTTTCTTCAAGGTTTAGATCATGGATGTTGGGCCGTCGTCCGGTTGCACATAGGATCGAGTCGACCTCGAGGGTTGATCCATTATCCAGGGTTACGTGATACCCCTGACCCCCGATCTCAATGGCTTGAGGATTGGCGTTAAAACGCAGGTCTACCCCGGTTTTACGTATCTCTGCGGCAAGGAAAGTCCGCACATCTCCGTCGAAGCCTCGCATGAATAGATCACCGCGATAAGTTTGAGTCACCTTTGAGCCCAAACCATTAAAAATACCCGCAAATTCGGTCGCGATATACCCTCCTCCGATGATCAGCAATCGCTGCGGAAACTCGGGCAAATCAAAAATCTCATTTGAGGTGAGGGCGTATTCACTACCGGGGAATGCGGGGATATACGGCCAGGTTCCCGTGGCAAGCAAGACTTTTTCAGCGGTTAGCTGTGTGCCATTGACCTCTATACTGTGTCGATCGTGAATATGGGCGCGACCGTCAATAACGGTCGCTCCTGCGGTTTCAAGTAGCCGTTGATAAATGGCATTGAGTCGAGATATTTCGGTTTTCTTGTTGTCTCTCAGGGTCGCCCAGTCAAAAGCGGGTTCTGGGGTTTCCCAGCCAAAGCCACCGGCATCCACAAAGCCCTTTCCGAATTCACTGGCATACACATAAAGCTTTTTGGGAACGCAGCCTACGTTGACGCAGGTGCCACCCATGTAGCGATCTTCGACGACTGCAACGCGTGCACCGAGAGATGCCGCGGTTCGCGCCGCCCTGACGCCGCCGGAGCCCGCGCCAATTACCAACAGGTCATAATCAAATACGGCAGTAGACATAGGTCCTATTACTATCAATTGCTGACGATTGTGTGCCCGCTCCTGTAAATTGCACACCCAGTGGCGTAGTCTCGCCACCTTTGAACAAGATTGGAAAACAGTGCTATGAGTTTACATCTTCTATCTGTATTGCGCCTGCTCGGGCCGCTCTTTTTCTTGGGTCTCGTGGTCATATCGCCCGCTGCGCGAGCGGTTGATGCCACCTTGACTTCGGACTCCATGACAAGAGCAATGGTTCAGCTTTCCGACGGCTCTTTGATTGTTGGCACGATCGTCGATATTCGGGACGATAAACTTTACCTTGCGACCCAGTTCGATGAGGAGGACCTCGAAATTGGCATCGAGTATGTGGTGAGCTTTGAGTGGCTCCAGCCGACAGAGATGTTGCTCAAAGACGGGACTACCACGACCCTTGACAGCTTGATTGTGTCGTCCGGGCAGGTCACCAGCAGTGATGAAGTCGGTGCTCTGGGTGATATAGCCGTGATGAATCCTCGCGCGTGGGAGCGCGGAGAGGGATATCACTGGACCGGGGATACCAGTGCTGCATTGGTGGTAAATCGCGGCAATACGGAAACCGATGAGCTGGACGTTGCCGTTAACTCAGTGGTTCGAAGTACGCGGGATCGCTATACCGTCAACGGGCGCATCGACAAGGATTCGAGTGCTAATGCAGATTATGACGCCTCCGCGCCAGAAGGACCTCAGAACCGTCAGTGGATCGATACCGCCGATAACTGGAAGCTCTTAGGCAAGTACGATTACTTTCTTGCGGACAGTCGCAATTACCTGGGGGCGAACGTGGCCGTCGAAGCCGATGCGCTTGCGGCCATCGATCTGAGAACTTATGTAGGACCTTACTTCGGGCGCAAGCTGGTCGCAAAATCTTTCCTCACGCTGGATGGCGAGCTCGGGGCTGCCTATGTGCAGACCGACTACATTGCGCCTGACAGCTGCGGGCAGCGGGGTGTCGTTCAGGCGATCAGCTGCGACAACCTTAGCGAGCGTTACGGTGCTGTGAATTGGAACCTGACCGGTGAGAGTTCTATTTTGGGTGGGGATTCCAAACTGTACTTGCGCCATATCGGTATTCTTGGTCTAAGCGGATCAGATCAGCTGCTGCTAAAGACCACGGCGGGGCTTTCATTTCCGTTGGTGTTTGGCTTTCAAGCTGCGGCGGAAATTACCGTGGACTACGACGCATCGCTTGATACCGAGGTCGATCAAAAGTACAACTTTCGTATTGGCTATGCATGGTAAGCGGTGGTCCGGGGCCTGAGGCTACCTGGTTTCTGCCACTGGGGGGTTGCGGTGAAATAGGCATGAACCTCAACCTCTACGGCCATAATGGCCGCTGGCTTATCGTCGATTGTGGCATCACTTTTGAGCATGACGGGCGGGGGCGTGCCGGCGGGGCTAGTATTCAAATGGCCAACCCCGACTTTATCGCTGAGCGCTGTCAGCAAATAGATGGTTTGATTCTTACCCATGCCCACGAGGACCATCTTGGCGCAGTGCCCTACCTCTGGCCCAAATTCCGCTGCCCCGTCTATACCACGCCATTTACCGCAAACGTTCTCCGACGAAAGATTGGTTGGCGCGGCGGAGAGGTACCGAGTCCGCTCATTGAGGTCACGCCCACTTCCCGTGTTCAGATCGGCGTATTTGATGTTGAGTGGCTGCCGTTAACTCACTCGACTCCTGAGACCTGCGCGCTGTCGATTCGCACCGCCAACAGCCATATCATTCATACTGCAGACTGGAAAATCGATCAGCGACCGGTGGTGGGCCAACCTTGGAAGCCCACCGACTGGGAGGGCAAGGGTCTTAAGGCCCCCGATGCAATCATTTGCGATTCGACCAATGCGCTAAAGCCCGGCAGATCACCTTCTGAAGGCGATGTTGCTGATGGTTTACTAAAGGTCGTAGCACCATTGACAGGCAAGGTCGTCATTGGGTGTTTTGCGAGCAATGTCGCTCGGTTACAAACGGTACTTCGGTTGGGTCACGCCACTGGGCGGCGGGTGGGTCTGCTCGGCCGATCCCTTGATAATATGTATCGCAGCGCCGTCGCTACAGACTTACTTTCTGATGACTTCAAACCCATCGATCCTAACCACTTGGATTACCTGCCTAAACCTGAAATTCTCGCCTTAGCAACGGGCAGTCAGGGCGAGGTCGGCTCGGCGCTTCATCGCCTTGCCACGGATAGTCATCCGAAACTCTGCCTCGAGGAAGGAGATACAGTCCTTTTTAGTGCGAAAACGATTCCCGGCAATGAGCAGTCCGTTAGTCGGCTGGTGGAGCAATTTAAAGGACGTGGTATTCACGTGCTGCATGCGGACGACACGAGCGCTACGCTACATGCCTCTGGTCACCCCTGTGCAGATGAGCTGCAAGACCTTTACCGATTTCTTCAGCCTAAGCTGGTTATTCCCGTTCATGGTGAGCCTCCGCACATAGCTGCAAACGGGCGAATTGCCCGACATCTGGGCGTCCATGCCGTGTTGACCGGAAGTAATGGCGATCTGTTTTACCTTTCTCCCACACCAGGAATCCGCCGGCGCTGGGTGAGCACCGGGCGACTTCGTTGGTTGGAGGATGAAGTCCGGCTAGAAGAAGCGTAGACTCTTTTACCATGAAGATTACAACAACTCATTCCGGCTGGATTCTACTGGCACCAAGTTTTGCCATCTTGAGCGCAGGCGTTTTCGCTGAGGACGTGCGCGGAATAAACCCCTACTTAACCCATGACAATATGGTGTTCTTCGGTGCCTTTATTCAAGATGGTAAGGGTAGCGTCATCGCTCAACGCAGAGATTTCGAGCCGCGCCCTGTAAGGCTCGATAACCTAGGCTCTGATGAAGAGTATACGAGCTGGCTTCTCGAGTACCGCCACCGCTTCAATGAGAAATGGTCAGCGTCATTAGGCGCCTATCGCTTTAACACCGGCAATCGATTTGCCGCAGAAGAGGACTTCAATTTTGAAGGGCGCGATTTTACCGCCGGATCTGAACTTGACCTTTACTTCACCATGGATACGTACGTGGCCGATGTCATGTATACCTTGCGTAGCAATGAATACATGGAATGGCAGCTGGGCGGAGGGCTTCACGTCTTCGATGCTTCGCTCACACTGACCAACACGCTGACCCTCGACGGCCAAGAACTAGCCCGAGATAAAGAGAGTCAAAGCAGGGCGACCTTAACCGCGCCAGTGCCCAATCTTCGGACGACAGGTTTCTATGCCTTTAACCCAAAATGGTCGATTCACGGCACATTGGGTTGGTTATCCGCTGACGTAGACCGTTACAGCGGGGACTTTTTTTATAGTAATGTGCGGGTTCAGTACCAAGTCACCGAACGGCTAGGGCTTGCAGCAGGCTTTCAGCATGTAGAGGCCGACGTTGAGGAAGCGATAGATAAAGGCTTTAATCGCTTTGATATGCGATTCAATGGTGTCACGGCTTCCTTGAGTTATATGTTCTAGGTTGCGTTGCGCACCGGCAAGCTCGTTTCACCTTACGCCGGCTTTCTTGCGGGCTTCGTCTCTTCGTTTGCTCTGCTGATCGATCAGCTTGTAAGACAGGTAGTATTTAAAGATATTAGAAACATATTGGACGGTCTCTCGTCCAATCTGCTCGGCGGCAATAACCTCCACGTGATCAAACCACCGATTCGGGTCGTAGCCACGTTCACCGGCTTCTTTTCGTAGCCGCCTGACTTTTGCCGGACCCGCATTGTAGGCGGCTAACGCGAGCAGCGATCCATTAAGGACATCCAGCCCTGGCTCGCTAAAGTAGCGGTCCTTTAAAAATGCCATGTATTTAGCACCAGCTTCGATGTTGGGTTCTACCTCTTCAATATTAGGTATATCGACATTTTTATCTTGTGCGGTGCTTGGTAACAACTGCATGACCCCAATAGCGCCAGCACGGCTGCGCACACTTTGATCTAGCCGGGATTCTTGAAAGCCTTGCGCTGCCAACAGCGCCGGCTCTATCTCATAGGTCTCCCCATGCTCCCGAAAGTAGCGTTCCAAGGCGCGATATTTTTTGAGTTCGTCTGAGTCGGTTGCGTTACTCGCCCAGTCGAAATCTCGGATATAGCGGTTGCGTACAATGTTGCCGAAAAGGGTGCCCTCTTTGTTTTCTGTTAAGAAATCGTTGAGAAAGTTCTTTAGGTGTGGGTTATTCCGGCGCACTGCCCAGGCCAGCTGAGCCCCCTCTCTGAAAACAAGGTCATTCCGAACAGTCAACTGAGTAAACACGTCTTTCCACATAATGGGTTTGTAGCTGTCGACGATAGCCCAGGGGAGTAGGCCGGCATTAACCATTTCTATCAAGTCTTCATCTTCCAGAAGCTCAGACATTGGCTCGATGGCTATGGCTGGCTGGTTGCGTGCTGCAAACTTTTCGTTGAGATGATTGACACTGTCGGCGTAGCTGGAGGAGGGACGTAAATAAACCGTTTTTCCTGAAAAATCTGTGAGCGTGCGAATGCCCTGGCCGGAGGGACCGGTTACTACAATCTCTTTCAGCGGTTTGCTGACCGGATTGGTGAAATCAACATTTTCTCGGCGAGCGTCTGTAATGGTCGTACCTGCTATGACGACATCGCCGCGGCCTTCGACCAACGCTTGGAAGAGTTCATCCCTCGCGACGGGAATCACGACTACCATTATCTTCAAATGGCCGGTCTCAAAGGTCTCGTTAATAACGGTACCCAACCGCTTGGCATATTCTGCAGTGATACCCTTTGCTCCCTCATCGAGGTAGTAGCGGCCCGGGCCGTAGACCGTCAAGATGCGCAGGACGCGTCGTTCGACAATTGCACTCAGGTCACCGGTGTCACTTCCTCGTCCAAGGGCTGTGCCGACCTGCTCAGCATCAGTAGCTTGGCTGGCCTGGGGGGAGTTTAAAAGCACTAGCCAGCATAAGAGACGGAGGTAACACCGAAACGTGTTTTTCATTGTGCTCGCCTCTTAGGTTCGGGATGGCGGGAAAAAGAGATGATACTTCCTGTGCTACTGCTTAATTCGGGCAATGAAAGCTGATAGTCACTGGTGAATTCAATATTAGATTGATCAGACCCGATGTAAAGAATCCCCGGTGAGTCAATAGACTGCCACGCTCCGCAGGCCTCCCCCGCATCACAAATGTAGTAGTCGTTATCGGTATCTGTGCCTGCCCATATTTCATAGGACCCCTGTGGCAAGTCTGGGAGTGAATAGGCGTATTTTGCGCCAGACCAGGTGGCGGCTTGTGCCACTGTCTCCTGAGATTCGATCTCTATGAATAAGATATAAACAACGCCTATATCACCGTTGATGTTTTCAGTGACGCGTAGGCTGATAGAAACCGTCGCGGTACCGGCAGAAGAGGTGAAAGAAACGGTTTCATTGTATTGCCCCTCGGCGAGTGTCGAGCGGTTTGCTCGCAGTCGCCAAACACCGAGACCAGCGGCATCGACATTCAGTGGTGTGATTTCAAGCCACGCGGCCGATGTTTCAGCGCTGGAAACAGTGAGCTCGCCGTCTCCGAGGTTAGTCAAAACGATGTCTGAGGTGTTTAGTGTGCTGCCAAAGTTGACAGAACTCGTGGACACTCCAAGCTGTGCGGGACGCTCGACTGTTTGGCCTATTTGGTCAAGAGCTGTCACGATGGATTTCTGCGCATTAATTAGTCCCCATCCATAGGTGTTATCTTTATTTGCACTACCGAGATCATCTGTGAGACGCCCCTGCACTAGCAGAGCCTCCATATCAGAGGTAGACAGATCATCATTGATACTCTTGATGAGAGCCATTACGCCGGCGACATGAGGGGTTGCCATAGATGTGCCCTCGAGAAAAAAATATTCAGGCACTCCGTCACTGTAGTAAGTGCTTAATACTCCGTCGGGTTGACCATCTCCGTTGGCATCCCCCTCCAAATTTCCGCCCGGGGCCATGATGTCCAGATCGCCGCCGCGGTTCGAATAGCGGGTAACACTGTTCGTTGCATCGGTTGCACCAACAGCGAACACATCTTGATAGGCTCCCGGATAATCGACCGACTCGATCCCATCGTTGCCACTGGCGGCGACCACGATAACGCCTCGTTCTGAGACTTGCCGATAAAGGTTCTGCTCACTCGCACTATAGGAGCCGCCACCCAGGCTTAAGTTGATAACTGTCGCCGGCCTCGTTGGCAGAATGCCAGAATCGTTTTCTAACCCTGCGGCATAGCGAACTGCTTGCATGATGTCGTAGGTAGTGCCCTCGCCATCTGCATTGAGGGCGCGAAGCGGCATGACTTTGCTCCCATAAGCGATCCCCACAATGCCGGTATTATTATTGCCTGTCGCTCCGATGGTGCCTGCAACATGAAGCCCGTGGAAGTTGCCCGAGCGAAACGCGCTGCTGCCTTCCCCCTCATCGGTAGGGTCTGGATCGATGCCGTCGCCGTCTCCGGCCAGAGCAACATCGGAGATAAAGTCGTACCCATCAACTAGCTGGCCTGCAAGGTCTGGGTGATCAGCAATGATTCCTGTGTCCACAACGGCGACAACGACATTGCTATCACCCGTCACGGTGTTCCAGGCCGTGGGTACGTTGATCGCATCGTAATGCCAGAGATAGTTAAAGTATGGATCGTTCGTTGTTGCGGCGGCGTGGAGGAGGTAGTTTGGCTCAGCAAACATGATCCCTGGTTCACCACGAAGTTCTTTGATTAGCATGAGGGTGTTCCAGCGAATATTGTCTTCATCGGTTTTCAGCGCGTTCCGTTTGTTGAGTAAACGGAGTGGCAATGCTGACAGAGACAGAATACTTTGCACGTCGGCTTGAAGTTTCCGCGTGCGGTTTCTGCCGCCTCCTGCATCGCTGAGAGAAAACTTTTTCATTATCGCCAGATGGTTGGATTCCACGACATCTTGGCGCAGTACACGCTCACCTTGATAGGTGACCAGAACATCGCCGGGAACGATCTGCTGGCCAGTGCGAACGCCCGTGTTTGTCCCGATGGTGACAATATAGTTTGAAGCACCGCTGTAAAGAAATGGATTGATGTACCAGGTTCCGGCCTCAGGGATCACCAACTGTTCGGTTTCTCCACTACCGGCGCTGAATTCGACGATTTCACCGCTTGAGTCGTATAAGTAAAGATCCAGATCTGCCGCGGCATAGTCAGCGGTAAAAAGGGTTATTAGCTCCCCTCCTTGGGCCTCGACTCGATAGTAGTCATCGACATCGCCAGTGTCAGAGGCATTTCCTGGCTCTCCCTCGCCCGCATCGCTGAGATAACCACCCGCCGTACCCGGATTCCCCAAAGGCTGTGCCAATACAATGGAATCATTGCTTGCGTTACCGTTGTCAGGGTTGTTGGTATCGCTGTCGATGACGGTACCTTCAAGCACCCCAATCGTTCCGGCGATATTAAAGGTCAAGATTTCATCTGAGATTTCAAATACCGGTGTCAATCTCGCGACGTTTTCGGAAGCGAGAAGGCTTCTACGAAGCGTCAGGGGCACGGAGGACATGCTGAGGCTGCAATCTACCGTCTTGCCGCCGCAAACGGTGCTGTTTGTCTCAGACCACCCCGCGAATCGATATCCCGGCTCAGGCACGGCCGTAAAGCTATCACTAAAGTAATTATCGTTAATGTCCCACACGCAGCTGTTACCGATGTCGGCTTCACAGTCGTATCGGCCACTCCCTGACACTACCTGACCGCCTCCTGTCTGCACGACTTCAAGCCGACACCCTGATAGCACGAATGTCAGCGTCCAGAAGGTTATAGTGAAGAGGAGTTTTTGAGCGGTCGCCATTGCAAATTATCTTTTGATATTAGTCGCGGCAATCAAGTATCAATTTTCCGAAATGTGATCCGGTTTGCATCACCAGCTGGGCCTCCATGGCGTCGGCTAACGGCCATACCTTATCAATAATGGGGGCCACCGTCTTTTGCCTGACCCAAGGTAAAACCGTGTCGCGAATAGCACTGAATCCTTCGGCTCTGCCCACGGAGCCCATGCCTCGAAGCGTGCTGCCCGTCACGGTCAGGCGTTTCATCAGTATCTGAAAGAGGTCGACGGTAGCCTGAGCGCCGCGCATGACACCAATGCAGACAATACGGGCATCGGGGGCCGCGAGCCCGAGATTGATAGGGACGAAATCACCCCCGGCGATATCCAGAATCACATCGATTTTCCCGCCGTAGCCGGCGGTTGTAAGTTGTTCGAGCAGGTCGCCGCCTCGATAATCACCGACAAATTCGGCACCCAGATCCCTAACCCGCTGGCATTTTTCCGGACCGCCTGCTGTCGAAATCACCTTAGCCCCATGGGCGAGTGCCATTTGTATCCCCATACTGCCAATGCCGCTGCCACCGCCGTGAATGAGCAGCGTCTCCCCGGGCTGGAGCTGACCGAGGTGAAAAACATTGTGCCACACCGTCAGCAGTGCTTCGGGCAAAGCAGCGCCCTCTTTAGTGGACAGGTTCTCGGGCAGATGCAGGGTGTGATCTTCGCGGGCAATGGCATGGCTGGCGTATCCGCCCCCGTGGACCAGAGCACACACTACATCCCCCGGTTTGAACGCGCTGACGTTGGCACCGGTTTCGCAAACAGTACCCGCAACTTCAAGGCCCATGATGGCTGAAGCGTCCTCGGGGACCGGGTACAAGCCCATGCGTTGAAGAACATCAGCCCGGTTGATGCCCGCAAAGTCAACCTCGATCAGCACCTCATCCGGACCTGGTTTGGGAGCCTGATCAGTTCTCAATACGAGGGTTTCTGCGTCCTCAATGTCTATGTATCTTCGATTCATAAGAAATCTCCCAGCGTCGCGCAAGCATACCCCAGCCTTGAATTGCGCTACAGTGGAGCCGCAGCGCCTTTGCTAACGAGGCCTTTGCGAGTAGCGGTGGCGGAGCCGTTACGGCATCTGACATAGGGAGGAGGTTTCATGGCAAAACCAATGTTTTTACGGCAGGGACTTTGGCACTTTAGGATAACGCTGGCAAAGTTGCTGGTGGGCTCCAAGGCAACATCGCCCCACTTTGCCTTCATCGGAGCAGCCAGTTCCGGCCACCTTTGTCGTCGAATCGCCGAAAGCGGCCATCGGGATGTACTCGTGGTTACGGATGGTCCCCTGCGTGAGTTGGGGCTCGCCGATAAGGCAGTTAGCCCTTTATCACTCCAGGGGGTGCGAGTGCATTGGTATGACGGGGTGAAGCCAGACCCCACCTTTACCCACGTCAGGGAGGGTGCTGCGGCTTTAAAGTCAGCCAATGCCACCGCGGTGCTTGCGGTGGGTGGCGGCTCCTCGATCGATGCAGCCAAAATGATTGCCCTTATGGCAGAGGCTGACAGTGAACCGGAATCCTGGGTCGGTTTTCAAAAAGCGCCGGAGAATGCAGCGCCGATTTATGCTATTCCCACCACCGCTGGCACAGGTAGCGAGGCGACCATGGGCGCGGTTATCACGGATGAGAATGATCATAGTAAAAATGTTATTAGCGGATCCGCGATGCTGCCCAGAGCAGTGGCGCTAGATCCAGATCTGATGCTTGGTCTGCCCCCGATGATTACGGCGGCCACAGGCATGGACGCTCTAACCCATGGCGTCGAAGCCTATATTGGGCGATGGGAACGCGGTACGCGCACCGAAACCGCCAGTATGTGTATACGGGGGATTTTTGAATGGCTGCCTCGAGTCCTGGCAGAGCCACAAGACGCCGAGGCCCGTTTGGGTATGGCTGTCGCAGCCTATTACGGGGGCGTGGCCATCAATCAGGTGAATGTTGGCAGTATCCACGCTATAGCGCATCAATTGGGTTCTCTTTATCACCTCCCCCATGGAGTCGCAAACAACATGGTGATGCCCCACTTATTGCGGGTCTATGGAGTCTGTGCAGAACCTAAACTAGCGGAGCTCGCAGCACTCGCCGGCATTGATGATACGCAGTCTAATCTCGCCGCTAGGGTCATTGATGCCATCGAGTTGCTTGGCGTGAATGCCAACCTACCCACGACATGTGATGCCATAACGAAGTCAGACTACCCTCGACTGATTAGTCGAGCAGTTGAGGAGAGCGACGGCTATGTGTCGCCGCGCCTACTGACGGAAGCGGATGTTGCTTCGGTCCTTGATAGGATCAGTGGTTAGACCGCAGCGGTGCTAACCACTCTGTCGCCAGGGCGATGAAGTGTTGATGGCCTTCAGTAGGGCCTTCTGAGCATGCAAAACCGTGGGCTTCATTGGCATAGTGATGGTAGGTGGTGTCGACGCCAGCCTGTCGCAAGGTAATGCCGAGTCGCTTGCCGTCATCGCGCAGCACGTCGCGTTCCGCGGTGACCACGAGGGATCGGGGAAAGCCTTTGTAGTCGGTACGGCGATTGACAAAAACGGTCTTTGCTTCGGTGGCTGCCGGCGCGGTATCTCCAAGGTATGTATCGATGAACCAGCGCATGATCGGTGCCGTCAGCGGCTTGGATTTTGCGTGCTCACGGAACGACGGAAAGCCCTTTAGGTAGTGCTCGGTGGCGGGATAAATCATGATGGTTCCCACCAAGCGCGGCTCGTTTATTAATGTGGCAGCGGTGCACGCGGTGAGATTGCCGCCTGCGCTGTCACCGGCAAGCACCACCTTGCCATTGTTGGGCGCCAGGGTATTGAGATTTGCCAGAATCCAGTCCGTGGCCGACAGGCAATCATCATGTGCTGCGGGGAAAACGTGCTCGGGGGCCAATCGATAGTCAATTGACATGATGGTTGACTTTGATGCATCTGCAAGCGATCGGCAAAAGGGGTCGTGGGTATCAAGGTTCCCAATCACCCAACCACCACCGTGGAAGTAGACGATCAGGGGGCGGTCAGCCTCGCCGTGGTACATTCTTGCACGCAGTTGCTCGACGGCACCGGGAATCAGCAGGTTGCTCACCTTGAGCTGGGGGGCAACCGGTGCATCTTGCCAAGCTTTTTTGCTGATGATCCGGTAGTAGATCCGGAAAAGGTAGGCCTTAAGTCGCGACAGGAACATGTTCATCGGTGTCTATGAAACGCGCATCAGGATTTTGAAGATACCAACTTACACCAGATTGATCGCTGGTTTTAGAAATATTGCCGCGGTGAAGTAGTAAATTAAGGTGGGCTAGGGTTTCGCCGGTCGCAAGCCCTAGCAACTCGGGGCCAATAGTCCGCTTGAAGAGTGCGGGAAAGCAGTCGATCACTCTTTTTGACTCCTTCAGGTACTCATAAATCGCCTGCAAGCCGATGCGGTGGCTGTCGATGATTTGATTCAGGCGAATGTGTAACCCGTAAAATGGCGTTTGGTGAGCGGGTAAAACCAGCACATCGTGGGGCAGAATTGAAATGAGTCTCGCCGTTGAATCCAGCCATTCTTCCAAGGGATTACCCTCGGGCTCGGTTGGAAAAACCGACACGTTGGGGGTAATGCGGGGCAGTACTTGATCCCCTGAAATCAGCAGTTTTAGGGCCGGGCAATACAAGCAAGCGTGTTCTGGGGAATGGCCGGAGCCGACAATTACCTGCCAGTAACGTCCACCGATGGTCATGGTTTCGAGATCGACAAGACGCCGGTACCGATGTGGCATCGGCGCGATCATTTTGCCGAAGCTCCCAAACCTTTTTTTATAGCCTTCAAGCGACGGGTCATCGAACCCTGCGCTACGATAAAACTTCAAGCCTTCGGTGGGCGCGTCCTTTCCCGTGTAGCTAGTCATCAGCTGACACATGAGAAATTCTTCTCGCGTCATCCAAAGCTCGCAATCATGTTGTTCGCAAATCCATCCAGCTAAGCCGATATGATCTGGATGCATATGGGTACAGATTACCCGCAGGATCGGTTGGCCCTTCAAAAAGTCTTTGAAAATTTCGTTCCAAATGTCTCTCGATGCCGTTGAAGCAAGACCGGTGTCAACCACCGTCCAACCCGTCTCATCTTCAAGCAGCCAAACATTGATATGATCGAGAGACATTGGCAAAGGGAGACGAACCCACCATACGCCCTCAGCTACTTCAACCGGCTGAGTAGGTTCCGGTGATTGTTTGCGACCCCAAGGATAGTGGAGACCGCGATAGTGTTCGTCTTGGACCTTGAGCATAAACCTGCTTACCAAATGGCACTCGAGGGTGTAGTGTGCGGCTTTGACCTTTGTCTTGTCTATGTGTGTGCCTGATTCATTAGCCTTGGTGTCGGCCCAATCTTGCGTCTGCTCCCAGCGGCGTGAATCAACAGACGAACAGTGTGAACATGACCGCTAGCGAAATGGCAACGACGCGATTTTCTCCCCCCGAAAGGGAGGGTGCGCTTACGCGACTTCATGAAGCGGGAGTTGATGTGCTTATCGTTGGTGCCGGTATAAACGGCGCCGTCGCTGCTGCTGCCCTAGCTGGCGCCGGAGCCTCCGTCGCAGTGCTTGATCGTGGGGATATTGCCAGCGGGGTGAGCTCTCACTCCAGCAATCTCGCCTGGGGTGGTATTAAGTATCTCGAGAGCGGAGAGCTTCGCTTGGTGAGAAAGCTATGCCTTTCCCGCAATCGACTTATGGACGCGTATCCCTCGACGGTTCGAGAAATTCGGTTTTTTACCAGCATTAGGCGGGGCTTTCGACTCTGGGCCATCTTTGTCTGGTTTGGCGCCCTGCTCTACTGGCTCATGGGAAATTGTCGTATGCAGGTGCCCCGCTACCTGATGCGATCACAAATTCAGCGAGAGGCACCCGAAATTGCTGTTGACGAAGTCGTTGGCGGCTTGGAGTACTCCGACTGTTACCTCTACGACAATGACTCGCGCTTTGTTTTTAACTTTATTCGGCAAGCGATGGATGCCGGAGCAGTCGTCGCCAACTACGTCGCGGTAGAAGGTCTAGTCTGGGATGAGGTGACTGGCCTATGGCAGGCGCGCTGCCGAGATCGAGTATCCGGCGACGCGTTCTCCCTTCGTGTGAAGGCGCTGGTGAACTGTGCCGGACCCGATGCCGATCTACTCAATGAGACGAGCGGCATCACAACGGACCATCGTCACGTGCTTTCGAAAGGCATACATTTAATTGTCGATCGGGTGACCGACCTGCAAAAAGTGCTTACTTTTTTTGCCAGCGATGGCAGATTGTTTTTTGTGATTCCTATGGGACCCAAGACCTGTATCGGCACGACCGACACGCCGGTAAAAAATGCCGGCGTAAAAGTCACTGACGAAGATCGGCAGTTTGTGCTCGACAACGTTAATGCAATGCTTGATCTTCAGGAACCTTTAACTGTCGACGACATTATCGCAGAGCGAGTGGGTGTTCGCCCGCTGGCCATTGCGGGCTCCCAACAAAGCGACGATTGGCTTCAGCTCTCGCGCAAGCACGAGATCGAAGTCGATGAGACGCGTCGCTATATCAGCGTCTTCGGGGGCAAGCTGACCGATTGCCTGAATGTGGGTGACGAGCTGGTGGCTCAGTTAGAGGCGCTTGGTATCCCGATAAGTGACTCGAAAGCCCTCTGGTTTGGCGAACCCGGTGAGGCCGATCGCCAACGCTTCATGCTGTATGCGGCGGCGGCGGAGCTCGACCGTTTTACAGCGCCCCACGTCCCCGAACCTCTGTCCCGCCGGTTTTGGCGGCGCTATGGCATGGCGGCGTTTGCGCTTGTGGATGCTATCAAAGCCGATCCCCGCGAGGCTGAGCTGGTGTTAAGTGAAGCCGAATACACCCGGGCGGAACTCAGACTCGTTGCTCAACGAGAAATGGTCGTCGAGCTGGGAGACTTCATGCGCCGGCGATCAAAAATCGAGCAGGTGGTTCGGCGCACTAAGTTGACTGCTGACCCTGGTTTACGGGAAGTCGCCGAGATATTGTTTGGAGCCCATGCCGAAGCGCTTCTCGAAGCCTATCTTCGCGACAGCGTTTAGAGAGACTGCTGAGTTTTCGGCGGGGATGGGTCCCGGTGCTCTGCCTTCAGGCGCGGCAAGGGTGAGCTTCTAGTTTTCCAGACCGATCAATGCCGCACGCAGCTTGGGTCGCGACGTTGATGGTGATAGCCAGATACCGGCGAAATCTGCTCCAAAACCTGCCGCTTCAATGCTGCCGACTCGATTGCCGTTAAACGAAAAAGTTGATCGGCCCTCGAGATCGATCGAGAGCGAAATAACATCCCCCGGGGTCACGTTGGGCCATATGGTCTCAAGTACCGCAAGCCAGCGGTCGTGTTGCTCAGAGGTAATCCCCTGGCTCTGCCACTCCTTCCGTGTTTGCTCGACTAGGTTTGCCGATTCGATGTTGCGGAGATAGCGGATATCGAGGCGAAGCGGCCGGATATCGGGAGACCAGTCACCGTCAGGAGTAAAAAGGGTTGATTCGTAGATATCCCAAAAAAGGACCCGAAGGGTTGCACTGCCGCGTGGTTTGAGCATCGTCTCCATGGCCCCCTGGGGGGCCTCATAGATCGGCCTATCGGTGGGGGTGTCCGCGGTTATGCCAGTTAGCGGGGCGCTTAAAAACAGTACTGCGGTAATGATTGGTAGGCGCGTCACGTGGCTATTTGGTTCCGAGATGCTTTGCGAGGCGATAAAGAGAAGGCAAAAGAAAAAACCAAACAACAATGAGGGAGGTTGCCGTTGTTCCAGTTCCAAGGGGCAGATCGACTGCTCCCATCTTGGCCCCTGCTCCATAGTTTAGCGGCACCGCAACGGCGCCGATGAGTGCGGCAATCCACAGTTTACGGCCAAATACAGCCAGCGCTCGCTGCAGCGTGGTGGCGAAAGCAAACCAGAGTGCAATCAGCCACAGCGGAATGAAGACGTCACCGAAGTTAAATACTCCCAGAGCAGTCAAGATCGCGTCGGTCACGATGCCGGCGCCGGCAACTGGAGCAATGCGCTTAAACTCCTTAACTCCCGAGGGAACGAGCAGGAAATGGAGAGCAAACATGGCCGCAATCGCGGGTAGCCAAGGGTCGCGACCCAACACGCAGGCGAACCACGTTAGCTGAAACCACAGGCCATTGAACCAAGGCTTATCGACAAGGCCTTGGTTACGCCAGTGGGCAAGGGTCTGCTGAAGATTCATCACGGCATTAGTACGCCGTGAGCAACCCCTTAGATTAGCTGACGCCGAAGTGGGCCGCGGTTTTATCCAGAGCCGCCGTTAGTTTCGCTACCAGCGTGTCGATTTCATCGAGCTCGGTGACGAAGGGGGGTGCCATAATCATCGCATCCCCAGTTTGTCGAACCATCAAACCGTCACCAATCGCCTGATCACGACAATACACTGCGCCTGCGGATTGGGGTGCGAGGCGCTCGCGGCTCGCTTTGTCCTTAACCAGCTCCACCGCTGCTACCAGCCCTTTGCAGCGTACTTGTCCGACAACCGGGTGATCGATGAGCTGTTCCAGAGATGCCTGAAAATGCGGTGCGAGCTGCTCTCTGGTTACGGTTAAGATGTCGGTGTGTTCGTAAATGGCCAGTGTCGCGAGTCCAGCGGCGCAGGAGGCGGGGTGCCCCGAATAGGTCAGCCCATGAGCAAACTCACCTCCGCCCGACAGCAGGACATCGGCGACCTTATCGCCGACGAGAGAGCCGCCAAGAGGCATGTAGCCGTTGGTGACGGCTTTTGCGAAGGTGATTAGATCGGGCGTCGTGCCATAGGTTTCACAACCGAACCATTCACCTGTTCGACCGAAGCCGCAGATGACCTCGTCTGAGATAAACAGAATGTCCCGCTCCTCAAGGATGCGCTTGACCTCGGGCCAGTAGCTCTCGGGCGGCACAATGACGCCTCCAGCACCTTGAATAGGCTCGGCGATAAAAGCGGCGACCTTGTCCTCGCCGAGTTCATCAATTTTGTCGGCTAGTTCCTGTGCGGCTTTGATGCCAAAGGCGTGCTCATCCAAATCCCCGCCGAGCTCAAACCAGTGGGGCTGGTTGATGTGGTGAATATAATTGAGTCCCATGGTCTGCTCATGCATCGCTGACATGCCACCCAGTGAGCCGGCGGCAATCGTTGAGCCGTGGTAGGCGTTTTTTCGACTGATGATAAGTTTCTTGTTGGGCTTGCCCAGCAGGTCGAAGTAGCGGTGGACAAGTTTTATTTGGGTGTCGTTCGCCTCGGATCCCGAGTTGGTAAAAAAGACGTGGTTGAATCCTGCCGGGCTGACCTTACACAGGGCGCTGGCCAGTTCGACCGCGGGTTGGTTGGAGCACTTAAAAAAATTGTTGTAGAACGGCAGCTCGTTGAGCTGTGCCGCGACCGCTTTCTTGATGCTGTTTTGGCTGTAACCCAAATTGCAGCACCACAGGCCAGACATGCCGTCCTGAATCTTGTTACCGTCTGAGTCGTAAATGTAGACGTGCTCGGCGCGACTGATAATCCGGCCCCCCTGATGGGCATAATCCTGAAAGTCGGTAAACGGATGCAGGTGGTGCGCTCGATCCAGATTTTTAAGGGCTGTTGTGTCTAATCTCGATGTCACGTGGGTTTCTCCCCAAAAAAGACGTTTCAGATTGCGCCACGCCGCCTCACGGCGTGATCGCCATGGACGGCGCTTCTGGCGCTTTGCTAGCGGAAGCATCCTGACATAGGCTGGGGGCTGGGGCATTACCCCTTTTTGGGTGGGCTTTTCGTGGGAACTTACCCCCGGCTGTTTGACAAAATAATTGCTTCCCCACATGCTATACAGCGTTTTTCGCACCTATTGACAAAAGAAAGCGAGGTTCACCTCATGAATTTCAGGCCCGTTTTGCCACCCCTTACGCTGGCGTTAAGCCTTATTTCAGGCGCTGCCGTCTCACAAAATCAACATGCCGTCGACAACGCCAGTGAAAACGCGTCTTTCAAGCGTTGTGCCACTGAGCATCCGTCTCAGGCAGAGGCGAAAAAGCTCGAAAAAGAAATGCGCAAGAAGCTTGCAGCCGTGAACGCAAAAGGTAAGCCTGATAAGCCCGGTGGTGGCGGTAATGGTGGTGGCGGTAATGGTGGTGGCGGTAATGGGGGGCGGTAATGGCGGCGGCGGAGATGGCGGCGGTGGCGGTGAGCTACCTACGCCATCTTGCGCTGAAGGTAAAACCTGCATCGGCGTCGTCTTTCACGTTGTCAGCGATGGGCGCGGCAATGGAGATGTTTCCGAAGCTACGATTGCCGCCCAAATGGACGTGATCAATCAGGCCTTTGCTGGTATTGGCGGCAACCCAGCGCTGCCCTACGAATTTGACCTCATCAAAACTACGCGAACCGCGGATAGAAAATGGTATACGGGGTGCTACGGTCGCTCGGAGCGCTCGATGAAATCCTCGTTGCGGGAAGGCGGGGCACAAACGCTGAATATTTATTCCTGCAGGCCAAGTAACGGCATTTTGGGTTATGCAACGTTCCCGACCAGTTATGATTCTCAACCGAGCCTTGATGGTGTGGTAATACTTGATGAGTCGATGCCGGGAGGCACCGCGGCGCCCTATAATCAAGGCGACACCCTGACTCACGAGATCGGTCACTGGTTGGGTCTGTACCATACGTTCCAGGGTGGGTGTAATGAACCTGGAGATTATGTGGCCGACACACCCGCGGAAGCATCTCCAGCCTATGGTTGTCCAGTAGGTCGCGATAGCTGCTCAGCTAGCGGTGACGACCCGGTGACAAATTTTATGGACTACACCGACGACTACTGCATGGACACGTTTTCTATTGGCCAGGCTAGCAGGGTGGACAACTACTGGACCGCTTATAGAGCACCTTGATCTCGGCTCTCACCAAAAAAGCCGGCATATGCCGGCTTTTTTGTGTCTCTCAACGACTCAGGCTTAGTTGCCCCAGTTCATCCCCAGCATGACACCAAAGGTACGTGGCCGCATGGGTCCGAAGAAGTGTGACGGGATAATACCGCCGTTGGCGTTGTAGCCATCCCAGGTGAACTCATCAAAGACGTTTTCCGCATAAGCACTGACATACCAGCTGTCGGTTTCATAGCCGATCCGCAGGTTCGCCACGGTGTAGGCATCAATATAGCCTTCAGGGTTGGCTTCCCAACCGCCGCCGCGCTCATCTTCGTAGGAGAATTCAAAGGCGCCGGTGATGGCCCCATTACCCATCGGGAAGTTGGCATCAAGTCGCCCTGCCGCGGTGATCTCGGGCGCCCAGAATAGCGGACTGCCCTCACAGCCGTTGACATCTTCCAAGCCGCAGATGTTCTGGATGCCGGTCGCCTCGGTGTCGAGATAGCCTGCAGACAGATACAGCGTGAAGTTGTCGCTAAGGGCAATAGTCGTTGCTGCCTCGACACCGTAGCCTTCGGTTTGGCCGACGTTGAGCACTCGGCCTGCAAACGCGCCGGTCTCCTCGACCTCCACGTAGTTAATGACCTGCATGTCCTCGTAGTCATACATGAAAAAGGTGATGTCGAAATTACCGCGCCCATCCAAATAGGAAGTCTTCATCCCGATTTCATAGGAGTCGACGGTCTCAGGGTTGAATTTGCCGGGCAGGTAGCCATCGCCCTGACGTATACCCGTTTCGTAAGCGGGCACTCCACCGTTGGCGTCCTCAATCCAGAAGCTTCCATAGCCACCGGACTTGAAGCCTTGGGTGTAACTCGCGAAAAACAACGCTTCACCCATGGTGTAAGTCGTGCCCACGCGTAGGGTCAGATCATCCCAGCTGTCCGAGTCCTCGATGAACTCCGCTGTCGCAAAACCGTAAGTGAAGTAGGGCCCAAGATAACTTTCGGGTTCAGGTACCAGTATGGCGAAGTCTTTGTCGTCCTCGGTGTAGCGCACACCGAACTCAACGTTCCAGTTCTCGGTGATGTCAAAGTCGGTGTTTACGTAGGCCGCCCAACCCGTGTACTTGCCCTTGATCTGTGATGTTTCGGTGAGGTTGCCATCAGCGGACGAGTAGAAATCGTAGTAGTAGGGAACATCGGCACAGCCTTCAAACTGCGGGTTGTAACTGTAGCCATAATAGGCCTGATAGTAAGCGTCATAGTAGGAGTTCAAATAGTACTGACACATCAGGTCTTCAGAGCCGATAGCGACGAAGCCCGCGTCTAGATCTTCCTGGTAGTAACTTCCTCCCACGTACCAACCGAGGGGGCCATCATCGTTAGACGTTAAGCGAATTTCTTGCTGGAAGTACTCGCCGCTTTGGTTGAATTGGAAGTTATTTACGTTGAGCGGTGTGCCGTCATAGTCTTCTTTGTAGAAGTAGTCGTGATCCTTATAGCCCGTGTTCGAGGTCAAGGTGGCGAAGCCCAGGTCGTAGTTAATGAACAGTCCTAAAGTCAGTATGTCAGCGTCGTCTTGTTCACCGGATCCAATATCAGAGTCCAACTCCTTGTCCGTGCCGCGCAGGGTGGTGTCAGACGTAATGTACTCATCAAAGGTATCCCAGATATCCCCGGTATCAATCGCGCGGTACATAGAACCACTCTGACGCCGCTCTTCATACTCAACGACGCCGTCGACCGTCAGCCGATCAGTCTCGTATTTAGTCGACCAGCGAAGCGCCCACTTCTCGTGTTCAATTTCATCGCGGCCCGAGAAAACGTTTCGGGAGAATCCGTCCTCTTGTGAGTAATAGCCAGCAATGCGGGTAGCGAGGTTATCACCTAGAGGAATGTTGATAGCGCCCTCTCCCACCGCATGTCCGCGCTCACCAATATCGAGTTGGATATACCCGCTTTGACCATCGGGGTCAGCCTTGGCGGTGTAGACACTGAACGCACCGGCGATGGCGTTACGGCCAAACAGGAAGCCTTGTGGGCCGCGAAGAATTTCGACCCGATCGATGTCATAGAGACTGGTCACCGCGCTGCCGTTTCGGCCTTCATAGAGGTCGTTTTTGAAGAAGCCGGTGGAGGGGTCGCCTCCCACGCCAAAGTCCTGGTAGCGCACACCACGAACCGCGACGGCATCAATATAGGAGTCCTGCGAATTGCCACTCACCCCCGGCGTGTAGGCAATCAAGTCCTTCACATCGTTGAGGTTGGCATCCATCACGAACTGACCAGAAAGCGCCGTGATGGCCAAAGGAACATCCATCACACTTTGCTCACGTTTGGTGGCGGTTACCACGACCTCCTCAAGCATTTGTGCCTGAATGTGGCTGGCGGCAAGCGCTGAAGATACCGCGACGGGAAGTGCTAGATGACGAACGGATAGGGGACGGTGGCTCATTGACGGGCTCCTGTAGTCAATAAACAAAATAAAGCGTTGGGCACACGATGCTAGCTTGCTATCGCACGATCAATTTGTACAGACCTCTTGAGGGTTAATAAGGCGGAAAAGTGCGGTCCCCGTGAGGCAAGTTGAGCGGTGAATCACTCGAGTGGAACCCCCGCGGCCTCGAGAATAGCGCGCATAGGGGCCAGTTGTTCCTCGTAGCGACGCCAGCGGCCAATCGACCGCGTGTGTGCGGGCTCACGCACCTGTACGGCACTGGCGGTTGCCACGCCCGCGCTGGACTCGTGGAAATGCAGACAGTCGTCCTCCCACTCCAGCTCGAGCTCGGCAATCAGTCGTTGGGCGTTGGGCTCCAGGTCTGCTGCCGTTGCCTCGTAGCTGATATCAATGATCCTACCGGGAAATTCCCTGTGCCAGTGGGCCATCAAATCCCGGTAACGAATATGATGGCGCGCCATTTCCTCCTGATCGTAGGAATGCAGATAGGCATCCGCAAAAAGTTGTTTGAAGCTGGCAAAGCAGGCATCCATGGGCCCACGCACCAGGTGAACGATCTTGGCATTGGGTAGCGCCGCTAGAATCAATCCAATGTTCAGGTAATTTACCGGCAATTTATCGACAAATCGCGGCAATTTACCGCGCATTCGCGTCGAGGATTGCAGGTACATCGTACCCAGCTCGGCCGGATTGAGCGCGGCAGCCGCCTCCAGCAGTTCGGGACTGTAGCGCCGCGGGTCCTGAATTTTTGCCAGACGGCGGATGGCGAGGCCAAATTGCTGTAGCTCCCCGGCGGAGTGGACCCGGGAATGGCTGGTGATAATCCGCTCGATCAGCGTGGTGCCGGTGCGAGGTTGCCCCAGCACAAAGATTGGTGAAGCGTCAGGGTTGCCCGCGGCGCGCTGCGCTAGCCAGTCTCGCGTATAGGTCGCCTTGAGGGCATCAAACATGACTTGTTCGGTTGGCTCATCGAAGGCCACCGTCTGACGTCTGGCGGCAGCCCCCGCGGCGAAGGCGTCGAAAGCTTCTGGCCAGGCTTTGGTATCTTCCAGCTCTTTTCCCAGTGCGTAGTAGAGAAACCCGAGTCCCCGAGGATTGTTCTCGTTGCGTGCCAGCAAGCTCCGCATTTGATCAATATGGGCGCTCGAGTCCGCTTTGACCGCGCTCGAAAAGCCCCAGTGCGCTTGGGGTGTGTTGGGCTGAATATCGATAACATCGCTAAAAATAGCCTTTGCGGTATCGATCTCCCCCAAAAAGACCAAATTATTAGCCAAATTCATCATGTAATGCGGCGTATTGGGGGCGGCGGTGGTGGCCCGGGCGAAAAACGCTTTTGCGGCGTCATATTCGCCTAACTGGGTTAGAACGGTGCCGATCGTGTCGAGAACGGCCGGATCGGTGGGTTTTAAGCGGCGGGTTTCAAGCAGCGCCTGTTCCGCCAGCTTCACCCGCCCCTCACTGGCGTTGAGGCGCGCCAGTTGAGACCAGGCGGCAGCGTGGTTGGGGTCGAGTTTGACGACTGATTTGAACGCGCGGTGTGCGTTGGGTCTATCAGCGGCCTCAAGCGCAACTAGGCCTACCAAAAAATGGGCGTTCGGGTTCTGCGGGTCTACATCCAGCGCCTGTTTACAGCACTGCCCCGCCCTCGTAATGTCATTGCGATTAAGCGCATCAAAGCCTTCGGCTAGCAGATTTGTGATGACTTTACTCATTAGCTCTGCGTTGTGCGCCCCGTGGATGGACTGTGGAACGCGACCAACGGGTCTACGTCGGACCCGCCTTCACTGTGGCTCAGTGCTTGCATAAACAAGCTGAACAGCTCTGCCTGACTCGAGATATCGAGCTTGGCATAGGCATGCTTGCGATGCAGCTTGACGGTCTCGGTGGATATCGCCAGCTTTTCGGCGATCAGCCGCGTGCTGTTTCCGAGCAGCACCATGCCGGTGATTTGCTGTTCGCGACGGGTCAATATGGAGCTACCAAAGGCAGCCAGCGAGGACTCCATACGCGCACGAAGACTGGGGTCCCCTTGTTGCTGGCTGGCCTCCTCCGCCCAATGGCGCTGAATGATAGTTTCGATCAGGGGGAAAAACTCGCGAAGTGTTAATAGTGAGCGCTCACTAAAGCCCTGCCCCCTTTTAAGCATGCCGAGGGACAGGTTTACAAACCCCTCCTCCAGCGCCACCAGCAGTCCACATTCGTCGCTCAGGCCGTTGTTGTGATACCAGGTGCGGTAGTACTCGCTGCTTTTAAAACCATGAGGAGCGAGGGCCTTGAGGCGAAAAACGCCATACCGATTATCGACGGTCGCTGCGCGGTAATAGGGGTCCAGCAGGAAAGCGCGCTGGATGTAGCTGTTGAGCGAGCTCGTGTCCCCACCTGCACGCGGCGTGTTGAACTCAACGGTGGGCAGTTGCCCTGCTCTGAACAGCAGCAAACTCATATCTTCTGCACGGACCAGCTCACCCACGGCAGAGCAAATAGCCCGAGGAAACTCAGTCGATCCCACCTGTTTGAGCGCTTCAGCTAAACGGTGGGGAAAGGATGGAATCGGTGTCATGGCCGCAGATTACCACGGACTCATGGCAGAAATGGTGCCGCGATGTTGCTCACGATGCAGCGGCCTATTGCGGCATCCGGGGAAGCTGCGCTAGGACAGCTGGTCCGGAATCGACCCAAACAACTCATCGTCCGAGGGCAGCGTCTTTTCTTGGGGCAGCGGCATCGATACCCAGGTCTCATTGATCAAATCCCGCCAAGAAATGTTGTTGTTGGTGCCGTTACCTCCCCAAGATCCACAGCCCAGAGAAAAGGTTTGGCGCATCCCGTTCCACAGGTTGCCGCTGTTTGACGCAGATTGGGGCTGATTGACCATAACCCGGGAGGTTCGCGTCTGATGAGCCAGCCTCATGATGTTGGCATCACTATTTGAGTAAATGCCGCAGGAGTGTCCTTGCCCCTGATAGGCTTGAATATGGCGTGTAAGCTCAATGGCGTGATCGATATCCCGTGCGCGATAGAGCGCCATGATCACCGACAGCTTTTCACCCGAGAAGGGGTGCTCAGGCCCCCAGCCATCTTCTAACACAATAAAAAATTGAGTATCCGGAGGCGGATTAAACCCTGCCATGGCCGCAATCCGGCCGGCGGGCTGGGCCACCATCTGGGTATTAATGTGAAGCTCATCGTCCCAAAGGGCGGCACGGAGTTTGGCTTTTTCGTCGGCCGAACACACATAACCGCCTTTTTCTTGCAGTTTTTTGAGCATGTCATCGTAGATAGAATCCATAAGGATGACTGAGTTGTCCGATGAGCATGACGCCGCCAGATCCAGCGTTTTAGACAGGCGTATCTTCTCGGCCGCCGCATCGAGATCCGCGGTTTCATCAACGGTGATGACCGCGTTGCCCACGCCGACGCCTAGCGCAGGCGTGCCACTGGAATAGGCCGCGGTCACCATGGCGCCGCCGCCCGTCGCGAGGACCCTGTCACACTGGCGCATCAGCTCTTGGGTGGTTTCGAGGGACGGGGTCTCAATGGCAATAACCAGATCTTCCGGAGCCCCCATTTTTTTGAGCGCCGCTCGCATCAGGTCGCAAATCTTCTTGTTTGTCAGTTTGGCCCGAGGGTGCGGGGCAATGATGATGGAGTTTCGGCCTTTGATCGCATGTATTGCCTTGATGACAGGCGTTGCCTCGGGATTGGTCGAGGGCGCCAACGCACCGATAACGCCCAGGGGTTTGGCAATAATCCTGATCTGCCGCTCAGGCAGCTCTTCGATAACGCCCACCGATTTGTCATTAATGATATCCGCGAGGGTGGCACGGGTTTTACGCTGGATTTTTAAAAACTTACCCTCGTAGTTACCAAGCTGAGTCTCATCCACCGTGAATTGGGCGATTTCTTCCGCAACGCCCGGCTGAGCCACGGACCACACCATCGCGCGGATCAGGGCGTCGACTTGTTCCTGGGTGTAGTCAGCTATCTGTTCCTGCGCGATGCGCGAGCGCTCAACCAAAGCGCGAATAAAGCCTTCAGGGTCGTTTGCAGAATCGGCGTGTGCTGTTGTCATGTTGGGCCTCGAATGCCTAAAAGGACGACGTAAACGTGACGTGTCAGATTTTCATGGGTCGCCAAATGGTAACGCTCCGCCGATGATCCTGACTACGGGTGCCCTTACCCCGGTTGGGTAAGGTAATGTTCCAGCGGGGTGAGGTAATTTCCCGCTCATCACCACGCAAACCGACAGAACTGTGTAGTGCAATGCCCAGCAGGTCTGCTTGATGCCGTCGGGCTAGATCGGGTTGTGGCCTGAATTTAGCGGCTGAAAAGCAGAGCGACTGTAAAGCGGAGTGACGCTACAATGGAGCACTCATGACTTCCTTCAACAAGACGATTTATCGAGCTTCCCGTGAATTTTGAACTTAATGATCAGCAGCAATTTTTTGTGGATAGCGCAAGGGCGTTTTCACTCGGTGAGCTGGCACCCCACGCCGCGCGCTGGGATGCCGAGGCGATTTTCCCCAAGGCCACGCTGAAGGCGGCGGGGGACCTCGGGTTCATGGGAATGTACACGCCAGAGCGCGCGGGTGGCCTTGGCATGACCCGTCTTGATGCCAGTCTTATCGTTGAGGAGTTGGCACGGGGTTGCACCACCACGGCAGCGTTTTTAACGATCCACAATATGGCGACATCTATGGTTGGCAAGTACTGTCAGCAGGGCGTGATTGACGAATGGTGTCCCGCGCTGGTCTCGGGAGAAAAGCTGGCGTCCTACTGTTTAACCGAGCCAGGTGCTGGCTCTGATGCGGCGGGCCTGAAAACAAGAGCTGTCCTCGAGGGCGACCAGTACATTGTCTCCGGAAGTAAGGTTTTTATCTCAGGGGCCGGTGATACCGACGTGCTTGTGGTGATGACTCGGACCGGTGGTGAAGGTCACAAGGGAATCACGGCCTTGCTTATTCCGGCGGACGCGGAGGGCGTTAGCTACGGCAAGAAAGAAGAAAAGATGGGTTGGAACGCCCAGCCTACCCGCATGGTGTCCTTCGATAATGTCTGCGTTCCTGTGAGTCATCGCTTGGGTGAAGAAGGGCAGGGCTTCGCGATAGCCATGGAGGGCCTTGACGGCGGTCGCATCAATATTGCGACGTGCTCGGTGGGGACTGCGCAGCAGGCGCTCGAGGATGCTGTTGCTTATGTGAGTGATCGTAAACAGTTTGATACGCCGATCGCAGATTTTCAAAACACGCAATTCAGGCTCGCCGATATGGCCACCGAGCTGGTGGCAGCCCGACAAATGATTCGTCTCGCCGCGAGCAAGCTTGATAACCGAGACCCCCAGGCCACTACCTACTGTGCCATGGCCAAACGATTTGCCACCGACGTCGGTTTCTCGGTGTGCAATCAGGCGCTTCAACTATTTGGTGGCTATGGCTACATCAAGGAGTACCCGGTCGAGCGCTATGTGCGCGATACCCGGGTACACCAAATTCTTGAGGGGACTAACGAAATTATGCGCGTCATCATTGGCCGTAAACTTATGATGGACGGCGCCTTAGAGGTGATTAAATGAGTATCAGTCAGTCAGAAAAGATCAAAGTCACTCTACAGGGGCATATCGCCTGCCTTACGATTGACAATCCCGCTGCCAATACCTGGGATACTGACAGCCTTCCCGCTCTGAAAGACATAGTGGAAACACTCAATGCTCAACCGGAAATCTATGCCTTGGTGCTGACAGGAGCGGGAGAGAAATTCTTTTCAGCGGGTGCCGACCTCAAGCTGTTCGCCGATGGCGATCCCGCCACTGCTCAACGCATGGCCGATGCTTTTGGTGCCGCCTTTGAAACGCTGGCGGACTTTAGAGGTGTATCTATCGCAGCGATTAACGGCTTCGCCATGGGCGGCGGACTTGAGGTGGCGCTGGCCTGCGATATTCGCATCGCTGAAAGCCACGCCCAGATGGCGTTGCCGGAGGCGAAGGTCGGTTTATTACCCTGTGCGGGGGGGACCCAACGATTGGCTCAGTTGGTGGGAGAGGGCTGGGCCAAGCGCATGATTATGTGCGGCGAGCGCCTCTCGGCTGACAAGGCTTTGGCGTTAGGACTCGTCGAGGAAGTCGTGCCCTCAGGGGAGTCCTTGATCGTCGCTACCCGATTGGCGGAGCAGGTGGCACAGCAAAGCCCGACGTCTATCGCGGCGTGCAAGCGGCTCATTCACAGTGCGCGAGATATTGCTATTGGCGCGGGACTGGCTGCGGAGCGGGACGAGTTCGTCCAACTTTTTAGTACGGAAGACCAGCGAGAGGGTGTCAATGCTTTTCTCGAGAAGCGATCACCCGAGTGGAAGAATCGATAATGACAGGCGTACATCAGCAAATCATTGGGCAGGGCGATAAGCGAGTAGGGCATTTGACCCTGGACGCGCCAAAAACACTGAACTCCCTGACCCGCGACATGGTTGAGTTAATGACAGAGGCACTCGAAGCGTGGCGAGATGACCCGAGCATTGCCGCTATTTTTATTGATGGTAGCGGCGAAAAGGCATTTTGCGCGGGTGGCGATGTGCAGGCACTAAGAAATTCTTGTATCGAAAATCCTGGGGGTCCCTGCGATTACGCCGAGAATTTTTTCGCCCGGGAATACCGGATGAATTACCTGCTGCACACTTGTCCTAAGCCGGTCGTTTGCTGGGGTCACGGTGTGGTCATGGGCGGGGGTTTAGGGATTCTTGCTGGTTGCAGCCACCGGGTGGTGAGCGAGCGAACACGGATCGGCATGCCTGAAGTCACCATCGCCTTGTTTCCTGACGTGGGCGGCAGCTGGTTCCTTAATAAAATGCCCGGTCAGGTAGGGCGATTTCTTGCACTGACGGCGGCGCATATCAACGCCGCTGACGCCCTGTTTTGTGGGCTTGGCACCATTTTTTTGGCTCACGAACAGAAACAGGCGGTGCTTGATCGCCTCGCAGAGACTCTTTGGACTGACGACGCAACGACAAATGCGGAGCTTGTAGATGAGGCTCTTGCGACGCCCGCTACCACCGACTTGCCTGCCCCGCAGTTGGAGCCGGCTCTCGATACCATCAATGCCCTCATGGCGGGTAATGATCTAAAGGAGATCTCGAACAGGCTGCTTGATAGCCGGGATGAGGAGTCTTGGATAGGCAAGGCCTGCAATGGTTTCGCCCATGGATCCAAGCTGGCGGCCTCCTGGATATTTCGTCAATTGAACGAATCAGCGGGCCGAACCCTTGAACAGGTGTTTCAAAGCGAACTGATTTTAGGGACCAATATTATGCGTCATCCTGAATTTTCCGAGGGAGTGCGCGCGCTGCTTGTCGATAAAGATCGGAATCCCCAGTGGTCTTACCTGCAGGTGGCGGATGTCCCCGACGATGTTCTCGATGGGTTTTTTGAGACACCCAAAGAGATGCCCTCCCTTAACTTGCCTGCTTAATCTGGAGCGAACCGAATGGCCGTTATCGCATTCATTGGACTTGGCAACATGGGTGGGCCCATGGCCAAAAACCTGCTCAAGGCTGGGCACACCGTTCAGATATTTGATCTTTCAGCCGACGCGCTGGCGGATGTCACCGCCGCGGGCGGCGTGGCGTGCGAATCTGCCGCCCATGCCTGTCAAGGTGTGGATGCGGTCATAAGCATGCTTCCCGCGGGCAAGCACGTGAAATTGGTCTACGAGGATGAGCAGGGATTGTTAACGCAGCTGCCCCAAGGGGTGTTGGTGCTTGACGCCAGCACGATCGATTCGCAAACCGCAAGGGAGGTGGGTGGCGTTGCCAAAGACCGTGGCATTGACTTCATGGATACCCCCGTTTCCGGCGGGGTTGCGGCAGCGCAGGCAGGCACCTTGGCCTTTATGTGCGGTGGCAGTGCGGACGCTTTTGAACGAGCTCGCCCAATCCTCGAAGCGATGGGCAGCCCGGAAAAAATCTTTCATGCGGGTCCCGCGGGGGCAGGGCAGGTAGCGAAGGCTGCCAACAACATGCTGCTGGCCATCCACATGATTGGGACCTGTGAGGCGCTATCAATGGGGGCGGCCAATGGCCTAGATCCCGCGGTGTTATCGACCATTATGAAAGCCAGTTCAGGGAATAACTGGTCGCTGCAGGTATACAACCCGTGGCCACAGGTAATGGATGGGGTGCCTTCCAGCAATAACTACCAACCTGGCTTTATGGTTGACTTAATGGTGAAGGATCTCGGTCTTGCTGATGAGGTGGCTGATGCTTCCGAGATAGCGAACGCGATGGGCAAACTCGCGCTGTCGCTCTACCAAGAGCATCAGGAAAAAGGTAACGGCCAGCGCGATTTTTCGTCCATCCTGGAGCAAGTCCGCAAAAACTAATAGCAGGAGCGTGGCTAATCTCGCAGTCCTTTAAGCCAGTCAGGATTTTCGGCCTTCAGTTTTTGCCCTATATAGGTGGCAAACTCGTAGGTCAGATGATGTCGATCCATAGCTATCGGATGACCTTCGGGTGTGATGACTTCGCAGCTATCGATTTCTTCACTCGCGCAAAGTAGCGCCATTTTGTCAAAAAAATCATCGCTTATCTCAGCAAGGTCCGCCCCGAAGGGACCCTCGGGAAATCCTCCCCAGGGTGGCGGCTCCAGCAGGTGGGGCCGGCTGCAGGCGGCGAAATCCTCATACGTGTTGATCAACAGCGCGCAGTCATGAACCGTACTTAGGTAGTCGCCAAAAACGATGACCTTGGTGGCAGGCTGATTAGCTTTGATGGTGGCGATGATGTTGATCAACGCTTTCTTCCGCTCTAGCACGGCAGCTGATAGCGGCCCTGTTGACCACCCTCCAGCGGGTCTTCGATTGCTCAGGATCACCGCCTGCCATGGAATGGTATTTATCGATTTTTCAAGTGCTTCGATGCGACCCTGACAGACGGGGTTGTCGCTCTGCGCCCAGTTATCAATAGCTCTCAGCGTGTCACAACCATTGATTGAGCCAAAGTTAACTAGCGTATGCTCGCGTCCACCCGCTAATGCGGCTGACATAATATGAAAGCCATCGGGTTCATGAGAGTTCCCGATAACGAGTATGGGTGAGACTAGATTTGCGGGGCAGCGGTTTTTGTTCTGGAGTTGGTCAATTCGGCAACTGCCGGCTACTCGCTGAAATCTATTCTGCTTATAGGCTTCAATTACTTCAGCCGTAAGCAATACCTTCCGGGTGCTGAGTTCGTCGGGAAATTTTGCAACCAAAACCAGAATTGCCAGCAACGCGAGCCCGTTCGCTAAAATCATAGCGGTTGAACGATCCCAACGAGCGGCGGTATTCCGCTGGTAAAAGCGTTGCTCTACATAGCGATGCAGCAAGGCGGCGGTAAAGAGGCTAAATATTCCGAGAAGAAATTGTGTCAGGGTGTTGAGTGAGCTCAGGGTTGTGGTTTTGTACAAGGTGATGATCGGCCAGTGGGTGAGGTAGATGGCAAACGATCGGGTTCCGACCCACTGTACAGCGGGGTGGCGTAGCCAGGGGCTGGGTTCACGACTGTCAGCGGCGATTAGAACAAGTGCTGCCCCTGTCGTTGGTATGACTGCGCTCCAACCAGCCGATGCTGAGCCCGCATCAATAGTGATGATGCCGAAGACACACAGAGCTAGTCCGGTAGAGCGGAGCACTTGGGTAACAAAGAGCGAACCTCTGTATTGCCTCCAGATCCTTAGCGCCATAGCCCCCGCGCAAAACTGCCAGACTCTGAAAGGTAGGAGGTAAAAAGCAGCGGGTTCGTTGCTGAGTGAGTAGGCAAGCCAGCCGGTGAGACTTAGCCCTAGAATCCCAGCCAGTGTCGACACATAGATTGGAGCGCTCAGCGCAAAAAGGAGCGTCACTAGTAGCGGCCATAACAGGTAAAACTGTTCTTCGACACCGAGCGACCACAAGTGCAGAAGAGGCTTGAACGAACTGCTGACATCCCAATATCCGGCTTCCAAAAAAAAGAAAATATTTGCGGCATGCAGGATCGCACTTGCGCCTGATTGAGCAACGCCCTGCAGCAGACTGGGTTGAAGTAGCAGCCAGCTTGCCAACAGAGTCGCTCCGACTGTCGCGTAAATGGCGGGGAAAAGCCGGCGGATTCGCCGTGCATAAAAGTCCCTAAACCGAAAGTTATCGACTGCTAACTTATCTTCGATAAGGCCAGTGATGAGAAAGCCCGACACGACAAAGAAGATGTCGACCCCCAAAAATCCACCATGAAAGTAGGTAATATCGAGATGAAAAAGCACTACGGCACTGACTGCCAGCGCGCGTAAGCCGTCGATATCGGAGAGGGCGGACAGTGTTCGGCTGGGCATGTTCATACCGAATTAGATCACGAGCTTTCAGCGGACAAGTAAGTAAAAGCCTCGATTGTGCGCAGGATCGAAGCTCATCTTGGTGCCAATGTAGAACCAAGGGCCTGCTTTAAGGGCTCGAGCCAGGGCTCATAGTTTTTCCATTGCTCCAAAGCGGTGGAGAAAATCGGTTGCCGGACTTGCTCGGAAGAGGGTGTCCTGACGTTGCGTTCAGTTTTATGAAACTCAAGACAGGACTCCTCGAAGGGCACACCGCAAAAATCGAGCATACGCGTTACCTGTGTCTCAAGGTTGGCAACAACGTCCTCGTGTTGGACTCGAAGCACGTAGCCGGGAATGACCTCGTCCCAATGCGCCATTAATTTCACATAGTCCTTGTAATAACGGCCGATATCATCGAGCGAATAGCTAAAAAGCTGGCCCTCGGCAAACAACTGCTTGAACCCGCTGAAGCAGCACGCCATGGGGTCGCGGCGGGCGTCAATGATTTTTGCATTGGGCAGCATGAGCCGAATAAGGCCAATATGACGAAAGTTGTTAGGCATCTTGTCGATAAAGAAAGGCGCCCCTAAGCGGTGAATTTGAGTATCGCGAATATATTCTTCGCCTAGCTCGCGCAGTGTCTCTGGCGTTAGATGATTAAGTATCTCCGGATACCGGTTATTGCCCTCCCGCTGGCCAAGTCGCCGAAGCTTGCCGCTTATGGAAAGCACGTTGGGTAGCTCAAGCGTGCCGTCGATTTGGCTGTGAGAGGACAAAATCTGCTCAAGTAACGTTGATCCCGCTCTAGGCAGCCCGACAATAAAAATCGGATCTGGGGCATCATGACCGGATACCTGTTTAAAAGTGCCAGGAGTGCAGGCAGCGATTTGTTCCTCGCACTCACGGCTGGTCCCGTCTGCCCGGTACTGTACTTGAGTTCGCTTGATGTCATTTCCTTTGCTGTAGTGAAAGAAGGACTTGTCAAACGCATTCTTATCTTCGAAGGCCTTGCCGAGAGCAAACTGCAGGTAAACCCGGTCTTGCCCTGCCAGATGAGGATTTTTATCCAGCTCCAGCATGGTGCGAATCTGGTCATCATCGAACCGGTAAGTCTTCAGATTGGCTAGGGAGTACCAGGCGTCGCAGTGCATGGGCTGTGCATCAATGGCCGCTTGATACGAGCTAACGGCTTCAGCCGTTTTACCGCCGGTCTTTAGCGCGTGGCCTTTTGATACGTGGGTCACCGGATCGTGCGGGATACGCTCGAGAATGCTGTCAAATAAATCGAGAGCCGTTTGGTAATCCCCCAGTTGCATCGACTGTATCGCATAAAGCGACTGGAATTGGGGGTTTTCTGGGCTGGCTTCAAGCAGCGCTTTGGCCTCCTCGCTCGCCTGTTGGTAGCGTTGTCGCTTGCTGAGCGCTTGAACGTAGTCGATGCGAGCGCGTTGATGGCCGGGGTCAAACGCAACGGCACTTTCCAATAGGAACTCCGCATCTTCGAGTACCCCATGCTTGATGGCAATGTCAGCGAGCAGGCGCATGCCTTCAATGTGCTGCGGATTTTGCTGCATGAATTGGCGGCACAGCTGCTCCGCCTTGATCAGCTTGCCTTCGTGCAGCATATCGAGGCTGGCCAAAAGCACGGGAGGCAGGCCGTCTAGCCAGTCAATGCGCTCTTTTACTTGTGCCACCCGATCCACAGAGCGCTCGTGATCGAGAAGGTTATATTGACCTTGCCAGCTGGCCTTAAGCGCCGGGTTAAGATGACAGGCGGTTGCGTAGGCACCGACTGCTTCTGGTGGTCGCCCTGCATCCCTGTATAAATGCCCTAGCTCTTGAAATCCCCGCCCATAGGACGGGGATTTGGCGATCAGTTGGTGAAGCACTTTCTCTGCATCTGCCCACTGCCTGAGGTGCCGAAGACAGACACCGCGCATGTACAGGTTCATTTGCGAGTTACGATCGTCAGCGTCCAAGCCATCCAGAGCTCTAAGGGCATCTGGGAGCTTGCCTTGTTGGATCAGTTTCTGGATCTCCTGTTGATCCATGGCGCGGGCGGTGTCAGACATAAATTTGCGGTTCATCCGTTACAAATAAAAAGTGCCCCCGCGGGGGCACTTTCGGTTGTTGCCTGTTCGACGTCTATATCAGAAGCTGAACGAGGCACGTAGACCCAGTGTAGTGGGCGGTGCAAGAGCGAGGCGCTCACGATCGTTAACATAGTTGGCGCCCGTGACAACGCGCTCATCAGTCAGGTTAGTGACAAAAGCCTCTACCATCCATCGATCTGTGCTAACGCCGCCAGTTACATCTACCTTTGTCCAACTTGGCACTTCCATGCTGTTGATCGAGATGATGTCACTGTAGGAGCTGTCAGAGTAGGCAACCGAAGGCATCATGTGCGCCGTCCAGCCATTGCCCATAGACCACTCCCAACGGGCCCAAAGATTACCTTGGTAGTTAGGTGCATAAGCAAGCTCTGAACCCACTATTACGTCCGTGCTCGGCGTGTTACTCGCGGTCACCTCGGTATCGAGGAACGAGAATGCTGCACCGACGGTCAGGTTGTTCGAGACCATCCACGTAATGTCGCCCTCGAGGCCCTTGACGTCTGCGTCCGCCGCGTTGTCCGAGAAGAACAGGTTGACAATGCTGGTATCAAAGATCGTTGTTTGCAAATCGGCGATATCGACCATGAACACTGAACCGTTAAACCGGAACATGCCATCGAAGAGGTCCAGCTTCCAGCCTACTTCTAGGTTGGTCAGCTCGTCCGACTTCACATCAAAAGGTACCGTGTAATTGTTCTGCGCTTGATAAGCACCACCGGGACGGTTCAACAGGCCGGTTCGGAATCCTTCAGACCACGTCAGATAATACAGACTGTTGTCATCGGGAGTCCAAGACAGGGTGATCTTACCGATAAAACCATCATCCTCAGCTACATCTGGCGCAAACACGCTGTTGGTAATGCGTCTTATGTCGGCTTCGCTGTAGTTGAAGTTGGGGTCATTAACCGTGGGTAGGTTATTTGGTGTGTAAACGGGTGCATCCTCATAGGAGAAGAAGCCTCCCGAGTAAGTCCAAGTAATTGACTGGTCTCCGTCGTACAGGTCATTGATGTTTGTACCAAAACGGTTGTAGTCGGTACCACTCATATTATAGAAGCTGCCGTTTGCGCTTCCCGCTAAGTCGACCTCATAGTCGAAGTAGCGCAGACCACCTGTGATGGTCAGGCTGTCCGAAAGGTCGTAGCTGATTTCACCGAACACGCCCATCTGTTCGTCTGTACGAAGAATGTCGTTGCGGAAAACGGTGTCTGCTGGGTAAGGACCTGCGCCGGGTCGGTAGCCGCCCTGACCAGCGTAGGGATAGTTATAGTTCTCGGCAAAACCAAAGCCATTGCCTGAACCCGAGCCCCAAGCGTCAACTAACTGGTTGCTTGGGTAAGAAAAGTCCACCTGCTCGGTGAGCTCCATGTCGCTGTAAAAAACGCCTGCAGTGACGCGGACTTTCGCACTTTGGTCAGTACTTATACGGATTTCGTGGGTCTGGAATTCACTATCGACCTTGTTGGTGGTGTACAAGTTCGGTGAGTAACAGTTGCCTGTGGGAACTCCGCCTGGTGCATAGGTCGTGTACGAAACGTAGTAGTCACAGATGTAGTAGGGAATATACTGACCGATGAATAGATAGTCAGAGTAATCTACTCGCTGATCAGTTTCACGTTCGGTGAAGGCGCCGGTATACAGCACGTCTAATGCGCCCAACCTGCCTTCCAAAGTCCAGCTGAAATTGGTGTACTCGTCTTTGATATTTTCAGCCTCAAAGCGCTGGATCTCATAGTCACCGTCAAGGTTGGGGTCGACATAAAACGTACCGTCGCTATCGATCTCCTGGGCCATAGCGCCAACTTGCAGGCTCCAGTTATCGTTAATGTTCCAAAGGGCACTGATACGAGCACCTTGGTAAGTGGTGTCGTTGAAGTCTTCCTCAACTAGAGCAGCATTGTTCGCATCAATGAAGTTGACGTTGCTAAGGTCCACACCCGCTTGGAAGCCACCTCGGAAACCCACCGCTGTACCGTTTGAGCGTATCGTGCTGCCCGAGCGGAAGCGCGCACTTTCGCGCGTCGAACGGGTTCCAGGGATGTTATCAATGTAGCCGCCCTTCTCATCGGTGTAGATACTAGCGCGGACGGCAAAGTTATCACCTAGGGGAATATTCACCGTCGCATTGATATTGTAGTTAGCTTCACCATCTTTCATGGTTGAGGCACCCGCTCTCACGCTGCCCGAGAAGCCGGTTGGATCTGGCTTGTTCGTGATCAAACGAATCACGCCTGCCTGAGAACTTGCGCCGAACAGCGTGCCCTGAGGTCCGGCGAGCACCTCAACACGATTCATATCGACAATGTACACGTCGAGGTTACGGCCTGGTTGACTCAGCGGCTGTTCGTCGAGATACAGCGCCACGTTAGGACTCAAGCCGGCTACACCCGATGTCGTGAGGTTAGGCGTGGTAGAGGCAATACCCCGAATGTACATGGTTGACTGACCGGGGCCCGCACCGCCCGCTGATACGTTAGGCAGCTGGATCAGGTAGTCGTTAAAACTGGTTACGCCGCGTTGGTTCAGCGACTCTTCAGTCAGCGCTGAAACCGCGACAGGCACGTCTTGCAGGCTGGCCTCTTGCTTGGTCGCGGTGACCACGACCTCTTCCAGCTGCGCCTGTGCATGGGTGGCGGCAAGCATGGGTACAAGCGCCGTGCCGACCGCTGTGGCGAGCGTGTGGCGTCTAAGATTGTGGGGATAAGGCATGGGCAACTCCATTGTGTGATTTATCTTTTAGTTTCATGGTGCCAACGTAAAAGTTTAACGCAGGTATTTTTCAATTGCATCCCGCCGCGAGTAGCACATAAGCATTTGAAATCAATACTTTTTCAGCTAGGTTCGGCGCCTTAACACGTAAAAATATTGTGGGTTTTTGGGGGTTTTATCCCATTTTCTTTGCCGTGGCGGCCGGATTTGTGCCCGTCGAACGAAATTGATAGCAAGCCCTGGCCTCGGAGCTTGTGTCATCTAGGCTCGAGCTAGGGACGGGGAGTGGCGTTGCCTTCGCTGGACACATTCCCTCGTTACATTGGGGATTGAAGGGAGTTGGGGCGGCCGCCCGGCGCACTACAGCGCCACTGCGAAATCTGTATGATGCTAGCCAAATATGCGCCACGTTGCTCCGACGTCGACTGGGCCGATCGCAGCGCCAAAAACGTCGCAGAGAACGACACTCGCAACAGCACACATAAAATCAGGGGAAATTTTGAGTACTCGCACACGCTTTAATGTAGATGGACCGGTTTTTTTCCCCGCTTTGCTCATTCTTTTTAGCCTAACAGCCGGCGTCCTGCTCATTCCCGGGGAGGGCCGATCGGTATTTAACGAAATCCAGAGTGCCATTGTGGCGACTGCTAGCTGGTTCTATGTGCTGGTGATTGCCGCGGTATCGGTGATGGTCGTGGTTTTGGCGCTGTCCCGGTACGGCGATATCAAGCTCGGCCCCGATCACGCTAAGCCGGCCTATGGTTTCGCCTCCTGGTTTTCTATGCTGTTTGCTGCGGGCGTCGGTATTGGCCTCATGTTTTACGGTGTGGCCGAGCCGGTCATGCACTATTTAAGTCCGCCAGCGGGGGAGGCACAAACCTCGGCTGCCGCCGCTGAGGCACTGCAGCTCACCTTTTTTCATTGGGGGTTCAATGCCTGGGCGGTCTATGCCGTCGTAGCCATGATGCTGGCCTATTTTGCCTATCGCCACGACCTGCCACTGACCCTGCGCTCGGCGTTTTATCCGCTGATTGGCGAGCGGATCTATGGCCCCATGGGCGCGGCGGTTGATGTTTTCGCGGTGATTTGCACCACCTACGGCATTTCGGTGAGCCTTGGCCTTGGGGTGCTGCAAATCAACGCCGGCATGAACTACCTCTTTGATCTGCCTATCGCTATCTGGGTCCAGGTTATTCTCATTTTTTGCGTCATGGCGTTGGCCACGATCTCCGTTCTGTTGGGCCTGGATACCGGGATTAAAAAACTTTCAGAGGCCAATACCATACTGGCCGTGCTGTTGTTGATCGGCATCCTAATAGTGGGACCGACGGTTTTACTGCTTTCAGGCACCCTGCAAAACTTTGGTGGCTATATCGCCAGCTTGATTCCAAAAACCTTCAATCTCTATGTCTACAACCCCTCGGATTGGCTCGGGGGCTGGACCATTTTTTACTGGGGCTGGTGGATTAGTTGGGCACCTTTTGTCGGCATTTTTGTCGCCCGAATCTCACGGGGCCGGACCATTCGAGAGTTTTTGCTTGGCGTCATTATTGCGCCCACCCTGTTCATTTGCCTGTGGATGGGGACGCTCGGTGGCAGCGCGATCGACCTGATCGGCAATCAGGGGTACGCGGAGCTGGGAACTGCGATTCAACAAAATCAGGCAGTGGGCCTGTTTCGCTTTCTCGACTATCTGCCGGGCACCCAAATTCTTTCACTGATTTGCTTGATGATGATCGTCATTTTCTTTGTTACCTCGGCGGATAGCGGCGCCATGGTGCTTAATATGTTGAGCGCCAAAGGACAGGACGATACGCCGGCTATTCAGCGCTCGGTCTGGACCCTGGTCATCGCGATAATTGCTTCGGCGCTCTTGGTAGGGGGTGGGCTTCAGGCGCTACAAACTGCAACTATTGCGAGCGCGCTGCCATTTTCCATAGCGCTGCTGGGTGCCTGCTGGGGCTTCTGGCGGGCTCTGTTACGCGATGCGGCAAAGCGGACGGCAATGTCTGTCCATCCGCCCAGTGAGGCCGAGGCTGATCATTGGCGTGATCGTCTGCGAAATTTGTTGGCCTATCCCGCGGACGACAGTATCCGGGTCTTTCAGCGAGAAACGGTGGTGCCCGCAATGCGAGACTTCGTGGCTGAGTTGGCGGAGCACGGTGTGAGTGCCGAAGTGCGCACCGCCATTAAGGGCGCGTCGCGTTTGGAGGTCTGCCACGGCGATGAAGTCGATTTTGTCTACGAAGTTCAGTGTCGGCCTCACCCGCGTCCTGATGCCTCGTTGTCAGGGCAGCCGATGGACTCCATGACACAGACAGATCTGTTTTATCGGGCCGAGGTTCATCTCGCTGAAGGAGGGCAGGACTACGATGTTATGGGGTGGACGCGAGAGCAGGTGCTGCTGGATATTCTGAATCAATACGAGGATCACCTGCATTTTTTGCACACCCTGCGTTAGCGACCTCAGCGCACAATTTCGATTTCCGTGATCGGCGCTTTGGTTCTTGTCGGGTTGATCGAATTCATGGCCGGCACCATTTTCTGCAGCGATGCTTGGCGGTTATCCGGGGCCGGATGGGTGCTCAGAAACTCTGGGGGCCGGGCGTCGCCCAGACCGCCCATCTTTTGCCACAGGGTGACGGCTGCCTCGGGGTCATAGCCCGCCCGGGTTGCCAGCTCCATGCCGATTTGATCTGCCTCACTTTCAGCGGTGCGGCTATTGGGAAGCTCGAGGGCCACGTTAGCGGCTAACGCAGCGCCCGCCATCGCCGCTCCGGAGCTGTCAGTAGCGGCGCCTACGGCGACAACGCCGATGGTTGTGGCGATAGCCACCGACATCCGCTCCGCGGTGTGATTCGCCAGCGCGTGTGAAATCTCGTGACCCATAATCTGAGCAAACTCATCATCGGTGAGATTCAGCTGCTCAAATAAGCCGGTGTAAACAGCCATCCGCCCCCCGGCCATACACCACGCGTTGACGGTTTCAGGATCATCGATGATCGCAACGCTCCATTCCCACCCGGCGCTGGTGGGAAAACCTTGCTCAGCGATCGTAACAAGGCGGCCGGTAATGTTGGCAACGCGGCCGACGGTTTCTGGATCATTGACCAGCTTGCCCTCGTCATCGAGCGCTTTGACGGTTGTGAGATACGCCGCTTTCGATTCGACAATGGCAGATTCAGGGGAGATCAATAAAAACTGGCTGCGACCGGTTGGACTGCTGGCGCAGGCACTCACCAAGATTAGAGCGGCTGCTATGGCAAATCGTCGCGACAGTGCTCGTGCTGTCATATGCGTTATCTCCTTGGGTCAGCCGGGCTCAGACTCAGCGCCTGCGGTTGTGCGTAATAGCCCGCGATATACGCCGCGGGCGTTAGAGGCGCCGGTGACGACTTTAAAGACGTCCTCGGCAATTGGCATTGCCACGCCGTGCTCTCGTGCAAGCTCGATCACCGTTGGCGCGCTTTTGACTCCCTCGGCAACCATGTGCATCGACTGAATGATAGCGTCAATGGAGTGCCCTTTTGCCAGCTCTATGCCCACGTGACGGTTGCGACTTTGCGGGCTGGTGCAGGTGGCAATCATGTCGCCCATGCCCGCGAGGCCGGCAAAGGTCTCCGCCTTGCCGCCCAGAGCGGTGCCCAGCCGCGTGATTTCGGCGAGCCCGCGAGTGATCAGCGCAGCGCGCGTGTTGTCACCTGCGCCAAGACCGTCACCCATGCCCACGGCAATGGCGATAATGTTTTTCAGCACACCGCCAAGTTCACAGCCAATCACATCGGGGTTGGTGTATACCCTGAACAATCCCACGTTGAGAAGCGGTTGTAACCAGCTGTTGGGTGCTTGGTCGTCAAGAGCGAGTACGCTGGCAGCGGCCTGACCCGCCACAATTTCTCGGGCCAAGTTCGGGCCCGTGAGAACTCCAGTGGGTCTGCCGGGAGCTACCTCTCGGCAAACCTCGGTCATGCTAAGTCGGGTCTCACGTTCAAGACCCTTGGTGAGGGAGATGAGCGGGGCACCGCTGGGCAGTCGATCCGCAATGGAGCTTAGGACGGCTCGAAAGTTATCCGAGGGCACAGCGACGAGAACGGCATCCGCGTCCGTGACAACAGCTTCGATGTCAGTGCTCGCTAGTAGGGTGGGGTTAAGCTTCGCCTCGCCGAGGTAGCGGCTGTTGACATGGAGAGTGTTAATGTCTGTCACTGTTTGACTGTCCCTGGCCCACAGCATTACATCGGCATTTCGGCTTACCAGAGAGGCAACCGTTGTGCCCCAGCTACCACCGCCGAGAACCGCGAGCTTATAATCCGCCACGGGCCTTATCCCTCAGTGTTGAATTGCCGCGGCGTGCAATCGCCGATGCGCGACGAATCTCGATGCGACGAATCAACGCGTTCAAAGCCTCGGCCTGCCGAGACCGTGCTGTCATGTAGTCCGGCAAAGAGTGGTTCGTAAGTTCGCGCGCGCTGAGGGTGCTCCAGCAATTTTTGAACAACAGCTTCAGCATGGAGGCCTCACTGGAGATGCGCCTTTGGAGTAAGGACTGGCGGCCATAGTTCATACATCGATCAATAAAGTCTTCCTCGTCGATGGTTTCATTCTCGGTCAAATTCGCGAGTAAGTCTGCACCCAGGCTGTAGGCTTCAGCGAACATCTGAAGAGAAAGGTGAGCGACTTGCAGCTTCATTGCGGCCAGCAAGCTACGCGCCCCGCTGGGGCCCTCCTCCAGTAACTGCTCCCACTGAATGTCGACTCGTTGCATTTCCTCGACGATCTCAAGACGGAATTCATCGGTGGGTGGATAGAAAAATTCGAACTTGAAAATATCTCTCATTTCCAGCACTTCCGCCCAAAATAAATCGAGCAGATTTGTTTCACCACTTTCAGCTTCGGCAACGGCAGTCAGTGAGAGTTCAATAATGGCCCGATTAATAAAGAAGTGGACGATGGTATTGCGATAATAGCTGGCCACCGACGCTTGACCCGTTTCGATTCCATAGACCGTAGCGGGTCCACCGGTAAAGCGCGCAACCAAACCCTCCGCAATCATTAAACTCAGAAGTTTCTCGGTTCCTTCGGCGTATTGCCGGTCAAAGTCTGGAGACATACGCAGGTTACGGTCCCGCGCCCATTGGACAATTTCGTCGACATCGGCCGCAACTTCTGCCTCCGTCAGCGCACGAGGGTAAACACCCAGCAGCACCATCGATACAACCGCGGGGTAGGTAATGGGCGTCACGCGGTTGGCTTCAACGGCAACTTGAAACGCAACTTTTGAGAGCGCCAGGCGATCTTCCGGCTCGGGGGCGGTTGGAAGTATTACGGGCTCTCCAAAGTCGACATAGATTTTTCCCATGGGCCGAGCGAGGCTGCGAAGGTACCCCACCAGCCAGCCCAAGGACTCAGGCGCCTTGGGCACGCCCGATTGTTCGCGCGCATATTCTTCGGCGTCGCGTATAAGGTCATAAGACACGGTGACGGGGATGATGTGAATGTCCTGCGCCCCGGCGTTGTAACAGCCTTCCAGAACATACTTGAGAACTCCGTATTTTGGCGGCATCAACTTTCCGAGGCGAGACCGGGTCCCCTCAAACGACCAGGTTAAGGGAAACCGTTTTTCCATGAGGTAGCCGACATACTGCCGCAGTGTGGCTTTGTACACTTCGTTATCGTTAAAGCTTCGTTTAATAAAAATGCCACCAGCTCGTTGAACCAAGGCGCCGAGGAGGGGAATATTCAAATTGGCACCCGCAAAAAAATGGGGCACCGGGAAATTGTTGTCAAATAGCAACTTGGGCACCACAAAGCCGTCAATATAGGTTTTGTGAGTCCACAGTAGCGCCGAGGGGTGGTTTCGGACCATCGTTCTTACGCGCTCCAGATCCTCTGGCGAGTAGTTCAAGCGAGGTTCGTATCCCAAGCCCAAACAAACATTGCAGAACTTGATCCACAAGTCGAGCCAAAAACTCGTCGGGATAGAAATCATTTCTTTAAAGTACTCATTGACCTCTTTCATGACATTGCTTCGGGAGCGCTCGGTTTGATTAGCTATGTCATAGAGCCGGCGCTTAAATTCCTGATTATTCCTGAGAGACTGCGCAATATAGCGGGGCACCTTATAGCGGCCGCCCTGCAGGCGACGCTCGGCCATGTCGAGCACAATAGCGGCTTGTCGGGCGACAAAAACGGCAAACTCCTCGGGCCGTTGCTCGGGGGTGATTTCATACTTTTTGCAGAACCGCTCCCCCATGGAAGACACGGTGTCTGGTGCGCCTTGGATCAGGTGAACGCGTTCGGGATGTCGCTTTAACGTCCTTCTTCCCCGCAGTGACCCAGGCCTTCGCTCTGGCCCCTGAATGAGGTGCCTTAATCTGGGCCCTGAGAGGTAGGCCTTGTCACTGGGAGTCCACGCAACGCGTAACGGAACCACCAGCGCATCGCTGGCGCCGCCGAGTAAATTACTCAACCCCACCGGCTGCAGAGGTTTACGATCATCTCCAAGGCGAAGGATGATTTGATGGGCGTTGATGCCTGCAGGGCGGTGGTGTTCTACCCAGCTAGCAAGCAGCTTTTCTTCCAGGCTGTTATTAGCGTCTAGCAGGAAAACCGGAAGCGTGGCGGTATTGGGCCAAGGTGAGGCGCTGGTTTTAACAAAGTGGTCGTAGAGAGCCATGCGCTCTTAACCGAGACTCTTCTTGGCAGGTCGCGAATTTTTCGCGGCTTTTTTAGTCGCGGGCTTTTTAGCAGCAGCGCCCGCTTGGGATTTAGCATCGGTTGTCGCTACTTTTGCCTTGGTAGTACCGCCGGCCTTGCGCTTTGGGGCCGATTTGGGTGCCTGCCTCTTGGGCGTTGTTTTCGTGGGAGCTTTCTTGCGCGCCGGTTTTTTGGCCGCCGTCTTCTTAGGCGCCTGACCTTTACGACCCTTACTCTGCAGTTCCGGGCGCATGTCGTCAGGTAAGCTTTCTTTCAGTCTAGCGACTTCTTCGACTGACTGCTGGGGTTGTCCTAGGGTTTTGAGAAAGAGGTTTCTCACCTCGTTAACCTGCTCGTCCATGCGATCCAACGTCCAACTGCTGGTGTCGACCGCAGGGAGCACATCGACCCGAACCTTGCCGGGTTTGAAAGCGAAGTCGCCTTTTGGAGCGATGTCGCCGGCATTATGAATGACGACTGGCACAATGGGGACACCCACCTGAAGCGCGATGTGGAAACCGCCTTTTTTAAACTGAGCGAGTTTTCGACTCGGGGTTCGGGTGCCCTCGGGAGCTATCACCAGAGATTTCTTCTCATCGCGCATGGCGGCGACGAGAGGTTTCATGGATTCGATGGCTTTTTCGCGATTGGAGCGATCAACGAAAACGATGCCCGCGAGCCCCATCGCCGGCCCTATCAGAGGCATATTTTTAATTTCTTTTTTACCTACGCCAACTACATCACGACGTATCAAGCTCGCCATGATGGGCACGTCGGCTTTGCTCTGGTGATTAAACATGAATACAGCTGGTCGGTGGCTCCACAGATTCTCTTGCCCATTGATTTCCAGGTCCAGGCCGATCAAGGCGCTGCAAGTGTCTGCAAATAACGAGGTGGAAAAGTTCAACGAGTCGCGCTTTGAGCCGGTTAGCGCGTAGACAGGAAGCGCCGCTGCGATACTGCTGACGAGAGATCCCGTGGCGGCGGCTGATCTTAAAAATCGGTTAACACTGATTTTTCCGCGGCTATCAAAGGTTGCCGTCGGCCACGCGTTATCGGAAGAAACCCGCTTGAGCTTTTTCTTGGGATTGAGGGTTACCGGACGACCAACATGCTCAAGGAGCTGGATGTCATCCGTGCTGTCTGTGTAAAAAAAGCTAGCGCCAAGATCAGCGCCGGTTTTTTTGGCGAGCTTTTTGGCTGCGGTGACTTTTCCTTTCCCAAAGCAGGTCGGCCTTTTAACCCCGCCGGTAAAAATCCCTTTTTTAACATCGAGCTCGGTGGCGTAGACGTGCTCAATATCGAGATCTTGGGCAGCGGGCAGTACCTGATACGGTGTGGCAGAGCTGATAATTGCAATCGTATGGCCTTTTGCACGATGTGCCTCGATAAGCTGGCGTGTTTCGGGGTAGATAAGGCGCGCAATCCGTTTTCGAAAAAGGCGCTCTGCATTGGCTGCGTAGGCTTTCTCTTCTTTTCCGGCTAGGTACTGAGCATGGACAGCCATGAGTGCCGAAAAAACCCATACTGCCCAGTCCAAATCCTGAGAGGGCCCGCGTGAGTTCCACCAGCTCCTCTCCCCGCAGCTCACCCTGAGCGAGAGCATCTCGGAGGAATACGGTCGCCGAATAGCCCGCAATGATTGTCCCATCGAAGTCGAAAAGCGCGGCGATATGTGGGCCTGACTCCGCGGCGTGGATATTCGCAAGCAATGACTGGATGGTCATAGGTATGATCCGGGTAAAAAGTGTGAATGCATCTAACGAGCGCCCGACGTCGCGAATTTTTTTCAACCCAACGACGCTTTGCGCCTATTAAAAGCTAATTTGGCCTAAATTACAGGTGACTAAATCACAGCCGGGGTAGCCGGATTTTGCCGGAGTCGGTTACATTTCGCCCATCGCCCCACCGGGGTGTCGCCTGGCCGTAGGAGAATACGTGGATTACGGAGCTATTAGCCTAGTACCAACAGCATTGGTGCTTATTCTGGCGATATGGAGTCACAGGACGCTCGAGTCGGTGATTGCCGGAGCCATCGTGGCCTTTCTCATTATGGATGGATGGCAGTTCGCCGACCGCTTGGCGACGGTGACCACGGAAGTTCTTGCCGACGAAGTGACCGCTTGGGTCGTGTTGGTTTGTGCGCTCTACGGCAGTTTTATCGCTTTGCTGGTGAAGGGTGGTGGCTCTTACGCCTTCGGTGAATGGTTGACCCGAAGACTTCGGGGTAAGCGAAGCAGCTTGTTGGCAACCTGGGTATTGGGTCTGGTGATTTTTTTGGATGACTACCTCAATTCTCTGACGGTAGGTGCAACGATGAAGTCGGTGACAGATCGATTTAAAACGTCCAGGGAAATGCTTGCCTACGTCGTGGACTCCACCGCCGCGCCGATGTGTTTGTTGATTCCTATTTCCAGTTGGGGGGTTTACTTCGCCGGACTTTTGGAGAAGAACGGCGTCGCGGAACCGGGGCAGGGCATCGCCCTGTTTGTTGAATCGATTCCCTACATGTTTTATCCGTTGCTTGCTGTTGTGGTAGTCCCGCTAGTAATTGTTGGAGTTATCCCGCTGGTTGGACGGATGCGCGCAGCTGAATTGCGTGCCGAGGAGACCGGCGACCTTGGCGTGTTTGAGGATCCTGCGCTGGCGGTCCAGTCGTCTCAGAAGGCAACAATGAGCGTGTTCTTTTTGCCCATCATGGCGCTGCTGTTTTTCACGGTCTTTCCCACGGTCGACCTTCTTCGAGGGGTGATTTTGGGGATAGTCATCACGCTGATTCAGTACGGCATGCTTGGGATCATGCCCCTAAAGGAGCTTTTTGATACCTGTGTCGAGGGACTCAAGTCCATGGTTCCTGTGTTATCCATGCTGCTTGCGCTCTTCGTTTTTGTTGAAGCTAACAACGCGATCGGCCTGACCGACTACGTGATTGCGGCGGTAGAGCCGTATATGACGGGGGCACTGCTGCCGGTATTAATTTTTGTGACCATGTCAGCTGTTTCGTATACGACCGGATCAAACTGGGGGGTTATCGCGATCGCTATGCCGGTGGCGTTTCCTCTGGCAGAGGCTTTCGACGTCAGCATTCCGCTGGTGGTGGGCGCGTTGCTATCGGCGAGTGGTTTTGGCAGTCACGCCTGTTTTTATTCCGATTCAACGGTTTTAAGTGCGCAGGGTGCCGGTTGTAAAACCTATGACCACGCGGTCACGCAATTACCTTATGCATTAATTGGGGCTGTCGGTGCCGCTATCTTGTTTTTGATTGCTGCACTGATCTAGCAGTCCTTTTATGCCGGTTCGGCTTATTGTGCTGAGCGAAAGGTTGCCGCCTCAAATTGCCGGTAGCCTTCTAGCGCTTGTTGCCTCTTTTTTTCAAATTGACTCACTGCCTTATCGCAAGATTTCTTAGAAATCGTCATTCGATCTAGTACGCTTTTACCGATCAGGGAAATACCGCCTGTAGCTACAGCAAGGCTGCCTTGTACAATCGTGCCTTCGGGATCTAGTGTTACTTGAGGATCAGCGAGCGTGCCGGCTACACCTACAAAAGGATTGAAGGCTGAGGAGGCGCTAATGCCAAAACCTTTTTGGGGTACAGTGTTAAACGTCGCAAATATTTTTTCCGTTGAAAGATCCAGCTGCGCCTTGCCAATAATAGCGAGCTTATTGGTGACAAAGGTCACCATCGGATCTCCTTTGACTTTGCCCTGATCAATGCTCGCGAGCGCAGTGAGGCATTCGACCTGGCTGTAGGGGTCAGATTTCCTCAGGGGGTTAATCAAGCTTGCTAGCTCATCGAAAAAAGCGTTGGTCAACAATCCAGTCGTTTGCGACACAATCCTGCCCGGGCCTCCCGTAATCGAGATACCTCCCGACAGGTTTGCCGCCAAACCTCGCACTGTGTTGCCTTCTCCAAACAGCGCAAGCGTCATGTCGTAGCGGGGCAAGTTAGCGATATCATCGGATGTAAAAATAGGTGCCCCAATATTAATTTCTTCGCTGGCCAGTTCGAGGCCGAATCGGTTGAGTCCATCGACTTCGCGAGCAAACCCTTTAATCCTCGCCTTGCCCGAGGTCTCATCAAAGAGATCAAGGCTTTTAACGATCAAGGCGCCCTCGGAAAGGGTGGCACTTAAATCAACGGAATCTAGGTTTCGCGTGTGCCCTTCGATGCGACCAATTTCAAGGACAATATCCGCATCAAATTGCTTGAGAAAACCGAGATCGATTGGTGTCTCCGGGATCAAGCGTCGTTTCTTATTGCCACTCTTTTTTGAGTCTGTTGTTGATGGAACCGGGTTTTCAACGACCTCTGTCATGCCCTCACTCGCCACCACGGGCGGCGATGTGAAGGGTCTAGCGTCAATCCTTGGTGACGTCAGGGTGAGGGCTAGCCTGGGATGTGTTGGGTCGCTGACCTTGAGGGCCCCGCGGAGACTGCTCTCGCCGCTGCTCACAAGAAAACGCGTTGCCTGCAGGTGCTGCTCGTTACCTTCAAGCTGCACGTCGAACGATAAATTTTCTGGGGGTAGAGATAGGCCCAGCAAATTGCCGAAGTGAGCGATATTCACCAGTTCGGCGACCAGTGTGAGATTAGTATTGGCATAACTATCACTTGCGGTGTGGGTACCCTGAGCAGACAGTGACGATCCGTCATCCAGGGTGATGATGAGGTTTCGGATGAGAGACTGAGCGGGTTCGAAAACGCTGTCGATTGTTATGGTTCCGCCGAGCTGCGGTATCTCTAGTGCTTCCTCCAGAAGCGCCGATAGGTTATCGCTCTTCATCGTCCCTGATACGGCGACAGAATTCTCGGAATCCGTTCGCGCCACTGTTCCAAAGATCGCGAGTTCTCCGAGTGTGAGCTCCAGGTTGCGTAATGCAAAATCATTGGGGCTGGCTGTAATGATTCCTTGTAAAGACAGCGGTGTATTGAAAAGATTTTTGTTCGCTACCGAAGGCAGTTGTGCCAGCAAATAGTCTGACCCCTTTATCGCCGCCAGGTTGGGAGAACTCATCTCAAGAGAAGCATTAAGATTGAGAGTGCTTACGTTAATTGTGGTGTCGATTTGGGCTGTCAAGTTGTCGAAGCGCAATGCCTCCGTTTTCAGCGACAGCTCATCATCCTGAAAACTCACTATCAGGGCGCCTTTAACCGGGTTATCCATGACTTCTGCGATGGGCAGGGGAGCGAGCCACTCGCCCAGATAGGGACGCAGAGTGCGCACATCGGCCGTCGCCCTCGATTGAAATCTCACCATGCTTAAGGTCAAAGGGCAGGGCGCCAGAGGCAGTGAGGGAGTCAGAGGCAACACGGAGCTCACCCCTTGAGATGGAAATCCCCTCGTCGCGCACCGAAACGGGCAGATGAAGCGTCCAATCTCCCGGGGGAGCAATCGGTAGCTCAAGCAGCGCAGTCAGGCGACCCAGGTCTTCACCGGATCCCGTGATATCGAGCACGCTTCCTGCAAGCCCCTCGCTGTTAGTCAGTGAGCCTGCAATGGTGTAAGCGCCATAGTGGGTATCTAGCGTTGCATTGACGAATGAGCCGTCTGTTGTTGCCTCGACGGAGATCGAGGTCTCGACGTCCCCGACGATATCAATCGGCAGTTGTAGCAGTTCTGTATAAATCGAAATGTCGGGAATGGTTGCTTGCAGCTCCAGATTGGCCTGAGTGGGCGTCTTGATATTCGGGATACTCGCAGCCGCATTGAATTGAAGCCGGCCGACATTTACCTGTGCATCTTCGACGGTGATCGATAAGCCGTCGCGTTGGACGCGGGTTGCAATTGAAAAAGGGACCGCCGGGATCGCTGTAGTCGTTATCAGCGAGGCGATTTGCGATGCGTCAGGGCCCGATACCGAGACCGCCAAGTTGCCGACGTCAGGCCTCGTGATGTGATCGAACTCGCCGGTAACAATTACTGCGAACTCGCCCAGTCGGCCATTAACGCTGATACCACTAGTCCCTGAGGAGGGTGTTATCGCCAGTTGTATGTCGAGAGGTCCCTCGCTGATGCGCTTTAACCCTAGCCGATCCGTAAGGTATTCGAAGCTGGGTCCGGTTACACTGAGCTCAATCACCGGCTGGGATGGCGCCATTAGATCAATGAAACTCCCCCGACTCTCGACCACTACCTCTCCCAAGCGGAGATCACCCTCGAGCTTTACCCGCTCCATGGTGACGACTTCAGCGAGGGGGTGCAGCGAAAAGGCACCTGTCACCGGGGTTTCATTTAGGTTGCCTGCAACAGTCACCAGAGCTCGGTCATCTTCTATCGTCTGACGAATGCTTCCCTGTAGCGCGATCGGCGCCTGCTCAGGTCTTTCGAGGAAAAGTTGCAGCGCTGAAATATCAAGGTTGGTCGTGAGTAGTGGTAGCGAGGGGCGTTGGGAAGTCTTCTCGGGCGCTGATGCCGATTCATCGGCATGAAACTGCCAGTTGACATCGCCCGAGGCGTGTTCTTGCAACCTAATAGTAGGGCGTTCGAGACCAAGACTTTCGATAACAAGCGGCACCTGGCCCACCGACGAGGTGAATAGCTGCTTGAGGTCCAACATCAGTTCGATGCGGTCTACTGTCAAAAAAGGGGGCCCAGAAAAATTTGCGGGCTGCGCTATCACAACATCCGTGGCGACGAGCATCAGACGAGAGCCCCTCAGTACTGAGGAATGATCACCCACGCGCAGTGATCGCCCGATAGAAACACTAATCCAGTCGGTCGCGGCCTCGCGGACATAAACGCTGTCACGTCCCAGCCATAGGGTGGCGAACCCCAGCGTAAGGGTTAGCAGTACTGCTAGGCAGATGCGTGCCAGACGTCCCAAAAAAGTTCCTCGATACGCGCTCAGTTTTCAGGGTAGGGGCTATTTGACTAAGTGTCGAGATAGGCCGTTGATACTACGTGTTGTCGAGATCTATGTGCTGTTCAAACAGCGGCAGTCGCTCATCGAGACGATGGCTGACAAACAAAATAGTCGTGTGACGTCGGCTATGCAGTGTTTCCATGAGATTCATGACGCGCTGGCGATTGATCTCATCGAGACCCTGAGTAGGTTCGTCGAGTATGAGCAACAGAGGCGACTTTACTAATGCCCGCGCAATTAACGTTAGTTGCTGTTCTCCATAGCTGAGACCCTGAAAGGGCCTGTCTCCAAATTCATCCAGACCCGCTGCGGCTAGCCATTGTTTTGCGATCCGGATTTGGTGTTCCGAGACTGGCTCGTAGAGACCTATGGAGTCAAAAAATCCCGAACACACAACGGTGTTGACGTTACATCGAACGCGATACCGTCGGTGTAGGTCACTACTCACGATTCCCATGTTTTGTTTCAGTTCCCAGATGGATTCGCCCGAGCCTCGCTTGAACCCCAGTACCTCGACCGAATTGGCGTAGCACTGGGGGTTGTCCCCCGTCACCAGCCCTAGTAGCGTGGATTTGCCCGATCCGTTGCTCCCTGTAATAAGGGTATGTTGCAGGGGTTTCACTTGTAGCCTGCGTCTATCGAGAACGGTGTTGTCACCATAGCGAACAGTTGCGCCGGGTATATCAATAAGGAGTCGGCGAGGATAGTCACTCAGTCGGCAGGCAGTATCGGGCCATTCCGGTTGTGGCACGGCGTTGAATAGGGATTCAACTGCGGCTTGTGCCGCTGGCGAATGAACAGCGCCATGAAGCGCCAATCGCCCCGAGCTAATGCTGGCCAGCTGATCGCACCAGGCAGGAATATCAGCTCTGTTGCTGATCAGAAAAACCAGTGAGAGGCCTTCCTGCTTGGAGATTGTTTCTAGTGCATTGGTCAGGTTTTTGCATGACTGGACATCAAGGCTATCGAAAGGGTTGTCGAGCACTAAGCAGGTAGCGCCCTCTAAAACCGCTTGGGCTACTAACAGTTTTCGGCTCTCTCCGGTGCTAAGGAGTGTGTATGCGGTGTCTAAGCGGTGTCTAAGATTTAAGGTGTCGATGAGCGGATCGTCTAGCTGACGTGCCGGTAAAAAATCTTTTGCCAGCGTCGCTGTGTCCTCCTCAGCGAGGAGGTCATTGTTGGCGAGAGCCAGCTCCCGTTCGTACAAGTGCTGCTGTTGCTCAAATGAAATGCCCCGGATCTGAACTTCTTGGGATGGGCGGGCCACGGCTTGGGAGGGACTCGCCGGTAGGTCGCCCATCAGGAGCTGAAACAGATAATGCTTTCCCGACCCGTTGTGACCGATCACACACCAGCTCTCTCCCTGTCGGATTTGCCAGTGATCAATCAGGAGTTCTTTGATGTTGAGCGAGTCGATGTCAAATAGAACGGTGTCTGGCACAGCTAAAATCCGTTGAATCTAAAAAGCGGCTGGTGATGAGCTTCGCTGTCGCACATGGTACCCGATGTGTCGATACGAATCCCCCGCCATCTTTCGATGGACTAAGAGGTCGCAGAGCGTACCTTCAGTGTAGAGCGTGGGTGTCTCGCCCCTAGTTACGGTAACGGGAAAGCTCACTGCAGGAAGTGGGTGCCTTCAGCTGCCCGTTACAGCTCATCTTTGCTTGCAGCTGTTTTAGGTGTTGCGTGACGCTATAGCGAGAACGTAGTCGCCCGGTCACGTCGAAGGTGGTCTCGGCAAGAGTGAGAGCATAATCCGAGGTACTCTTTTCAGTAGTAAGGCAGCACAGCCTCAGTGGTTCCAGTTCCCAAGGTGTAGGGGTGGATTTCCAGCCGTAGTCGTGAGCGAGTGCCAAGACGCTTTCAGCGGTCCAGGGGGTGGAAATTTGTATAAATTCATCGACGACAGTGCAGGGCCATTGGTAACGGCTGCGACAGAGGTGAATGGCTTGCCGCCAAGGGGTTTCGGGTTGAACCACGGACTACACTTACTACTAATTTCGGTAGGGAGAAGTGTCGCTGCACTGGCTGATTCACTGTTGGCATTTGATGCCAATCGCTAGGCAGACGGCGTCAACCTGCCTTTTTTCATCAGAATTGCGCTGTCCCCCTGCCGAATTGACCACCGAAACCCCAGAGTCCGCCGCTCTAATGGATGCCATATCTCACTGTGATCGGGAGGACATAGCAAATGGAGCGGCAGATCGTGCTCTGGCAGGCGCTTACGCCGTGGGCGGTGCGAATTCTAAAACAAACCGCTGGCTGGCAAATACCCGTGTCTGCACCGGGAGATACCTACGCGCTTCTCAAGCCATCACGCCTTAACGCGCACTCAGCGGCAGAAACGGTGTGGGCGCCGCGCTACGGGATGGCTGCTGTGATCAGCGTGGTATTGCCACGGGAACTTGTACAACAACTACCAAGCGGTTCTGTCGCTTATGAAGAACATCGCGACTACATCGTCGCCAAAGAACAGCTTGACGCGCTCTCAGGCGCGCTCCTAAAGCCTGCCAGGGTCGTGGAGGTGGTTGCCGGGAGGACGCGTCAGCCATTGGCGATGGGTCTTGTCGGTTAATCACATATGCCGTAATTCGAGGCCGCCTGTGTCGGAGGTAACAGCCTTCCAGAGCGCCGTAGCGCTTGGCTTCTCGGAAATAATGGCGGTGTGCAACGCCTCTTCCGTGAGAGCGGCACTTTCATGCATAAGGTTTTCGGGTAAGTCCAAAGGTGCAGCGAGTAGAGAACCGATAGTGCCGCCACCCTGAAATTTTATGAGCGCCTCGCGGGCGCACCATTCGTGCAAAAAGAGGGGCATCTGTTGATTGGGTGGGGCTGATAAAAAAGCATCGCGATTCGTTGGTGAGAAGTACCTATCCACTAGTCTCGCTACGTCGTTTTCCCGATGGTGCTCGATATCAACGCCTATTTTGCCCTCGGTAGACAGCGCAACGAAAATGGCGCCTTGGGTATGGGAAAGACTGGCGGCAACAGCAGCTCCATTGCCGATAAGTTCGGTCGAGCCATCGGGTCGCGTGTCAACAAACCAGGAGCCCGTGAGGGTCAGGTTTGCCAGCGCCTGCAGTAATTGCCGGGCGATGATGGACTGCCGTCCTCTCGATGAGTTGCTGATTGGCAACAGTCGCCGCTGTTCACCGTTGGATAGCGTCGAACACCAGTGATCGACGATTTCTTGTTCTATCGATTCTGGCTGAAGCAGGAGTGCGGCGGCTTTCACAGTGCGGCAGTTTTCATAGAATGGCGGTTTTCATGAAGGTTTGCTCATTGGCCAATACCTATCTCGACAGGGTATGCTAATTAACTCTCGGACAACAAAATTAATCGCTATGAAGCACACGCTCTTTATTCTGGTGTTGTTTGTTTTGCTCACGGCCTGCTCAAGCAAGCCTACCTATGAGTTTGACCACGATCACGGGTTCGACTTCTCTCGGTTAAAAACCTACCACTGGTACGACGACATGGTGAAGTCGGAACTCGGTTCGTATCGAAAAATGAATGCGTCTGACAAGCGCATTCGCGAGGTCGTAGGTAATGAATTATTTCGCCACGGTTTTAAGGAAAGCGATGCGCGGGCAGCCGATTTTTGGATCAACTACACGATATCCAAACAGCGCCAGCAGATTTCCAGGTCGACAGGTTATGACCAGGGAATGCATGGCAGCGTCGGCGCCGGCACCCATGGTAAAAGTGTGAGTGTGGGCTACAGCTCCGGACCATCGGTTCGTGAGTATGAGGAGGGGACTGCGATTCTCGACATCATTGACGCGTCAACACAAAAAATTGTTTGGCGTGGGGTGGCTGAGGGGCGTTTAAAAGATCACCCCTCCATGAATGAACGCTACAAGGCCACCGTGGAAGTGACGCGAGAACTTCTGGCGGGATTCCCCCCCGCGCCTTAGCGCCGTGAGGAGGTTTTGGTTCAAGCGCCGCCGTTACGGCTGGGGTTGGTATCCCGTGACTTGGCAAGGGTGGCTTGCGGTAGCGGTTTATGTGGTTGTCGTGGGCATGCTCGCAGCATGGGAGTCCCGGTGGGCGCTAGTCGGCATCGCGCTTGCGACAGGGTTACTATTGGTCATGACAGGCCTAAAGGGCCCACGCCCACGCTGGCGCTGGGGTCCTCGTTCTGAGGATAATCCTGAGGAAGATTATTGAGGGTGTTAGTTAGCTTCCGCAGCGTTCAACAAACTCTTGGGGCGATATGCCCATCCAGCCTTTGAAGGCACGCGAAAAAGTGCTGTGTTCAGCGAAGCCCAACTGAAACGCCAACTCGGCGATAGAGCGGCTGCCATTTCGCAGCGCGCTAGTGGCCAGATTCTTACGGAGCTCCACGACCAGCTGGCTAAAACTGGTTGCTTCGTCTTTGAGCCGTCGTTGCAAGGTTCTGGAGGACATGGCTAGGTCGCTCGCGATTTGGGCTTGGTTGGGGGGTCCGTCGGGGAGACGAAGGGCAATTTGTTCATTCACGCGACGGATGAAGTCCGATTGATGGAGTGCTTCGATGACGCGTTCGGTGTATTCATCGTTAGCGCGGGCCAATTCCTCATTTGCTGACAATCGCACCGCTTGGAGAGATTCCTTCTGGAGGTAGATGCTGGTTTCTGCAGCGTCCCACAAAATCCGATTGCCGAAGAAGTCGTACCAGAGCGCAGGATCTTGCGGCTTGCTCCGCTTGAGTGCCACCTTAATCGGTTTGATGTCCTGATTGATCGTCAAGCCCACGAGCCTAACTAGGGCGGCGGCCACAAGGTCGACTTCTTCTTCGCTGGTATATCGCGTGCGCGCACCGCGAATACGAATGACGTAACAATCGGCTTCTAGATCTAGCACGCCTTTGGCGCCGGTAGCGAGTAGAGAGGCAAAGCGAGATAGGCGCTGAAGTGCCAGAACGGCGGTATCGCTAGCGAGGCAGGAAATGCCAAGCGAGGAGAAGCTGAGCGGCCTAAGGGCTCTACCAACCAGCAAACCGAACTGCGGTTTTTTAAGCTGCTCAGCGCAAAAAGTCAGCATGGCCCTAAACCGATCATGAGGCATACGAAAATGAATTTGTCTGAGCTCATCAGCCGTAACGCCGGCCAGTGCCATTGCCTCAGTAGCGGTTCCGCCTTCTTGCTCAAACACCTCCAAAACTTGAATGGGGAGTTGGCGGATAAGGGTAATGTCATGTTCTTCCATGGTGCTACCGGTGCTGGCTGTGAGCGCGTCCTAGCGTAAATCTGGATGAATGAAACCATGCCCCCGTCACCTGTGTACTCAAGTTGTGGCAAATTGCCCAATTTCTTAAGCGGGTCAGCAGCCATACGGCAACATTTAGAACACTCGGTGGAGGTGTAGGATCCCCCATGGAGTCGCGAATGTTGATCGGGTACTCAAAACAGCTGCTTAGGCCTAACGGAGGGCTACGCCAGGCGCGACCTGTGATACTTTCGATAGCTCAATGATCCCAGCGGTATCTTTTATGACATCGATGATATTGGCGTGTTTGGTCACGGGCCTCACCCTCGCTTACGGGGTGCTGATTTCTCCCCCCACTGCGGTACTCGGATTGCCCCTAATGGCGCTGTTTTTCTCCGGCATCTTTTTGGTGCAATGGCTTGGATTTGGCGTGGCTTGGACCCTCAAAACAGAGCGCTACTATGATCTGACCGGCAGCCTGACCTATCTCGTGGTGGTGATGTTGGCATGGCGGCTGGGCCAGCCCACCTCCTGGGGCGCCAACCTACTGCTCGTCGCAGTCGTAGTCTGGGCAACCCGACTTGGATCTTTTTTGTTCTTGCGGGTCATTGAGGTGGGAGAGGATCAGCGTTTTCGTCACATTAAGGAGTCTGCCCCACGATTTTTGATGGCCTGGACGTTGCAGGGGACCTGGGTGGCTATCACCGTGAGTGCTGTTCTTGTCGCGCTTCTTCCCGCCAAAAGTGCTCCCGCCGAGCCCCACGGAGTGTTCGCAACGAGCGTCTTTGCGCTGGGTTTTATCTTGGCAATCGCAGGTCTTTCCCTGGAGATAGCGGCGGATCAGCAAAAGGCGCGTTTTCGCAAAAACCCAGAGAACAAGGGGCGCTTCATTCATACCGGGCTCTGGTCTAGAAGTCGTCACCCCAACTATTTTGGCGAGATCCTTTTTTGGCTCGGTTTGGCCGTGGCGTCCACTCCGACAATGTCTGGCATGCAGTACGCAGCGTGGTTGTCGCCGCTTTTTGTTTATTTTCTGCTTACCCGCCTCAGCGGTATTCCAACACTTGCCAAGCGCGGACAAAAATTGTGGGGGGACGATCCGGCGTTTCAAGCCTACTTGGCCACGACGCCCAGGCTGTTGCCTCGACTGACTAAGCCAAATAGTTCAAACCCTTGATCGAGCCGCGCAATGACTGAGAAAAATCCGGAAGCAGTGACCTACCCTCATCAGGCATTCAGCGGAAAGTACCGGGGTTATGTCCTTGCCTTATTGACGTTGGGGTATGTCTTCAACTTTGTCGATCGGCAAGTCATGACCATCCTGCTGGAACCGATAAAAGCGGAGTTCGGCGCCTCGGATGCTCAGATGGGCCTACTATCAGGACTCGCTTTTGCCTTGTTCTATGCCACGTTGGGTATTCCCGTGGCGCGACTGGCAGATCGCTGGTCTCGGCGTAACGTGCTAGCCATTTCGATGGCGACTTGGAGCGTCGTTACCGCACTGTGCTCCACGGCCTCGAGCTTTATGCAGCTCGCGCTGCTGCGGGTGGGCGTTGGGATTGGGGAGGCGGGCGGGACGCCGCCCTCCCAATCGTTAATCACCGACTACTTTCCTCCCGAGCGTCGCGCGCTTGCGCAAGGCGTTTTTGCAATAGCCCCCAACATCGGAATTTTGGTCGGGTTATTCGGCGGCGCGCTTATTGCTGAAGCCTTGGGTTGGCGATCAGTCTTTTTGGTGTTTGGTGTGCCGGGGGTATTGCTCAGTCTGCTCTTATATCTGACAGTGAAAGAGCCGGCGCGGGTTGCCTCGGATCCCTCCGATCGATCACTGTGGTCTGCTATGGGGGGCATCGCTCGACTGCCGGGCTTTCTCTGGATCGCTGCAGGCGTGGGTTTTGCCGGCATCTCTGGTTATGGCCTGGGGGTTTGGTCCCCCAGCTTCCTGGTAAGGGTCCACGGTATGTCGCTGGTCGACGCCGGCTTGTGGTTGGGTTTAATTGGGGTTTTTGGTGGCGGATTGGGAACGATATTAAGCGGCGCTCTTGTCGATCGATTGGCCCGGCGGGATCCGCATTGGCAGCTGTGGGTCCCCGCCATTGGCTGCCTAATTGCCTTGCCTACCCAGCTTGCGTTTTTGCTGTGGCCGGAAACTGCGGTATTTGAGCTTGGCGGGTCGGTGCTGCCAGTGGCCCTGCTGTTTATGGGTTTGTCAGCCGTCTTCGCCAGCTCTTGGATTGCGCCAAGCTATGCCGCTGTCCAAAATTTGGTTCCACCCTATTGGCGAACTCAAGCTTCGGCGCTGTTGTTGCTGGCGATCAATTTGGTGGGCATGGGCTGTGGTCCCCTCGTTGTGGGTGTGTTGAGCGATGAACTCAGCGCTGCGGGAGTCAATTCACTTCGCTATGCGTTGGCGATTACTGTTTCCACCTGTGTTCTGGGAGCCTTTTGTTATTGGCGGGGCAGCGGTTTTTACGCCCGCGGGATGACTTCGGCTAACCCGGAGACTTTGCGTTAGGATTGATCAAGATTTCGCGGCCAGCGAATTTGTTAACTGCCCATCCCTGCTGAGTGATTCTCGGTATGACGGTGTAACACTAGCCCTTACAGTGAGAACAAGATGAAGCTTTATACGGTACCTTTGGCTCCCAATCCCATGCGAGTTACGTTGTATCTGGCTGAGCGGGAGGCCATGGGGTGTGAGATTGCAATCGATCGGGTAATCGTCAACACCTTGAAGGGCGCCCACAAGCAGCCTGAGCATCTACAGAGAAATCCCTGGGGAACCTTACCCGTGCTTGAGTTGCCTTCAGGCCGCTATATCACTGAATCCCTGAGTATTATTGATTACCTAGAAGCCGTGATCAGTGGTCCTAGATTAGTCCCGGATGAGCCTGAGGCCATGGCGCTCGCTCGAAATCTGGAGAGAGTGGTGGAAATGCGGATTACCTACGACCTTGGTTGGTACGTGCATTTTCAGAAATCGCCGCTCGGGCTGCCGGCGAATCCAGACCGCGCCGCCGAGTTAGCGGGCAGGATTCAGCCGGGGTTCGATTTTGTGGAGCGGCATCTGGCGCAGGGAGGTCCCTATTTGGGCGGGCCCAATCCAGGGGTGGCGGACTGCACCCTAGCGGCTTTTCTCCAATTTATGCGCTATACCGACACTGACCTCCTCGGTGACAGGCCTGCTTTGCGTGCCTGGGATAGCGCCTACCGGGCGCGGGATCACGTGCGATCCTTGTTTTTACTATGAGCACTCAGAGGGTTTGTCTTGTTCTAGGTGCCGGCAGTGGAATCGGAGGCCATGTGGGTTCTCGCTTTGCCGGGGCGGGTTATCACGTTGTGTTGTGCCGCCGAAGCGATGAGTCTGGATTACAACAGAGTGTGGTTGACATTGAAGCCAGCGGCGGCAGTGCTTCGGGATTTATATTGGACGCGACCCAGCCAGAGGCTATCGAGTCACTGGTTGAACAGATCGAGACAGACCTTGGTCCCATCACAGTGGCCATTTTTAATTTGGGCGCTCAGTTGGGCAATCGCGACCTCGCCGATACAAGTCTTAAGCAATTCGAGCTTGCATGGCGAATGACCAGCTTTGGATTGTTTCGACTCGCCAAAGTGCTGCTGCCCCGGATGGTAGAGCGGGGTTCTGGCGCGCTCTTGGTCACTTCAGCAACCGCGGCTGTGCGGGGTAACGCCGGTCAGCATGCTCATGCGGCGGCGATTGGCGGTAGACGAATGCTATGTCAGTCACTGAATGCTGAGTTCTCGTCTCAGGGCATACACATCGCCCATATTGTTATTGATGGCGCCGTCGACTCCCCTGATACCTTAGGAAAAATGTTGGGACCCGAAAACTTTGCCCGATATCGGGAAGCTCTGGGCCCCGACGGATTGATGGATCCGGGCGAAATTGCGGAAACCTATTTTCACATCGCGCATCAGCATCGGTCAGTTTGGACATTTGAGACTGACCTGCGATCCTTCAGCGACAAACCTTGGTGGAACGGGTAAGGGTGACGAGCGCATCACTGTTGCCACCGCGGGTAAAATTTGCCTACGGAATCGGCTCCATTGCCTATGGCGTAAAGGAGCAGGGCTTTGCTTATTTTTTGCTCATGTTTTACGGCACGGTGGTGGGTTTAGAGCCAGCGCTGGCCGGCACGGCGTTATTAATCGCGCTCCTCACCGACGCCATTAGCGATCCGATCGTGGGGTACTGGTCCGATAATATCCACACTCGCTGGGGTCGCCGTCATCCGTTTATGTACGCCAGCGCCATACCGGTGTCGCTGTGTTATTTCCTGATTTGGCAGCCCCCAGATTGGAGCGAACAAGCCCTGTTCTTTTATTTGCTCGCACTGGCCATCCTCATTCGGACCTTGATCACGTTTTTTGAAACCCCAAGCTCCGCGCTAATGCCTGAGCTGACTAGCGACTATGACGAACGTACAGCGATTCAGGCATGGCGACATTTTTTTGGCTGGTTTGGTGGCGCATCGCTGACGATTTTGATGTTTGCTGCCTTACTTGTGCCCACCGCAGAATACGAAGTGGGGACGCTCAATCGCCAGGGCTATGAGACCTACGGCGTGATTGCCGGCGTTGCCATTTTCATAGCGATTATCGTCTCGTCAATCGGGACCCAGCATGCTATCAAGCTAAAACAGCCTGCGAGGAGAGAGCCGTCTGCAGAACGTCGATCGAAGCGGCTGACTGACATATTTGCGGAGCTCAAAGAAACCCTTTTTGATCCCAGTTTCTTCGCGCTGTTTGTTTCGAGTATGGCGGGGGCGGTGGCAACGGGTCTCTCGGCGGGGCTGACATTTATCATGATGTCGTACTTCTGGCAGCTCTCAAGCCTTCAGATGTTTTTGTGGACGTGCATGGTTCTTGTGGCGGCCACAGTAGGTCTTTTAGTGGCTCCTCGGGTTGCGCGACGCCTAGGCAAGCGTCACGCAGTGCTCTGCTTTGGCGGAGCTGCGTTTGTAATCCAGCCGGCACCGGTTACCCTTCGGTTGCTCGGCATCTTCCCCGACAATGGCGACCCATTATTGTTCCCTCTGCTCCTTGCATTCAGCACAGTTGAACTAAGTTTGATGATATCGATGCAAGTCGTGTTGGCGTCAATGGTTGCAGATTTAGTCGAGCATTCAGAAATCAGGACGGGCCGACGAAGTGAGGGTGTGTTTTATGCGGCGGTCACCTTCATCAAGAAAACAAATCAGGGTGTTGGCGCGTTTATCGCGGGTCTTTTATTGCAGTGGGTCGATTTCCCCAAGGGTGCTAATCCCGCCGATGTGCCAGCTGCCGTTACCGCCGATCTCGGCAGTATGCTGGTGCCGTGTCAGTACCTATTGTGGTCGATCATGCTGATCGCGATTTATCGGTATCGCATAGATAGAGAAACTCACGTACAGAACCTGAGTGCACTACAAAAAAGGGGCTAGCGCTCCGGCACGGGAGCCAGCGCATCGTCCAGCGTCGTGAATCGAAGGATTCGCAGTTCTTCATGACCCGCCACCACATCAGCAACTCCGGCGCACCAAGCTCCCACGTCGCTAAGCACGGGGGCATCGCTGGTCCACTGTAATTCTGCAAGTTGCTGGTTTATGGAGTAGGCCACCCAGCAGTGGACATAGGTCGTCGGATGCACGACGTCCCAAAAAATAGCGCGGTTGGAGTTGGGGCAGATTTCTTGTGGGTTGCGACTTCCCATGTAGCTGCCACTGAAGCAACGCTCCTGTGCCACCACCGAATGAATTTTCGATTCGATTGTCTTGGCATTTTTTCTTGTATCAAAATCGGCTTGTTCTTTTAAGGCTTGATGATATTGGGCATGTTCGCCAAGGACATCGTTAAAGAGCGCGTGGGCGTTGAATAATCTGATCGACGCATCGGGCAGCTCGGTATCAAGACGACTTACCATGAGGGCGAGCTGTTCATTGTGGTGATCAGTCAGCTCTGCCAGACGCAGGCTAAGTAATGATCGACGTTGGTCTTCAGATAATTCAGCGCTAACGCCGTAGGTTTTGTTTTCGACAATAATGGGTGATAACCCTAGGTTGGGCAGATTTCCGACAAGGATCTTATCGATACCGTAGCCATGCAAGGTGCGGAGCTGCTGCTCCATGCGTTGGACCACCGTATCCACGATGCTAAGGTAACCTTCTGGCGTCTCAGGTCGATCAAGAAGTGTTTCAATCGCTCCCGTAAACGGCTCTTTGGAAATATAGTCGTTGGCGCCAGCCCACAGCACTGCGGCTGTCTTTTTTGGCGAACCCAACTGGTTACCAAGAAGAAAGCCTTGTTCGAAAACTGAGATCTGCTGCTGGGTTGTACCACTTACAAAAAATTGGCCTCCATCATGCATTCTTTGCATGAATGTTCCTTTGGGCATCGTGTCTTTGCCTGTAACGGAGGCGCCACCGACCGCGTGATTTTGCACGCTTAGCCTATTCATGGCATCGATATAGTCCGGCCACGCGGGCCCGTTTGAAAATCGCCCAATCCAATAGGGGGCAGCGGGAAACATTTTTAGTCGTGATTTCAGGTTGCCTGTATCGGAAAGACTATCGCCAAAAATAATCAGGCGTTGAATTTCACTATCCCGACGTGCAGTAGGGAATTCGATCGCTACATTGACGCCCTCGCCTTGGCGGAACGCCATGATACGTGCCACTTCATTGCCGTGCTCCCGCGTGCTTGCCTCCAGTGCGGCAATGCAGCCGAGCCGCAATGCTTCTTCTGATGGCTGTCCTTCATCGAGGCTCAAAAACCCGTCTTCCAGGCTCCCTAGGAGCTGATAGGGACTTCCAGTTTGATCAAGTGCGATTAACCAGTGAGGCTTTGAGACCCCTCTATTGATTTTCTCGTCACTGGGGCGATGTGATTCAGCGGTCTCGCAGTGAACTAGCCAGGGATGCTTCGAGGAAGCCATGTCGGGGGCTTTTTCTTTTAGCTGGACAGAGCAGCCGGCGATTAGAGCGGTTGCGGCCAGAACTGCAAGTAGCGGGGGTGTGAGCGACCATCTGTCAATCGATAACCGCTGAAGTGGCTTAGAAAAAACGCTTCTGATCATTAATGTATCCCTGTTATTCGTTGACCTGCCCATAGCGCCTTTTAATTGTCACTCGTACCTGCGATATGACTTCGGTCGAGCAGGCTGGTCTCTCGCTGGAAACCGGCCCATACTCGTTCAATTCTAGACAGTCTTCGCAGCGAGTGCGAATTCTGATTTTTTGGGACGAATTTGGCTGCCAGTTTGGCACCCCCAAGCGAAAGGAAGAATAAAACGTGACGAGTTTGGCGGGAAAGACGATGTGGGTGACGGGCGCTTCATCGGGTATTGGGCGAGCCATCGCTGAGGCGGCGAGCTCCCGGGGGGCGCGGATTATTTTGTCCGGCCGGCGGCGCGATGCCCTCGAGTCGGTAAAGGCTTCCCTGCCCGGCGAGGGACTGGTTATGCCCTTTGAGGCCACTGACTATGAGGCACTTGAAGGGGTCGTCGACGAGGCCTGGTCAATAGCTCCTGTCGATATTTTGGTCAACAACGCGGGCATCAGTCAGCGGAGCCTTGCCGAGGATACTAAACCTGAGGTGTATCGCGATTTAATCGACATTGACCTTATCGCCCCTATTTGGCTCACCCAACTGCAGTTGCCCAGAATGATAGCGGCGGGTGGCGCGCACATTGTCGCAATCAGTTCGATCGCGGGGCGCGTTGGCGCGCCAATGCGAACTGCCTATTGTGCGGCGAAGCATGGTTTGATTGGCTATATGGACGCGCTTCGCACTGAGACCGAGCTGCGCCACAATATTCGCGTAACCAATGTGCTTCCCGGATCAGTTGCGACCGACGTGTCCCGTAATGCCCTCACTGCAGACGGCTCGCGGCGCGGCCGCTCTGACGAGGTGATTGATGCTGGTGACGATCCAAAAGATTGCGCGGCAGCAATTCTCAAGGCAATAGAAGAAAATGTCCCCGAACTGATTTTTGCCAAGGATACTGAGCGAGATCTTGCTGTACTTAGGCACGCTGATCCAGAAGGATTTTTTAACATCATTGCTGAGTACGGCAAGCAGACAGCAGAAGCACTTAAGGCGGAAGAGATCTAGGAGCTGGCGTTGCCGGGAGTGTTGCGTAGATGAATGTGCTGATCGCAGGCGCCACAGGTTACGTCGGCAGTGCGCTCCTGCATCACACGCTGGATCGCGACTATGACGTTACAGCGCTGATTCGAAAAAATAGCGAGCTCCCTCAATGGCAGGATCATCCTCGCGTAAGGCTTTATCGCGCAGATTTCACGGATCCTTTTTGGGCTAGCGGTCTGCCCCATCATGACGCCGTGATCAGTTGTATTGCGAGCAGGCAGGGTGGGGTTTCAGACGCTTGGGCGGTTGAGTACGAGGCAAACCATCAATTATTGCAATGGGCGCAGGATGTTGGGGTTGCTCGATTTATTCTTCTCTCCGCGATCTGCGTGCAGAAGCCGAGGCTCGAATTTCAGCGCGCAAAAATAGCGTTTGAGCAGGAGCTGCTGGCGAGCGAGGGTTTGCTGGAGCCGACGGTCATTCGGCCGACTGCATTTTTTAAATCTCTTTCGGGGCAGATTTCTCGCGTGTCCCGGGGCAAGCCGTTTCTAGTGTTCGATGGGGGTCGCAATACCGCTTGCAAGCCTATTTCAACCCGTGATCTCGCGCAGTTCATGCTCGATCGATTAGAGGACTCTGCATCCCATGGCAAGGTATTGCCCATCGGTGGCCCCGGGCCGGCTATTACGCCTTGGGAGCAGGCTGAACTCCTCGCGCGACTATGTGGTCGGAAACCTGCGGTTCGTTCAATAAGTTCGCGCTGGTTTGATGGCGCCGAAGCGATGTTGAATACGGCTGCCGGGATATCGTCATGGAGTCGAGACAAGGCGGAGTTCGCTCGAATAGCAAAATATTATGCAACGGAGTCGATGCTGGTATGGGATACAGATAAAAGCCGCTATGACGAGGCGGCAACGCCTGAAACGGGTAGTGACACGCTGCGGGATTTCTATCAGGACGTTATTACTCGAGCAACGTCACTCGATTCTTCTCATCACCGTTTATTCGGTGGCTAGTCGGTAAGCTCATGCTCGGGTTTCAGGGTGTAAAAAAAAGGTCCAAGCTGCCAACCGTTCTAATTATCGGCATGGGAGACACGGGCGTGCTGGTGGCGGCGCACTTAAGAAGAAATTGCCAGGTCGTTGCTGTGACGACGCGACCTGTTTTGCTGAGCGGGCAGGAGCTTGGCAAGCGGTTAACTGACCTTGCCTACTGGAAAAAATCCTATTTGACGCCACTCGATGCATTCCGAAAGCTTGACGATGTCGAGTGTATTCATGGCAAGGTGATTGCCGTCAATACCGAGGAGCAAGTTGCATCAGTCGAATGCAATGATAAATCCACTCGGTCGGTGTGCTGGGACTATCTGGTTATCGCATCGGGAATTAGCAACGGTTTTTGGCGAACAGCCCGGGTTGAAAGCGTTGAAGATGTCGAGTTTGATCTCGAGCGACAAACGAGCACCATTATGTCGGCCAAACGGGTCGCTGTCATCGGCGGGGGCCCATCGGGCACCAGCGTGGCATTTAACGTGGCTTCGCGGTTTCCCGATAAGGACGTCACCCTATTTTTCTCGGGTGAGGAAGTCCTGCCCGGTTACCATCCAAAAACCCGCGCCTATCACATGAACAGGCTTGGGGAGGCTGGGGTGATTGTGAAGCCGGGCCATCGAGCGGTAAATTCGACGGATGAGGTTCGTACCGCGCTAAAAGGTGGGACCGTCGCGTTTAGCTCGGGGCAGCCAGACTATAGTGGGGATTTGCTGATATGGGCTACGGGCGCTGTACATCCCAACACTGCCTTTCTGCCCCCAGACATGCTCGACGAGGCCGGATTCATTAAGACAGATACAACCATGACGGTTGTTGGTTATTCAAACGTATTTGCCATTGGCGATGCAGCGGCGACCGACCCCCTCAGAAGTTCAGCCAGAAATTGGGCATATCGTATCGTCTGCAGGAATATTAATGCCTTGATCCAGGGGAAGTTTCCAGCGCATCGATTCCAGCCGCCGGGCAGTCGTTGGGGGTCGGTATTGGGTCTGCAATCTAACGGCTTAACGCTGCATCAACAAAACGGAAGGCGTCATCGATTGCCGGTGTGGTTTGTCCAACTTATCCTTTGGCCTTGGATTGTCACTCGGGGGATTTATGGCGGTATCAGAAAGGATACCAGCCGCCACCAAGTCTCCAATGGACTGAACAACGATGGGTGATCGGCAGAAAAAAATGGCCTCACAGCAAAGAGGATGGCTTGGGGTAGTGATTTTACTCATCCTCTTGAGCTGTCCCTGGTACTGGCCGGGGTTCGGTGGCACGGAAGATCAGTGGGCACTGCCGGGCTGGCTTCTGTGGTCGTTGGCTATTGCCCTCGCTATCGCATCGATCACCGCTTGGGCGTCTCTGCATCGATGGCATGCCGGGGAAAATGATGACTGATCTTGCGCTTGGCGCAGAGTCCCTGGCCTTTGTTGGTCTCTATCTTCTATCACTCTTGGTGCTGGGCGTTTGGGGTAAGAAAAAACGCTTAAATAACAGCCTAGGTGATTACTATTTGGCGGGGCGTAACCTCGGCCTCCCGGTTATGTTGCTCACGTTATTCGCCACGCAATATAGCGGCAATGCGCTATTTGGCTTTACGGGGCAGGCCTATCGTGCTGGTTTCAGCTGGATCGTCATCGTTCACAGCATGATAGTCGTCGTGACGGGCTACCTGATTTTTGCGCCGAAGCTACAGCGGCTCGCGATGCGCCATCAGTTTGTCACGCCGACCGATTACATCAAATTTCGCTTCGAGCTTCCGCGGCTCCAGCACTTGATATCTATTTGCCTGTTGTTGGTGTTGATGAACTACACGCTCGCCCAGCTAAAGGTAATTGGCCATGTTGTGGAGGGACTCTCTGGGGGTCGCATCGATGCGCTGTGGGGCGTTGTTACGCTGGCGTTGATTATGGTGGTCTATTCCACTCTCGGTGGCTTGCGAAGTGTCGTTTGGACCGATGTCCTTCAGGGAATAATGATGTTGATCGGTTTTATCTTGATACTTGTCATCATCGGCGCGGAAACCGGAGGTTTTGTTGAAACCCTCAAAGAGCTGAAAGCAGTAGCCCCTGAAAAGACGCTTCCGCCTACAGGTCCGCAGGCGGTCACGTGGTTATCTACCATCGTACTCATAGGGATCGGCGCGTCGGTGTACCCTCAGGCCATTCAGCGTATTTATGCGGCCAAGTCTGCTTCTGTGCTGCAGCAGTCAATGGTAGGGATGTCATTGATGCCTCTGTTTGCGGTGGTTGTCGTGTTGACCTTGGGCTACCTTGCCATCGTTCGATATCCCGGTTTACAGGGCAGCGCCGCCGATCAAGTGATGGCGCTCATTCTTCGCGACACACTCGCCTTCGGCTGGCAGGGAGTCGCCATTGTGACGGTTATGCTGGCAGCGATTCTGGCCGCACTCATGAGCACAGCGGATTCTGCCTTGCTCTCTTTTTCGTCGATATTCGCAAAAGACATTTACGGCAGCCTTATTGACCCTTCATCTCCCGAAGAGCGTCTGACGCGCATTGGTCAACGCTGTGCGTGGCTGGTGCTTGCGGCTATGGTATTTATCAGCACTCGCGAGGATGTCACGTTGTACCGCCTATTTATGTTGAAGTTCGAATTGTTACTCCAAGTCGCGCCCTCTTTTTACCTGGGTGTCACCAACAGACGCATTGCCGGAGGGGCAATCTTTTGGGGCCTGATAACTGGCCTGCTAGTAGCGGTAATCGGCTGGACATTAGGCGTCATGCCTCTGGGGCTGCATCCCGGCACCCTCGGCCTCGCCGCTAACCTTCTCGTTATCGTTATCTTGCATCTCATCCGCAGGAGAAATTCACTAACCACTAGTTGATATACGTGCTTCGCGAGGGTAAAACTGCAACACTTAACAAGCAAAATAATATTTCAAAGAGGGGCCCTTACCTTCGCAAAAAATGCCGTATCGACACGGGAGTTATTGGAGTATAGGAATGCTTAAACAAGTATTTTCGATTATCTGCGCGCTCATTGCTCTTGCTATGTCTTCACAATCCCACGGTGATTGGGTCGGCGGGGTAACTACTGACGTGGACACGGATGGTGTTGGTCTGGTTGTCGAACATCATTGGCCGGTTTCATGGACACATGGCAGATTATCAGGTCGATGGGGTATTGCGGGCCGTATCGATGAGGACAG